>CAVPIQ010000006.1:0-20000 GCA_963705035.1 uncultured Alphaproteobacteria bacterium | reverse complement strand
CCGATAGCGAACAGGTACCGTGAGGGAAAGGTGAAAAGCACCCCAACGAGGGGAGTGAAAGAGACCTGAAACCGAATGCCTACAAGCAGTCGGAGCCGCCGAGATACGCAAGTATGGGCGCGGTGACGGCGTACCTTTTGTATAATGGGTCAGCGAGTTTCTGTTCGCGGCAAGCTTAAGCCGGTAGGTGTAGGCGCAGCGAAAGCGAGTTTGAACAGGGCGTTCAGTCGCGGGCAGAAGACCCGAAACCGAGTGATCTAGCCATGGCCAGGCTGAAGGTGGGGTAACACCCACTGGAGGGCCGAACCCACGCCTGTTGAAAAAGTCGGGGATGAGCTGTGGCTAGGGGTGAAAGGCCAATCAAACTCGGAAATAGCTGGTTCTCCGCGAAATCTATTGAGGTAGATCGTCAGGTGTTTACCCCGGGGGGTAGAGCACTGGATGGGCTAGGGGGCCCCAAAGGCTTACCAAACCTAACCAAACTCCGAATACCCGGACGTATAGCCTGGCAGACAGACGGCGGGTGCTAAGGTCCGTCGTCGAGAGGGAAACAGCCCAGACCGCCAGCTAAGGTCCCCAAGTCGTGGCTAAGTGGGAAAGGATGTGGGAATTCCAAAACAACCAGGAGGTTGGCTTAGAAGCAGCCATCCTTTAAAGAAAGCGTAATAGCTCACTGGTCTAACAGAAATCCTGCGCCGAAAATGTAACGGGGCTAAAGCCACGCACCGAAGCTGCGGGTGCATGAGCGATCATGCGCGGTAGCGGAGCGTTCCGTAGGCCTGCGAAGGGAGCGGGGTGACCCCTCCTGGAGGTATCGGAAGTGCGAATGCTGACATGAGTAGCGACAAACAGAGTGAGAGACTCTGTCGCCGAAAGTCCAAGGGTTCCTGCGCAAGGTTAATCCGCGCAGGGTGAGCCGGCCCCTAAGGCGAGGGCGAAAGCCGTAGCCGATGGGAACCAGGTGAATAGTCCTGGGCCTGCTGGACGTGACGAACGCAAAGCGTGGTGCGCCCTTATCGGATTGGGCGTGCCGCCGGCGCGTTCCAGGAAATAGCGCCAGCGACAAGACCGTACCCGAAACCGACACAGGTGGACTGGTAGAGAATACCAAGGCGCTTGAGAGAACGATGTCGAAGGAACTAGGCAAATTGCCCGCGTAACTTCGGAATAAGCGGGACCTGTGCTTGGGCAACCAGGCACGGGTGGCACAGAAGAGGGGGTAGCGACTGTTTAGTAAAAACACAGGGCTCTGCGAAGTCGAGAGACGACGTATAGGGTCTGACGCCTGCCCGGTGCCGGAAGGTTAAGAGGAGGTGTGCAAGCATCGAATCGAAGCCCCGGTAAACGGCGGCCGTAACTATAACGGTCCTAAGGTAGCGAAATTCCTTGTCGGGTAAGTTCCGACCTGCACGAATGGCGTAACGACTTCCCCACTGTCTCCGGCATCGGCTCAGCGAAATTGAATTCCCCGTGAAGATGCGGGGTACCCGCGGTCAGACGGAAAGACCCTATGAACCTTTACTGCAGCTTTGCAGTGGCATCAGGGGGGCCCTGTGTAGGATAGGTGGGAGGCATCGAAACCGGGGCGCCAGCTTCGGCGGAGCCAGCCTTGAAATACCACCCTGGGCGCTTCTGATGTCTAACCGAGGCCGGTCAGCCCGGCCCGGGACCCTGCATGGCAGGCAGTTTGACTGGGGCGGTCGCCTCCCAAAACGTAACGGAGGCGCGCGATGGTGGGCTCAGGCCGGTCGGACATCGGCTGTCGAGTGCAATGGCATAAGCCCGCCTGACTGCGAGAGCGACAGCTCGAGCAGAGACGAAAGTCGGCCATAGTGATCCGGTGGTCCCGCGTGGAAGGGCCATCGCTCAACGGATAAAAGGTACTCTAGGGATAACAGGCTGATCTCCCCCAAGAGTCCACATCGACGGGGAGGTTTGGCACCTCGATGTCGGCTCATCACATCCCGGGGCTGGAGCAGGTCCCAAGGGTTCGGCTGTTCGCCGATTAAAGTGGTACGTGAGCTGGGTTTAGAACGTCGTGAGACAGTTCGGTCCCTATCTGCCGCGGGTGTTCGGAGACTTGCGAGGCGCTGTCCCCAGTACCGAGAGGACCGGGATGGACGCACCTCTGGTGTACCGGTTGTCGCGCCAGCGGCATCGCCGGGTAGCTATGTGCGGACGGGATAACCGCTGAAAGCATCTAAGCGGGAAACCCTCCTCAAAACCAGGTCTCCCCGAGGGCCGTGCAAGACCAGCACGTCGATAGGCCGGAGGTCTACGCGCGGTAACGCGCTCAGCCAACCGGTCCTAATCGCCCAACAGGCTCGATCCCCCAGGGTCCCTCCAGACCCAGCCATGCGCAGCAGCCAGCCACGCCCTGCGCACCACCCCAACACCACACACCCCAAAACCCCACCCCACCCTCTCGCCCTCAGCAAACCAGAGGGGTGGGCCGGACGACCTGGTGGCCTTGGCGGGGAGTGATCCACCCGATCCCATCCCGAACTCGGCCGTGAAAACCCCCAGCGCCCATGGTACTGCGTCTCAAGACGCGGGAGAGTCGGTCGCCGCCAGGTCCTCCAGCCCACCCCAAACCACCACCCACGCGGGGTGGAGCAGCCCGGTAGCTCGTCAGGCTCATAACCTGAAGGCCGCAGGTTCAAATCCTGCCCCCGCAACCACCTTCACCGAACCCTCGAACCAACCACGACCACCCTCGGCAAGCGCGGCCCAGCGCGCCGTCGTCTCGCCCATCGCAAGGCGGACTGACCTGCCCTGCTTCTTCGGACCGCTGCTAACGAGTGCTGGCCCTCTGACCTGCCCTGCTTCTTCGGACCGCTGCTAACTTGAGGTGCTGGCTCCCGCTTGCTCCGTTTGCCCCTGACGGGGCGATGATGCAACGGGCCGGGGTGCGCAGGCTCCAGATACCGCAGCGACCCGGCCCGTTGCATCATGGGGCGCTGGTGGCGTCAGTCCAGCGGCGAACGCCGCCGGCGTCAGATAGCCCAGGCTCGAATGCGGCCGCACCGCGTTGTAGTGCCGTCGCCACGTCTCGATCACCACCTTCGCTTCGGCCCGCGAGCGGAACCATTCGAGGCTGAGGCACTCGTCGCGGAACTTGCCGTTGAAGCTCTCGCACACCCCGTTCTGCCAGGGCTTGCCCGGATCGATCAACGCCGTGCCGATCCCGGCCCGGGTGATCCAGCCCAGCAGTGCCCGCGAGACGAACTCCGGACCGTTGTCGGAACGCAGAAACGCCGGCGCGCCACGTTCGCTGACCAGGCGCGACAGCACCTCGATCACCCGCGCCGAGCGCAGCCGTGCGTCGACCTCGATCGCCAGTCCCTCCTTGGTGAATTCATCGGTCACCGTCAGGCACTTCAACTGCTGGCCGTTGGCGCACCGGTCGAACACGAAGTCGTAGCTCCACACCTGGTTCGCCGCCGCCGGCGCTTGCGGCCGTGGTCGCGACGAGGCCACCCGTTTGCGGCCGCGCTTGCGCGGCACCTGCAACCGCGCCAGTCGCCACAGCCGATACGCCCGACCAGCGCTCATCGCGTGACCGTCGCGGTCGAGAAAAATCCGGATGCGCCGGTAGCCGTAGCGCGGATACGTCGCCGACAGCGCCCGCATCCGCGCCATCGCCGCGGCATCCTTGGCCAGTTTGCGCCCGCGATAGCCCAGCGCCGACCGCGCCACCGAGAACAGCGTGCAGGCCCGCCGCGCCGAGAGACCACGCTCCCGGCCATACGCCACTTGCTGACGACGGACCGGCACGCTCACCAGTTTTTTGCCGCAACCTCTTTCATCACTTCGATCTCCAGGTCGCGTTCCGCCACCAGCTTCTTCAGCCGGGCGTTCTCCGTCTCCAACTGCCGCAACCGCCGTACATCCTCCGATCGCAGCTCACCAAACCGCTTGCGCCACGTGTAGATCGTCTGCTCGCCGATCCCGTGCCGCTTCGCCACATCGGCAACCGGCTCCCGATCCGCCTCCCGGATGATCGACACCATCTGTTCGTCCGTGAACCTCGACTTCCGCATCGCTCCCTCCAACCAGGGAGCCAGTTTCTCACGTTATCGCTGGTCCAAAATCCCGGGGGCAGGTCACGCCAATTGTAGAACGTCGCGTCATTGCCGAGGCAGCAACCCGGCCGACGATGCGCGTTGTCGAGCTCAAGAGCGAGCAGCAGCTCGACATGCGGACATTGCATCGCGCCCGCGACCGACTGGTGGGTGAACGCACGGCACTGATCAACCAACTGCGCGCCATCTTGCTGGAGCGTGGCCGCACCGCGCCGCAGGGACGTCACAAATTGGAGCAGCATCTGGCGACAATGCTCGACGGCGACAGCGATGCCCCGCTCAGCCCGCGAATGCGCCAGTTGATCGACGATATGCGCGCCGAGTGGCTCTCGCTCGACCGACGGATTGCCGTGTTCGACGACGAATTCACGGCGCGCGCCCGCAATGACGCCGACGCGCGGCGGCTCGCGACGATCCCCGGCATCGGCGTGCTGAACGCGACCGCGCTGGTGGCCGCCGTCGGCAACGCCCAGACGGTCGCGCGTGGGCGCGATCTTGCGGCTTGGCTTGGGTTAGTGCCTCGCCAGATCACGACCGGCGGCCAACCCCGCCTGGTCGGGATCACGAAGCGCGGCAACAAATACTTGCGCAAGCTGCTCATCCACGGCGCCCGGTCCGCCATGCCGATACTGGCGGCCAGTGCCACGCCGCCGGGCGGCTGGCTGCGGGGGCTGCTGACGCGCGTGCACAAGAATGCCGCTGTGGTCGTCCACGATGTTGAGGATCCGGAACCGGCGATGGTCGGCAAGCTGGTCGCTCATGAAGTCGAGCGACCAGCGCTGCATCGGCCGCTGCGGAACCTGGGCCGCGACGCGGTCGCGCCGGGGCAGCTTGCGACGCCTCTTCGTGCGCACCTGAAGCCCTTCGGCGCGATAAAGCCGCTCGGTGCGTTTATGGTTCACCACCAGCCCCTCCCGCCGCAGCATCGCGTGCAGGCGGGGACAGCCGTAGCGGCGGTGTTCCGATGCCAGCACGCGCATCCGTGCGACGACCGCGCCGTCGTCACGCGCAACAGGTCGATACTGCGCCACCGAGCGCGACAGGCCGACGATCCGGCAACTCCGCCGCTCGCCCAACCCCAGTTCGCTCATCAGAAAGCCCACGGCTCTGCGCTTCGCCATGGGCTCACCAATGTTTTTGCAGCAGCTCTTTCATCGCCGACATGTCCAGCACCTGATCGGCGACGATCCGCTTGAGCTTGGCGTTCTCGGTCTCCAACTCCCGCAGCCGCTTCGCGTCCGAGCGCTCCATGCCGCCGAACTTCTTCCGCCAGGCGTAGAACGTGGCGCCGCTCACGGCGTGACGGCGGCAGATGTCGTCCACCTTCGCCCCGGCCTCGTTCTCCTTCAGCATCGCGATGATCTGCTCATCGCTGAACCTGCTGTGCTTCATCGGATCCTCCTCCTTCATCCATTCAAAGGTGGAAAATCCCAGCTCGCAATGGCCCGGAGTTTCGGGGGAAGGTCACAGGCTGGCCTATGCGATGCGCCGACCGGGGGGCGATCGTTCCGATCAGGGCATCGGCTGTCGACTTCATTGCGGCAACGTCGGGCAGCAGCACGATCTTCGCCGGCATAGCAAGCAACTGGTTCCTGTCGGGGGCCGTCGCCGAAAATCGGGCGGCTGTCGGTCACACCGACGAGCCAGCCTTCCATCGCTGTTCTGTCGAGGAGTTGCAGTGGCAGAGGGTATCGATTTCGGTCAATATTGGTGAGGCCGACGAAGGAAAGGCGGTCGGACGTGGTGTCTCTCAGGAAGCTGCGAACGCTGCTGCCTTTGCGCCACACGGTGATCAACCCCGACGCAACGCTCGACCTCGTACAGTATATCACGTTCCCCGACGGGTACAGGGCGTCCGGTCCATCAATGCGTGCCTATGCCGAGCGACCGGACCTGGGCGTGGTCCGGCTCAACAAGGTACTGGTCCACTACACGGTCGGCCTCGGTCTCGGATTCGTGCCGCAGGACCTAACGGCGGAGCAGATCAAGCAGAAGCTCCGCCGTCTGCGTGTCGAGTACGTCGTAGTACAGGAGGGCTATGCCGCACGGATTCCGGTCATCCCTTCCCTGTACACGGTTCTGCGCACGGATGCGTTCCAGGAGGTGGCGCGCATCTCGATGACGGCGAACTATCCGACGTCCTACCTGGTCGCGCGGTGGGACGACGGCTTCTTCCCGCGCGGCTACCTGAGCGACTTCGTCATCTACCGCGCGACATGGGATGTTCCCGCCGGCCGCGTCGTGCCCGCCATGCGACTAGGCGTCATCGGGCGGTCGTTGTGACGCGCCGCGTCCGTCCGGCAGGTGACGCATAGCATGCAGCGGGACCTGAAATCCTCGTTTGCGTGGTCGGCGGCGGAAAGCGTGATGAACGTCCTTGCCGCCGTTGCCACGACGATTCTGGTCGGCCGAATCATCGGTCCCGCGGCATTCGGCCTCGCCGCGCTGGCCTGGCTGTTCGGGTCGCTGGCCGAAGTCCTCGTGACCACGCCGCTCGTCGACCCGCTGATCCAGCGCCGGCGTCTCGATCCGCCGGTCGTGGACACGGCCTTCACGGTGATGTTGGCAACGGGCGTGCTCCTCTACCTGCTGATCCTCGCGGCAGCCCCGCTCCTGGCATGGCTCTATGCCGAGCCCGAGCTGACGGGCCTTCTCGCCGTCCAGGGCACCACCTGCCTGCTGACGGCGGTACGCGGGGTCCCTGAGGCGCTCCTGGCACGGGAACTGCGCTTCCGCGCCCTCGCGATCCGCGGCATCATCGCGAAGGTCGCGGGTGCGCTGGTGGCGATCGGTGCCGCGTGGCTGCACGCCGGCGCGTGGAGCGTCATTCTGGGCAACGTGGCCTTTGCCGCCGCGGCGACGGCGACCATCGCGTCGATCGCCCCGCGTTGGCCGAGACTTGCCTGGCTGCCGCAGCACGCGCGAAGCCTCTGGTCTTTCGGCGTGTTCAGCGTGCTGGATGCATTCCTGTGGATGGCGACGATCCGGCTTTTCAGCGTCCTGGCAGGCTACTTCCACGGAACACGTGCGCTCGGCGAGTTGAACTTCGCGATTCGGATCAACGATACGCTATGCGCCTTCATGCTGGCGGTCACCACACGGCTGGCCCTGCCGATCTTCTCTCGCGTCGCCCAGGACCCGCGACAGCTGGAGAAGGTTTTTCTTGAGGGAACACGCGTCGCGTTCCTCCTCGTCGCGCCTGCCTTCCTGGGCCTGGCGTTCGTCAGCCAGGAGATCATCAGCCTCGCGCTCGGGCCAGGCTGGCCCTTCGCGGCGCCGTCACTGGTCGCGGCGTGCCTGTTTTCGCTGCTCAACTTCTCCTGCGTGCTCGGCCACTCGACCGTGAAGGCGGCCGGCAAGCCGTCGCTGCTCATCTTCCCGAACCTTGTGGGCCTCGCCTACATCCTGGTGGGCACGGTGGCGGTCGGTCACTTTCGGTTTGAAGCCCTGCTCGCGGTCTGGACATCGTGGGGTGTGGTGTTCGTCGTCTGCAGTCTCCGCATGGTACGCAAGGCCATCGGAACCGCTTGGCAGAAGCAGCTGCAGCCGCTGGCGCCCTCGGTCGTGCCCTCGCTGCTGATGTGCGCGGTGCTCTACGCGATCACGCTGGTCCACCCGGCGGCGCTGGTGGTTACGCTGTTGCTCAAGCTGGCGCTGGGCGGACTGACCTACCTGCTGGCGGTGGCCGTGCTCGAGAAGCCGCTGGCGATGCAGATCATCAGGGGGACCGCGCAAACCGGCCGCTGACGTGGCAGCCGTGGCGACCAACTGTCACGTCGTGGACCGCGCGATGTGCCGGGTCGCCATGTTGCGCAGCGCGTAGGCCAGCCGGGGGAGCAGGACAATGGCGACCGAGTAGGCGGAGGTAAGCGCGCCGCGGTCGTGTGGGAAGGTCCGGGACAACAGGACGCGCACCGCTTCCTTGCGCCGGAAGGCAAGGCAATGCTCGCGCAGCGTCAGGGGGGCGAGCTTGCGCAGCAGCGCGTCGCGGGCGCGGGCCTCCGCCGGGGACAGATCCTCGAGCGCGGCCACCATGTCATAGATCTTCCAGCACACGTCCGACTCGGTCCGGCTCAGCGAGGAACTGGTTTGGCGGGTCTGGAATGTCATCCGGTCGAGCGACACATGCGCCGCGCCGCGATACGTCTGGCCCAGCCTGATGGCGAAGTCGGTGTCCACAGCCAAGCCAACCTCGGCCCGGTCCCTGACGCCGACCTTTCTCGCCGCGTCGGTGAGCACCATGAAGCCGACGTGGGAAATCTCCACGTTCAGCGCCGCCACCAAAAGATCGCGCCGCAAACCCGCTGATTGCGGCACGCGCTCGGCCGCGATGTTGGCCGCATCGCTCAGCGCAGGCTGCACCTCGCCAGCCTGATCGATGATCTGCTCGAGCCCGTAAGCGAGAACCACGTCGGGTGCCAGACCGAAGGCGGCTGCCATCGCGCTCGCAGCACCCGGCAGCAGCACGTCGTCATCGTTCATGTAGACGAAGCGGCGGCCGCGCACCGACGCAAACAGTTTCTGCTGGTTCCCGACCGGTCCCAGGGACGGCTCGTTGCGCCAGTAGCGCACCGTGATGCCCTCGGGTGGGGTGATGGAACCCACCAGGCCGCTTGTGTCATCACCCGGAGAGTTGTCGCTGATGTCGATCTCGAGCGGGCGATAATCCTGCAGCAAGCATGAATGCAGGCAATGCAGGAGTATTGTCGGCCGCCGGTATGTCGGAATGCAAATCGTGACCAGGTCGTCCATGGTGACTCCCGCTTCAGGTCCCGCACGACCCCCATGATTGCGGCGTCCCAGACAGGGCCGCTCAGCGCTGCTTCACTCCGCCGTCTTATAGCACGCCGCGCTGCAGTCCAAGAATTCTCGGCGGCTCTTCAGTGTGCGGGCTGACGCATCTTGGCGTGAGCGCGATCCATCGCACGCGCCTGCACCCGGTCCCCTGCCGCGGGCGGAAAGGGCAGCACGCGGCGGGGCCAAAGGCACCGCATTACCCGGCCCTCCGCACGGCCGGTGCGGACCAGCGCGACCATCTGACGGCAAAATTCAGGTGAGTACGGCGGATGGGTCTTGCGCATTTGTGAAGCCTCCTCTGAAAGCCTGTAGGGCTCCACCAAACCGGGTTAACTTCAACTTCACCGCACGCCGCCTGCCTTCTTTGAACCAGCTCTTCCCTGTCAACAACGACGTGACGTTCAAGGGCGCCGCCGGAATGCCGCAGGAGCGGCTTGACAACATCGAGGATATGAAGCTGTTCAGCCGCCTCGGTCGCGTCTGGGGTATAGGTTCGATACGTCTCGACGATCCCCGCAATACGCAAGCCTGCGTGATCGCCCTTGTGGAATCCGACGCGCGGCTGACCGGCTGCCGCCTTGTTCGGATTGCCTCACCCCTCGTATTCCTGCTCGAGAAGAATTGGGCCCCCTTCTTCGTCGATGGCGTGCTGCATTTCGTATACTCCTTCGAGCCCACAGTCCTGATGCGCGACGAACCGGAAAACGGCACGGTGGCGTTCGTCAGTCGGCGGTTGCCCGGGCGCGACTCGCTGTTGTTTCTGGAAGGCGGATCCTCCGGGGGGATCACGACAAATTCCGGAGCGGTCTTCCTGACCCATCGCCGGGCTGTCCGCCTGCCGAGCCGCAGGCGTATCTACCTGAGCCGGATCCGCTGTCTGAGCCGGGATCTCACCAGCGTTGCCGCCGGGCCGCTCTGCTCCATCGGCCCCCCGACCATACAGTTCGCGAATGGCATGCTGCTCGAGAAGGACCGGATCATGATAACCTATGGCGAGATGGATGCCACAGTGCGGCTCGCCTGTTTCTCGCGGCGTCGCTTCGAGCGCGCGGTGTTCCCGCGCGCGTGAGCGCGAGTGATTCCCTGCGGGCGCGTCAAGCGGTCAATGACTTCGGGAGTGATCGGTCATGGTGGCACCTGCCCATACTGCCCAATTGCTCCCGACGACGGCGCTGACCAACGCCCGCGCCGCATGTCCGGTCGGGTGGCGAGTGCTCGCGTGGACGATTGTTGCGGTATCGGGATGCATTCCGCCAATTCCCGTTGTGGCCTCGACCCTTGGCGTCTATGGCGGGACCGATCAGGTCAACGTTACCCGGTTCGAAAAATGGCTGGGCTGCCCGGTCCAGCAGATCCTGATCTTCACCGACCTGGAAAGCTGGAGCGGGATCGCCCACCCGCAGTGGTTCATCGACCGCTTTGCCGCACTGAACAAGCCCGCCCTCTGGTCGATCGCGATGATCCCGCCGGGATCCAGCCTGGAAGCGGCGGCGACCGGTGCCTACAACGCCCACTACGTATCGGCGGCACGGGAGCTCGCCCGCGCACGTCCAGACGCGGACGGCGCGATCCGCGTGCGCCTGGGCTGGGAGCTCAACGGGGACTGGTTTCCCTGGGCAGCGGCGGGGCGGGAGCAGGCCTTCATCGCCACCTATCGGCACATCGTGGACTCCGTTCAGATCGGTCAGCAGCAGGTTCCGGTTCGAGTGGAATATCAACTACGGCCGAAGCATGGACCCGGCAACGGCGTACCCAGGCGATCAGTATGTCGACGTGATCGGTGTGGATTTCTACTGGAAGCCGCAATCCATGGGCACTAATCCGGTGCGCGCCTTTGCCAAGGTTCGAGACGATCGCTACGGGCTACGCTATGTGCAGGAATTCGCCGCGGCGCACCGTAAGCCTGTCGCCTTCTCCGAATGGGGTGTCCAAGGCGACAACGCGCAGCCTTTCATTGAACTCGTCCGCGAGTGGATCGAGGCGAACGGAATCATCTACCACAACTACTGGGATTCTGACGCGGCCTTCCCCGGCCGCCTGTCCGGCGGTCGATGGCCACGTTCCGGCGCAGCGTTCCGGCATGCATTCTGCCAACCGGGCATGAACGGCGGGAAAAGCATTACCGGGCAACATGGCAAGCCAGTCCGCGGCCGACCCGAAGAATTCGGGCATCCGCCACGGTGAGCTGACGCCCCCCGAGATCCGGGCCATTGCGAGCTGGGATTTTCCGCCTTTGAATGATGAAGGAGGAGGATCCGATGAAGCGTAGCAGGTTCAGCGATGAGCAACGTTGGCCGGACGGCTTAGCCGGAGGGCCTAGGGATAAGCCAGGCATACGCCTATGTCCGACACGTTTTCGAAAGTCGAAGTGATCACCGGGGTCGCCCGCCGGCGCCGGTTTCCAACGGAGCAGAAGCTGGCGGTCGTTGCCGAGACGATGCAGCCAGGCATGTCGATCAGCTACGTTGCTCGCCAGCACGGGCTTTCACCGAGCCTGGTGTTCCGATGGAGGCGGCTGATGAGCGAAGGCGGCAAGGAGGCAATCCGCGCCGACGAGGATGTGGTGCCCGCGTCCGAAGCCCCGGCTCGAAGAGCGGGTTCGGGAGCTGGAGCGTCTGCTCGGTCGCAAGACCATGGAAGTCGAGATCTTGAAGGAAGCGCTCGACCTTGCACGGGTAAAAAAACCGACCTTGCTGTCACGATTGCCGACGCGGGAAGATTCCCCATGAAGACGATTGCCGAGACCCTCGAGGTCGCCCGCTCCAACATCGATCGAACGGCACAAGGAAATCGCCGGCCACGCGGGCCGCAGAACGGCCCGGCGATGTGGAATTGGCCGCCGATATTCGTCGGGTCGTCGACCAGCGGCCGACCTACGGCTATAGGCGGATCGCCGCGCTCCTAAAGCGCGAGCGGCGATCCGCCGGCCAGGAGCCTGTCAACGCCAAGCGGGTCTATCGTCTGATGCGCAAACACGGGCTACTCCTGCAGCGCCACACTGGCCGCCGATGCCCCCGCCAGCACGATGGCCAGGTGATCGCGATCCGCTCAAACATCCGCTGGTGCTCTGACGCGCTGGAGTTCACCTGCTGGAACGGCGAGGTCATCCGCGTGGCCTTCGCGCTCGACTGCCATGATCGCGAGGTCATCGGCTGGGTGGCGACGACCGGCGGCATCTCAGGCGAGATGATCCGCGATATGATGGTTCAGTGCGTCGAGCGCCGCTTTGGCACCTTCCATGCACCGCACCGGTGCAGTGGCTGACGGACAATGGATCGATCTTCGCGGCTCACAAGACGATCGATATCGCGCTGTCACTCAATCTCGAACCGTGCTTCACCCCCGTCGAGAGCCCGGAGAGTAACGGCATGGCCGAAGCCTTCGTCAAAACCTTCAAGCGCGATTACGTCCGCGTCGCCCGCTTCCCGATGCTGACACCGCGCTCACCCTGATCGAAACCTGGATGGAGGATTACAACACCGTTCACCCACACTCGCGACTAGGCTACCGTTCGCCGCGCGAGTACATCGCTACGCAATCGCAACACGTCGCGTGTCCGGTTTAACAGGGTCAACGTCCAGCAGATCATCGCGATCCCATGCCCGTGCAAAGACCGCCTGGTCTGCTTCCGTCCAATGCGTCTGCGCCATCATCGCGAGCGGGATGGCGGTGCGCTCCATCGGCCGCAGCAACCGCACGCGGCGTTCGACCTCGCCGTCGTCGAGCATCAGCCGGACGATCGGGGAGTGCTTTCAGCGCGCCAAGCAGGAGTTCGGCCTCGCACCACTGCGAGGCACGTTCCTGGTGCGGCTGGCACCGCTACATGACGCTGTGTATGCCAGCCACTGCCCTCCTGGCGCGCCGGGAGGCCGCGCTCCGCCGCGCGGGCGGCAGCAAACCGAACAGAACGAGTCCTGCCGTCCCCGTCTGATCCCCACCCCGATGGGCTCGCCCGGTGTTCCGGGAATCGCATCCCGATCGCCAAACTGCTTCTGCGACCACCCCTGCGAACCAACTTCATTCTCGCCTGGTCCGTTTGGCGACAACGTCACCAACTCACCGCCGCTGAAGCCCACTATCAATTCCAACAAACGCAACTGTAATACTAGCATCTGTCGGGAAGCAGGACCGACCGCGCGGCCGAAAGATTGTCGCGAAGGTGGTCGATGTTGTTCGTCCCTATAAGGATAGCCGAGACCTCCGGCCGGGCAAAGGTCCGACGCATGACGCCAGCGATCTTTTCCGCATTCTTGCCGCGAATGCCCTTGAGGAGTTCGCGCGCGATAAGCGTGACCCCGCGCTCCCTGCATGCGGCGAGGAAGCGGCACTCGGCCGCGGCGCCCACGCCCATCGGGACCTGGACAATCTTCACGAGGCCACTGTCCAGCCAGGCGAGATCCGCAGCTGAACCGTCGCAACTCACGCCGAAACTGAGGATCTTTCCGGCACGCATCTGCTCCTCCCCAAACCGGAGAAGCTCCTCCCTGCCGGCCAGCTCAGGGGGTGGACTGTGGAGGAAGAACACGTCCAGCCAATCCCGCCGCAGGCGACGCAGGCTGCTTTCGAGCGCCCGCGGAGTTTGCGCCGGGGTGAAGTCCTGCGGATAGCCTTTCGCCCGGCGTTCCGCCATCGCTTCTCGAACCCCTCCGCGCAGGGAAGCGAGGAGGCGAATGGCGGGCTTGACGGTCCGCAGCGCCCATGCGGGCGCCGGCAGAAGGAACCCAGCCTTGCTGCTCACGACAACATCCGCAATCCCCGAACGTCGGATCACCCGCCCGATGATCCGTTCGCTGTCACCCTGTGCGTAGACATCCGCCGTGTCGAAAAGACGGATGCCGCTCTCAAGGGCTTCCTGCACCAGCGCCTCCGCGGCCCGCACGCCGCCGGCGGAAAGTGTCGAGCCGAGCCGGCTGCAGCCTAGCCCAAGCCTGATTGCCGATGTCCCGATCCGCCGGGGTCCGCCAACCGGAGCGAAGGAAGCTTCGGAATCGGCCGGCACAACTTTCGCCCTCACCGCAGGGCTCCGCATCGCCGGCGTTTGGTGCGGATACCTTGCCGCGTGGCGGTCAGGGGAGTGCTCACAGGCACGACTATGCCTGCCGCGTGGCGGGGGTGGGAGGAGGCGTCATGCGGGGCCGGCCCGGCGACGAGGCAGACCCGGCCAGCCTGATGGCACCAAGATCGACGCTCAACAGTTTGGGCAACACGCAAAGCACCAGAATCAGCGTATTCAGGCGCGGGTCCAGCACCATGCCACCGAAAGTGAGGAAGCCGATGGTAAGGGCGGCCGCGACCCAGCCCGACGGTGCAGAGTTGAACATGGCATAGCCGAAGAACGCCCAGAAGGCGACGGACCCCAGAGGTCCGTACTCGAAGAGAAGCTTCGCCCAGGCCGCGTCATGCGCCCCGTAAGCTGCGGTGCTGCTGAACTGGCGGAATGTACCTGGGCCGAGCCCGAACAGGAGATCGTGAGGTGTCCAACGCATGGTGTCGGCGATCAGCCAGGCACCCGCGATGAAGCGCGCCGTGGCACTGGAATCTTCAGCGCCGAACTCGGCGCTCCGCTGCAGGATGACATCCAGGCCCCAGAGCTTGCCGGTGGCAAGCGCGAGCGCGGCAAAGACTGTCAGGCCTGCCATCAGGCGGTAGGCTCGGCGGTGCAGCATCAAGCAAGGCAGCACCACGGCCAGCATCAGCGGTCCTGTGCCCGAGTAGGTAAACAGAAGCGCCACGCCAAATATGATCAGCCTCGCCGTGCCGCCGAAGAACAGCGCCTCGAACACGATCGACAGGCTCAGGAACTGCGAAAATATCGACGGTTCCAAAAAGAAAAACCCGTTGCTCTTATATACTGTAGCTCCCCATTGGAGCGGGATAACGGTATTGTAATTGGGGATCAGCAGCGCGTCCGGCACCGTGCCGTTGAAGCTGAAGAGGCCGGGGCCCTGGAAAGCGAATTGCCCCGAGTACTGGGCGATGCCGCAAACGGCGCAAATCAGGACCATGTGCTGAAAGATGCGTACGCACGCTGGAAAGACGTCGTGGGGCACACGCAATGATAGCGAGAACGGAGCGTAGAGAAGCACAACGAGCAGGACCGAATTGGTGGAAGCGTCATCCGCATTCGCCGCGACGCTGAGTGACATGCAGCAGGCGAAGACGAGGAACAGGGCGGCACGCATCGGATCAACCCGCAGCGATCCGCGCACCGCCAGAGCCGCAACAACAGCCAGTGTCACGAACAGGCTGAGTGCGATGCCACCGCTCCCTGGCAGCGCGAAGCGTTGAAGGAAGATCGCGGCAAACAGCGCCAGTGCAAGCCAGCGGACAACGGCGCGCGTCTCGCCGGGGATGGCGGATCCGATCGCGCGGTGGTCGGGGACGGGGCGGGCGATTGCCGTCATCCTGCAGCCTCGACGGTGATGCCGATCAAGACCGCGCCGGCTTTACCAGTCGCGGCCGGGAGCGGCACAATGTCTGCCCGCAGGAACCTGCGGCGCCAGCAACCGGAAAGTGCCACCGTGCCGATATCCGATGCGCTTGGAACAAAGACGACGATAGCACCAGAAGCTACCATGATGTCGGCAGCCGCAAGGACCTGGCGCGGAAAGTTTATCCGATGATCTGAATGTTGTGCGAGTCGACCACTACGCGACAAGCGAATGCGGGCAACGCCGCGATAGGGGCTCTTGGGGCCCGGGCCATCGAGAATTGATCCGGCGGTCTCTTGACCGCACTCGCTCCATCAATAAACCTGCCGCCAGTTATCGGAAGTGCTGCTCTTCAATTCCTGCTTTTGCATCGAATAGATCCTATCATTCGCCCAACCCGTGGTCTAACCACTGTGATCCCTGGATCGGAAGTGACCGGCAGCGCCCGATGTTCCTGAGCGCTAATGCCCTGCCAGCGGGGGAAACCCTGCGAGCTGATGTCTGCGTCGTGGGCACCGGCCCGGCCGGGCTTTCACTTGCATGCGAGCTGGACGCGGCCGGCCTGACCGTGGCCGCGCTCGAGGCTGGAGGCATGAAGCACGACCGCCAGGAACAGGAATTCTACAAGGGCGATCTCGTCGACCCGTTAGTTCATCCCTGGCTTCACCATTTCCGTGAACGCCGCTTCGGAGGAACCAGTACAATTTGGGGCGGCCGCTGCACCCCCCTGGATCCGATCGACTTCGAGCGAAGGGCCTGGGTGCCGCTGAGCGGCTGGCCGATCTCGCGCGAAGCGCTGAACCCGTTCTATGCACAGGCGGCACGTTATCTTGAAATCGGACGTTGTGATTTTGGCTTCCAGTCGATCTCCGCCGATGCCGGCGCGACCATCCCGGGTTTCTCCAGCACGGACATTCTGACCCACCAAATCGAGCGGTTTTCACGTCCGACGGATTTCGGGAAGCTACTGCGGGAGCGCATCGTCGCCTCCAAGGGACTGAGGGTCGTGCTCAACGCCCCGGCGGTTGCCGTCCGGCTAAGCGCGGACGGGATCGTCAAGGAAATCCTGTGCCGCACACGCGGCGGCACTGCCGATCTCCACGTTCACGCGAGGCATTACGTACTTGCACTCGGCGGACTGGAGACGACCCGGCTGATGCTGGCGTCGAACGATGTGATGCCGGCGGGAATTGGCAACGATAGCGGGATGCTCGGGCGCTGTTACATGACCCATCTTGCCGGCACGTTCGGCGCTGCGCGGTTCGCGCCGGCCCATATCCCGATCTTCGACTACGAACGCGATGCGGATGGCATCTATTGCCGACGCCGGCTCACGGTCTCCGCGCAGGCGCAGCGTCGCCTCGGCATCATGAACACGATATTCCGGTTTCATCTTCCCGACATCACGCTGCCCGCGCACCGTGATCCCGTGCTATCGGCCATGTATCTCGTCAAGGACCTCGTACTCTACGAATACAGCCGCAAACAGCGGCAGCAGCCAGCCACCTTGCGGCAGCTCGCGGCGCATGTCGGCAACGTCGTGCGCGGCTGGCCGGAGCTCGTAGCCTTCGCGCCACATTGGATCCTTCGCCGCAACCTGAGCGCGCGCAAGCTGCCTTCCCTGGTCCGTCCCGGTCGCAACGGCACGCACAGCATCGAATTTCACGCCGAGCAGGCGCCCAACACGGAGAGCCGGGTGATATTGGGCGAGGAGTGCGATGCCCGGGGGATGCCCCGCCTTCGCGTGGACTGGCAAATTTGCGATCGCGACGTGGCCAGCGTGCGTGCGGCATACACCCTGCTACGGAGCGAGCTTGCCCGCACCGGAGTCGCCGAGCTTGCATACGATCAAGCCCGCATCGATAGGGAGATCGTCAAGGACGGCGCGTATGGCGGCCACCATCTGGGAACAGCGCGCATGTCCGACGATCCACGCAAAGGAGTTGTCGATGCGGATTGCCGGGTCCACGGAGTGAAGAACCTCCACATTGCAAGCGGCGCCGTATTCCCCACATCCAGTCAGGCCAACCCGACGATGACGATCGTCGCCCTGGCCTTGCGGCTGGCAAGCCATATCGCGCGTGTAGAGGCAGCATCGGCAATACCGAGGGTGCGTGCTGCCAGCCCGATTTCTGCGTCAGCCGAGGATTGAGCAGGATGGGGCTCAGGATCCTCGCCGTCTGGACACGTTCGCTGGACGGGGTCGATCGCGTCGGCCGGGTCAACGTCGCCCTGCGGGTTCGAGCGGCTCTGGAAAAGGCGGGAGAGGTTCGGAGCGAACGTCAGCACAACGTGCTGGAGAGTGATTCTCGCCTCCTCGCGTGCCTCTCAGGAGTCTCTGCCTTTGTGGTTGGTCTGGTGACGGGTCGACCGCTCCCGCTGCAATGCACCTTCTTCGCATTGCGGCAGGATGGACGCGAGCTTGCCGAAAAGGCAGCGGGCTACGATGTGGTATATGCCGATGGCATCCGCACCTTGCTATGGCTGCGCCGACTGCGACGGAGTTCCCCTCAGGTCCGCCTCGTCGTCGATCTTGACGACCTGATGTCACGGCGGTGCGAGCAGCTGATCGCGAGAAGACTGCCCTTCGCATTGGGGTACGTCGAGCGCTTCTTCCCCCGCCCGCTCGCGCGGGTTCTCAACTCACGGCACTTGGCACGGCCGCTGCTGTCCTACGAGCGGTGGGCGCTGCGGCGCGCTGAGCACGAAGTGATGGAACTGGCGGATGTTGTCGTGCTGCTGAACGAATGCGAGGCTGCTCTGCTGGACGAGGCCGGAAATTCCTTCCGACGTCGTGCGCGGGCCGCGGTCCGGACGATCCCACCCTGCGTGGAAATACCCGTCCCCGTCAGCAGCAAGTGCGAGACCGCCTGGAGGGCAGTCTTCGTCGGCAGCGATACCATTTTGCAGAACTCCCTGACCATCGAATACCTGGTGGATCTATGGCAGCGCTGGGATATTCAGACGCCGCTGTTTATCTACGGTCGCCAGAAGCGGCAGCGTACTCTTGCTTCCAATGTCCGGTACGCGGGATACGTTGACGACATCGCCGAAGCATATACCGCCGGCAGCATCCTGGTGTGCCCCGCCTTCCTGCGCGGCGGCATCAAGACGAAGGCGCTTGAAGGCTTTGCATATGGGGTGCCGGTGATTGGGAACACCGCCACTTTCGAAGGAATGCGCATTGCGGGCTATCCGCTCTGCATTGATGACGAAGCGGCGCTTGCTGCCCTGCTTCAGAATCCGCCCGACAGGCTATCGGAATTCGTGCGTGCCCGTGCCCTGGCGTTCGATTACCTCGCGCGAGAGCATACGGCGGCGCGCTTCGATGCCCGCTGGCGCGCCGTGGTTGCGTCGCAATCTCCAGATGGCGCGGAGCGGCCGCGCGTTGCGGAGCTCATCGGTTGATACGATGCCTGTGGCTCGGCCGGACGCTGCCATTCCCTTGGACGGCGGGGGACCGGATCTATTCCGCGAAGCTCGCTGGAGCGCTCGCGGCGGCGGGCGCCGAAGTAACCTTCGCGGGCCTGGACGCGAACATACCCCCGGTGGCGGTACCGGGGGTCAGATGGCACTCGGTGCCAGGCGGACCGCGCAGCAGCCTCGCCGCTCTCGTCAGCCGCATGCCGCTGGTTGCGGCCCGACACGCGACGCCCGCCTATCGTGCGGCGGTCGCTGCCCTCGCCCGGGATCCGGCCTGGGACGCGGTCATTGTCGACCATTATGGGATGGGCTGGGTTCTGCTGCTGCGGCACGCATTTGCCTCACCGCGGCCGGTCTTTGTCTTTGTCGCGCACGACCATGAGGAAAGCGTGACCGACCTGCAGTGGCGGAACCCGGACGCGTCACTTGCTCTCCGCGCTTACCTGCTTCAAAATCATATTAAGACAAAGTGGTTGGAGCGCCGGACCGCACGCGCCTGCGACGTGGTGACAGCGATCACCCACGCGGACGCCGCATTGTTCGACAACGTGCCCCCGGTGCGCCGCACGGTCGTGCTCGTACCTGGCTACGACGGGCGGCGGCTGGCACAGCGAACGGTCGACGGCAGCCTGCCGCGCGCCGTCCTGATATTTGGCTCCTACCGCTGGTCCGCCAAGCAGGCGAATCTTCGTTCCTTCCTCGACCGCGCCGATGCAACCCTGGCTGCCGCCGGGATCGAGATCTGCGTTCTCGGCGACATGGGGGATAACTTCCGACGTTCGCTCGAGGGCCGGTACCGTGCCGCGGCGATCATCGGCTACGTCGATAGCCCCTCGGCCTATCTGGCTTCCGCCCGCCTCGCGGTCGTCGCCGAGCCGATCGGCGGTGGCTTCAAGATGAAGCTGCTCGAGTACGTCTTCAATCGCCTCCCCATCGCGGCGCTTGACGCATGTGCGGCCGGATTGCCTGAGGCACTCCGCGAACACATGCTGCTACGGCCGGACATCGACGCGCTCGTGGCAGCCATCGTCGACGTCGTGGACGATACCGCGCGGCTGGATGCAATGCAGCGTGACGCGTTCGCGGCGGCCGAACACGCCTTTGACTGGGCAGAGCGAGGCCAGGCACTGCGTGCGGCGATCGCCCGGGCGCGGGATTGTGCTGCGGGAACCGCGAGCACGCGGCAATGACCTTTGCTATCGGCGCATCTCCGCCTTGGAGAAGCGCTGGGCCTGCTGTGTGGGCGCGTCCGGACGGGATGGAT
>CAVPIQ010000005.1:0-9887 GCA_963705035.1 uncultured Alphaproteobacteria bacterium | reverse complement strand
CCGGCTGCGCCAGCTCATCCTCGGCGGCGTCACCCGGCACGTGCTGGAGCACGCGCGCCTGCCGGTCATGATGTGCCGGTGACGATGTGCCGGTGACGATGCACGGCGTCGATGATCCGGCCGTTGAGAAGGCGGTCCGGGCGTACGCAAAGCTGATGCGCGCGACGCGGGCCGTGGTCGCGCGGGTCGAGCCGACGCTGGCCGCCGAGGGGCTCACGCTGACCCAGCTCGGCGTGCTGGAGGCGATCCTGCACAAGGGGCCGCTGACCCACCGCGAACTCGGCCGCAAGGTGCTCACCAGCGCCGGCAACATGACCGACGTGGTGGACAAGCTGGAGGCGCGCGGCCTGGTGCGGCGGGTGCGCGACGAGGCGGACCGGCGGCAGGTGCGGGTCGAGCTGACTGCGCCCGGCCGCGCCCTGATCGAGCGGCTGTTCCCCCGCCACGCCGCCGACATCGCCCGCGCGATGGACGGGCTCGCGGGGCCGGAGTTGCAGGCGCTGGGCGACCTGCTGCGCCGCCTTGGCACGGCCGCCGCCGCCCGGGCCGCCGCGCAGGGCTCCGCCGGCTCGTCCATCGAAGAGCCCGCCCTTGCAAAGGCCGAGTTGGCTGCCTAGTTAGACGCCGAACCGTTCGGTGTCGAACGACAGGAGGCAGAGCGATGATTTCGGTCCAACCCTTCGAACACCTCGGCCGCTTCCGCAACGCGTGGCTGAACGCGCGGCATCACTTCAGCTTCGGCCACTACCACGACCCGCAGCGGCGCGGGCGTCGGCGGGCTGCTGGTCTGGAACGATGACGAGATCGCGCCCGGCACCGGCTTCGATCCGCACCCGCACAGCAACATGGAGATCGTGACCTATGTGCGGCAGGGCGCGATCACGCACGAGGACTAGCCTCGGCAACCGCGGCCGCACCGAGGCCGGCGATGTGCAGGTGATGCATGCCGGCACCGGGATCGTGCATGCCGAGTACAACCTGGAGAAGTCGCCGACGCGGCTGTTCCAGATCTGGATTCTCCCGGCCAGCAGGGCGTGGAGCCCGGCTGGGGCACGCGAACGTTCCCCAAGGACAGCGCCGGCGCGCTGACCCCGCTGGCCGACGGGCGGCCGGGTGCCAACGGCGGCGCGCTGCCGCTCTACGCCGACGCCGCGGTGCTGGCCGGCACGCTGCGCAAGGGCGAGACGGTGCGCGAGACGCTGCGCCCCGGCCGCGCCGCCTATCTGGTGCCGGCGACCGGCGCGGTTTCGGTGAACGGGGTCGCGGTCGGCGCGCGCGATGGGGCGACCATCACGGGCGAGACCGAGCTGACCATCACGGCGACCGAGGATTCGGAGGTCGTGCTGGTGGACGTGGTCGGCTGAGGCGCGCGCGACAGGACTGGGTCGAGGGGATGCCTTCGGCCCGTTCCGCCCGTCGGCCTCAGTAGTGCGAGGAACTCGGCGGCGGGGCCCGGTTCGGGTCCCCCATGCCCTCGCAGGCGGCGAGCCCGACGGTGAGGCTCGCGGCAAGCAGCATCAGCGTGACAAGGCGGATCATCCCGATACTCCCTGACGAGTTGGCGAACATGGGCTCAGACGCGGGCGCGGCGGGCGTATTCCGCGCGCGCCGGCGACGGCGGATCACGGACGGGCGAGGCGGCGGCATCGGTTCGGAATAGTGGCGGCACCTGCGGTGTCTTGTCGGCGGAAGCCCAAGGACACTGCCGGGGAGCAGCCATGATCACGCAAACATCCACGTATACCCAGACGAATCTTCTCTCCAACGGCGCGGTTCCGGCCGCGGCGACGGACGACAAGCTGATCAATCCGTGGGGCGTTTCCTTCCCGCCCGGCGGCCCGTTCTGGATCTCCGACAACGGCAGCGGCAACACCACCGTCACCGACAAGAACGGCGTGCCGATGCCCGTTGCCGGCAACCCGACGCCGGAGATCACCATCGCGCCTGCCGCCGGACAGACGGCGCCAGCCACGCCGACCGGGCAGGTGTTCAACACGTCGGGCAGTGGTTTCGCGGTCTCGCAGGGCGGCAAGTCGGGCTCGGCGCTGTTCCTGTTCGCGACCGAGGACGGCACGATTTCCGGCTGGAACCCGAACGTGAATCCGGCCTCCTCCGTGCTTGCCGTCGACAATTCCGGGACCGGCGCCGTCTACAAGGGGCTCGCGCTCGGCACCGCGGCGGCGGGGACGATTCTCTATGCCGCGAATTTCAGTGCCGGCACTGTCGACATGTTCAACGACGCGTTCCAGCCGCTCGGCAGTTTCACCGACCCGGGCGTGCCGGCGGGTTTCGCGCCGTTCAATGTGCAGGTGCTCGGCGGCCACCTGTTCGTCGCCTTCGCGCAGCAGGATGCGGACAAGAAGGACGACGTGCCCGGCGCGGGCCATGGGTTCGTGGACGAGTTCGACCTCAACGGTACGCTGATCCGGCGCGTTGTTTCGGGCGGCGCGCTCAACTCGCCGTGGGGCCTGGCACTCGCCCCGGACAATTTCGGTCAGTTCGCGGGCGACCTGCTGGTCGGCAACTTCGGCGACGGGCGTGTGAACGCCTTCGATCCCAACACCGGCGCGCTCGCGGGAACGCTCACCGGCAGCGACGGGAAGCCGATTGCGATCGGCGATCTGTGGGCCCTCACCCCCGGCAGCGGCGGGGCGGGGAGCGATCCCAACACGCTCTTCTTCACCGCCGGCATCGCCAATGAGGCCGACGGGCTGTTCGGCAGCCTGACCCAGAACACGACGGTCACGTCGAGCGACGGCAACAACTTCATCGCGCTCGGCAGCGGCACCAACGTGCTGGTCAGCCGGGGCACCGACACGGTGGTGGCGAGCACCGGTGCCGACACGGTCGCGACCGGCACCAATGCTGCGCTCATCTTCGGGCAGAGCGACACGCTGACCTTCTTCGGCGGCAGCGGCAGCGCCACGATCATCGGCGGCACGTGGCGCCAGCACGATCTTTGGCGATAACGGCAGCGTCCTTGCGTTCGGCGGCGACGGCGGCGGGATGATCGCCGGCGGGTCCGCGGGCAACAACATCATCGTCGCTGGGGCAGGCGCGAGCACGCTGTTCAGCGGCGGTTCGGGCGACGTGCTGTTCGCCAACGGCTCGGCCGGCGACATCCTCGTCGCCGGCCCGGGCAACGTGACGCTTTCGGGCGGAAATTCCACCGGCAACAACATGCTCTTCGGCGGCAGTGGCAACGGTCTGCTGGTGGCCGGCATGGGTGCGGACACGCTGGTGGCCGGCGGCGGCGACGCGACGCTCGCCGCCGGGGCGGGGGCCGACCTGCTGGTCGCCGGCACCGGCAACGACGCCTTCTTCGCCGGTCAGAACACGGCGATGATGGCGGGGCCGGGGAGGGACGTGTTCATTTTCCTCGCCGGTCAGGCCGGCGGGGCCGAGAGCGTTATGGGATTCGGCGGCAACGACGCGATCCATCTCGAAGGCTTCCCGGTCGATGGCGCCGAGGCGGTGGGCATGCAGACGAACACCGGGCGCCGGCACGATGATCAACCTCGGCGACGGCACCACGGTGACGTTCGTGGGCCTCGCCCGGCTGGATGTCGGCGCCTTCGTCTGACGGCGGTTAGACGCTGTCCCTCACCCGGCGCTTCGCGCCACCCTCTCCCGCAAGCGCGGGAGAAGGAAGGCGCCGCGTGTCACCCTCTCCCGCTTGCGGGAGAGGGCCGGGGTGAGGGTGAACTGACCTCGCGCCCTACACGTCGCCCCACACCTCGCGCGCGACCTCCGCGCAGAGGCGCAGCTTCGCCCATTGCTGCGCCTCGGAGAGCAGGTTGCCTTCCTCGGTGCTGGCGAAGCCGCATTGCGGCGACAGCGCCAGCTGATCGAGCGGCAGGAACTTCGCCGCCTGGTCGATGCGGCGCTTCAGCTCGTCCTTGCTTTCGAGTTCGCCGGTCTTGCTGGTGACGAGGCCGAGCACGACCAGCTTGCGCCCGCGCGGCACGAAGCGCAGCGGCTCGAACCCGCCCGCGCGGTCGCTGTCGTATTCCATGAAGTAGGCATCGGCATCGATCGTGTTGAACAGCACCTCGGCCACCGGCTCATAGCCGCCGCTCGCGATCCAGGTGGAGCGGAAATTGCCGCGGCAGAGATGGATGGAAACGGTCATGTCGGCCGGCCGGCCAGCGGATCGCGGTGTTGATCAGGTCGGCATAGATTTCCAGCAGCCCGTCGACATGCTCGCCGCGCGCCTTCAGCCCCTCGATCTGCTCCGGGTCGCACAGATAGGCGATGTTCACTTCGTCGAGCTGCAGATAGCGGCAGCCGGCATCGGCGAAGCTGCGCACCGCGTCGCGATAGGCGCGTGCCGAGATCGGCGAAGAAGCCGGCCATGTCGGGATAGATATGCGTGTCGATCGCGCGCCGGCCGCCGCGGAAATGCACGCACGCTGGGCGAGGGGATGGTCTGCTTGGCGATCGCGCCGTGCGCGTGGCCCGCGGTGAAGCGGAAATCGTCCACGAACACCGGGCGGGTCCAGGCGATGCGCCCGGTCACGCGCAGCGCGTGCTGCAACGTGGCGCCGTGGAACTGCACCTTCTGCTCCGGCTCGTACATCTCCACGCCACCGAGGCCGGCGAGGAAGTCGAAATGCCAGTAGCGACGGCGGTACTCGCCGTCGGTGGCAGCGCGCAGCCCGAGCCCCTCCTGCTGCGCGATCGCGTGCGTGACGCAGCGGTCTTCCACGGCGCGCAGGTCGGTGGCGGCGATGCGCCCGGCCTCGCGGGCGGCGCGCGCCTCGCGCAGTTCCGTCGGGCGCAGCAGGCTGCCGACATGGTCGGCGCGGAACGGCGGGCGGGTGCGGGGCGTGATTTCCGACATGGCAGGATCCTCCCGCCCTCAGATGTGCAGCGCCCGACCCTCCGCCGCAAGCGCCGCCTCCTTCACCGCCTCGCTCAAGGTCGGATGCGCGTGGCAGGTGCGGGCCACGTCCTCGGGGCTGGCGCCGAACTCCATGGCCAGCGCCAGCTCGGCGATCAGCGTGCCGGCGTCGGGACCCAGGATGTGGGCGCCGAGGATGCGGTCGGTCGCCTTGTCGGCGAGGATTTTTACGAACCCGTCGGTCGCGCCCATCGCGCGCGCGCGGCCGTTGGCGGTGAACGGGAACTTGCCGACCGTGTACGCGATGCCCGCCGCCTTCAGCGCCTCCTCGGTCTCGCCGACCGAGGCGACCTCCGGCCAGGTGTAGACCACGCCCGGGATCACGCCGTAGTTCACGTGCCCCGCCTGCCCGGCGAGCCGCTCCGCCAGCGCGACGCCTTCGTCCTCGGCCTTGTGCGCGAGCATCGGGCCGGTCGATCGACATCGCCGATCGCGTAGATGCCCGGCAACGTTGGTGGCGTAGTGCGCGTCGATCGCGATCCGCCCGCGCTCGTCCAGCGCGACGCCCGCCTCCGCCGAGGCCGACGCCGGCGGTGTAGGCGCGCCGGCCGACCGCGACCAGCACCACGTCGGCGCTGAGCGATTCCTCCGCCCCGCCGCTGGCGCGCTGCACCGTCAGCGACACGCCGCCATCGCTGGCCTGTGCGGCGAGCACCTTCGTCGACAGGCGGAACGTGAACCCCTGCTTGGTCAGCACGCGCTGGAACGACTTTGCGACCTCGGCGTCCATGCCGGGCAGGATGCGGTCGAGAAACTCGACGACGGTGACCTTCGGCGCCCAGCCGGCGCCAGACGCTGCCGAGC
Source organism: uncultured Alphaproteobacteria bacterium (assembly GCA_963705035.1). Classification (GTDB taxonomy): domain Bacteria; phylum Pseudomonadota; class Alphaproteobacteria; order Acetobacterales; family Acetobacteraceae; genus JAFKFJ01. The sequence continues at coordinate 4,180 of CAVPIQ010000005.1, read as the reverse complement.
TCGAGCCCGATATAGCCGGCGCCGATGACGACGAGATGCCCGGGCACGGCCGCGAGATCGAGCGCGCCGGTGGAAGTCACGATCCGCTTCTCGTCGACCGCGACGCCGGGCAGCGGCGTGCTCTCGCTGCCGGTGGCGATGCACGATGTGCTTCGCCGCGTACTCGGTGCCGCCGACCTCGACCCGCCCGGGGGCGACGATGCGCGCGGCGCCCTTCAGCCACGTGACCTTGTTCTTGTTGAACAGGTATTCCACGCCCTTGACGTTGGCCGTCACCACCTCGTCCTTGCGCGCCTGCATGCGCGCGAGATCGAGCCGCACGCCCTCGACCATCACGCCGTGATCGGCGAACGCGTGCGCCGCCTCGGCGAAGTTCTCGCTCGACTGCAGCAGCGCCTTGGAGGGGATGCAGCCGATGTTGAGGCAGGTGCCGCCGAGCGTCTCCCGCTTCTCGACGCAGGCGACGTTCATGCCGAGCTGCGCCGCGCGGAGCGCGCAGACATAGCCGCCGGGGCCGGAGCCGATCACCAGGACGTCGAATGCGTTTGCCATCGCGTCAGATGTCCAGCAGCAGCCGGCGCGGGTCTTCGAGCGACTCCTTGACCCGCACCAGGAAAGTCACCGCCTCCTTGCCCGTCGACGATCCGGTGGTCGTAGGAGAGCGCGAGATACATCATCGGCCGGATCTCCACCTTTCCGGCGATGGCCACCGGCCGCTCCTGGATCTTGTGCATGCCCAGGATGCCGGACTGCGGCGGGTTGAGGATCGGCGTGGAGATCAGGCAGCCATAGATGCCGCCGTTGGTGATCGTAGAAGGTGCCGCCGGCAGCTCGTCCAGCTTCAGCGCCCATCGCGCGCGCGCGCGCCGAAATCGGCGATGGCGCGCTCGATCTCGGCGAAGCTCATCCGCTCGGCGTGGCGCAGCACCGGCACGACGAGGCCGGTGGTGCCGCCGCCGACCGCGATGCCCATGTGCACGAAGTGCTTGTAGACGATGTCGTCGCCGTCGATCTCGGCGTTGACGGCGGGAAACTCCTTCAGCGCCGCGACGCAGGCGCGCACGAAGAAGCACATGAAGCCGAGGCGCACGCCGTGCTTCTTCTCGAACGCGTCGCGATAGTCGCGCGCGCAGCGCGCACGACCGCGCTCATGTCCACCTCGTTGAAGGTGGTGAGCATGGCGGCGGTGTTCTGCGCCTCCTTCAGCCGCGCGGCGATGGTGCGGCGCAGGCGCGTCATCCGCACGCGCTCCTCGCCCGCCTCGCCGACGCGCGGCGGCTTCGGCGCGGGCGGCGGCGGCGGCGGGGGCGGGGCGGTTGAGGAAAGCCAGCACGTCGCCCTTGGTGATGCGCCCGTCCTTGCCGCTGCCGGCGCCGACCGCATCGGCCGACACGTCCTGTTCCGCCATGATCTTCGCCGCCGCCGGCAGCGGCAGCCGGCGGCGGGCGCCGGGGCAGGGCGGGCGACCGGGCCGCTCGCGCGCGGCGGCGGGTTGACGCCGGCGGGCGGATTGGCGGCAGGCGGCGCCTCGGCCGCCGGCGCGGCCGGTGGCGGCGCGGCCGGGGCGGCGGTGCCGCGGCGGCGCCCACGCCGTCCGCAACCACGCCGAGCACGGCGCCCACGCCGACCTCCGCCCCCTCGGCGGCGCGGATTTCGCCCAGCCGGCCGGCGGCGGGGGCGTTCACCTCCACCGTGACCTTGTCGGTCTCCAGCTCGACCAGCGGCTCATCCGCCGCCACCGCGTCGCCCGCCTGCTTCAGCCAGCGGGCAACCGTCGCGGTGGTGACGCTCTCGCCCAGCGTGGGCACCAGAATTTCGGTCGCCATGGTCCGGTCCTGTCAGTCGTGGGTCGAGGGCCGCGCGCACCAGCGCCGCCTGCTCGGCCGCGTGGACCTTGGCCAGCCCCGTGGCGGGGCTCGCCGCCTCCGCGCGCCCGACATAGACGGGCCGCCGCGCCGCGACGTCGAGGTGTTCCAGCACGCCTCTCGATGCGGCGGTCGACGAAGTGCCACGCGCCCATGTTCTGCGGCTCCTCCTGGCACCACACGATCTTCGCGTGCGGATAGGTGGCGAGCACCGGCGGCAGCGAGCGGTCGGGGAACGGATAGAGCTGCTCGAGGCGCACGATGGCGACGTCGTCGATGCCCTGTTCGCGCCGCTCCGCCAGCAGGTCGTAGTAGACCTTGCCGCTGCACAGCACGACGCGCCGCACCTCCGCCGCCGGCGCGATCGGGTCGATCTCGGGGAGCACGGTGCGGAACCGGGCTCGCCGGTGAACTCGGCGAGCGGTGGAGGTCGCGAGCTTGTGGCGCAGCAGGCTCTTCGGCGTCATCAGCACCAGCGGCTTGCGGAAGTTGCGCTTGCATCTGGCGGCGCAGCGCGTGGAAGTACTTGGCGGGCGTGGTGATGTTCGCGACCTGCATGTTGTGCTCGGCGCAGAGCTGCAGGTAGCGCTCCAGCCGCGCCGAGGAATGCTCCGGCCCCTGGCCCTCGTAGCCGTGCGGCAGCAGCAGCACGAGCCCCGACATGCGCAGCCACTTGGTCTCGCCGCTGGCCATGAACTGGTCGATGATGACCTGCGCGCCGTTGGCGAAGTCGCCGAACTGCGCCTCCCACAGCACCAGCGTGCGCGGATCGGCGAGCGAGTAGCCGTATTCGAAGCCGAGCACGCCGGCCTCGGACAGCAGCGAGTTGTAGATCTCGATCTTCGCCTGCCCGGGCGCGATGTTGTTCAGCGGCACGTATTCGTGCTGGTTGGTCTGGTCGATCAGCACCGCGTGGCGCTGGCTGAACGTGCCGCGCTGCGAGTCCTCGCCGGAGAGGCGCACGCGATGGCCCTCCAGCAGCAGCGAGCCGAAGCCGAGCGCCTCGCCGGTCGCCCAGTCGATGCCCTCGCCGCGCTCCAGCATCTCGCGCTTGGCCTCGAGCTGGCGCGCGATCTTCGGGTTGACGTCGAACCCCTCCGGCACCCGCGTCAGCGCCGCGCCGATCGTTTGCAGCGTCTCGGGCGTGACGGCGGTGTGGTCTTCGGTCGGCGTCGCCTTCTCGTCCCAATACGTGGTCAGGCCCGCCCAGTGGCCTTCCAGCCAGTCGGCCTTGTTCGGGCGGTACGACCGCGCCGCCTGCGCCGCGTCCTCCAGCGTCTGCGCGAAATTGTCGACCAGCGCCTGCGCCGCCTCCGGCGCCACCACGCCCTCGCGCGCCAGCGTCTCGGCATAGAGCGTGCGCGTGGTCTTCTGCGCGCGGATGGCGCGGTACATGATCGGCTGCGTGAACGCCGGCTCGTCGGTCTCGTTGTGGCCGTGGCGGCGGTAGCAGACCATGTCGATCACGATGTCGCAGCCGAAGGTCTGGCGGAACTCCGCCGCCATCTGCGCGCACCACACGACCGCTTCGGGATCGTCGCCGTTGACGTGCAGGATCGGCGCCTGGATCACCTTCGCGACGTCGGTGCAGTAGAGGCCGGAGAAGGCGTGCGCCGGGACGGTGGTGAAGCCGATCTGGTTGTTGACGATGAGTGCACCGTGCCGCCGGTGCGGTAGCCGATGAGCTGGCTCATCGCCAGCGTCTCGTACACCAGGCCCTGGCCGGCGAAAGCGGCGTCGCCGTGCATCAGGATGCCCATCACCGAGCGCCGCGCCTTCACATCGCCGGCCATGTCCTGCCGGGCGCGCACCTTGCCCACCACCACCGGATCGACCGCTTCCAGGTGCGAGGGATTCGGCTGCAGCGACAGGTGCACCATCCGCCCCTCGATCTCGACATCGGCCGAGGTGCCGAGATGGTACTTCACGTCGCCGGAGCCCTGCACGTCGTCGGGCTTGAAGCTGGCGCCGCCGAACTCCGAGAACAGGGCGGCCAGCGGCTTGCGCACGATGTTGGCGAGCACGTTGAGCCGGCCGCGATGCGGCATGCCGATGACGATCTCCCGCACGCCCGCTGCGGCCCCGGTGCGGATGATCTCGTGCAGGGCGGGGATGGAGGAGTCGCCGCCCTCCAGCCCGAACCGCTTGGTGCCGACGAAGCGGCGCTGGCAGAACGTCTCGAACCCTTCCGCCTCGGTCAGGTGCTGCAGGATCGCCCGCTTGGCCGCCGCGCCGAAATGCGTGCGCCAGGGCGCGCCCTCCACCTGGCGCTGGATCCAGGCCTTCTGGTCCGGGTCCTGGATGTGCATGAACTC
>CAVPIQ010000004.1:0-1058811 GCA_963705035.1 uncultured Alphaproteobacteria bacterium | reverse complement strand
GCGTGCCGACCGCGTGGGCGATCAGGCGGCGCACCCCATCGAGCGCGAGCAGCTCGGATTCAAGTTCGAGGAGCAATTTGCGGACCGACTGATCCGCGACGCTGGTTTGTGTGCTCATGCCTACCTCCCTACCGCGGGTTCGATGATGGCGACGACGTGCAATCGCCAGGCAACGACGGCAACGGCCGCGCGGGCGGCGGCCTCACGGAGGTGCGGCGGCTCGCGTGCCACCAGATCCTCAATCTCGGCGGCCATCAGTCGGCAGGGCGCGATGAGGCGGTCCAGGGCACAGGTAGGCACCCACAAGGGTTCGGGCATTAACTCCTCCTGGAAGAGCGGCCCGGCGGTTCCGGATGCCGGGCCGCGAGTTTGGGGGACGCCAGTCATAGCGCCGGGACTCCATGCCGGCGGCAGGCGGGGAGCGCCTGCGGTTGACATGCAGAATGCAATGCGTTATATACATTCACCACGCTTTTTCGTGAGTAAAGAAAGTGATTGCAAATCAACAGGATGTCGTATCTATCCGCCGCATGGGACGTAAGCCGACCCTCGGCGGGACCACCCAGCTTGCGATCAAGTTCGCAAGCGACCAGGTGCGGCTGGTCGAGGAATGGCGCATCGCGCACCGGGTATCGACCCCGAGCGAGGCGGTGCGGCTGCTCGTGTGGCGCGGACTAGAAGCAGACGGATGGGCAGCGCGCCCGACGCCGCCGCCAGCCAAGCCGGCAAAGATTAAGCCGAAGTAACCGACGCAATCATTCCAGGTATTTTCCGCCAACTGCGGGATTTTCCATTGACATGGCAACTCGTCAGCACCATATCGTTCTCTGCGGCGCCCGAGCTATGCCCAGCGCATGGTCGGGCGCTTTTTTTTTCATTCAATGGGTTAGTGACGAGGCATGGGCAATAACATAGGTGACAACCGTTTGGCAGTGCTGGCAGCCGAGATCCAAGAAGCAGATGGTCGGTTTCGACGCAGTGCCGAGCAGGCAGCGGCTGCTGCGATCGAGGCGGGCCAACTCCTGATCGAGGCAAAGGCGCTACTCCCGCATGGACGATGGTTGCCGTGGCTTCGGGACCATTGCGGGCTTAGCGACCGTAGCGCGAGACGCTACATGCAGCTTTCGCGTGCTGGTATGGACATTGGCCACGTGGCCGATTTAGGCATCCGCGGCGCGAGCGAGGCCATCGCGAAGCGTCGAGATGATGCTCTGGGCGATGACGGGTACGAGGCCTGGGTGGATCTCATGACGACGCAGTGGGCGAAGATTATGCGCGCGTATGCGCGGATGCCAGCCAAGGAGCGAGTGGCTATTAGGCCGCGCTTCGCGGATATGATTTTACAGACTGCGAACATCCAGATGGGCTGGTCGCGGCCTTTTTAAGGCAGACGAAGGCGATTGATGAGGCTCTTGCGGCGCACAAGCCACCGAAGTTCCTGGGCTGGGACTGGTCGCCGGAGGAGATTGAGCGACGCGAGCGGGACGCACATGCAGCCATTGATGCCGATGAGCCAGCTAGCTTGGCAGCCGACTAGGCGCTCTTCTCGCGATATTCCTGAACAGACTTTTCCTGTCCAAGACTTGACATTTGCAACATTTCACACCACATGGATATCATGCAAAAGCCTTCAATCTCGATCCAATTGCACCCAATCCGCCTTGATCAGAATCGACGCCGCACGTGCTGCGAACGGATGCTCGCGCTCGTGGCTTTGTTCGCAGATCATTGAGACGTGGTTGCGGGATCAAGGATTTGTGGAATCGCCGCGTGAGTCACACCGCGCGGCGATCGGCGGCAGCCGTCTAGGCAGCGGAGACGGGGGCGGTGCTACCGGAGGTGTCGCCCCCGCCGCCAGCCCGGTGGCCACGCCTTGACGCAGTCGGTGTTCGCTATCCCGCAGCACCGCCGCAGAGCGACGCGAGATCGCGATCGGCGCCGAGATCGTGGCCCAACAGCTCGCTGTTCTCGATGACACGCTGCATGAGGACATGGCAGTGAGCAGGGCGGACGCCGGAACAGTACTTCGTCGCCATGGCTGTGCTGCGCGACAAGCTTCGACAGCTCGCGGATCGCGGCTACAGCGCGACGGATGCAGGTTGCGGCACCGCCGATGTGGTTGCAACGCGCGCGTGGCGGACGGCGGCGAAGATCCTGGCGGCGCTTGCCGGCGATGGGCAGTGCATGAGCGGCGTGGGCGACATCGCTGAACCGAGCCGCTGGACGAGCTGGGCGTTGCGAAGGCGATGGTTGCCGACACGCTGCCCAGGCCGCAGCGCTACGGCGATATCATCCTCTTCCTGATGCGCGTCACCGGCACTGGCATCGCCTATCGGCGGGCACGCGACGAGTTCGTATTCCGGACCGCGGAATTTCTGTCCCCGGCGCTCCTCGAACGGTGTCAACGGCCTGCCCGATCCTGCTTGAGCATCCCGAGCGGTGGCGATCATGGACACCGACGAATTCGCGAACCGCACGATCGGCTCGATGATCCTGCCGTACGTGCAGCGGTGAGGAAGCGTGGGCGATCGCGCACATCTATACGATGCCGCTGCAGCGCCGATGATGACCGAGCAGCAGTTGACCACGTCGCCTAGTGTCGTGTTCACGCCTGCCAGACGGCAATGTCAAGTTGCCGAATTGGACGATGGCGCGGCATTGCTGATCGAAGGCGTGCCGTCGCATGGTCTCGCACCAGCTCTGCCGCTTGGCGTCTTGGGACAAAGGCGGATCGCCGACTGGTATTCAAACACGACGCATTTCAACACAAGGACATTCAGATATGACTAGAAGACAAGAAAGTTGCAGAGCCCGGCGACGACGATCGTAAGGACGCCGAAGCCTGGCGAGCCCCAAGGACGGCGAAACCTTGGACAAGGTTCTCGCTGCGCTTGATGGGCTGCACAAGCGCTTGATGCCATGGAGGCCGGCGCGAAGACAGGATGGCGCAGTGGCACCGCCCGAAATGGCATGGACCCGCACCTGAGATGGCGCATGCGATGTGTTCAAGCGCCGCGCTGCTGATGCTGCCGAACTGCGCCGCGCGGATGCTGCGCTCACCGCCGCGCAGGTTAAGGCCGATGCGGTTTTCCAGATCTTGGGGTCAAATCAGGCGCCTGCGCCGATCGCAGGCGAGTCGCCGCTCGCGATACCGCGTCGCGCTTTGCGACGATGCTGAAGCATCACACCAAGGCATTCGGGCATCGATCTGGGCGCCATTGCGCGCGCCGATAGCGCAGCGTTCGACAGTATCGAAGCGCAGATCTTCGCGGATGCTGTTGAGGCTTCGCAGAACCCTGGTGGCCTTCCTGACGGTCGAGTTCCGCGCAATGACAGCGGTCGACCCGCATCCGGCGTTCGCACGACTAGATTTTATCGGCGATGGCACGTTCATCGGCCGGATCAAGCCCGACGCATGCGCGTGATTAAATTTCTCGATGCGCCGCGTAATCAGCGCACGCTCGTGAACGAGCCCACGCGCGTTCGCGTCGTGACGCTCATGCTCGCGGCAGATCTGGTTGATGATGTTGACCGGATCGCCGCGCAGCGTGGCATCACGCGCGCTGAGGCGATGTGCGAGGCGCTGACTATGTGGTTAAAGAATCCGCCGCGGCACCAGTCGGCGGATGCCCGCGCGGCGCGTTCTCCTGGCGCGACGGCGGGTGGACTCGGCGGCGGCTGTCGTGTTCCTTCGCGCGCGGCCGCCGCCGAGGTCTTTTCGTGCGGCGAGATCCAGGAATTGCCGCGCGGCTGATCTAAGTGTCTATTGCTGGACAGCAGGATTGTTAGATGAACGAAGTTGTTGTCAGACCGCGTTCCGGATGAGCGCGCGGAGTTCGCGTCGGTGCCGGGATGATGGCACGTACATGTCGTCTAGCGCGACGCGATGATGAAGATGATGCGGCGTTCCTGCAGCGCGTGTTGGCGTGCGCGACGAAGCTGGAGATTGCTGAGGTTGTGGTAGGCGATCGTGGGCTTGGCATGAGCGCGAGCCGCGGCCGGACGAGATTCTGATCGTTGGCGGCCTGCCCGGCAGCGTGACGACGGCGACGGCGCGGACGCGAGCACAGTCTGTTCGAGTGGCAGAGATACCCCTACGAGTTCCCGGCATGTTCCGGCGGCGCGTCAGGCGCGAGGCGCGGCGTATCGACGCGCGGGCGATCGTGTTCGGCAGTTCGGCAGCATGGGCGGCTGATGCCGGCGGGCCTGCCGGGTGAGCCGCGGCAGCGCCGTACGCGGCACTAGGGGCGGGGTATGACGTTAAAATCTGCGGAAGGCCGGCATGCTGTGGTTTAATGCTGCCGTGCCTAGGGAGTGACCTCATGCCAGACGAAAAAACCACAGCTTCGACGCAAACGATCGCTATAGTCCCACCAGCAGAGCAATTTCCTGAAGCGAACTTCCCAACAATTTTCGCCGATGGCGTACTGAATCTCGCCCCAACGCCAGGAGCCGTCAGGTTTTACTTGTATAGAGTGGCGTATCCCTTCGGAGGATCTAATCCGCCGAAAGCCGCCTCCGTTCCTCGAGATCGTCATGAGCTCTGTGGGGTTTGCGTACACTGCGGTATTTTTTGCGAAACAGCTACAAATAATGCTGAATGAGAAGCGGCTTCCCCCTGACGCTGAAAAAAACATACGTGAATCTATTAGTAGCGTTAACAACTAGGTAACCAAAATGGGGGAAAACGTGCTAACGCTTACAACGATGGAAAATGTAGCGTCAGCTTTCGAGGGGGCGGTAAATGAAAATACGCCAAAGATGGTCAGCAATAACCTTAGTAAGGATGCCTTTCGGCCGACGTTTGCTGTGTTTCCACACAATTCCTCTGGCACCACAGACCAAATTGCAACAGTTCGGTGTTTTCGTTCTTACTTTGAACCCTACGTCATTCAACGATAGTGCCACGTTACTACGAAGGGCGAGCTGATCCAATGAGCGATCCCGTAACACAAGCAACCGATGCAAAGATCGCGGCCGCGGAGGCGCGAACGGATACCAAGATCGTCCGCCTGGAAGGTAAGATCGATCTTGTTCTGGAAAAACTTGACAGTAATGCGGCTGCCGCCGCGGCTCAGACTGTGACGTTCGAAAAAGACTTACAGAGATAAGGACGGATTCTAAGGATGACGCGCGATCCACGCGGGGCACAATATGGGGTGTGGGAGTCACGATTTTGATAGCCCTTATAGCTATCGTGGCGACGTTTCCACTTTTATTCGAGCTTGGCATGGTAGTGGCTGAAAAAATCGCATTTGTCGTGCATATACCGGTGCCGCACGGCGGCACTCCCTAGCGCTGACGGGGACTGTGGCGAAGAGCGGCACCTCGGGTTACCGTCCGCGGCCGAGTTACCGTTGCGGCGGCACCCGGATCCCGCGTCTCGGCTCTCCGCACGCAGGCCGCCTGGCCGCGCTTGCCGGCCAGCGATTGATCCCCACGTCGTTCATGCGGCGCCCGACGCCAGAGCCACCGGTCCCCCCAGACCCCGGCACAGCGTTTTAGGGCGCCGCGCTTACCGTCTCCGCCACGCCCTCCATGGTCCGCTTGCCGCTCCGGGTTACTTCGGGTGGGTCAACAGATACCAGATCAACCAAACGATATAGCCGGCGAACAAAACTGCAATAATAACGTCTGGGCTGCTGAACGGCTCGCGTGAGCTGCGCTCATCGCCCATCCGGCCTCCGCCACGCCGACTGTAGTCGCCGCCATCGCCCCTGGACGTCCGTTCAACCGTTGCCTGGGCCTGCGCCTCGGTCGTGGTAGTAGAGCGGCCTGAGCGGCTGCGTGCTCTAACGCCAGGTAGGCGCGGAGATCGTTCACCATGTGCCGCAGCCCCGCCTCCGCCATGCGCGCTTTCCCCCGCCGCTCGCCCCGTGGTTGTCTCTGCCTGAAGCGCCACGACCTGTGTCTCGGTTCGAGTAGTCCTCTCCAAGGCCGCCAATTGGTACCCCGCCACCAAGCGCATTTTTTGCAGTGACACCGACGAAGCGACCCGGCCCGTCACCACTGACCTGTTCGGAGTTCGTGGTGAGATCAACCCATATCGGCGGGTTGGCCAGCGACGATCCTGTGCCGAGATACTCATATACCTGCCGCTCATTCGTTCCTCTCGTTGTCATGGGCGGCGGATCGGCTTTGCGAGATCACTTGTCACGTGCGGCAATTGACCCGGTGACGTGATCAAATCTGCTCCGCGGGCTGTCCGAGTGGGCGCTGCCATTTGTTCCCGACCGCCCACGTTGGTCGAGCGTATACTGGCCGAACGCGCCATTAAATTCGTAGCCGATCTCGTTGAATTGCTGCACGGATGGGCGCGGAACATGGCCGGTTCCCGCGTCGCTACCTCATTTTCGCCGATCACGCGATGTCCCGACCCCGATTGATCGTGTGCGCCCTGTGGTAACCGGACCTTGCGTTGCAGAACGCGAGCGGAATCCGAGGGCTTCAGCGTGAGAGCCGCCGCCGCATCGACGCTGCCGGAGCATGCAGGATGTTGCCCAAGATGTTGCCCCGAACGCCGAAGACTTGCCAACACGGTCCGAGGCTTATCTCTAACTTACTGAAATCAGCTGGCTCCCGGAGTAGGACTCGAACCTACGACCCAGCGGTTAACAGCCGCTTGCTCTACCAACTGAGCTATCCGGGATCGCCGCGCGCGGCTCCTATAGCGAACCCCTCGGGCGGTTGCAAACCGCCCGCGCCCTGGTTCGCCCGCCGCAATCCTGTATGCTGCGCCCGCCGGGCGAGAGTGGCGGAACGGTAGACGCAGCCGACTCAAAATCGGCCGACGCAAGTCGTGGGGGTTCGAATCCCCCCTCTCGCACCAATCCGCGCCGAAACGTCGGTTCAGCGCCGACGCCGTGCAACGAGCAGCCCTGCCAGCCCACCGCCCAGCAGCGCGAGGGACGCAGGTTCCGGGACAGCGGTGCTTGACCCCAGAAACGCAATCAGCACTTCGCCGTTGCCGCCCAGATCGGACGGGAGGGTGGTGCAGGAGAGGTCTCCCCCGTCGCAGACGGACTGGGTGCCGGCCAGCACGGATGCGGCCAGAAAGGATGTCCCGCCGCCACCCCCGAAGCCGATGCCGCCACCGTCGCCGCCGCTGAAGCCACCGCCCCCGGCGCCGCCGAAGCCGCCTTCGCTCAGGATGCCAAAACCGCCGCCGCCGCCCCCGCCGCCGAAGCCGCCCGCGGCACCGGCGCCGGTGCCGCCGAAGCCGGGACCCGTTCCGCCGGCGCCGCCGGCGCCGCCGCCCGCGGCGCCGCCGTCGCCACCACCGCCCACCCCGTCGCCGATCGTGACGCCGTCGGCACCGGCCGCGCTGACGCCGCCACCGCCACCGCCGGAGCCGCCGTTGGCACCGGGATAGGCGACGCCCGTACCCCCGGCACCGCCGGAGCCTGGACCCGATGCGAGACCATAAACCGCCGGGGCGCCCGAGGCCCCGGCACCCGCGCCGCCGCCGCCACCCGCGACCAGCAGCGGCACGCCGCCGGGCGCGAAGATGAAGCTGCCACCGCCGCCGCCGGCACCGTAACCGTTGCTGCCGCCAACACCGCCGACGATGATCGAGAGCGCCTCACCGGCGGTGAGGATGAAATCGCCACCGATCTCAGCGGCACGGCCGCCCACGCCCTCCGTCTCCCCGCCGCCTTTGGCGCCGTAGGCGAAGAGTTCATATTCGCCGCTGCTGGGGGCCGTGAACGTCTGGGCCGCGCCGGTGTAGCTGAAGGTCATCGGTGTCGCCAGCGCGGGCGCGGCGAAGGCCACCAAGCTCAGTGCGACTGTGCCGCCCACGAGCTGTTTCATTGAGGGCACCTTTCCAGGATGGAAACGTCTCGTTGCGTGACATCAAGTGTCGAAAAAGTCAAGATCATCAACTGATCTCGAATCGCATCGTTCGGCGGCGACGGCGCCGCTAGGCGAGCGCAACGGCAATGGTGTAGCAGCAGGCAGGACCCCCGCAGGACGCCGAGATCGTGACGATCCGCCCCGCCCACGCATGAGCGCCGCTCTCGCCGCACCCGCTCCCGCCCCCTCGGCCGTTCCGATGCCGATCGGCGAGATGCTCGCCATCGTCCGCGAATACATCGACGCCGCGCGCTACGACGCCGCCGAACGCCTGCTCGGCCACATCCTTGCCGCCAGCCCGCAGCACGGCGAGTCGCTGCACCTGAAAGGCTACATCGCCTTCAAGCGCAACCGCAGCGAGGAGGCGGCGGCGCTGATGGAGCAGGGGCTCGCGGCCGGTGCGGCCGCGCCGCGCCAACTTTGCAACCTCGCGGAAGTCTACCGCCTGCTCGGCCGGCTTGACGAAGGGCTGGCGCTGGTCCGCCGCGCCCAGGCGCTGGCGCCGGCCGACGCGGTCGGGCACTTCAACGAGGCGATGCTGCGCTACGAGCGGCTGGAGCCTGACGCGTGCATCCGCGCCGCCCGCCGCGCCATCGCGCTGAAGCCGGACATGCCGGAGGCGCATATGCGCCTCGGCCAGACCCTGCTGCTCACCGGCGACCTCGCCGAAGGGTGGGAGGAATATGAGTGGCGCTACCAGATCGCCGGCGCCCAGCCGCTCATGCCCAAGACCGACAAGCCGCAATGGGACGGGCGCGTGCTCGGTGCCGAGGAGCGGCTGCTGCTGATCGCCGACCAGGGGTTCGGCGACGTGATCATGTTCGCCCGCTACCTCCCCTGGGCCTTCGCGCGGGCGGCGAGCGTTTCGGTCGCGACCAGCGGCGAGATGCGGGCGCTGCTGGAGCGGCACTATCCGGGAGTGAGCTATTTCTCGCGCTGGGACGAGTGCCCGTCCTTTGCCGCCTACTGCCCGTTCTCCGGCCTCTCGCGCCTCGCCGGCACGCGGCTCGACAGCATCCCGCCGCCCGCGCCGCGCTGGGCGCCGCCGGCGGAGAAGCGGGCGCAATGGCGGGCGCGGCTCGACGCGCGCGTGCCCTCGGGGCTGAAGCGCATCGCCATCGCCTGGGCCGGGCGGCCGACGCACAACAACGACCGCAACCGCTCGATCACCCTCGACATGCTGGCCCCGCTGGGCGCGCTCCCGGGCGTGGCGCTGCTCGCGGTGCAGAAGGGGCCGGCGGCGGCGCAGGCCGCCGAGTGGCGCGGCGCCGCGCCGCTGATCAGCCTGGATGCGGAGATCGCTGACTTCGACGACACCGCCGCGATCCTGGCGGCGAGCGACCTGCTGGTCTGCGTCGACACCTCGCTCGGCCACCTCGCCGGGGCACTCGGGCTGCCGGCCTGGGTGCTGCTGCCCTACGCGCCGGACTGGCGCTGGCTCACGGCGCGCCCCGACACGCCCTGGTACCCGACGCTGCGCCTGTGGCGGCAGCCGGGGCCGCGGGGGTGGGAGCCATTGATCGCCGCGGTGGCGGACGCGCTGGCCGAGTCCTTCGCCTACGCGCCCATGATGAGCGGATAGGGCTCGACCGACAGCTCGACGATGTGGTTGTTCACCGCCCGCACGCCGGGCGTGCGCTCGGCTGCGAGTTCGATCGCCCGCTTCTCCTCCTCGGTCGCGGCGAGGCCCCAGAGATGCACCACGCCGTCGGTCACGATCACGCTGTTCTCCGGCCGGCGGCTCCAGCTCTGCTTGCCCAGCTCGGCGAGGAGGGCCGTGCGGATGGCGGTGTCGTCGGGGCTGTGCGCCGGCGCCGCCGGCTTCTGCGAGGCCCAGGCGCGCAGCAGGTTGGCGCGGCTGACGATGCCCACGACCTTGTTGCCCTCGACCACCGGCACCCGACGGATCTGGCGCTCCTCCATGAGGTCGGCGATCTCGGTCAGCGGCGCGTCGGGCGCGACGGAAACGACGCTCGGCGTCATCACGTCGCGGACCTTGGTGCCGTGGCTGCGCACGTATTCCTCGGCGAGCGTCGCGGTGCCGGTGAAGAATTCGCGCCATGCGCCCCGCTTGCGCTGGGTCCCCAACTCGGCGCGGCGGATCAGGTCGCCCTCGGTCACGATACCCGCCAGCGTGCCGTCCGGCTCCGTCACCGGCACGCCGCTGATGTGCATGCGCAGCATCAGGCTGATCAGGTCGGGGATCGGGGTGTCGGGCGTGACCGAGACCACCGGGCGGGTCATCACATCGCTTGCGTTCATGGCTGCCTCGTTCGCTGACGGCACCTTAGTGCAGCAGGGGTGCCGAGGCACGGCATTGATCCAGATCAGCCACGGAGCGCCGCGCGCAGGGCTTCGCGCACCGGGTCCGGCTGCGCCTCGGCCGCGGCCATGACGGCACGCAGCCGGCGGCGCAGACCATAGACCTGATCGAGCAGGGACAGCACCAGCGGCAGCGCCTCCTCGTCGACGCCCATGCCGTGGCGCAGGTCGAGCACGAGGCGCACCCGGGCGACGTCGATCTCGGCGAAGACCCACTCCGGCGCCTCGCCGGCGGGCAGCACCCAGCCGCGCGCCACCCAGTCCTCCAGCTCCGCCTGGACCAGGCCCGGGACCAATTCCAGCACCGCTTCCAGTCGCATCACGCCTCCTCCAGCCCGGCGCGGGGATCGAACGGACGGGCGGGCGTCCAACCGCGCAGGAATTGCTCGAGCGCCGGATCGCCGCCGGGCGGCAGCACCGGGCGCAGGACGACATAGTGGTGGCCGTTCCCGATGCCACGCCCCTTCAGCCGCAGCCTCGTGCCGGTCCCCGAGCCGGGCGGGATGGCCAGGCGCACGCGGCCGCGCACCGTCGGCACCTCGATCGTCGCACCCAGCACCGCCTCGGCGATCGTGACCGGCAGGTCCATCACGATGTCGTCGCCCTCGCGGCGGAACAGCGGGTGCGGCGTCACGCTCACCTCGATCAGTGCGTCGCCCACGCCGCGCCGTCCGCGCCGCCCCTGGCCCTTGAGGCGCAGCACGTGGCCGTCGCGCACCCCGGCCGGGATCGTCACGTCCAGCGCCCGGCCGTCCGGCAGCAGCATCCGCCGCATGGTGCCGTTGGCCGCTTCCAGGAATGTGACCGCCACCGCGTAGTGCAGGTCCCGCCCTCCGGACAGGGCCTCGCCGAACAGCGTCTCCAGGTCGTCGGCGGCGAACCCGCCGCCGTAGCGCTCCTCGGCGCCGCCGAAATCCTGCCAGCTCGGCGCCTTGGGCGGCATTTCGTGGCCCTCGGCGTCGATCTCCCCGGCATCGAAGCGGGCGCGCTTCCCGGCGTCGGAGAGGATATCGTTGGCCGCGTTGATTGCCTTGAACCGCTCGGCCGCGGTGGCGTCGCCCGGATTGAGATCGGGGTGGTAGCGCTTGGCGAGCTTGCGGTAGGCCTTGCGGATCGTCTCCGCGTCGTCGCCGCGCCGCACGCCGAGCGTCTCGTAGGGGTCAGCTGCCATGGTCCAGCAGATAGCGCGGCGCCGCGCCGCGCGGAACCCGAAGCCGGTTTGTGCGTGATGGCAGCGATGCGCGTCCATCATCTCAACTGCGGCACGATGCACCCGCTCGGCGGCCCGGAGGTCGGCTGCCACTGCCTGCTGGTCGAGGCCGAGGGCGGGCTGGTGCTGGTCGACTCTGGATTCGGCAGCGCCGACATGGCGCATCCGCGCCGCCGCCTCTCCGGCCTGCTGCGCCGGCTCGCCGGGGTGCGGTTCGACCCTATCGACGCGGCGGTCGAGCAGGTGAAGGAACTGGGGTTCAAGCCCAAGGACGTGCGCCACATCCTGCTCACCCACCTCGATTTCGATCACGCCGGCGGCATCGCGGATTTTCCCGGCTGCGACGGTGCATGTGCTGGCGGCGGAGGCGGCGGCGGCGCGGCGGCGGGGCGGGTTCTGGGCGCGGCGGCGCTACCGCCCGGTGCAGTGGCGGGCGGCGGCCCGCTGGCAGGAATACCACCCGGACGGCGAGCCCTGGTTCGGCTTCGACGCGGCGCGACCGCTGGCCGGGCTGCCGGACGAGTTCATGCTGATCGCCCTGCCGGGCCATTCCGCCGGGGCACGCGGGCGTGGCGATCCGCATCGGTGCGACCTGGCTGCTGCACGCGGGCGACGCGCTGTTCGACCAGGCCGAGCTCGGCGCGAGCCGGCGGGAGGCGGCACGGGCGCCGCTGTTCGAGCGGCTGCTGCAGACCAGCGGCGCGGTGCGGCGGCGCACACTCGCGCGGCTGCGCGACCTGGCGGCCAGCACGCGCGGCGATGTCCGGATCATCTGCGCGCACGACCTGGCGCTGCTGCAAAGCTGTCAGCGCGACGCCGAGCGGGGGCGCCGCCCCGGTGCTGCCCGCGCACGGCTTGACGAGCCGGCTCGCGGGCCGCCTTAGTGGCGGAAACGCGCGCGGGGAGGCAATGGATTTCGCGCTGACCGAGGAGCAGGCGGCATTCCAGGCGACGGCGCGCGAGTTCGCGCGCGACCGCCTCGCCCCCGAGGCCGGACAGTGGGACGAAACGCGCACCTTCCCGGCCGAGGCGCTGCGCGCGGCGGCGGCGCTCGGCTTCGCCGCGATCTATGTGGATGAGGCGGTGGGCGGCGCCGGGCTCTCCCGGCTCGACGCGGCGCTGATCTTCGAGGAGCTGGCCGCGGCCGACCCGTCCACGGCGGCGTTCCTCTCCATCCACAACATGGTCGCCTGGATGGTCGGCCGCTTCGGCAACGCCGAGCAGCACGCGCGCGTGCTTCCCAGAGCTCCTCACTTGCGAGGATTTCTGCAGCTACTGCCTGACGGAACCCGGCGCGGGCAGCGACGCCGCGGCGTTGCGCACGCGCGCCGAGGCCGGTGGGCAACAGCGCCTACCGCGTGAAGGGGACGAAGGCGTTCATCTCCGGCGGCGGCATCTCCGACCTTTATGCGGTGATGGTGCGCACCGGCGGCGAGGGGCCGCGCGGCATCTCCTGCGTGCTGGTCGAGAAGGACACCGCCGGGGCTGTCGTTCGGGCGGCCGGAGCGCAAGCTCGGCTGGAACAGCCAGCCGACCACCGCGGTGAATTTCGAGGACTGCATGGTGCCGGCCGCCAACCGGCTCGGCGCGGAGGGAACGGGGTTCTCGATCGCGATGGCGGCGCTCGACGGCGGGCGCATCAACATCGCCGCCTGCTCGCTCGGCGGCGCGCGCGCGTGCCTCGATCTGGCGCTCGCCCACGTCAAGCAGCGCCGCGCCTTCGGCCGGACGCTCGCGGAGTTCCAGGGGTTGCAGTTCCGGCTTGCCGACATGGCGACGGAGCTGGAGGCGGCGCGGCTGATGGTGCACCGCGCGGCGGTCGCGCTCGACGCGCGGGCGCCGGACGCGACGCTGCGCTGCGCCATGGCGAAGCGCTACGCGACCGATGTGTGCTTCCGGATCTGCGACGAGGCGCTGCAACTGCACGGCGGCTATGGCTACATCAAGGACTATCAGGTGGAGCGGTACCTGCGCGACCTGCGCGTGCACCGCATCCTTGAGGGCACCAACGAGATCATGCGCGTGATCATCGCGCGGCGGCTGCTGGAGGAGGCGTGATGCGCGTGGCATTTCTCGGGCTCGGCAACATGGGCCGGCCGATGGCGCTGCAACCTGCGCAAGGCGGGGCACGAGGTGCGCGGCTTCGATCCGGTGCCGGCCGCGAGCCGAGGGTTTCGCGCAGGCGGGCGGCACCACGGCGCCCGACGCGCTGACGGCGCTCGCGGGCGCGCAGGCGGTGGTGACGATGCTGCCGGCGGGCAAGCACGTTCGCGCCGCCTATCTCGATGCCGGCCGGAATCCTCGCCGCACGCGCCCGGGCGCGCTGCTGATCGACTCCTCCACGATCGACGTCGGCACCGCGCGCGAGGTTGCCGCGGCCGCGGCGACGGCCGGGTTCGACATGGTCGATGCGCCGGTCTCCGGCGGTGTCGGCGGGGCGGAGGCGGCGACGCTGACGTTCATGGTCGGCGGCACCGGCGCGGCCTTCGCGCGCGGCCGAACCGCTGCTGCGCGCGATGGGGCGCAACATCGTGCACGCGGGCGAGGCCGGCGCGGGGCAGGCGGCGAAGCTGTGCAACAACATGCTGCTGGGCATCGGCATGATCGGCGCCGCGGAGGCGCTGGTGCTGGCCGACCGGCTCGGGCTGGAGCGGCAGAAGCTCTTCGACATCGTGAAGAACTCCTCCGGTGCGAACTGGTCGCTGACCAATTACTGCCCGGCGCCGGGGCCGGTGCCGACCGCGCCCTCCAACCGCGACTATGCCGCCGGGTTCGCGGTGAACCTGATGCTGAAGGATCTGACGCTGGCGCAGGAGGCGGCGAACGACAGTGGCGCGGCAACGCCGCTCGGGGCCCATGCCGCGCGGCTCTACGCGGCGCTGGCCGAGACCGGCGAGGGGCGCGCGCGACTTCTCCGTGATCTACCGCTGGCTCGCCGCGGCGGCGCGCGACGCGGTGCACTGATGGCCGCCGCGTTCAAGGCGGCGCGCGATTTCCTGCTGGCGCAGCGCGGGGATTACGCGACCGCCTATGCGCAGTTCCGCTGGCCGGTGCTGGAAAAATTCAACTGGGCGCTGGACTGGTTCGACGCCGAGCTGGCGCGCGGCGCGACGCGGGACGCGACCGCGCTGCTGATCACCGGCGCGAACGAGGCGCGGCTTTCATTCGGCGAACTCGCGGCGCGCTCGAACCGCGTCGCCAACGGGCTGCGCGCGCTCGGCGTCGGGCGCGGCGACCGCATCCTGCTCATGCTCGGCAACGTCGCGGCGCTGTGGGAGACGATGCTGGCGGCGATGAAGCTCGGCGCCGTGGTGGTGCCGGCGACGACGCTGCTCACCGCCGCCGACATCGCCGAGCGCGTCGCGCGCGCCCGCGTGCGCGCCGTCGTCATCGGCGCGGCCGATGCCGAAAAGGTGGCGGCGCTGACCGTGCCGCGCATCGTGGTCGGCGGTGCGCCCAGCGCGATCAGTTACGGCAAATCTATTAAAGCATTCTGAGATATTCGCGGCGGACGGCGACACCGCGGGCAGCGACCCGATGCTGCTCTACTTCACCTCCGGCACCACGGCGAAGCCGAAGCTCGTCCTGCACAGCCACGTCTCCTATCCGGTCGGGCATCTCTCGACCGATGTACTGGCTCGGGCTGCAGCCGGGCGACCTGCACCTCAACGTCTCCTCGCCGGGCTGGGCGAAGCATGCGTGGAGCTGCTTCTTCGCGCCGTGGAATGCCGGCGCCGCGGTGTTCATCCACAACCAGCCGCGCTTCAACGCGCCGCGGCCTGCTGGACGCGATCGCCGAGCACCGCGTGACCACGCTGTGCGCGCCGCCGACGGTGTGGCGCATGCTGATCCAGGAGAACCTCGCCGCCTGGCGCATGTCGCTGCGCGAGGTCACGGGCGCCGGCGAGCCGCTCAACCCGGAAGTGATCGAGCGCGTCCGAGCGGCCTGGGGTCTCACGATTCGCGACGGCTACGGGCAGACCGAGACCACCGCGCAGATCGGCAACCCGCCGGGGCAGACGCTGAAGCCGGGCTCGATGGGCCGGCCGCTGCCGGGCTATCGCGTGCGCCTGCTGGATGCGGAGGATCGCGACGCGGAGGAGGGCGCGCTCTGCCTCGCCCTCGATCCGCCGCCGGTCGGGCTGATGCGCGGCTATATCGGCGAAGATGGCGAGATCGTCGAGATTGCGGCGTGCCATCTACCGCACCGGCGATGTCGCGAGCCGCGATGCGGACGGCTATCTGACCTATGTCGGCCGCGCCGATGACGTGTTCAAGGCATCCGACTATCGCATCAGCCCGTTCGAGCTGGAGAGCGTGCTGATCGAGCATCCGGCGGTGGCCGAGGCGGCGGTGGTGCCGGCGCCCGACCCGCTGCGCCTCGCGGTGCCGAAGGCGTTCGTGACGCTGGTCGCCGACGCGGCGCCGACGCGCGAGACCGCGGCCGACATCTTCCGTCACCTGCGCGGCGCGCCTCGCGCCCTATCAGCGCGTGCGCCGGCTGGAGTTCGCCGAGCTGCCGAAGACGATCTCGGGCAAGATCCGCCGCGTCGAACTGCGCCGGCTGGAAGAGGCGCGCGACGCGCGCCCGCCGGGCGAGTTCCGCGAGGAAGATTTCGTGGAGGCCGGATGACCGCCAACACCGACTACGGCATGGATTTCGAGCTCGGCGAGGAGATCGACGCGCTGCGCGACATGGTGCGGCGCTTCACCGCGAACGAGATCGCGCCACGCGCCGCCGCGATCGACCAGGACAACGAGTTTCCGGCCGATCTGTGGAAGAAGCTCGGCGATGTCGGCGTGCTGGGCCTGACCGTCGAGGAGGAGTTCGGCGGCGCCGGCATGGGCTACCTCGCGCATTGCGTGGCGATGGAGGAGATCAGCCGCGGCTCCGCCTCGGTGGGGCTTTCCTACGGCGCGCACTCCAACCTCTGCGTCAACCAGATCCGCCGCAACGGCACGCCGGCGCAGAAGCGGCGCTTCCTGCCGAAGCTGATCACGGGCGCGCATGTCGGCGCGCTGGCGATGAGCGAGCCGGAGGCGGGCTCCGACGTCGTCGCCATGCGGCTGCGCGCCGAACGGCAGGGCAAGGATTTCGTGCTCACCGGCTCGAAATTCTGGATCACCAACGGCCCCGATGCCGATGTCGTCGTGGTCTACGCCAAGACCACGCCGGAGGCCGGGCCGCGCGGCATCACCGCCTTCCTGGTCGAGAAGGGGATGCCGGGGTTCTCCTGCGCGCCCAAGCTCGACAAGCTCGGCATGCGCGGGCTCCAACACCGGCGAGCTGCTGTTCGACCACTGCGCGGTGCCGGAGGAGAACGTGCTCGGCGCCGTCGACGGCGGCGTCGCCGTGCTGATGAGCGGGCTCGACTACGAGCGCGCGGTGCTCTCCGCCGGCCCGCTCGGCATCATGCAGGCCTGCCTCGACGTCGTGCTGCCCTACCTGCACCAGCGCCGCCAGTTCGGCCGGCCGATCGGCGAGTTCCAGCTCATGCAGGGCAAGCTCGCCGACATGTACACGACGCTGAACGCCGCGCGCGCCTATGTGTACGCGGTCGCGAAGGCGTGCGATCGCGGCCGCGCCACGCGCAAGGACGCCGCCGGCGCCATCCTCTACGCCGCCGAGCGCGCGACCTGGATGGCGCTGGAGGCGATTCAGTGCCTGGGCGGGAACGGATACATCAACGACTACCCGACCGGGCGCCTGCTGCGCGACGCGAAGCTCTATGAGATCGGCGCCGGCACGAGCGAGATCCGCCGCATGCTGATCGGGCGCGAACTGTTCACCGAAACCGCGTGAGTTTTGCTGCGCCGCAGCACGACGAAAGAAAATTGCGCGGGCAAAGTGCCGGCCCCGGGGCCTGCGCCGAAGGAGCCCGGCCGGGCGACGCGAACATGCGATTTTCTGCCCGCCCTTCCAGGCCTTGCGCGACCTGCTTATTCTAGGGCCTTGGCACTCCGGCGGCGGCGGCGCGCATGAAGCATTCTTCGGTCTCGCTCGAGGACAAGTACCGGGTCGACGTCCCGCACGTCTATCTCACCGGGACCCAGGCGCTGGTCCGGCTGCCGCTGTTGCAGCGCACGTACGACGTGGCAGCCGGGCGGAACACCGCGGGCTTCATCTCCGGTTATCGCGGCTCGCCGCTCGGCAATGTCGACATCCAGTTGTGGCATGCGCGCGAGCAGCTCGCGGCGCATCACATCCACTTCCAGCCCGGCGTGAACGAGGATCTTGCGGCCACCGCGATCTGGGGGTCGCAGCAGGTGCCGCTGACGCCCGGCGCGAAATACGATGGCGTGTTCGCGCTCTGGTACGGCAAGGGCCCCGGCGTCGATCGCAGCGGCGACGTGTTCAAGCACGGCAACCTCGCCGGCACCGCGCGCGACGGCGGCGTGCTGCTGGTTGCCGGTGACGACCACAACTGCAAGTCCTCCACCGTCCCGCATCAGAGCGAGCCGGCGTTCAGCACCGCGATGATCCCCGTGCTGGTGCCCGCGGACGTGCGCGAAATTCTCGAGCTCGGGCTGCACGGCTGGGCGATGTCGCGCTATTCCGGCCGCTATGTCGGCTTCAAGACGGTCGCCGACGTGGTGGACACCTCGGCGTCGGTGACGTTCGATCTTGCCGAATTCGTCGAGCCGCATGCCGGAAGGCCCGTTGCCGGACGTGCATATCCGGCCGGCCGACCTGCCGCTGGCGATGGAAGCGCGCGTGCACACGCTCGGCGTGCCGGCGGCGCAGGCCTATGCCCGCGCCAACCGGCTCGACCGCATCCTGCTCGACCCGGCCGACCCGGCGCTCGGCATCATCACGTTCGGCAAGAGCTATCACGACACGCGCCAGGCGCTGGCCGATCTCGGCGGCATGCCGGTGCGGCTGCTGAAGCTCGCCATGGTCTGGCCGGTGGATCCGCGAGATCATCCGCCGCTTCGCCGCCGGCCTGCGCGAGATCCTCGTCATCGAGGACAAGTCGGACTTCGTCGAGCGGCAGGTTCGCGATGCGCTCTACGACGTGGCGGACCGGCCGCGCGTGCTCGGCCGCTACGACGAGAGCGGCGGTGAGCTGCTGCGCGCGGGCGGCGAGCTGTCGGCCGACGAGATCGCGCTGGCACTCGCCCGCCGCCTGCCGCAGACCGAGGCGATCGCGCGCGAGGCGCGCGTTCCTCGAAGCGGAGGCGGAGCGGCTCGCGCGCATCGACGTGGCCGCGCAGCGCCGCCCGTATTTCTGCTCCGGCTGCCCGCACAACACCTCGACCAAGGTGATCGACGGCAGCCGCGCGCTGGCCGGCATCGGCTGCCATTTCATGGCGCGCTGGATGGACCGCTCCACCGAGTTCTACACCCAGATGGGCGGCGAGGGCGCGTCCTGGATCGGTCAGGCGCCGTTCACCGAGGAGAAGCACGTCTTCGCCAATATCGGCGACGGCACCTACTACCATTCGGGCATCATGGCGATCCGCGCGGCGGTCGCCTCCGGCGTGAACATCACCTACAAGGTGCTGTTCAACGACGCGGTGGCGATGACCGGCGGGCAGCCGGTGGACGGGCCGCTCACCGTTCCGCAGGTCTCACGCCAGTTGGCGGCCGAGGGCGTCGGGCGCATCGCCGTCGTCACCGACGAGCCGGAGAAGCATGCCGGCGTCACCGATTTCGCGCCGGGCGTGCGCGTGCACCACCGCCGCGAACTGTCGGAAGTGGAGCGGGCGTTCCGCGAACTGCCCGGCACTACCGCGATCATCTATGACCAGACCTGCGCCTCGGAAAAGCGACGGCGGCGCAAGCGCGGCACGTTCCCCGATCCGCCGCGCCGCGCGTTCATCAACGAGGCGGTGTGCGAGGGCTGCGGCGACTGCTCGCGGGCGTCGAACTGCCTCTCCGTCGTGCCGCAGGAGACCGAGTTCGGCACCAAGCGGCAGATCGACCAGTCGAGCTGCAACAAGGATTTTTCCTGCGTCGAGGGTTTCTGCCCGAGCTTCGTGACCGTCCACGGCGGCCAAGCCGCGGCGGCGCGCGCGCGTCTCGCCGGACGATGCGGGGCTGCCGGAACCCGTGCTTCCCGCGCTCGACGCCTCGTGGAGTCATCCTCATCACCGGCGTCGGCGGCACCGGCGTGGTGACCATCGGCGCGCTGATCGGCATGGCCGCGCATGCCGACGGGCTGCATGTCAGCGTGCTCGACATGGCCGGGCTCGCGCAGAAGGGCGGCAGCGTCTGGAGCCATGTGCGCATCGCGGCCGCGGCCGACGCGCTGCAGGGCCTGCATGTCGGCGCCGGACAGGCCGACTGCTGCTCGCCTGCGACATGGTCGTTGCGGCGGGGCATGAGACGCTCGCGGTGCTGCGCCGCGGGCAGACGCGCGTGGTGCTGAACACGCACGAGATCTCGACCGCCGACTTCGTGCTGGATCGCGACTTCCGCCTGCCCGCGCGCGCGACTTGCGGCGCAGCATCGTTGAGGCGGTCGGGCGCGCCGACAGGTCGATCCGCTGGATGCGACCGGCGATCGCCACGGCGCTGCTCGGCGATGCGGTGGCCGCGAACGTGTTCATGCTCGGCTATGCGTGGCAGAAGGGCCTGATCCCGCTGCAACGGGAAAGCCTGCTCGCGGCGATCGAGCTGAACGGCACGGCGGTGGAAGCGAACAAGGCGGCGTTCGCCTGGGGCCGTGTCGGCGGCCGCCGACCTGCCGCGCGTGCTGGCCGCGGCCGGGCATCGCCGAGGCGCCGCGCCGCGCCGCGCACGCTCGACGACCTCATCGCCGCGCGCGTCGCCCATCTCACCGCCTATCAGAACCGCCGCTACGCGCGGCGCTATACGCGCGCTGGTGGAGCGCGTGCGCGAGACCGAGGCGCGGATGTTTTCCGGCTCGACCGCGCTCACCGAGGCGGTGGCGCGCAACTATGCGAAGCTGCTCGCCTACAAGGACGAGTACGAGGTGGCGCGCCTGTATCGCGCGCCCGCGTTCCGTGCGGCGCTGGCCGCGCAGTTCGAGGATGTCGGCAAGCGTCGAGGTCCATCTCGCGCCGCCGCTGCTGGCGCTCGCGCGATCCGCGCACCGGGCATTTGCGCAAGCGCGGCGTACGGGCCGTGGGTGCTCGCGGCGTTCCGCCTGATGGCGCCGCTGAAGATCCTGCGCGGCACGGCGCTCGACCCGTTCGGCCGCACCGAGGAGCGGCGGGCGGAGCGGGCGCTGATCGGCGAATACGAAGCGATGGTCGCGGAAATTCTCCAGCGCCTGTCGCCGCAGACGCTGGCAACGGCGGTCGCGCTCGCGGAACTGCCGGACCGCATCCGCGGCTTCGGCCACGTGAAGGAGAAGGCGATGCGCGAGACAGCGGTGGAGCGCACCCGCCTGCTCGAGCGCCTGCGCGAGCCCCCGGCGCCGAAGCCGATGCCGATCGCGGCGGAGTAGCGCCCGCCGCCACGATATCGGCGGTCCGCCCGGCCGCCATTGCCCCGGGGCGATCCGGATGCGATGGAGCGGCGATGCAGGCACGCGTTCATCGCATTCCCGCCGACGGTCCCGACGACGCCGGCGGCCTCCTCCGTCTCGCCGCGGCCGGCGCGCTGCGGCCCGAGCGGGTGGTCGCAATCCTTGGCAAGACCGAGGGCAACGGCTGCGTCAACGACTTCACCCGCGGCTTCGCCAGCGCGACGCTGAAGGCGGCGCTCGCCCGGCTCACCGGCCGCGACCCGGCGGCGGTGGAGCGCGACGTGCTGTTCGTCATGTCGGGCGGCACCGAGGGCGGGCTGTCGCCCCATTTCCTCGTCTTCGAGGTGCTGGAGGACGCACCGCCGCCGCGGCCGGGCGAGAAGGCGCTGGCGCTCGGCATCGCGCGCACCCGCGCCTTCGCGCCGCAGGAGATCGGCCGCATGGCGCAGGTGGAGGCGACGGCCGAGGCGGTGCGCGCCGCGATGGCCGCCGCCGCGATCGAGGCGGCGGAGGACGTGCACTACGTGCAGATCAAGTGCCCGCTGCTCACCCGCGCGCGCATCGAGACGGCGCATCACGCGGGGCACAGCGTCGCCGCCGAGGAGACCTACGCCTCCATGGGTGCCTCGCGCGGCGCCTCGGCGCTCGGGGTCGCGCTGGCGCTGGGCGAGGTGGCGGCGGAGGCGCTCAGCGATGCGCCGGATCGGCCGCGACGCCACCCTGTTCTCCGGCCGCGCCAGCGCCTCGGCCGGGGTCGAGCTGGTCGAGAACCAGGTGCTGGTGGTCGGCAACAGCGCCGCCTGGTCGGGCGACCTGCTGATCACCCACGCGGTCATGCAGGACGCGATCGACGCGGCGGCGCTCGCCCGCGCCCTGGGCGCGGCGGGCATCCCCCCCGCGGTGCCGGTGGCGCCCGACGACGCGGCACGCCTCGTCGCCGTGCTGGCCAAGGCCGAGGCGGCGCGCAGCGGGCAGATCCGCGGCGCCCGCCACACGATGCTCGACGACAGCGACATCCAGGCGTCGCGCCACGCGCGCGCCCTGGTCGGCGGCACGCTGGCGGCACTCGCCGGCACCACGCTGCTGTTCGTCTCCGGCGGTGCGGAGCATCAGGGGCCGGACGGCGGCGGTCCGGTGGCGGTCATTGCACGACGTACACGTTGATTGTCAGGTTTTGTCAGGTCGAAACACGGAAAAGCCCGCAGTGCGGACAAATTTTGACAAATCAATAGTGGGCCGGAAGTTTACGTCCGATTAGGAATCGTCAGTGAAAACTTTCCCCGAATTCGGACGCGGACAATTCACGATGATGCACAAATCAGCCTTCGCCTCCGCCCGGGCCCAGAAGGTCGCGCCGCTGCCTCAACCTGACGTGGCCGAGCCTGGGTCTGACGGCGCTCGCTCGCTGCGGGCCCTGGCGACCGATCCGCATGTGATCGTTCTGCATGGCACGCTGCTCTCGCTCGTCCGGCGTGACGGGCGCGATCTCACCGCCCGCCAGCTCACGGCGTTCCTCACCGTCTACATGGACGAGACGACGCACACCGTGAGCAGCCTGGCCGAAATGCTGCACGTCTCACGCCCCGGCGTGACGCGCATCATGGACCGGCTGGTGCAGTTCGACCTCGTCGCCCGCGAGGAGGATCGCGAGGACCGTCGGCGCGTGCTGGTGCGGCGCACCACGCGCGGCAGCTCGTTCTTCCGCGACATCGTGGGCCTCGCCCGGCACGCGGCGGCCGAGCAGGACCACGCGGCGATCCTCACCTGACCGGCGCCGCCCCGGCGGGGCGGCAGAAGGCGAAGTCGCACCCCTGATCGGCCTGGAGCACCTGGTCGAGGAACAGCCGCAGGTAGCCGCGCTCGGCGCCCTGCGGCGGGGGCGGCGGCGCCCAGCCCGCGCGGCGGCGCGGCGAGTTCGGCGTCGCCCACCAGCAGGTCGAGCCGGCGCGCCTCGGCGTCGAGGCGGATGCGGTCGCCGGTCTGCACCAGCGCCAGCGGGCCGCCCACCGCGGCCTCGGGCGTGGCGTGCAGCACGATGGTGCCGAACGCGGTGCCGCTCATCCTTGCGTCGGAGATGCGCACCATGTCCTTCACCCCGGCACGCGCGAGCTTGCGCGGGATCGGCAGATAGCCGGCCTCCGGCATGCCCGGCGCGCCCTTCGGGCCGGCGTTGCGCAGCACCAGCACATCCTCGGCCCGGACGTCGAGCGCGCTCGTCGTCGATCCGCGCCGCGAGGTCGGCGAGGCCGTCGAACACCACCGCGCGGCCCTCGTGGCTGCAGCAGCGCCGGCGTGGCGGCCGACGCGTTTCAGCAGCGCGCCGCCGGGTGCCAGATTGCCGCGCAGCACCGCGAGCCCGCCGCCGACGGTGGATCGGGTCCGCCATGCGGCGCGGATCACCTCCTGGCCGGGCACCGAGCTCCGCCGCCGGCGATCGACTCGGCGAGCGTGCCGCCGGCGACGGTCAGCGCCGACGGTGTCGAGCAGCGGCGCCAGTTCGGCGAGCAGCCGCGGCACGCCGCCGGCCCAGCAGAAATGCTCCATGTAGTGGGCGCCGGACGGCTTCAGATCGACCAGCACCGGCACCTCGCGCCCCAGCCGGTCGAAGGCTTCCAGATCGAGGTCGATGCCCAGCCGGCCGGCGATCGCGGTGAAATGGATCAGCCCGTTGGTCGAGCCGCCGATCGCCTGCAGCACGGTCAGCGCGTTGCGGAACGCGGCCGGGGTCATGATCCGGCGCGGCGTGAGCCCCTCGCGCGCGAGCCGCACCGCGGCGGCGCCGGACTGCTCGGCGAGCCGCAGCCGGTCGGCATGCGTCGCCGGCACCGCGGCGGCCGCCCGGCAGGGTCATGCCGATCGCCTCGACCATGCAGGCGATCGTGCTCGCGGTGCCCATCACCATGCAGGTGCCCTTGGTCGGCGCCAGCCGGCCGCTGATCACGCTCGATCTCCTCCGCGTCGATCTCGCCGGCGCGGTGGCGGCGCCCAGAGGCGGCGGCAGTCGGTGCAGGCGCCCAGCACCTCGCCCTGGTAGTGGCCGACCAGCATCGGCCCGGTCGGCAGCACGATCGCCGGCAGGTCGGCGCTGGCGGCGCCCATCAGCTGCGCCGGCAGCGTCTTGTCGCAGCCGCCGATCAGCAGCACCGCGTCCATCGGCTGCGCGCGGATCATCTCCTCGGTGTCCAGCGCCATCAGGTTGCGCAGGAACATGCTGGTGGGATGCGAAAAGCTCTCGTGGATGGAGATGGTCGGGAACGCCATCGGCAGCCCGCCCGCGAGCATGCACGCCGCGCTGCGCCGCGGCGATCAGGTCGGGGACGTTGCCGTGGCAGGGATTGAAGTCGCTCGCGGTGTCGGTGATGCCGACGATCGGCCGGTCGAGCGCATCGTCGGAGAAGCCGGCCGCCTTGATGAACGCCTTGCGCAGGAACAGCGAGAACCCGGCATCCCCATAGGCGGTCAGCCCCTTGCGCAATCCGCTCATCCTGCATCCTCCTCGGCCTCGGGCCATGCTAGGCGATGGCGGCGACGGGCAGGAGGGGCGGGATGCAGGTTGGACAGGGACATGGCGGCGGTGGTGACGGGCGGCGGCTCGGGCCTCGGCGAGGCGACGGCAACGGCGCTCGCCGCGGCGGGGGCGCGCGTGGCGGTGCTGGACCGGAATGCCGCAGCCGCCGCGGGCGTTGCGGCGCGGATCGGCGGCGTGGCCTTCGCGTGCGACGTGACCGAGGCCGCCTCGGCGGAGGCCGCGCTGGCCGCGGCCGCGGCGGCGCACGGGCCGGCGCGGCTGCTGGTGAACTGCGCCGGGATCGCGACCGCGGGGCGCATCGTCGGCCGCGAGGGGCCGCTCGCGCTGGAGGCGTTCGCGGCCGTGGTGCAGGTGAACCTGATCGGCACCTTTAACCTGCTCCGCCTCGCCGCCGCGGCGATGGCGGGCCTCGCGCCGCTGGATGACGGCGAGCGCGGGGTGGTCGTCAACACCGCCTCAGTTGCGGCGTTCGACGGGCAGGTGGGGCAGGCGGCCTATGCGGCGTCGAAGGCCGGCGTCGTCGGCCTCACGCTGCCGGCAGCCCGGGAGCTGGCCCGCCATGGCATCCGCGTGGTCACCATCGCGCCCGGCCTGTTCGCGACCCCGATGATGGCGGCGCTGCCGGCGGAGGTGCAGGCGAGCCTGGGCGCCAGCGTGCCGTTCCCCTCGCGCCTCGGCGCGCCGGCGGAGTTCGCGGCGCTCGTGCTGCACATCGCACAGAACCGGATGCTCAACGGCGAGACCATCCGGCTGGACGGCGCGCTGCGCATGGCGCCGCGGTAAGCGGCTACTCCGCCGCCGCCTTCATCGCCTCCACCACGCGGCCCATGCCGTTCGCGTCGCGCTGCATGATCAAATGCCGGTCGTGATAGCCCGAGACCGCTGGCCGGTGCTCGATGGAGACGATGGTCGTGTTCGGCAGGCGCTTGCGCAGGATCTCGAACAGCGCCACCTCCGCCTCCGGGTCGAGGCTCGCCATCGCCTCGTCCAGGAACAGCCAGTCCGGCCGCAGCAGCAGGGCGCGTCCCAGCGCGAGCCGCTGCTGCTCGCCGCCCGAAAGCCCCATCGTCCAGTTCTCCTCCTGGTCGATCCGCGGCATCAGGTGGCCGAGCCCGACATCCTCCATCGCCGTCTGGAACTCGGCGTCGCTGTAGGCTTCGGCCTTGGCCGGATATGCAACGGCGTGGCGCAGCGTGCCGAGCGGGATGTAGGGGCGCTGCGGCAGGAACAGGCTGGTGCCCTCGGCGCGCTGCACGCCGCCGCCGCCGAACGGCCAGATGCCGGCGAGCGCGCGGAACAGCGTCGACTTGCCCACGCCCGACCTGCCGGTGATGAGGACGGGCGCGCCAGGGGCGATCGCCAGATCGGTCTTCTCCAGCAGCCTCTGCCCGTCCGGCAGCGCAATCGTCGCGCCGTGCAGGGCATAGCCGTGGCCCGTCCCCGCCTCCGGCTTCACCCCGTCGAAGGCATGCTCGCGCGCCTTCTCGATCGCGCGATAGAACGTGGTCAGACGCTCGACGGTGGCGCGCCAGGCGGCGAGGGTGCTGTACGTGTCGACGAACCACGACATCGCCCCTTGCACCTGCCCGAACGCGTTCGCGGTCTGCGTCAGCGCGCCGAGCTGGACGAGGCCCGCGAAGTAGGGCGGCGATGCGATCACGTACGGGAACACGTCGCCACCTGGCCATAGCCCGCGGTCAGCGCGATCAGGTACTTGTAGCGCGTCATCAGCTGCCGCCAGTTGGCCGCCAGCGCGGCGAACCGGGTCAGCAGCGTCCGCTTCTCCTCCTCCTCGCCGCCGTAGAGCGCGATGCCCTCGGTGTTCTCGCGCGCGCGCACCAGAGCGAAGCGGAAATCCGCCTCCACCCGCTGCTTGATGAAGTTCAGCGGCACCAGCTTGCGCCCGACGAGATGGGTCAGCCACGTGCCGAGGATCGCGTAGACGAGCGCGATCCAGACCATGTAGCCGGGGATGGAGAGACCGAACAGCGCGAACGGCCCCGACAGCGACCAGAGGATGGTGATGAAGGAAGCGAGCGAGACGATGTTGGACAGCAGGTCGACGCCGAGAAACAGGATGCCCTGCGTGCCCGCCACCGAGTCGCCGATGAAGTCGCGCAGGTCCTCGGCGATGCGCTGATCGGGGTTGTCGGTGAAGTGCGCTTCTCCGTCGCCCTTCGAGCGCACGAGGCTGATGCGGTAGTAGGCGCGATCGGACATCCAGTGGTCGATGAAGCTGCCGCGTCAGCCACCGGCGCCAGCGGATCTGCAGGAGCTGCGACGAGATAGACCCGGGTCACCGCGATGACGATGAACACCGCCGCGAACATCATGAAGCCCGGATGTGATGCCGTGGCGCAGCCGCTTGCCGAGTAACAGCAGGTGGATGAAGGTTCCCAGTCGCGCTCCTGCAGCGACGTGAACCAGGCATTGTTCCAGAAGCTGTAGATGACCTGGATGCCCACCATCGCCAGCCGCAGCGACGATGATGATGAACAGCAGACCGCGCGCCGACCATCGCTCCTCGCACTCGGCCGGCGTAGTACGGTCGCGCCAGCCGCCAGGCATCCTTCAGGAACGGAACAACGCCACGCATGTTGTCCTCCCCAGGGTCAGGTCCGCCGAATTCCGCGTCGAGCGCGGCCAGCCATCGTTCCAGGCGCTTGCGGTTCACCCCGAAATCGGAGCGACCATAGACGCTGCGGGAGAAAACGATCAGCGTCGATCCGGCAGCACCTGCACGGCGATCAGATCGGGAAAGTTGAACACGGCGCTGCGCGCCACGTAATGCACCTGCAACCGGCGGCATAGGCGACTTGCAGATAGGTGCGCGGCTGAACTCGCGCGACGTGGCGGATCGCGGCGTAGAGCGCGGCAGGCGCAAGCGCAGCGCCGCGCGGTCACGATGTCGGGCGCCGGCACGAAGCCCGCCGGGGGCGGCGAGGGCGGTGTTCGGCGTCGCCGGCCGCAGAGGTGGGACATATCCATCGGCGGCGGCACCGCGAGCCCCTCGGCACCGTGGCCGGAGCAGGCCGGCAGCACCAGACCCGAGCAGGAACACCAGCAGGCGGGGCATGAAGGCTCGCGTCAGCCCGCCGGCGCAAGCCGCTGCAGCAGCGCCGCCACCACCGCCTCGAACATCGCCGTCGGTCAGCCGGCCGGTGTGCGGTGTTGTAGCGCGAGACATGATAGCTGTCGGCCAGCAGCAGCCCGTCGGGCAGCTCGTGGATCGCGCCGTGGCGGAAGCGGATCGCGCGCCGGCGGCATGCCGCAGGCCCGCAGCACCGCCGCATGCGCGAGCACGCCGAGCGCCAGCACCGCGCGCAGCTCGGCCATGCCGTGCAGTTCGCTGCGCAGGAAGCGGTTGCAGGTGGTGACCTCCGCCGGCTCCGGCAGGTTGGCCGGCGGCACGCAGCGCACCGCGTTGACGATGCGGCAGTCGTGCAGGGCGAGCCCGTCCTCGCGGTCGGCCCGATAGTCGCCCGCGGCCAGGCCGAAGCGCAGCAGGGTCGCGTACAGCAGCACGCCCGGCGTGATCGCCGGTGAACGGCCGCCCGGTGCGGTTGGCGCCGCGCACCCCGGGCGCCAGGCCGACGACCAGCAGGCGCGCCTCGGGCGGCCCGAAGCTCGGCACCGGCGCGTTGAACCAGTCGGGTGCGCGGCGCGGTTGGCGGCGCGATAGGCGGCCAGCCGCGGGCACAGCGGGCAATCGCGCGCCCGGCTGCTCGATCGCCGCCGCCTCCAGGCGCAGCACGGCGGCTCAGGCCGCGTCGTGCTGCTGTCGGCGAACGGCTCGGCGGGGGTCTGGCGCGGCGGCGGCACGGTGGTGCGCGGCGCCCGCGGCTCCATCTGGCGGCGGGTGAATTCCGGCGCGATCTCGGCGAGTTCCAGGAACTGGTCGGCCTGCCGGCGCAACTCGTCGGCGATCATCGGCGGGCTGGTGCGGATCGAGGAGACGACCGAGACGCGCACGCCCCGGCGCTGCACCGCCTCCACCAGCCGGCGGAAATCGGAATCGCCGCTGAACAGCACCGCGTGGTCGAGCTTGTCGGCGAGTTCCAGCATGTCCATCGCGACCTCGATGTCCATGTTGCCCTTCACCCGGCGGCGGCCGGTCGAGTCGGTGAATTCCTTGGCCGGCTTGGTGACCAGCGTGTAGCCGTTATAGGCCAGCCAGTCGGTCAGCGGCTTGAGCGGTGAATACTCCTCCGTCTCCAGCACGGCCGAGTAGTAGTAGGCGCGCATCACGTGCGTCTTGCGACGAAAAAACTCCAGCAGGTTGCGGTAATCGACGTCGAAGCCGAGGTTGCGCGAGGCCGAATACAGGTTGGCGCCGTCGATGAACAGCGCGGTTCGCTCATTGGGCAGGAAATGCATGAATCGTAATCCTTTCGTAGAGCCGTTTCGTCAGCCGGCGACCACGTTAATGCGGGCCCTGAGGGCAAGCGCACTATAATGGGCACGACCGGTTGCCGAGGAATGAATTCAGCTATGAGGAATTGTAAAGGCGCGCTTGCGTGACCGGACTGGCGCGTAGACGATGATCCTGGTCGCGATCGGCGCCAACCTGCCCGGGCCGGACGGCGAGCCGCCGCTGGCCGCCTGCCAGGCCGCCGCGGCGGCGCTGGGCCGGCTGCCGGGGCTGCGGCTTGCGGCCCTCTCGCGCTGGTATCAGACGCGCGCCGATCCCGCCCTCCGGCCAGCCGCCCTACGTGAACGGCGTAGCCCGACTGGAGGGCAACGGCCGAGCCGGCGGCGCTGCTCGCAGCGCTGCACGGCATCGAGGCGGCGGCGGGGCGCCGGCGCGGCGCGCCGAACGCCGCGCGCACGCTCGACCTCGACATCATCGACATGGACGGGCTGGTGCGCGACGCGCCCGACCCGGTGCTGCCGCACCCGCGCGCGCATGAGCGCGCCTTCGTGCTGCTGCCGCTGGCCGAGGTCGCGCCCGGCTGGGTGCATCCGCGCCTCGGCCGCGACGCCGCCGCGCTCATCGCCGCCCTGCCGCCGCAGGAGATCAGCCTGCTCTGAATCGCGGGCCGGCGGCGCGCCGGGCGCGCATGTTGTGGTGCAGCAAATACTTGCGGTATGCGGCCTCTGCGCCTATTCTGACCGCTTGCCCAATAGCCGGAGAGTGCAGCGCATGGCGCGCGTCACCGTCGAAGATTGCGTCCAGAAGGTTCCCAACCGCTTCGAGCTGGTGCTGCTCGCCGCCCAGCGCGCGCGCAACCTCAGCCGCGGCGAGGAACTGACGCTCGACCGCGACAACGACAAGAACCCGGTCGTCGCGCTGCGCGAAATCGCCGAGGAGACGATCGAGCTGCCGCAAGCTCGAGCAGGACCTGATCAAGTCGCTGTCGCGCGCGCCGGAGCCGGAGCCGGCCGACGAGGAGGTGCTGGACCTCATCCCGACCGACCAGAACATCTTCGGCCTGCAGGACGTCACGGCCGAGGAAGAGGCGCCAGGCGCTGCCGGCCGAGGGCGAGGAGCTGTCGCCCGAGGACATCGAGGCGGCGATCGAGGCCGAGCTCGGCGGCCGAGCCGCCGCTAGGCCGGGCGATGGCGGGCGGCGCCGCGACATCCTCTGGCGCGCCGCGCCGCGCGCCGCGCGCCGGACGGCGCCGGCATCGGCCGCGCGCCTCGCGTCAGCCGCCGCCCGTCCGCCGGCGCCCGATGCTCGCCAGTGCGCGCTGACCGAGCAGGCTGCGCGCCTACGACCCGAAGGCCGACACCGGCCTGATCGACGCCGCCTACGCGCTCGCCGCCGAGGCGCATCGGCGCGCAGCGGCGCGACAACGGCGATCCCTACATCACCCACCCGCTCGCGGTCGCCGATATCCTCGCCGGCTACCGGCTCGACACCGCCAGCATCGTCACCGCGCTGCTGCACGACGTGATCGAGGACACGCGCGTCACGCTGCGCGAGATCGAGCGGCGCTTCGGCCAGCGAGATCGCCGCTGCTGGTCGACGGCGTGACCAAGCTGACCCGCCTGGAACTGCAATCCGACCGCACCAAGCAGGCGGAGAATTTCCGCAAGCTCGTGCTGGCGATGAGCCGCGACATCCGCGTGCTGCTGGTCAAGCTCGCCGACCGGCTGCACAACATGCGCACGCTGCATTTCGTGCCGCAGCGCCGAGCGGCGGCAGCGCATCGCGCGCGAGACGATGGACATCTACGCGCCGCTGGCCGAGCGCATCGGCATGGAGCGCGGTCAAGAACGAGCTGCAGACGCTGGCCTTCGCGCAGCTCGAGCCGGAAGCCTACGACACGATCCAGGCGCGGCTGAACTTCCTGCGCGGGCAGGGCGCCGACGTGATCGAGGAGGTGCGCGAGGAACTGGCGCGCGTCTGCCGCGACGCCGGCGTGCGACGTGGTCGAGGTCAACGGGCGCGAGAAATCGCCCTACTCGATCTGGGAGAAGATGCAGCGCCGCAACGTGCAGTTCGAGCAGCTTTCCGACATCATGGCGTTCCGCATCGTCGTCGCCGACGCGCGAGGACTGCTACGCCGCGCTCGGCGCGGTGCACGCGGCCTATCCGGTGATCGCGGGCCGCTTCAAGGACTACATCTCCACACCCAAGACCAACGGCTACCAGAGCCTGCATACCGGCGTCACGTTGCGCGAGCCGCGCAACCAGAAGATCGAGGTGCAGATCCGCACCGCGCGAGATGCACGAGATCGCGGAAAACGGCGTTGCCGCGCACTGGCTCTACAAGCAGGCCGATGCCGGCGGGACGCGAGGTCACGCGCTTCCGCTGGGTGCAGGACCTGCTCGAGATCCTGGAGAATTCCGACGCCCGACGAGTTCCTCGAGAACACCAAGCTGGAGCTGTATCAGGACCAGGTGTTCTGCTTCACGCCGAAGGGGCAGCTTATCCAGTTGCCGCGCGGCGCGACGCCGGTCGATTTCGCCTATGCCGTGCACAGCCAGGTCGGCGATACCTGCGTCGGCGCCAAGGTGAACGGCCGGCTGATGCCGCTGCGGCACGAGCTGCAGAACGGCGACCAGGTGGAGATCATGACCTCCCGCGGCGGCACGCCGAGCCCGCAATGGGAACGCTTCGTCGTCACCGGCAAGGCGCGCGCGCGCATCCGCCGCTTCGTGCAGCAGCAGCAGCGCCAGCAGAACATCGACGCCGGCCAGGCGGCGCTCGCCAAGGCGTTCCGCCAGGAGGGCGTCGACGGGTCGGAGAAGGTGCTCGAAGCCGCGCTTGAAGGCGCTGAAGCAGGCGAGCGTCGACGATCTCTATCGTCGCGGTCGGCAACGGCAATCTCGG
This sequence comes from uncultured Alphaproteobacteria bacterium, assembly GCA_963705035.1. Classification (GTDB taxonomy): domain Bacteria; phylum Pseudomonadota; class Alphaproteobacteria; order Acetobacterales; family Acetobacteraceae; genus JAFKFJ01. The sequence continues at coordinate 1,027,179 of CAVPIQ010000004.1, read as the reverse complement.
CCGCGCAAGGACGTGGTCACGCCGCCTATCCGGAGCTGCGCCAGGCGCCGCGCGCGCCGCGCATGCTGCCCGCGCTGCCGCCGCGCAGCGCCGGCCGGCCGCGGCCGGGCGTGCCGCAAGCGACCTGCCGATCAGCGGCCTCGTGCCGGGCATGGCGATCCACTACGCCGGCTGCTGCCACCCGCTGCCGGGCGACCGCATCGTCGGCATCGTCACCACCGGCAAGGGCGTGACCATCCACACCCAGGACTGCCAGACGCTGGAGAGCTTCGCCGCGACGCCCGAGCGGTTCATCGACGTGGACTGGGAGCCGGCCGCCGTCGACCGGCGCCGGCCGCGGCGAGGGCCATACCGGGCGGATCAGCGTGATCGCGCAGAACGCGCCCGGCACGCTCGCCAACGTCGCCAACGCGATCGCCAAGCACGACGGCGCCATCGCCAACCTGCGAGATCGTCAACCGGCAGCAGGATTTCTTCGAGATGCTGGTGGATGTCGAGGTGCGCGACGCTGCGCCATCTGGCGAACGTGATCGCCGGCCTGCGCGGCGCAACGGGGATCCAGGTGCAGGTCGAGCGGGCGCGCGCGGATGATCCTCGGCCTCGGCTCCGACATCTGCGACATCCGCCGCATCGAGCGGGTGATGGAGCGGTTCGGCGAGCGGTTCCTGATGCGCGTGTTCACCGAGACCGAGCGGCGCGAGCGCGGACCGGCGCAGCGGCACCAACCGCGCCGGCACCTACGCCAAGCGCTTCGCCGCCAAGGAGGCGTGCGCCAAGGCGCTCGGCACCGGCTTCGCGCGCGGCGTGTTCCATGTCCGATCTCGGGCGTGGTCAACCTGCCGGGCGGCCAGCCGACGATGCGCTCGGCCGGGCGGCGCCGCGGCCGCGGCTCGCCGCCCTCACGCCGCCCGGCCACGCGGCGCGGATCGACCTGACCATGACCGACGAATACCCCTACGCCTACGCCCAGGTCATCATCTCGGCCGAGCCGCCTTCCTTGACAGAGCGGGAGGGGTGGAGCTTCAACCGCGGCGCCGAACCAGCCGCGAGCACAGCCTGCGCGATGGCCTCCCTGCCGCACCCCCATCGACACCTGATGTCCCATGCGCAGCATGGCCAAGCGCAAGTCGGGCGGGCTTCGTCGAGACCGTCAAGACGATCGTCTATGCCGGTCGTCATCGCCATCGGCATCCGCACCGTCGCGTTCGAGCCGTTCAACATCCCCTCGGGCATCGATGATCCCGACCCTGCTGGTCGGCGACTATCTGTTCGTCTCGAAATACAGCTACGGCTACTCGCGCTACTCGCTGCCGTCGTTTCTGCCAGATCCCTGTTCTCACGGCCGCATCTTCGGCCGCCTGCCGCGAGCGCGGCGACGTGGCGGTGTTCAAGCTGCCGCGCGACAACTCCACCGACTACATCAAGCGCATCGTCGGCCTGCCGGGCGACCGCATCCAGATGAGCCACGGCCAGCTCTACATCAACGGCACGGAGGTGCCGCGCCAGCCCGACGGCGACTACGTGGCCGAGGGCGACGGCGCCGCAGATGCTGCTCAAGCGCTACATCGAGACGCTGTCCGAACGGCGTGAAGCACTACATCCTGAAGGCGACCGACGACCAGCCGCTCGACAACACGCAGGAATACATGGTGCCCGAGGGCCACGTGTTCGCGATGGGCGACAACCGCGACAACAGCCTCGACAGCCGGGTGCTGAACGCGCGTCGGCTTCGTGCCGGTGGAGAACCTGGTCGGCCGCGCGGAGTTCATCTTCTTCTCGGTCGATGCCACGTCGCCCTGGTGGGAGGTCTGGGAGTGGCCGCTCGAGATCCGCTGGTCGCGCCTGTTCACGGCGATCCACTGACCGCGGCCGCAGGCGCGGCGCGGCGGGCGATCGCTCGGCCACGACTTCGCCCGCCCCGCCCTGCTGCGCGAGGCGCTGACCCATCGCTCCGCCGTCGCCGGCAGGACCATCGTGCGCGGGCGCACCATGCGCGGCACCGGGCGCGGGGTCGAACGAACGGCTGGAATTCATCGGCGACCGGGTGCTGGGCCTGATCATCGCCGAATGGCTGGCCGAACGCTTTCCCGACGAGCAGGAAGGCGACCTGGGGCCGCCGCCTCGCGCATCTGGTGTCCCAGCCGGTGCTCGCGGGCATCGCCGAGGGCCTGGGCCTGCCGGCCGCGCTCGCGGTGGCGCCGGGCGAGAGCGCGGGCGGGCGTGCGCAAGCGGGCGACGGTGCTCGCCGACGCGACGGAGGCGCTGATCGGCGCGCTCTATCTCGACGGCGGGCTGGCGCCGGCGCGCGACTTCGTCCGCCGCGCCTGGGCGCAGGCGATGGACGGCGCATGGCCGAGCCGCCCAAGGACGCGAAGACGGCGCTGCAGGAATGGGCTGCAGGCGCGCGGCGCAGGGACTGCCCGCCTACGAGGTGGTCTCGCGCGAGGGACCGCCGCACGACCCGGTGTTCGTGATCGCCGTCAGCGGCGGCGGCGCGCGGCGGCGAGGGCAGGGCGGGCAGCAAGCGCGCCGCCGAGCGGCTCGCCGCCGCCGACCTGCTCGGCCGACTCGGCGCGGCATGACCAGCCGCTGCGGCTTCGCGGCCATCGTCGGCGCGCCCGAACGCCGGCAAATCGACGCTGCTCAACCGGCATCACCGGCGCGAAACTCTCGATCGTCTCGCCCAAGGCGCAGACGACGCGGTTCCGCGTGCTCGGCATCTTCGATGCGCGGCGCGACGCCAGGTGCTGCTGGTCGACACGCCCGGCATCTTCCAGCCGCGCCGCCGGCTGGACCGGGCGATGGTCGCCGCCGCCTGGACCGGCGCGCAGGATGCCGACCTCGTGCTGTTCCTGGTGGACGCGAAGGCCGGGCTGACGACCGCAGGTGGCGCGAGATCGCGGCCAGGCTCGCCGCGCGCGGCGGCGTGCTGTGGCTCGTGCTGAACAAGATCGACCTGGTCCCGCCGGCCGCGCCTGCTGCCGCTGACCGCCGCCTTGCAGGCGACTGGCGCCGTTCGCGGAGACGTTCATGGTCTCCGCCGCGACCGGCGACGGCGTCGACCGCCTGCCGGACGCGCCTGGCGGCGGCGATGCCGGAGGGGCCGCACCTCTATCCCGACGACGACCTGACCGACCTGCCCGACCGGCTGCTCGCCGCCGAGATCGTGCGCGAGCAGATCTTTCTGCAGACCCACGAGGAGGTGCCCTACGGCGCCACGGTCGAGACCGAGAGCTTCCAGGAGCGGCCGGACGGCTCGGTGCGGATCGACGCGACGGTCTACGTCGCGCGCGCCGGGCCACAAGGCGATCCTGATCGGCGAGGGCGGCGCGCGCATCCGCGCGATCGGCGCCGCGCGCGCGCACCGAGCTGGCCGGGCTGCTGGAGCGGCCCGGTGCACCTGTTCCTCAACGTGAAGGAACGCGCCGGCTGGGACGAGGAAGCGCGCCCGGCTGCGCGCCCTCGGCCTCGATGACCCCACCTGAGCGACGGCCCGGCCTGCGCTACGCCCCGCAAACACTACGCCCCGTCGGGCGGCGCGAAGCATTGCACGCGCCCGTGCAGCAGCCACAGGATCGGCACGCCGGTAGGATTGCGGTCGGGCGTGATCTTGGACTCCGGCACAATGACCCAATGGTCCGGTTCGTCGGGGAAGTGTTTCGGGGCCACATGCGCCTCCCAGTGATCGCCGCGGATGCGCGCCTCCACCGGGCGCCCGTCGCCGATGTCGCAGCACCAGAAGCCTTGCCGGTCGCGCTGGGTGCGCACCCACTCGGCATAGGGGTGCATGATCTGCCAGTCCTCGCTGTCCTCCGGCGGCGGCGCCGCGCGCGCCGGGACGGCGAGGAGGGCGAGGGTCAGGACGCAAGCGGCGCCGAGCAGCGGGCGCACAGCGACGGGGCGAGTGTGCACGTCGGTCATCTCCTACGCTTACGCGCAACGCCCACAGTGGGCGGTTGCCGAACCGGCGGCGTTCCTCCCGCGCCGGGCGCATCCCGCCCGCAGGCAAGACGGAGCGGCGCACCCGGCGTATTGCCGAACGACGACAGGCAAAACGCACGACGCGTGCCAAGGCTCCGTCCCGCCGGCGTTCTGCGTTGCAACATCCGCGTGAGTTCGTGACGGATGCGTGATTGCCCAAATCCGGAGCAAACGCTGCCCGCGGACCGGCCGTTCTACATCGGCAGCGAGATCTACCGCCGCTCGACCTACGGACCCACGCACCCGCTCGCGATTCCGCGCGTGAGCACCTGCACCGACCTGATCGCGGCGCTCGGTTGGCTGGATGCGGCGCGGTATCACGACGCCCCGCTGGCGACCGATACCGAGCTCGCCCGCTTCCATGACCCGGACTACCTCGCCGCCCTGAAGCGGGCAGAGGCGCAGCGCATGGTGGGCGCCGCCGATGCCGCCCGGTTCCGCCTCGGGGTCGACGGCAACCCGGTCTATGCCGAGATGTTCCGCCGTCCCGCGACCTCGGCCGGCGGCGTGCTGCTGGCAACCCGGCTGACCGCCCAGGGCGGCACCGTGCACTGCCCCGGCGGCGGCACGCATCACGGGCGGCGCGACCGCGCCTCCGGGTTCTGCTTCCTCAACGACCCGGTGCTGGGGCTGCTGGCCTGGCTCGATGCCGGCCTCGACAACCTCGTCTACCTCGACCTCGACGCGCATCACGGCGACGGGGTGCAGGACGCGTTCGCCGGCGACCCGCGCGTGCTCGCCATCAGCATTCACGAGGCGGGGCGCTGGCCCGGCACCGGGCTGGCGGAGGACCGGGCCGGCGGCTCGGCCCGCAACTTCCCGGTGCCGCGCGGGTTGAATGACACCGAGCACCGCTGGCTGATGGAGAACGCCGTCCTGCCGCTGATCGCAGCGCGACGGCCGCAGGCGATCCTGGTCCAGACCGGCGCCGATGCGCTGGAGGAAGACCCGCTCGCAAGGCTCTCGCTTTCCAACAATGCTTATTTCGCCGCCATCGCGGCGGCCTGCGCCGTCTGGCACCGCGGCTGATCGTGGTCGGCGGCGGCGGCTACAACCCGTACACGGTCGGGCGCTGCTGGGCCGGGATCTGGGCGACGCTGACGGCCGCGACATCCCCCGCCACCTCCCGGCCGCGGCCGAGACGGTGCTGCGCGGCCTCGCTACAACCGCGCCGCCGGCCGCAACCCGCCCGAGCACTGGCTCACCACGCTGCGCGATACGCCGCGCGAGGGGCCGGTGCGCGAGGCGATCAAGCGTCTGGCCGAAGCTGCCCTCGAAGGAGACATGCCCGCATGAACCGCCGCCGCCTGCTCGCCCTGCTCGCCGCCATCCCGTTCGCACTGCCGGTCGCCGCGCGGGCACTGAGCGAGCCCACCGGCCCGCAGCCCGCGCTGCCGCAGGAAAAGCTGGTGATCGTCACCCGTGACGGCGTGCACCACGATTTCTCCGTCGAGATGGCGCCGACGCCCGAGCAGCAGATCACCGGGCTGATGTTCCGCCCTAGCGTGCCGGCCGATGGCGGGATGCTGTTCGACTGGGGCGGCGGACGCGCCAGTCGCAGATGTGGATGCAGAACACGCCGTCGCGCCTGGACATGCTGTTCATCGACCCCGACGGCACCATCCGCCACGATCGCCGAGCACACCGTGCCGCAGAGCCTGGCGGTGATCGACAGCCGCGGCCCGGTGCGCGCGACGCTGGAACTGGCGGCCGGCACGGCCGAGCGGCTGGATATCCGGGTCGGCGACAAGGTGCTGGCGCCGGATATTCGGCAACGCTGCACTGAGGACCTTGCCGGGAAGGGACGCTTGCACGGGGCCGGCCGCGCCCATAGGGTCCCGCCCGATCGGGGCGTGGCGCAGCCTGGTAGCGCGCGTGTTTTGGGTACACGAGGCCGCCGGTTCGAATCCGGCCGCCCCGACCACGAGAAGACCGGAGGGGGCATGCCTGCGCGGGCGAGGATCTACCAACAGCCGAAGACCGCGATGCAGTCCGGCCGGGCCGGCACGCATGAATGGGTGCTGGACTTCGAGCCGGCGCCGCAGCAAGCCGACCCGCTGATGGGCTGGATCGGCGGCGGCGACACGCTGGCGCAGGTGCAGCTGCGCTTCGACGACCCGGGAGGAGGCGGTGGCCTACGCCGAGCGCGAGGGCATCGCCTACGAAGTCGAGCTCCCGCGGACGCGCGCATTTCGTGCCGAAAGCCTACGCCGACAATTTCCGCTTCACCCGGAGAGCTGGACGCACTGACTTGGAGGCCGACTGAGGCGCCCTTAGCTCAGTTGGATAGAGCAACAGCCTTCTAAGCTGTGGGTCGCTGGTTCGAGTCCAGCAGGGCGCGCCAGTTCCGTGCCGCACCGCCCGGCTCACGTCGTCGCGAAGGTGCACTTCGGGTTGAGCGGGTGCAGCGCCTGCGCCGCCGGGGTGCTGCTGACGAGGCGGTACAGGTCCCAGCCGCCCGGCGTGCTCGGCGGCTTCACCGCGAACAGGTAGGTCGGAAACTCGCCGCGGCCGTCGGCGCGAATCCGGCCGGGCCGAACGCATCGTCGTCGGTCGGCATCGCCTTCATCCGCGCCACCACCGCGCGGCCGCTGTGCGTCGCGGCGGCCGGGCCCATCGCGGCGACGGCCTTCAGCCAGTGCAGCGTGATCCCGTAGTTGCTGGCCTGCGCCTGTTCGGCACGCGTATTCGGTGCGCGTGCGGCCATCTCTGCGCAAACCGCGCGTGCGTTCGTTGAGGTCCCAATAGAACGTCTCAGTGACGTTGAGCCCGTACGCGATCGAGCCGAGCGCATGAATATCGGGCAGGAAGATCAGCAGCGGGCAGATGCGCATCGTCGTGTTCAGCCCGAACTCGTGCGCCTGCTTGATGCAGGTCGCGCTGTCGAGCCCGGCATTGGCGAGCCCGAGCACGTCCGCGCCGCTCGCCTGCGCCTGCTGCAGATAGGCGGAGAAGTCGGTGGTATCGGGGAAGGGGTAGCGGACGCGCCCCTTCACCTCGCCGCCGGCCTTCAGCACGAGATCGGCCGTCTGTTCCTCGAGAATATGGCCGAACGCGTAGTCGGCGGTGATGAAGAACCACTTCTTGCCGCCCGCGCGCACCGTCGCCCCACCCTGCGACTGCGCGAGCATGTAGGTGTCGAAGCTCCAGACGATCGTGTTGGGGCTGCACTGGGTGTCGGTGAGCGCCGTCGTGGTGGCCGAGGCGTTCAGCATGATCCGGTCCTTCTCGCGCGCGATCTCGCCGACCGCGAGTGCCACCGAGGAGGTGGGCACGTCGATCGCGGCGAGCACGCCCTGATCGAACCACTGCCGCACGATTGAGGCCGCCACGTCCGGCTTGTTCTGATGATCGGCCGCCAGCACCTCGACGTCGAAGCCGTGGCCGGCGGGGTTGAAGTCCGCGACCGCCTGCCTGGCGCACGCGACGGAGACCTGCCCGGTCGCGTCGTGATAGGTGCCGGACAAATCGGTGAGCACGCCCACCCTGAGCAGGGGGCGCGTTTGCGCCCGCGCCCGGGCCGTGCCGAGCGCCGTCGTGGTGGCGGCAGCGCTCAGCAATGCGCGGCGAGAGATCGTCATGGTGTTTCCTCCCCAGTGTTCTTCTAATTGCGGAGCCGGGCGGCGTCAGGGATCCACGACCGTGATCCCGTCCGGCGTCTCGCTGCAGTCCTTGCACGCGTGCATGTCGAACCCCGACTTCGCGCCTTGCAGCGCCGCGCAGAAATCGGTGCGCGTGAGCGGGGTGGGCAGGTTGAAGCCGAAGGCGATCATGTTGGTGTCCTCCGGCGGGTCCCAGTGGCTGCCGCCGCTCGGCACCAGTTGCGCCCACTGCGAGCCGAGTTGCAGCGCGTTCTCGCTGAAGCCCACGAACGCGCCGACATGCGCGAACAGCACGTTGCCCGGAACATCCTTGCCGAAGCAGTTCACGCCAGGTGCGCCCGGGCACAGGGTGATCGTCTTCGCGCAATCGGGGTCGGGGCAATGCGCGGATTTCGGATCGCCCATCGTCGCGGGATCGTTCTTGAAGTCGTAGGGCTTCTTCGTGCCGACGAGGTCGCGCCACCCGATCGCGGCATCGCGGAGCGCGAACAGCGTGGTGACGGCATCGGTGTTCGCACCCATCGCCGCGGTTTCGGCGACCGTCAGTTCCGCCACACCGAACGTGGCACTGGGCTCGCCAAGTTGCATGTTGGCCTCCGGCGTCGCGTGCGGCTTCCCCGCCGCCGCCCACGCCTTGGCGATCATGTTGAGCTCCTGGCCCTCCAGCATGTCCATCGCGTCCAGATGCGCCGAGGGCGCGATGCGCGGCGCGAAGAAGTTCGCCACGTCGATGTGGTCGCGTACCTTCAGCACGTTCGCGTTCTTCTTCGCCGCCACCATCTGCTGGATGAGCCAGTCGGTCGCGTCCGGGCCGCAACTGCTCTTCGGCGCCGGCGGCTCGGGCGCGCCGTGCATCTCCTCGATGATCACCGAGCGCCAGAAGGCCGGCGGGTTCGGATCGGGCACGAGACCCGGTGCGGCGACCGGGCTCGCCCCATGCTTGAACGTGCCGGCGACCGGACAGTCGGGCCGCGCCGTCGCCGCGAGGGCGGCGATGCGGTTGGCGCGATGGCAGGAGAGATCGGTGTTGAACCCGGCCGGCCCCTCGCTGCTCGCGAAGCCGTGGATATTGAGCCGGCTTCCCGCCTTCAGCTTGCTGAGCTTCGCCTCCTCCCCGGGCAGGAGGTCGTCGCAGCCGACCTTGAACAGGAACTGCCAGCCGCCGACACCGGCGGTGCTGGGCGTGCAGTCGGGGCTGGGCGTGCCGAGGCCGGAGGCATGGCAGGCCCGCTGCACGCGCCGCGGCGCCGCCGACAGCGGCGCCCGGCCGAGGCCGGCCGCGGCTGCGTCCGCCTGCCGCTCGAACGCATCATCGGGCGCACCGATCCGCAGCGCCGCATGCGCCTCGGCGGCCGCGCCGCTCTGCTGCACGACATGCGCAAGCTCGTGCGCCAGCAGATGGCGCCCCCCGGCGCCGCCGGCGCGTAGTGCCCGTGCGCGAACACCACGTCGCGCCCGACCGTGTAGGCAAGCGCGTTGACCGCCCGCGCCGACTCGGCGGCATGCGCATCGGTGTGCACGCGCACGCGGCTGAAATCGTGCCCGAAGCGCGGCTCCATGAAGGCCCGCGTCGCGGCGTCGAGCGGGTGGCCCGGCGCGCGCAGCACGTCGCCCACGATCGGCGGCACGGCGGCAGGCGAAGGGACGTGCGCGCCGCGCTGCTTCTTCTGCAGCACCGCGACGCCGGTCGTGTCCTGTTCCGCGCGGCAGGTCGGGCATGCGCCGCCGCAGGCGCAGGCGCGCCGCAGTTGCGGCGAGCGCACGCGCGTGACATGCGCGGCAGCGCGTTCGTCGCGCTCCGCGCCATCGGGGTCGCCTGGCGCGGGCGCGCGCGCAGCGAACGGCAGGAAGGGCGGCATCGCACGATCGTTCGGCGCTGCTGGCGATGGCCGCGTTGAATGCGCGCGCCGCTTCGCCGCGTCCGCGGTGCTCGTCGGCACGTTCGTCCGCGCGATTGGCGGGGCGAACATGGCGGTTCCTCTCCTGTGCGTCGAAGTCTCGGGCGGCACGAAACGCGGTAACGGAAGGATCGAACATCGCGCGCGCGGTTGCAACCGCCGGATTCGGCCCGGCGGCGCGATGCGGCCGGGGAATATCCCGGCGGCCGGCGGCGTCTGCCCCTCCGCATGCGCCTGAGCACGGACGGTCGGTCCGCTCCGGCGATTGCTTGATTGGACTGGAGGACAGACAGATGTCGAACCGACGGAATGTGCTCGCTGCCGTGACGACCGTGATCGCGCTCGCCCTCGCCATGCCTGCCTTCGCCGCCGGGGGCGGTGGCGGCGGGGGCGGCGGCGGTGGCGGCGGCGGCGGAGGGGGCGGCAGCAGCAAGGGCGTCTACAACCGCCAGGGCGACGGCGATCCCGCGATGAAATCCGGCAACGCCGCGCCGGGCGGTCAGCCGACCCGCGGCGGGCCGCCAGCTTGCCCGGCGGGCTTCGTGTACCTCGCATCGAAGAACACGTGCCTGCGACTGAATGCCGGCGTGCTGCCGGATGACGTGCTGTACGCGCAGGGGCGTGCGCTGGCGCTCGCCGGATACGTCCGCGAGGCGCTGCCGATCCTCGAGACCGTCCAGCGCACCGACGACGCGATGGTCTACACCATGCGCGGCTACGCAACGCGCAAGCTCGGCGACTTCACGCAGGCGATGGCGCTCTACGACCACGCACTGGCGCTCGATCCGCGGAACATCAACACCCATGAGTATGTCGGCGAAGCCTATGTGCTGATGGGGAAGATCGACCTTGCGCGCCGCGAGCTCGACAAGGTGAAGAAGGGGTGCGGCGCGGGCTCGTGCGAGCAATACGCCGACCTCGCGAGGGCGATCGAGACCGGCGAGGTGGAATAGCGGGGGCCGGCGCCGCCTCGCCGACGCGCGGGGCGGCGCCGCGCACGCGTTCATGGGGAACGGCAGGGACATGAGCCCAGCGGACGGCATCCGCGACCGCGCCCTCAACGCGATCGGTGCGGTTCTGATCGCGAGTCTCTTCTGGTGGAGCGGCATTTTCGGCAGCCTGATGACGTGGCCCGACGTGGTTGGCTACGTCGCTGCAAAGGGCGTTCCGCTGCCGCTGCTGGCCGCGGGCGGCGCAACCGCCCTCGAAATTGTCGTTCCGGCCGGGCTGTTCGTGCGCCGGCTGGCGCCATGGGCGGCGGCGATTTTGGCGGGCTATTGTCTTCTTACCGCAGCCCTGTTCCACGATTTCTGGGCGCTCGGGGGCGAGGATCGGGCCATGCAGACGGCCCATTTCTTCAAGAACCTCGCGCTGGCCGGCGCCCTGCTCGTGGTCGCCGCGCGGCGCGCTCCGCCCTGATCGCGGTTTCGCGCGTCGCACTCGCCCGCTATGCTTGCGGGGCAGCCTTCCGCTTCCGCTGAGCCCGATTCGTCCGCACGCCCGAGCATGTCCCCGTGAACCTCCCCCGATCGAGCCTCGTCATTCTCTCCGCCCTGGCGCTCGCCCGCGCCGCGGCCGCGCAGCCCGCGCTCACGGCGGCCGGTGCCGGCGACACCGTCGGCGCCGAGCAGTACCGCCCGATCGCGGCGATGGCGCCGCTGGCCGATGTCGACAAGTGCGACTCCTGCGCCAGCACGCGAAATATGTGTTCGTGGTCTTCCAGGAGAACCGCTCGTTCGACCACTATTTCGGCACCTATCCCGGCGCCGACGGGCTGTTCGCCGAAGGTGCGCGGCGCACCGTGCCCGGCAGCGTACAGCGCATCCGCAACACCGACGGCAGCGACGCGACGATCGCGCCGTTCCTGATCCCGCGCACGATCAAGGACGTCAACGGCCGGACCGTGCCGCTCTATCCCGGAGGACATCGACCGTCGATCACTCGCATGACGGCGTGCTGCACGACCTGCATTTCGGCCCCGGTCGACGGCGCGGCCGCGGCGCTCGACGGCTTTGCGCTGACGCAGGAAAAGCTGCACTACGCGGGCGACTGCGATCGTCGATCGCCACGGCAATCCGCCGGAGAAGAACCCGTCGCTGCAGCAGAAGCAGGCAGCCGAACTGGTGATGGCGCATGTGGACTGCGACACCATTCCCTTCCTCTGGCAATACGCCGACCGCTTCACGCTGTTCGACAATTTCCACGCCAGCATGATCGGCCCGTCCACGCCGAACGCGATCGCGATGATCGCGGCGCAGACCGGCGAGACGCAATGGGCGCTGCACCCGGAGCAGGCCGACGCCAAGGGGCTCACGCTGCCGGTCGCGACCGATTCCGGCCCCTTCGCGGGCTCGTCGCTGGACCGCGTCGCGACCCCGAAGCTGCCCTACGGCCCGGAGGTGAGCTGGCTGAAGCCGCAGCGCCGTGCTGACCTCCGCCACGCTGCCGCTCTCGCTTCATGGGTTCCGAGGTCGGGCACGTCCGTGGCCGCGGCCGACCAGGACGCCGCCGCCGGACCTGCCGGACGTGCAGCAGGACCTCGCCGCCATCGCGCGCCGCGGCAACGCCGTTCCCTGGGCCTGGTATCAGCAGGGTTTCGACGCCGAGCCGTTCGACAACACCGCGACGCCGGACGGCGTCGCCGCATCCGCCGCACGGCGCCTACATCGTGCACCACAACGGGCCGCAGTATTTCGGCTATCTCGGCCGACAACCCGCAGGCGTGGCTGCACCTGCACGGATTGCAGGACTTTTTCGCCGACGTCGCCGCGGCATCGGCTGCCGGCGGCCGGCGGCGTGTTCTACGTGCGCGGCGGCTTCTACAACAACGACGGCCTGATCACGCTCGATCCCAACCCGCGTCGTGCGCAAGCGGATTCGCCGGCAACGACGATCATCCCGGCTATGCCGATCGCAGATTTCCGAGGCGCATGGTCGCCGACGCGGTCAACGCGATCGCCGCCAGCCCGCTACTGGGAGTCAGAGCGCCATCGTCATCACCTATGACGAGACCGACGGACTCTATGACCACGACGCGCCGCATGTGCGGTGCGCGGGGCCCGGACGGGACTGCCGCTGACCGGTGGCCCGCGCATTCCGGCGATCGTCGTCTCGCCCTACGCGGCGGCGCATACGGTCGCACATGCCTACGCGAGCACAGCTCGGTCATCCGCTTCATCAACGCGCTGTTCAATCTCGTGCCGCTCGCCGATCTGCCGGACGAGTTGCGCGGGCGAGAGCGCGGGCGGCGGCCGGCTGGGGCAGGATCGCGCTCGGCCCGGCCGACGACCTTGTCGGCCCGATGAGCGACCTTGCCGACGCGTTCGACAACGACCGCCTGCTCGGCAAGGCGCCGCCGCTGCCCGCCAGCTACGCGACGATCGCGCGGGCCGCATCCACACGCTGCCGCATGACGGGGGCGCCGGCTGTGCCGCGATGCGCATCACGCCCACCGACTACCGCGACGGCGCGCCGATCGACCCGCCGCCGGCCGATTTCAACCCGCGCCCGGTGACAGCCCGGGCATCCCGAGCAGCGGCGACTGGACGCCGTGAATACCCTCCCCAACCCGGGCGGAGGAATAGTGCCTCACGCCCGCCGCCGCGCGCGCTCCGGCTGCAGCAGGGGCGCGAGGAACCGGCCGGTGTGGCTGTCCGCGGTCGCGGCGATCGTCTCCGGCGTGCCGCTGGCCACGATGCGCCCGCCGCCTTCGCCGCCCTCCGGCCCCAGGTCGATGATCCAGTCGGCGGTCTTGATCACGTCGAGATTGTGCTCGATCACGACCACGGTGTTGCCCTGATCGACCAGCGCGTGCAGCACTTCCAGCAGCTTGCGCACGTCCTCGAAATGCAGCCCCGTGGTCGGCTCGTCGAGGATGTAGAGCGTGCGGCCGGTCGCGCGCCGGCCCAGCTCCTTCGCCAGCTTGATGCGCTGCGCTTCGCCGCCCGAAAGCGTCGTCGCCTGCTGGCCGAGGCTGATATAGCCCAGCCCGACCTGCTGGAGAATCGCGCAGCCGGTCATGGATGCGCCAGACGGCGGAGAAATACGGCACCGCCTCGTCCACCGTCATCGCCAGCACCTCGGCGATCGACTTGCCGCGGAACTTCACCTCCAGCGTCTCGCGGTTGTAGCGGCGGCCCTTGCAGGTGTCGCAGGTGACGAACACGTCGGGCAGGAAATGCATCTCGATCTTCAGCACGCCGTCGCCCTGGCATGCCTCGCAGCGCCCGCCCTTGACGTTGAAGCTGAACCGGCCGGACTTGTAGCCGCGCGCGCGGCTTTCCGGCAGCTCGGCGAACCAGTCGCGGATCGGCGCGAACAGGTCGGTGTAGGTCGCGGGGTTGCTGCGCGGCGTGCGGCCGATCGGCGACTGGTCGATGTCGATGATCTTGTCGAGCAGTTCCAGCCCTTCGATGCGGGCATGCGGCGCCGGCACCTCGCCGGAGCCCATCAGCCGCCGGCTCGCCGCCTTGTAGAGCGTATCGACCACCAGCGTCGACTTGCCGCCGCCGGAGACGCCGGTGACGCAGATGAACGTGCCGAGCGGAAACTCCGCCGTCAGGTTCTTGAGGTTGTTGCCGGTGGCGCCGACCACGCGCAGCATGCGCTGCGGCTGCATCGGGCGGCGCAGCGGCGGCACCGCGATCCGCCGCCGCCCGGCGAGATAGTCGCCGGTGAGCGAATGCGTGTTGGCGGTGATCTCCGCCGGCGTGCCCTGCGCCACGACGCGCCCGCCCGCGACGCCGGCCTCCGGCCCCATGTCGATCACGTGGTCGGCGGCGCGGATCGCGTCCTCGTCGTGCTCGACGACCAGCACCGTGTTGCCGAGCGACTTCAGCCGCCGCAGCGTCGCCAGCAGCCGCTCGTTGTCGCGCTGATGCAGGCCGATCGACGGCTCGTCGAGCACGTAGAGCACGCCGGTCAGGCCCGAGCCGATCTGGCTCGCGAGCCGGATGCGCTGGCTCTCGCCGCCCGAGAGCGTGGCCGAGCCGCGGGCCAGCGTCAGGTAGTCGAGCCCGACATCGACCAGGAATTGCAGCCGCTCGACGATCTCGCGCAGGATGCGCCGCGCGATCTCCGGCCCGCTGCGGCGTCAGCGTCGGCAGCACCGCGCTGAACCAGTCGAGTGCCGCGCGGATGGAGAGTTCCGAGGCCTCGGCGATGTTCTTCTCCGCGACCTTCACCGCCAGCGCCTCGGGCTTCAGCCGCGCGCCGTGGCAGACGGCGCAGGGCTTCTCCGCCTGATAGCGCGCCATCTCCTCGCGCACCCAGGCGCTGTCGGTCTCGCTCCAGCGGCGCTGGAGATTGTTCAGCACGCCCTCGAAGGCTTTCCGTCACCGTGTAGGTGCGCACACTGTCCTTGTAGCTGAACGCGACCTCGTCCGTGCCGGTGCCGTAAAGGATCGCCTCGCGCGCCCGCGCCGGCAGATCCTCCCACGGCGTGCGCGTGGAGACTTTCAGGTGCTTCGCGAGGCTCTGCAGCGTCTGGTCGTAATAGGGGCTCTGCGCCCCGGTCCACGGCGCGATCGCGCCCTCGGCGAGCGTGCGCGCGCTCGTCCGGCACGACCAGGGCGGGGTCGAAGAAGGTCTCCACGCCGAGTCCGTCGCAGGCCGGGCAGGCGCCGTGCGGGCTGTTGAAGCTGAACAGCCGCGGCTCGATCTCCTCGATCGAGAACCCGCTCACCGGGCAGGCGAAGCGGCTGGAGAACACGGTGCGCTCGCCGTTGTCCGCATTCTCCGCATAGGCGATGCCGTCGGAAAGCGCCCAGCGCGGTCTCGAAGCTGTCGGCGAGCCGCGTCTGCGCGCCGTCGCGCACGACCACGCGGTCCACCACCGCCTCGATCTCGTGCTTGAGCTTGCGGTTGAGCGCCGGCACCTCGCCGATCTCGTAGAGCTTGCCGTCGACCTTGGCGCGCGTGAAGCCGCGCCGCTGCAGCTCGGCCAGTTCCTTGCGATACTCGCCCTTGCGGTCGCGCACCACCGGGGCGAGCAGCAGCAGCCGCGTGCCCTCCGGCATCGCCATCACGCGGTCGACCATCTGGCTCACCGTCTGCGCCTCGATCGGCAGGCCGGTCGCCGGCGAATAGGGCACGCCCACGCGCGCCCAGAGCAGGCGCATGTAGTCGTGGATCTCCGTGACCGTGCCGACGGTGGAGCGCGGATTGCGGCTGGTGGTCTTCTGCTCGATCGAGATCGCGGGCGACAGCCCCTCGATCGCATCGACATCCGGCTTGCTCATCAGTTCGAGGAACTGCCGCGCATAGGCCGAGAGGCTCTCGACGTAGCGCCGCTGGCCCTCGGCATAGATCGTGTCGAACGCGAGCGAGGATTTGCCGGAGCCGGAAAGGCCGGTGATCACGGTCAGGCTGTCGCGCGGGATCTCGACGTCGAGGTTCTTCAGATTGTGCTCGCGCGCGCCGCGCACGTGGATCGAGCCGGCCATTCGGGGGATCCCAAGTCGGATTGTGTTCTAGATGTGTTCCGGGTATATGGACCGTTGCGCAGCGTTTGGAAAGCCCGATGGTGCAAACCCCGATGCTGGCCTCATCGGGCGGCAGCGGTTAAGGTCGGCGGGCGGAAGGGAAGGTGGGTTGATGGCCGGCAGTGTCAACAAGGTGATCCTGGTCGGGCAATCTTGGCCGCGACCCTGAAGTGCGCTCGACCCAGGACGGCACGAAGATCGTGCAGTTCAGCGTGGCGACCAGCGAGAGCTGGAACGATCGCGCCTCCGGCGAGCGCAAGGAGCGCACCGAGTGGCATCGCGTGGTGATCTTCAACGAGAACCTGGCCAACGTCGCCGAGAAATACCTGCGCAAGGGCCGCAAGGTCTATGTCGAGGGCAGCCTGCAGACGCGCAAATGGACCGACCAGTCGGGCCAGGAGAAATACACGACCGAGGTCGTGATCAGCCGGTTCCGCGGCGACATCCAGTTGCTCGACCGCGCCGAGGACTCGGGCGGTGAGGGCGGGGAATATGCCCCGCGGGAGCGCGTCGCGGCCCGCAGCGGCGCGCCGGCCGGCCGCAGCAGCGGCGGCGGGGGTGGCGGCGGCAGCGGCGGATGGGACGCGCCGAAAGGCGACCTGGACGACGAGATCCCGTTCTGAATGCGCACTGACTTGGAGGCGTCGCGGGCAACGCGCTGAACGCGGGCGGCTCGGCGTGAAGGGTATGCTGCGCGCGGCGCTGCCGGTTGCGGCCATGGTCGCGGGCCTGTTCGCCGCCGGCCCCGCCGCGGCGCAGGAACTGCCGCCCGATCCGGTCAGCATCTGGACCCTGCAGGACGAGGCCGCGCTGTTCGGCCCGCTCGCGCAGCGCTACTACACGAACGGATTCCGCCTCGGCTACGTGAGCGGCACCGACGCGGTGCCCGACTTCCTCACCGGCGTCGGCCGCGCGGTCTGGGGCGACGGCCAGTTGCGACTCGGCATCGACCTCACGCAGCAGATCTACACGCCCAAGGACATCGCGGCCCCCGCCTGGCCGCCGGGCGACCGGCCCTATGCCGGGGTGCTGCTCGCCAACTTCACGCTCTATCGCGACGTGCCGGACAGCCGCAGCGCGCTCGGGCTCAGCATCGGCCTGGTCGGCCCCGGCGCGTTCGCGTCGCAGACGCAGGACGCGTTTCACAGCCTGTTCAACCAGACCAAGGCGAACGGCTGGAGCAGCCAGCTTGCCAACGAGCCGCTGATCCAGCTGACCAGTGCCCGCACCTGGCGGCTCAAGATGGGCTCGATCGGCGGGTTGCAGACCGACGCGCTGCCCAATCTCGGCATCGGCCTCGGCAACCTGCGCATCTACGCCGACACGGGGATCGGCTTTCGCATCGGCCAGGGGCTCGACTCGGACTACGGCCCGGTGCGCATGTTCCCCAACCCCTCGGGCGGCACCGCGTTCCGCCCGACCCGGCCGTTCGCCTGGTACCTCTTCCTCGGCGCCGACGGGCAGGGGGTGGTGCGCGACATCACGCTCGACGGCAACGACTTCCGCAGCGGCCCCAGCGTCGCGCCGGAGCCGCTGGTGGGCGAGGTCACGGGCGGCTTCGGCATCATCGCCTTCGGCACCCGCATTTCCTACACCCACGCCGTGCAGAGCGCGCAGTTCGACCATCAGAAGAGCGGTCCGATCCAACTCGACTCGATTGCGATCTCGACCCGGTTCTGAATCTTTCCTGCCGGTTGCACCTGTCTTAGTTGCTTGCGCGTTCCTTCGTGTGGCAGAGGATGCGGCATGCTCCTCCGCCGCACATTGCTGCTCGCCCCCGCGCTCGCGGCCCCGGCCGCGCACGCCGCCGAGAATGACAGCTTTCGCATCTTCCTAGCTGGGGTGCGGAAGGATGCGCGCCGCGCCGGCGTGAGCGACTCGACGGTCGATCGCGCCTTCGCCAATGTTGCGCCGAATCCGAAAGTGATCGAGCTCGACCGGCATCAGCCGGAGTTCGTGCTGACCTGGGATCAGGTACCGGGCCCGGCTGGTCTCCGACGCCCGAGTCGCCCGGGGCCGTGTGTTGCTCGCACAACATCGCGCGCTACTCGAACGTGTGACCACCCGCTACGGGGTCCCGGCGGGTATCATCATGGGCATCTGGGGCCTCGAATTGGACTACGGTCAGGCCACGGGCGGCTTCAACGTCATCGAGGCGTTGGCAACATTGGCTTGGGAAGGTCGCCGCGCTGCCTTCTTCCGCTCCGAACTGCTCGATGCACTGCGCATCCTGCAGAGCGGCGACATCACGCCGGCGCAGATGACCGGCTCCTATGCCGGGGCGATGGGGCAGACGCAGTTCATGCCCGATTCCTTCCTGAAATACGCGGTGGATTTCTCGGGCACCGGGCGGCGCGACATCTGGAACGATTTTGGTTGCGTGTTCGCGTCCACCGCCAACTATCTGGCGCGGGAAGGCTGGCGGTCGGGGCTGCCGTGGGGCGAGATCGTGCGCCTGCCTGCGAACTTCGATCCGTCGCTGGCCGGGCGCGAACGGCGCCGCCCGCTCGGCGAGTGGCTGCGCCTCGGCGTCATGCGCACCGGCCCGGCGTCGCTGCCGGCGAACACGATGGCGGCCGTGATCCTGCCCGGCGGGCGCGGCGGCGAGGCGTTCCTCGCCTACCACCCGAACTTCCTCGCCATCCGGCGCTACAACCCCTCCGATTTCTACTGCATTTCCGTGGGGTTGATCGGCGACCTGGTGACGGCGTGAGCATCCGGCTGGCAACCCTGGCAGCCCTCGGCCTCGGCGCCTGCGCGCGCACCCCCGCCCCGCTGCCCTCGGCGCACTACGTGGTCGGCGCGCCGTATCAGGCCGCCGGGGTATGGCATTATCCGCGCGAGCAGTTCGACTATGACGACACCGGCGTCGCCACGCTCCTGCCGCGCCGCGCGGGGCGGACGGCCGATGGCGAGGCGGCCGACGCGGACGCGATGGCCGCGGCGCATGCCACGCTGCAACTGCCTGCGATTGCGGAAGTAACCGATCTGGACAACGGGTTTCAGATCGTCGTGCGGGTGAACGACCGCATCGCGATTCCCGGCCGGATCATCGCGCTGACGCCGCACGCGATGGCGCTGCTCCAGGCCGATACGCCCACGCCGCGCGTGCGCGTGCAGGTGCTGCAGGCAGAAAGCCTTCGCGCCGCGTCCGACGCCCATGGCGGCGCCGCCACGCTGGCGCTCGCCGCCGCGCCGATGACCGATGTGCAGCAGGAGATGCTGCCGCTGCCGCCGGGCGCACAGGGCGGGCAGGGGCATGCGCTCGCCGCGAAGTCGGCCCCCGCGGCGCTGCCCTCGCCCGCGCCGGTGCCGCTGCGCCTGCCCGAAACCGTGACCCGCGTGGCGCCGCGGCCGGGCGGCTTCTATGTCGAGGCGGCGGCGCTCGGGCACCTGGACTATGCGCGCATGCTGAGCGACCGGCTGGCGTCGCTCGGGGCGCAGGTCTCGACCAGCTATGACGCGCCGCGCGAACTCGCGTACCGCGTGCGCATCGGCCCGCTGCCGACGGTGGCGGCGGCCGACGCGATGCTCGCACGGGTGATCCGTGCGGGTGTCACGGGCGCGCGCATCGTCGCCGAGTAGGAGGAAGCCTTGTCCATGCTCAGCCGCCGCCTGCTGCTCACCGCCGCCACCCTCGCCGCGGTGCCGGCGCTTGCCGCGTCGCCGCGGAAGCCGACCGCCGGCAAGGCGGGCGCGAAGCCCCCGGCGGCCGAGGCCGACGCCGGCGCGCCGCCCACCAGCCCGGCGCAGACCCCGATCGGCCCGGTGGACACGGCCGCGCGCTACGCCATCATCGTGGACTACAACACCGGCGCCACCCTGCTCGACAAGGACGCGGACGTGCCGATGGCGCCCTCGTCCATGACCAAGCTCATGACCGCCTACATCGTCTACGGCATGCTCAAGTCCGGGCGGCTGAAGCTCGACCAGGAGCTGCCGGTGTCGGAGCGGGCGTGGCGCATGGGCGGCTCGAAGATGTTCGTGCAGGTCGGCACGCAGGTGAAGGTCGAGGACCTGATCCGCGGCATGATCGTGCAGTCGGGCAACGACGCCTGCATCGTGCTCGCCGAGGGCATCGCCGGCTCGGAGGAGCAGTTCGTCGAGCTGATGAACCAGAAGGCGCGCGAACTCGGCCTAAGCAACAGCAACTTCCGCAACGCCACCGGCTGGCCCGACGCCGACCACCACATGTCGGCGCGCGACATCGCCACGCTGGCGGCGCGGATCATCCGGGATTTCCCGGAATACTACAAATACGACTCCGAAAAATCCTTCAAGTACAACAATATCGAGCAGGCCAACCGGAACCCGCTGGTGCAGAAGGGCCTCGCCGACGGGCTCAAGACCGGGCATACGGAGGAAGGCGGCTACGGGCTTGCCGTCAGTGCCGAGCGCGCCGGGCGGCGCGTCATCGTGGTGCTCAACGGCATGACGTCGATGCACCAGCGCGCCGAGGAGAGCGAGCGGCTGCTGGAATGGGCGTTCCGCGAGTTCGAGGACGTGACGCTGTTCACTGCCGGCGACACCATCGAGCGTGCGCCGGTATGGCTGGGCGCCGCGCCGAGCGTGCCGCTGGTGGGCGGGCGCGACCTCGTGGTGACGATGCCGCGCAACTGGCGCAGCAAGGCGAAGGTGACGGTGGCGTACGACGCGCCCATCCGCGCCCCGGTCATGCGCGGCACGACGGTGGGCCAGCTCACCGTCAGCGGCGACGGCGTGCCGGACATGTCCATGCCGCTGCTGGCCGGCGCCGACGTGCCGCGGCTCGGCCTGCCCGGGCGGGCGCTCGCGGTGCTGACGCACTACGTCACCGGAGGGTGAGGTGCCGGCGTGAACGCGCCGCCGGCCGCGGGTGTCGCAAGAGCCGGCCGCGGCGATGTCGAGATCGCCTACGAGGTATTTGGCCCGTCCGGTGCCGAGCCCTTGTTGCTGATCGCCGGCGTCGGGGTGCAAATGCTGATCTGGCATGAGGATTTTTGTGCCGCACTCGCCGAGCGCGGCTTCATCGTGGCGCGCTTCGACAATCGCGACGCGGGATTGAGCACGCATTTTGCGGCGTCCGGAGCGCCGAGCGTCTGGCGCGTGATGTTCGCGCCCTCCTCGTCAGCGGCCTATTCGCTCGACGACATGGCGGATGATGCGATCGCGGTGCTCGATGCACTTGGCTGGGACCGTGCGCACGTCGTCGGAGCATCCATGGGCGGGATGATCGCGCAGATCCTGGCGGTGCGGCATCCATCCCGGGTGCGCTCGCTCACTTCGATCATGGCGACGCCGTCATCGCGGATCGGCACGTTTCCCCGCATCGGGGCGATGCGGGCCCTGATGCGCGTGAGCAAGCAGCACCCTGCCGATCGGGAAGCGGGCGAACACATGCTCGCGCTCAAGCGGATCATGGCCTCGCCCGGCTATCCGCTCGACGAGGCGTGGCTGCGCGAACTCGGGCGGCGCTCCTACGATCGCGACCGCGACGAGTCCGGTGAATCGCGCCAGCGGGCCGCCGTCGCCGCGTCCGGCGACCGGCGGCGCGCGCTCGCCGCGATCCGCGTTCCCGCCCTCGTCATCCACGGTGAAGTCGACCCGATCATGCGCCCGAGCGGCGGGCGGGCGACGGCGGCCGCCATACCGGGTGCGAGGCTCGTGACCTTTCCCGCCATGGGCCACGATCTTCCGCGCGCGCTGTGGCCGGTCATCATCGAGGAAATCGGCGCGCTGGCACTGCGCGCGATGCAGGCCGACGCCGCCCCGGATCGAGTCGCTCGCTGATGCACGGCCGGTTCATCACGCTGGAAGGCGGCGAGGGCGCGGGCAAATCCACGCAGGCGCGACTGCTCGCGGCGGCGCTGCGCGGCGCCGGGCACACGGTGGTGGAGACCCGCGAGCCGGGCGGCGCGCCGGGGGCCGAGATTCTGCGCGGGCTTCTGCTCGACCCGCACGCGGCGTGGTCGCTGCCGGCCGAGACGCTGCTGCACTTCGCCGCCCGCGCCGAGCATATCGCGCCGCACCATCCGCCCGGCGCTCGATGCCGGCAATGTCGTCGTCTGCGACCGTTTCGCCGATTCCACCATGGCCTATCAGGGCTATGCGCAAGGCGGCGACCGGGCGGCGATCGCAGCACTCACCGGCATGATGCACCTGCGCCCCGACCTCACGCTCGTGCTCGATGTCACGGAAAAGACGTCGCTCGCGCGCCTCGCCGGGCGCGGCCGGGCGGCGGATCGCTATGAGCGCGAGGGCGAGGCGTTCTTCGCCCGCATCCGTGCGGCGTTTCGCGCGATCGCGGAGGCCGATCCGGCGCGCTGCGTGCTGATCCCGGCCGAGGACGCGCCGGAGGCGGTCGCTGCCCGCATCCGCGATGCGGTGCGCGCGCGGCTCGGGCTGGCGCCGTGAGCGCGCCGGAGCCGCGCGCGAACCCGCTGCTGCTCGGCCAGGGGGCGGCGGAGGCGACGCTGCTGGAGGCGATGCGGGCCGGGCGGCTGCACCACGCCTGGCTGCTCACCGGCCCCCAGGGCGTGGGCAAGGCGACGCTCGCCTTTCGTTTCGCCCGAAGGCTGCTGGCCGGGCGAGGGGAGGCGGACTCGCTCGCGCTCGACCCGCGCCACCCCACGTTCCGCCGCGTCGCCGCCGGGGCGCATGCCGACCTGCTGACCGTCGAGCGGGCCTGGGACGAGAAGCGCAAGCGCCTGCGTGGCGAGATCGTGGTGGCCGACGTGCTGCGCATCGCCGACTTCCTGCACCTGACCCCCGCCGAGGGCGGCTGGCGGGTGGTGGTGCTGGACGGCGCCGAGGACCTCAACCGCAGCGCCGCCAATGCGTTGCTGAAGGTCCTTGAGGAGCCGCCGCCACGCGCGGTGCTGCTGCTCGTGTGCTCGGCCGCCGGGCGGCTGCTGCCGACGATCCGCAGCCGCTGCCGCCGCCTCGGTCTCGGCAGGCTGCCGGAAGCGGAGGTGGAAGCGCTGCTCGCCCGCTATCTGCCGGAGACGCCGCCGGCCGAGCAGGCGCGGCTGGCTGGGCTCGCTGAAGGGTCGATCGGCCGCGCGCTCGCGCTCGCCGAAGGCGGCGGGCTCGGCGCCGCGGAGCTGGTCGGCAAGGTCTGGGGCGCGCGGCCGGCGCCGGGTGGGATGCTGGCGCACGAGGTCGCCGACGCGCTCGGGCGCGACGAGGACGCGTTCGCGACCTTCTTCGACCTGCTGCGCGCGAGCCTCGCCGCCGCCGTGCGTGCCGCCGCGCGCGGGCAGGCGGACGCCGGGCAGCAGGCCGTGCTCGGCACGCGGCCCCTTGCCGCCTGGATTGACGTGTGGCACGCGCTGACCGATCTGCAGGGCGAGACGGAAGCCTTCCATCTCGACCGACGCCAGGCGATCGTCGCCGGCTTCGACCTGCTCGCCGGGCGCGGAGTGCCATGAAACCGACGTTCTACATCACGACGCCGATCTACTACGTGAACGGCGCGCCGCATATCGGCCACGCCTACACGTCGATCGCGTCCGACGTGCTGGCGCGCTTCAAGCGGCTCGACGGCTACGACGTCTTCTTTCTCACCGGCACCGACGAGCACGGCCAGAAAGTGGAGAAGGCCGCCGCCGCCGCCGGGCTCGACCCGCAGCGCTTCGCCGACCAGGTCGCCGCCGATTTCCGCGACATGGCCGAGAAGATGGGCATCTCCTACGACGACTTCATCCGCACGACGGAGGAGCGGCACAAGCTCTCCTGCGCCGAGCTGTGGCGGCGCATCGCGGCGGCGGATCAGATCTATCTCGGCCACTACGAGGGCTGGTACGCGGTTCGCGACGAGGCGTTCTACGACGAAGGCGAGCTCGTCACCCGCCCCGACGGCAGCAAGGTCGGCGCCGAGCGGCGCGCCGGTCGAGTGGGTGCGGGAGCCTTCGCTATTTCTTCCGCCTCTCGGCTTGGCAGGACCGGCTGCTGCAGTTCTACGACGAGCAACCCGGATTTCATCGCGCCCGCCGGGCCGCCGCAACGAGGTGGTCAGCTTCGTGCGGTCGGCGGGCTGCGCGATCTCTCGATCAGCCGCACGAGCTTCCGCTGGGGCATTCCGGTGCCGGGCGATCCCGCGCACGTGATGTATGTCTGGCTCGACGCGCTGACCAACTACGTCACCGCCTGCGGCTTCCCCGATCCGGCGGCGCCGCGCTGGCATTTCTGGCCGGCCGACCTGCATGTGGTCGGCAAGGACATCCTGCGCTTTCATGCCGTCTATTGGCCGGCCTTCCTGATGGCCGCCGGCCTGCCGCTGCCGAAGCGCGTCTACCTCCAACGGCTGGTGGACGGTCGAGGGCGAGAAGATGAGCAAGTCGCTCGGCAACGTCATCGACCCGCGCGAGCTGGCCGCGACCTACGGGCTCGATCAGGTGCGCTATTTCCTGCTGCGCGAGAAGCCGTTCGGCGACGACGGCGACGCTCAGCCACCAGGCGCTGGTCGACGCGCATCAATGTCGAGCTGGCCAACGATCTCGGCAATCTCGCGCAGCGCACGCTGTCGCTGATCGCACGCAACTGCGAGCGGAAAGCTGCCCGGCGCGCGGGCGCCGACCGCCGAGGACGCGGCGTTGCTCGACGCGGCGGCGGCGCTGCCCGCGCTGCTGCGCGAGCGGCTGGACCGGCAGGCGTTCCACGAGGCGCTGGAGAGACGTCTGGAAAGTGATCCGCGCCGCCAACGCCTATATCGACCATCAGGCGCCGTGGGCGCTGCGCAAGACCGATCCCGCGCGCATGGCCGCGGTGCTGCGCGTGCTGGCCGACGCGCTGCGCGTGATCGCGACCGTGCTGCAACCCTTCATGCCCGGCAGCATGGCGAGCATGCTCGACCAGCTCGGCGTGCCGGCCGATGCGCGCATGCTCGCCGCGCTGGCGCAGCCGCTGCCGGGCGGCATCGCATTGCCGGCGCCGAGCGGCGTGTTCCCGCGCTACGTCGAACAGGCGGCCTAGCGCCTTGCATGCTGATCGATTCGCACTGCCACCTCGACTATTTCCGGCCGGACGAGGTGGACGGACGTCCTTGCGCGTGCGGCGGCGGCGGGCGTGGGCGAGATGGTCACCATCAGCACAAGGCTCGCGCAGGCGGAGGCGCTGCGCGACTTCGCGGCGGCGCATGCCAATGTCTGGTGCACAGTGGGCGTGCATCCGCATCACGCGGCCGAGGTGCCGGTGCCCGAGCCGGCGACCCTCGCGGCGCTCACCGAGCATCCGAAGGTGATCGGGATCGGCGAGAGCGGGCTCGACTACTTCTACGACCGCGCGCCGCGGCCGGTGCAGCAGGCGAGCTTCCGGGCGCATATCCGTGCGGCGCGGCTGGCCGGCGTGCCGCTGGTGATCCATGCCCGCGACGCCGACGATGATATTTCAGATATCCTATATGATGAATGGCATACCGGCGGGCCGTTCGCGCTGCTGCTGCACTGCTTCAGCTCCGGCCGGGCGCTGGCGGAGGCGGCGGTGCGGCTCGGCGGCTATGTCAGTTTCTCCGGCATTCTGACCTTCCCGAAATCATCCGAAATCAGGGCCATCGCGCGCGACATTCCGGCCGACCGGCTGCTGGTGGAGACCGACGCGCCGTATCTCGCGCCGGTGCCGTACCGCGGCAAACGCAACGAACCGGCCTTCGTCGCGCACACCGCCGCGGTGCTCGCGCAGGTGCGCGGGCTGGAGCCGGCGGCGCTGGCGGATCTGACCGACGGGGAATTTCCGCCGCCTGTTCCGGAAGGCGGCGTGATCCGGGTGACCCTGCTCGGCACCGGCGGCTCGGCCGGGGTGCCGATGATCGGCGGGGCGGACGGCCATGGCGACTGGGGCGCCTGCGACCCCGCCGAGCCGCGCAACCGGCGCACGCGCGCCTCCATCCTGATCGCAGCAGCACGGCGCCACGCTGCTGGTCGACACCCCGCCGGACATGCGCGCGCAGTTGCTGGCCGCCGGGGTCGCGCGGGTGGATGCGCTGCTGTTCACGCATGCCCATGCCGACCACATCACCGGCCTGGACGATGTGCGCATCCTGAACCGCATCATCGACCGGCCGCTGGACGCTTTCGCGACCCAGGCCACGCTGGACGAGCTTGCCCGCCGGTTCGACTACGCGTTCCGGCCCTGGCAGCCGCCGGGCTTCTTCCGCCCGGTGCTGGCGCCGCGCATCGTCGCGCCGGGCGACGCGACGCGCGCGGCCGGCATCGAGGTGCGGTTCTTCGACCAGGACCACGGCTTCACCCGCTCGCTCGGCCTGCGGGTCGGCGGCTTCGGCTATTCGACCGACGCGGTGGCGCTGGACGACGCGGCGTTCGCGGCGCTGGCGGGCGTGGACACCTGGGTGGTCGGCTGCTTCCAGCGCGAGCCGCACCATACGCACGCGTGGCTCGGCCCGCGTGCTGGACTGGGCCGCGCGCGTGGCGGCGCGGCGCACGGTGCTGACCCATATGGGCACCGACCTGGACTGGGCGTGGCTCTGGCGAACCTGCCGCCGGGCGTCGAGCCGGGCTTCGACGGCCAGGTGCTGGAAGTCCCAGACTGAAGCCCGGCTCATTTGACATAATATACCTTCTGCGGCAATCGACGGTGCCCGTCTGGCGCCTCGTCGCGGGGCCGCCTATCGTCCCGGGCACAAACCAACGTCCGAGGTCCCGCGCATGATCCACGTCCTTGCCTTCATCACCGCCAAGCCCGGCCAGCGGGCCGCGTTGCTGCGCGAGTTTCAGGCGATCGTGCCGCTGGTGCGCGCCGAGGCCGGGTGCATCGAGTATGGGCCGGTCGTGGACGTGGACGGGTTCGGCGGCATGCAGGCGCCGCTGGGGCCGGACGTCTATGCCGTGGTCGAGAAATGGGAGAGCGCCGAGGCGCTGCGCGCGCACTCCACCGCGCCGCATATGCGGGCCTTCGGCGCCAAGGCGGGCGACATGATCGCCAACCGCGCCATCCACGTCCTGCAGGCCCCGTAGCCGCTCAGATCGCGTAGCGCCGCAGCACTGCCGGATCGGGGTCGGCGCCCAGCCCGGGCCCGTCCGGCACCGCGACCTTGCCGTCCTTCGCCTGCACGCGGTCGTGGTATGGGCTCGCCTCCAGGTCAACGAACAGCCGCTCGAACGGCGCCTCCGGCGACAGCGCCGCGTGCAGGTGCAGCGAGGCGAGAAAGCCGGGACCGAAATAGGCGCAGTGCGGCACCAGCCGCACCGCGAACGCATCGGCGAGGGCCGCGATCCGCAGCACCTCGCTGACGCCGCCGATCTTGCTCACGCTGGGCTGGGCGATGTCGAGCGCGCCGGCCTCGAACATGTGCCGGAAATCGTGCAGCCCGGCGGCATTCTCGCCCGCCGCGATCGGCACGCCGCCCTCGCGCCGCACCCGCGCGAGCCCCGCGTGATCCTCCGGCGGCCAGACCGGCTCCTCCAGCCAGTCGAGCCGATATTCAGCGAGCGCGCGGGCCATGGTGATCGCGTGATCGACGGTCCAGGGGCAGTTGGTGTCGAGCATCAGGCGCACCCCCTGCCCGGCTGCCGCCCGCGCGGCACGCACCTGCTCCACGCCAACCTCATGCAGCTTCACCGTGCCGTAGCCCTGCGCCACCGCACGGCCGACCGCGGCGCCGACCGCATCCGGCTCGGCGTAGCGCAGCAGGCTCGCGTAGGCGGCGAAATGCGTGCGCGGCGCGGCGCCGAGCAGGCGCCAGAGCGGCAGCCCGGCCGCCTTGCCGGCGATGTCCCACAGCGCGATGTCCACCGCCGAGAGCGCGTAGACATGCGGCCCGTTGCGGCCGAACAGATGGAACCGCTCGGCGAGCCGGCGCATCAGGCCGCGGATGTCGCGCGCGTCCTCGCCGATCAGCGCCGGCGCCACCTGCGTCTCCAGCGCGGCGCGGGTCGCCGGGCAGCAGGCGTGGCCGAAGCCCTCGCCCCAGCCTTCGATCCCGGCATCCGTCACCACGCGCAGCAGCAGCGTGTCGAGCGTGGCCCAGCCGACACCGGCGAAGGCGCGCGGCGGCGCGCCCGTGTCGCATTTCACGCGGATCAGATAGGTCTCGGTCGCAGTGATCTTCACGCCGCCGCCTCCCCCAGATACGCCGCTTCCAGCCGCTGCGGCAGGTCCGCCGCCCCGGTCGGTGCCTCCAGCACCACGCGCCCGCGGGCGAGCGCATAGACGCGATCGGCCACGCCGAGCGCCTTCTCCACGAGCTGCTCGACCAGCAGCACCGCCACACCCGCCTCCCGCAGCCGGCGCAGCACCGCGAGCACCCGGTCCACCAGCACCGGCGAGAGCCCGGCCGATGGCTCGTCGAGCAGCAGCAGCGCCGGGCGCCGCACCAGGCCCTGCGCCACCGCCAGCATCTGTTGCTGCCCGCCGCTGAGCGTGCCGGCGCGCGCATGCCGCTTCGCCGCGAGTTCGGGGAACAGGGCCAGCGCCTCCTCCACGCGCGCGCGACGCTCGCCGCGCGGAACATCGTAGGCCGCGAGCAGAAGATTGTCGGCGATGGGCAGTTGCGCGAACACGCGATGGCCC
The DNA here is from genome assembly GCA_963705035.1 of uncultured Alphaproteobacteria bacterium. Taxonomy (GTDB): domain Bacteria; phylum Pseudomonadota; class Alphaproteobacteria; order Acetobacterales; family Acetobacteraceae; genus JAFKFJ01. The sequence goes on along the minus strand of CAVPIQ010000004.1, from coordinate 998,712 downwards.
TCGATGACATGCGACATGCCGGCGCGCACCGCCGCGCGCGGGTCGGCGCCGCCGAGATCGCGGCCGGCAAACCGGATGCTGCCGCCGCCCAGCGGCAGCAGGCCGCAGAGCGTGCACAGCAGCGTGGTCTTGCCGGCGCCGTTGGCGCCCAGCAGCGTCACCACCTCGCCGCGCCGGATGGTCAGGTCCACGCCGTGCAGCACCACGATCTTGCCGTAGCCGGAGACGATCCCCCGCGCCTCCAGCAGCACCGGATCAGCCGCCGAGATAGGCACTGACCACCTCCCGATGGGCGCGGATTTCAGCGGGCGTGCCGGCGGCCAGCTCGCGGCCGAGATTGAGCACGCTGACACGATCGCAGACGTCGAAGATCAGGTCGGCATGATGCTCGACCAGCAGGACACCGACGCCGCGGTCGCGGATCGCGCGGATCAGCCAGCCGAGATGCGCGATCTCCGCGCCCGAGAGCCCGGCCGCGGGCTCGTCGAGGAGCAGAAAGTCGGGCGCCAGCATGAGTGCGCGGGCGATTTCGAGGAAGCGGAGCTCGCTGTGTTGCAGCCGGTCGCAGCGCACCGCGGCCAGCGCCTCCAGCCCGACGCATTGCAGCGCAATGGTCGCGCGGCGGGCGAGCTCGCGCTCGTCGCGGCGGTGGCGGACGAGCGAGAGCGCCGCTTCCACGAAACTCGCGCGCCCGGTGACGGTGCCGCCGATCATGACGTTGTCGATCACCCGCGCCTCGCCGACCAGCCGCGGCGTCTGGAACGTGCGGGCGATGCCGCTTTGGGCCCGGCTCTGCGGCGCACCGGCCGGCAGCACCGCCTCGCCCAGCATAACCGTGCCGCGCTGCGGCTGCGCGAAGCCGCAGATCACGTTGAGCGTGGTGGTCTTGCCGCTGCCGTTCGGGCCGATCAGCCCATGCACTTCGCCCGTGTGCAGGGTGAGGGAAAGACCGTCGATCGCGCGCACGCCGTCGAAGCTGAGCTCGACGTCGCGCATAACGAGCGGCGGCGCGCGGTGCCGCTCCGTCAACAGCGCGCCGAGCAGGTCGGGATGCGGCACGATGCTGCGGTTGCGCTCCAGCGGGCGGCGGTTGCGCCAGTCGAGCAGGCTCGCGATGCCGCCGGGGATCAGCAGCACGATCAGCAGCAGCAACGCGGCGTAGAGAAAGGTGGACCATGCGACCAGCGGTGCCGCGACTTCCGGCAGCGCGGTGAGCAGCAGCGTGCCGAGCAGCGGCCCGAGGATGGAGCCGCGACCGCCGATCAGGATCGCGATGAAGAACAGCACCGAGAGATCGAAGGTAAAGGCGTCTGGCGTGATGTAGGTTTGCAGGTCGGCGAACAGGCCGCCGGCGACGCCCGCGGTGGCGCCGCTGAACAGGAACACCAGCACGAACATGCGCGGCTTGCCGATGCCGCAGACCTCGGCCGCAACCTCCGCGTCGCGAATGGCGACGAAGGCGCGGCCGAAGCGGCTGGCGGCGATGTTCGCCGTCATCCAGGTGCAGAGCGCGGCCAGCGCGAGGCAGGCCGCATAGAAGCCCCATGGCGTGTCGAACGGCTTCGGCAGCACCGGCCCCGGCACGCCGACGCCGCCGCCGGTCACGTCGGTCCAGGCCAGCGCCACCTGCGTGACGATGGTGGCGAAGCCGAGCGTGCCCATGGCGAAATAGAACGTGCGCAGCCGCAGCGCCGGCAGCCCGACCAGCACGCCGAAGCCCGCGCCGACACGGCGCCGGCCGCGACGCAGCGCCGGGACCATGCCGATCGACGTGCGGGCGCACGAGCACCGCCGTGGTGTAGGCGCCGAGCGTGAGCAGGCCGACATAGCCGATCGCGAGCTGCCCGGCGAAGCCGACGACGAGGTTGAGCCCGGCGACCAGCACCCAGTAGATCGCGGCGCGCGTGGCGATGATGCCCCAGTAGTCGTTGCCGGTGAACGGCAGCAGAATGCCGGCCGCGAGCAGCAGCCACGTACGGCCATGCGGCACGCAGCGACGGCGCGACGGACGGCGCTCGGGCGCGCGGCGGCGTCACACGCGCCTTCCGGCCGGCGCGCCGAACAGCCCTGCGGGCGCGGCAAGCAGCACGATGATGAACACGGCGAAGACCGCGACGCTGACGAACACCCCGCCCACCATGTAGTTCGCCGCCTGCTGGAACAGGCCGAGCGCCAGGCCGCCGATGATCGCGCCGCGGTTGTTGCCGATGCCGCCGAGGGCCACCGGGACGAACCCGTAGAAGTACAGCATCGGGCCGTTGGCGAAGAACGCCAGCAGCAGCCCGCCGCCGGCGAAGCCCGCCAGCCCGCCGATGACGCCGGCGAGCGCGAAGCTCAGCATGCGCAGCCGCCGCTCCGGCAGGCCGAGCGCGCGCGCGGCGAAATTGTCCTCCGCGATCGCGAGGAAGGCGCGGCCGATGAGCGTGTGGCGGTACATGAGTTCGAGAACGACGATGACGGCAGCGCGGCCAGCACCGGCAGCCAGAATTCTGGTCCACCAGCGCGTCGCCGAACGGCACCAGGCGCGGGAACGGCTGCGGCTCCGTGCTCCACTCGATGGCGATGAACTGCTGGATCATCAGCGCGAAGGCCAGTGTCGAAAGCACGTAGAGGTGCTGTTCGAGGCCATCCAGCACCGGCCGGACCGCGACGATCTCCGTCACCACGCCGACCAGCGGCGCAGCCGCCGAGGTCAGCGCGAACCGGCGACGACCGGCATGCCCAGCCGGCCGATGAACCAGCGCGCCGAACACGCCGCCGAGCATGCCGAGCTGGCCGGCGGTGAAGCTCATCACGCGCGAGGCGGAGAACATCACGTTGTAGGTGATGCCGATCAGCGCGTAGATCGCGCCGATGCGAGGCCCGAGGCGAGATCGCGTAGAGCACGGGCGTCAGGCTGTAGCCCGGCGCCAGCTTGAATGCGCCGTCCTGCTGCGAATTCGCGTCGCGACATCACGACTTCGTCGGTCGGGATAGCCGTTGTGCTCCTCGGGCGTGAAGGTGTAGTTGCCAAACACGCCCGGATAGGCCTTCAGCGTGTTCCAGTAGCCGATGATCGCCTCGGGCTCGGTCGAGCCGGTCTTCTCGATCGCCTCGGCGACAAGCTTGCATCGCGTCATAGCCGCGCGCGACCCACCACAGCGAGGTGTCGCCGAGCTCGACCTTGCCCTGAGCCTGTCGACGAAGGCCTGCGTCCGCGGCGGCAGCTTGCCGTTCGCGTCGTAGCTGCAACTGCGTAGCCGATCATGTACACCTTCTCCCAGTAGGCCGGCTTTTCGAGCAGCTTCTTCACCTCGCCGGAGCCGAGCGCGGGATGGCCGACGAACGGCACGTTCCAGCCGCAGCGCGCCGCGCACGTTCAGCAGCCGCGCCAGCATGCCGGTGGTGACGCTCCATGGCACGACCACTTTGGCGCCGGAGTCCTGCATGCGCAGCATGTCGGAGGTGACATCGGTCTTCGTCGCCTCGATCAGGTCGTGATAGACGACGTTCGCGCCCGCCTTCTGGAAATCGGCGACGGAATCGCGCGACGCCGTGGTGCCGTAGCCGGTGGTGTCGCCGACGATGGCGATCTTCTTCGCCTTGAGATGTCGAGACAGTAGTGGCGCACCGCCGCCTCCCATTGCACGTTCGCCGGCGCGAGGCGAAACGCGTTCGGGTATTTCTTGGGGTCGATCAGGCTGTCGATGACGCACGGGTGAATCGTGCGGCATCTTGGCGCGCGCCACCAGCGGCGTGGTCGCCAGCGCCTCGCCGGAATTGACCGGCCCCCAGATCGCCACCACCTTCTGGCGCGAGATGAGCTCGACGCTGGCGTTGACCGCCTTGGTCGGATCGCCCTGCGTGTCGCGCGTGACGATCTCGAACGGCCGGCCGTTGACGCCGCCGGCCGCGTTGATCTCGTCGACGGCGAAATGGACGCCGCGATCGAACCCGATGCCGGGCGCCGAGCTGGCCCGGTCAGCGCCGTGACCCAGCCGACTCGGATCGGTTCCGGCGCGGCCCGCCCGACGACCGGCACCGCGGCACCGAGCGACGCCGCCAGCAGAGCCCGTCTATGCAAGGGCATGCTCCCCCCTTCCCGTTCCGCGCCGCTTAGCCGGCGTCGCGGGCATTCTCGGGGCCGCGATGCGGATGTCAAATCGGGGCAGCCGCGCTGCGCGGGCGCAGCCGCCTCAGCGCAGGCCGCCATCCACGATCAGGCACTGCTTGGTGATCATCGCGCTGTCGTCGGCACCGAGGAACAGCGCCAAGCGCGCGATGTCGTCGGGGTGCAGGCTGCGGTGCAGGCATTGCCGGTCGGCGAAGGACTTCACGTCGCTCCTTGCTCACCCATAAGCGCAATTGCCGCGGGCGTGATGACGGCGCCGGGCGCGATGGCGTTGACGCGGATGTTGTCCGCACCGAACTCCCGCGCGAGGCTGTCGGTCATGCCGACGATGGCCGCCTTGGCAGTGGTGTAGGCGACCATGCTGGCGTGGCCGACCATCCAGGCGATCGAGCTGAAATTGATGATCGAGCCGCCGCCGAGCGAGCGCATGCCGGCGCGCACCGCCTGCGCGGCGAAGAACTGGTGGCGCAGGTTCACCGCCATCGCGTGGTCCCAGTATGTCTCGGTGACCGCATCCACCGCATGCCGGTCGTCGTTGGCGGCGTTGTTGACCAGCACGCCGATCGGACCCGCACCTTTTCCGCCTGCGCGATCGCGTCACGCAGGGCGGCGATGTCGGTGAGGTCGCAGCGGAGGAACAGCGGCGCATGGCGCGCGCCCGAAAGCTCCTTCACCAGCGCCTCCGACGCCGCCACGTCGATATCGACGAAGGCCACGCGCGCGCCGTTGGCGGCGAAGGCGCCGACCATCGCGGCGCCGATCCCGGAACCGCCGCCGGTGATGAAGACGACGCGGTCGGAAACGCTCGGGTAGGTGGCATTGGTCATGCGGCGTCTCCTCGGATGCGACTGTCAGACACGCAAATCCTCCTCGTGCTCGATCTTGCTATCGTCCAGTTCCATGCCCACGCCGGGCGCGCTGGGCAGCGTGAGCATGCCGTTCGCAGGCTGCGGCTTCTGCTTCAGGAAGTGCATGTTGATGTCGTTCCACTTCACCAGGTACTCCTGGTAGGGCGTGTGGATCGGCGACTGCGCAGCCGAGAAGTGGATGCCGATCGGCGTGGAATGGCCGTGCGGGATGATGATCAGGTCGTGCACCGTGGCGTAGGCCGCGATCTTCAGCGTCTCGGACAGGCCGCCGCACCAGTAGATGTCGGGCTGCAGGATGTCGAGCGCGTCCTTCTCGATGAAGCGCTTGAAGCCCCAGCGCGTGTATTCGTGCTCGGCGCCGGAGAGCGGGATGCGCGTCTTGGCCTTGAGCTTGACGTAGCTGTCGATGCGGTCGGGCATGAAGGCTTCCTCCAGCCAGCGCGGCCGGAACTCCTCGATCCGCTCGCACAGATCGACGGCGTAGTCGAAGTTCATGCTCTGCCAGCAATCGAGCATGATGTCGTAGTCGTCGCCGAGCGTCTCGCGCAGCGTGCGCACCAGCGCGACGTTCTTGCTTGAGCCCGTCGGGCCCGCTCATCGGCCCGTGGCGGAAGAACCATTTCTGCGCGGTGTAGCCCTGCTCCTTGAACTGGAGCGCGCGCGCTCGCGCACCCGGCCGAAATCCTGCGACCGCGTAGCCGAGCATGCTGGCGTAGGCGGGGATCTCGGTGCGCGTCGGCCCGCCGAGCAGCCGCCAGACCGGCTGGCCGAACGCCTGCCCTTGATGTCCCACAGCGCGCAATCGACGGCCGAGAGCGCGATCATCGCGTCGCCCTGGCGGCCGTGCACCTGGAGGCGGTGCATCTGGTCCCACAGCAGCTCGGTCGCGAGCGGGTCCGTCCGACGAGCAGGTCGGGCGAGCTGGGTCAGCACGATGCGCGCCGGGTCGGGCCACAGCGGGCCCGGCGACGGCCGATGATGCCGTCGTCGGTCTCGATCTCGAGGAAATACTGGGTCAGGCGCAGATGCTGCGGCGTCGATCTGCTCGCCGCCCTCGCGCCACGGATCGCGCCGGTGCTCCGGGTAGATGTCGATGCGGGCGGACCAGCCGGTCCTCCCACATCGGCCCGTCGGTCGGCAGGGTGCCGGTGACGCGGCGGACGCGCAGCCTGGTGATCTTCATGGCCCGGTTCGATCCTCCCTCGGCGCGCCTTGCGCCGGGAAGATTGATCGGCCCGGCCGGCGCGGCTTCGCGCGGCAACAGTCGCCGCCGCCGGCCGAGCAAAGCACAAGCCCCCGCCCCTGTCGCGGCTCCGGCGCACTCGCCCCGGAGTGGATCGACGCCCGACGCGCCACGGTCTAGGACTCACGGCGTGAAACGGGAGGTGCGCGATGCCGGGCCCTGACGCGAACCACGTGGCGCAACTGGTGCAGGCGGACCGGGTGCATCGGTCGGTCTATACCGACGCCGCCATCTTCGACCTGGAGATGGAGCGCATCTTCGGCCGCGCCTGGATCTATGTCGGGCACGCGAGCCAGGTGCCGAACGCCGGCGACTACCATCAGGCGCTGATCGGGCGGCAGTCGGTGTTCATGATCCGCGACCCCGACGGCGCGATCCACGTGCTGTTCAACCGCTGCGCCCACAAGGGCGCGAAGCTGGTCGCATTCCCGGACGGCAACGCGGGCAAATTCCTGCGCTGCCCGTTCCACGGCTGGAGCTACCGCTGCGACGGCACGCTGCACGCGGTGCCGATCCGCGACGGCTACGACGGCACCCGCTTCGACATGCAGGACCCGCAGTTCTCCGTGCGCCGGCTGCCGCGGCAGGCGAGCTATCGCGGCTTCGTCTTCGCCAGCCTCGCCGAGGACGGGCCGGACCTGGAGACCTTCCTCGGCGGCATCAAGACCTCGATCGACAATTTCTGCGACCGCGCGCCGGCCGGCGAGGTGGAGGTCGCGGGCGGCGTGTTCCGCGTCTGGCAGCATTCCAACTGGAAGATCTTCTTCGAGAATCTGAACGACACCTCGCACCCGATGGTGACGCACGAATCGTCCGTCAACGCCGCCCGGGCACGCTATAAAAGCCTGGAGCCGGGCGCGAAGATGCCGTTCCGGCTGCATATCATCGAGGGCAACGGCGAACCCTACGAGTTCTGGGACAAGCTGGAGATGGTCGCGTGTACGATCGCGGCCACAGCTACATGGGCGCGATCTTCACCCCGCCGACCGACCCGGTTTCGCTCGCGCATATCGCGACGCTGAAGGCGGCGTACGGCGAGGCGCGGACGCAGGAGATTCTGGAGATCCAGCGCCACAACTCGATCATCTACCCGAGCTGCTCGCCGCACACCTCCTTCCAGCAGCTCCGCGTGATCCGCCCGGTGGCGGTCGACCGCACGCTCGTCGAGATCTACACGTTCAAGCTGAAGGGCGCACCCGAAGAGGTGTTCCAGCGCGCCATCGTCTACGCCAACGTCGTCAACTCGCCCTCCTCGAACGTCATGCCCGACGACATCGAGGTCTATGCGCGCTGCCAGGAGGGTCTGAAGACGGATGGCGGCGAGTGGGTCAGCCTGCATCGCGATGCCGGGCGCGATCGGCGCATCGCGGGCGGGCTCGCGGCCAACGGGCTGAGCGAGCTGCCGATGCGCAACCAGTTCCGCGCCTGGGCGGACTACATGCTGCAGGGCGCCTGAGCCGTGGACGCGCTCGCCGAGGCGTCGGCCTTCCTGTTCCGCGAGGCGCGGCTGCTCGACCAGCGAAGCTGGGATGCGTGGCTCGACCTGTTCACGCCCGACGGGCTGTACTGGGCGCCGCTGCGCGCACGACCAGCCGGACGGGATCAACCACGCCTCGCTGTTCTACGAGGATGCGCTGATGCGCGAGGTGCGGGCGCGGCGGCTGGAGGAAAAGCGCGCCTGGTCGCAGCAGCCGGTGACGCAGGCGGCGCGCATCGTCGGCAACATCTTCCTGCTGCCCGAGCAGGACGGCGACCTGATGGTCGCCTCCACGTTCCACATGCTGGAATGGCGGCGCCGCGACCATCGCATGCTGGGCGGGCAGTACACGCACCGGCTGCGCCGCACGGAGGACGGCCTGCGCATCGCGCTCAAGCGCATCGACCTGATCGACTGCGACGCGGTGCATGACGCGCTGGAAACCTTTCTGTGACCGCGGCGGCACGCACGGTCCTTCTCGCCCTGCACTACCAGAACGATGTCGTGCATCCCGACGGACGCATCCGCCTGGGCCTCGCCGTGGACGATCCAAGGCGCTCGGCGGTGCTGGACGCGGCTTCACGGCTGATCGGCGGCGCTCGCGCGGCGCGTGTACCGATCGTCCATGTGCGGATCGCGTTCCGCCCTGATCATGCCGAGGTGATTCGCAACGGGCCACTCTGGGACAACGTCGTACGCGCCGGTGCGGTTGCCGAAGGTTCGTGGGGCGCGGCGTTCTACGCGGGGCTGGGCCCGCTGCCGGCGGAGCATGTGGTGCAGCATCGCCGCATCAACGCGTTCTTCGGCTCCAACCTGGAGGAGACGCTGCGCCTGCTCGACGCCGCCACGCTCGTGATCGCGGGTGTGGCGACGAACTCGGTGGTCGAGCACACCGCGCGCCACGCGGCCGACATGGGGTTTCGCGTCACGGTCGCGGCGGATGCCTGCGCTGCGAGCCGGGCGGACCTGCATCAGGCGGCGCTCGACAACATCGCCCTGATCGGCACCGTCGCCTCGGTCGGCGCCGTGCTCGCTGCATGGGACGGGCCGTGATCGAGCTTGGCGGCAAGGGTGCGATCGTCACCGGCGCCGCGCGCGGGCTGGGGGCCGCGATCGCGCGCGGACTGATCGACGCGGGTGCCGCGGTGACGATCGCCGACTGCGATGCTGCGGGCGGCGCCGCGACTGCGTTGGCGCTCGGCGCGCGCGCGATGTTCCACGCCACCGACCTCACGCGCGACGAGGATCTCGACGCGTGTGTCGCGGCGGCGCGCGCGCGGTTCGGCCGGCTGGACATCCTCGTGAACTGCGCGGTGACGTACCAGGACCGCGGGCTCGATGCCACGCGGGCGGAGTGGGTGCAGGCGCTGAACGTGAACCTCGTGGGCGCGGCCCTGCTCACCGCGCGCGCGGCGGCGGCGATGACGGCGCCGGGCGGCGTGGTGGTGAACATCGGCAGCGTCGGCGGCAAGTTCGGCGCGGCCGGTCGCGCGCTCTATCCGGCGGCGAAGGCGGCGCTGCTGCAATTCACGCGCAACGCGGCCGTGAGCCTCGCGCCGCGCGGCATCCGCGTGCTGTCGGTCTCGCCCGCCTGGACGTGGTCGCCGGCGCTGGAGGCGATGGCAGGAACGATCGAGAACGCCGACGCAATCGGCGCCCGCCTGCATCCCGCCGGGCGCGTCGGACGCGGCGAGGACGTGGCGAACGCGGTGGTGTTCGCCTGCTCCGACCTCGCGGCCTTCATCACCGGCGTCGACATTCCGGTCGACGGCGGCTTCTCCATCCTCGGGCCGGATGGCGGCCGCTCGCCGCGCCAGTGGTTCGCGCCGGAGGCGTAGCGGTCAGACATGCAGGTGCCGCTCGGCGATGCCGGGGTCGGCAGCGAGCGCGTCGGGCGTGCCCTGCCAGACGATGCGGCCCTTCTCCAGGATCGCGATCCGGTCGGCGAGGCCGCGCAGCCGGGCGAGATGCTTGTCGATCACCAGCGCCGCCTCGCCCTCGCGACGCAAGGCGGCGAGCACGGCGAAGATCTCGGCACGCAGGAGCGGCGCGAGCCCTTCCGTCGCCTCGTCGAGGATCAGCAGGCGCGGGTTGGTCATCAGCGCGCGGCGCGATCGCCAGCATCTGCTGCTCGCCGCCCGAGAGGTCGGCGCCGCGCTGGCGTCGGCGCGCCTCCAGGCGCGGAAACAGCGCCAGCACGAGCGGCAGAGACCAGCGCCCGGGCCGGGCGGTCGCGACCAGGTTTTCCTCCACGGTGAGCGTCGGGAAAACCTGCCGCCCCTCCGGCACGAGGCCGATGCCGGCCCGCGCGACCCGGTGCGGCGGCGCGTTCTGCAAGGCACGCCCGGCAAAGGTGACGCGCCCGCCCCAGGGGCGCAGCAGGCCCATCAGCGCGCGTACCGTCGTCGTCTTGCCCATGCCGTTGCGGCCCATGAGCGCCAGCGTTTCGCCGGGCCCAATGGCGAACGAGACGCCGAACAGCACCTGTGCGCGGCCGTAGCCGGCCGCGAGCTCCTCGACGCTCAGCACGGCGCGTCCTCGCCGAGATAGGCGGCGCGCACGGCGGGATCGGCCCGCACCGCGGCGGGCGCGCCGGTGGCGAGGATGCGCCCCTGCACCAGCACCGAGACCCGGTCGGCGAGGGCGAACACGGCCGCCATGTCGTGCTCGACCAGCAGCATCGCCATTGTGCCCTTCAAGCCGCGCAGCAGGTCCACGATCCGCGCGCCCTCCTCGTGCCCCATGCCGGCGAGCGGCTCGTCGAGCAGCAGGCAGCGCGGCGCCTGCGCCAGCGCCGCGGCGATCTCCAGCGCCCGCTGCTCGCCGTGAGCGAGCGCCCCGGCCAAAACGCCCGCGCGCCCGGCCAGCCCGACCGCGGCCAGGGCCTGCTGCGCCGCTCCCTCCAGCGCGGGGTCGCCGGCGGCGCGGCGCCAGGGGGCGAGCGGACGGGGCGCGTGCGCCTGCGCCGCCAGCGCCACGTTCTCCAGCGCCGACAGGCCGGGGATCAGCGCGCTCACCTGGAACGTCCGAGCGAGGCCGAGCCGTGCCCGCCGGTGCGGCGGCAGGGCGGTGATCTCGGCGCCGTCGAGCCGCACGCGCCCGGCGTCGGGCGCCAGGGTGCCGGCGAGCTGGGCGATCAGGCTGGTCTTGCCGGCGCCGTTGGGGCCGATCAGCGCGTGCACCTCGCCCGCCCGCACCGCGAGGCTGACATCGGCGGTGACGGCGAGGGCGCCGAACGATTTGCGCAGGCCCTCCGCCGCGAGCACGGTCATGCGGCGCGCCTCCACCGCAAGCGAACCAGGGCGGCGAGCACGAGCACGGCGCCGAGGAAGGCGCGCCCATGCTCGCTGACGGCGGCAAACCCCTCCTCGGCCGCGACCAGTCCGACCGCACCGGCGACCGTGGCGGCCGGGGTCAGCGCGCCGCCGAGGATGACCATCACCAGCAACTCGCCGCCCACCCGCCAGTCGAGCAGCGCCGGGCTCACGAAGCCGGATGCGGCCGCGAGCAGCCAGCCGGCGACGCCCGCGGCGGCGGCGGCCAGCACGTAGGCGGTGAGGCGCACGCGCCGCACGTCGAAGCCGAGCGCGGCAACCCGGCCCGCGTTCTCCCGCGCCGCCCGCAGCACCCGGCCGAAACGGGAGGCGCCGAGCGCCTGCGCGCCGAGCACGCCGCCCAGGAGCAGCAGCAGGGCCAGGAGGTGCAGCGCGAACGGCCGGGCCAGCAGGCCGGTGCCGAGCAGCGGCGGCGAGCGATCGAGCGGCATGCCGTCGTCGCCGCCATAGTCGGCGAGCGAGCCGGCGGCGAAATAGGCCATCTGGCTGAAGGCGAGCGTGAGCATCAGGAAGCCGACCCCGCGCGCCCGCAGCGCGATCCAGCCGGTCGGCCACGCGAACAGGGCGGCGGCCGCGGCCGCAACGGGCAGCGAGAGCGCCGCCTCGTCCAGCCCGAAACTGCCCAGGATCAGCAGCGCATAGGCGCCGATCCCGACGAAGGCGGCATGGCCGAGACTGACCAGCCCGCCATAGCCCACCACGACCTGCAACGACGCCGCCGCAAGTGCGTAGACCGCCGCCCGCGTGGCGAGCGAGAGGAGGTAGGCGTTGCCGGTGCCGGCGGCGATCAGCGGGGCGGCGGCGAGCAGGACGAGTGGCGCGGCCGCAAGGGCCACGCGGCCGAGCCTCAAGCGCGACCCCCGCGCGTCGGCAGCAATCCGCCCGGCCGGAAGGCGAGGACGGCGGCCATGAGCAGGTAGATCAGCATCGAGGCCAGCGCCGCCCCGGCCATGCGCGCCGCCGAGGGGCCGAGGGCCACGCGCAGCGCCGCATCGAGCACTGTGCGCCCGAGTGTGTCGGTGAGCCCCACCAGCACCGCCGCCGCGAACGCCCCGCGCACCGATCCCGGGCCGCCGAGCACGATCACCACGAAGGCGAGGATCAGCACTGCGCCGCCCATCGACGGATCGACCGAGACGATCGGCGCCGCCAGCGCCCCCGCGAACCCCGCCAGCATGGCGCCGAACGCCAGCACGAGCGCGAACAGGCGCCCGACATCGACGCCGAGCGCATCCAGCATCGCGGCGTTGCTCGCCCCGGCGCGCAGCCGCATGCCGCCGCGCGTGCGCTCGATCAGCAGCCACAGCAGCGCCGCCACCGCCAGCCCGGCGCCCAGCACCGCGAGCCGGTAGGTGCCGTAGCGCAGCCCGTCCGGCAGGGTCACGCTGCCGGCCAGCAGCGCCGGCGGGGCGAGGCTCAGCGGCGCCGGCCCCCACGCCCATTTCACGCCCTCCTCCGCCAGCAGGATCAGGCCGAAGGTCATCAGCACCTGATCGAGATGGCCGGCGCCGACCAGATGGCGGAACAGCAGCCGCTCCAGCACCGCGCCGATGGCGAGGCAGGCGACGGCGGCGAGCGCCAGCGCCGCCCAGAAGCTGCCGGTCCAGGCGGCGAAGCTCACCGCGAGATAGGCGCCCAGCATGTACTGCACGCCATGCGCCAGGTTGACCACGTCCATCACGCCGAACACGAGCGTGAGTCCGGCCGCGATCAGGAACAGCAGCATGCCGAGCTCGAGCCCGTTCAGGCCCTGCACCAGCACGAGCCCGAGCGACATGCGCCTCTCAGCCCCGCGCGCGCCTCACTTCAATGGGCATTGCTGCGCGAAGCTGTCGGCGTAGTTTGAGAAGATCCGCTCCACAATCTCGGTCTGGAAAAGCCCATCCGGCCGCTTCGCCGCCTTGACGAGATAAAAATCCTGGATCGGGTAGCCGTTGGTGTTGAAGCGGAACGCGCCGCGCGGCGAGGCGAAGTCGGCGGCATGCAGGGCCGCGTGCAGCTTCGCCTTGTCGGCGGTGTCGCCGCCGGTCCTGGTCAGCGCGCTGTCGATGAGCTGCGCCGCGTCGTACGCCTGCATGGCGTACGAGCCGGGAACCGCGTGATAGGCGGCGAGGTAGCCGTCCACGAATTTGTGGTTCGCCGCGTTGTCCATGTCCGGCGCCCAGGTCATCGCGCCGAACAGCCCCAGCGCCGCATCCTTCTCGGCCGGCAGCGTCGATTCATCGACGGTGAAGGCGGAGAGGAAGGGGATGTGCTCGGCGAGGCCCGATGCGTGGAACTGCTTGACCAGCGCCACGCCGAGGCCGCCGGGCATGAAGGTGAAGATCACGTCGGGCTTGGCATCGGCGATGCGGGCGAGATCGGCCTGGAAGTCGATCTGGCTCAGCGGCACGTAGTCCTCGCCGACCACCTCGCCCTTGAAGCGGCTCTTGAACCCCGCCACGGCGTCCTTGCCGGCCTGATAGTTCGGGGCCAGCAGGAAGGCGCGCTTGTATCCCTTGCGCTGTGCGTATTCGCCGAGCACCGCGTGCACCTGGTTGTTCTCGTAGCTGGTGACGAAGAAGTCCGGGCTGCACTGCTTGCCCGCGAACACCGAGGAGCCGGCGTTGGGGCTGATGAGGATCGCGCCGCCCTGCGTCACCGGGCGGAAGATCGCGCCCAGGATGTTGGAGAAGATGGGGCCGACGACGAAATCGACCTTGTCGCTCTCGATCAGCCGCCGCGCGCGGCTCGCGGCAACATCGGGCTTCAGCTCGTCATCGACCACGACGACCTCGGCCGGCCGGCCGCCGAGCTTGTTGCCGCGCTGCTTCAGCGCCAGCATGAACCCGTCGCGCACCTGCCCGCCCAGCACCGCCCCGGGGCCGGAGAGCGTGACCAGCAGGCCGACCTTCACCGGCGCCTGCGCCCGGGCGGGCGCCACTGCCGCCAACACGACGGCCAGCAACGCCGCCGCCAATCGCAACCGCATCCCCGCCTCCCCCGACCTATTGCCCGCATTAAGCGTGCAAGCCGGCATTTCGGGAAGGGGCGATTGCGCCGGGCGGGATCAGTCGCGCGCCGCGCTGAACACCTGCTGAAGAAACGCGCCGAAATCATGGTTCGAGCGTGCGCGCACGGCATCGTCGCGCCCGATCGGATAGGGTCGGCTGCCGGTGCAGAGGCCGAGGATGACCTTGCGCAGAAACGGGCCGGACATCGGCAGATAGGTGGCCTGGTCGCGCACGGTGCCGCTGCGCTCTACCCGGAAGCGGCAGCCGGCGAGCTGCCGGCCGATCAGCCGCCGCGACATGCCGCCATCCCACTGATGCACCGCGCCGGGATAGGCGATGATCTCCACGCGGCTGCCGCCCTGCCGCAGATCGGCCGCGACCTCGGCGCAGCGAGTGGGGCGGATCAATTCGTCCTCCGCGCCGTACAGCATGAGCAGCGGCGCGCCGGTGGTGCGGCTGTCGGCGAAGCGGGCGATGCAGGGCGCATAGAAGGCGACATGGCCAGCGAAGTATGGGCCGCCCGGCGCGAGGGCATCCGCGATCTGGGCGTACATCGCGTATTCCGTCGCCATCCCGCCATAGCTGAACCCGGTGAGCACCACGCGCCGCGCGTCGATCTCCGGCCTCGAGGCGAGATAGCGCAGCGCCCCGTAGGCATCGGCGACGAACATGGTCTCGGTGATATGCAGCACGCGCTCGATGAACGTGGTCGCGAGGTCGCGGCGGCTGTCATAGGTCTCCACCAGCAGCACCGCGATGCCCATGGCGGCAAGCTGCGGCCCGTAGATGGCGCGGTCGTCGATCATGCCGGCGGAGCCGTGCAGCATGACCACCGCCGGGGTGGCGTGATCGGGCGCGGCATCGGCTGGCAGGAACAGCAGAGCGCTGACGCTGCGGCGCGGGGCGTGGCCGATATCGGCGGGCACGAACGGGTCGCTGCTGGGAAACGCCACCACCTCGCGCCGCACGCCCTGAACCTGCGCCGGATCGGGCCACGGATCGGTGATGCGGAAGGCCAGCGCGGGCGAGGCCACGGCGAGGACCAGCAAGGCCGCGAACAGCAGCGCGCGTGGCGTCACGGGTCGATCAGCACGCCCGGGTTCAGCATGCCGTGCGGGTCGAGCGCCTGCTTGCTCGCGCGCAGCGCCGCCGCGAACAGCGGCGGGCGCTGGCGATCGTACCAGGGCCGATGCTCGCGCCCGACCGCATGGTGATGCGTGATCGTCCCGCCGGCCGCGATCAGCGCGTCGCTCGCCGCCGTCTTGATCGCCCGCCACTGGTCGAGCAGCGCGCCGTGGCGCCCGAGCGCGTGGAACGTGAAATAGGGGGCCGGGCCGTCGGGATAGATATGGGTGAAACGGCACGTGACCTGTCCCGGCCTGCCGGTGACGTCGCGGATCGCGCCCTCCGTGGCCTGCATGATCGCGGCATGGAACGCCTCGAAGCGGTCCCAGGTGATCGCCGTCTCGAACGTGTCGGTGATGATGGCGCGCGGTACCATGCGCTCGCGCGCATAGGGCATGCGAATGAAGGCGGTGCGCCAGCGTCCGGCCTCCCCGTCATCCGCCGCGCCGGCGGCGCCGCCGTGATCCGCGCAGCATTCCAGCGCCCGCTGCATCCACGCATCGAGCGGATGGTCCGCGGACTCGAAGGCGAGCACCATGACGGCGGACGTCCCGTCGCTCGCGCCGGTGTTGCGGGCCTCCTGCGGATCGAGGATGCGGCAGTTGGAGGGATAGAGCCCCGCCTGGCTGATCGCGCGCACGGCGCGCGCGGCGGCATAGAAGTCCGGGAACAGCACGGCGCGCCCGGCGCGGAATTTCGGGCGGTCCTGCAGGCGCATCCAGGCTTCGGTGATCACGCCGAGGATGCCTTCGGAGCCGATGAACATGCGGTCCGGGCTGGGTCCCGCGCCGGAGCCCGGCAGGCGCCGCGTCTCGATCACGCCGGCGGGCGTGACGACGCGCAGGCTTTCCACGAAATCGTCAATATGGGTGTAGAGGCTTGCGAAGTGCCCGCCGGAGCGGGTCGCGATCCAGCCGCCCAGGGTCGAATACTCGAAGCTCTGCGGAAAGTGCCGCAGCGTGACGCCGTGCGGGCGCAATTGCGCCTCCAGCGCGGGGCCGAACACGCCGCCCTCGATCCGCGCCGCGCGCGAGGCGCGGTCCACGGTGCGGACCTTGTCCATGGCACGCAGGTCGAGCGCGACCAGCGGCCGCGCGCGCGCGGCCGCCACGGTCGACGCCGCCGACGACTGAGCTGCCGCCGCCGAACGGGACCAGCGCCGCACCTGCGCCGCCGGCCCAGTCCATGACGGCGTGCACCTGTGCCTCGTCGGCGGGATAGGCGACGACATCGGGCGCGCTCGCATAGTCGTCGAGCATGCCGAGCACCGTGTCCTGATAGGATTTGCCGAACGCGTGCGCGGCGCGGTCGTAGCGTTCGCTGGAGCAGATCGCCGCAAGCGTGGCCGGCGGCGCGAGGCGCGGGGCGCGCAGGGTCAGCGCGTCCAGCGGTGGCACCGGGACGGTCTGGAACGCGTTAGTGCCGAACAGGCGATCGTAGGTCCCGAGGGCGAACGCCTCTTCTTCCGGCGTCATCCCCTCGCCTTCCCGGCCCCATCCGAAATGCTTCAGGCGACGCTCGGTCATCGTTCCCTCCAGCCAGCGGCTTGCGCACACAGGACGCCCGGGGCCCGCCCGGGTCAACGCGGCGGGGGCGTGCGCGGGTCAGCGCGCGTCGTGAAAAATGATGCCGAGCGTCTGGCGGTGCCCCGAGCGGATGCGGCTGACGCCGTGGCGGAGATTGACGCGATAGGCGCCCCGCGTGCCCGCCACCGGCCGGTTGTGCACCGCGAAGGCAACGGCGTCGCCCTGCCGCAGCGGCACGACCTCCGCCCGGCTCTGCATGCGCGGCCGCTGTTCGGTCAGCACGAACTCGCCGCCCGTGAAATCGCGACCCGGCTCCGACAGCAGGATCGCGACCTGCAGCGGAAACGCCAGATCGCCATAGAGGTCCTGGTGCAGGCAGTTGAAGTCGCCGGCGCCGTACTGCAGCAGCAGCGGCGTCGGGCGAAGCTGGCCGGCGGCATGGCACAGGGCGAGGTAGTCGGCATGCGCTGCCGGGTAGCGCGTCGCGTCGCCCAGGCGGGCGTTCCACGCATTGGCGACCGGGGCGAGATGGGCATAGAGCTGCGTGCGCAGATCGCCGATCAGCGCCGGCAACGGATAGCCGAAATAGCGGTACTCGCCGCGGCCGAACCCGTGCCGCGCCATGCTCACGTGGCTGCGGAACTGCCGCTCCTCCCGATAGAGCGCGGCGACGTACCGGCATTGATCGGGGGCGAGGAGGCGTTCGAGCACCGCGCAGCCGTACGCGTCCAGCTCGCCCGTCAGCCCGGGCCAATCGTAACGCCCGATGTGATCCCGAACCGTCACGGCCGGGGTGCCGGCCCTCGCGGTGCTGCTCATGTTTCGGCTCCTCGGCGCCAGTCTGCCCGTCGGGAGCCGCCCCGGCCCTCCGGATCGTGCGGTCTGCGGCGGCGGGTGGGCTAGATCGGCTCGCCCTCCACCGTCTTCTGCAGGCTGTCGATGCGCTGCTGGAGCCCGGGCATGCTCGGGTAGATGGCGGCGGTGCGCCGCAACGCCCGCAGCGCCTCCGCCTTCTTGCCCAGTTCCTCGTCGCACAGCGCAAGGCCGGACAGCGCACCGAAGTGCCGCGGCTCGAGCGCCAGCACCCGCGTGATGTCCTGGACGGAGTTGGCGTAGCGCCGGAGCACGTAGAGCAGCGTCGCCCGCTTGTTCCACCCCTCCGCGAAGTCGGGCACGAGGGCCACCAGCCGGTCGAAGTAGCGCAGCGCCACGCCGTATTGCCCGACTTCCATGGCGGCCACGCCGGTCGCCATCAGCCGGTCGGCGGCCGGGTTGCCGGCCTCCATCCAGATGCTCCAGATCCTGCCGGCGAGCGGCCGCGCGACGCCCGGCGAGTCCGCTTCCCGCAGCTGCTCGAACAGCGGCACCAGCCGCGGATCCTTCTGGTCGGCCGCCACCGGTCCAGGCAGGCCGAGCATGGCCAGTGCGGCGAGAAGGGAGAACAGGGCGGACCAGCGCCAGCGCATGGCCCGCACTATGATCCTGCCGGGCGCGCCGCCAAACGCAAAACGCGAAGCGCGACCCGCCTGCGGCGCCGCCGATCACCGACGGTTGAACGATCGGTGGGATACCCGCTGCTGTATCGGGCACCGCTTGGCGCTCGGCCGTCATACCGGGTCGGGCTGCGCGAGGGCCGCTGACCAGGGCGACATCGCATCGCTCACGCCCACCCGTGTGCCGTCGGGGGCCAGCGCGACCAGGTTCGGCGCGGCGAAATTGAGCGGCAGCGCGACATGCTCGGTCACCTGCACGGAACCCGCCGCGGCCAGCGCGGCCAGCGTGCCTTCCGGCAAGCGCCGGTCGGCGAGCACACCGTCCGGTCCCGATACGTCGATGCGCGGATGGTGGGCCGCCGCCTCGGCGTCCATCCTGAACCCCGCAACGAAGGCCACGAGTTGCAGGACGGCCGCCAGAATGCGGCGCCCGCCACAGGCGCCCGCCGCCAGTACCGGACGGTCGGCGGCGCGCAGGATCACCGGGCACATGTTGGTCAGCGGCCGGCGCCCCGGCGCGATCGCGTTCGCCGCGCCGGGCCGCGGGTCAAACCACATGACGCCGTTGTTCATCAGCACGCCGGTCCCGGGCAGGACGACCTTGCTGCCCATCGACGCGAGCAGCGTGCTGGTCAGCGCGACCATGCCGCCTTCGGCATCGCAGACGGTCAGGTGGGTGGTGCAGCCCTCGGGCCCGTCCTCCCCCGCCCGATCGTCGCCCGCCCGCGCGAGCCGGTCGGCGTACGCGGCGATGAGCCGGCTCGCGAGGTTCGCATACCAAGCGGCATCCGGCGCGCTGCCCGATACGGGAAGACCCTCGAGGACCCGCGCCAGGGTCGGGCCGGCGGTCAGCCCGCTGGCGTATTGCACGGTATGGCCGGCCCAGGTCACTTCCCCGGCCGGCCGGACCCGCGCCGCGCAGGCGCGAAGGTCGGCGGCCGACAGCACACCCCCCAGCGCCGCGACATCGGCGGCGAGCGCCGCGGCGACGTCGCCTTCGTAGAAGTCGCGCAGTCCGGCGGCCGCCAGCCGCTCCAGCGTGTCCGGCAACCGGCCGAGCCGGAAGCAGGGTGGCGTGCCGCGATAGGGCGGCAGCGGCGGCAGGCCGTTCGGCAGGTAGATGCGCGCGCTCTCCGCGTAGTTTCGCAGTTGCGGCGCGGCGCTCGCGACCATGAGCGTGGTGAACCAGTCCTGGGGCAGCCCGCGGCGCGCGATCGCGATGGCGGGCGCGAGCAGCTCGGCAATCGGCATGCGTCCCCAGCGCGCGTGCAGCGTCCGGTAGCCTTCCACCGCGGCCGGCACGACGAAGGACAGGGGACCGTGCAGGTTGGCGTCGCCTTCCACCTCCGGCCACGCGAAGCCATCCGCGGATGGGCGGCCGGTGAGGCGGAAGCGCGCAGGATCGAGGCCGGCGGGCGCGACCGGCCCGAAATCCACCACTTCGGCGCGCGCTTGCCCGGCGGGGTGCACGAGCGCGAAGCCGATCCCGCCAAGACCCGAGTTCCACGGCTCCGCCGCCGCCAGCGCGAAGGCCGCCCCCACCGCGGCGTCCACCGCGTTGCCGCCGGCCTCCAGCACGGCAACGCCGGCCTCTGCGGCCGCGCGCGCCTGCGCGACGACGATGCCCCGCCTGCCGCGGGCCGCAGGCTTCCGCACCTGCCAGTGCTGGGTCGTGTGCGGGGGAACGGCGTAGTCGGACAAAGCCGGCATCGGAACGTCCTCACGGCCATGGATCGGCGGCGGAAAGCCTTTTAGGCTCGCATGCGCCCGCAGCTTCGCACAACGCCAGGAGCGCCCGGTGGCACGATCGATCGTCTGCCTGACCTTCGACCACGACAACGCGTCATCGGCGATTGCGCGCGGCATGGCGACACCCACCGCGATCTCGCGCGGCGACTTCGGGATCGTCGCGGTGCCGCGCATCCTGTCGCTGATGGCGGCGCACGGCATCCGCTCGACGTGGTTCATCCCGGGGCACACGATCGCGAGCTACCCGACATGCGTTGCCAAGGTCGCCGAGGCGGGCCACGAGATTGCCCATCACGGCTGGACGCACCGCACCCCGGCCTCGCTGGGCCGCGCGGGCGAGGAGCGCGAGCTGATCCGCGGCAACGAGGCGATCCGCGCGCTGACTGGACTTTCGGCAAAGGGCTACCGTTCGCCCGCCTGGGATCTCAGCCCCGACACCGTGGACCTGCTGCTGGCGCACGGCTTCGACTACGACAGCAGCATGATGGGCGATGACTACCTGCCCTATCAGGCGACGCGCGGCGATGTCGTGACGCTGGATGCGCCGCTTGTGCGCGGTGCGCCGACCGCGCTGATCGAGATGCCGATCAGCTGGAGCCTCGATGATTTCCCGGCGTTCGAATACATGCGCCTCGAAGGCGGCATCCTGCCGGGGCTGATGAACGCCGACCTCGTGTTGCAGAACTGGCTGGCGGACTTCGCCTACATGCGCACCCACCTGGAATGGGGAATCATCACCTACACGTTTCACCCGCATGTCATCGGGCGTGGCCACCGGATGCTGATGCTGGAAAGGCTGATCCGCGCGCTGCGCGATGATGGGGCGGAGTTCCTGACCATGGCAGAAGCCGTCGCGGAGTATCGCCGCCATTTCCCGCAAGGCCGCACGATCGGCTCGCCGCCGTAAGAGGCGGGTACCGAGTGTCGGACTACTCGGGATAGATCTCGCCGCCGTCCGGCGTCGCCTTGTGGAAAAGGATGAATGCCAGGGGGTTGCCGGGCTCGGACATCGCGTCGCTACGCTGGCCGGTTACCTCTCCGGCCACGCTGCTTGCATATTCCGCAATCACTTCGCCGAAACTGTTGCGCTGGATCGCCACCTTCTGTCCGGCTTCGATCTTGTCGTTGAGCTTGACCAGATGCTCGACGAGACCGCCCTGCGTTGCCAGGACCGGGAACGCACTGTTGCCGATGAAAACACCTGCGTCCTTGCCTGTACGTCCCATGGGTCCGGCAAGGATGCCGTGATGCTTGAGGACGTTCATTGTGCCTTCCACGAACAGGGAGATCATCTCGAGGTCTAGAACGCGTGCGGCGCCGACCTCCGCGCAAAAGGACGGGATGCCCACGTCGACAAACGCATTATGCAGGACCCCGGGATACACATGATTGTCGAAGATCTGCCCGACCGGGTACAGCTCTACCATCGCCTTGATCTCGGGTATGTCCATACTGGCAATATTGAATGCGGTGACATCGAATCCGGTTGTCCCGGTATGGAAGTCGATCGCGGCGTCGGCGTTCGGCCGCAGCAGCCGGTTGAACAGGAGCCCGGCGTGTCGGCTGGGTGCCGTGACACCGTTCTCGTTCCCGGGCCATTCCCGATTCATGTCGATCAGATCGTTGCCGCGGCCGAAATTGGGCCATCTGCGCTGCATGCCTTCGATCGCCGGGCGGGCCACGTCCGTGACTGCCATCACCGTGCCCGACATCTGCGCCGGATCGAGCTCGTCAATCGACGGTCTGGACCGTATGGATGGAACTCATCTCGTCGCCATGCACACCGCTCACCAGGACGACGCGCTTGCCGGGCTTCGCTCCCCTGGCGACCGTCACGGACACATACCAGTGCTGTCCGGTCGGCATCTCCACGCCCTGAAAATACAGAAGGTGCTTCCGCCCGGGCTCCAGGTCGTGGACGTCGAGCGCGCTGAAGACCTTTTTCCCCTGGATTGTATCGCCGGTATAGACCGTTGCTGATGGCGCACCCGGGGCCGGGCTGACAGAGGAAGTCGCTGCGTCCTGGGCGTTCGCAGAACCAGCATTGGCCACGAGAGCAGCCGAGGCGCCGAGCGTTGCAATTGATGCGAGCATGAAGTCGCGGCGATCGAGGCGTTCTTCTGGCGTGCTTGGCATGACGGAGGTCCCAACGCGTGTGAAAAACGACGTTTTGGACACCAGTATACATATGCCCGCGGCGCGCACGCCGTCCTGCCCGACTGGCGGGCGTGGTCCTGGTGGAGCGACCCATTCGTGATGGCAGAGGCCGGGGGGTCAGCGTTGGTCGCGTGTCCGCGGCGAAATTCCGCACGCCACTGTCAGGCTGGCGCGCTGCGAGGGGTCTCGCGCGGCTGGCACTGAGCGCTACGATTGCCTCCGAACGGCACCTGGCCGCTCAGCGGCAATCGCCGGGCTGTCGGGTCAAGGTCCGGCCAGCCGACGCTCCAGCTCGCATCTCCTCCGCCTCGGTCGAGATTCTGATTTGTATGTCAGCGGACTAACCTGGTGAGCCCGGTGGGACTCGAACCCACGACCCCAAGATTAAAAGTCGCAGGCAGGCCACTGACACGGGCGGACATGCAGCGACGCGGACTCACATAGAGCACTGAAATATCGCCGATGCCCTTGCCTAGCACGAGACATTTGTGCTCACATGGCGACATGCGGACTCGCGGAAATAAGTCCGCAGTGAGTCCGCAAGCAGAGGGCGCATGGCCGCGAAATTCCGGCTGGATCAGCACACGGTTGAGGCGGCGATGTGTCCGCCCGATCGCAAGGACGTGCTCCTGTTCGACGCCGATCTGCGCGGGTTCGGGCTCCGGGTGGGCGTGAACGGCAACAAGACGTTCATCGCTCAATACCGGAGTCCGGCCGGCGTGCGACGCATGGTGCTGGGCGCGTTCGGGACGTTGACCGTCAAGGAGGCCCGGAAGCGGGCGAAGGCGGTCCTCGGTGACGTTGCCAAGGGCCAAGACCCCTTCGCCGAGCGGAAAGCCGCGGTAGCTGCGCAGAAGGCCGCTGCCGCGGTGGACGCATTCACAGTGCGCGCGCTCGTGGACGCCTGGCAGGCCGCCCGCGAGGGCGACCGTCGCGCATCCTATCTGTCGGTCGCATCGGGCTCGCTACGGCGCCACTTCGCGGCATGGCTGGACCGGCCAGCCGCCAGCATCACGGTCGCCGAGGCGGTGCTCGCCCTGGACCGGATCAAGGCCGGCGCCGGGCCTACCGCTGCGAACCGGGCGCTGGCCTACGGCCGGGCCGCATTCGGCTGGGCGTGCAAGCGCCACACGCTTGCAAGCAATCCGTTCCACCGACTTGAGGCGCCCAGCCGCGAGCGGGCTCGCGACCGGGTTCTGTCCGCCGAGGAAATCGGTGCGATCTGGCAGGCCGTCGATGGGCTGACTGCGCCATACGGGCCGTTCGTGCGGGTGCTTATGCTCACGCTGCAGCGCCGCGAGGAAGTCGCCGCCCTTCGGTGGGATGAACTCTCGGCCGACCTGACCACGTGGACGCTGCCGGCCGAGCGGGCGAAAAACGGCCGCGCACATGTCGTGCATCTGCCCGAACCCGTGCGGGCGATCCTTGGCGCCCTGCCGCGCCGCAGAGATTGCCCGTTCGTCTTCCCGGCCGATAGCGGCCGGCCCATCTCGGCGTTCAGCGCGGCCAAGCGGAAGCTGGACGCGGCTATCACCGCCAAGCGTGATGAGGCCGGCATCGAGCCCCCTGCCCTGCCAGCCTGGACGCTGCACGATTTCCGCCGGGCCGGCGTGACCGAGCTGGCCGGCATGGGGTTCGCGCCGCACATCTGCGACCGCCTGCTGAACCACGTGTCAGGCGCGATCCGCGGCGTGGCGGCCGTCTATCAGAAGGCCGAGTTTTTGGCCGAGCGGAAGGCGGCGTTGGAGGCGTGGGCGAAGCACGTGCTCGCCGCTGCCGAAGCGCGGCCAGCGGGCGGAAATGTCGTGCAGTTCCGCGGAGGTTCCGATGTCGCGTGACGATGACGAGTATGACGCGCCATGCGATCCAACGTTCACGCCTGAGTGGCTTGGCCCGATATTAGAGCGCGTCCGGGGTCGAAACGTCGCGCCGACGCCCGAAGCGTGCGCGCTATTGGCTCGCAAGGTTCACGAACTGAGCAGCCTGCGCGACCTAAAAGTCATTCATGCGCGACCACAACGACGAATGCGGCCGGATTGAACGGGCGCTGCGGGCGGTGGCGAAATCACTGGCGACAATTCGGCCTGATTTACGCGGCGACGATCTAGCTGCGTTGCTCAAGTTCGAAGGCGCGGTGCGCGACGCGCAGAGTCAGCAGTGGGCTCAGGGACGGCCGCAGGAGCGATGGCACGCATTCGCGGGCCCGCTGGCAGTCGCCTTTGAGACCGCCATGCACAGCAGCAACCCGAGATTCCAGATAAATTGGTTTCACGCTAACGGCCCCGCGCCGCGTTTCTTCCAGGCTATCATCCCCTGTATCTGCCATGGGAGCCCAGCACCCGTCGCAGTCGCGCGATACATGCAGCGGCGGGCCGGCGGCGAGTAACAAGCGCATTCTGCCCAAAGTTACGGCTGTTCCGGTTTCGACGCGGCCCTTACATCGTGGCATGTCGTCAAAACTCCTGCCGTAGCTTCGGAGAAGTCCCCAATGACCCCGACTGACTATTTAACGGTCAAGCAGACCGCCATAGCGCTTCACGTCACCGACCGCACCCTCATGCGATGGCGCAATGACGGCGGTGGCCCTGCATTTGTCCGCTGCGGCAGCCGGAAAGTGCTCTATCGGCGCGCGGACATAGATGCGTGGCTGGCCGCGCGAACCTTTAGGCATCGGGCTCACGAAGTCTGCGCGGGATCAGCGGCGCCGGGCTGAATATATCTCCTGAAACATATCTGAGCGAGCTGAACATTTGTGCCTGCCTGCGTAGCACGCCGCCCTTGCCGGCAAATATTTCCGCGCGATACGATATGGGTATAAGGACATCGGTGCCGATCAATGGACCGCGTTCCGCCAGTAATGATCGCGTTTCGCGTGCCCAATCCGGTGTAAAATTCCCTTAGGGGAGAACGAAGCCTGTCACCGCCCACGCTTTACTGAAAGGTCTATATATGCCCCCCACCGACTTCCCGGCATCTCGCAGGTTTCAGCGCAGCGAAGCGTCACAATATCTGCGAAGCACGCACGGCGTCGACGTGGCGCCCTCGACGCTCGCCAAGTTCGCCTGCACCGGCGGCGGCCCGGTGTTCAGCAAATTCGGCAAGCACGTTCTCTATACGGCGGCTGCCCTGGACGCGTGGGTTGCCGCGCGACTGTCGGCACCGACGCACATCACCACCGGCCAGCGCCGAACCGCGCCGGCGCTCGCGGAGGCCGCATAGATGGCCGCGCTCAACGCCCCGCAGAGCAACGTCGGGTCGCAGATCACCGTCGCGCTCAGTGACGGCGGCACGAAAATTACCGTGACCGACGAAGCCGGCAACTCATGGGCGCTCGGCGTCAACGACACGGTGCACGTCAAAACCTGGCAGGCCGCGACCGTCACCCGCACCGCCGATCTGGCCTGACCTGACACCCCGACCCGGCGCGCGGCTGCGTCCCCGACAACGCAGCCGCGGCGCTCTAACCTAGAAGGACCGCAACCCGTGGAATCTCGAATTGTCGGATTATCGTTCCGGGATTGGATTCAGGCCCTCAAGATCACCGACACCCCGCGCGGCGATTTCATCGGCGACGTGCGCCGCGACGCATCGTTTCCCGATCCCGCAAGCCTAGCGGAATTGCTCGGCTACCTGGCCCGGCGCGGCGCCTGCGATGAAGCGCACCGGGCGGCGCGGGCGCTATGGCGCCAGTTCGAGCGGGAGTGCCGGACGTGAATAACTCCGTCCTGGAAGCCGCTCTCACGCGTGCAGCCGAGGGTTTGCCAATCTTCCCGTGCAACGGCACCGACAAGTCGCCGCTGACTCCGCGCGGCCATCTGGACGCGACCACCGATCCCGAGCGCATTCGCGCCTGGTGGAAGCAGCATCCCGACGCGCTGGTAGCCTACCCCACTGGCCCACGCAGCGGGCGCGACGCGCTCGACCTCGATCCGCGGCACGGTTCGGCGGTGTGGTTCCAGGCGTCCGGCCACCGCCTGCCGCCAACGCGCGTGGTCGCCACGCGCTCGGGCGGCCAGCACTGGCTATTCCGACACCGCGAAGGCATGCGGAACTCTCAGAACAACCCCGCGCCGGGCGTGGATATTCGCGGCGAGGGCGGTTACGTCATTGACTGGTCCTGCCACGGCGGCGATCTGTGGATTGACGAACCGCTCGCCGAGTGGCCCGATTGGTTGCTCGCGCAGATCACCACCCGCCGCGCGGTCGCGCCACGCGACTACGCCGAGATTCGGCCGCCGAGCACGGGCGCGGTGTGCGCGCTGCTCAACCAAATGCCGAACCCCGCTACCGTTGACCGCGAGACATGGGTTGCGATCGGGCTGGCCGCGTCCGGTTGCGCGCATGCGCTGGGCGACGATCAAGACGATACCGACGCAATCGGCGATGCGTGGGTTGCGTGGTCGCAGCGGTGGCCGGGCGCTGCAGCGGAGGAATCCGACCGCTCGCGCTGGGAAACTGACCTGGCGACGAAGAGCGCACCGAAGGCGGGCTGGCCGGACCTGTTGCGCCACGCCAAGCGGCTCGGGGTGGACGTATCGGCGCAACGGCTGGCCGACGCGCAGGAACAGTTCGAGGCGGACGAGCCGGAACCGGCGTCGGAACCCGAGCAGCCGAACCACGGCTGGAAAAACATGCTGTGCGTCAATGAGAAAGGTCATCCGCGCGCGGGGCTCGACAACGCCACGCTCGCGTTCCGGCATGCGCCCGAATGGCGCGGGGTGCTGGGCTACGACCAATTCGCCGATGACCCGCGCCTGATCGCACGGCCGCCGTGGGAACCTTCGGGCGAGCCGTTCGCGCCGCGTGAGTTCAAGGACACAGACTTCACCCATGCCGCCGTGTGGCTGGCCGGCCAGGGTATTCGCGTCACGTCGCGGGCGGCAGCCGAGGCGATGGCGGCGGTCGCGGACTCGCCGGGTCGGCGCTTCAACCCCGCGCGCGAGTATTTCGATGCGCTGCGTTGGGATGGCACGCCGCGGCTCGACGCGGTGCTGATCGACTACCTCGGCGCCGAGGACACGCGGCTCAACCGCGCGTTCGGATCGAAGACGCTCATCGCCGCAGTTCGGCGAAGTCTTCGATCCGGGCTGCATCGTGAAAACCGTCCTGATCCTCGAAGGGCGGCAGGACATCGGCAAATCGAAGTTCTGTCGCGCACTGCTGCTCCCCGCGCCGAATGGTTCAGCGATACGCCGCCCGACATCGGGAGCAAGGACTCATTCCAGAATATGCGCGGCATCCTGATTATGGAGCATGCGGAGCTTGCCACCCTTTCGCGAGCCGACGCGGCGCGAGCGAAGGCATTCATTTCCTCGCCGAGTGACCGCTACCGGCCCAGCTCCGGCCGGGTTTCGCGCACCTTCCCCCGGCAGGGCATTTTCATCGGCACCGTCAACCCGGGCGCGGCCGGCTACCTGAAGGACGAGACCGGCGGCTCCCGGTTCTGGCCCGTCAAGTGCGCGGAAGATTGGCCGATCCACCGCGAAGTTGACGCGGCGGCACTGCAGACTGCGCGCGATCAACTATGGGCCGAGGCCGTGCACCGCTGCCAAGCCAATGAGCCGCATTGGCTGACCGGCCGCGAGGATCGGGCCGCGCAGCAGGACGCGGCCGATGACCGCTACGATGACGACGCATGGGCCGACGCCGTCCTGCCGTATCTCAGAAGCCATCCGGGCGGCGTCACGACGTTGGATGTGCTGGCCGAGGCGCTTCACGTGCTGAACAAGGATGCCGGGCGACGCGAACAAATGCGCGTCGGCGCAATCTTGCGGCGCGAAGGATGGGAACGACGCCGCATCCGCGACGATGGCGGCGCACGCGAATATCGGTTCATGCCGCCAAGCGGCTACCCGGCCGAGATGGAACAGCCAGGCGCGAGCAATGTTGTCGAGTTCATCCGTGCGTAGCAGCCGTTCTGGCCCTACCTGTCCCTACCTGTCCCTACCTCTTCTCGGAGGTAGGGACAGAAAGTTTCGTGTCCTGGACTACACGTTTCTCTTGTCCCTACCTGTCCCTACCTTTTTACATACACATGAGAAAACGGCAAGGATGGGTTGGTTATATACCCCGATTCCTAGGTAGTAGCAGAGACCCCCCCCTTCGAAGTAGGGACAGGTAGGGACAAACGCAAAAGATGCCGTCCACGACTGCACATTTATGGAGAATATAGTGCTCCACGAGGTAGGGACAGAAGCAACAGGTAGGGACAAGGTGGGGACAGGCCCCGTGGCCGACGCACCGCCGCGCATCCGACGCCCTCAACCCGCATACGAGCAACCGCAATGACCACGACTCGCGCGCGCGTGTCGCGTGCTGATCGCCGCCACCGCGCCGACGCATCCGTGCATGCGCTCGACACCGGGCGCCGTGGCCGCCGCGATGAACGCACTCGACATGCTCGCCGGCGCGACCGCGACGCGGCCGAGCGCGGCGGGCAATTCGGCTGAAACCTCCATAGGAGAAACAACCAATGTTATCCTTCATTCGCTCCGCCGCGCGGCACCCGCCGACGATGGCTCGCGGCTACACCGGCCTGACCGCCGAGCAGGAAGCGCTTCTGGCCGAAACCGCGCGACTCACCGCCGCGCGGCGTCGCCCGAGCTCGCCCGTGGCCGCTCCCGGCGCGCGGCTCGGTTATCCGTCGCGGCTGTGCACCGCAACCGAGCGTGCCGCGATGCGTGCGCGGCTCGCGCGTGCCGAGGCAGCCGATGCGCCGTCGCCCGAGTGGTTCCGGTTCGCGCGCACCGCCGGCCTGATCTGATTTCCCCGCCAACTCGAAAGGAAAACCCGCATGTTCAAACCCGCGCCAGTCTGCCGCAGCCGCGACGCCGCTGGCCGATGTCGCCGCGCAGGCAATCGCCGCGCTCGCCGCCAAGATCGAGGCCGATCCCGAATCGTCGCGGCTGCGCGAGCGGCTGCCCGTCGTGCGCCAGCGCAAGACCGACGCGGAGGCGCAGCTCACCCTCGCGCAGCGGCAATACGCCGAGGCATTCGATGCTGCCGCGCGCCGGCATTCGGTGGACGAGCAAGTGCGCCGGCTGCTCGACGGCGACGATGCGCCGGCGCCGACTGTCACCGATGCGGAAGTCCGCGCGGCGCGGCGTTCGCTGACCGTCGCCGATCAGGCGCTTCGCGAGGCCGAACAGCGGTTCGCGACGCGGCGCGCGGACGTGGTCCGCGAAATCGTGCTCGAAACGGCGTTGCCTGCGCTGCGGCGGCAGGCGCACGACACGGCGCTGACACTCGCGCGGCTGCTCGCGCAGTGTGCAGCCACCGCCGAATACCTGGAGACGCTGCGGCTGGCGGACATGCTGCCGGATGGGCCGTTCGTGGCGCAGTGGCAGCCGGGTTTCGTTCTGCCGAACCCGCTCGAACTGCAGAACCCGGTCGCGCACAGCCTGCGCGAGATGATCGCCGCCGGCGTCGTGACCGCCGCCGAGGTTGAGACGGCCGCCGGCGCGCCGCTGCCCGTGGGTTGGGATACCGGCCGGCTGCCGCCTGATCCCGCGCCAGGAAGCCCGTTGGCAGCGCGACAACGAACTGCTGGCGAAGCGGCAAGGGGAGCTCGCCGCGTGCGCGCCGGAGCCCTCGCCGATGCTCCGCGTCACGTCGATCTTCGATCGGGCCGGCCGCCGGCAGTCCGCGGCGTAATCGTGGCGCTGGCCCACCATCGCTCGACGGCACACGGCCACGGCGCGCTGGCAACGCGCCGTGGCTGCCGCCGTGCGTCCGGCGATGCGACGGGAATGCTTGCGGCTCCGCGCCATCCGCCCGCGGCCACCGCCCCACCCGGGGGGTTTGAAAGTCAAACCGCAACGACCCCCTAAAGCCGTCCCAGCCCTCAACGTTCACACAGGCCGAAATCCGGCACGAAAAATTCTGATTTCGAGGCGTAGATGACCGTTCAACCTCTTTCCACCCCCTCGCGACCTCGCGGCACCCCCGGTGCATCGCTCGCGACCCCCGCGCGACCTCGCCCGAAGCTGCCGGCACCCCCGCGGCATCTCGCCGCACCTGAGCGCCGGATGTGGAAAGACCTCGTGGCCGACTTCAATCTGGCCGATGCGGGCGCCCTGACACTGCTCGCGCAGGCGCTCGATGCCGCGCAGCGCGCTCGCGAGGCCCGCGAGACGATCGCGCGCGAGGGAATGGTTGTCGCTGATCGGTTCGGCCAGCCGAAGCCGCATCCCGCCGCCGCGATCGAGAACCAGGCACGGCAGACCATGATTGCCGCGTTCAAGGTGCTCGGCCTCGGCGCGCCCAGCAAGGAGTCCGAATGATGGTCGCGCGTCGCGTTGCACGTCGTGATGAGTCGCTTACCCCAGGTGAATGGGCTTGGCTGCTCGACCTGCCGGCGCCGGCGGACGCCGACGCGGCTGAGCGATGGGCACTCGATTTCGCCGCCGATGAGTTTCGCCCGGGTCGGCTGAGTGCATTCGAGCTGTGGTGCGAGCAGCAAGGGGCGGCGCTCGCGGCGCACATCGCGGAGCACCCGGGCACGCGCCTAAGTCATTGGTGGCGCTATTCGCCGCTCGGCCTACGCGAGCGCATCGGGGGCGTCGGGACGCCGGCGCACGAATGGCTGGCCTATGCGCCCGCATTCCGCTTCGGGGTTCCGGCCACGTGGCCCACGCGCGAGGAAGCCGCGCAGTATGGGCGTGAGCGCCGCAAACACGGCGTCGATCCCGACAATCCGCCGACATACGAGAGCCAGGCGGCATTTCTGCGCCGGCACAAGCTGCTGTCGCGTGTCGAGGCCGCGCAGCTCGGGCCAGAGGCATACGAGCCTGAGTCGATCTTCGACGCGCTCATGAACCGCGCCGCTCCCGAACCGGCGCTTGAACCGGAAGCGGGAGTGTAGCCGATGGCCGATGTCGCTGACCGCGTGCCCGCGCCACATGGAGGCATTCGCATGAACCCGCTTGTCGAGCCCGACTGGATAAAGCTGCTCGTGAACCCGGCCGATCGGGCGCTCGCATCACGCACATGGCGCGCCGGCGCCGCAGCGGTGGAGCATGCGCCGCAGCATGCAACCGCCTTGATTCAGCTCGCCGCGGCGCGCGTGCTCGCGCTCTGCGTGGCGCGGGCAATCCTCCGTATGCCCGGCGCGGCGGATATGCTGCCGCAGGCCGCGGCGTTTGCATTCCTGCAGTCCCTCGCCCTGGCCGGTCAGCGTGAACGGGAGCTCGGGATTCGGGCTCCGCTGCGCGTGGTCGGCGGCCGGCGGGCGCGGGAGATAGATCAGCCGGCGCCAGAACTCTCGCCGATCGAGGCCGCGTGGTGGCCCCGGATCGTGGACGCGCTCACCGAGGCTCGGCCGCTCCGCGCCGGCGACAAGCCGGTGGTCGCGCTGCTCGCCCGCGCCGGTGCGCAACTGGAAATGCGGCACGCCCTCGCCACGCTGACCCCGCTCGCGGTGCCGACGCCCAGCACGCCGCCGGTGGCGCCCGTGATGCCCCCGGCCGTCGTGCGCTCGCATGCCGCCGTTCAACCCTCGCCGCGCGTGGAGTAGGCCGCCATGACCGATCAGGTTGTAACAGCCACCGTCAAGCTGGACGATCAGGCGTCCGCCGACGCCGACGCGGCGGCCGACGCGTTCAACAGACTGGCCGACGCCACCGATCGCGTCGAAACGTCCACCGGCAAAGCCGGGCCGAGTGCGGCGACGCTCGCGCGGCGCTACAGCAACTCCGCGAAGGCCGCCGCCGACCTGGACAAGGTGCAGCGGGCGCTCGCGAACGGCACCGCCACGATGGCCGCAGCGGTCGCGCGCGGGTTCGATACCGGCACCGCCGCCGATGTAGTCGCCACGCTCACCGCGCGCGTCGAGAAGGCCAAGGCGGCGATGGACGCGCTCAACGACGGTGCGGCGGCGGCCGAGGGCGTGGCCGCAGTGGGCGCCGCGGCCAAGGACACCGAAGCCGCCCTCAAGGGCGCCACACACGCCAGCACCGGGCTCTATCGCGAGCTGCTCGTGATGGCGCACGAGACGATCACCGGCCGGTTCAACCGCCTGCCGGGCTCCGCGATGGTGCTGGCCGAGCGCTCCGGGAACCTGGAAGGGATCGTGAGCGGCACCGTCGCCGCGCTCACGAGCACCGCTGGGATCATCGCTGTTGCGGCGGCTGCGGGCGCCGCTGCGCTGGCCGCCATGGGCGTCGCGGCCGAGGATGCCCGGCTGCGCATCGAGGGTCTGCAGAACCAACTCCGGGGCTCCCGGAGCGACTTCGCGACGCTGGCGCCCGTCGTGGATCAGTCCGCGCACGGGTTTGCGGCGAGCAGCGGCGCGTCGTTCAGCGATTCGTTCGGCGCGGCGCACGAGCTCGCCGCGGTGCCGACGTTCTCCGGCCAGTCGGCGGACCTGCAAGCCGAGCTCGGGCTGGCGAAGAATCTCGCGCTGGTGTGGAACACGACGCTGCCCGACGCGGCGAAGAAACTCGCGGCGAGCCTGACCGAGCCCGAGCAGGCGGCGGAGAAACTCGCGACCGAGGGTTTCCCGGGCGTGACGGCGGCGGCCGTCGAAAATATCCGCACGCTTACCGAGCAGGGCGACGTGCTCGGCGCGCAACGCGCGCTGCTCGATGCCTACGGGCGGGCGGCCACCGGCGCGACGCAGAACATGACGCCGCTCGAACGCGCGCTGCACGACCTCGGCGTGGCATTCGCCGGCCCCGAGGAGGGCGCCGGCGGGTTCATCCGCGCAATCGGCGACGGCGTGACCGGCGCGCTGGCCGGGCTGACTAACGGCGTCACCGGCGCCGTGAACGCGCTCAACGGTTTGTGGGGTTGGCTCGACGCGCACCACCTGACCAGCTCGGGCGCGGCGAACACGTCGAT
The DNA here is from genome assembly GCA_963705035.1 of uncultured Alphaproteobacteria bacterium. GTDB lineage: Bacteria > Pseudomonadota > Alphaproteobacteria > Acetobacterales > Acetobacteraceae > JAFKFJ01. The sequence goes on along the minus strand of CAVPIQ010000004.1, from coordinate 965,795 downwards.
TCCGGGCATCGGTGGATCGCTGCTGAATTTCGCCACCGGCGGCGCGTTCGGGCAGGCGTATGACGCGATCACCGGCGCGGGCGCGCACGGCGCCCCGGTGGCCGGACCGTTCGCCGGGTTCACGCCGCCGAACAGCGCCGGCCACGCGCAGCAGCAAGCCGCGGCGAACAATTCGCTGTTGCTGCAGGCGGATAAACTGTCGCAGGGCAGCCCGGCCGCGCGCACCGCGACGCTGCAGAACGAAAACACGGCGCTTGAGAAAGCCCGCGGACTCGTGCAGCAAGGTTCGCTCGCCTATCAGGAATATACACAGCAGATCACGAAGAACAACGACGAAATCACGAAGCTTGCCGAGGGCACCGATCACCAGGCCGATTCGCTGAACAAGGCGATCGAGAAAACGTCCGACGCGATCGGCGAGAATATCTCCCTCGCGGCCGCCTACGGTCAGGGCGCCGACGCGGTGGCGAAGGCAACCGCTGCGATGAAAGCGCAGCAGGAAGTCGATTCCGTGTTTGGCGACAAGGCGGACCAGCAAGCCGACGCGGTGTCGAAACTCGCCGGGATGTATGAGGACCTCGCCCGCGCCGAGGGCGACGTGAAGCTGGCGCAGGACACCGCGTCCGGCGCCGACCGGCTGCAATATATCCAGGCCGAGACGGATAGCCTCGGGGAGAACTCCAAGGCGCGCTCGGTCATGCTGGCCGAACTGCAGGCCGAGCAGGAGGCGCGGCGCGCGACCGGCGGAATCATCACCGATCAGGGGTAGGCATATATTCAGGAAGCCGGCGACATCGCGCAGGCGACGGCCGCGTTGCAGGCGCAGCAGCAGTCGTTGCAGGAATTGCAGGGGCTTGCGACCTCCGTATTTGACGACATCGGGAATGCGATCACGCAGGCGTTCGTCGGCGGCCAGGGTCACGCCGTGTCGTTCGGCAACGTCGTGCGCGGGATCGCGAGCGATCTGGTCACGCGCTTTTCCAAGGTCGCGCTGTTCGATCCGATCACGAGCGGCCTGCTCGGCACCGGCGCTTCGGCGTTGCCCCTGGCCGGGCTCGGCGACGGCGGTGTGAGCAGCGGCGACGGCGGCGGCGTGCTCTCAGGCGCGAGCAACGCCCTCAGCCTGCCCGGTGTGAGCGGCTATCTCGACAACCTGCTCATGGGCGACTCGGCCAGCGGCAGCCTGCTCAACGACCTCGGCAGCACGCTCGACCTGACCGGATCGAGCGGGCTGCTCAACACCGTTCTGTGGGGCGGCAACGCGACCGCGTCGGCGGTTGAGGGCGCCGCGCTCGACGGCACGCTGGGCTCGGGCGCGATGGCTGGCGCGTCGGTCGGCACCACGCTCGGCGGCGCGCTCTCGGGCGTGGGCGCCGGGTTCGGTATCGGCACGATGCTGAACACCGCGCTGGGCGGGAATCAGACCGGCGGCATGGTCGGCTCGGGCGTGGGCAGCATCGCCGGCGCGGCGATCGGCAGCATCGTGCCAGGCATCGGGACGCTGCTCGGCGGGATCATCGGCGGCGCGGCCGGCGGGGGCCTCGGCGGTCTGTTTGGCGCGAGTTCCGAGGCGCACCACGGATGGAACGTCAAGGTCACGTCCGATTCCTCCGGGGGCCTCGCGCTCGGCAGCAGCGGGTTCGATAAATATACCGGCTCGATGTCGCAGCAAGAGCAGGCGATTCTCGACGGGATCACGCAGGCGATTAACAGCCTGAATATGACCCTGGCCGGTCAGGGGCTCACGGCCACGCTGCCGGCCGGCGGCATCACGCTCGGCGGCAACAACGCCGGCCCGATCACCGCGCAGAATATCACGGACCCGAAGGCGTTCTCACAGCTTCGCTTCAACGCGCCCTACGACCCGCAGCTTGAGTCGGTGCTGCCCTACGGTTCGTTCAGCGGCACGCAGCAGCTTGACCAGTTCGTGCAGTGGTATCAGGGCACGTTCGAGAAACTGTCGGACGTGGGCGACACGGCGGGCAGCCTGAACACGTCGCTGCAGGCGCTCGATGAACAGTATGCCGCGGCCATCGCGACCGCGAAGCAGTATAATTTGTCGCAGGGTTCCATCGCCGCGCTCGCCGCCGGGCTCACCACGGCGTCGGACCAGCTCGCCACGAACACGAATGAATCCTTCGGCTCGCAGATCGACTCGTATCAGGAACGGGCGATGGCGGCGGCGAACCCCAACGACCCGGTGGCGAAGGCGAACGCCGCGTGGCTGGCGTCGGTGGACGAAGAAACGCAGGCGCGCACGCAGTTCTCGCAGTCCCTGATCGACACCCACGGTCAGTCGTTCGCGGCCAGCGCGAATTATGCGCAGGCGATGAAACAGCTCGCCGACGCCTACACGCTTGAGCAGCAGAACATCCTAAACGCGCCGACCGAGGCGGCGGCCGGCACCGCATCGGGGCTCGTGTCCGGGCTCAACGGCTACGTCAATTCGCTGCTCACCGGGGGCTCGAACCCGGCCGGGTATGTGGATCAGCTCACTGCGGCGAGCGGCCAGTGGAACACGATCAGCGCCGGCGCGCTGGCCGGGAACGTGACGGATATTTCCGAACTGCAGGGCGCGGCGAGCAGCTACCTCGGCGCGTCGCAGAATATATACGGCACCGGCACCGGCTACGTTCAGGCGTTCAACCAAGTGATTGACGTGCTCGAGCAGGTCGCGAGCACGCCGCAGAACACGCTGACCGCCGACGTGCTGAAACAGACCAGCGAGCAGCAGACTCAGGTTTTGAATGAGAGCCTGCAGCAGCTTATCGACTCGGTGAACAGCCTGTCTTCGGAGTTCAAGCAGGGCGGCGCGACGCCGCCGCGGCTCAACCCCGGCTACGCGCTGCCCGGTCAGGTGGGGGTGTCGTGAGCGCGGTCGAACGCCGCGCAGCGCGGGAAGCGGCTCGCGCGGCCGGCCTGAAATTCTGCCCCGCATGCGGCAGCGCGAAACCGCCCGAGGCGTTCGCCCGTGCCGGGCACACACCGGACGGCCGGCAAGGCTACTGTCGGGACTGTCAGTCTACGGATCGGCTTGCCCGTGCGCGGCGGGCGCGCGCTGCCGTGCCACACGCCCCGGCCGCCAAACCGCCCGTGGCCGCGCTGGTTATCCCCATACGGGCGGCGTGGCGACGCCGGGCTGAACACCGGATTGGTCGCCACCACAAGCACGCGCGCCAACTCCGTGCCGCGCTGCACAGCCTAGCATGCCGGCGCCGGCTGCCGCGCAGTTGGTATCGCAGCAATCCGCTTGCGGGCGTGGAGTGGCTGTTGCGCCACCCCCGCGCCGTCGCCGGCCTCGCCCGCGCCCGTGCCGCCGTATCCGCCGGCGCCCGCTCGCAGAGGCGGACCGGCCACCGGGGTGACAGTGGCCGGGATCAGTGTTGCGCGGCGTCAAGCGGCCGACGCGGCGTAGCGCCGCCCGGCCGCTTTCTGTTGTCAGGCGGCGAGCGCCCCACAAATCTGCGCATCCGTCATTTCGGACAGCGCCCGTATCTTGCCCTTGTCGAGCAGCTTACGCAGCCACAGCGCACCCTTTTTCAGCGCGGCCGAACGCAACGCCGTTTCCAGCTCGTCCCGTGCCCGCTTGTCCGCCTCGGGCTCGGCCGAGGCGACCACACCCGTTGCCGCGGCGCCGGTATCGGTGAGCGCAAGCAACTCATACAGCGCCGCCGGATCGGGGCGCTCGGGCGTCGGCGTCAACTGCACCGACACATCGGACGCTTCCGCCACCGTCACGCAGGGTAACTCGCCCTTGCTCACACGCTGGCGGCGGGCGCCGGTCTGCGATGCGGGCGCCTCGGCATCGGACCACGCATCCGCGAAGGCGGTCAGCGCCCGCGCTGCCGTGAGAGCGTCGGACGCGTGGACAAGGCTGAATTTCAGTTCGATCACCGTTATGTTCCTCCGGTTACTACGCGATAGGCTTCCTCCGGGCTGCGGACCACGGCGCCGACAGCGCCGTGCGCCCGCAGCACGTGCCATGAATCGGAGAAACAAACTAGCTTGCATCGAAACTATGTTTGGCGTATATTCTTTCTCGTTTCGCCGATACCGGATAGGCTGCGAGGATTTATCGCTGTCGTGTATCCTATGCGGATACAAATACTAGAAAATTACGGGTGGCCGGCTCGCATCGGGCCTGCGGGCGGCGACACTCGTGCGGAGCGGCGAGCGTGTGGCCGGCTGGCACATCGTGGCCGGCCACCATCGCGTTGCGGCGGCTCGCCGGCTTGGCTGGGAGGAAATCGAGGCAGTCGAGCTGACCGGTGTAGCGCGACGATCTGGATGAAAGCTGGCGGCAATCAGGATGAACGTCCGGATCGCGTCGCGGAGGGATGATTGTCGCTGCTGATGTCGCTGGCAACAGCTGATTGTCGCGGAGTGGCGATCAGGGTGCTGAATTTGTCGGCGGCGGCAATAGCGGGCGCAGCTCGATCTGGATCAGTCGCGGCCGTAGCCGCGCGGCGGCTGGACGGCGGCGAGATCACTCAGGTCAAGATCGATGATCTCCTGCAGCGCCAGAGCGGTGGCGGTGTCGCGGAGGCTGTCGGGCAAAGCGTCTGACCATGCGGCGTACTCGGCTTGCATGGCGAGCAAGGCGTCAATCGCATCGCGCCAGCGCCTGGCACGGCTGCGGCGCTTTGCGGGCGGCCCGCCGTTGAGTGCGGCGGGTGGCGCGGCGGCATGCTGGCGGGCGCGATAGCGAGCTTGGCGCTCGGCGCTGCTGAGCGCGGTCTCGCCTTCGGGGTTGCGGCCTCTTGGCATGGCGGTTCTCCGTGACGTTACGTTATTCAATGGGAGTGGGCGGCGCTGATCAGGGCGCCGGCTTCGGCTTGCGGCCCTGCGCGGCGCGCTTGCGGTAGCTCTCGACGTTCATCTCGAAGATGACGCTGTGGTGGACGAGGCGATCGATGGCGGCGACCGTCATGGCGGGATCGGGGAACACGTCGCCCCATTGCTTGAACGGCTGGTTGGCGGTGATCAGCATGCTGCGGCGCTCGTAGCGGGCGGCGATCAGCTCGAAGAGAACGCTGGTCTCGGCTTGACTTTTGTGGACGTAGGCGAGGTCGTCGAGGATCAGCAGGTGGTATTTGTCGAGCTTGGCGATGGCCGCCTCGAGTGCCAGCGCCTGCCGCGCCACCTGCAGCCGCTGGACCAGATCGGTGGTGCGGGTGAACAGCACGCGAAAACCGTTCTCGACGAGGGCATGGCCAAGGCCGGCCGCGAGGTGCGACTTGCCGGAGCCCGGCGGCCCGAAGCACAGGACGTGGCTGCCATTCTCCAGCCAGCCGTCATTGGCGGCGAGGGCTGCGACATGGGCGCGGCTGACCATCGGCACGATGGCGAAGTCGAAGGCATCCAGGGTCTTTCCGGGCGGCAGCCGGGCGGCGGCGAGATGGCGTTCGATGCGGCGGCGCGCGCGATCGGCGAGTTCATGCTCGACCAGGGCGGCCAGGAAGCGGGCTGCCGGCCAGCCCTCGCGGTCGGCGGTCTGGGCGAGGTCCGGCCAGGCGCGGGCAATGGTCGGCAAGCGCAATTCGGCGAGCATCAGCGCCAGGCGGCCGGCGTCGATGGCGGCGGCGGTGGACGGTTTGATGGTCATGTCCGTCCCCTCAGGCCGCGTACAAGGCGTCGTAGGTTTCCAGCGCGGGCAGGGTGACGATCACCTCCGGCACCGCGGCGATCACCGGCGCGAACCGCTCGGCCAGCGCCGCCAGGTCCGGCAGCACGCCGGCATCGAGGCACTCTTCGAGAGCGGCGGCGAGATCCGCCTCGCAGGCGCGCTCGTGGGCGAGCAGCAACAGCGCCACCATGGTCTTGCAGGCCGACTTGGCTGGCCCGGCCGCGATCAGCCGCTCCCAGGCGCGCCGGTAGGCGGTGCGGGGAAACAGCTGGTCGCGGTAGACCAGGTTGAGCAGCGCCATCGGCTTGCGGTGCAGCGAATGGATGATGTGGCGGTAGTCGACGACGTGCCCGCGCTGGCCGAACGCCACGCGCTCGGGCGAAATCCGGCCGCGCCGCAGCGTCAGCACCAGGCTGCCACCGAGAAAGCAGTCGAGCCGATCATCATAAAGGCGAACCCGCAGACGATGGCCGATCAGTCGCGAGGGCACGGTGTAGAACACGCGCTTCAGCACGAAGGCACTGCTGCGTGTGACGGTGACCAGCGCCTGTTCGAAGTCGTCGGTGCGCATAGCGGGCAGCGGCTGCAGCGCCGCCTGTTCGAGCTCGATGGCACGGCGGCGGGCGGCGTTCTGCCGGCCGATGGTCTCGTCGAGGAAGCGGCGATAGGCATCGAGGCTGTCGAAATCGGCGCCGCCGCGCAGCAACAGCGCCTGGGCAACGGTCACCTTGAGATGCGCGTGCGGCCCCTCGATCGAACCGTTCTCATGGGCGAGGCCGCGGTTGTTGCGGGTCGGCCGCATGCGGTAATGCGCGCACAGCGCCTCGTAGCGGGTGGTCAGGTCCGCCGCGGCCGCCTCGTCCAGATTGCGGAACGCCGCCGAGAGGCTGTCGCTGCGATGCTCCGCCGGCGCGCCGCCGAGACCCCACAGCGCGTTCTGCAAACCCCCCGCCAGGGCCACGAAGCTTTCGCCGCCGAGCACCACCTCGGCGTGCGCCCAGCCGGAGAAGGCGAGGCGGAAATGATACAGCCGGTGCGCGAGTGGCTGGCCGGCGATGCTGACACCGAGCGCGGCCGCATCGGTGAAGTCCGACAGGCCCTGGGCGCCCGGCGGATGGTCCTGGCGAAAGATCACCTCCCGTTCGGGCCCATGCAGCGCCTGCCAGGTACGGATGCGGCGCTCCAGGGTGCGGCGGACGCCATCGGGCAGTTCGGCGTGCCGGCGCTGCATCTCGTCGAACACCGTGATCGGCCGCAGGCCCGGCATCGCCGCGAGCATCGGCACGATCTCGGCGTCCCAGACCGCCGCCAGCGGATCGGGCCGGCGGCGGCCACGCGGCCGGGCTTTCTGGGAGGGAAGCGTGGGATCGGCATCGAGCCGGCTGCCGGTGCTGGCGCTGAACCCCGCCCGAGCCGCGGCGGTCTGCTGAGAGTGCGTCCGACGAAGGAACATATAGAGCCTCGCCTGCTGGTCGTTGATGGAAGTGCCGGGCAACGAAAGGCCCCTTGCTGGAGACCTCCGCATCCCGGCACGCCACGCGATCGCAGGCGACGTCCCTCAGAACGTCGACCAAGCCCTGAGCCGGCCCGCGGGCCGGCTCAGGGCTTCAACATTCACCCAGATCGTCGCGCACATTCATCCTGATTGTCGCCGCGCAGGCGGAGTGAATCAGGTTGACGGACGGCTCACCGGCTCAAGTTGAGCCGGTGAAAAGCCGCCGTGCGGACGGCCGCGGCGGTTCGGTAGGCGACGGCATCAACGCCGCCGTCCGTGAGCTCGGGATCGAGCGCAACGAAGCGCAGCGCGCGGTGAAGATTGACCGCATCACGCCCGAGGCCAAGGAAGCCGCCCGCGAGGCCGGCATCGCCGACAACCAATCCGCGCTGTTACGGGTGGCAGCTGCGCCGCCCGAGCGGCAGGTATCGGCGTCCCGAAGGTGTCATCCTAAGAGGCAGCCGGCCACCGGGTGACGGTGGCCGGGATCGGCGTTGCGTCTCAGGCGGCTTTTTGAAGCGCCGACCGCCGGCCGGCGCGCGGCGACCGGCAATCGGAAATTGATGAAATACCAGCACGGGCGGCGCGACCCGGTAGCGCGGTGGCCGCTCCCGAAGTAGGCGTATGGAAGTCGTCTACGTCGCCGGGAGGCTTCCTTCGCTGCCGGACGGAGCGTCGTCATCACGGACACCTTGAATGGGTAGAATCCGGCGGATTTCATCTTGCGTGAGCTTTGTCTCTTCAAAGCAGTCACGACGCATTGACAAGACAACGGCCGCCACTAAACGGCCAACTTGGATCATATCGCGCGGCGCACCGCCGGGGCTCGTAGTAGCCATGTATTGTTTTAGTGTCCCAACAGACAGGATGACATCCTCAGATGCAAATAAAAACAAGTCATTTGTTGCTTTGTTTATTTCGATGGCTCCGTCAACATTGCCCGCGCTTGCGTCATAAAACGCTTGTATCCACCTTCTATACTCGGAACGGCGTGTCTTTATGATGTCTTCTTTCCGATCTTTCTTCTTTTGGAAGGAATACGTTACAAGCCCTCCGACAAACACGATCAAAGCCACTACCGCTGAAATCCACTGAACCATAGCGGTTCTCCCTGCGGGACCGGGGCAGTCTCGCCGCGGCCCCGTGCCCGCACCCTCATTCGCGAGTGCTACAGCTCGGTTTGCGACTGTCCCGGCCCGAAAACTCTGAGCACCACCACGTCACCGGCGGTGGCGCTATGGCCCGTGTCGGGCTCGACCTGGTAAACCACTGTATGCCCCGCAACGTGCAGCGCGCGAGTGCCCGGATGTTCGCCGCGTGGGTAGAGGCAGGGGGTGTGGCGAAGGCGTCGGATGGCAGCGCCGATGGCCCGCAAGCGCCGCGCGCTAGCTGTGCCCGATCCCGGCTGCGACTGCCATTGATAGATGGCGTCCAGATCGGCCACTGCCTTATCGGCGACGATCAGCCGGCGCCGCACGCCGCCTTACCGGGGCCGGCTGGAACTCGGGCGGGGAAGTTCGTGGTCGGTGCCGAGACTATCAATCCATTCCTCAACGGCCTCGAACGGCACCACGCGGCCGGCAGCCGCATCAGCTCGCGCCTCGGCAATCATCTCTGCTTCTCGCGCCAGACGATGCCGTCGCGCCTCGGCGGTTTCTTGATCGGCCGGAATGGGGGCGGGCGTGGTCATAGACGAAAGATAGGCCGCCACTCGACGGGCAGGAAGACCCACGGCGAGAGGCGCAGGTTCAACCCGCATACCGCTCCGAATCAGAGTCCGCAGTGAGTCCGCATCCCGATTATATTCGGCCCGATCCGTCGCTTATCGTCGTATAAGTCTTTGATTTTATTATGAGCCCGGTGGGACTCGAACCCACGACCCCAAGATTAAAAGTCTCGTGCTCTACCACCTGAGCTACGGGCTCATTCCCGCGCCTTCAACGCCAGGGGCGTTGCGGCGTCAATCCTTCACGTCGGCGGCGACCCGCATCCGCACGATGCGGTCCGGGTTCTGCACCATCCCGTTCGCGCCCGAGCCGCGCTTGATGTGGTCCACGTGCTCCATCCCCGAGACCACCTGCCCCCAGATCGTGTACTGGCCGTCGAGGCTCGGTGCCGGGGCGAACATGATGAAGAACTGGCTGTCCGCCGAGTTCGGGTCCGACGTGCGCGCCGCGCCGACGGTGCCGCGCAGGAACTTCCGGGTGCGCGAGAATTCGGCCGGCAGCTGGCCCATGCCACTGCCGCCGGTGCCGGTGCCGGTCGGGTCGCCGCCCTGGGCCATGAACCCCTCGATCACGCGGTGGAACGGGGTGCCATCGTAGAACCCCTTGCGCGTCAGGATCTTCACGCGCTCCACCGCCTTGGGCGCAACGTCGGGCAGGAGCTCGATGACCACGCGGCCGTCCTTGAGGTCCATGTACAGCGTGTTCTCGGGGTCAAGTTTGGCGGCGTCGCTCATTCGCACTCCAATCATGCTCGTGGCAACAGGGATGCTGAGGGCTAGCAGCGCACGACGGCGCATCCTGGTTCACTCCCGTTCGTCGAAACCTTCAACCGTGCGCGCGCACCCGCGCCAGCACGCGTTCATGCGTCAGCGGCGGGACGAAGCTGGCGATGTCGCCGCCGAGAAACGCGACCTCCTTCACCAGCCGCGAGGCGATGAACTGATGCCGCTCGCTCGCCATCAGGAACACCGTCTCGATCTCCGCTGTCCAGTCGATAGTTCATGCCGGCCATCTGGAACTCGTAGTCGAAATCGGAAACCGCGCGCAACCCGCGCACGATCACCCGCGCGCCCACCAATTGCGCGAAATGGATCAGCAGGCAGTCGAAGGGTCGCACCTCCACCGGCACGCCGGTGCGCGCCTTGACCGCCGCGAGCTCCGCCTGCACCAGCTCCACGCGCTCCTCGATCGGCAGCAGCGGCGCCTTACCGGCGTTGACCGCGACCCCCACCACCAGCCGGCTGAACATGCGCGCCGCCCGGCCGATGACGTCGAGATGGCCGTTGGTGACGGGGTCGAACGTGCCCGGGTAGAGCCCTACCAGCACGCCGTTCTGCGGCTCACTCATCCGCCTCGTCCGCCCCCGCGGCGCCCTCCAGAACCGGGAACACGCTGGTGACGCGCTCCTCCGCATCCAGTCGGAACAGCGTGACGCCCATCGACGTGCGGCCGGTGACGCGCACCTGATCGGCCGGCAGGCGGATGAGCTTTCCGGCGTCGGTCACCAGCATCACGCCGTCGCCCGGCCGCACCGGGAACGTGGCCGCGACCGCGTTGCCGGTGCGCGGCGTGAGCGTGATGTTGGCAATCCCCTGCCCGCCCCGGCCCGAGACGCGGTACTCGTAGGCGGAGCTGCGCTTGCCGAAGCCGCCATCGGTCACGGTGAGCAGGAACTCCTCCGCCGCCTCCAGCGCGGCCACGCGCTCGGCGCTCAGGGCGAGTTCCTCCGCCACCGGCTCGTCGATCTCGTCGTTCGCGATCTCCTCGTCTTCGCCGTTGCGCCGCCGCGCCGGCGCGACCTTCAGGTAGGCGACGCGCTCCTCCGTCGTGACATCGACGTGGCGCAGGATCGACAGGCTGATCACGGCATCCGTCTTGCCGCCGTTGCCCAGGCGGATGCCGCGCACGCCGGAGCTCTCGCGCCCGGCGAACACGCGCAGATTGTCCTCGTTGATCTGGAAGCGGATGCAGCGGCCGAGCCGGGTCGCGAGCAGCACGTCGTCGCCCTCGCGGCAGGTCGCGACACCGATCAGCTGGTCGTCGTCCTCCAGCTTCATCGCGATCAGGCCGGAGGCGCGCACGTTCCGGAAATCCGACAGCCGGTTGCGGCGCACATTGCCCTGCGCGGTCGCGAAGACGAGATGCAGGCTGTCCCACAGGGTTTCGTCCTGCGGCAGCGGCAGCACGGTGGTCACGCGATCGCTGCCGAGTTCGGGCAGCAGGTTGACCAGCGCCCGTCCCTTCGCCGTCGGCCCGGCCTCCGGCAGGCGCCAGACCTTCTCGCGGAACGCGCGTCCGGCCGAGGAGAAGAACAGCACCCATTGATGCGTGTGGGCGTTGAACGAGCGGGTGACGATGTCGTCGCCGCGCGTCGCGGCGGCGCTGCGCCCGCGTCCGCCGCGATTCTGCTGGCGGAAGGTTTCCAGCGGCGTCCGCTTGATGAAGCCGTCGCGCGTGATCGTGACCACCATCTGCCCGGGCTCGATCAGGCTCTCGTCGTCCTGGTCGGCGATCGCATCGGCGATGGAGGAAAGCCGGGGCGCCGCGATCTCCTCGCGTGCCTTCGACAGCTCGTCGCGCATGACCTCCATCCGGCGCGGACGGCTCGCGATGATGTCCAGCAACTCGCTGATCCGCGCGGCGAGCTCGGTCATCTCGGCGGCGATCTTCTCGCGCTCCAGCCCGGTCAGCCGCTGCAGGGTCAGGTTGAGGATGCCGCGCGCCTGCTCCTCGGTCAGCCGCACTTCGCCGGCGGCGTCGAGCACGTTGCGCGAATCCTCGATCAGGTCCAGCAGGCCGCGCACCTCGCCTGCCGGCCACGCGCGCGCCATCAGGGCCGCGCGCGCCGCGGCGGTGTCGGCGCTGGCGCGGATCAGGCGGATCATCTCGTCGATGCTGGCAACCGCGATCGCGAGGCCGACGAGCAGATGCGCACGGTCCCGCGCCTTGGCGAGTTCGAAGCGCGCGCGGCGCAGGATCACGTCCTCGCGGAAGCGGATGAAGGTCTCCAGCGCGTCCTTCAGCCCCATCAGCCGCGGCTGGCCGGCGTCGAGCGCCAGCATGTTGATGCCGAACGTCGTCTGCAACTGCGTGAACCGGAAGAGCTGGTTCAGCACGACCTCGGCGGTAGCGTCGCGCTTGAGCTCGGCGACGATGCGCATGCCGGAGCGGTCGCTCTCGTCGCGCATCTCGGCGATGCCTTCGATCTGCTTGGCGCGCACGAGGTCGGCGATGCGCTCCAGCAGCGCATTCTTGTTCACCTGGAACGGGATCTCCGTCACCACGATCGCCTGCCGCCCCGCGCGCAGTTCCTCGATCTCGGCGCGCGCCCGCAACACGATGCTGCCGCGCCCGGTCTCGAACGCCTGGCGGATCCCGGAGCGGCCGATGATGATGCCGCCGGTCGGAAAATCCGGGCCCGGCACGATGCGCATCAGATCCTCGAGCGAGATCGCCGGATCGGCGATCAGCGCCAGCGTCGCGTCGATGATCTCGGAGGGGTTGTGGGTCGGGATGTTGGTCGCCATCCCGACTGCGATGCCGTTCGCGCCGTTGATCAGCAGGTTGGGGAAGGAGGCGGGAAGGACGCGCGGCTCTTCTGCGCTCTCGTCATAGGTGGCCTGAAAATCGACCGTGTCGCGGTCGATATCGGCGAGCAGGAACATCGCCGCGCGGGCGAGGCGCACTTCGGTGTAGCGCATCGCCGCCGGCGGATCGCCGTCCACCGAGCCGAAATTCCCCTGCCCGTCGACCAGCGGCACGCGCATGGAGAAGGTCTGCGCCATGCGCACCAGCGCGTCGTAGATCGCGGCATCGCCGTGCGGATGGTAGTTGCCCATGACTTCGCCGACGACCTTCGCCGCCTTGCGGTACGACTTGTCGGGCGTGTTGCCGTCCTGCTGCATGCCGAACAGGATGCGGCGATGCACGGGCTTGAGCCCGTCGCGCGCGTCGGGCAGCGCCCGCGCAACGATCACGGACATGGCATAGTCGAGGTAGGAGCGTCGCATCTCCTCCTCGAGCGTCACAGGTAGCGTGTCCGACGGCCCCGTCGGATTCTCGGGCGAGTCGCTCAACGGGGTCCCGGATCTGCTGGTCTTCAGCCGGCGCCCGGCGCCCCATGCGCGGGTCGGTCACGGCGCATACCGCATAGCACAATGCGCCGTGACCGCCAAACCCGCGGTTGGAGGGTCAGAAGGTGACCTTCATCCCGCCATAGGCCGAGATGGGGTTGCCGGGGCTCAGGCTGCGGGTGTTGGTCGCGTCCGGCACCAGCGTGTTGGGCACCGCCGTCACGTCGGAGAAGGTGCCGTAGTTGGCGTATTTCACGTTGAACATGTTCTGCAGCACCGCGAACAGCTGCACATGGGGGAACAACTGATAGGCGGTGTTGGCGCTGACAATGAAATAGGCGCCGGTCGTCGGCGTCAGGTTCGCCTCGTCGCCGAAGAAGTACTGGCCGGCGGCAGCGATCACCCGCGTGCCTGCAGTCCATTTCGACGTGATCTGCACATCCGCGCCCACCTTGCCCTGCTGCAGCGGAATGCCGGGCAGATGGTCACCGGGCTGCACGAAGATCTGCCCGTTGGCGTTGGCGGCCGGATTGAGCCCGCTGTCGAGCGTCAGCGGGGCCTGGAACGTTGCGTCAGTCAGCGAATAGCCGACGTAGACGCTCCACCGCCCCACCAGCAGGTTGGCGCTCAGGTCCACGCCCTGGCGACGCGTGCGGGCCGATGTTCTGGAAGAAGTCGAGGCCCGGCAGGGTGGACGGCGCGAAGGTCAGGTCATCCTCGGTATTGGTCCGGTAGAGATCGACATCCCATATGATCTTGCCGCCCATCACCTGAGGTACCACGCCGCGTAGCCCTGCTTCGAAGGTCTGCGCGATCGGCTGCTTCAGGTTCGGGTCACCCACGAAGAAGTTCGCAAGCGTGCACGGGCTCGCTTCGCTCGCACAGGACAGCTCGGCCGGCGTTGGCGCGCGGTTCGCCACCGAATAGCTGAAGTATGCCGAGACGTTCTTCAGCACCTTGTAGGTGAAGCCGACGCCCGGGTTGAAGTGCGTGTAGTAGTGGTTGCCGGTCAGCGCCGTGCCGCTCTGGTCCACCAGGTCCACTTCGGCCGCGTTGAAGCGCCCCGACAGCGTGAACGACAGCCGCTGCGTCAGGTCATACACGTCGGAGGCGTAGATGCCGTAGTAGGCATTGGTCGTCCGCACCCGCACCGGCAGGATCGAGCCGTCGGTCTGGTCGATCGTGACGCCAGGGCCGATGAAATCGCCGTTGGAGGGATTGATGCCGCCGGCGAGCGTGTTGCCGTCGAACATGCTCACACCGCCGTCGAAGCTGGCGCCGACGATCAGCTTGTTGGACCGGCCGAAGATCTGGCTGTCATTGACCGCCTGCAGCGACGCCCCGTAGCCATTCGTGTCGACGGCGGTGGTGTTGTAGCTGCGAGTAAGGCCCGCCCTGCAGGAAGTTCGTGATCGGTGCGCCGGTCCGGTTGGTCAGCGGCGTCGCACCGTCGTCTTCGCACAGGAAGCCGGGGTTGTCGTCGCAGATGTCGAAGTCCGGCGTGTTGCCGTTGCCCAGGCGCTGCGAGAAGTTCTGGTAGTAGGCCAGAACCTGCAACGACGTGCTGTCGCTGACGTCGTAGTTGGCGCGGCCATTGATGCTGATGTAGTTGTTGTACGAGCGGGCTGGGGCCGGTGAAGACACTCGAGCGGTCGGCGTTCAGCAGCTCGTACCGGAACCGTGCCAGCCTGGTTCAGCGTGTTCATGGCCCCGGTGATCGACAGGTGCGCTTCGCCCGCATTGCCGCGCCAGCCGAGGTCGGCATAGATCTGCCGCAGGCGGCTCGCTGTCTGCTCGCGCCAGCCCTGTTCGTTCTCCAGGCTCACCGCGACGTAGGTCGAGGTACCGTTCTTCTCACGGCCCCACTGGAGATAGCCGCCGACCAGTCCGAACGAGCCGCCGTACAGGCTCGCCTCGGCGCCGTGATAGGTGAAGCCGTTCTTCATCAGCACGTTGATCGAGCCGCCGAGCGCGTTCAGGCCGAAGACCGGGTTTGCGCCTTCGAGGTTCACGCGGTCGATCGCGATCGAGGGGATCAGGTCCCAGTTCACGGTGTCGCCGAACGGTTGGTTGAAGCGCGCCCCGTTGACGTATACCGCCAGCCCTTGTGACGCGCCCTCCAGCGGCGACGCTGAGAAGCCGTGATAGACGACGGCCGGCTGATTGGGGTTGCCGCCGGCATTGTTCAGGCTCACGCCGGTGATGTTCTCATTGAGCGCGCCAAGGAAGTCAGGGATGCCGGTGCGCACAACCTCCTCGCCGGTCAGCGTGCTGACCGACGAAGGGACCTTGTTGCGGTCCAGCGTCGTGCCGATCAGCGGCGAGGGCGCGGTGACTTCGACCTCCGGCAGCACCGCCGGCGGCGTCTCGGGCGTCGTCGCAGTGGCGGCCGGCGTGGTCGAGAGCGGCGCCGGCGTCGGTGCAGTCTGCGCATGTGCTACGGCGCATTGCCAGCCCAGCATTGTCGTCGCCAGCAGGGCCGCACAAGTTCGGCCCGTCATGGCCACCCCCCGCATTTCGGGCAAAATCCGTTCTGCCATCGCATCCTCCCGACTGACGCTTGCGCAACCGGTTCACTAGGCCCGATGTCCGCAAGCGACGCCATGGCAGCATTTCCCGAAATCAGCCGGAGAAACTCCTAATTTGACGGCCGGGATATGCTGAGAAGCAAGGGGCAGCGGCGTCCGTGTTCGCTTGGAGGCCCTGTCGCTGCACACTCGGCTCATGGGCGCTGCGTATTTCTGTTGCTCGCGATGAGCCTCGTGGTCGGAGGACGCACGGCGATGCGCAACGCGAGCCGTCTCGTCGCCGCCGAACTGTGCGCGCGGTCGGTGACGGCAGATACTGCACAGCACAATGGGCCGTGACCGCCAAACCCGCGGTCAGAAGGTGACCTTTACCCCGCCATAGGCCGCAATCGGCGCCGCGATGTTATAGCTGCGCGGGTTGCTCGCGTCCGGCACCTGCACGATCGGCACCGAGGTCGTCGGCGAGAACGTACCGTAGACGTAGTACTTGGCATCGAACGCGTTCTGCAGCAAAGCGAACACCTGAATGTTCTTCGTGACCTGATAGCTCGTGTTGAGATCGAGGCGGAAATACGCGGGTAGCTTGGGCGTGAGGTTCGCCTCGTCGCCGAACAGGTACCGGCCAGAATTGAACACGCCGATAGCGCCCACGGTCCACTTGTCGGTCGCCTTGTACTGCACGCCAAGCTTGACCTGCTGCGGCGGGATTCCGGGAAGCTGATCGCCAGGGCGCACCGTGGTGTCGCCTTCCGCGTTCGCCGCCGGATTGTTCGGACTCGATTCGATGAATGTGCTCTGGAACGTCGCGTTGACATAGGAGTAGCCGAGCCACGCGAGCCAGCGGTCGCTGGTAAGCCGCATGCCGGCATCGACACCCTCCCGCCGCGTGTTGCCGACGTTCTGGAAAAACCCGGTGCCGAGCACGTCGCTCTGGGCGAAGATGATGTCGTCGCTGACGTTGCTGCGATAGGCGCTGACATTCCACGTGACCCTGGCACCCGCATAGGGCGTGAACTGGCCGCGCACGCCAAGTTCCCAGGTGCTTGCGACAACCTGCTTCAGCGGTGGATCGCCGGTGAAGAAGTTCGCCAGACTGCACGGCGCCGCCGGGTCCGAACAGGTCAGTTCAGCTGGCGTCGGCGCACGGTTGGACTGCGCATAGCCGCCGTAGAGCGAAACGCCGGGCGTGACCTTGTAGGTGAGGCCAAAGGCTGGGTTGAAGCGGTTGTAGGCGTGGTTGCCGGTAAGGCTGCTGCCGTTCAGATCCTGGATCGCGAGTTGCGCGGAATTGAATTGACCGGAGACGTTCGCGGAGAGGGCTTTCGTGATCGCCAACGTGTCGGTGAAGAACAGCCCATAGTAGGCGTTGTTGATGCTCGCCCGAACAGGCACGATCGAGCCGCCGGCGAGATCGATGTCGATCCCGGGTCCGAAGAAGTTCCGCGTCGCTACATCCAGCGAGCCCTCCTGGGTATTTGCATTGAAGAGCGTGTTCGCGCCGTCATAGCTGAACCCGGCGACGATCTGGTTGGCGTGGCCCAGCACCTCGCTGTTGTTGGTCACCTGGACCGACGTGCCGTAGCCATTGGTGTTGGTGCTCTGATAGGCGATAGAAGCATAGTCTCCATCGGATCCGAGGAACGCCGGTATCGGGATCCCGCCGCGGCCGGTCGCGACGTCGCCTGAATCCGGGTCGCACAGATACGGGCTACCGCCGCCGCACGCGATCAGCGGCGAGCCGTTGCCGTTGCCGACGCGCTCGAGGAAGTTCGTGTAGTAGGCGAGTGCCTGGAGCGACGTCGTGTCGTTGATATCGTAGTTGCCGGAGAGGTTGATGTGGGCGTAGTCGTTGGTGATCCAGTTCGGTCCGGTGAACTGGGCGCGCCGATCCGCGTTCAGCAGTTGCACCGGCACGGTGCCAGGACCGTTAAGGTTCGTCTGCGCGAGATCGACGTTCAGATGCAACTCGGCGCGATCGCTGCGCCATCCGACGTCGCCGTAGAACTGCTTCAATCCGGACGACTGGAAATCACGCCAGCCGTTCTCGTGCAGGCCACCGCCGGCAATGTACACCGAGGTGTTGCCGCTCTGCTTGCCGTACTGGAATTCGCCTGCGATCTGACCGAACGAGCCGCCATAAACATCGAGTTCACCGCCATGATAGGTGAACCCGTTCTTGAGCTGCACCGACAGCGCACCGCCGAGGGCGTTGAGACCAAACACGGGGTTGGCGCCGACAAGGTTCATTTGGTCGATCGCGAGGTCGGGGATCAGCCCCCAGTTGACCGTGTCGCCGAATGCGTTGTTGAAGCGCACGCCGTTGACATAGACGGCGAGCCCGGCGGGCGCGCCTTGCAGCGGCCCGACCTGGAAGCCGTGATAGAGCAACTCTGGCTGGTACGGATTGCCAGCGGCGTTGTCCATGTGCACGCCCTGGGCCTGCTGCTCCAACGCGCCAAGTGCATTTGGCGGCCCCTGAATGGTGATGTCTTGCCCGGTCAGCACCTGGGTCTGCGCCGGCACCAGGCTCCGGCTTACGCCTGAACCGAGCAGCGGCGTAGGCGCAATGACGTCAACCTCGGGTAGCACCGCGGGCGGCAGCGCCGGCGCTTGGTTGGGCGCCGGCGTCGCGTCCTGCGCCTGCGCCACCTCCACGCCGACGACCCCGAGCAGTGCCACAACGGCGATTTGTTTTCTCGGGATCATGATCGGGTGACCGTCCGACGGCTTGCGCGCACGCCCATTGTTTCCCTCCCACCGCGCTCACTTGCCTGATGTGACTACTAGGCCTGATGTTCGACGATGGCGCCAGAGCACCGCTTCCCGCAGCTGTTGGGAAAAGTTTCCGAGGTTGCGGTTGGCGGTCGCCACAGGCCCGAAGGGAGGTCATCGTGCGGATTAATTTGCGGGGGTTGTCGCTGCGCACTCGGCTCATAGGCTGCATTCTCCTCGTGCTGGCGATGAGCCTCGCGGTCGGCGGCGGCATGGCGCTGCGTAACGCGAGCCGCCTGGTCGCCGCCGAGCTGGATGCCTCGCTGGAGGTCGCGGGACAGACAGTCCGCCAGGGGATCGACGATCTTGCGGCCGAGCCTGACCACGCGCTGGCGGCGCGGCGCCTGATCGCCGCATTCGACGGCGATCGACACGTGGTCGCGACGCTGCTCGATCAGGCGGGGCGGCCGCTTGCGCGCTCGGTGCTGCATGCGCCACCGCAGGCCGTGCCGGGCTGGTTTTCCCGCCTGCTCGCGCCGAAGGCCGAGGTGCAGCGCTTCAATCTTCCCGACGGCGGCACGATCGCCCTGGCCGCCGACCCGCTGAACGAACTCGGCGAGCGGTGGACCGAACTCGGCGACTCGCTGCGCCAGCTCGGGCTGTTCTTCGTCCTCGCCGCCGTGGCGGTGCTGTGGATCACGCAGCGCGCGCTGCGCCCCCTGCACCAGCTCGACAGCGCGCTCGAACGGATCGAAGCGGGCGACTACGCCGCGCATGTCGAGGTGCGCGGACCGCCGGAGATCGGCCGCCTTGCCGCGACGTTCAACCGCATGGCCACCCAGCTCGCCGCGACGGAGGCACACAACGCGCGGTTGCACCTGCAATTGCTGAATCTTCAAGAGGAGGAGCGTGCCGATCTGGCGCGCGATCTGCACGACGACATCGGCCCGTTCCTGTTCGCCGTGAACGTACATGCTGCCGGCATCGGCCAGCTTGCGGAAACCGGTCGGAACGAAGAGATTGCCGCGCAGGTGCGGGCAATTCACGATGCAGTGGGCCACATGCAGGGGCACGTGAAGGCGATCCTGGGCCGGTTGCGTCCCGCGCGCCCGGAAGCGTTCGGGCTCGGCGAGGCGATCGACGGGCTGGTCGCGTTCTGGCGGCATCGCCACCGCGACATCGACTTCGTGGCCAACAGCACGCTGGAGGAGGAAACGCTGGACGAGACCGCCAAGGAGACGATCTACCGGCTGGTGCAGGAGAGCCTCACCAACGCCGTCCGCCACGGCCGGCCGCAGCGGATCGAGGTGGCGCTTGGCCGCGACGCGTCCGGCGCCGCGCAGGTGCGGGTGGCCGATGACGGGCGCGGCGCGGCGGCGCCGGCGCAGGGCGTCGGCTTCGGGCTCGCCGGCATGCGCGAGCGGGTCGCGGCGCTCGGCGGGCACCTCGTGGTCGAGAGCGGGCCGGAAGGCGGCTGGACTGTCACCGCCTCCCTCCCGACCGCCTCTCTCCCCCTCGTCGCGCCCCTGGCTGCCCCATGAAGATCCTGCTGGTCGACGACCATGCGATCGTGCGCGCCGGCCTGCGCCAGCTCCTCGCCCTGGGCGCGCCGGTGACGGTCGCGGAGGCGGCAAGCGGGCGCGAGGCGCTGGCCACGGTCGCGCGCGAACGGCCCGATGTGCTGGTGCTCGATCTCAACCTGCCGGATGTCGGCGGCGTGGAGCTGATCCGCCGGCTGCTGCAGCAGGACTGCCTCGCTGCGCATCCTGGTGCTCAGCATGCACGCCGAGCCGCTCTACGCCTCCCGCGCGCTGCAGGCGGGGGCACGCGGCTACATCAGCAAGAGCGCGGAGCCGCGAGGAGCTGCTCACCGCCCTGCGCCGCGTCGCCGAGGGCGGGCGCTACATCGAGGCCGAGATCGCGCAGGCGCTGGCGCTGCAGAACACGACGGCCGAGGACCCGCTGCAGGGCCTGAGCGAGCGCAACCTCGAAATCCTCCGGCTGCTGGCCGAGGGGCGCAGCCTGGCCGAGATCGCCGCCAGCCTCGGCGTCGGCTACAAGACCGTCGCCAACGCCTGCACCCAGATCAAGGCGACGCTGGGCGTCGCCCGCACCGCCGATCTGGTGCGCCTCGCGATCGCGATGGGTGTGTCGTAGCGGCGCCACAGTCGCCGGCGGCAGCGTCGGGAACGTTTCCTTGCCGCGCCGGGAAGTCGTGGTCTATGCGACCATGGGCAACGCTGCATAATCGGCGTCGATCGAGCCCGGCAACCGCCGCGGCCGGGCGCGGGAACAGGAATTGCCGACGAGCTTCGCAATTGAGCCGAACGCACACGCGCCGCGGGGAGAAGTAGGCCCCAAGGATCGCGCGTGTCATGTGCGGCAGCTTCCCGGCTGAGGCGCAGCGACCCGGTGCTCGTTTTCTGCCATTGCCCCAAGACCGCCGGCACCAGCATGTTCCGGGCGATCGGCCGCGTCTACGGCGAGCACCGGAGCTATCTGATCAAGCGTGAACGCCCGAGCATCGCAGCACTCCGGGCGCGCGGAATTGCCTTCGTCGCGGGTCACGCCCCGCAGATCTACTATGCCGCGCAGGGGGCGGAGGGGCTGCAGTTCTTCACGGTGGTGCGCGACCCGGTGCAGACGGCCCTCTCGGTGTTCGCGCACTGCGCGCGGCACCGCTATCTCTGGCGGCCGGCCGTTGAGTTCTTCGATGTCGAACTCCCCGCCCGCGGGCTGGCCCTGAACGCGCCCGAGTTGGTCCGGCTGTTCCTGCGCCGCTTCCCGGCGTTGATGGGAATTCGCTGGGACAACCTCCAGGTGCGCTTTGCGGTCGACAAGCCGACCGAGCCGCTCAGCGCATCGGACCTGGAGGTCGCGCGGCGCAGCTTCGCGGCGATGGACGTGGTGGGCGTGACAGAGCGGTTCGAGACCACGCTGGAACTGCTCGCCGTGCGTTTCGGGTGGCAGACGGTCGCGTTTGGCCGCTACGGGGTCAGTGCGGAGGAGCAGCGGCCGGTCCAGGACCCGGACCTGGTGCGCGAGATCGAGGCGGAGGTGACGCTCGATCGCGATCTGACTGCCTGGGCCCGGCAGCGCTTCGACGCCGATCTTGCCGCCGCGCGGGCGGCACAGACTGAGCGCGGGGCGCCGGCCCCCGCGATCGTCCTCTCCGTCGCGCGTCCGCGCCGCTTCAGCCCGGCCTGGGCGCGCGAGTGGATCACGCTGGCCCGCCCGTGGACCCGGGATGACTGGCGCTGGTGGGGCGAGGTCACGCGCGCGATGATGGCCGATCGGGCGCGCCGCCGCTGGCGCGCGGCGGAGCTCGGCCGCGACGCGTGGCAGGAGCTGCGCATCTTCGCCGCGCTGCTGTTCGACTGGCGTTCCTGCTGGCCGGCGCGGCTCTGCCTGCTCCTCGGCCTCGCCTACCTGTTCGTGCCGCTGGACATCGTGCCGGACCGGATCCCGGTGCTCGGCCACTCGGATGAGGCGAGCTTCCTGCTGGCGGGCCTCATGCTCGGGGCGCCTGCTGGTGCCGGAGGCGACGGTGCGCCGGCAGCGCACGGGCTGAGCGGGCGGCGCTCCTCAGTTCTCCATCCGGAACCGGTAGGGAACCTCGTACAGGAAGGGGATCGGCCGCCCGTTCTGGGTCGCCGGCTCGAACCGGCAGGACCGCAGGGCGTCGAGCGCCGCGTTGTCAAGGATCGGGAAGCCGCTGCTGCGTGCCACCGAGACCTCGGTCGGCCGGCCGTCCGGACCCACCTGCGCGCGCAGCACGACGAGGCCCTGGATCCGGTCGCGCAGCGCGGCGCGGGGATAGGGCGGCGGGCAGCGCTCGGCCATGCCGCCCGGCAGCCGGGGCGGCCGCACCGCATCGGTGTTCGCGGTCGAGGGAGCAGCGCTCGGCGCAGTCGATGGCGCGGGGGCGGCGGGCGCCGGCCTTGGCGCGGGCTGCGGCGGCCTGGCCCGCACCGGCGGCCGGGGCCGCTTCTCCACCGGCGGCTTTTCGACCGGCGGCCGGCGGTGGCAAGGCCGGTGGCGGAACGAGCGGGGTTGCCGGCGGCGGAGCCGACGTCGCTCGCGGCGGCGTGGGCTCCGGCGGTGGCGGCGGTACAACCGGCGCCTCGGCAGCCGGCGGCGGCGCTGGCTTGGGCTCGGATTGCGGCTCGGTCGGCGGTTTCGGCACTGGGGCCGGAACCGGCTCCGGCGCCGCTGCCTCCGGCGGCGGGGGTGTCGGGGCCGGCGGGCTGGGCGCCGGCGGTGGGGTCGCTGCGACGGGCGGCGGCGCGAGCGGCGGCGGCGCGACCGCCTCCGGTTGCGGCACCGGCGCCGGTTCGGGCAACGGGGCAGGTTCGGGCAACGGGGCCGGTACAGGCGCAGGCTGGGGGGCCGGCTCGAGCGGTGGCGGCGTCGCGGGCGCTTCGGGCGCCGCCGGGGCGGCCGGCGCTGCCGCGGGCGCGGCCGGGGCGAACATGAGATCGAACGACTGCTCCGACGGCGGCGGCGGCAGGGTGGTTCGCGACCAGACGAAAATGACCGCCGCCAGCAGCCCCGCATGGGCCAGCAGCGACACGATCCCGGACGCGGCCAGCGCGCGTCGATAAGGCGGGGCGAGCGGCGGAGGCCGCCGGCCCGGCGGGGGCGCCGCGGGCCTGGCCACCGAGGCGCGCGGGAGCGCCGCAGCCGCCATCCATGTTGTTCCCTCCCGTCGCACCGCTGCCCGGCGCCGTGCTCAGGCGGCGCGCACGCGCCGTCGGCCGTCCGCGCCGGTCTCCGCCAGCATCCAGCCGCGATGCAGCATGTAGTTCACATGCGCCATCGTCTCGCCGAAGGCGAAGCTGACCTGGTGGCTGTCGAGCGCGCGGGGGAACAGGCGCGGCACGATCTCCGCCGGCAGCAGCGGGGCGGCGCACGCCTCCGCCACCGCCTGGCAGCGCTGATCGTGGTGCAGCGAGAGCTCGCGGATGCGCGCGTGCAGGCCGCGGAACGGCAGGTTGTGCGCCGGCAGCACCAGCACGTCCTCCGGCACCGTGCGCAACAGGCCGGCGAGCGAGGCGAGATACTCGCCGAGCGGGTCGCCGTGCGGCTCCTGCGGCCACACGCTGACATTGGGGGAGATCTTGGCCAGCACCTGGTCGGCGGGCAGGAACAGCGCGGCCTCGCGGCACAGCAGCATGACCTGCTCGGCTGCGTGTCCGCCGCCGGTCAGCACCTCGAACCGCCGCCCGCCGATCGTGATTGCATCGCCGGCAACCAGGCGCCGATAGGCGAGCGGCAGATCGGTGGTGAGCCAGCGATAGCCGATATCGCGCTGGACCACCGCATCCGTCGGCCCCTCGGCGAGCCCGTTGGCGGCGAAGAAGGCGCGCCGCGCCTCGATCTCCGCCGGCTCCGCCCAGCGGCGGTGGAGCTGGGTGGTCAGTACTCGGTGCGGCTCATCGACAGCTCGAGCCCGCAGCGTTCCGCGAGCCAGCCGGCGAGCCCGACATGGTCGGGGTGGAAATGGGTGACGATCAGCCGCGTCGGCGGCCGCGCCGCGAGCGGCCCGGCCAGCACCCCCTCCCACCACGCGCGGGAACGGGCATCATTGATGCCGGTATCCAGCACCGCCCAGCCCGGCCCGTCCTCGATCAGGTAGATGTTGACGTGATCGAGCGCGAACGGCAGCGCGAGGCGCAGCCAGAGGATGCCGGGCGCGATCTCGACCGGCAGGCCCGGTTCAGGGGCGGTGGGCGCGGGGAACAGGAGCGCGCTGTCGCTGGGCATCCGCGCGGTTTACGGGCGCCGGCGCGGCGCGGCAAGGAGGGGTCAGCCGCGCACGACCAGCGTGCCGACCCAGCCCATCACCTGCGCCCCCTCCTGGTTGAAGGTCCGCGCCGCGACGCGCATCCGCCCCTGGCCGGGGCGCGAGGCGGAGGGAATGATCTCCAGCACCTCGCTCTCCACCCGCAGCGTGTCGCCGGGGCGCACCGGGCGCAGCCAGCGTAGCTCGTCGATCCCCGCGCCGAGGATGCCCCCGGCGATCGGCAGGCCCCCCTCCACCAGCAGGCGCATGGTGACGCAGGCGGTGTGCCAGCCGCTCGCCACCAGCCCGCCGAACGGGCTTACGGCCGCCGCGGCGGCGTCGAGATGAAACGGCTGCGGATCGAAATCCCGGGCGAACGCCTTGATTTCATCCAGGGTCACGGTGCGCGCCGGTCCCGCGAACCGCTGGCCGACGGTGAAGTCCGCAAAGTGCAGGGGCTGGACCATGGGCAGCAGGATAGACCCGCGCCGCCGGGGCTCGACAAGCCGACGCCGCGCCGGGGAGGATTGCGCATGCCTGCGCCCTTCGACCATACCCGGACCATCACCTGGGGCGACGCCGACCCCGCCGGCATCGCCTATACCGGCCGCTTCCCGAATTTCGCCCTCGACGCGATCGAGGCGTGGTTCGCCGCGCGGCTGGGCATCGACTGGTACCGGATGCACCGCGAACTCGGCGGCGGCACGCCGTTCGTGCACATGGACATGGACTTCCGGATGTCGTTGCGCCCTGGCGACGTGCTGCGCACCGAGGTCCGGCTGCGCCGGGCCGGCCGGTCCTCGCTCGAGTTCTTCGTCCGCGGCCTGGTCAGCGACCAGGTCAGCTTCGAGGGGCGATTCGTGTGTGCCTTCGTCGACGACGCGACCCAGAAATCCCGCCCGGCCCCCGAATCGTTGCGCGAGGGAATCGCGCGCGAGCTCGATCCGGACTGAGCCCCCTGCCCTATGGTGCCGGTCGCGGCGGGCGCCCGCGGCCGACCAACCCGTCGTGGCGCGCCCGCAGATAGGCGTGGATGTCGTCGATGTAGGGCGCGACGTTGGGGTCATCGCCAAAGCTTTTCATCACCGACGTGCCGCGCGTCACGCCCTGCTGCACGACGCGCCGGAACGTCGGGAGGTCGAGCGGCCGCTCGATGAGTGACGGCGCGAAGGTCGAGCCCACGCCGTCGGGACCGTGACAGTGGCTGCAAACCGCGTTGTAGCGCCGATAGCCGTTGTAGATGGCGACACCAATATTGCCGTCCGGAGCACGCTGGACGTCGGCCCACACCAGCACGGCGCACGCAACCATGGCGGCGCGTGAGGACATCGGCGCTCAGTTGGAGCGATCCGCGAGGTCGGCACCGTCATCGACGAGCAGCCGGTCGCCGACGCGCCGCACGAGGATGACGTCGGGCGGCTGGCCGAGCCCGCGCGGCACGGAGATCTCGACCGACTGGCCCGGCCGGAGGACGGAGACGAAGCGGAAGACCTTCATCGCATCGGTATCGTCCGTCTGCACCGTGGCGACCACGCGATCGCCCTGCGTCTCCTCGGTGAAATAGATAATTGCCGATGCGCCAGTGTGAAACGCCTTCTGCAATGCGGCGCTTGGCGCCAGCTCGTCGGCGCGCGCGCCGATCGCGGTGGCCGGCAGCAGCAATGCAGTCGCCAACAGGATTTTTTTCACCGTCATTCTCCCCGGTCGATGCCAATGCCCGCGCGGCGGTGAGCGGCCCGCGCAGGGCGCGCGCAAAGAATGGCACTTGGCAGCAACCGGGATGTATCAGGTGTGTAAGAAGGCTGTAACAGGCGCGGTCCGGCGCGACCGGGCGGCGTCAGCCGTAGGGGCTGTCGCCAAAATAGTGGCTCACCTTGTCGATCGCCTCGTCCCAGCTATCCTTCCCGGAGCTCTCGCTGGGCGGACCCGTATCGGCAGCCTCGCTCTTCGGCAATTCCTCGGATTTCTCCTGCGGCGTCTCGACGCTCTCCGCTGGCGTTTCCACCGCGGCCGTCTCGGTGCCCTTTTCGCTCGGCGACGACGGCTGCCCGGAGTCGGACCCGCCGCTGTCGTGGCCGGAATAGGAGTCGTCACTGCCGCCACTGGCCTCGCGCGTCGGCGACGGATTGTCGCGCCGCTCCTCGGCAACGGCTTCGTTCTTCGACGTGGACCAGAAGCTGCTGAGGAAGCCGAGCAGCCCGCCGCCGCCCATTGGCGGCTCTTCCTTCGCGAGCGTCGCCTCGGCCTCCGCCTGCGCCATCAGCGCCTTTTCCGCGCGCACCTGTTCGGCGAGCGTGCTCTCCGTCTCCGCCGCCCGGCGTGCCTCCGCCTGCGCCTCCTCCTCCGCCTGCTTGGCCTTCGCGGCGTCTTCCTGGAGCTGCGCCTCCTGCGCACGGAGCCGTTCGGTCTCGCGCTGATAGGCTTCCGCCTCGGCGGTCGCCTTGACCACCTGCTCACTCGCGGCCTGCTTCACGCCGGAGGCGAGCTGCCGGTCGAGGGCGGTGTTGCTGTGCGCGGCATCGAGCAGCGGCTTGACGAAGGTGTAGTCGTCGTCAGGCGTCAGCGGGCCTTCCCGCATCGCCTCGTCGCGGCGCGCCGCGACCTGCTCCTTGGCCTGCCCGTGCTGCTGCGCAAGTTCGGCGATCTGCGGGTTCTGGCTGGCGCTGGCCTGTTCGGACAGCGCGTCCACCGACTTGTCCGCCGCCACCTGGGCCTTGACGTCCTTGCCCACGGCGTAGGCGACCTGCACGCCGGTCACCACCTGCCCGACCACCGGCACGCCTTGCAGCACGTTGGCCGCCTTCTGCGCGCCGCTGAGCACGCCGGAGACAACCGGATCGACGACGCTTTCGTCCTTCTCGACAGCCTCGATCGTGTTCTTCGTCGCCTCCAGCACGCCGATGGTGCCGAGCACCTGGTTCGTCAGCACCTGCGTGGTCGGGCCGCCGACATTGGTGATCACGCCTTCGGCGAGCGTGCGCAGCGTGCCGAGCCGCGCGCTGTCCGCTTCGGCCATGGCCTTGTTCGTCTTGTCGGAGGCATCGCTGAGCTGCGCGCCCTCGGCGCTGGCGGACTCGGCCTGCTCGATCTGGCCTTCGAGCTTCTCGCGCTGCTCCTTGGCCTGGCTCGCCTGCCGCTCCATCTCCTCGCGCCGGCCCTTGGCGTCGGCGGCCTCCTTCTCCATCTGCTCGCGCTTGGCCCGCGCCTCATCGGCCTGCCGCTCGATCTCCTGCACCCTGGCCCTTGCCGCCTCGGCCTCTCGTTCCCGCTCCTCGCGCGCGACCTTCTCGGCCTCGGCAATGCGCGCCCGTTCCTCGGCGGAGAGCGGCGGCGGGCCGCTGTCCGACGATCCGCCGTCGGAAGCGCCGCCAAGGCCGCTGCCGGCGCCATCGTCGCTCTTGGGCGCCGGGCTGGCGTTGCCGCCGGGGTTGCGGCCACCGGGGCCGACGGGGGTCTGCTGCCCGCGGCCGAGCGCGATCACGGCAGTGCCGAAGAGCAGTATGCCGACCGCGACCGCCCAGCCATTGTTCGACTCGCTCATCGGCGTTCCCCCCTCAAACTATGCTGGCCGCGATTTCGGACTCAAGCTTCTGCAGCGCCTGTTGCAGGCCGGACTGCGCGCTCAGCGTGACGCCGAGCGGATTGGCGTCCAGCAGGCTGAAAAGCTTGTTGCCGCCGACGAAGCCGGCGATCTTGCCGCACAGCTTGCGCACCGCCTTGGCATTGCGCCGGCGCTCGTTTGCGGGCGCCTGCAGCAGTTCCATCAGTGCGGTCGACATTGCCACGCGGAATCCGCCGGTCAGATCGTTGAGCCCCTCGTCCGCGATGCGCGTCATCAGCGGATCGCCGGTGGCGCGCAGCTTTGACTGGAGCGCCGCCACGCCGTTGCCGAGATCGGCCAGCGAATCATCGGTACGCGGCGACCGCCGCCTGTAGACGCTTGGTGTCGATGGCGGGCGGCGCCTGAATTCCGAGCACGCTTTCGACCCAGGCCCGCTGCTCGCCAGTCGCCGCCATGGCACAATCCTTGGACACGGGCACCGAATAATTCGCCAACGATCCGGGCGCGCGGAACGGTTGTCAACCGGAATTTCCGCGATAAAAGACCGCTATGCGGAGAACAGCCGTCCGCCGCCGGCATGCAGGATGATCGTGCGCGGAATGTGCGCGCGGTCGTGCTCGGCGAACACCGTCACGCGGATGCGTTCCTCCCACGCGCGGTTTGCGAGGTTGCGCATCGCGGGTTCGCGGCTCTCGAAGCGATGGTGCCGGTCGCGGTCGGTTTCGAGCACGAAGCCGGCGAAATCCCCGAAATGGTCGTAGATCAGGCCGATGATCTTGCCCGTGACCTCCAATTCGTCCGGGTGGCGCGGTGCGTAGTGAAGCCGGTGCAGGCCCGGCACGTCGCCGGTCGGCGACGGCTTGATCGTGACCGGATCGCCGCCGAAGCCATGCACGCGGCCAACGATGTCGTCGATGTAGCGCACCAGCACCGGATACCAGCGCCGCTGCTTCGGCGTGTGTTCGAGAATCCAGCGCATCACGGCCAGCAGCCGCTCCTCCGACAGCAGGAGTTGTTCCTTGGTGCTGATCGTGAGCGTGAACTGGAACGCGCCGGCGACGCGGCGCCAGCGCAGCAGCTTGGGCGTCGCGACCGCCTCCGGTGCGCCGAAGAAGTGCCCATCGATGCGCGGCGGTGGCGGTGGTGGTGGCAGTGCGCGACCGGTCGCATCCGTGATCTGGCGAACGGCGACGGTGTACACGTCGCCTTTGCGAATGCCCGGCGGCAGGTCGATGGCGAGCAGGCCGGCGGCGAGCGCGGTTCCCTCCGGCAGCGGGATGAGCGTGGCGCCGCCGGTGGCGCAGCCGATCGTGTGCGGGCCGAGCGCGCGCAGCCGGTGATCCGTATAGCGGGCATCGGCAAGCTTCAGGATCGCGGCGGCGTCGAGCGCCGGCAGAAAAAGCTCGGCCGCGCTGTCCCGCGGCGTGTTGCCCCACAGGATCATCAGCTCGTCGGGATTGACGGATGCCTTCGGCGTCGGGCGCACCTGCACCGGATGCATCATGCGTCGCGACGCCGCGATGCCGGGATTCGGCCCGTCAAGCCAGGCGATGTTGCGCTGGGCGAGCTTGTCCGACGTGCTGGCGGCGGCACCGGACGGGACCGGCGTATCGTCGAAGCGGATTTCCGCAATCAGGCACTGATGCGGAAACAGGTTCGATCGCCGCCTGGATTGGGCCCAGGACGCCGGACGGAAACGGTCCGTCGAGG
This sequence comes from uncultured Alphaproteobacteria bacterium, assembly GCA_963705035.1. Lineage (GTDB taxonomy): Bacteria > Pseudomonadota > Alphaproteobacteria > Acetobacterales > Acetobacteraceae > JAFKFJ01. The sequence goes on along the minus strand of CAVPIQ010000004.1, from coordinate 936,577 downwards.
TTGCCCGCAGGCGGGCTCGACGGAATCACGTTGAGCTGCGGCTGGTTGATGTCGAGCCAGCAGCCGAAATAATAGTCCGCTTCGCCGCCCGGATTGGTCGCCAGATCGCGCGCGTTCGGCGCATCCTGCTGCTCCGCCATGGACTTGCCCGGGTCGGAAAGCACGATCCGCTCGGTGGCGAAGCAGGGAATGGTGACGTATTCGAGGTTGCCGCCGGTCGGTCTGGGTGCCGAGCAGCGGGATCTTGTGGCCGTAGGTCGTGCCGTCGGAGGCGAAGCGGTACGTCGCTGGTGGCGCTGGTTGAAGTCGCTGACCGTGTTCTGCGCCTGGAACAGCCGGAAGAACACGCGCACGTTGCGCGCCGTCGCGGCCGACTTCGCGAGCAGCCGCACGCGGGCGACGGCGAAGTTGAAGACGAAGTTGCCGGCGTTGTCCTGTTGCTGGAATTCGAGCGCGCTCGCCCCCTCGTCCTGCGTGAGGCCGGGGTCGAACGTGTCGCCGGCGGCGTCGCCACTGTCGAGGTTCTTGATCGCCTGCGCGATGAAGCCCGGTGCATCCTGCCAGTTCGTCGTCATCGTGGCGTTGAAGCGTGACGCTGTGCCGCCCGGCGGCACGACCACCTTGAAGAAGCGCAGGTCGAAGCTGAGCCAGAACGGATACTGGCCGGCGTTCTGCGGGTTGACGTTGACGAAGCGCGGGTCTTCGCCCGTCGTCAGCTCGATCGTGCCCGTGTTCTGCACCGTGTTGGCGCCGACGGTGACGCTGGTGCCGAGGGTGACGAACGTGGAGGTGATCGCCGGCGAGGCGTTGCGCATTGCCACAAAGCCGGCGTCGCTGTTGAAGCCGAGCGTGAAGGGAAAGAGGAAGCCCTGGGGCTCGTTCGGCAGCGAAGGGTCGGTGGGGACGACCGGCGCGGCGAAGGCTGGTGCCACCAGCATGCCCTGGATCGCCGAGGCGACGGCGGGCGGCAGCGAGGGATCGAGCGTCGCCGAAAAGCTTGGCACCGCGACCGGGTGATTGAGGTCGCCGCCGGCGAACAGCTCGCTCGGGCGGAACCCGTCCACTTCCACCCAGCCTGCAGGGAAGGTGGCGGCGCCGGGCAGTTGCAGCTCGACCTCGTCCTGGCCGTAGGTACTCTCGTCGATGATGAACGCGCACTGTTTCTTGAACAGCGCCTGAAACACCTGAAGCAGCGCGTTGCCATTGATGCTGCCCCAGCCGGTACAGGCGTCCCAGCCGGCGCCGGCCGTGTAGTACGGCGCGCTGCTGCCATCGTTGGAATTGTTGTTGCCCGTGGTCACATCGCGGCAAACCGAGGCACCGAAGGCATAGAGCGTGGGATTGAGAAATCCGATCGGCTCGCCCAACGCCTGGTTCAGCGCCGCGGCGAGCCCGGCATAGAGCGGCGCAGCGCAGCTCGTGCCGTAATAGGAGAAGCCGCTGCCGCCGATGATGAGGCCGGAATAGGCGCTGCCGCCGGCGGAGTTGCCGGCGATGTCCGGAACGCCACGACGCACCTTGCTGTCGTTCTTCGACGTGGGGCTCACGCCGGCGTCGGTCTGATAGGCCGGCGTGGAAAAGTAGTCGCTCACGCCACCATCGGTGGCGCCGCTGCTCGGTTCCTCGCTCCATACCCATTCGTCGAACGTCGTGGGCGGCCCGCTGACGATGTTGCCGATGACGGTGCCGCCGACCGAGGTGACCCAGGGATCGCTGCCCGGATACTGCACGTGGCACTTGCCGTCGCCGAGGCCGGAATCCGCCCCGCTGTCGCCGAGGGCAATGAAGATGCTGACGCCGAGCGGCGCCGCCTTCGCGAACATCGCCGAAAGCGTGTCCTGCACGCCCGAGCCGACGCTGCCGGAATTGTCGGCCGCACTGATGAACCAGCTGCTCGACAGCACCGAGGGCGCCGGCTGCCCGGCGGCGGGGAACAGCGCGGCCTTCAGGAAGGCGAGCCAGCCGTCTTCGTTCGAGACGGTGCAGTAGACGGCAATCGTCGCCCCCTGCGCGATCGTCGCCGCCGTCTCGATGTCCTGCGTGATCTCGTAGTCGCCGCTGCTCGGGCTGGTGACCTTGGTCTTGTCGTTCTTGTAGGTGGTGCCGTCGACGGTGAGATCGACTTCCTGCACGGTCGGCGCGGTGGTGTAGCCGGACGGAAGCCCGGCGATATAGCTCGCGATATCGGCGGGATCGTAGTTGCCACCGCCGTTGAAGATGCCGAGCGTCTGGCCGGCGGCGCCGGTGGTGGGAAAGTTGTAGAGCTGGGCGATGGTCGGCACGCTCAGCTGCGAACTGCCCGGCGGATCGCCGCTGGCGCCGTTCACGCCGCCGAGGATGCGGTTGTCGAGGCCGAACACGGCCATGACGATGCCGTCGAGCTCCGGCGGCAGATGCACCGGCCCCTCGAAGCCGCGATGATGCTGCTTGCCGGGCGCGCGCCGCCGCCCGTCATGCCCGTGATGCAACCGCCGGTCGCGCGGCGTGTGCAGCGGCGACTTGCAGTCGCAGAGCGCGATTCCGAACGCCGCGTTCATCTGCGCGACGGTGCCGCGCGCGACCAGCGTCGCACTCGCGGCGTCGCGCTCCAGCACGCTCATGCCGTGCGATGCCGCGAAGGCGGCGACGGCGGCGAGGTCGTCCGGATGCGCGCCGTGGAAGCGCGCGAATTCGGCGACGCTCACGCGGCGCCGGCGGCTGAGCGGCGTGCTCTGCCAGTGGCGGAAATCCGGCACCGGCTGCCCGTCGGGCCGCGTGCGCAGCACGAACGTGACCGAGAGCAGCGCATGCGCGTCGAGCGGCGCGAGCCGGCGCCCCCCGTGCGCGCAGCGGACGTTCGCTGCTGGCAAGCGAAACGCGGCCGTGCGGCGCTGGCATGATCGGTTCCCTCCGGCAATGCACGCCGACGACGTGCCATGCCGGGTCGCGCGCCTATCGCCGCACGCCCGTCACGGTTCGGCCGGCAGTTCGAAACATCGTTGAAGCCGCGCCGCAACTCGGCGCTTCGTTGCCGCGGCAGCGGCCGGATTGATCTAACAGTGAAGTTAGGATCGACGCCCGTACGACCGCAACGGAAAACCGCGCAGGCGGCCTCACGCCTTCGTGACGCAAGGCAATGGGAAGAGCGGCGATCAGAAGATCTGGGGCTCCGGCGATTCGCCCGGCCGCCCGCGTAAAAAGTCGAAATCGCAGCCCTGGTCGGCCTGCGTGACCGAACGCCGATAGAGCGCGACGTAGCCACGATCGCCGCCCGTCAGTGGCGGCGGCGTCCAGGCGGCGCGGCGGCGGGCCATCTCATCCTCCGGCACCAGAAGATCGAGCCGCCGCCCGGGAACATCGAGGCGGATGCGGTCGCCGTCGCGCACCAGGCCGAGCGGGCCGCCCACCGCCGCTTCCGGCGCCGACGTGCAGCACGCAGGCGCCGTAGCTCGTGCCGCTCATCCGTGCATCCGAGATGCGCACGATGTCGCGCACGCCCTGCTGCAGCAGCTTGCGGGGAACGGGAAGCTGCCCCCATTCCGGCATGCCGGGCGCGCCCACCGGCCCCGCGTTCTGCAGCACCAGCACACTGTCGGGCGTGACCGGCAGGTCGTCGCGGTCCACGCGCGCCTTCAGGTCGCGGATGTCGGAAAAGACCAAGGCCGGGCCTTCATGCACCCAAAGCCGCTCTTCCGCCGCCGTGGGCTTGATGACGGCACCGTTGGGCGCGAGCGAGCCGCGCAGGACCGCGGTGCCGCCGGCGGGCTTCACCGGATTGTCGAGCGAGCGGATCACGTCTTCGTTGTAGGCGCGCGCACCCGCGATGGCCTCGCCGAGCGAGACGCCGGTGACGGTGCGCGCATCGAGATGCAGGCGCGGCGCGAGAGCCGCGAGCAACGCCGGCAGGCCGCCCGCGTAGTAAAAATCCTCCATCAGATAGGCGCCGGAGGGACGGATGTTGGCGAGCAGCGGCACGCCCTGCGCCACCCGGTCGAACGTGTCCATGTCGAGCGGCACGCCGGCGCGCCCGGCCATCGCAAGCAGATGCACGATCGCGTTGGTCGAGCCGCCGATCGCCATGTCGACCATGATCGCGTTCTCGAACGCAGCACGGGTGAGAATGTCGGTGGGGCGCAGATCCTCCCACACCATGCCGACGATGCGCCGCCCGCTCGCGCACGCCATGCGGACGTGGTTGGAGTCGACGGCGGGAATCGCCGAGGCGCCGGGCAGGCTGATGCCCATCGCCTCGGCGAGCGACATCATGGTCGCCGCCGTGCCCATCGTCATGCAGGTGCCGGCGGAGCGCGCGATGCCGTCCTCGATCTCGCCCCACTCCTTCTCGCCGATCTTTCCGGCGCGACGGTCGTCCCAGTATTTCCACACATCCGTGCCCGAGCCGAGCGTCGCCTCGCGCCAGTGGCCGCGCAGCATCGGGCCGGCGGGCACGTAGATCGAGGGCAGGTTCGCCGAAAGCGCGCCCATCAGCAGCGCGGGCGTGGTCTTGTCGCATCCGCCCATGAGCACGCAGCCGTCGACCGGGTGCGCGCGGATCAGCTCCTCCACCTCCATCGCGAGGAAGTTGCGGTAGAGCATCGTGGTCGGCTTCATGAACTGCTCGCCGAGCGAGAGCGCGGGCAGTTCGACCGGGAATCCCCCCGCCTCCAGCACACCGCGCTTGATGTCGTCCACGCGTGCCGGGAAGTGGGTGTGGCAGGTGTTGAAGTCGTTCCAGGTGTTGAGGATGCCGATCACCGGCCGGCCGGTGAACTCGTCGCGCATCCAGCCCATCTGCTTGGCCCGGCTGCGGTGGCCGAAACTGCGCAAGTCGTCGGGGCCGAACCAGCGCATGGAACGCAGTTCGGCCGGGGTTTTGCGGGGGCGGTCGGACATGGTGGGGGCCTGCGGGCGGACGACGGGGAAACGTTGTCGCGCCGCCCGCACGCCGCGGCAAGACCCGGCGCCCGACGTTGCCGGCGGGGGGATGAGCAGCGGGGGACGAGTTACCGCTCTCCCAGCTGCATACGACCCGCCCCGACCGATCGATCAGAGCACCAAGGGCTCCGACCACATGCGCTACTATGGTGAGGTGTTGACTGAGACAGGCCCATGTTCCAGCGTGAGGGCTCCGACGGCGTCACCGGTGACGGCGTACATATCGAGATACCCTGCGTTGATCCTGGCGGTCTTTCTTGCGTCGGCTTCGTGGCGTGCGAACGCGCAGGACGACCCGCAAAGCGGCAACTATTATCTACCGGGCTGTGAGGAATTTGTCGCTGGAGCGGCCGCCGACGAACAGACGATGTTCAGGGCGGGCGCATGCTTCGGTGCCCTCTATGTCGTGCAGGGGTTTATGAAGGGCTATCGCTCCGCTTGCATGCCGGCAAGTGTCCCGATGGGCCAAATCGTACAGGGTCGTGAACAAGTTTTTAGAAGAGCACCCCACGCGGCTCAACGAAGATTTTGTGATTCTGGCGTCCGAGGCAATTCACGCTGCCTGGCCGTGTTTGCCCGACGCAAGACGGCGGTAGCTAACTGCTTGGACCGCTCACGCTCATGACGAGAGAGGAATTCTTTTTGTGCGCCAGTGATTGCCACTCGCTGGTACGCCGGCTACGCAATATTGGCAGGCGGGTGGGACCGCGCACCGGCCCCGACAAGCGGAGCAAAGAGGACATGGAGCTCTTTTGCTTTCGGCGTTACCTGGAAACCCTCGCGACCAATGGGTTGTCGAATTATCCTTGCGCCATCACAATGGGTGAAAGCCCGGACTTCATGATCATGTTCTCGAAGGTCATCCGGGGGCTCGAGATCACCCAAGCCACCACGGAGGCGTTTCAAAGCACCCTGACCAAACTCGAGCGAGAATGCCATGTGCCCAAGAGCCTCGATGATGGATGGCTCGGCGACGAGCCGGAACATGAATGGTGCACAAAGGTGCTCGATGCAGTCAGTGCCAAGGTCGCGATGATCAAAGGCTACAGGCCCGCTGAGTTTCACGACATCCTAGTGTACAGCAATCACCCTGCCGACGTCGTTCGTGCCATTGGCGGCGAACATCCTGAACATAGCTGGCTCCAGGAACGGGCGCGGCAGTGCTCGACGGAATGGCAATCCGAACGCAAACTCGGAACGATCAGTGTTATCGACGGTGGAACGCTGCTTTACGATCTAATTGGCCGGTGTGATCGATGGACGGTGAAGCCAGTGCCTTGAGCCTGATCCTTCCCATGAGCCGTTGCACCGTTGGTCTCACCGAGCCGAACGCTCGCGCTCGACGCAGAGTCGGTCACGCGCGCGTAGAGCGTGTGTGAACGACCCCGCGTTTGTCGCGCGCGCGAAGCGTCCCGGCAAGCCGGGCCCCGCCTCAGCTGTCGTCGGCGGACCCGCTGTTGAGCTGGATCCAGTGCTCCATGCCGATCCGCGCGATCAGGTCGAACTGCGTCTCCATGAAGTCGATGTGGTTCTCCTCGTCGCGGAGGATTTCCGAGAAGAGGTCGCGGGTGGCGAAGTCGCGCACGCTCTCGCAGTACGGAATGGCCTCGCGCAGGTCGCCGACGGCCTTGAGCTCGAGCTTCATATCGCAGCGCAGGATCTCCTCGCGGAACTCGCCGATGAGCAGCGGGTCGAGGCGCTGGAGGTTCGGCACGCCGTCGAGGAACAGGATGCGCTTGATGAGCGCGTCCGCGTGGCGCATCTCCTCGATCAATTCCTTGTATTCGTGACGGCCGAGCTTGGTAACGCCCCAGTGCTCCAGCATTCTGGCGTGAAGAAAATACTGATTGATGGCCGTAAGCTCGTTGGTGAGAACGGTGTTGAGATATTCGATTACTTTTGGATCAGCTTTCATCGAGCCCTCCGGGTCCTGGGGCAGCAACCGACCGGTGGACGAAGGCCGCGGCCGCCGCGGCTACTCTGCCGCAGCGAGCAGCGGGCGGCCAAGCGGGTAGGCCGCCTCCTCGAGGAGCTGGCGCACGGTGCGGCAGCAGGCGCCGCATTGCGCGGCGCAACCGCAGGCACGATAGACCTCGGCGACCCGCCCGGCCCCGGCGGCGACCGCGTCGCGGATGGCGCGGTCGGTCAGGCGATTGCAGAGACAGACATACATCCGGCGGCGGTCCCCGACTGGCCGGCCGCTTGTGCCCGGTTCGGCGCGCAATTGCAAGTCACTCGCATTCGCCACACGCCAGCCCGGCCCTGCGCGCGACGCAGAGGTCGGCCGCCTACAGCGTCGCGAACATGACGGCGACCGCGAGCGCCATCACCCCGGTGCACACCCAGCCCATCACCCGCAGCGCTGGCGGCAGGACGAAGCGCCCCATCACGTCGTAACGGATCGCCATCAGCATGATCATCACCATGAGCGGCACTGCGACCACGCCGTTGATCACGGCCGACCAGAACAGCGCGCGGATCGGGTCGAGATGGATGAAATTGATGAGCGTGCCGATCAGCGTCGAGACCGCGATCGTGCCGTAGAACGCCTTGGCATCGAGTGGCCGGCGGTCGAGCCCGGTGGTCCAGCCGAGCGCCTCGCCCAACGCATAGGCGCCGGAGCCGGCGAGCACCGGGACCGCGAGCAGGCCGATGCCGATGATACCCGCGGCGAACAGGGCGAAGGCGAGCGGGCCGGCAATCGGCCGCAGCGCCTCAGCGGCCTGGGCAGAGGTGGCGATGTCGGTGATGCCGTGCGCGTGCAGGGTCGCCGCGGTGCTGACGATGATGAACAGGCTGACGAGGTTCGAGTAGCCCATGCCGACATAGGTGTCGAAGCGCATGCGGCGGATCTCGGCCCGCGCCTCCTCCGGCGCCTCAAGCAGCGTGTGGGCGGCGGGGTCGATCCGCTCGTCCTGCGCCTCCTGCGAGGACTGCCAGAAGAAGCAATAGGGCGTAATCGTGGTGCCGAGCACCGCGACCACAGTGACGACATAGTCGGCGGTGAGCTCAAGATGCGGGACCAGGGTTCGGTAGAGCACCTCCCCCCACGGCACGTGCACTGCGAGCGCCACGGCGACGTAGGCGAGCAGCACGAAGCTGGTCCACTTCAGGATCGCCACGTAGCGTTCGTAGCGGGAGAACACTTCGAGCCAGACGCAGAGCAACGCGAAGCCGACGGCGTAGAGCCAGGCGGGGCCGTCGATGAGCAGTTGCAGCGCCGCCGCCATCGCGCCGAGATCCGCACCGAGGTTGATGATGTTGGCGGCAAGCAGCAGACCGACGATCACGCGCAGCAGCCAGGGCGGGTAGTGGGCGCGCAGGTTGCCGGCGATGCCCTGCCCGGTGACGCGGCCGATGCGGGCGCTGATTTCCTGGATCGCCGCCATCAGCGGAAAGCAGAACAGCATCACCCAGCACAGCGCGTAGCCGAACGCCGCGCCGGCCTGCGAATAGGTCGCGATGCCGCTGGGGTCGTCGTCTGACGCGCCGGTGATCAGCCCGGGGCCGAGCCGCGCGAACAGGCCCTTGCGCGCGCGTGCCGCGGCGGCGGCCCGATGGCGCGCGATGCGCGCCGCCAGCACATGCGGGATGTGCACCCGGCTCGCTGGATGATCCATGCTTCCGTCACCGCCCCGGCCCGACGGCGACATGATGCGCATATTTTACGGCCCGAGCGAGGCGGTTTCGCGCGCCGTCCCGCCCCGATCGGCAGCGCGCGGGCGGGACGCGCTCGCGGTCCCGCCCGGCACCCGGCCGCCAGGGCTAGGCAGTCGCCGAGTACATGCCCCGTTCGAACGTCGCGAACAGCTTCAGGACGTCAGCGTCAGCGAACGGCAGAAGCTGCGTCATGATGGTGCCGGTGACGCGCTTGCTCGGATCAAGCCAGAAATACGTGTTGAACAGCCCGGCCCAGGCGATGCTGCCTGCACTCCGCCCCGCCGGCCCGGGCTCGGTGTTGATGTCGAACGACAGGCCCCATTTGTGCACCATCCCGGGAAACAGATTGGCGTCGTTCGAGGTTTGGGGGTGGGCCGTCTTCAGGGTTGTGACGTTCAGATCGCCGATGTGGTTCTGCTCCATCATGGCGACCGTCTCCGGCTTCAGCACGCGGGCCCCGTTGAACGTGCCGCCGTGCAGCAGCATCTGCAGGAACGCGATGTAGTTGCGTGGCGTGCTGAACATGGCGCCGCCGCCCATGAAGAACTCCGGGCGCTGCGGCATCTCGAACGCGATCGGCTCCAGCGAGCCGTCGGCCTTGCGGCTGCTCATCGGCACCACGCGCGCCTTCTGCGCCGAGCTGATGAGGAAGCCGCTGTCGGCCATGCCGAGCGGCGCGAAGATGTTCTCGCGGAAGTAGATTTCCAGCGACTGGTCGCTCACCGCCTCCACCGCCTTGCCGACCCAGTCGATGTTGATCCCGTACTGCCAGCGGTCACCCGGGTCGAACTCGAGCGGCGCGGTGAACGAGGCGTTCTTGCAGTCGCCGATGAAGGGCGTGCCGGTGACCTTCTCGTACTGGGTCATCGGTTCGCTCCAGATGCTGTACGTGAAGCCGGCGGTATGCGTGAGCAGATGGCGCAGCGTGATCGGGCGCTTCGCCGGCCGCAGTTGGGGCGCGCCGCTCGCGTCGAAGCCCACCAGCACCTTCGGCGATTCGAGCTGCGGCAGCAGCTTGCCCATCGGCTGTTCGAGCGAAAGCTTGCCCTGTTCGACCAACTGCATCGCGGCGGTCGCCGTGATCGCCTTCGTCATCGAGGCGATCCAGAAGACGCTGTCGGCAGTGACGCCCGGCCCGAAGGCACCTTCGTAGACGATGCCCTTCTCGTTCGCCCCGATGGCGGCGACACCGGGCACGGTCTTTGCGTTGACGGCCTGGCGCAGGGCCTGATCGACCTCGCCGAGCGATGGGCTGAGCGCCGGGTCGGCAGCTGCTGCGTCGGCGCTGCGCGTCGTCGCCGCGGCCACGGACGAGGCAGCCGCGAGCGCCGTGAACGTCGTCAGGACGTCACGGCGAGTTTGGTTCATGGACATTTTCAGTTTCCTCCGAGCCGCCGTTGTTTTGCGGCGCGGACGGGAACTGGATCGAAGCGAAGGCCTGTCAAGCCTTCACCGGATCGGCTCCATCGGCGCCTGCGCGAAACGGCGTGTGCCGAAGCGAACGCAAACGCCGGTCGTGCGCGCGCTGGTGTCCGCCGGCAGGGGCACTGTTCCCGCAACTCGCGTTTTTCTTTGCCGGCCGGTGCGCGAGACTTTTTCCCTGCCGACAAGCGCGGCTGGCTGAGGGCGCGGCGTAACCACGCTTGACACCGGTCGCGCCGGCTCGACTCAATTGCGGCCGCAGGCGAACCGGCAGCAATGCGCCGGATGGGAGGGAGCAATGCAAACCGTGCGGCTGACCATGGCGCAGGCGCTGGTGCGCTATCTGGCGGCGCAGTTCACCGAGATCGACGGACAGGAAGTGCCGCTGATCGCCGGCGGGTTCGCGATCTTCGGGCACGGCAACGTGACCTGTCTGAGCGAGCCGCTGCAGGCCGCCGGGAGCGTGTTCCCCACCTGGCGCGGACAGAACGAGCAGAGCATGGCGCTCGCCGCGGTCGCCTATGCCAAGGCGATGCGACGGCGGCGCTTCATGTTCGCCGCCTCCTCGATCGGGCCGGGCGCCACCAACATGGTCACCGCCGCCGGTGTCGCCCACGCCAACCGCCTGCCGGTGCTGCTGCTCTCCGGCGACACCTTCGCCCACCGCCTGCCCGACCCGGTGCTGCAGCAGGTGGAGCATTTCGGCAACCCGTCGATCACGGTGAACGACGCCTTCCGCGCCGTGACACGCTACTGGGACCGGATCACCCGCCCCTCGCAGTTGCTCGCCTCGCTGCCGCAAGCGCTCGCGGTGCTGCTCGACCCGGCCGAGTGCGGGCCGGCGTTTCTGGCGCTGCCGCAGGATGTGCAGTCGGAAGCCTATGACTATCCGGTCAAGTTTTTCGAGCGGCAGGTGCGCGCGATGCGCCGGCCGCATCCCGACCCTTCCGAGATCCGTCACGCGGCGGCGGCGATCCGGGCGGCGAAGCGGCCGCTGCTGATCGCCGGCGGCGGCGTGCACTATTCGCAGGCCGAGGCCGCCCTCGCCGCCTTTGCCGAGCGGCATCGCATTCCGGTCGCGGAGACCATCGCCGGGCGCGCGGCCCTGCCCCACGCGCACGCCTGCAACGTGGGCTCGCTCGGCGGGCTCGGCGCCGCCTCGGCGAACGCGATGGCGGCCGAGGCCGACCTGCTGATCGCGGTCGGCACGCGGCTGCAGGACTTCTCCACCGGCTCCTGGGCGCTGTTCGAGAACCCGGAGCTGCGCATCGTCACCGTGAACGCGGCACGCTTCGATGCGACCAAGCACATGGCGCTGCCGGTGGTCGCCGATGCGCGCGTGGCACTCGACATCCTCGACGAGGCGCTGGAGGGTTTTGTTGTACCGGAGGCGTGGGCGAAGCTTGCCGAGAGCCGCTACGCCGCGTGGAACGCCGCGACCGAGGCGCGCGTGCGCGCCGGCAACGACATCCCCGTGACCTATGCGCAGACGGTCGGCGCGGTGAACCGTGCGGCGCGGCCGGGCGACACGGTGCTGACCGCGGCCGGCGGGCTCCCGGGCGAGCTGAACATGAACTGGCGCGCCCCCGCACTCGGCGGCGTGGATATCGAGTTCGGCTATTCCTGCATGGGCTACGAGATCGCGGGCGGCTGGGGTGCGAAACTCGCCGAACCCCGATCACGAGGTTTTCGTGATGGTGGGCGACGGCAGCTATCTGTTGATGAACTCCGACATCCTCAGCACTGTGATGACCGGGCACAAGCTGATCATCGTCGTGTGCGACAACGGCGGCTTCGCGGTGATCGACCGGCTACAGCGGGCGAGCGGCAATGCGAGCTTCAACAACCTGCTGTCCGATTGCCGGCGCGTGCGCGACGTGAAGGTGGATTTCGCCGCCCACGCGCGCGCCATGGGCGCGCATGGCGAGCGGGTGGAGAGCATCGCCGACCTCGACGCCGCCCTCGCCCGCGCCCGCGCCGCCGACCGGACCTCGGTGATCGCGATCGACGTCGACGCCTATGGCTGGACGCCGAACGAGGCATGGTGGGAAGTGGGTGTGCCGGAGGTGAGCGCGCGGGCGGAGGTGCTGGCCGCCGCGGCGCAGTGGCAGCAGGGACGGGCGAAGCAGCGGCGGGGCGTCTGAGCGGGGCGCGACGTTTCAGCCGGGCAGATCCTGCCGCACCGGGCAGGATCTGCCGGGAGCAGCGCGCCTTTTCGGGACTTTGCGCCGTTCGCGCGTCTGGCATGCGGCGTGCTGTTTCGCGGGGCACACGGCAAGCGAAGGACCCCGCCATGTCGATCAGCCTGTTCTCCGCCCTCTGGCAGCCCGCCTCCGCCGCGCTGAGCGCCGCGCTCGGCGGCGGCAGCCCCACGTCGGCCACCACTTCCGGCACCGCGTCCAGTTCCGGCACCTCCGCAACGACGGGTGCTACGGTCGCGAACGGCGGCATCTCGAATTCGCAGATTGCCTCCGAACTCCAGGCAATCCTGCTGCAATTGCAGGAGACCGGCGCGACGAGCAGCGGGGGTGCGACGACGGCGTCGCTCAGCGGTTCGGGCACCTCCCGCAGCACGGATGCGGACGGCACCGACGGAACCGGCGCCGCGCAGCACCACCATCACCACCACCGCGCGCACGAGGCCGGCGGCGCGTCGGACATCGCCTCCCAGGACGACAGCGGCACCGACGCGACCAACCCCACGCAGCTCAGCGAACAGATCGGGTCCGCGGGGTAAGGCCCCTGCCCACCGCATGCAGCACGCGACGGTTCCACCGCGACACCGGTTTCTCAATCAAAGGTGGGGAGACTTTGAGCGCCGGCTCATCGCGGCATCTTCGGCACGTCATGAAATTCGGGTGTGGCCGCCAGCGTCTAAGCTGTCGTTCGTGACTCCAAACCGGTGCGACGACATGCACGGGATCTGGGTTTGCCCGGGCGGAGCCACGAAGATCGGCACGGTCGACACGTGGCTCGCCGACAAAATCGACGCCCATGCGGCGCAGGCGCTCGCCATCACCACCCACGAGGGCGACGAGACGGCCTCCGGCAGACTGCAATTTCACCGGCACGTCGGAAGGCGCGCAGGCGCCGGGTGGCGCACTTCGCCGCCCGGCCGTCACGCCGTGCTTCGGCGACACTTCTGCGTGCTGAGCCCCGAACGCCATTGCTGGGCCGCCGGCCCACGGCGCATCGTGTGATCAGCGGGAACTGCCGCAGCCCGCCTCCGCCTCCGTGGCGTGACGCCGGGCGCGGACCTGGGACGGATCCCGCGCCGCCCTCAGATATCCAGAGATTGCGGAGAGATGCCATGTCGGGACGAATGCAAGTGTCGCTTGCGGCCCTCTCGTTGTTCGCTTTCACGGCGAGCGTGCACGCGCAGCAGGCGAAGATGAGCGACGCCGACTACATCACCAAGGCGATGGCCGCGGCACCGCCCGCGATCGCCAACGGTGCCAGCGTCGTCGCCATGAACGAGGACGGGTCGATGCGCACGCTGCGCAAAGGCAGCAACGACTTCGCCTGTATGGTGCTGCCGGACGGAACGCCGATGTGTGCCGATCCGGTGGGCATGGAGTGGGGCCACGCCCTGATGAGCAAGGCGGCACCGCCCGACAAGACCGGCTTCATGTACATGCTCGCCGGCGACGCGGGCACCAGCAACACGGATCCGTACGCGACCGCGCCGGCGCCCGACAACCACTGGGTGAAAACCGGTCCGCACGTCATGATCCTCGGCCCCGTCGTCAAGACGATGGTCGGTTATCAGCGCACCGCCGATCCGGACCCGAGCAAGCCCTACGTGATGTGGCCGGACACGCAGTATGAGCACCTGATGATCCCGGTCCACTGAAGCGCGGCGCCGGCCCGCCGCACGCCCTCGCGGTCAGGCCGGCGCTGCCTCGGCCACCTCCGGGCGATGCGCGTGGCAGTCCATCCAGCCGGTGATGAGCGTCTCGTGCGTCCAGAGCCGGTGGATTGTCGCGTGAATCTCGCTGATCTCATCGAAGGAGAACCAGCGCGTCCCCGGCAGCTCGCGGCCGAACAGCCCGGACCAATTGCCGCGCTTCGGGTCGGGCACGTAGGCGCCCTCACGCGGCGGCTGCGGCGGCGCCACGCCGGGCCAGATGTTCTGGTTGATCAGCCGGAACTGCGTGTATCCGATGCGACGGAACAGCTCGATCGGCGCGAAGGTCTGCACCTCGGCGGAGATGTAGGGCGGCGGCTCCGGCGTGCCGATCATGCCCTCGAGGAACGCCGGCTCACCGCCCTCGATGTCGATCTTGAGGTAGTACGGGACGCCCGCGACGGCGCAGAGCTCCGCCCAGTCGATGGTCGCGATCTGAAACGCCTCGACGTCGCGCTCCGCCCGGTCGCGGCGGTCGAGCGAGGAATGCCCCTGCTCGCGCGTGTCATGCCAGAAGGTGACGCTCTGGCCCGCGACCCTGGCCGCCGCGCGCTTGACGATGCGCAGTCGCCCGGCGGCGATCGCATCGGCGAAGCGCGCTTCGAGCCCGGCGTGCAGCGCGGGGTCGGCCTCCACACCGACCACGTCGAAGCCCTTGCGGAGATAGAACTCGGTGTCGTTGCCCTCGCTCATCCCCACGTCGATGACGAGGCGGCGGTTCAGCGCCATGTGCGTCCCCGCTGCGCTCAGGCGCGGATGGAATAGCCGCCGTCGCAGAGCATCGACGTGCCGGTAACCCAGTCGGACGAGGGCCCGGCGAGGAACACCGCGAGGCCGGCGAGGTCGCGCGGCTTGCCCCAGCGGCCGGCGGGCGTGCGCGACACGACGGCTTCCGTGAGGCCGGGGATGTGCGCCTTGGCGCTGTCCGTCATCTCCGTCTCCACCCAGCCGGGCAGGATGGCGTTCACCTGGATGTTGTCGCCGGCCCAGGCGGTGGCGAGCCCGCGCGTCATCGCCGCCACCCCGCCCTTGCTCGCGGCGTAGGGGACGTTGTGCGGCGCGCCGAGGATGGCGTTCACCGAGGCGATGTTGATGATCTTCCCGCCGCCGACACGGCGGAACTCCGGATAGGCCGCCTGGCAGAGGAAGAACGTGCCGGAGAGGTTGGTGTCGATCACGCGGTGCCAGTCCGCCTCGGTGAACTCCTGCGGCGTCTTGCGGACCGAGATGCCGGCGTTGTTCACGAGGATGTCGAGCCGTCCGAACTGCGTGACCGCGGCTTGCACCAGGCGCGCGCAGTCGGCCTGCCGCGCGACGTCCGCCACCTCGAACACCGCCTTGGCGCCGAGCCCGCGCGCCGCCGCCTCTCCCTTCTTCGCGTTGCGGCCGGTGAGCAGCACGCTCGCCCCGCACTCCACGAGGCCCTCGGCGATGCCGAGCCCGATGCCGCCATTGCCGCCGGTGACGATCGCGACCTTGCCGGTCAGATCAAACATGCCCATCGCTTCCTCCTGCCTCTCGTCTCATGCCGCGTCACTATAGCCGATCGCCGCTCAGACCACGTTGCGCTCCCACAGCGGCCGGTTCTCGATCACGCGCTGCCAGCCGAGCGGCGAAAGATCGAGGGTAGTGAAGCGGCCGTCCGCGATCAGCTCGGCGACGCCGCGGCCGGTCGCCGGCGAGTGCTGCATGCCGTGGCCCGAGAAGCCGGCGGCGAAGACCACGTTCGCCAGGGCCGGATGCCGGCCGACGATGCCGTTGTGATCGAACAGGTTCAGCTCGTAATAGCCGGCCCAGGACGAGGCGAGCTTCAGCGATTCGAACGCCGGCACCCGCGCGGCGAGCGTCGGCCAGATGCGGTCGAAGAACATGTCCTCCTCGACCGTCAGCGGCGGCTCGTCGGGATCGGGCTCGTCCTCGCCGGGCGAACGGCCGGTGAGGAAATGCGCACCCTCGCGGCGGAACCAGATGCCGCTCGCATCGATGACCAGCGGGCAGCGCGGCAGGTCGCTCCGGCAGGCGACGACGAAGACCATGCGCTTGCGCGGCGCCACCGGCATCGCGATATCGAGCATCGCGGCGACACGCCCCGACCACGCGCCGGCGGCGATCACCGCCGCGTCGCAGTCGAGCACGGTGCCGTCGCCGAGCCGCACGCCCCGCACATCGGCGCCGGCGCATACGAACCCAGGACATTCCTGAGCGACGTAGCGCACGCCGAGCGCGCGCGCCTTGCGTCGCAGCGCCTGCAACAGCGCGGGTCCGTCGAAGGAACCCTCGCCGCTTTCACCGAACGCGCCGGCGGCAAGGCCCTCGGTAGCCAGCCATGGCCAACGCGCGCCCAGTTGCGCGGCGTCGAGCAGTGCGATGTGGGCGCCGGCCGCGCGCTGCAACGCCACGTTCTCGCGCAGCGCCGCCACGCCGGCCGCGGTGGCGAGAAACAGGTAGCCGTGCTCCTTGAAGCCGAGTTCCGGCGCGTCGCCGTCAGCGGCCAGGTCGCGCGCGGCGGCGCGGATGAACGCGAGCCCGTATTGCGACATGCAGATGCTGACCGGTGTCGAGAATTGCTGGCGAATGCCGCTCGCCGAGAGGGCCGAGGAAGCGCGCGCATAGCTCGGGTCCCGCTCGACCACGACGATCTCGCCCACGAAGCCGGGATGCGTGGCGAGATGATAGGCGGACGAGGAGCCGATGGCGCCACCGCCGACGATCACGACCCTCATACGGTGAGCGACGGCAGATCGAGGCCGTGTTCGCGCGCGCACGCGATCGCGGCGTCGTAGCCGGCATCGGCGTGGCGCATCACGCCGGACGCCGGGTCGTTCCACAGCACGCGCGCGAGCCGCCGCGCCGCCGCCTCGGTCCCGTCGGCGACCACCACCATGCCGGCGTGCTGCGAGAACCCCATGCCCACGCCGCCGCCATGGTGGATCGAGACCCAGGTGGCGCCGCTCGCGGTGTTCAGCAACGCGTTCAGCAGCGGCCAGTCGGAAACGGCGTCGGAGCCGTCGCGCATCGCCTCCGTCTCCCGGTTCGGGCTCGCGACCGAGCCCGCGTCGAGATGGTCGCGCCCGATCACAATCGGGCCGCGCAACTCGCCGCACGCCACCATCGCGTTGAACGCGAGCCCGATCCGATCGCGCTGCCCGAGCCCGACCCAGCAGATGCGCGCCGGCAGCCCCTGAAAGCGGATGCGCTTCGCCGCGAGGTCGAGCCAGGCATGCAGATGCGCGTCATCGGGGATCAGCTCGCGCACCTTCGCGTCGGTGCGAAAAATGTCCTCGGGGTCGCCGGAAAGTGCCGCCCACCGGAACGGGCCGATGCCGCGGCAGAACAGCGGGCGGATATAGGCCGGCACGAACCCCGGAAAGGCGAAAGCGTCGGCCAGGCCTTCTTCCTTTGCCATCTGACGGATGTTGTTGCCGTAGTCGAGGGTGGGTACGCCGCTTCGGAAGAAGGCCAGCATGGCCTCGACATGGGTGCGGATCGAGCGTTTCGCCGCGGCGGCGACCGAAGCCGGGTCGGTCTCACGCTTCGCTTCCCACTCCGCCAGCGTCCAGCCGGCCGGCAGATAGCCGTTGGCCGGATCATGTGCCGACGTCTGGTCCGTCACCACGTCCGGCCGCACCCCACGGCGGACGAGTTCCGGGAAGATGTCAGCGGCGTTGCCGAGCAGGCCGACCGACATCGCACCCCGCTCCCGGCACGCCGCCGCGATCCAGCCGAGCGCCTCGTCCAGATCGGCGGTCTGGCGATCGAGATAGCCGGTGCGCAGGCGCATCTCCAGCCGGCTCGGCTGGCATTCGACCGCCAACAGCGACGCGCCCGCCATGGTTGCCGCGAGCGGCTGCGCGCCGCCCATGCCGCCGAGGCCGGCGGTGAGAATCCATCGGCCGGCCAGATCGCCGCCGTAGTGCTGCCGCGCGACCTCGCAGAACGTCTCGTAGGTGCCTTGCACGATGCCCTGGCTGCCGATGTAGATCCAGGAGCCGGCGGTCATCTGCCCGTACATCATCAGGCCGCGGCGGTCGAGTTCGTTGAAGTGCGCCCAGGTCGCCCAATGCGGCACCAGGTTGGAATTGGCGATCAGCACGCGCGGCGCGTCGGCGTGGGTGCGGAAGATGCCCACCGGCTTGCCGGATTGCACCAGCAGCGTTTCGTCCTCGCCGAGACGGCGCAGGCAGGCCGCGATGCGGTCGAACGCTTCCCAGTTGCGCGCGGCGCGACCGATGCCGCCGTAGACGACCAGCGCCTCCGGATGCTCCGCCACGTCGGGGTCGAGGTTGTTCATCAGCATCCGCAGCGCCGCCTCGCTCTGCCAGGAGCGGCAACTGCGCTCCGGGCCGCGGGGGGCGCGGATGGTGCGGGCGTTGTCGAGGCGGACTGGCTCGGTCATGACGCCCTCACGCAAGAGCCTCGCCTGCGCGCACCGTCGCGATGCGCGGGCAGAGGCCGATGTCGTAGGCAAGCTCGGCCGGATGCGCGATGCGCCAGAGCACCGCGTCCGCGCGCATGCCGGCGCGCAGCACGCCGCGATCGTTGAGGCCGAGGGCGCGCGCCGCGTTGCGCGTGACGCCGGCCAGTGCCTCCTCCGGCGTCAGGCGGAACAGCGTGCAGCCCATGTTCAGCATCAGCAGCAGCGAGGTCACAGGCGAACTACCGGGATTGCAGTCGGTGGCGAGCGCGATCGGCACGCCGTGCTCGCGCAGCAGCGCCACCGGCGGCACGCGCGTCTCGCGCAGCGTGTAGAACGCGCCCGGCAACAGCACGGCGACGGTGCCGGCGCGCGCCATCGCCGCCGCCCCGGCTGCGTCGAGCCATTCCAGGTGATCGGCGGAGAGCGCGGAAAACTCCGCCGCCAGGGCGGCGCCGCCCTGATTGGAAAGCTGCTCGGCGTGGAGCTTCACCGGCAATCCAAGCGCCTGCGCCCGCATGAACACCCGCCGCGTCTGCGCGGGCGTGAACGCGATTGTCTCGCAGAACGCGTCCACCGCGTCGGCGAGACGCTCGGCCGCGACCAGGGGCAGCATCTCGCGCACGATCAGGTCCACATAGGCGTCGGCATCGTGCTCCGGCGGCACCGCGTGCGCGCCGAGGAAGGTGGTGCGCACCGCCACCGGCCGCAGCGCGCCGAGGCGGCGGGCCGCGCGCAACTGGCGCAATTCGGCATGGGTCTCGAGCCCGTAGCCGGACTTGATCTCGACCGTCGTCACGCCCTCGCGCAGCAGCGCATCGAGCCGCGGCAGCGCGGCCGCGACCAGCGCGTCTTCGTCGAGCGCGCGCGTCGCCTGCACCGTTGCGAGAATGCCGCCTCCGGCCCGCGCGATCGCCTCGTAACTGGCGCCGCCAAGCCGCATCTCGAACTCGCGCGCGCGGTTGCCGCCGTAGACGAGATGCGTGTGGCAGTCGATCAGGCCGGGCGTCATCACTCCGCCCTCCCCGTCGCGCACGTCCCGCGCAAGGGCGGCGGGCGTGTCGGGCAGGCCGGCGCGCGGGCCGACATAGGCGAGCCGGCCCTCCACGATCCCGACGGCGGCGTCGGTAATCAGGCCGTACGCCGGGCTGCCCGGCGCCATCGTGGCGGCCGAGACGTTTAGCCAGAGCGCGTCCCACGGCGCGGCGGTCATGCCGACCACTGTTCCCCGCGCCGCCCCGCCGTGCAACCCCGCGGCTCGGGGCGCAGCGGCCGGCGCCCGCAAGCGCGATCAGAGCGTCTTGAGGTACTCGATCAGCGCCTCCCGGTCCGTCTCGTTGAGATCGGTTCCATATTCGTGGCCCGCGTTCGAGTTGCCCGGCAGCCGGGTATCGAACGCAAACGCGCCCGCGTACGGGCTGCCGACAGCCAGGCCCATGCGCTTGGGGTCGTATTCCCAGCTGCCGACATAGAACATGCGCGGGCGCTGGGCCCAAGGGCTGAGCAGGTCCATCATGCTCGGCACCGAGCCGTTGTGCAGATACGGCGGCGTCGCCCACAGGCCGTTGAGCGGACGGGCGCGATAGGCGAGCGAGGCGCGAAACTGGCCGCCGTTACTGCCGTCGATCTGCCGCTCGATTTGGGTATTCGCCGGCGACAGGGCCGCCCATTGCGCAGCGATACGTTTCGAAATATCCCCGATCGCGTCCATGAACGCCATTTGCGTCGGGCTGCCGATGTTCTTGAAGGTCACGCGGCGCTTGGCACTGTTCCGCGCCTGCAGCGGATCGGTGCCGATGGTGTCGAGTGGCACGGTCTTGACGGTGAGACCGGGCGGCGGCGTGCCACCGCTGGCGGTCACTCCCTGATGCGTGGTCCGGTCGATGACCTGGTGGCAGGTGGCGCAGCGCAGCTCGAAAATGCCCTTGCCCTGGGCGGCCTTCGTCTGGTCGATCAGGCCGAGAATCACCTCGGGCCAAGATGGTGACTGCAGCGTCGTCAGCATCTGATCGATCGTGACGATGGCGTCCATCTGCAGCGCGTGGCGCACCGGCCCGGTCAGGTAAGTGGCCGGGTCGATCGGCGCGCCGACGCCGAGGTCCTCGACCACGTTGCGCACGATCCCGCCGCTGATGCAGGCGTTGTACAGCACCCAGTCGAAATACGGCGTGTCCCACAGCATTGGGTAGCGCACCGGCGCGGTGGTGGGCTGGTAGTTGCGCGGCTCA
Source organism: uncultured Alphaproteobacteria bacterium (assembly GCA_963705035.1). Lineage (GTDB taxonomy): Bacteria > Pseudomonadota > Alphaproteobacteria > Acetobacterales > Acetobacteraceae > JAFKFJ01. The sequence goes on along the minus strand of CAVPIQ010000004.1, from coordinate 916,032 downwards.
TCGAGCGGGTCGGCAAGGAACAGATTGCCGCCGGTGCCGAGGGCGTCGAGGCGGCCGAAGCCGATCGCGGTCGGGAGGGTCGTGTCCTCCTTCGCTGCGCCGAGGGCCGAGGCTGCCTTCAACTGCCCTCGGAGCTTGAGGAATAACCCGACATCGTCGCCAAGGTCGTCGGGAGCGACGGCGACGCCGAGTTTGTTCACCCGTTCCGTGAAGCGCAGGAACTTCGCCGCGTTGGCCATGGTCGCGCCGAGGGCGGCCGCAAGCTCCGTCTCGAACGCTTCGAGGTCGAGATGTGCCGGCGCGCCGATGAGGCGAATCCGCTGGCCGCGATAGGTGAGTTCGCCGGTGTGACAGCCCGAGCAGGTCAGCCCTACCCAGCTGCCGCCCTTCTGCGACCAGAACTGATACTGCTGCTCCGGATATTGCTGCGTGGCGGGCACATCGGCAAAGCTTAGTTGCCGCCTGGAGAAACCGACGGGCAGGCCAAGCGGGTTGCTGACGGCGTCCGGCGTATCGGGCAGGAAGCCGAGCCGTGCCATGTGATCGGGCGCGATGAACAGCGCGTCGCCCGACGCCTGCTCCAGTGCGGCGAACCACTCCGCGGGCATGAAGACGGTGCCCTGATCGACATGGTACCACTTTTGCACCGCGTTGCGGTCCCATCCCTGGTCGAGATAGACCCCTTCTGGTCGGATCTCAGGCGCGCTGGCCTGGGCCCAGACGCGCGCAGGATGAGCCAGCAAGAGCGTCGCCACGAGGGGCAAGAAGTACCGGGAACGAAACAGACCGGAACGCGTCATCATGGGATTTCCTCCCGAACGCGCGGCTAAACTCAATAATGCGCGCCACACGTCAATTCGCAGCGTTCACCTATCATACTGCTCCGCTTCTTGGACGGCAGCAATTCACATGACCATATTGAAGGAAATTCTACGGCTGCTCTCCGACACTCGCCTGGCGTTCCATCGGGCTGACTCGTCCCTCCGCGCCGGACTATACCGTTGTGGCGGCAGGAGAAAGCGACCATGACCCGAATCGTCCGCGTGGAGCTCAGCGTCTTCACTTTCGTCATCGAGGGACTCGAACTGCCGGCGCACGGCGCCGCCGGCGTGGCCAACCTCGTCGCGCGCCCCGGCGGACGGCTGACCGCCCAGCGCTGGGCCACGCGCATCGAGACCGACGACGGCGCGCGGGGCGAATACGTCACACACTGGGTCGGCACGCCCGCGTCCCTCGCCCAGGCCGGCATGCTGGCGCCGCATCTGATCGGGCGCGATCCGGATGCGCGCGAGGCGATCTGGCAGGACCTGAAGCGCGAGCTGCGCGCCTATGACCACATGGGCCACGGCCCGCTCGACATCGCGCTGTGGGACCTCGCCGGCAAGCGGCGTGGCGTTTCGGTCGCACGCCTGCTCGGCGGCGAGCGCACACGGCTGCCCACCTATGCCAGCACCTATCACGGCCAGTCGGAGCCGGGCGGGCTGGACTCGCCGCGGGCCTTCGCCGACTACGCGGTGGCCTGCCGCGCGCAGGGGTTCGCCGGCTTCAAGATCCACGGCTGGCACGAGGGCGATGCGCGCAAGGAGGCGAAGAACCTGCTCGGCGTGCGGCAGGCGGTGGGCGACGACTGGCCGCTGATGATCGACCCCGCCTCGCGAACTGCGCACCTGGGCCGACGCGCTGTATGTCGGGCAGGCCTGCGACGAGGCGCGCTATTTCTGGTACGAGGACCCGTACCGCGACGCCGGCCTTTCCGCCGAAGGGCACAAGCGCCTGCGCGAGCGGCTGCGCACGCCGCTGCTCGTCTGCGAGCACGTGCGCGGGCCGGAGGCGAAGGCCGGCTTCATGCTCGCGGGCGGCGGCGACATCATGCATCTCGACCCCGAATACGACATGGGCATCACCGGGGCGATGAAGCTCGTGCATTTCGCGCAGACGCTGGGGCTCGACGTGCAGTACCACGCCTGCGGGCCGGCGCAGCGGGCCGTGATGGCGGCAACGCCCAACACGCATTTCTACGAGATGGCGCTGATCGGCCCGGGCATGCGCAACATCGTGGCGCCGGTGTACACCTGCGGCTATTCCGACCAGCCCGACGCGGTCGGCAGCGACGGCTGCGTGCCGGTGCCGGACGCGCCGGGGCTGGGCGTCGCGTACGACTGGGCGTTCATCGAGCGGAACCGCACCCAGCACCTCGTGTTCGGCGCCGGCAGCTAAGCGGCAGACGGCGCCGCGGCGTCGAGATGCACGGCGGAAGTGTTCGCGCCGCACAGCAGCACGCCCACCCGCTCCCCCGCTGCCGGGCGGTAGGCGCCTTCCAGCAACGCCGCGAACGCCGCCGCGCCGCCGGGCTCGACCACGATGCGCAGCCGGTCCCACAGCAGCGCCTGCGCCGCCAGGATCGCCGCGTCGCTGACCAGCACGGAGGCCGCGACGAAGGCCTGCGCAATCGGGAACATGAGCGCGCCGACTTGCCGGGGCGCCAGCGAATCGGCGGCGATGCCGCCCGCCGGCGCTTCCACCGGGCGACCGGCGGCCAGGGCGTGATTGAGCGTCGGTGCCGCCTCCGGCTCGACGGCGACGATTTTTACCCCGCCGCGGAACCACGCCGCGATGCCGCCGATCAGCCCGCCGCCACCGACCGCCACCAGCAGCGTGTCCAGCGCGGGGGCGTCGGCCGCGACCTCCAGCCCCACCGTCCCCTGGCCCAGCAGCGTTTCCGGCTGGTCGTAGGCATGCACGCCGAGCGCGCCCGTCTCGGCCGCGAACGCCTCGCTCGCCGCCAGCGCATCGGCATAGCGCGCGCCGGTCACCACCAGATCGGCGCCGTAGCCGCGAATGCGCGCGATCTTCGCGGGCGACGACACCTCGGGCACGAAGATCGTGCAGGTCACGCCGAGCGCCCGCGCGGCGTATGCCACCGCCGCGCCGTGATTCCCGCCCGAGGCCGCCACCACGCCCGCCGCGGGCAGGGGCCGCGACAGGAGATGGGCGAACGCCCCGCGCGGCTTGAACGAGCCCGCGTGCTGGAGGAATTCGAGCTTCAATGCCACCGGATGCGCCGGCCGATCGAAATCGCCCAGGTCGGCGTGCAGCATCGGCGTGTGGCGTATATAGGGGCGGATCAGCCGCTCGGTCGCGAGGATGCGTTCGCGGGTGACGGCGGTCTCGTCTGGCATGGCGGGCGTGGCTCCGGTCAACGGCAGAGGATACGGACATGTTCGAGGGATTCGAGCGCAGGATCGTCGACGTCGACGGCGTCGGCATCGCCTGCGCGGTCGGCGGCAACGGGCCGCCGGTGCTGCTGCTGCACGGGTTTCCGCAGTGCATGGCGATGTGGGCGCGCGTCGCGCCGCAGCTCGCCGGGCAGTACACAGTCGTCTGCGCCGACCTGCGCGGCTACGGCGACTCGGCGAAGCCCACCTGCCTGCCCGACCGCGCGAACTACGCCTTCCGCGCCATGGCACGCGATCAGGTCGGGCTGATGCAGCGCCTCGGGTTTTCCAGCTTCCACGCGGTCGGCCACGACCGCGGCGGGCGCACGGCGCACCGGATGGCGCTCGACCATCCGGCGGCGGTGCGCACGCTGACGGTGATGGACATCGTGCCGACCCACGCAATGTTCATGGAGACCAACCGCCATGTCTCCCTGGCCTACTACCACTGGTATTTCCTCGCCCAGCCGGAGCCGTTTCCGGAGCGGCTGATCGGCAACGATCCGGATTTCTTCTACGAGACGTGCCTGGTCGGCTGGGGGGCGGCGAAACTCTCGGATTTCGACCCCGAGATGCTGGCGGCGTATCGCGGCGCCTGGCGCGATCCGGCGATGATCCACGGCTCCTGCTCCGACTACCGCGCCGCCGCCACGATCGACCTCGAGCACGACGCGGCGGACATCGCACACAAGGTCGAGTGTCCGACGCTCGTGCTGTACGGTGCGTCCGGCGCGATGGCGCGGCTGTTCGACATTCCGGCCGAGTGGCGGCGGCGGTGCACGAACGTCACCGACGCCTCGCTTCCGGGCGGGCATTTCTTCGTCGATCTGCTGCCGGATGCGACCGCGGCGCGCGTCGCCGGCTTCCTGGCCGGGCACTAGAACGCGAGCTGCACCTTCATCGCCTTGGTCCGGTCCGAGGCGAGCGCGAAGGCACGCGGCGCCTCGGCGAGCGGCAGGGTTGCGGTCAGCAGCGGCGCGACGTCGATCGCGCCGCGCACGAGAATGTCCACCGACTCCGCGAACTCCTCGAAGAAGCGGAACGTGCCGCGCAGCGTGAGCTCCTTGGCGACCGCCGTCGTCAGCGGCAGCGCCGTCTCCGCGCCGCCGAGCCCGACCACCACGATTGTCGCGCGCGGCCGCGCCACCGCGATCGCGCCGGCGAGCGCGGCACCACTGCCCGAGCATTCGAACACGACGTCGAACCGCCCCTTCTCCACTGCATAGGGCGCCAGCGCGTCCGGCCGCTCGCGCAGGTTCAGCGCCGCGTCGGCCCCCAGGCGCCGCGCCATCGCGAGCGGCGGGTCGAGCAGGTCGGTCACCACGACCTCGCGCGCCCCGGCATGCCGCGCCACCAGCAGGCAGAGCGCGCCGATCGGCCCCGCCCCGGTCACCAGCACGCGCGCGCCCAGCAGCGGCCCGGCCTGGTGCGCCGCGTGCAGGCAGACCGCCAGCGGCTCGGCGAAGGCCGCGCGCTCGGGCGGGATCGGCGCCGGCACCGCCTGTTCGCCGCGGCAGACCAGCGCCTCGCGGAAGGCGCCCTCGACATGCGGCACCCGCATCGCACTGCCGAAGAAGCGCATGTCCAGGCAGTGGCTGCCCATGCCGGCGAGGCAGAACCGGCAGTGCCCGCAGGCGAGGGTCGGGTTGATCGCGACCGTGTCGCCGGGCCGGACATGGGTGACGCCCTCGCCCACCGCCTCCACCACGCCGGCCGCCTCGTGTCCCAGCACCATCGGCGCCTTGATCCGCACCGTGCCGAACCCGCCCTCGTGGAAATAGTGCAGGTCGGAGCCGCAGATCCCCCCGGCCCGCACCCGCACCCGCACATCCCCGGCGCCGACCGGCGGCAGTGGCCGCTGCTCGATGCGAAGGTCGTGCGGCGCATGGATCACGGCGGCGCGGACGGTCTCGGTCATGGCGTTCCTCCCGGCGGACGGGGTATTATTATCTCCGCTGCCTCGGAGAGAGACCATGCCTGCCCGCACGCTGCTGCTGACCGGCGCCAGCCGGGGCATCGGCCACGCGACCGCCAAGCTGTTCAGCGACCAGGGCTGGCGCGTGGTGACCGTCTCGCGACAGGCCTTCTCGCCCCGCTGCCCCTGGGCGGCCGGGCCGGAGGATCACGTCCAGCTCGACCTCGGCGACATTGACCGCTTCCCGGAGGGGCTGGCCGAAATCCGCCGCCGCCTGCCGGAACGGCGGCTGGATGCGCTGGTCAACAATGCCGGCATCTCGCCGAAAGGGCCGGAAAACGCGCGGCTCGGCGTGCTCGACACGCCGTACGACACCTGGCTCGCGGTGTTCAACGTCAACCTGTTCTCCACCGCGCTGCTGGCCAAGGGGCTGATCGAGGAACTATCTGCCGCGTCGGGGTCGATCCTGAACGTCACCTCCATCGCCGGCTCGCGCGTGCACCCCTATGCGGGCGTCGCCTATGCCGCGAGCAAGGCGGCGCTGGCGGCGCTGACGCGGGAGATGGCGGCCGAGTTCGCGCCGCGCGGCGTGCGCACCAATGCGATCTCGCCGGGCGAGATCGCGACCTCCATGCTCTCGCCGGGCACCGAAGCCTTCGCCGAGCGCGAGGTGCCGCTGCGCCGCCTCGGGAGCACCGCCGAGATCGCCTCGGCAATATTCTTCCTGTGCAACGCGTCCGCGAGCTACGTGAACGGCGCCGAGCTGCACGTCAACGGCGGGCAACACGTCTGACATGCGCCGCGCCGGCCTCACCGTGCTCGACCATCCACTGGTGCAACACAAGCTCACCCTGCTGCGGCAGAAGGAAACCCCGGTCGCCGATTTCCGCCGCATCGCGCGCGAGATCAGCCTGCTCGCCTGCTACGAGGTGACGCGCGACCTGCCGCTGGAAACCGTGCCGATCGAAACGCCGCTTGAGCCCATGATGGGCCGCATGATCTCGGGCAAGAAGCTGTGCTTCGTCTCGATCCTGCGCGCCGGCAACGGGATTCTGGAAGGCATGCTCGATGCGGTGCCCTCGGCGCGGGTCGGGCATATCGGGCTCTATCGCGATCCGGTCACGCTGCAGCCGGTGGAGTATTACCTGAAGGTGCCCGAGGACATCAGCGAGCGGCTGGTGATCGTGGTCGATCCGATGCTCGCGACCGGCCACTCCGCAGCAGCGGCGGTGGCACGGCTGAAGCAGGCGGGCGCGCAGCAGATCAGCTTCGTCTGCCTGATCGCCGCACCGGAAGGGCTCGACGTGCTCGGCACCGCGCACCCTGACATAAAAGTGTTCGCGGGCGCGGTCGACCGCTGCCTCGACGAGCACGGCTATATCCGCCCCGGACTCGGCGATGCGGGTGACCGGTTGTTCGGCACAAAATAGTTGCTGATTGCGTCGCGCTCGGGCATCATCACGGCCGTTAGCAAAAACGATACGGGGAGGAAGCGATGCGGCTGCTTGGCGGTCTCACGATGGCTGTCGTCCTGCTGGCGTCGACCGCCGCGATGGCGAACGATGCGGTGAAGCGCGGCGGCTACCTCGTGCACATCATGGGCTGCGGTGACTGCCATACGCCCGGCCACTTCCTGGGCAAGCCCGACCTCGCGCATCCGCTCTCCGGCTCCGATGTCGGCTTCGAGGTTCCAGGGCTCGGTATTTTCTGGGGCCCGAACCTCACGCCGGACCCTGAGACCGGCCTCGGCAAGTGGAGCGCCGCGGACATCATTGCCGCGGTCCGCACCGGCGTCACGCCGGATGGGCGGAAGCTGGCCCCCGTGATGCCGTCGGCGGGCTTCGCCGCGCTCACCGAAGCGGACGCGGACGCAATCGCGGCCTATCTGAAAAGCCTTCCCCCGACCCGCCGCGCCGTGAACGCGCCGGTCAAGCCGGGCGAGAAGCCGACCGGCCTCTACTTCAAGATCCTGGCGCCGCAATAGCCGGGGGCGGGTCGACGCCGGCTGCCGCGCGCTCTACGATCCGGCGGCGCAACCGGGTGAGCGCAGAGCATGAGTTTCAAAGGACAGGCCTATATCGCCGGCGCGTTCGAGCATCCGACGCGCAAGGCACCGGACAAGACGGTCGCGCAGCTGCACGCCGAGTGCGCGCTCGGCGCGCTGGCCGACGCGGGGCTGACGAAGGACGACGTGGACGGATATTTCTGTGCCGGCGATGCGCCCGGCATGGGGCCGCTCGCGATGGCGGACTACATGAATCTCCGCCTGCGCCATCTCGACAGCACGGAGCTGGGCGGCTGCTCCTACATCGCGCATGTCGCGCACGCGGCGGCCGCGATCGCGGCGGGGCGCTGCAACGTGGCGCTCATCACCCTCGCCGGCCGCCCGCGCAGCGAAGGCTATAGCGGCGCCAATGCGCGCCCGGTCGTCGCCGCCGCGCCCGACGCGGCGTGGGAAGCCCCGTTCGGCCCGGTGACGACGAACACATACGGCATGTGCGCGATGCGCCACATGCATGAGTTCGGCACCACCTCCGAACAGCTCGCCTGGATCAAGGTCGCCGCCAGCCACCACGCGCAGCACAACCCGAACGCGATGCTGCGCGAGGTGGTGACGGTCGCCGACGTGCTCGCCTCGCCGATGATCGCCGATCCGCTGCATCGGCTCGATTGCTGCGTGGTCACCGATGGCGGCGGCGCGCTGATCGTGGTGCGGCCGGAGATCGCGCGCAGCCTGAAGCGCCCGCGCGTGCAGGTGCGCGGCACCGGCGAGACGATGAAGGGCCAGTCCGGCGGCGAGGTCGATCTCACCTATTCCGGCGGCCGCCGTTCCGGCAAGGCGGCGTTCGAGGAGGCGGGGATTGCGCCCGCGGACATCAAGTACGCCTCGATCTACGACAGCTTCACCATCACCGTGCTGATGCAGATCGAGGATCTCGGCTTCTGCGAACACGGCCAGGGCGGGCGGTTCGTCGCCGACGGCAACCTGATTTCCGGCACCGGCCGGCTGCCGTTCAACACCGACGGCGGCGGCCTCTGCAACAACCATCCGGCGAATCGCGGCGGCATCACGAAGGTCATCGAGGCGGTGCGGCAGTTGCGCGGCGAGGCGCATCCGGCGGTGCAGGTGCGCAACTGCGACCTCGCGCTTGCGCACGGCACCGGCGGGTTCCTCGGCAGCCGTCACGGCTCCGCGACGCTGATCCTCGAGCGGGAGTGAGCACCATGGCCGAACGGAAACTCCCCGCGCCGCCCGCAACCCGGAGAGCGAGGCGTTCTGACGCCGCGGCCGCGGAGGGCCGCTTCCTGCTGCGCCGCTGCACGGCGTGCGGCAAGGCGCACTGGTATCCGCGCGCGCTCTGCCCGTTCTGCTTCGGCGCGACCGAATGGGCCGAGGCGACGGGGCGCGGCGTCATCTACAGCTTCAGCGTCATGCGCCGCGCCGACCCGCCGTATGCGATCGCCTACGTGACGCTCGCCGAGGGGCCGACGATGATGACCAATCTCGTCGACTGCGATTTCGACGCGCTGCGGATCGGGCAGAAGGTGACGCTGGTGTTCAAACCCTCCGACGGCGGGCCGCCGGTGCCCTGCTTCCGCCCGGCCCCGCCGCAATGACCGGCGAGCCCGACGCGCACGCGGAAATCCGCGAGGCAGTGCGTCGGCTCTGCGCCGATTTTCCCGGCGAATACTGGCGCGCGCTGGATCGGGAGCGCGCCTACCCCACCGCGTTCGTGCAGGCGCTGACCGAGGCCGGCTATCTCTCGGTGCTGATCCCGGAGGAGTACGGCGGCGCCGGTCTCGGGATTTCCGCCGCCGCGGCAATCCTTGAGACCATCCATGCCACCGGCTGCAACGGCGCCGCCTGCCACGCGCAGATGTACATCATGGGCACCATCCTGCGCCATGGCTCGGCCGCCCAGAAGCAGGCATACCTTCCGCCGATCGCGCGCGGCGCGCTGCGCCTGCAGGCGTTCGGCGTCACCGAGCCCACCAGCGGCACCGACACCACCGCGCTGCGCACTTTCGCGCGCCGCGATGGCGACGGCTACGTGGTCAACGGCCAGAAGATCTGGACCAGCCGCGCCGAGCATTCCGACCTGATGCTCCTGCTCGCGCGCACCACGCCGCGCGACCAGGTGGCCAAGCGGACCGAGGGACTCTCCACCTTCATCGTGGACATGCAGGCGTCGCGCGGTGCCGGGCTGACGATCCGCCCCATCCGCACCATGATGAACCACAGCACCTGCGAGGTGTTCTTCGACGATTTGCGCGTGCCGGCCGAGAATCTCGTCGGCGAGGAGGGGCGCGGCTTCCGCTACATCCTCGACGGCATGAACGCGGAGCGGCTGCTGATCGCCGCCGAGTGCATCGGCGATGCGCGCTGGTTCACCGAAAAATCCGTGAGCTATGCGCGCGAGCGAAAAGTGTTCGGCCGGCCGATCGGCCAGAACCAAGGCGTGCAGTTCCCGATCGCGCGCGCCCATGCGCAGACCCGCGCCGCCGCCCTCATGGTGCGCGAAGGCTGCACCCGGTTCGAGGCCGGGCTGCCCTGCGGCGAGGAGGCCAACACCGCCAAGCTGCTCGCCGCCGACGCCGCCTGGGCCGCCGCGGAAGCCTGCCTGCAGGTGCACGGCGGCTTCGGCTTCGCGGAGGAATACGATGTGGAGCGCAAGTATCGCGAGACCCGCCTGTACCAGGTGGCGCCGATCAGCACCAACCTGATCCTGTCCTACCTCGCCGAACACGTGCTCGGCCTGCCGCGGAGCTACTAGGCATCGTGGGCCGCCCGCTCGACGGCCTTCTCGTCCTCGCGCTCGAACAGGCGGTTGCGGCACCATTCTGCAGCGCGCGCCTCGCGGATGCCGGCGCGCGCGTCATCAAGGTGGAGCGTGCGGAGGGCGACTTCGCGCGGCTCTACGACCGCGCGGTGCATGGGCTCTCCAGCTACTTCGTGTGGCTCAACCGCGGCAAGCAGAGCCTCGTCGCCGACATCAAGCGCGCGGAGGACGCTGCGCTGCTGCACCGTATCCTCGCGCGCGCGGACGTGTTCATCCAGAACCTCGCGCCCGGCGCCGCCGCGCGCGCGGGCTTCGACACCGAGGCGTTGCGCGCGCGGCATCCGCGCCTGATCACGCTCGACATCACCGGCTACGGCGACAGCGGCGACTACGCCGACCATGAAAGCCTATGACCTGCTGGTGCAGGCCGAGAGCGGGCTCGCCTCCGTCACCGGCCTGCCGGCAGGACCGGGGCGCGTCGGCGTGTCGGTATGCGACGTCGCCTGCGGCATGGCCGGGCATGCCGCGATTCTTGAAGCCCTGATCGAGCGTGGCCGCACCGGTCGCGGCAAGGGCCTCAAGGTCAGCCTGTTCGACGGCATGGCGGACTGGATGAACGTGCCGCTGCTCTGCTTTGAGGGCACCGGCGTCGCACCGCCGCGCATGGGCCTCGCGCATCCGTCGATCTGCCCGTATGGCGCGTTCGCCTGCGCCGACGGCGCGCTGGTGCTCATCTCGATTCAGAATGAGCGGGAGTGGGCGGCGTTCTGCGCGCACTTCCTCGAGGAGCCGGACCTGCCGCAGCAGCCGGGGTTCGACAGCAACGTCAACCGCTGCGCCAATCGTGAGCACGTTGACGGGCACATCGCGGCGGCGTTCGCGCGCCGCGACCGCGCCGAGGTCACTGCGCGGCTGCGCGCCGCCAACACCGCCTATGGTTTCGTCAACGACGTCGCCGCCCTCGCCCGGCACCCGGCACTGCGCCGCGTCACGATCGCCACGCCCGGCGGCGCGGCATCGCTCGCCGCCCCGCCCGTCATCGCCAGCGACGGCGCGGCGCCGTTCGGCCCGGTGCCCGCCATCGGCGCGCACACCGCTGCAATCCAGGACGAATTTGGGGAGACCGCAGAACAATGACCGACACCGGCATGCTGGAGGGCAAGGTCGCGATCGTGACCGGCGCGGGCGGCGGCATCGGCCGCGAGATCGCGATCGCGATGGCGCTCGCCGGCGCCGCCGTCGTCATCAACGATGTCGGCGCGTCACTCGCCGGCGACGGCGAATCCGAAACGCCGGCCGCGCAGACGCAGCAGATCATCGCGCAGCGCGGCGGGCGCGCGGCCGTCAGCCGCGACAGCGTCGCCGAATGGGCCAGCGCCCAGCGGATCGTGCAATGCGCCCTCGACAGTTTCGGGCGCGTCGATGTCGTGGTGAACAACGCCGGCATCCTGCGCGATGCGATCTTCCACAAGATGACGCCGCAGGACTGGCTCGCCGTCGTCAACGTGCACCTCAACGGCAGCTTCTTCGTCAGCCGCGCCGCCGCCGACCATTTCCGCGCCCAGCAGAGCGGCGCGTATGTACACATGACCAGCACCTCGGGCCTGATCGGCAATCTCGGCCAGGCCAACTATTCCGCCGCCAAGCTCGGCATCGTCGCGCTGTCGACGCTCGATCGCGCTCGACATGCGCCGCTACAACGTGCACTCCAACTGCATCGCGCCGTTTGCATGGAGCCGCATGACCTCCTCCATCCCGGCCGAGACGCCGGAGCAGAAGGCGCGCGTCGCCAAGCTTGCGCAGATGACGCCCGACAAGAACGCGCCGCTTGCCGTGTTCCTCGCCTCCGACGCCGCGCGCGACGTGAGCGGACAGGTGTTCGGCGCGCGCATGAACGAGATCTACCTGTTCACCCAGCACCGCCCCGCGCGCACCGTGCATCGCGGGGAAGGCTGGACGCCGGAGCTGATCGCAATCCACGCGCTGCCCGCCCTGCGCGCAGCACTGGTGCCGCTCGACACCAGCGGCGAGGCGATCGGCTGGGACCCGATCTGAGGCCCGCCCATCGTTACCCGGCCGCCGCCACCCTCACCCCGACCCTCTCCCGCTTTGCGGGAGAGGGTGGCGCGCAGCGCCGGGTGAGGGCCCTGCCCCACGCCCTCACTCGAAATAAAGCGCCATCGTCTCCGCCACCAGCGCCGGCCGCGCGGCCCCTTCGATCTCAACCGTCGCCTCGAACGTCAGCCGCCGCCCGCCCGGCACCGGGTCCGACGCCTTCAGCGTGGAGCGCAGGCGAATGCGCGCGCCGGCGGGAACCGGGCCCGTGAAGCGGACCCGGTTCAGTCCGTAATTGACCCCGCGCGAACGCCGCCGGATCAGGAATATGTCCTGCGCCAAGCGCGGCAGCAGCGACAGCGTGAGGTAGCCGTGCGCGATCGTCTTGCCGCCCGGCATCTCGCGCGCGGCACGCGCGGTATCGACGTGAATCCACTGATGGTCGCCGGTCGCCTCGGCGAACGTGTGGATCATCGCCTGCGTCACGGCGACCCACTCGCTGACACCGAGCACCTCGCCGACGTGGCCGTCCATGTCAGCGGGCGTCTCGACCTCAAGCATGGGCTTGCTCCAACTCGATCACGGCGTCGACGGCAAACGCTCCCTCGCCGTCCGGCATCGCGATCACCGGGTTCAGGTCGATCGCAGCGAGGCGCGGCCCCACGTGATGGGCGAACACCGAGAGCCGCGCGAGCATTGCCGCCAGTGCGCGCACATCCGCCGGCCGGCGGCCGCGCGCGCCGAGCAGCAGCGGGGCGCCGCGAATGGTGCGGATCATGCGCTCGGCCACGTCTTCGCCGAAGGGGCAGCGATGCAGGACGACATCGCGCAGCACTTCGACGAACACCCCGCCCAGGCCGAACATCGCCACCGGGCCGAACACCGGGTCATGCTTGACGCCCAAAATGCATTCGGTGCCACCGCGCAGTTGCCGCGCGACCAGAACGCCGCTGACGGACGCGTGCGGCGCGCCCGCGCGCGCCCGTTCCAGCAGCGTCGCGAAGCCGGCGCGCACGGCGGCCGCATCTGCAATGTCCAGCAGCACGCCGCCGATGTCCGATTTGTGCGTGATGTCCGGCGAAAGCAGCTTCAGCACCACCGGCCAGCCGAGCGCCTCGGCCGCGACCACCGCCTCCTCGACCGTGGCGCACGCACGTTCCGGCACGCAGGCGATGCCGGCCTGCGCCAGCAACCGCTTGGCCTCGGCCTCGTCCGGCGCCGACGTGGGCAGTGCCACGGGCGGCGCGGCCGGCGGATCGGCGGCGGGTGGACGTGCGAAGGCGGCGCCGAAACGGCCCATCGCATGCAGCGCCGCGACGGCCCGCGTCGGGTCCTCGAACACCAGCAGCCCGTCTTCCTCGTATTCCAGCACCCGCGCGGGCGGCGCCAGGATCGAGAGCGCGTAGAGCCGGTCGGGGTGGCGCGCCAGCGTCGCCTTGAGCTGCGCGCGCAGGCCCGGCGCGATCGAGGCTGCGCCGGCGGTCTGGCTGAAGAACCCGAGAACGGAGCTGTATCCGCCCTCCGCCACCATCGCCTCGGTGAACGTGCCGATCAGCGACATGTCGTTGAACGCCTGTCCGGTGCAGTCCACCGGGTTGCGCGGCGCGGCGAAGGGCAGCCGCGCGCGCAGCCGCACCTGCACCGCCTCCGGCATCGGCGGCATCGGCAGGCCCACGGCGGCCGCCGCATCGGCGATCAGCACGCCGGCGCCGCCGGAGATGGTGATCACGCCGAGCGTATTGTGCGCCGGGTAGATGCGCTTGGTCGCCGCCAGCGCGATGTCCAGCATCTCCTCCGTCGAGCGCGCGCGCACCACGCCGAACTCGGCGAGCACCGCGTCCATCACCGCATCGTCCCCGGCGATCGAGCCGGTGTGCGAGCGCGCGGCGGCGGCGCCGGCGGTGCTGCCGCCGACCTTCATCAGCACCACCGGCTTGCGCGCCTGCCGTGCCGCGGCGAGCGCGGCGATGAAGGTGGCGCCGTCGCGCACACCCTCGGCATAGGCGGCGATCACGTCGGTCTCCGGGTCCTCGGCGAGCCAGCCGATGACGTCGGCGACCGACACATCGGCCTCGTTGCCGGTGGTGACGCAGATCGAGGTGCCCATGCGCCGGTCGCGGGCGGCGGCAGAAGATGTGCGTGCCGAAGGCGCCGGACTGGCTCGCGATGCCGATGCGCCCGGCAATCGGCCAGCCGTTCTCGAACGAGGAGGAGAAGGTCGGGAAAAAGCCGCACCGCGCGTTGAACAGGCCAAGGCAGTTCGGGCCGAGCAGCCGCATGCCATGCGCCCGCGCCCCCTCCGCCATGCGCGCCTGCTCCGCCGCGCCCTCAGCACCGGTTTCGGCAAAGCCGGAGCTGAACACGATCGCCGCGCCCACGCCGGCGCGGCCGAGTTCGTCTACGGTGGCACTCGCCGCCTCGGCCGGCACCGCGACGACGGCGACATCCGGCACGCGCGGCAGGTCGGCCACCGAGGCGTAGGCACGCAGGCCCTGCACCTCGGTGCGCTTCGGATTGACCGGCATGATCGTGCCGGCGAACCCCTGCGAATGCATGTACGCAATCGGCCGCCCGCCGATGCGCGTGGGATCGGCCGAGGCGCCGATGATTGCGACCGAATCGGGCGCGAGCAGTCGGTCGAGGCTGGCGAACCGGCGGTTCTGCATTGCTTCCCCGCTCACCGCCCCTGGAACCGCGCCGGTCGCTTCTCACGAAACGCCGCCACGCCCTCGCGGTAGTCCTCGGTCCATCCCAGCTCGCGCTGCAGGTCGCGTTCGAGGTCAAGCTGCTGGTCGAGCGTGTTTGCCCATGACGCCTGCAGCGCCTGCTTGATCGCCGTGAGCGCCCGGGTCGGCTGCTGCGCGAGGCGGGCGCCCAGCGCCGCCGCCTCCTGCGGCAGTCGCTCGTCGTCCACGACCCGCCAGATCAAGCCCCACGCCGCCGCCGTCTCGGCGGGCAACGCCTCGCCCAGCAGCGCGAGGCCGGCGGCGCGGGCCGGGCCGGCGAGGCGCGGCAGGACCCACGTGCCGCCCGCGTCCGGCATCAGCCCGATACGGCAGAACGCCTGGATGAAGCTCGCTGAGCGGGCGGCGAGGACGATGTCGCCCGCCAGCGCAAGGCTCGCCCCCGCCCCCGCCGCGACGCCGTTCACCGCGACCACGAGCGGCAGCGGCATGGCGCGCAGGCGCCGGATCAGCACGTTGTAGTGGCGTTCGAGCGAATCCCCGAGATCGGCGTCGGAGGCCGGGCGCGCGCCGAGATCTTGCCCGGCGCAGAACCCGCGCCCGGCGCCGGTGAGCACCAGCGCGCGCACCGCCGGCGCAGCCGCGATCGTATCGAGCGCCGCGCGCAGCGCCGCATGCATCGCGCCGTTGAACGCATTCAGCTTGTCCGGCCGGTTGAGCGTGATGGTGGCGACCCCATCCGCCATCGCCAGCAGGATCGGTTCCTCGTTCACCGCGTCGCTCCTCCCCCGAAAGCCGACCGATGCGTCAGCAGAGGCGTCCGCGGCGCGATCGTCAACCGCCGTTGCCGGCGCCGCCGCCATGAGGCAGCATGCCAAGCGAGGATTGTGTGCACGGAGGAAGCGCATGCGAGACGGCCTTTCGCGCCGGGCCGTGATCGTGGGCACCGGAATCGGGCTCGTCGCGGGCAGCCGCGGCGCCAGCGCCGCCGTGGCGCCGGCGGCGCTGATCATCGCGCAGGGCGGCCTTGGCGATCAGTCCTACAACGATCTCGCCTTCGCCGGTTTCCAGGCGGCGCTGAAGGCGACCGGCATCCGCGGCAAGCCGGTCGAATCGCAGCAGGTGGTGACGCAAGGCAACGACATCCTGCGCCGCGCCGCCGATGCCGGCTTCGGCCTGATCGTCGATCTGGAATACTCGCATGGCGAGGCCGTCGGCGAAATCGCGCAGGAATACCCCAACACCAGCTTCGTGATTCTCAACCAGGTGGTGAAGGGCCCCAACATCGCCTCGGTCCTGTTTCAGGAGCAGGAGGGTTCGTATCTCGCCGGCGCGCTGGCCGGGCTGGTCACCACCGACCCCGCGATCAAGGGCATCAATGCCAAGCCGGTCATCGGCGTGATCGGCGGCACGAAGTCGGTCGGCATCGACAAGTTCATCGTGGGCTACATCCAGGGCGCCCGCGACATGGACCCGGGCGTCCAGGTGAAGGTCGCGTATGCCAACAATTTCGGCGATCCGGCGCTCGGCCTGCAGATGGCGAAGGCCGTGTTCGATGAAGGTGCCGACATCATCTATCAGGTCGCCGGCGGCACCGGCATCGGCGTCATCCACGCCGCGAAGGAAACCGGGCACTACGCGATCGGCGTCGATACCGACCAGGACGGCCTGGCGCCCGGCCACGTGCTGACCAGCATGATCAAGCGCACCGATCTCGCCGTGGAGACGGTGGTGCGCGACTACGCCGCCGGCAAATTCCCCGCCGGGCAGACCGTGACCCTCGGGCTGAAGCAGAACGGCGTCGGCCTCTCGCCGATGCAATACACGAAGGCGCTGATCCCCCCGGCGATGCTCGCGAAGGTCGAGGCCGCGCGGGCCGGGATCCTTGCCGGGAAGATCAAGGTCTGGAACGTGGTCGAGCAGGGCTATCCCGCCTTCTTCAAATGAACGCGCCGCGCCTCGGCGCACGCGGCGTCACGCGGCGCTTCGGCACGCTGCTCGCCAATGACGGCATCGACCTGGCGGTCGCGCGCGGTTCGATCCACGCGGTGATCGGCGGCAACGGCGCCGGCAAGTCCACGCTGATGCGCATCCTGCAGGGCGTCGACCGGCCCGACGCGGGCACGGTGGTCATCGATGGGGAAGCGGTCGCGCTCGCGGGGCCGGCCGATGCGTTCGCGCGCGGCATCGGCATGGTGCACCAGGAGTTCATGCTGGTCCCGGGCCTCACGCTGCTCGAAAACCTGATCCTCGGGCACGAACCGGTGGCGAGCGGCGGCATCATCGACCGCACGCGCGCCCGCGCCGCCGCCGTCGCGCTCGCGCTTCAGGCCGGCGTCACCGTGCCGTGGGACATGCCGGCCGAGGCGGCGGCGGTGAACATCCGGCAGGTCGTAGAAATTCTGCGCCTGCTCTTCCGCGGCGCCGACGTGCTGATCCTCGATGAGCCCACGGCGGTGCTGGCGCCGGCGCAGGTCGCGGAGCTGACCGCGCTGCTGCGGCAGCTGCGCGATGACGGGCGTACCATTGTCTTCATCAGCCACAAGCTCGACGAGGTGCTTGCGGTCGCAGACCGCATCACCGTCCTGCGGGCGGGCCGCGTCGCCGGCACGGTGGCGGCGGCGGCGACCAGCCACGCCGCGCTCGCGACCCTCATGACCGGCGAGGCGATCGCGCCGGCGGTGCTCCGCCCGCACGCACCCGGCCCCGTGGTGCTGCGCGTCGAGCGCCTCGCCGCCCGGGACGGCAACGGAGCCCTGCGGCTGCACGATGTCAGCCTCGACGTGCGGCGGGGCGAGATCGTCGGCGTGGCCGCCGTCGCCGGCAACGGGCAGGACGAACTCGCGGCCTGCGTCGCCGGACTTCGCGCCCGCCGAGGGCGGGCGGATCGTGCTCGGCGATCGCGACGTGACGCGCTTGCCGACGGCGCTGCGGCGCCGCAGCGGGCTCGGCTATCTCAGCCCGGACCGCGCGGGCGAAGGCCTGTGCCTCGCCGCGACGGTCGCGGAGAACGCGATCGCCGGTCAGCACCGCGCGCCGCGGTTCTGCACTGCCGGCCTGCTGCGCCGCGGCGCGATCACGCGGCACGTGGCCCGGCTGCTCGATCGCTTCGCGGTGGTGCGCGGCGCCGCCTCCGCCCCGATCGCCGGCCTCTCCGGCGGCAACCAACAGCGCGTCGCGATCGCGCGCGAGCTGGACGCGGCGCCCGCGCTCCTGCTCGCCTGCCAGCCGACGCGCGGCGTGGACATCGCCGGCACCGCCTTCATCCATCAATGCCTGCTCGACTACAGCGCCGGCGGCGGCGCGGTGCTGCTGATCTCGGAAGAACTGGAAGAGCTGATCACGCTCGCCGATCGCATCGTCGGGATCTTTCGCGGCCGCGTCAGCGGCGAGGTCGAGCGTGCGGCGGCGCATCCGCAGTCGCTCGGCCGGCTCATGCTTGGCGCGACGGCATGATGCGCGCCGCGTGGACGGCAGCGGTGCTGCCGCTCGCGCTTGCGCTCGGCGTCGGCGCGATCGTGCTCGCGGCGGCGGGGCATGAACCGCTCGGCGTCTATCGCCTGCTTCTGACCGAGGCGTTCGGCAGCACACGGCGCATCGCGGCGACGCTCACCGCCGCAACACCGCTCATGCTCACCGGCCTCGCGACCGCGCTCGCCTTCCGCAGCGGGGTCTTCAACGTCGGCGTCGAGGGCTGTGTCTCCATCGGCGGCCTCGCTGCGGCCTGGGTCGGGTTCGGCCTGCCCGGCCTCGGCGCACCGGCGCTGCCGCTGGCCGCCCTCGCAGCGGCGGCGGCGGCCGGCGCGCTGTGGATGCTGGTGCCGGCCCTGCTGCGCGCCCGACTCGGCGTGGATGAAGTCGTGACCACGCTGATGCTGAACTTCGTCGCGATCGGGCTGACCGGCTTCATGGTCAACGGGCCGCTGCTGGCCCGCGGTTCGGCGAACTCCGCAACGCCGATGATCCCGCCGACCGCCCGCCTGCCGTCGTTGCTGCCGCCCGCGACGCTCAACGCCGGGTTCCTGATCGCGCTGGCGCTGTTGGCCGGCTATGCTTTCTGGGGCCGGCACGCCGCGCTGGGGATGGAAACGCGGCTGGCCGGCTTCAACCCGCGGTTCAGCGCAGCGGTGGGCATCGATGTCGGCGGGCTCGTGGTGAAGATGATGTTGGCGTCCGGCGCGATCGGCGCACTTGCGGGCGCGGTGCAGGCGCTCGGCGTCACGCATCGCTTCGTCGCCGGGTTCTCGCCCGGCCTTGGCTTCACCGGCATCGCCGTGGCGCTGCTCGGCCGCAACACCGCCGTCGGCATGCTCGCCGCCGCGGTGCTGTTCGGCGCGCTGGCAACCGCCGGTGCCACGATCCAGCTGTTCGCCGACATCCCCGTCGAGATCGTCGAGATCCTGCAGGGCACCGTGATGATCTTTTGCGTCGTGCGCATGGCGGGGCGCGCGATGGCCGACGATGTGATCGCGGCGGCGCTGCTGATGACAACGCCGGTGCTGCTCGCGGCGCTCGGCGGCTTGCTTCACCGCGTCAGCGGCGTCGTGAATATCGGGCTGGATGCGATGATGCTGGTCGGCGCGCTCGCGGCCTTCCTGGTCTCGGCGGCGACGGCGAGCTGGCTCGTGGGGCTGCTCGCCGCGATCCTGGCGGGCGGCGTGATGGGGCTGGCCATGTCGCTGCTCATCACCCGGCTCGGCGCGAACGAGATCATCGTCGGCCTCGGCTTCAACGTCGCCTTCGCCGGCCTCGTGCGGTTCGCGCTCAAGGCGGGGTTCGGCGTCTCCGGCACGCTCGCGCGCCCCGATGTCGTGATGCTGCCGCGTCTCGTAGTGCCATGGCTGCGCGACGTGCCGATCCTCGGCGCCGTCATCTCCGGCCACGACCCGCTGACCTGGATCGCGTGGGCGCTGGTGCCGGCGACGGCGTTCCTGCTCGCGCGGACCCGCGCCGGCCTGCGGCTGCGCGCGGCCGGTGCCGCGCCCATCGCGGCGCGCGCGATGGGGCTGCGCCCGCTGGCGCTGCGCGACGCCGCGGGGCTTGCCGCGGGCGTGCTCGCCGGGCTCGCCGGCGCCCATCTCTCGATCGGCGTGGTCGGGGTGTTCAGCGAGGGGATCACCGGCGGGCGCGGCTTCCTCGCCCTTGCCGCCTTCTATTTCGGCCGCAGTCGGCCGCTGCCGACCGCGCTCGGCGCGCTGCTGTTCGGCGTGTTCGATGCGGTCCAGATCCGCCTGCAGGGCCGCGGCGTCTCCGCCGACCTGGTGCAGACGCTGCCCTATCTCATGGTCATTCTGGTCCTGACCGGCATGGCATTCGCGCAGCGCCGGCGCCTGCACGGGGTGCGGCCATGACCGCGACCGCGCTCCTTCTCGTCGACGTCATCAACAGCTTCTTCGAGCCCGGCATGCCGAATTACTACCCGGAAGCAGCATCGGTGATCGCGCCGATGCACCGGCTGCTCGCGGCGGCCCGTGCCGCCGGCGCGATCGTCGTGCACGCGGCCGAGCAGCACCGCGACGGGTTCGACGATTTCGAGTGGCGGAAGCTGCCGCGCCACCATCTGGCCGGCGCGCACGACAGCGCCTTCTTCGGCGACTTCCACCCGCGCGGCTCGCGCGAGACCGTCGTGCACAAGCGCCGGTTCAGCGCGTTCTTCGCAACCGACCTCGCGCTGTTCCTGCATGAACAGCACATCGCGCGCGTCGTGATCGCCGGGGTGAAGACCAATGTCTGCATCCGCGCGACCGCGCAGGACGCGTTCGCGCATGGGTTCGAGCCGGTGATCGCGCACGAGGCGACCAATTCCAACCGCCCGCACCTGGCCGCCGCCGCGCTGGAAGACATCGCGCGCTACATGGGCCGCGTGGTATCGCTCGCCGAGGCTGAGGGCATGTTCGCATGACGCGCCTGGTCATCACCGGCTATGCGAGCTTCGATCACGTGATGCGGCTCGACGGTGTCCCCGTGCCGGGCGCGACCACGCGCATCCTGCACCGGCCGGCGCAGGCATGGCCGCGCATCGGCGGCAGCCCGGCCTATGTGGCGGCGGCGCTGGTGGCCGGCGGCGTGCCGGATGCAGTGCCGCTGAGCTGGGTCGGCGCCGACGCGGAGGGCGACGACCTATCGGGCCGCGCTCGATGCGCGCGGCATCCGCAGCGACGGCGTCGCGCGCGTCGCCGGGGCGCGCACGCCGATGGCGCTGCTCGGCTACACGCCCGACGGCGGCTGCGTCTGCCTCTACCATGCGAGCCTGCCGGAACCGCTCGCGATCACCCCGCATCAGGACATGCTACTGCGCGCCGCTGCATGGGTCTGTGTCACCGTCGGGCCGCCTGCCGTGACCGATCGGGTGCTGGCGCTCGCACCGCCGCACCTCGCCTGGGCGGTCAAGCACGACGCAGGGGCGCTGACGCGCGCGCAAGCGCAGGCGCTTGCAGGCCGTGCCGATCTCATCTGCTTCAGTCAGGCTGAGGCGGAGTTCGTCGCCGATCTCGGCGGGCTGCGCCCCGATTGCATCGTCGTGGAGACGCGCGGCGCGGCGGGTGCCGTGGTGCGCTGGCACCACGAGGAGACCGCGTTGCCCGCCATCCCGCTCGCCTGCGACGATCCGACCGGCGCGGGCGACACGGTGGTGGGCGGCATGCTCGCGGCGCTCATCGGCGCGCCGAACGATCCGGCCGGCGCGCTGCGTGCAGGCATGGCGGCTGCCGCCGACCTGTTGCGCCGGCGCGGAGCGCTTTCATGAGCGAGATCGCCGCCTGGTATCTCGGCATCGGCGCCGACGCGGTGGGCGAGGCCGCGATTCTCGTCGGCGACCCGGCGCGCATCCCGCGGCTGGCAGCCCATCTGCACGACGCGCGGATCGTGAGCGAGCGCCGCGGGCTGCGCACCGTCACTGGCCTGCATCGCGGGCGCCGCATCACCGCGAGCGCGTTCGGCATGGGCGCGCCGATCGCAACCATCGTGCTGCACGAGCTTTTTGCGCTCGGCGTGCGCGCGTTCCTGCGCATCGGCACCGGGATGGCGATGCCGCCAGCGGCACTCGGCAGCTTCGTGCTGGCCGACGGCGCGCTGCGCGCCGAGGGCACGTCGGCGACCTACGCGCCCGCGGGCTTTCCGGCCGTCGCCGATTTCGACCTCAACGCCCGCCTGCGCCACCGCCTCGCCGCCGGCGCGCGGCCGTGGCACGCCGGCATTTTCGCGAGCTATGACGGGTTCTACACGGAGATGTTCGCGCTCGACGCCGACCGGCGCGGCCCGATCGAGCGCGTGCGCGCCGAGATGGAGCGCCTGCGGCTGATCGCGGTCGACATGGAGACGGCGGCGCTGCTCACCGCCGGCCGCGTGCTGGGCGCCCGAGCATCGAGCCTGTGCCTCGCGACCGTCGACGCCGCCAGCCAGGCGAAGCTCGACGCGGCCGCGCTGGCCGAGGCCGAGCGGGCGCTGTTCGCCGTGGCGCTCGACGCGCTCGCCGACGACGCCGAACGCCACGCTTGACCATCGCACCCGAATGCCAGCAGGGGGATCCATGACCATGCACAAGACGCTCGCCCACCTCGCGGCCGGCCTGCCGCTGCTGTCACTTGCGCTGGCGCCGGCCGCGCAGGCGCAGATCAACCCGTTCGGCTGGCAGCTCAACCAGCGCTCGCTGAGCAGCGACGACCTCACGCTGCTGTTCGACAGCACCACGCGCCTCAACACGCTGCCGGCGGCCGCCGTCGGCGCCTCCAACGCCTGGAGCAACGAGCAGACCGGCAGCTCGGGCACGACGACGCTGACGCGCGTCTATGAGAGCGGCGGCATGCCCTGTCACGACCTGCGCTACGCGCTGCGGCCGCAGGGGCAGCAGCCGCCACGCATCTACGACATGACGTGGTGCCGGATCAGCGATGGGCAGTGGAAGATCAAGAGCTGAATGGCCAGCAGCTTCGACGAGGAGGCGGAGCGCCGCTACCGCGCGCCGGCGCTCGACAAGGGCCTCGACATCCTGGAGCGGCTCGCGGCCACCGAGGAGGGCCTGACGCAGATCGAGCTTGCGAAGTCGCTGAACCGCTCACCCAACGAGATCTACCGCATGCTGGACCGGCTGGTACGGCGCGGCTACGTGCTGCGCAGCGCCGACCGACCGCTACGCGCTGAGCCTGAAGCTGTTCGCGCTCGCGCATCAGCATCCGCCGCTGCGCCGGCTGGTGGCGCAGGCGGTGCCGGTCATGCGGCGCTTCGCCGAGGATGCCGGGCAGGCCTGCCATCTCGCGGTCTATCAGCGCGGCCGTGTCGCCGTCGTGGCACAGGTCGACGCGCCGGGCTACTGGGCGCTCGCGCTGCGCGCCGGCGCGCAGCTTGATCCGCTGGACAGTGCGAGCGGCCACGTGCTGCTCGCCTTTCAGCCGCCGCCGGTGCGCGCGCTCATGCTTGCCGAATGCGCGGCGGCGGCGTCCGGATTGGAAGATCGGCTCGACATGATCTGCGCGCAGGGACACGCGGCGCAGGTCAGCCGGGAGCAGCGTGGCGTCACGGCGCTCGCCGCACCGGTGCTCGGTGCCGATGGCAGCGCGGCGGCCGCGCTCGGCTGTCCCTACGTGGCGCCGCTGGCGGGCGCCGCGTCGCCGGAGCGCGTTGTCGCGCTGCTGTGCGCGGCGGGCGCGTTGCTGTCGCTCGTGCCGCGAAACACCCGCTCGGCCTCCGCCGCCACCGCTTCGGCGCAGTCCGCGTAGCGCGTCGAGACATGGCACGGCACCAGGCGCTTCACCTGCGCCTGCCGCGCGAGCAACCCGGCCTGCCCTGCCGTGAGGTGGTTCTTGCGCGCGGCCTGCGCGGCATCGGCATCGAGGAACGCGCATTCGATGAACAGCAGGTCGGCGCCCTGCGCGAGCCGCACGATGCGCGCGCGGTTCGCGGCGTGGTGGCGCACGTCCACGACATACGCGAACTTCAGTCCGGGGGCGATCGGCGCAACCTCACGCAGCGCCGCCAGCGGCAGCGTCGCCGGCACGGTGGCGGCACCGTCGCGCCGCAGCACGCCAATCGGCGTCGATGGCGGCGCGCCCGCCAGCACCGCGCGTTTCAGGTCCTGCAGCCACGGCCCGACGACGAGACCCATCGTAGCGAGGCGCGGCGTGCAGATGTTCACATGCGCCGGTTCTGCCACCGCGAAGCCGAGGCAGGGCGTGCCGTGATCCAGCACCGCGCAGCGCACGGTGAAGGCGCCGGCCGTGGTCAGCACGTCGTCCTGCATGCCCGCCGCCGGCAGATCCTCGCGCCGGAAATCCGTGCGCGACTGGAAGCGCGCGGCGCGCAACGTCGCGTCGTCGCCGACTTCGGTCACGTCGAACACGAGGTTGCCGGCATAGGAGCGCAGCAGGTTCCAGGTATAGCCTTGCAGCTTGTGCGCCATCCGGTCGCGGAACCCGCGTGGCCCGAACAGCGCCACGGTCTGGTCGTGGCCGAGCAGCAGGCGCAGGAGATGGTCGAAGCCGGCGAAATGGTCCATGTGGGTGTGGCTGACGAACACATGGCTCACGCGCAGCAGCTTGCGCGGCGGCAGTGCCGCGATGTCGCCGAGATCGAACAGCAGCGCCCGCCGCTCCGACAGGCTCTCGGCATAAACGACCGGATCGCCGAGCGGGCCGTTGACGAGCCGCGGGACGATGGTCGGTCGCATCGGCAGGGCATGGCCGGTCATGCCCGCGCCGCTGACCCTGCCGCGCCGCTCCGGGCGAGGATCACATCGGCAAAGTCGCGGGCGGTCATGCCGGGCACGGCACCCGCCCCGGCGGCGACGGCGTTGACCGCCGAGAGGATGCCGCTGTCCCAGGTCGACCGCGCATCGCCAATCCGCGCCGTCGCCGCCGCCACGGTCGCCGCCGCGATGCCCCGCACCGCCAACACCGGCAGCCGGCCGAGCCCGGCGCGGTCGATGCCGATGCCGGCGTCGTTATAGAGCGCCGCCAGCACCGGCACCTTCACCGCGCTCGCCGCACACCCGCCGAGCAGTCCGCCATGCGACCCGGTCACGACGATCGCCCCCGCGTCCTCCGGCCGGACCAGCGAGTTCGAATCCAGCCCCCAGACCGGCACCGGGCCGCGGCGCAGCAGATGCCGCGCCTCCGGCGGCGCAGCGGCCGCGGTCGGGCGCCAGGAGGCGGCGGTCATGCACGCCGCCGCCGCCGCGCAGGCCTGCCCCACCGCGCAGCCCAGCGCGACGGCCGCGGCGTTGACCGCGCTGATGACGCCCCTCGCCCACAGATCGGCGCCATCGCCGATCCGCGCCGACAGATGGCTCACCGCGGCCCCCGGGATCCCAAGGTGTTCGAGCAACGCGAGGCCGGCGACGCCGGCATCGTCCAATCCGCCGCCGGCGTCGCTGAAGATCGCGCCGCGCACGCCCAGCGCCGCCGCCGCCTGGCCGGAGAACCGCCCGCCATGGGAGCCGGCGATCAGCACGCGACCTGCCACGTCGGCCGGCGGCGCCGTCACGCTGTCGGCGACGCGGATCGCCGCCGGGATCGGCAAGTCTCGCTCAGTGATCATTGGTTTCCACGTCGCTGCGTCCCGCTGCCGCGCGGTTGGCACGCCGGAGGGCGCGTGATACGCAGCCGTCCCACCAGATGGGACGTCCATTCCCTATCATGAACCGGCTGGGACGCAACCAGAGTATCGACCGCGCCGCGTCGATCCTGCGCGCCCTCGCCGACTGCGACGCGCGGGGCGCCCGCCTCACCGACATCGCCGCCGCCGCGCGGCTCTCACGCTCCACCGCGCATCGCCTGCTCACCGCCATGGCGCACGCGCGCCTCGTGGAGCACGACGCCGACACCGGACTGTTTCATCTCGGCTTCGACCTGTTCGCCTTCGGCACCAAGGCGGCGAACCGCTTTGGCCTGGTGGAAATGGCGCAGGGCGCGCTGCAACGCCTCGCTGAACGCACCTCGGATACCGTGTTCCTCTCGCTGCGCAGCGGCACGGAGGCGGTCTGTGTCGACCGGCGGGAGGGCAGTTTCCCCATCCGCACGCTCAGCCTGTGCGTGGGCGACCGCCGGCCGCTCGGTGTGGGCGCCGGCAGCCTCGCGCTGCTCGCATTCCTGCCGGACGCGACAATCGAGCGCATCATCGCCGCCAACGCGCGCTTGCTCGAAGCCTACGTCGCCTTCGACCCGGCCTCGCTCCACGAACTCGTCCGCCTCACGCGCCGGCAGGGCTATGCCTTCAACGGCGGGCGGATCGTGCCGGGGATGAGCGCGGTCGGGGTGCCGATCATGGGCCCGAACGAGGAGCCGGCGGGCGCGCTGAGCGTGGCCGCGATCGAGAGTCGGATGCAGCCGGACCGGCGTGAGAATGTCGCCGCCAGCCTGTGGATCGAGGCCAAGGCCCTCGCGGGCGAACTCGCGCGCATGGCCGAAGACCTGGGCGCCGGCAGCCTGCGCCACCTGCTCACGGCGCGACGCCGCTAGGAAATCACTGGGTAGGGGCGCGTAACCATGACCGGCAACGAAATGACCGGCGGCGAGGCGATCGCCCGCATGATCCGGGCGCATCGACGGCGGGCCGATGTTCGGCATGGGCGGGTTCCAGCTGCTGCCGTTCTACGACGCGGCGCGCCGCCTCGGCCTGCGGCCATCACCTGATCAACGACGAGCGCGCCGGCGTGTTCGTCGCCGACGCCTATGCCAAGGTCTCGCGGCCGCGTCGGCCTCGTCGATGCGACGCTCGGCCCCGGCGCCACCAACCTCGTCACCGGCCTGGTCGAGGCGCTCAATGCCGGCACGCCGCTGGTCGCCCTCGTCGGCGACGCGCATCGCGACCATGCCGGGCAAGAACATGACGCAGGAGTGCGCGCCAGACCGAGATCCTCCGCCCGGCGCGCCAAGGACCTGCTGCGCGTCGAGTCCGTGGCGCGCATCCCGGAGCTCGATGCGCCGCGCCTTCGCGATCGCCACCTCCGGCCGGCCGGGCCCGGTGGTGGTCGAGGTGCCGGAGGATGTCTGCCACGGCACCCTCGGCTTCGCCCCGGAGGCGTTCGCCGCCAATGCCGCGCTACCAGGCCGCGCCCGCCCTGCGCTGCCGGCCCGACGCGCGCCGCGCTCGCGCGTGCCGCGCGGCTGCTGGCCGAGGCGCGCGCGGCCGATCGTGCTCGCCGGCGGCGGCGTGCCATCTCAGCGGTGCGGCGGCGGAGCTCGGCGCGCTGGCGCGCGCGCTCAACCTGCCGGTCGCCCACACCATGACCGGCAAGGGCGCGATCGCCTGCACGGACCCGCTGAGCGCCGGGCCTGTTCGGCCGCTACGACCGCATCGCCAACGGGCTGATCGCCGAGGCCGACCTGCTGCTGGTCGTCGGCTGCAAGCTCGGCGAGATCGCGACCAAGCGCTACACCCTGCCGCGCAGCGGCAAGCGCGTCATCCATCTCGACATCGTCGCCGAGGAGTTCGGCCGCACCGATCGAGCCCGAGCTGGCGCTGTGGGGCGACGCGCGCGAGACGCTGCGCGGCCTGCAGGCGGCCCTGGCCCAGGACGCGGCAGCGATCCACGCACGCCAGAGCGGTCTATGCGGCCTCGGTCGCCGACCGCATGGCGGCCTGGCGCGACCGGCGCCGCGGAGCGTCTACGCGTCGGACGAGGTGCCGGTGAGCGATGGGGCGGCTGATGGGCGAGCTCAACGCCGCGGTGCCGGAGGACGGGATCCTGGTCGCCGATGGCGGCTTCGCGGCCCACTGGGCGGCCTGCTCTACGACACGCAGGCGCGCGGGCCGCGGCTTCGTGCCGGACCGCGGCTTCGCCTCGATCGGCTACGGCCTGCCGGGCGCGATCGGCGCGGCGCTGGCGGCACCCGAGCGGCCGGTGGTGGCGCTGACCGGCGACGGCGGCTTCAACATGATGCTCGGCGAGCTCGAGACGGCGCGCCGCCTCGGCGTCGCGATCTGCGATCGTCATCGTGAACAACGCCGCCTCCGGCTACGTGAAGGCGCTGCAGCATCTGATGTACGGCGCCGGCGCCTATCACGCCTCCGACCTCGCTCGAGACGAACTATGCCGAGGTCGCCCGCGCCTTCGGCTGCGGCGGCATCCGCGTCGAGCACCCGGACGCGCTCGGCCCGGCGCTGCGGCGCGGGATCGCCCAGGGGGACCGACCGTGATCGACGTCGTGGTGACGCGCGACCCCGCGCGGATGCTGCCCGCCGCCGACAGCCGCACCGTCGCGGTGCGCGCGGGCGACCGGGTGGCCTGAGGAGCGGCGCGCGATGAGCGGCAAGCTCGCGGGACGGGTCGCGCTGGTGTTCGGCGCCGGCTCCTCCGGCCCCGGCTGGGGCAACGGCAAGGCGGCGGCGGTGCTGTTTGCGCGCGAGGGCGCGCGAGTCGCGGCGGTCGATCTCGATCGCCGATGCCGCGGCGGAGACCAGCGCGATCATCACGCGCGAGGGCGGCACCGCGGTCGCGATCGCCGCCGACGTCACCAGCGGCGCCGCGGTGGCCGAGGCGGTCGCGCAGACCCGCGCCGCGTTCGGTCAGATCGACATCCTGCACAACAATGTCGGCGCGACCGACATGGGCGACCCGGTGACGCTGAGCGAGGAGCGCTGGCAGCGCAGCCTCGCACTCAACCTCACCGGCGCTTTCCTCACCTGCAAGCACGTGCTGCCGGTGATGCTGGCGCAGGGCAAGGGCGCGATCGTCAACGTCTCCTCGATCTCCGCCGCGCGGGTCAGCGCCTATCCGCACTTCGGCTACTACGCGGCCAAGGGCGGCCTCAACCAGTTTACCCGGGCGCTCGCGGTGCACTACGCGGCGCGGGGCATCCGCGCGAACGCGATCATGCCCGGACTGATCGACACGCCGCTGATCGACCGGCAGATCCTCGGCCAGCACGGTGACCGGGCGGCGATGGTGGCGGCGCGGTCGCGGCGGGTGCCGATGGCGCGGATGGGCGATGCGTGGGACGTGGCGCGCGCCGCGGTGTTCCTCGCCTCCGACGACGCCGGATACATCACCGGCGTCTGCCTGCCGGTCGATGGCGGGCTCGCCTGCTGCTCGGGCACCCCGGAGGGCGGATTTGTGCCGGGGCCGCCGCCGGGCGAGGACTGAGGCCGGCGTTCGACAAGCCGCGCGTGCCGCTCTACCCTCGATGACACGGGCCGGCCGCCGCCCCCGCGCGGCACCCCCGCTTCCCCGAAACCGACGCACGCCCGCCTGCAGAGGAGATGCCGCCACGCCTCCGACCTTCGCCGAACTGAACCGCCCCGACGCCACCGGCCTGCCGCTCGCCTGGGGGGTATGGGGCGAGGCCGACGAGGTCGGCACGCTCAACAACATCGCCCCCGGCACGACCGCCGCCGCCGCGGGGCTGGTGCGCCGCGGCGTGCGGTTCAACCTCAACCTGCCGCTGCACACCCCGCTCGGCGAGATCGGGCCGGCCGCGCATGCGCTGCGCAAGGCGCCGGTGCCGACGCTGTTCAAGCGGAAGGTCTCCGGGCTGGAGGTGCGCGACGACAAGATCGACGACCTCTACCTCCAGGCGTCCACCCAGTGGGACGGGCTGTCCCATATCGGCGATCCGCTGCACGGATTCTACAACGGCGTCCAGGATGCCCAGATCACCCAGGGCGAGGGCACGCGGCTCGGCATCGAGCACTATGTGCGCCTCGGCATCGCAACGCGCGGCGTGCTGGTCGACCTGCCCCGCTTCTACGGCGCGCGCGGCGACAACTGGTCGCCGATGGGCAGTCAGGTCGCGCCGGCCCGCGACGTTGCCAGCGCCATCACCGCCGCCGGGCTGCGGCTGCGCCCCGGCGATGTGCTGCTGGTGCGGACCGGCTGGGTCACCGCCTTCCGCGACGCCCCCGACCCGGAGACGCGCGACCGGCTGTTCCGCGGCCGCGACTACTCCGGCCTCTCGGGCGGCACCGACATGTGGGAGTTCCTGTGGGACAGCGGCGTGGCCGCCGTCGCCTCGGACAGCGTGACCGTCGAGGCGTGGCCGCTGCGCGAAGGGGCGCCGAGCCTGCACCTCGCCATCGCCCGCCTCGGCCTCGTGCTCGGGCGAGATGTTCGACCTCGACGCGCTCGCCGAGGACTGCGCCGCGACCGGGGTGTTCGAGTTCTTCTTCGTCTCCGCCCCGCTCAACCTGCGCGGCGGCGTGGGCTCACCGGCAAACGCGCTGGCGATCAGATAGCGCTCGCCAGCGCGTCGGGCAGCGCCGGGTTGCGTTCGAACGGCCGGCCGGAGAGCCGCGCCGAACCGCGCCTTGCCGCCGCGAGCAGGTCATCGACGCTGCGGCGCATCCGCTCGCAGTTCCAGCGGAAGGTCGGGCCGGACACCACGAGGGAGGCGACCACCGTGTCGCCCTCCTTCACCGGCGCCGCGAGCCCGGCGAGCCCGGCGATCCACGCATCCTCCGCGATCGCCCAGCCGCGTTCGCGGATGAGGCGGATCTGCTCGTGCATGCGCTGCTCGGCCGCGGCGTCGAGATTGAGCCTGCGGATATAGCCCTGCACGAACGGGGCCGAGGCGCCCGCGAGCAGCACCATGCCCGTCGCCCCGAAATGCAGCGGCACGATGAGGCCCACCGGCACGACGCGGCGTACCGACTGCGTGCTCTGGATCTCGCACACGCATACGCGCTGCTCGCCCGAGCGCACGTGCAGCGACACCGTCTCCTCGGTCGCATCGCGCAGCCACTCCATTTCCTGGACGAGGCTGTTGAACAGGTTGGTCGGGCGGGCCGCGTAGCTGAGCTCCAGGAGGCGTGACCCGAGCGCGTAGCCGTTCGCCGGCTGCCCGCCCTGCAGATAGCGCCGCTGCGCAAGCTCGCGCATCAGCCGGCTGACGGTGGGCAGCGGCAGCTTCACCCGCCGCGACGACCGTGGCCGCCGGCACCGGCTCGCCACTGCCGGCGACGACGTCGAGGATGGCGATAATCCGATCCAGCGTGCGCATCGCGTCCCGCGACCTCTTCCTTGGTGAACGGCGGCAAGCGGAACGCCCGGCGCGGCGCCGCCGCCCTTGCTCGCGCCTGGCGCGCTCGGTATCATGTTCACCCACCGAAAGCTACTCTCATGCAGTGAGAGCCGCGCGACGGCATCCCGCCGGCCGAACGGCCCACGCCTTCCAAGGAAGATCGCGATGGCCCAGAAGGTTGACGACGCGCTCAACGACTTTGTGCACGGCCGGCTCAGCCGGCGCGATTTCGTGACGCGGGCGGCGGCCCTCGGCCTCGCGGCGCCGAGCATCGCGGCGCTGCTGCAGCGGCGCGGCCGCGGCGGCGGAGGCCGGCTACCCGATCACCGGCCCGATGGAGGAAGGTTCGGGCGGCACGCTGGTCGTCGGGCAGGAATTGAACTGGGACGTGCTCGATCCGTGCCTGGGCACCGGCGCCGTCACGTGGCGCACCTGCCTTTACCAGATCTACGAATCGCTGGTCTCACGGGACATGGACAACCCGGCGGGGCTGGTGGACGAGATCGTGCCGCGGATCACGAAGTCGATCGACCGCTCCGCCGACGGCAAGACCTACACGTTCCATCTGCAACCCGGCATCACCTTCTCCGACGGGACGCCGTTCGATGCGAACGCCGTGGCCTGGAACGTCCAGCGGCAATGGGACCAGAGCAAGCTCGGCCGCAAGAACCCGCCGCAGTTCGACACCACGGCGGCGGCGGTGCGGTCCTGGTTCTGGACGCCGGCGCAGCTCGTGAACCTGCGCACGCCCGACCCCGAACACCGTCGTGTTCGAGCTGGCCGCAGCCATTCGCGCCGTTCGTCAGCGGCATGCCGGAGTCGGGCCTCGGCACGATGGGGATGAGCAGCCCGGAGGTCTGGAAGAAGGCGGGCACGCCGGCATCGCCGCGCACCCGGTGGGCACCGGCCCGTTCCTGTTCGAGAGCCAGACGCCGGGCGATCAGCTCACCATCGTCAAGAATCCGAAATACTGGAACCCGGCGGCGGCGGCGAAGGCCGACAAGATCGTCTTCAAGGCGCTGACCGACCCGGCAACGCGCGTCGCGGCGCTGCGCGGCGGCGAGGTGCACGTGATCTTCGCCCCGCCCGCGCAGGAGCTCGCCTCGCTGCAGCGCGACGGGTTCATCGTCACCGCGCGGCCGAACCCGCATCTGTGGTACCTGCAGCTCAATGCCAACGAGCCCTATTTCAAGGATCGCCGGGTGCGGCAGGCGTTCTTCATGGCGATCAACCGCGGCGGCATGGCCAAGCGGCTGCTGAAGGGCACCGCGCTGCCGGCGATCAGCGTCAACGGCCGCACCTGCCCGTCGTGGACGGATCAGGCGGGCTATCCCGCGCATGATCCCGCCGCGGCGAAGAAGCTGCTCGCCGAGGCCGGCTACCCGAACGGGTTCGACACCGTGTTCCAGATCCCGACCGGCGGCTCCGGCGAGATCGACCCGGTGCCGATGGCGGAGTGGATCGCCGCCGACGCGGCGCGCATCGGCATTCGCGTCAAGCTGCAGACGATGGAGTGGATCAGCTACCTCCATGCATGGGCCGCGGGGATGCCGGCCGGGATCGGCATGAACCAGCAATCCTGGGGCATGACCTCGATCTACTGGCCCAACCTGCCGCTGCGCACGACATCGGTGCTGAACGTCGGCCACCAGCCGGACAAGCGGTTCGACGTGCTGCTGGACGAGGCGAACTCGGCGATCGACGAGAAGGTGGCAATCGCCAAGTACCGCGCCGTGGACGCGCTGAATGCGCAGGAGCTCTGGCTGCTGCCGATCGTGAACGACCTGGCGCCGGTCGTGATCTCGCCGAAGGTGCGCAACTTCGTCCACTCCTCCGACTGGTGGTGGGACTTCAAAAAGGTGTGGGTGAAGAGCTAGCGCCCCATGCTCCTCTACGCCGGCCAGCGTCTCGCCGCGATCGTGCCGACGCTGATCGGCGTGTCGATCGTCACCTTCGGCCTGCTGCATCTCGTGCCGGGCGGCCCGGTGGTGGCGATGCTGGGGATGGCGGCGTCGGACCCGAAAGCCGTTGCCGCCGTCACGCAGGAACTCGGGCTCGACCGGCCGCTGCCGACGCAATACTGGCTCTGGCTGCGGCGCGCGCTCAGCGGCGATTTCGGCATGTCCACGGAGTTTCACGTCCCGGTCTCGTCGCTGCTGTTCCCGAAGCTGGAACACACGCTGATCCTCACCGCCGGCAGCCTGGTCTATGCCGTCGTGATCGGCACCATCCTCGGCATCACCACGGCGCTCTATCACCGCTCGCTGTTCGACCGGCTCGCGATGCTGTTCACGCTGATCGGCGCCAGCGCGCCGGTATTCTGGATCGGCCTGCTGCTGATCTATCTGTTCGCGATCAAGCTGCGCCTGCTGCCGGCGCTCGGCATGACCTCGGTGCTCGGGCCGCCGAGCGTCCTCGGCGTGCTGGAGCACCTGATCCTGCCGGCGTTCGCCAATGCGATCATCGCGCTCGCCGTCATCGCCCGCATCGTGCGCTCGGCGATGCTGGAGGCGCTGGTGCAGCCCTACGTCCTCGCCGCGCGCGCGCGCGGGCTGCCGCGCTGGCGGCAGGTGGTGGTGCATGCGTTCCGCAACGTGCTGCCGGACGCCATCAACATCACCGGGTTGCAGGTGGGCTTCCTGTTCGGCGGCGCGCTGTTCGTGGAAGTGGTGTTCGGCTGGCCCGGCCTCGGCTACCTGATCTATTCCTCGATCCAGGCGCGGGACTATGTCACGATGCAGGCCGCCGTGCTGATCGTCTCGGGCGTCTTCGTCGTCGTCAACCTCGTCGCCGATCTGGCGCGCATGGCGCTCGACCCGCGCGAGGCGCACGGGTGAGCGCGGTCGCCGCATGCTGTACCGTGCGCGGCGCGCGCCGCGGTCCGCACGGCGACAGGCGGTTGACGCATTCCTGCGCGACCGGATGGCGGTCGCCGGCCTGCTCGTGCTGGTGCTGGCGCTCGCCGCGGCGATCCTGGCACCGGCGCTGACGCGGTGGGACCCGACGATCGGCGACGAGGACGGCATTCTCGTGCCCCCTTTCAGCCCCGGCCACGTGCTCGGCACCGACGAGCAGGGGCGCGACATTCTCGCGCGCATCCTGTTCGGCGCACGACTGGCCTTCCCCGAGGCGGTGGTGCCGGTGGTGGCGGCCGGCGCGGCCGGGCTCGTGCTCGGGCTGATCGGCGGGTTTTTCCAGCGCGTCATCGGCGAGGCGGTGATGCGCACGCTCGACGTGCTGTTCGCGATCCCGATGGTGCTGCTCGCGATCGCGATCGCGACCACGCTCGGCAGCGGGCTGCCGACGGTGATCCTGTCGATGGCGATCGTGATCACGCCCTATATCGCGCGCGTCGTCGCCACCACGGCGGCGCAGCAGCGCAGCGCACCGTTCGTGGAAGCCGCGCGGTGCGCGGGGTTCAGCGAGTGGCAGATCCTGCGGCGGGAGATCCTGCCGCATGTGATTCCCGCAGTGGTCGTCTATGGCACCACGAATATGGGCGCGATGGTCGTGTTCGCGGCCGGTTTCGGCTTTCTCGGCCTCGGGGCGCAGCCGCCGACGCCGGACTGGGGTGCGATGATCTCCGGCGGCATGCGCTCGCTGGCCAGCGCGCCGTGGGTCTCGACGGTGCCGGGCATCGCGATCGTCGTGGTCTCGCTCGCGTTCAACTATGTCGGCGACGGGTTGCGCGTGGCACTCGACCCGCGCCTGCGGACGCGGCTGTGACCGTTCTCGGCCCCGCGCCCGTGGCAGCGCATACGCCGGAGCGCGAGGCGCCGCTGCTGGAGGCCGCGAACCTCACCGTCCGCTTCGGCTCGCCCGCCGGCGAGGTGCATGCGGTCGAAGACGTCTCCCTGCGTCGTCGCGCCGCATGAGTCCGTCGGCATCGTGGGCGAGTCCGGTTCGGGCAAGACCGTCACCTGCATGTCGATGACATGGCTCCTGCCCTCGCCGCCTGCCCGCTACGTCGGCGGGCATATCCGTTTCAAGGGCGAGGAATTGCGCCGCAACGACGAGGCGCAGATGCGGCGCATCCGCGGCCGCGGTATCGGGATGATCTTCCAGAACGCGCGCCTGTCGTTCAATCCCGCCTATCGCCTCGGCGCACAGATCGCCGAAGTGCTGCGCATGCATTTCCGCACGCCTTGGCGCACGCAGCTGCCGCGCGTGCTCGAAACCCTCCGCTACTGCAACATCGCCGATGCCGAGAGCGTGCTGCAGCGCTATCCGCACGAGGTGAGCGGCGGCGTGGCGCAGCGCGTCAGCATCGCGCTCGCCCTCCTGATCCGCCCTGACCTGCTGATCGCCGACGAGCCGACCACCTCGCTCGACCTGCTGAGCCAGATCGAGGTGCTCGGGCTGCTCGAGCGGCTACGGGCCGAAACCGGGCTCGCGCTGGTGCTGGTCAGTCACGATCTCAACGTGGTGCGGCGCATCGCCGAGCGCGTGGTGATCATGTACGCCGGCCGCATCGTGGAAGAGGGACCGGCGCAAGAAATCTTCGCCGCGCCGAGGCACCCCTACACGCAGGGCCTGCTCGCCTCCGCCCTGCAGCGCACCGAGGGCGGCCGGCTCTACGAACTGCCTGGCACGCCGCCCGACCTTGCCGCCCTGCCGCCCGGTTGCAGCTTTCGCCCCCGCTGCGCGCACGCGTTCGCGCCCTGCACCAGCATGCCGCCGCTGCTGCCCGCCGGGGCCGGACACGCGGCGCGCTGCCATCTCCTCGCGCGCGAGGCCGCGGATGGCTAGCGACGCGCTGCTGGCCTTCGAGCAGGTCAGCGTCGTCTTCGGCAGGCACGGCCGATCGCGCCGACCGGTCACCGCGCTTGACCACGTGTCCTTCGCCGTGATGCCGGGCCGCTCGCTCGGCATCATCGGCGATTCGGGCGCCGGCAAATCCACGCTCTGCCGCACCGCGATCGGGCTGGTGGCACCGGGCGAGGGCCGCGTGATCGTCGAGGGCACGGATCTCGCGGGCGCGCCGGCGGGCGCGTGGCAGCGGGCGCGGCGGCACGTGGCGTTGGTGTTTCAGGACGCGCTGGGCTCGTTCAACCCGATGCGCCCCGTGCTCGACGGCATCGCGATGCCGCTGCTCAGCTACGCCGAGCTCACCCGCCCGGCGCTGCGCCGCGCGGTGGGCGAGGTGATGGAGCAGGTCGGGCTGCAGCCGTCGCAGATGACACGATACCCGCACGAGTTCTCCGGCGGGCAGATCCAGCGCCTTGCCATCGCCCGCGCGCTGACGACCAGGCCGCGGCTGCTGATTCTCGACGAGCCGGTCTCCGCGCTCGACGTGTCGATCCGGGCGCAGATCCTCAACCTGCTGATCGACCTCTCGCGCACCCTCGCGCTGACCTGTGTGGTGATCAGCAGCGATCCCGCGGTGGTGCACTACCTGACCGAGGAGACGCTGGTGCTGCACGCCGGACGTGTCGTGGAATCCGCACCCACGGCGGCCTTGTTCGCGCGCCCGCGGCATCCCTACACTGTCGCCCTGCTGGCGCAGCGCGACCCCGCGATCGCCCTGCGCGAGCAGGGGCTTTCCGGTGCGCGGGCGCCGACGGGGCTCGCGGCCGAGATGCGCGGCTGCCGCTTCGCCGGAATCTGCCCGCGCGAGCTGCCGCGCTGCCGTGACGAGGCGCCGGAACCGACGCCACTCGGCGAGGGGCGCACGGCGCGTTGCCACAGCCTCGCCGCTGAGGCCGTGGCGGACGAGACGAGGAAGGGGTGAGTCCCATGACCGAACCGCAGTTCAAGGTGACGCCGGAAGCGGTGCGCCGTTACGCGGAGATGTTCGACATTCCGCTCACCGACGCGGAAGTCGCCGAGCTTGCCGCGCAACTCGCCGGCGGGCTCGCGGGCATCGCGGCGCTGTGGCAGGTCGATGTCAGCGCCGTCGAACCCTCGGTGATCCTGCCGATCGACCGGATGTGAGGCGGCGATGAGCAGCACCACCGACGACGATCTCGCCTTCGCCCCGCTCGCCGAAGTATCGCGCCGGATCAAGGCGCGGGAGCTGACCAGCACGGCGCTCACGCGCCTGATGCTCGATCGGATCGCGCGGCTCAATCCCACGCTCAACTGCTTCATCACCGTCTGCGCGGATGCGGCGATGGCGCAGGCGGAGGCGCTGGACCGGCTGCTGCAATCCGGCCTCGATCTCGGGCCGCTGCACGGCGTGCCGGTCGCGGTGAAGGACAACATGGCGACGGCCGGCGTGCGCACCACGGCGGCGTCGCGCATCCTCGCCGACTGGGTGCCGGATGAGGACGCGACGGTCGTGCAGCGGCTGAAGCAGGCCGGCGCGGTCATCCTCGGCAAGACCAACCTCTACGAGTTCGCCTATGGCGGCGTGCACGAGGATTACGGTGAGACGCGCAACCCGTGGAACCTCGGCCGCACGTGCAGCGCGTCGAGCAGCGGTCCGGCCTGCGCGGTCGCCGCTGGGCTTGCGTACGCCAGTCTCGGCACCGACACCGGCGGCTCCGTGCGCCTGCCGGCGGCGGCGTGCGGCATCGTCGGGCACAAGCCGACCTACGGGCTGGTCAGCCGCGCCGGCGTCGTGCCGGCGGGCTACAGCCTCGACCATGTCGGACCGTTCGCGCGCACGGTGCGCGACACGGCGCTCGTCCTCAACGCGATCGCGGGGCCCGATCCGCGCGACCCGGCCGGCTCGCGGCGCGCGGCGCCGGACGCCGCCGCTGATCTCGGGCGCGGCATCGGCGGACTGGTCATCGGCGTGCCGAAGCGCCAGCCGAGCGAGCTGATCGACCCGCAGATGCACGACGCGTTCGTGGCCGCCCTCGCCGTGCTTGAGCGCGAGGGCGCGGCGCTGGTCGAGCTGGCGCTGCCCGACCATCTGCTGTCGCGCACGGCCATGTGGGCGATCTCGGCCTCCGAACTGGCGGAATCGCATCGCGAGTATCTGCGGACGCGCGCGCAGGACTATTCGCCGACCGTGCGCGGACTGGTGCGCCAGGGCGCGTTCCTGCCCGCCGTCGAATACGTCCATGCGCACCGCGTGCGCCAGAAGATCATCGCCGACTACAAGACCGTGATGCGGCACGTGGACGTGCTGGCGATGCCCGTGGTGCCGTTCCCCGCCTGGCCGATCGGGGCCGAGGAGGTGACGGTCGCCAACGTCACGGAAAACCTGATGGGCTCGCTGACCCGCTATTGCCCGCCGTTCAACATCACCGGCCAGCCGGCGATCGCGCTGCCGAGCGGTTTCGACAATGAAGGGCTGCCGCTCGGCTTCCAGGTCGCCGGGCGCTGGCACGACGAGGCCATGGTGTTCCGCGTCGCGCAGGCCTACGAGCAGGCGACGGAGTGGCATCGGCGCCGGCCGCCGCTGCAATGAACGACACCCCGGCGGCGCGCGTGAAGGCGCGCCTCGCGGCGCGGCAGCGCGTGGTGATGATGAACCCCGATCATCCCTCGCCCAGCCTCGTGGAGTTCATCGCGCGTCTTGGCGTGGACGCGGTGATGATCGACACGGAACAAGGCAGCCCGGATGTCGAGACGGTCGAGAACATGGCCCGCGCCGCCCGCGCCGCGGGGCTGTGCGCGCTGGTGCGCATCTTCGCGCCCGACCCGTGGGTGATCGAACGCATCCTGTTCCGCGGCGTGCACGGCCTCGTCGTGCCGCGCGTCGACACGGCGGCAGAGGCGCGGCGCGTGGTCGCGGACGTGCGCTACTGCTTTCCCGACACGTTCGCCGAGAAGGTGGTCGTCATGCAGATCGAGACCGCCGGCGCGGTCGCGGAGCTGGATGATTTCCTCGCGATCGACGGGATCGACGCGTTCTTCGTCGGCCCCGTCGATCTCGCGAAAAGCCTCGGCCATGGCGGCGACTTTCGTGCGCCGGCGGTCATGGCCGTGCTCGACCGCACGATCGGCCGCATCGCGTCGGCCGGACGATCGGCCGGGATGCTGGTGACGGCGGCGGATGTGGGCGCCTGGCAGGCGAAAGGCGTGACGCTGCTGTACAACCACCTGAACGAGTATGCGCTGCTGGGCGCGGAGGCATTCCGCGCCGCGGCATCGCACTGAGTCGCCCGCTCACATGCCGTCCGGATGCGCGCGGACGAAAGCGAGGATCTTCCACACGTCATCCGGCGAAAGGCGAAGACCGAACACCGGCATCAGCGTGCCGGGCCGGCCGTTCAGCACGGTGGTGAGGAACTGATCGTCGCGCAGCCGCGTGGCGAACAGGTTCGGCCCGCGCCCACCCGCCTTGCCGTGGCAAATGATGCACTTCGCCCGGTACTGCTGCTCCCCCTCCTCGATCGCCGCCGGCTGGCCGAGGAACGGATCGACCAGCCGGTCCTGCGCGCATACACGCATGGATGCCAGCGCGAGGAGCAACAGCGATGCACCGACCCGGAGGGCCGCCCGTCCGGAGCGTCGCATCCCTGCCGCGCTCAGGGCTTGTAGAACGGCAGCGCCTTCTCGATGACCTCCTGGTTGTATCCGGCGCCCTCGTGGGCCTTGCCGTCGATCGCAAACACCCACAGCATCCCGCCCTTCGGGGCCGAGTAATAGAAGCTCGGATCGCCGCCGAGCCCTGAGAGCAGTGCGACGTATTGCACGCCGTCGAGCTCATAGGTGATGGGCGAGGCGTTGATGCCGGAGCCGGTCTGGAACGACCACAGCGTCTTACCGCTCTTCGCATCGAGCGCCAGCGCGCGGCCGCGCTGATCGCCGGTGAACAGTACACCGCCCTTGGTCGCCAACATGCCGGAGAACATCGGCAGCGGACTTTCGATCTGCCAGAGTTTCCGGCCGGCGGCGACGTCGATCGCCACGATGCGGCCGATGGTGTCGCCCATCCGGTACATCTGGTAGTCCACGCCCATGTACTGATCACCGGGCTTGTAGTTCAGCTTCCCCTTCTCCCACGGCGTCAGTCCCATGCCCCACTGGTTCACGGCGACGAACAT
Source organism: uncultured Alphaproteobacteria bacterium (assembly GCA_963705035.1). Lineage (GTDB taxonomy): Bacteria > Pseudomonadota > Alphaproteobacteria > Acetobacterales > Acetobacteraceae > JAFKFJ01. Next base: position 876,490 of record CAVPIQ010000004.1, on the reverse strand, counting down.
CGTGCCGCTCTCCGGGTCGTAGGCCGGCGGGAACCAGTTGGTGCCGCCTTCCAGTCCAGGGATGATCGGCTGCACTGCCGCGCCGCCGAATTTCGGCTTCATCGCCTCGTTCACCTGCGGCCGCCCGGTCTCGGGATCGATCCCGGAAGCCCAGTTGATCCCGGCGACCAGCGGGATCGCATAGAGGAATTTTCCGTCCGTGCGGTCGATGACGTAGAAGAAGCCATTGCGGTTGGCGGCGGCGGCCGCTTTCACCGGCTTGCCGTGCACCGTCGTATCGATCAGCACCGGCGTTGCCATGCCGTCGTAGTCCCAGGCATCGTTCGGCGTGTACTGAAAGCCCCATTTGATCTTTCCCGTCTCCGGATCGAGCGCGAGCATCGAATCCGTCCACAGGTTGTCGCCCTTGTGCTGCTCGGCGACCCAGGAGCCGGGATTGCCGACACCCCAGAACAGGGTGTTGGTGGCCGCGTCGTAGCTGCCGGTGAGCCAGGTCGGGCCGCCGCCGGTTTTCCAGCTATCGTCCTTGGGCCAGGTCTCGCTGCCCGGCTCGCCGGGTGCGGGGATCGTGTAGGTGGTCCATTGCAGTGCGCCCGTGCGCGCATCGAAGGATTTCAGGTAGCCGCGCGCGCCGTACTCGCCGCCGGAGATGCCGATGATGACGTGATTGCCGACCACCAGCGGTGCCGAGTTCGTCGTGATCCCGTTCTTCCACTCATCGATCTTCCGCTGCCAGACCACCTTGCCGTCGGCCTGGTCGAGCGCCACCAGCACGGCATCGAGCCGCGCGACATAGACAAGGTTGTTCTTGAGCGCGACGCCGCGGCTGATCGGGCCGCAGCAGAGCATCGCCTCGAATCCCTGCTCGTATTCAGGCTCGTAGCGCCAGCGGATCGTGCCGGTGCGCGCGTCCACGGCGAAGGTGCGCGCGTAGTCGGCGGTGAAGTACAGCGTCCCGTCGTGCAGCAACGGGGTCGCCTCCAACCCGCCGAACTTGCCGCCGGTCGAAAGCGCCCATACCGGGCGCAACTGCGCGGCGTTCTCCGGCGTGATCTGCGCCAGGGGGCTGTACCGCCAGTTCCGATAGTTGCGGCCGTACATCAGCCATTCTTGCGCGTTGCCCTGCGCGTTCACCAGATCATCGGCGCTCACGCCGGCCGCCGTGGCGGGCCGAACCGAGGCCCCGAGCGAAACCGCCAGCGCGGCGGCCAGAATCCAGTTGCACGATTTTGCTTGCATGAACCCGCTCCCCGTTCCCGGCACGTGGGCGCGCGGGTGGCGCAAGCTGCGCCTCGCGCGCGCATTGCGTATGCATCCGGGACGATGCGCGGGCGGGCGCGCGGGAGTCTAAGGAAACCGCGCCACGCATGACGCGGCTTGCAGATCGTTGCGGCATGTCGGAAGAAGTCGGCACGCATTCTCACGGGAGGACCAGACCATGATCGTCGACCACCGGACCTACACGTTCCGCCCGGGCACGCTGGCCAAATGGGTCAAGAAATACGAGGCCGAAGGTCTGCCCATCCAGAAGCGCCATCTCGGCACGTTCCTGGGCCTGTTCGTCACCGACATCGGCAACCTGCACCAGACCGTGATGCTCTGGGGCTACGAGGACCTTGCCGACCGCGACCGCCGGCGTGGCGCCATGGCCGCGGACCCCGCGTGGCAGAAGTTCACGTCCGAGGTACAGGCGCTGGAGGCGATGCAGGCGCAAGAAATCAAGATCCTGAAGCCGACCGAGGCTTCGCCGCGCTGGAGCTGACTTTCCGGCCTACCGCGCTGCGCCCGCGCCGGGCAGCGCCACGAACATCTGGCCGGTCGCGTACCGAGATCCACACCCGCTGCCGGCGCAGCCAGGCAAGGCCGAGCAGCATGTCGCCTTCGTCGAGCGCGCGGCCCAGAACGAGCAGCTCGGTCGGGCCTGTGCGGACAGGCCCGACCGTGAGCGCGTCGAAACGGTGGCGGACCAGCGTGAATCCGGCCCCGATCGCTGCGCGGCCCTTCACTTGCTGGTCTGCCGCGAGCATCGCGCGCGTGACGCCCGCGCGCCGGGCGGCATCGGCCCCCACGATGACGCCGGTCGCGCCGGTGTCGAGCACGGCGTGCATGGGCTGGCCGTTGAGCACGACCGGCACGATCAGGCTCTCTCGGCGCCAGCTCATTCGCGCCGGCACGGCCGCGTAGGGCATGCGCCAGGGCAGGAAACGGCCGCCGCAGCCTGCCACCCGATAGAGCCGCAACTGTCCGTGCGGCAGGTCGAGCTCGAGATCGAAATGGTGCAACGCGTCCTCGCCGAGCAGGCCTTCGGCTAGCGGCGCCATGTCGCCGACCGCAAGACTGCCCGGCCCGGTCGCGTAGTCGGCGAAGGCAAGCCCGCTGATGAGCGCATCGCGGTGAGCGGTTCCCGGCCCGCCCACGCCGGCGAGCAGCGTCCCCAGCCACGGACTACCCACCAGCCCGAGCCGAGACGCCGTGCTGGAACTCAACACCGAGCGCTGGGCGCCGGTGTCGACGACCATCGCGACAATGGTGTGGTTGATCTCGACAGGGAGCGTGATCACGCCGCGCGGTTCAGCGACCGGATAACTGGCCGCCAGTGTCACCCGACAGCCGCCGGAAGGGTCAGCGCAGCCCCCCTGCGCCACCAGGAGCCCGAACACCGCCGCCCGGATCGCCGCCCGGATCGCCGCCCGGATCGCCGCGCCGCGCGGCGCCGGGCGCGCGGGCGCGGCGGGGCAAGCCTCAGACGGCCGCCAGCCGCGACTCGCTGGTCCGGGTCGACTGCGCGCGCGAATGCGTTGCATTGCGGGCCGCCTCATCGAGCAGGCTGCGCAACTGTTCCATGAACGCCTCACCCTCGGGCGTCCGCGAGACCACGATGCTGCGCCGGTCCCGCGGGTCCTGCAGCCGCCGCGCGAAAGCAAACTCCTCCAACCGATCGAGGGCGCGCGTGATCGCGGGCTTGGCGACGGTAAGCCGCGCTGCCAAACCCCGCACCGTGTGCGGCCCGTCCTCAAGGTAGCAGATGAGCAGCACGCCCAGCTGACGAGCCGTCAGATCCGGGCCCTCCCGGCGGACAAGGCTTACGACCGTGTCACGCAGAATGTTGGGGAGACGCAACTGCTGGGACTGGGCCATGGACGCTCCATAACGACTCCACAAGGCGACATATAACGCTTCCGCTACCTTATGCCACAAGCCCGAAACATAAGCGAGCCGGATTATCTTGCCGTGCCGTAATTTTCTGCCCCGCTCGCCAACCGCGCGCGAATGGGCGATGCTTCGCTCGCAGAAGGACCCGTCCCGCGATGCCCGAGCCCGACCCGGCCCTGACCGGCCGCAGTCCCGCCACGCCTTCCGACGCCGCGCGCAAGGCGGAGTTGGAGGCGGCGCTGGCCGCGGCCCCCGCCGACCGTGCGCGCCGCGCCGCCTATTACGAGCATTTGTTCCGCCTCGCGGCCACGCATTCCGGGCTGGCGACGGTGGTGCTGCCGGAGCTGATGGCGCCGCTCTACTTCCGCACCGGCACGCCCGACATCAGCATGCTGGCCGCCGTGTTCCGCGACAACTCGCTGGCGATCGAGATGCGCGCGACCCCGCAGCGCATCTTCGTGATCGGCGCCTATGCCGGCTACACCACGGTCGACCTCGCTCGCCGCCATCCGCGCGCGGCGCTGCTCGCGGCCGAGCCGCTGGCGGACAATTTCCGCCTGCTTTCGGCCAACACCACCCCCTACCGGCACATCCGGGTAGCGCAGACGGCGCTGTGGCATAGCGCGACGCGGCTGGCCGCGAACGGGCGGTATCAGGCCGACTGGGCGGTGCGGATGAACGACGAGGGCCCCGACTCGGAGCGCGTCATTTCCGCGATCGCGCCCGGCGACCTGCTGATGCGCGCCGGCTGGTCCGGCACTGCCGACATGGTCGTCTGCGACGCCGCCGGCGCCGAGCGCGAGATCTTCGCCGACCCGCTGGCGTCGTGGCTGCGCAACCTCGACGTCGCCCTCGTGCGCGTGCATGAGCAGCTCGCCGCCGGCGCCGGCGCAGCGGTCGGCGCCTGCTTCGACGAGGCGACGTTCGAGCGGCGCAGCCACGCGGGGATGGAGCTCTTCCTGCGCCGCACCCCGCTGACGGCGCTGCCCCCTGCCCCGCCCGAGTGGCCGCTGCTGCGCGCCGAGCCGGGGCTCGCGCCGTTCGGCCTGCGCGATGTCGCGCCCTATGCCTGGGCGTTCTTCGTCTTCGACGGGGCGAGCTGCCAGCTTCACCCGAACCCGCCCGGCGGCGTGCCCGCGCGCGCGATCTTCCCCGTGCATCTCGCAGGGCACACCCGCTTCGCCTCCGGCCTGCACCATGCCGGCGCGCCGCCGGCGGCACCGGTGCTGTTCGGCGCCAGCGTGCAGCGCGAAGACGGCAGCGTGCTCGCCCGCGCCGAGGCGACGCTGACGAGCCGCGAGACCGGCACGCTCGCCTTCGCCCTGCCCGATGGCGCGAGCGGTCCGGCGCGCGTCGTGCTGCAGACGGAGATGGCGCCGGGTGTGCCGCACAACCAGCTCGCCTGGGCGCGCTTCATCGAACCGAAGCTGACCTGAAGATCAGCCGGCGCGCAGATAGGCGAGCACCGTCTCCACGATCGCCGTCCGCCGCCGCTCCAGCGCCGCAGGGTCGCTGAGGTCGGTGCCGTAGATGACGGAGAGCGTGAAGCGGTTGTTCAGGTAGAAATAGCCGAGCGCCGCGATCGAGATATACACCTGCCGCGGGTCGAGCCCGGCACGGAACAGCCCCGCCGCCTCGCCGCGCCGCAGCAATTGGGCGATCAGTTCCACGAACGGCGAATGCATTTCCGCGATCCGGCGGCTGCGCCGCAGATGCGCCGCGCGATGCAGGTTCTCCGTGTTGATCAGGCGCAGGAATTCCGGGTGCCGGAGATAGTAGTCCCAGGTGAATTCGACCAGCCGCGTCACCGCGGCGACCGGCGCCAGATGTTCGAGGTCGAGCGTGCGCTCGGCGGCGCGGATGCCGCCGTAGGCCGCCTCCAGCACCGCCAGGTAGAGGCCAGACTTGCTGCCGAAATAGTGGTAGATCATCCGCTTGTTGAGGCGCGCGCGCGTCGCGATGCGATCGACGCGCGCCCCCGCGAGTTCGGCGCGCGCGAATTCGGCCGTGGCAGCGCGCAGGATTCGTGCACGGCTTGCCGCGGGATCGCGCACCGGCGGCTTACGCCGCTGCACCGGCGCCACGCTTCCACGTCGCGTCGCCCTTGTCATGCGCTCAACCCCGAGGTAACTGGCTGGTGCATTATCGGCATCGCGGCGTCAAGCTGACGGCGGGGTCGTGCCATGGAATACGACTACATCGTCGTGGGCGGCGGCAGCGCAGGGTGTGTGCTGGCCGCGCGTCTCTCGGAAAACCCCGATCTGCGCGTGTTGCTGCTTGAGGCCGGCGGCACCGATCGCGACCGTAACATCCACCGCCCAGTCGGCTTCGCCACCATGACCGGCGGCCCGCTCACCTGGGGCTTTCGCACGGTTCCACAGCGGCACTGCGAGAATCGCGCGATCCCGTTTGCGCAAGGCCGCGTCGTCGGCGGCTCCAGCTCGATCAACGCCCAGGTCTTCACGCGCGGCTGTCCGGAAGACTACGACCGCTGGGCGACCGAGCATGGCTGCGAGGGCTGGTCGTTCGCCGAGATTCGCCACTGCTTTCTGCGCGCCGAGGGCAACGACATGCTGGCCGGGCCGTGGCACGGCACCAGCGGTCCGCTCGGCGTCAGCACATCGCGGCCGCAACCGCTGACGCGCGTGTTCGTGCAGGCCTGCCAGCAGCATGGCATTCCCCACACGGCTGATTTCAACGGCCCGCAGCAGGTCGGCTGCGGCATCTATCAAACGACGACGCGCGGCGGGCGGCGATGCTCCGCTGCCGTCGCCTATCTGCGCCCCGCACGGGACCGCCGCAATCTCGCGGTGCGCATCGACGCCCTCGCGCAGCGCATCGTGCTCGAGGGCGGGCGCGCCGTGGGTGTCGAAGTCGCCGCGGGTGGGCGCACGGAGACGCTGCGGGCGCAGCGCGAGGTGATCGTGACGGCCGGCGCAATCGGCTCACCCACGCTGCTGCTGCGGTCCGGAATCGGGCCCGGCGAACACCTGCGCGCGCTCGGCATCGACGTCGCGCACGAACTGCCCGGCGTCGGCTGCGATCTGCACGACCACTACGGCACCGATGTCATCTACGAGCTGTCGGGGCCGCACAGCCTCGACAAGTACCGGCGCTGGCATTGGAAGCTTTGGGCCGGTCTCGAATACATCCTGTTCCACGGCGGCCCCGTTGCCTCCAACATCGTCGAAGGCGGGGCATTCTGGTGGGTGGATTTCGATGCGGCGACGCCCGATACGCAGATCCATTTCCTGGCCGGTGCCGGGATGGAGGAGGGGATTCCGCCGGTGCCGACCGGCGCGGGCTGCACGATGAACGCGTATTTCTGCCGGCCGCGGAGCCGCGGCACGGTGCGGCTGCAGGATGCCGATCCGCGCACGGCCCCGCTCATCGACCCGAACTATCTGGACGATCCCGACGATCTCGCCATGTCGGTCGGGGCGGTGAAACTCATGCGCGCGATCATGCGTGAGCCAGCCTGGGCGCGCTTCGTGACACAGGAGCATTTGCCGGGCCCCGATATGCGCAGCGACGCCGACATCGCCGGCTATGTCCGGCGGATGGGCCGCACCTGCTACCATCCGGTCGGCACGTGCCGGATGGGGGTCGATGCGCGGGCAGTCGTCGATCCGACGTTGCGCGTGCACGGGCTGGCGGGGCTGCGGGTGTGCGACAGCTCGGTGATGCCAAGCCTCGTCAGCAGCAACACGAATGCGCCGACCATCATGATCGGCGAGCGGGCAGCCGAGCTGATCGCCGGCAATTCCGCCGCCACCCGATGATGCGCGTCAGGTAGCGGGCCAGACCCGCCGGCAGAACTCCGGATAGGTCTCCAGCATCTCCGCGCGCACCGGCCCGCGCAGGGCGGCGAGCCATTCCGCGCTCGGATCCGCCGTCACCGCCACCGCCTCGGGCGCGTCATATGCGAACCCGGTGGCGGCGCGCACGGACTCCGCCGTCTCGCCCGGATGCACGTTCGCCAGCGTGAACCGGCCGCACGTCGCGTCGAACCGGAACACCGCCTTGCCGGTCAGCAGCGCCTGCGCCGTGCCGCGGCGAAACACGCCCGGCGGCGAGAGGCCCGGCGCGGAGATGAAATCGACGCGCGGCACCAGCACGCGGGGCGAATGCTCCTCGCGGAACAGAATCGTCCGCGGCGTCATGAGGTACATGAACGCCGAGCCGAAGCTGCCGGGAAAGCGCGCGGCCATGCCCGGCCATTCGCCGGTGCCGATCAGGTTGATATTCGCCTGCCCGTCGATCTGCCCGCCGCCGAGGAAAAACAGGTCGATGCGCCCCTGCCCGGCTAGGTCGAACAGTTCGCGCGTGCCCGCGGTGAACGGGTTGCCGCGCGGCCGGTGCAGCAGCGAGAGGCGCATCGGCGTGCCGAGCTTGCGCAGCAGCCAGCACGCGGCGGCCGGGATCGGGCTCGCCGCCCCCACCGCGACATGGCGCGCCGGCGGAGCGGCGGGGTCGAGGATCAGGCGCGCGAGCGCCGCCGCCATGCGCTCTTCCGGGCGGATCATGCGAAGGGATCGGCGCGCGGCCTCGAACACGTGGCGGTCGAGATAGGCGCTGAAACCCGCGTCGCTGCGCGCCATGCGCGCATATTCGGCGAGGTGGGCCGCATCCGCAGCATATTCGTCGAGCAGCGCGAGCGGCCAGGCGCCGCGCTCGGCGATTGCGACCGCCTCGACATAGACCGCAGCGATCGTGCCGGCGGCCAGATGCTCGTCTTCGAGCAGGTTGCGCGGGCTCATGCGCTCCACCGTGACCAGGCTGCGCCGCGCGGCGTGCGCGACGGTCGCCAGCTCGTGGCGGCGGCCGACATAAACGTTGCCCTCGTCATCGGCCATCACGGCGTGAAATATCGCGACATCGGGCGCAAGGGCCGGCAGCAGCACGATCGGGTCCGCGCCGGGCGCGAAGGGATTGTCGATCACCTTCCAGTCCGGCCGATGCGCCAGCAGGTCGCTGCCGATGATCCCGCGCAGCGGCATGAAGGGCACGCCCTTCTCGGCCGCCTGCAACATCGTGTGGATCGCGGGACACGTCGCGTCCGTCATGCCGAGCGTCCCGTGCTTCAACGCGGCAAGGAAGCGCGGCGCCGCGCCGGCCTCGCCCAGCGTGACGCCCGAGCTTTCCAGCGCCGCGACGCAGCCCGCGCCGATCAGCAGGTCGGTCGCGTAGCCCGAGACCGGAACGCCGAGCAGCCGCAGCGCGCGCCGGCCGGCGCGGATCAGCGCGCGGACCAGGGCGTTCGGGACCAGGGAGTTGTCCGGCGGGACTGCCACAAGCGCGCCGTCGGGCACCAGATCGGCGAGTTCCTCGACGCTGACCAGCGGCATCCGGCGGCCTCCTGCGACCGGGAGGAGGTAGCACCGGCGCCGGCAGTCCGCCAGCCGCGGGCCGATCAGTGCAGCCGCGAGCGCGGGTGATCGTCCGCCCCGAGCGACCAGCCGGCTTCTTCGGCGGCGGTCTCCTCGATCGGGGCCGACGCCTCGCGCGCCGCCATGGCGTTGATGATGCGGGTCAGCTCGGCCATTCCCGGCTCGCGGCCATGGCGGCGGACGAACCACTCCCGCACCGGCGCGGCGCCGATCGGGAAGCCCTCGACCGGCAACTCCGGCACCGTCGCGCGCGGTTCGTGCATGGCATGCCTCCGTGCCCTGTTCCTCAAACAGTTGCCGCCCCGCCGGGTTGCTGTGGCTCAGGCGCGGCGGCGGCGAAAGCGCGCGCCCGCGTATCGACCGCGGCTTTTCGTTGACCGACTCGCGGGGCGCCTGTAGCCCCCGAACTCGTGAGTCACGGCAGCCCGCCCTCGGTCGCGCCTGCGCGTGCGCGGTCGTTCGTTCATTGCGCTGGTGCTGGCCCCTGAGCCGCCGCTGGCCGAGTGGCTCGACGAGCTTGACGCGCAGATGCAGCGCTCGCCGGCCTATTTCGCAGGCAAGCCGGTCGTTGCCGACCTGACCGCGCTCGCCGCCGTGCCGGAGACGGTCGCCGGCCTGTTCGAAGTCGCTCGCCGCGCGCGGCATTAGGCTCGTCGGCATCGAGGGCATCGAGCCGGCGGTGACCGGCCTCGACCTGCCGCCGCTGCTGACCGGCGGACGCGCGCTGAGCGAGGTCGCGGAGGAAGAGAAGCCGCGGCCGGAACCCGCCTCGCTGCTGCTCGATACGCCGGTGCGATCCGGGCAGTCGGTGGTGTTCGGCACCGGCGACGTGACCATCATCGGCAGCGTCGCCTCGGGCGCGGAGGTCGTCGCCGGCGGCTCCGTTCACATCTACGGCACGCTGCGCGGTCGCGCGGTGGCGGGCGTCGCGGGCAACGGTTCGGCGCGCATCTTCTGCCGCCGGTTGGAGGCCGAATTGCTGGCCATCGACGGGCTTTATCGCACCGCCGACGACATCGAGCCGCAACTGCGCGGCAAGCCCGCGCAGGCGTGGCTGGCGGGCGACTCGATGGTTGTGGCAGGGCTGGACTGACGGTTGCGGGCTGAGCCCGGGAGGGATTCTGATGGCCAAGGTTCTCGTCGTGACCTCGGGCAAGGGCGGGGTCGGTAAGACCACGTCCACCGCCGCCCTGGGGGCCGCGCTCGCCCAGAACGGCAAACGCGTCGTCGTCGTCGATTTCGACGTGGGCCTGCGCAACCTGGACCTCGTCATGGGGGCCGAGCGGCGCGTGGTGTTCGACCTGATCAACGTGATCCACGGCGATGCCAAGCTTTCGCAGGCGCTGATCCGCGACAAGCGGCTGGAGAATCTCAGCCTGCTGCCGGCCAGCCAGACGCGCGACAAGGATGCGCTCACGATCGAGGGCGTGGCGCGCGTGATCAACGAGCTGCGCGAGAAGTTCGACTGGATCATCTGCGACAGCCCCGCCGGGATCGAGAAGGGTGCGACGCTGGCGATGCACCACGCCGACACGGCGGTGATCGTCACCAACCCCGAAGTCTCGTCGGTGCGCGATTCCGACCGCATCATCGGCCTGCTCGATGCCAAGACCGCCAAGGCGGCGGCCGGCGAGAAGGTGGAGAAGCACCTCCTGCTCACCCGCTACGACCCGGCACGGGCGGCGCGGGGCGAGATGCTGAAGGTGGACGACGTGCTGGAGATCCTGTCGATCCCGCTGCTCGGCATCGTGCCGGAGAGCGAGGAGGTGCTGCGCGCCTCGAACGTCGGCGCGCCGGTGACGTTGAGCTCGCCGCAGAGCGCGCCCGCGCGCGCCTATTTCGATGCGGCGAAGCGGTTGCAGGGCGAAAAGTTCGAGGTCGTGGTGCCGGAGGAGCGGCGTGGCTTCATGGGGCGGCTGTTCGGACGGAGGGTTGCATGACGCTGTTCCGCTTCTTCGCCCGCCGCGCCACGCCAAGCACCGCGCCGGTGGCGCGCGAGCGGCTGCAGATCCTGCTCGCGCACGAGCGTGCCGTTGCCGGCGGTTCGGACCTCATGGCCACGCTGAAGGAGGAGATCCTCGGCGTGATCGGACGCCACTTCCCGCTGGAGCGGGACAAGGTGAAGGTCAAGCTCGACCGCGGGGATGCCTTCTCGACGCTGGAAATCGACATCGAGGTGCCCACTCTCGGCCAGGGCAACGCGGCACCGCGCCTGGCCGCGGCGGGCGGCGCCCCCGGCTAGCTAGCGCGAGAGATGCGCGAGGGCGTCGTGCATCGGCTCGCTCGAGATCACGATCACGCCATCGAACGGTGAATTGAGTTCGCGCAACATGAGAATGACCGAGGCGATCGAGAGTGCTCCGAGCCCGATCGTGACGTAGACCAGCGCGTTGCGCGGCGCGCTCAGGCCCAGGTTGGCAAAGACAACCGCGAGCCAGAACACGAGCACCATGTAGAACGGCGTCTTCAGCGAGCTGTGCACGTGTTCGATCAGGCGCCAGCGCGCGTCGGCCAGTTGCTCAAAGCGCGCATCGCATTCGGCCTGTACGCGCAGGTGATACGGGTCCTGCAGCGGCAAGGCGTGAATTTGCTGTTCCATGCGATCGAGGACGTCGCCGAGCGGCGATGACTCGAACTGCACGTCGGTCGTTCGCTTGCGCGCCAGCGCCGCGTCGCCGCCCGGCACCGGGGGCTCCTCCGCCCAGGTGGAATTGATCGCGCCGATCGTATACTGGCGCAGCAGCCGCCGCACCCCCTCCGAGTCAGGACCGTATTCCCGCAGCTCGGTGTCCAGCCGGATGATTTGCGCCGACAGGCTGCGCATGTACTCGTCGGTGGCATCGAACGAGGTCTTGACCGAGGCGGTGAGCAGCCCGAGCACCAGCGCGGCGAAGGTCACCAGCATGCCGATGACGAGCTGCACCGCGTCGATGCTCTCGCGGCTGAGGTGACGCTCGCGCAGGACCGGCCGGATGAACTGCCCGAGCATGCCGCTGGCGACCAGCGCGAGCAAAACGATCGTGGCATCCGGAACGTTTGTCATCGGCCTGCTTGCTGGGCGCAGCACGATTCATACCCCGATCGGACCGGATGGGGAAGCGTGCCGCGATCGCCGCCCGGGGATGGGTCGGGCAATGCGTAACGATGCCGCGCGCGCCGGCGTTTGGCGGGATCGTGATGCACACTCGCGAATTCGGCCACGTAATTTCGCTGCATGCCAACCGTCCCATCGCTTCGCGCGGGCGAGCGCGTTGCACTCCGCCCGCCGCAGGAAATCATCGCCACGCTCGACGCCAATGCGACGTTCGAGGGCGTGCCGTTCATGCCCGAAATGTTGCAGTACTACGGCCGCGCCTTCACCGTCGCCGCGCGCGTGGAAAAGATCTGCGACACGATCTGCCCGGTGGGCAGCCGCCGGATGGGCAACGCGGTCTTCCTCGAAGACCTGCGCTGCGACGGCGCCGCGCATGGCGGCTGCCAGGCGGAATGCCGGATCTATTTCAAGGAGGCGTGGCTCGCGCGCGTGCCGCCCGGCGCAACGCCGGCGGCGCCCGAGGAGCTGCCGCTGGCGGCCCTCACCCGGCTCGCGAACGCGCATGTGCGCCAGGGCGATCCCTCGCTGTTCCGCTGCCAGGCGACCGAGGCACGGCGCGCGACGACGCCCCTGCCGACCTACGACGTGCGGCAATACGCGCGCGAGGTGCGCAGCGGCAACGTGGCACTCGGCCGCATGCTGCGCCTCAGCCTGCGCATCGTGTGGTGGGAACTTCGCAGCCTCGCGCGCCGCCCGGCCGGCCATCTGCCGCGCGTGCGCCGCATGTTCGGGCAGCCGGCGGCGCTCGGCCTGCAGCCGGGCGAGTGGGTGGAGGTTCGTTCGGCCGCGGAGATCGCCCGCACGCTCGATCGCCGCAATACGAACCGCGGCCTTTATTTTTCCGCTCCGGAGATGACACCTGCGTGCGGCAAGCGCTTTCGTGTCCGCCGCCGCGTGACGCGCATCATTGACGAACCCAGCGGCCGCATGCTGACGCTCAAGAACGACTGCATCGTCCTCGACGGCCCGCTGTGCGACGGCGAGCGCTCGATCGGCCGGTGGTTCTGTTCGCGCCAGATCTACCCATATTGGCGCGAAGCTTGGCTCATGCGCGCCGAGGCGCCGACACAACGGGCGGATGCCGACCGGCCGGCCGCGTGATGCACAATCCTCTCACGCGGCGGTGACTTCCGGCGTCACAGCGTGTTGAGAGCAACGATACCTGCGCATCCGTTAGTAGTTTTCCCGGATAATGCCAACATCAACGGTTGTGACGGTCGGGACTGCGAGGCGGCTGGACCGTTTGGAGCGAAGCACGCATGAACGTCGACGTTGCCGCGCCGTCGCGCCCCCACTCTCACGCCGCAACCGGCGCCTGCCGGGTGTGCGGGGGCGCGCTGCATCCGTTCGTTGATCTCGGCGTCTCACCGCTCTGCGAGAGTTTCCTCACCGCCGAGCAGCTTGACGCCGGGGAGATGTTCTATCCTCTGGACGTCAAGGTCTGCGGCACCTGCTACCTTGCGCAGCTTGCCGAGTATGTCGCGCCGGAGAAGATCTTCGACGACTACGCCTATTTCTCCTCGTTCTCCCAGGCGTGGCTCGCACACGCGCGCGAATACGTTACGGCGATGGTCGAGCGCTTCGCGCTCGGCACGCGGAGTTTCGTGGTCGAGGTCGCGAGCAACGACGGCTACCTCCTGAAGAACGTCGTCGCGCAGGGCATCCCCTGTCTCGGGATCGAGCCGGCGCACACCGTGGCCGCCGCGGCAATCGCCGGCGGCACGCCGACCCGCATGGCCTTCTTCGGGCGCGCGCTGGCGGAGGAGATGGCGGCGGCGGGACAGTGCGCGGACCTCGTGGTCGGCAACAACGTGCTCGCCCAGGTTCCGAACCTGAACGACTTCACCGCGGGCCTGCGCATCCTGCTGAAGCCCGAAGGCGTCATCACCCTCGAATTCCCGCACCTCGCCCGGCTGATCGCCGGCAATCAGTTCGACACCATCTACCACGAGCATTTCTCGTATTTCTCGCTCGGCGCCATCGAGGCGTTGCTGGCACGGCACGCGCTGCGCGTCTTCGATGTGGAAGAACTCTGGACGCACGGCGGCAGCCTGCGCGTGTTCGCGTGCCGGGCGGAGGCGGCGCATCTGGAACAACCTACGGTTGGCCGACTGCGCATCGCGGAGGTCGCGGCAGGGTTGAAAGACCTCGCGACTTACACCGCATTCGGCGCGAACGTGGAGCAGCTCAAGCACGCGCTGCTCACCCTGCTGATCGAGTGCCGGCAGCGCGGCGCCCGCGTCGCCGGCTACGGGGCGCCCGGCAAGGGCAACACGCTCCTGAACTTTTGTGGCATCCGGACCGATCTTCTTGCGTTCACCGTTGATCGCAACCCGTACAAATGGGGCCGGTTCCTGCCGGGAACGCGTATCCCCGTGCGTCCGCCGGAAGCGATCGAGGCGGAGCGGCCGGATTTCGTGCTGATTCTGCCTTGGAACTTGCGTGAGGAGATCATGCAGCAGCTTGCACCGATCCGCGCCTGGGGTGGTCGCTTCATCGTTCCCATCCCGTGGCCGGACGTGGTGGCATAGGGGGCGGAGCGATGAAAGTAGTTCTCTTTTGCGGCGGCCAGGGCCTGCGCATGCGCGGCGGCAACAACGATCTGCCAAAGCCGATGGTGCCGCTCGGCCCGCGCCCGATCCTGTGGCACCTCATGAAATACTACGCGCATTTCGGCCACACCGAGTTCATCCTCTGTCTCGGCTACAAGGGCGCTACGATCAAGGAGTTCTTCGCCGGATATCAGGAGTGGATCTCCAACGATTTCGTCCTCTCCGGCGGTGGCACGCGGCTCGAACTGCTGAAGCGCGACATGGACGACTGGCGGATCACGCTGGTCGATACCGGCCTCCATGCGAATATCGGTGAGCGTCTCGTCGCCGTGCGGCCGTTCCTGAAGGACGACGAGATGTTCCTCGCCAACTACAGCGACGGGCTGACCGACTGCCCGCTGCCGGCGATCACCGAGCGGCTGAGCACGACGGATGCCGTCGCGGCCTGCATGATCGCACGCCCCAACTTCTCGCTCCATCTCGTGCATCATGCCGAGAGCGGGCTGGTGAACGGCGTACTCGACGCCGATCAGGCCGATCTCTGGATCAATGCGGGATTCTTCGCCTTCCGTCAGGAGATCTTCGACTACATCCGCCCCGGCGAGGAACTGGTGCTGGAGCCGTTCAGCCGGCTCATCGCCGCGCGCAAGCTGGCGGCATACCCGTATTCCGGCTTCTGGCGCTGCTGCGACACGTTCAAGGACCTGCAGACGCTGGAGAGCCTGCTCGCGCGCGGCCCGGCGCCGTGGGAGCTGTGGCGGCAGCCCGCCGGTCCGCAGCGCCAGCTTGCTCCTGCCGCGGCGGAATGAATGCTGCGCCTCGCCCTCGATCGTCCCATCGGAACGCCGCTCAACCTGCTGTGTCTCGGCGCGCATGCCGATGACATCGAGATCGGCGCCGGCGGCACCATCCTCACCCTGCTGCAGCGGCATCCGGGCAGCACGGTGCGCTGGGTCGTGTTCTCCGCCAACGGCGCGCGGGCCGAGGAGGCGCAGGCGAGCGCGCGGGATTTCCTGGCCGGCGCCGGGCCATCCCGCGTCGACACGCTGGATGCCCGCGACGGCTTCTTCCCCGCCGAATTCCTGAAGTTGAAAGAACAATTCGAGGCGCTGAAGCGCGAGGTCGAGCCGGACCTGATCCTCACCCATACGCGCCACGACGGCCACCAGGATCACCGCGCGCTCGCCGGGCTCACCTGGAACACGTGGCGCGATCATCTGATCCTGGGCTACGAGATTCCGAAATACGATCCCGACACCGGCAATCCGAACGTGCTGGTGCCGCTCGCGCCGGAGACCGCCGAGCAGAAAGTCGCCGCGCTGATGCGGCATTTCGCCACGCAGCGATCGCGGCGGTGGTTCGTGCCGGAGACGTTCCACGCCCTGATGCGGCTGCGCGGGCTGCAAGCGGCCGCGCCGAGCGGGTTCGCGGAGGCCTTCTTTGGCCCGAAGCTCTGGCTCTGAGGCGCGTTCAGCGGCCCGCCCAGGCCGGCCAGGCGCGATCGCGCTCCGAGATCACGCCGATCGGACGCGGCCAGCGCACGCCCAGCGCCGGATCGTCGTAGCGCACGCCGTCGGCATGGTCCGGGGCGTAGCGCGCCGACATCTGGTACAGCACCTCGCAGTCGTCGCGCAGGGTCTGAAACCCGTGGGCGCAGCCCTCGGGAATGTAGAGCGCGAGGTCGCCGTCCTGCGCCAGTTCGAATCCCTGCCAGCGCAGATAGCTCGGGCTCGCCGGGCGCAGATCGGCGATCACGTCGAAGATCGCGCCGCGCACGCAGCGCACCAGCTTGACTTCGGCGTGCGGCGCGCGCTGAAAGTGCAGGCCGCGCAGCGTGCCGGCCTCGCGCGTCACCGACAGGCTGGCCTGCACGAAGCGATCGACGAGCCCGTGGGCCGCGAAGTCGTCATCCGCGAACAGCCGCGCGAACGCACCTCGCGCGTCGGCATTCCAGTCCAGCCGCACGGCGAACGCGCCCGCGATCTCGGTTGCCTCGAAGCGCATCGCGACCCTCCTTTCCGGCTAGCGGCACAGCATGACCCAGGCGGGCGCCGCGCTCCACCGCCATGTCGCGGAATTGTACCCGATCTGCCGCAGCATCACCGGCGCCGGGCTGCGCGCCACGCTGCGCTATATCGGCGCGCGAATCCCGCTCACCCTCACTGAGGTGCCGAGCGGCACGCCGATCCTCGACTGGGAGGTGCCGCCCGAATGGGTGGTGCGCGGCGCGCGCCTGGCCACGCTCGACGGCCGCACCGTCGTGGACTTCGCAGACCACAGCCTGCATTTGCTCCAATACAGCGAGCCGGTCGATCGCGTCGTCACGCGCGCCGAGCTGGACGCGCACCTGTTCAGCCTGCCCGAGCAGCCGGCGCTGATCCCGTACCGCACCAGCTACTACGCGCGGAACTGGGGCTTCTGCCTGCCGCACGCGACGCGGCAGGCGCTGCGCGACGACGCCTATCGCGTGCAGATCGACACCGCGCTGCATCGACGGCAGCCTTACCTACGGCGAATGCGCGCTGCCGGGCGAGGAACCGGGCGAGGTGCTGATTTCCGCCCATTGCTGCCATCCCTCGCTCGCCAACGACAACCTCGCGGCGATCGCGATTGCGATCGAGCTGGCGCAATGGCTCGCCGCGCGCAGGCGGCGCTTCACGTGGCGGTTCCTGTTCGCGCCGGGCACCATCGGCGCCATCGCCTGGCTCGCCGCCAACCGCGACGCGGCGCAGCGGGTGCGTCACGGCCTCGTGCTCACCTGCCTCGGCGATCCTGCTGCGCCCAGCTACAAGCAATCGCGCCGTGGCGATGCGGCCATCGACCGCTACGCCGCACACGCGCTGGGCGGCGCGCGCATCCTGCCGTTCGCGCCCACCGGCTACGATGAGCGGCAGTTCTGCTCGCCCGGCTTCGACCTGCCGATGGGCTGCCTGATGCGCTCCCCGGCCGGCTCGTTCGCCGAATACCACACCTCGGCCGACAACCCCGACTTCGTGCGCCCGGAGGCGATGGCAGATTCGCTGCGCATGCTGCAGGAGATCGCGACCCTGATCGAGCACGACCGCGCGTGGCGCAACACCGCACCCTATGGCGAACCGCAGCTCGGCCGGCGCGGATTGTATGCCGAGCAGGACCGCATGGCGCTGCTCTGGGCGCTGAACCTCGCCGACGGTCGCCACACCCTGCTCGACATTGCCGAGCGCTCCGGGCTGCCGTTCACCAGCATCCTGGCCGCCGCGCAGCGCCTCGAGCAGGCCCGGCTGCTCGAGCCGGCGGCGGCATGAGCGCCGCCCTGGCCGGACAACGGGTGCTGGTCGCCGGCGCGTCCGGCTTCTACGGCCGCAACCTGCTCGCCCGCCTCGCCGGGTCGGGGGCGGAGGTGCTGGCGACGTCCCGCGGCCCGGCACCGCCCGGCGCGCCGGCAGGCGCGTGGCGGCAGGCCGACCTCGCTGACCCGGCGCAGGCCGCCGCCCTGTTCGCCGCCTTTCGCCCGCAGATCGTCTTCCACCTGACCAGTGCGAGCCTCGGTGGCCTGGAACGGGCGAATGTCCGCGCCTCGGTCGCCGCCGACCTGCTGCCCACGCTGAACGTGCTGGAGGCGGCCGCCGAGGCCGGCGCGGCACGGGTGATCCTGCCGTGCTCGATGGAGGAGCCGTTCCCGGTCGCCGACGCGGCAGGCGAGCTGGCGGTGCCGGAGACGCCGTATGCCATGTCGAAGCTCGTCACCGGCCTTTACGGGCGGTTCTTCGCCGAGCGCTACGGCGTGCCGGTCGCGGTGCTTCGCTGCTTCTTGACGTATGGCCCCTATCAGAAGGCGCAGAAGCTGATTCCCTACGTCATCGGCAGCCTGGCGCGCGGCGAGGCGCCACGGCTCTCGGCCGGGACACGGCGGATCGACTGGATCTATGTGGAGGACGTCATTGCCGCCTTCCTCGCCGCGGCCTCGGCCGCCGAGACACCGCCGGAGGTGCTGGAGATCGGCACCGGAGCAATGCTGTCGCTCCGCGACGTGGTCGAGCGCATCCACCGGCGCATGGGCGGCCCGGCCCCGGTGTTCGGTGCACTTGCGCCACGCGGGGCCGAGCGGGCGGCGCGCGTCGCGCGCACCGCGCACGTGCTGGGCTGGCGACCCAAGATCGACCTGGACGAAGGACTGCGGCGCACCATCGGCTTCTATGCGCCCGAACGCTGACGCGCCGGAGGCAGGCGGTTCACATCTTGAATCGCGGCCGCATGACGATCTCCGTCACCTCCGCCGTTGCATCAAGGTTCAACGACGCCATCACCATCGCGGCCACGTCTTCCGGCGAGAGCAGCGTGCCCGGCGGGGCGCGCCTGCGCTCTTCCTCCAGAATCGCGCTTTGCATCGGCGTGTCGGTGCGGCCGGGATAAATGCTGAGCACGCGGACCTCAGGGTTCACCTCGGCACGCAAGGCATCGGCGGCTGCACGCAGCGCGTGCTTGCTCGCGGCGTAGGCCGCCTTCCCGGCGCCGGCCGCGAGCAGCCCAGCCGAGGAGTTGATGAACACAACGGTCCCTCGCGCGTGGCGCAATGCGTTCAGGCAGCGCGCCGTGAGAAGGATGGGCGCATGCAGGTTGACGGCATCGAGCGCCGTCCACTCGGCATCCACGAGTCTACAATTCCGCCGGCACAATAGGCGCCGGCGCTGTGCACCAGCGCATCGAGCGAGGCGCCCGCCACGGCAGCGACCGCCGCCCGCCCGGCATCGGTCGCGATGTCGGCCGCGAGTGGGCGCGCGTCCATCTCGGCCGCCACGGTGCGCAGCTTCTCCGGATCGCGTCCGACCAGCAGCACCGACCAACCCGAGCGTGCCAAGCTGAACGCGATCGCCCGTCCGATGCCGCTTCCCGCCCCCGTAACCACCGCGCCACGCTGCGCATTCAGCATCAAGGAAGTTGCCTATGCGAAATCTTAATCACCGGCAACTTGGGCTATGTCGGCCCGGCCGCGGTATCGCATCTGCGCGAGCTTCATGACAGTTGGCAACTTATCGGCTTCGACTGCGGGTGGTTCGCGTCCAACCTGACGACCGCCGGCCGGGCGCCGGAGACGCTGCTCGATCAGCAGCGGTTCGGCGACGTGCGCGACGTGACGGCCGAGGACCTGCGCGGCATCGACGCCGTGGTGCATCTGGCCGCGGTCTCGAACGACCCGATCGGCAACCGCTTCGAGGCGGTGACGGACGCGATCA
Organism: uncultured Alphaproteobacteria bacterium; assembly: GCA_963705035.1. Classification (GTDB taxonomy): domain Bacteria; phylum Pseudomonadota; class Alphaproteobacteria; order Acetobacterales; family Acetobacteraceae; genus JAFKFJ01. Next base: position 857,088 of record CAVPIQ010000004.1, on the reverse strand, counting down.
ATCGCACCGCCTCGCTGCACCTTGCCGGCTGCGCGCACGCGGCCGGCGTGCGGCACTTCGTCTTCGCCTCGTCGTGCAGCGTCTATGGCCAGGCCGAGAGCGGCGCGCGGCGCGAGAGCGACGCGACCGCGCCGCTCACCGCCTACGCCCGCTCGAAAGTCGGGACCGAGGAGGGGCTGCGGCAGATGGACCTCGGCGGCATGCGCGTCACCTGTCTGAGGTTCGCGACCGCCTGCGGCTTCTCCGATCGGTTGCGGCTCGATCTCGTGCTCAACGATTTCGTCGCCTGCGCGCTGACATCAGGACGAATCACGGTGCTGAGCGACGGCACGCCCTGGCGGCCGCTCATCGACGTGCGTGACATGGCGCGCGCGATCGACTGGGCACTCGGACGTGAGGGTGCGCCGATGCAGGTGATCAATGCCGGCAGCGACGCCCGCAACCACCAGGTGCGCGACCTCGCGCACGCGGTCGCGGCGGCGGTGCCGGGGGCGGACGTGAGCATCAACACCGCCGCGCCGCCGGATGCCCGATCCTATCGCGTGGATTTTTCGCTCTTTCGCGAGCTGGCGCCGGCGCATCAGCCGCAGATCGACCTGCCCGCGTCCATCGCGGGGCTGGTCGCCGGCCTGCGTGAGATCGGCTTCGCTGACCCCGAGTTCCGTGCCAATCCGCGCATGATCCGGCTGAACACGCTGGCCGGGCACATGGCAGCCGGGCGGCTCGATCCCGAGCTGCGCTGGGTCAGTCGCCCGGCTGCTGCGGCCAGATATCGTTCCTGAGCAGGCCGTTGGGTCCGCGGATGTCCTCGGGCACGCTGGCTTCCGGCACGCCGGTATCGCTCTCGGCATTGCTCAAGCCCTGCTCGGCGGCGCCGCACGCGCCAACCGACAGCACGATCCCAAGCGCCGCCAGCACTCGCCCTCGTCGCATCGGTCCCTCCACCCAAGCGGGGTGTTAGCCGTTCGCACCGGTCGCGATCAAGCGTCGCACCGCCGCCCCCTGCCCTCCTTGCCTGCGGCCGCCGGCGCCTCGTAGAAGCGCCGGTCGCAACGGAGCATCAGGCGCCATGACCCGAATCATCCGCACCGAGCCGAACGCCGTGCTGGCGAAGGCCGTCGAATTTCACGGTTTCGTCTATCTCCAGGGCTGCACCGCGCAGACCCTGACCAAGGATATCCGGGGCCAGACGGAGGAAGTGCTGAGCCAGATCGACGCCATCCTGGAGACGCACGGGACCGACAAGACGCGCCTGCTGCAGGCCCAGATCTGGCTCAAGGACATCCGCGACCGGGACGCCATGAACACCATCTGGTCCGCCTGGCTGCCCGAGGGCGGCGCCCCGGCGCGCGCCTGCGTGCAGGCCCATATGGCCGATCCTCGCCATTTGGTTGAAATTATGGTGACGGCCTGCAAGTAATCGGAGCGCCGACGCTCGCGTGGCGTGAATGCAACAGGCAAGCGGCATTCTCGCCACAGCGCGCTCACGGATCCGTTATTGGGGTTTCTTTCCCATTTCGCGCGGTTATCCACAGGCGGATTTCGGGAATCTGCATGGCTGACTCGCGCGGCGCGCGGTTGGCGGGTTGTCAGACACCACGAATCGGGGTGAGTGCGTTTCAGCAGACACGACGCACTGCAAGGGAGCGCAAATGATGCGGGCAGGTTGGCACGCACGGCTCACGTTGTTTCTCGCAACGATCGTGGCCACCACGCCCGCAATGCTTCCCCCCGCCTACGCCAGTACTTCCGACGACGATACAAATCACGGAAAGTTAGTTCGACCGCGGACCGAGCATGTCTCGGTCCGGCACGGCTCCGCCCACTCGGCGCGCGCCGGGCGCAGCCGCTCCGCGCGCGTCCACTATGCACGCGCCGGCGGCGTGCAATGTGTGCCCTTCGCCCGCGCCGCCTCCGGTATCGAGCTCAAGGGCAATGCCGCCAACTGGTGGGACGCCGCCGACGGTGTCTATGCCCGCGGAACCCGGCCCGAGGCCGGCGCGGTCCTGAACTTCCGCGCCACCGGCGGCATGCGGCTCGGCCATGTCGCGGTGGTCACGACCGTTCTGAACTCGCGCGAGGTCGAGATCGAGCACGCGAACTGGGCTTCCTTCGGCCGCGGCAACATCAGCCACGGCACCCGCGTGGTGGATGTCTCGTCCGCGAACGACTGGAGCGCGGTGCGCGTCGAACTCGGCCACACCGGCGATTTCGGCAGCGTCTATCCGACCTACGGCTTCATCTACGACCGGCCGGACAACGGCGCCATGGTCGCCAACACGCCTGACACGGCCCGGCCCAGCAGCGAGCGGCCACAGCTCGACCTCGACGAGGTCGCCGAGGCGCCGGAGCGGCATTCGGTCACGCCCGCCTCGCTGCCGGTCGACGCACCCCCGCGCAACCTGCGCTGATGGGCCGCGGCAGCGCGGCTACGAGAGCAGTCCGGCCGCCCCCAGCCCCGCGCCGGCGGCGAGCAGCCAGAGCGGGTGCAGCCGCAGGAACAGCAGCGCCGCCGCGCTCGCGGCCGTCACCAGCACCGTCGGCACGGTCTGCGCGGTGGTGCGGCTCAGCACCACGGCGGCCGCCAGCACGAGCCCCACGGTGACCGCTGTGAGCCCCGCCTGCACCCTCGGCCGCCAGCCGGCATCGCGGAACCGCTGCCACAGGCGCGCACCGGCGTAGGTGAGCAGGCTGGAAGGCACGGTGAACGCCGCCGTTGCCGCCAGCGCGCCCGCGATCCCGCCGACCCGCCAGCCGACCAGCGTCACCACCAGCATGTTCGGCCCGGGCGCCGCCTGCGCCAGCGCGAACAGCGCGGCGAACTGCTCGGCACCCATCCAGCCATGCGCCACCACCTGCCGCTGCATCTCCGGCAGGACGGCATTCGCGCCCCCGACACCCATCAGCGAGAGGCCCGCGAACACGCCGGCCAGGGCAGGCAGCGTCCCGCTCACCCGCGCGCCCGCGGCGCCAGCAACACGCCCGCCGGCAACAGCACGAGCAGCACCGGCAGCAGCGGCAGACGCAGCAACGCCAGCGCCACGAAGGCCGCCGCCGCCACCAGAAGGGATTTCGGCCGGGCTCGCAGCGGCGCCGCGATGCTGAGCGCGGTCGCCAGCACGAGCCCCGACGCCGCCGACGCCAGCCCCACGAAGGCGTGTGCCACCACCGGCAGCGCGCCGAAGCGCGTGTAGAGCACGCCGAGGCCGATCACGACCGCCACGGGGCCGGCGAGCAGCCCCGAGAGCGCCGCCGCCGACCCGGCCGGGTCGGCAAACCGCGCGCCGAGGGCAACGGAGAGGTTGACGATGTTCGGCCCGGGCAGGAACTGGCAAAGCGCCAGCAGGTCGGTGAACTCGCTCGCGGAGAGCCAGCGGCGCTCCTCGACGATCATGCGGCGCGCGAGCGGCAGGACCCCGCCGAAGCCGAGCATGCCCACCGACAGGAAGCCGGTGAACAGCGCCCGCGCGCCAGGCGGCGTCACGGTCGGTTGCGCGTCACGAGCCGCCCGGCGGGCGCGTCGGCGTCCGGATAGGCGCGCCGCCCGTTCACCCAGGTCTGCAGAATTCCCTCAGCCGGGCGCGTCGGCTCATCGAAATCGGCCGCGTCGCGCACTGTCGCCGGATCGAACAGCACCAGGTCGGCATAGGCGCCGGCCCGGATCACGCCGCGATCGACCAAGCCGAACACACCGGCCGGGCGGCCGGTCATCTTGTGCACCGCCGTCTCCAGGCTGAACAGGCCGAGGTCGCGCGCGTAGTGACCGAGCACGCGCGGAAACGTGCCCCACAGGCGGGGATGCGGAAACGCGTCGTGCGGCAGCCCGTCGGAGCCGATCATGCTGCGCGCATGCGCCATGATCCGCCGCATGTCGTCCTCGTCGATCTGGAAATAGATCCCGCCCGCCGGCAGCAGGCGCTTCGCCGCCGCGACCTGATCCACGCCCCATTCCTGGGCGATGTCGGCGAGGAACCGGCGCTGCATCTCCGGGTGCGGCACCGACCAGGTGATGCGGATCGGCACGTCGGGACGCACCTTCTCCGGCAGCAGCACGGTCGAGCTCGCGGCATAGGGGTAGACGTCGAAATCCACCGCCTGCGTTTGCGCCGCCGCCGCGATCAGCGGCAGCGTCTCCGTCGAGCGCCCGAAATTCTCCGGCGCCGTGCATTTGTGGTGGCTGATGACGATCGGAACATCCGCGGCGCGGCCGATCTGCAGCGACTCCTCGATGGAATCCAGGACCCGGTCGCCCTCGTCGCGCATATGCGTCACATAAATCCCGCCCGCACCGCGCAGCGCCTCGGCAACCGCGATCACCTCGTCGGTCGGTGCGCTCGCGTTCGGCGGATAGTAGAGGCCGGTGGAGAACCCGCTCGCCCCCTCGGCCAGCGACCGCGCGAGGCGCGCGCGCATGCGCTCCGCTTCCTTGTCGGTCGCAGGCCGGTGCACGTCGCCCGCCATCGCACCGATGCGCAGCGACATGTGCCCGATCAGCGCCACCGCGTTGACCGGCGGCGGCTCGCGCACAAGCCGCTCGGCGTACTCCGCGAAACTGTCGAACACCCACCAGGATTCGTCGCCGAGCAGGTCGAGCGGCGGCACCGGCCGCGTCGCCATGCGCGTGGGCGAGAGGCTGATGCCGCAATTGCCGACCACGACCGTCGTGACGCCCTGCGACATCTTGCACCGCATGCAGTCCGGCCCGCACAGCAGCGCGCGGTCGTCGTGCGTGTGCGCGTCGATGAACCCGGGCGCGAGTGCCTTGCCGGTCGCGACGATCTCGCGCGGCGCCGACCACGCGCCGAGATCGCCCACGCCCGCGATGCGGTCCGCCGTCACCGCCACGTCGCCCTGAACGCGCGGCGCGCCGGTGCCGTCGAAGATCGTCGCGTCACGGATGATGAGGTCGCAATGCGGCGTCATCGGGTCAACTCCTGAGCGCCGCCGTGGCGCGTTGGTCCAGCGTCCCGTCCTCGGCGACGACGACCTTGTAGGCCGCGCGCGCCGCCGCCACGGACAGCAGCCCGTCCCGCACGTCGCGCGCCACCAGCGCCGGGTCGCGCGCCTCCGGGTCGCCCATGCCGCCGCCGCCGGGCAGCAGCAGCACCAGCCGGTCGCCCTCGGGGATGATCTGAAACCCCTTCGTGCGCAGCCGCTCGCCGGACTTCAGCGCCACCGCGCCCGTCGCCCCGTCGGCGCCGCCGTCGCGGCCCCGCGGCGCATTGGCGATGCGGTCGAAAATCGCATTCACCGCGAATTCAAGGTCGTCCTTCGCGGCGACTTCCATGATCTGCCCGGCACCGCCGCGCGTGCGTCCCGCCCCCGCCGAATCCGGCCGCAGCTCCTTGCGCCAGAACACGACCGGCGCCGCGTTCTCCGTCGCCTCCACCGGCATCGTGCGCACGCCGGAGGGAAACGCCGTGCCGTCGAGCCCGTCCAGCGTCGCGCGGGCGCCGGTGCCGCCGGAGTTGAACGTGATGACCTCGAAATCCGGCGGCACCCGCCGGTTGCCGCCGCCCTGGCCGGAAACCGAACCACCGCCGCGCAGCGGCGGATTCCACAGCGCCGAGGAGCCCTCGGCCGTCACCCGCGCCGGCACCGCCTGATGCAGGCAGCCCATCATCAAGTCGGGAAGCAGTTGCCCGATCACGTGGCGCACCGCGACCGGCCAGGGCCGTGGGGCGTTCAGGATGCAGCCTTCCGGAATGGCGAAGCGGAACGGCAGCAGGCTGGCCCAGTTGTTCGGAATCTCCGGCGCCACGACGACCTTGATGCCGAACGCGGCATAGGCGCGGCAATAGGGCGCCGGTACGTTGATGCCGCGGCCGGACAGTCCCGAGGTGCCGGTGAAATCCACCTCGATCGTCGCCTCGCCCACGCTGAGCGCGGCAGCGAGGCGCACCGGCGTCTCGTAGCCGTCAGAGAAGATCTCGGCGCGGAACGTGCCGCGTGGCAGTTTCGCGATCTCGGCCTCAGTGGCACGCAGCGAACTCGTGAAGATGAAGTCCGCGAGCGGGTCGAGTGTCGTCAGCGCGAACTCCTCCATCATCTGCGTCAGCCGCGCCGCCCCGGCCTCGTTGCAGGCGCAGAGGGAGTAGATGTCGCCCTCAAGCTCGACCGGCAGGCGCGAGCCGGCGCGGATGAAGTCGAAGAACGTCGCGTTGGGCTGGCCGCGCTCGAAGCATTTGACGATCGGGATATACAGCCCCTCTTCGAACACGCTGCGCGCTTCCGGGCCGAAGCCGAGGCCGCCGATGTCGATGATGTGCGCGGTGTTGGCGAACAGCGCCACCAGGCGCCCGTCGCGGAACGCCGGCGTGACCACGGTCAGGTCGTGCAGATGCCCGGTCGCGAGCCACGGGTCGTTGGTGATGTAGTGATCGCCCGGCTGCATCGTCGCCGCCGGGAATTTCTGCAGAAAATGCCCGACGCTCTCCATCATGGAGTTGACGTGGCCGGGCGTGCCCGTCACCGCCTGCGCGAGCATGCGGCCCTGCAGGTCGAAGATGCCGGCGGAAAGGTCGCCCGCCTCGCGCACCGTGGTCGAGAACGCAGTGCGGATCATGATCTGCGCCTGTTCCTCGACGACCGAGACCAGCCGGTTCCACATCACCTGCCGCTGGATTTCCGCAAGCGCCGACATCAGGCGTCTCCCCGCGTGAGCACGATGTAGCCATGGGCGTCGATCTGCGCCCGCCAGCCGGGCCCGACCAGCGTGGACGTCTCGTCCTCGGCGATGATCGCCGGGCCGCGCAGCGCGGCGCCGGGCGTGAGCGCCGCACGCTCGAACACCTGCCAGTCGGCGACCTCGCCGTGCACGGTGTCACGCACCGCCTGGACGCGCGCGGAAAGCGCCGCAGCGGGCGCGGGCGGCGGCAACGCGGGTGGCGCCGTTTCGGACGCGGTCGCGACCGTCACCGCGTAGCTCAGGATTTCCACATCCGATCCCGGCACCGGCCGGTTGTAGAAGCGCGTGTACGCCTCGTCATAGGCGGCGCGGATCGCGGGGATGTCGGCGTCGGTCAGATGGTGCGTCGGCAGCTTCACCGGAATCTCGTGGCCCTGGCCGACATAGCGCATATAGGCGAGCCGGCTCTCGCGCGTCGGCGCCCCGAAGCTGCCGCGCGCGACGACCTCGGTCGCCTCGGTTGCCATCTGCGCCAGCAGCCGGTTCACCGCCGCGATGTCGAGCGTCGAAAACCGCTGATACAGACTGCGGACGACCTCGTAGGCGACCGGCGCGCGCAGGAACCCGATGGCGCTGCCCACGCCCGCGCCGCCGGGAACCAGCACGCGGTCGACGCCGAGCTTTTCGGCAATCCGGTACGCGTGCACCGGGCCGCCGCCGCCGAACGCGATCAGGGTGCGCTCGCCGAGCGATTTTCCGGACTCGACCGCGTGCACGCGCGCCGCGTTGCTCATCGTCTCGTCCACCATCTCGATTACGCCGAGTGCCGCCATCGCAGGGCCAGCCCCAGCGCGCGCGCCGACCTGCGCATCCATCGCCGCCGCTGCCGGCGCCGCATCCAGTTGCAGCCGCCCGCCCGCAAACCGCGCGCCATCGTAGCGGCCAAGCAGCAGGTTGGCGTCGGTCACCGTCGGCTGCGTGCCCTGCCGGCCGTAGCAGGCCGGACCGGGATCGGCGCCCGCGCTCTCCGGCCCGACGGTGATGCGACCCAGCGCATCGACATGGGCGATGCTGCCGCCGCCGGCCCCGATCTCGACCATCTCGATCACCGGAATCCGCAGCGGCAGGCCGGAGCCTTTCTTGAAGCGCCCGATCCGCGCCACCTCGAAGCTGCGTGCGGTCTGCGGCTGGTGGTCGTCGATCAGGCAGATCTTCGCCGTGGTGCCGCCCATGTCGAAGGAGAGCACGCGATCGAGCCCGCATTCGCGCGCGATATGCGCCGAGAAGATCGCCCCGCCCGCCGGCCCGCTCTCCACGAGCCGCACCGGAAAGCGGCACGCCATGTCCAGCGTGGTCAGGCCGCCGCCCGAGAGCATGAGGAACAGCGGCCCGGCAAACCCCTCCGCGCGCAGGGCCGCTTCGAGCCGCGTGAGATAGCGCGCCATCCGCGGCTGCACATAGGCATTGGCGACGGCGGTGGAGAACCGCTCCCACTCGCGCATCTCCGGCGAGACCTCCGAGGAGAGCGAGATCGGCACATCGAGCGCGGCGGCGAGAATCGCGCGCGTGCGCTGTTCGTGCGCGGGGTTGACGAAGGCGTGCAGGAAGCCCACCGCCACGCTCTCGACGCGCTCGCGCTCCAGCACCGGCACCAGCGCCTGCACCGCGGCCTCGTCGAGCGGGCGCAGCACGCGGCCCTCGTTGTCGAGCCGCTCGGGCACGGTAAGGCGCAGGTGGCGCGGCACCAGCGGCTCCGGCAGCACGAGGTTCAGGTCGTACTGGTCGTACCGGCTTTCGTTGCGCAACGCCAGGACATCGCGGAACCCCTCGGTGGTGACGAGGGCGGTGCGCGCGCCCTTGCGCTCGATGATGGCGTTGGTCGCGAGCGTCGTGCCGTGGACCAGCAGGGCCAGGTCGGCGAGTCGCAGGCCGGCGGCGCCCAGAACGCCGTGCACGCCCTCCAGCACGCCACGTTCGGGCGCCTCGGGCGTGGTCAGGACTTTGCCGGTAATGCGGCCGCCCGCGTGTTCGAGGGCGACGTCGGTGAAGGTGCCGCCGATGTCGACGGCCAGACGGACAGAGGTCATGGCGGCAACTTGCCCGCGTCGCGAACGCCGTCAAGCGTCCGGCCGGAATCGCCCGATCAGTTCGCGCGCGTTGCCGGCGATGAGATCGTCGATCGTCACCGGGCACACCTCCGGCAGCGGGCCGGGCGGGCCTTCCTCGAAGTCGAGGTCGCGAACCTGTCGAACAGCCCTCGTGTAGAGCGTGGTGAGACTGATGCGCGTCCGCATGCTTGGTGCCCAGGAGAGACCCGCGTCTCCGATGAAGACATCCGCATCGTGCAACCATTTGCGAGTCGAGAGCGCGTCCGGCCACGCGGCCGCCTTCAACAGGTGCTCCAGCGCCCGCAGCAGCAGGCTCTGCACCGCCGTGATCTGGGAGCGCCCCACGCTTTCGATCTCCTCGACGACGTTCTCCCAGTCCACGTCATTGACCTTCTCGCCATGGGCGAGGCGGCGCAGGCGGTCGGCCTGCTGTTCCGACCACAGCACCACGTCCTGATCGTAGAGGTCGCTCACGTCCACCTCCGGGTCGCCCGGTCCATCCCTTACGCCGGCTGTGCCACCTTACCACCGACGAGCTGCGTCAGCTCCTCGGCGCTCAGCGTCTCTCGCTGCAACAGCAGCTTCGCCGCACGGTCGAGCACCTCGCGCCGCTCGCGCAGCAGCCCGACGGCGCGGTCCTGCGCGTGGCGCACGATGTCGCGCACCGCCGTGTCGATTGCCTGTGCCGTCGCCTCGCTCATCTCGCGCCGCCACGGCTCCGCGGGCAGCGCCCCGCCGCCGCCGATGCTCTGCCGTTCCTGGTCGAACACCGCCGGCCCGAAACTGTCCAGCATGCCGAACCGCGCCACCATCGCGCGCGCGATATCGGTCGCCTTCTGCAGGTCGTCGGCGGCACCCGTGGACACGATCTCGAACACCAGGATCTCCGCCGCCCGGCCGCCGAGCAGCACCGCCATCCGGTTCTCCAGCTCGTCGCGGCGCATCAGGAAGCGGTCCTCGGTCGGCCGCTGGATGGTGTAGCCGAGCGCACCGACGCCGCGCGGAATGATGGAGACCTTGTGGACGCTGTCGGTGCCCGGCAGCGCCATCGCCACCAGCGCGTGCCCCATCTCGTGATACGCCACCGTCTCGCGCTCACGTGGTGCCAGCACGCGGGTGCGCCGCTGCACGCCCGCGATGCTGCGCTCGATCGCCTCGTTGATGTCGGACGCTTCCACCTGCGCGGCCCCGCGCCGGGTCGCCAGCAGCGCCGCCTCGTTGACCACGTTGGCGAGGTCGGCGCCGGTCAAGCCCGGCGTCAGCTCGGCAATCTTTTCCGGATCGACCCCGGATGCCAGCCGCACCTTGCGCAGGTGCAGTGCCACGATCGCAGTGCGCGCCGCCTTGTCGGGCCGGTCCACCAGCACCTGCCGGTCGAACCGGCCGGCGCGCAGCAGCGCCGGATCGAGGATCTCCGGCCGGTTGGTGGCCGCCAGCAGCACCACGCCCGAACGCGGATCGAACCCGTCCAGCTCGACCAGGAGCTGGTTCAGCGTCTGCTCCTTCTCATCGCACGCCACCCATCCCGAAGGCGCCGCGCGCGCGCCCCAGCGCGTCGAGTTCGTCGATGAACACGATCGCCGGCGCCTTCTCGCTCGCCTGATGGAACAGGTCGCGCACCCGGGCCGCGCCCACGCCCACGAACATTTCCACGAACTCCGAGCCGGAGATCGAGAAGAACGGCACCCCCGCCTCGCCCGCCACCGCGCGCGCGAGCAGCGTCTTGCCGGTGCCGGGCGGCCCCACCAGCAGCACGCCCTTCGGCACGTGCGCGCCGAGCCGGCCATAGCTCTCGCGGGTCGCGCAGGAACTGCACGATCTCCTGCAGCTCCTCCTTCGCCTCCTCGGCGCCGGCGACGTCGGCGAAGGTGGTCTTGGTGTCGGTCTCGACGAAGATCTTCGCGCGCGACCGGCCGATCGCCATCAGCCCGCCCTCGCCGCCCAGGTTGCTGGGCGAGGCGGCGGAAGACGAAGAACCAGAACACCAGGAAGATGCCGATCGGGATGCAGCCAGGAGAACAGCGTGCTCCAGAACATGTTCGGCAGCACGCCGGTGTATTCGACGCCCGCCGCCTGCAGCGCCTTCTGCACCTCGCCCGGCACGACGATCGAGGAGACGTAGCTGCGCCCGTTCGGCAGCTTCTCCTTGAGCGTGCCGAGCAGCCGCTGGTCCTCCACCTGCACCGAGGTCAGCTTGTGGTCGTGCAGCATCTCCAGGAAGCGGCTGTACGGCACCGGCTCGATGCTCTGGTGCGTCACCCACCAGCTCTGGAACAGCATCAGGCCGATGAACGCGGCGATCCAGTACCAGGCATGCGCCTGCACCTCGTTGCGCGGCGGCTTCTTGCCCTCGGGGCGGCGCAGCCCGGCGCGGCCGCGCTGGTCGGCGAACCAGTCGCGCAGGCGGGCACCCAGGCCCTGCGGCTCCTCCTCGTCGCGCCGGCGGTTCGGCGGCGTCGCCTCGCGCTGCACCCGGTCGGCCGGCGTGTCGCTCATCCGCCTCTCCTCACCCCGCGGCCTCGGCCGCCCAATGCAGCAGAACGCCGGTCGCGGCCGCGAAATCGTCCATCCGCATGGCCTCGTGCGGATTGTGACTGCCGTGCTGGTTGCGCACGAACAGCATGCCCGCCGGCACGCCCGCCGCCGCGAACGAGGCCACGTCGTGGCCCCCGCCGCTCGGCATGATCCGGTATGGCACGGCGAGGCCCTCCGCCGCCCGCGCGAGCGCGCGCTGCACGCCCGCGTCGAGCGGGGTGCCGGCGGCAACCGCCTCTTCACCCAGATCGAAGCGCACCCCGCGCCGCGCCTCGATCTCCGGCACCAGGCGATGCAGCGTGGCGAAGATCGCATCGACATGCGCCGGCTCGATGCTGCGCACGTCGAGCTCGAAATAGGCCTCGCCCGGAACCTTCGTGAACCCCGCGTCCTCGGTCGTGCGCATGACGCAGAACGTGCAGACGAGGTTGCGCCCCTCGGCCTCCAGCTCGGCCCAGCGCGCGTCGAGGCGGAAGGCGAGTTCGGCGAGCGCCATTGCCGCGTCGGCGCGCCAGCGGCGGGGCGTAGCGCCCGAGTGATTGTATTCGCCGTGCACGCGCGCCGCGCGCAGCCGTCGCGCACCGGGAATGGCGGTCACGACGCCAAGCGGCAGCCCGGCATCCTCCAACAACGGTCCCTGCTCGATATGCAGCTCCACGAACGCCGCGACGCGCTCCGGCGGCAGGCGGCAGGCGCCGCGCCGCGACCGCGTCCGGGTCGAAGCCTTCCTCCTTCATATGCTCGGCGAGCGTGCGGCCGCTGTCGAGCCGCCGCACCGCCAGCGCCGACGGCGGCAGGCGGCCGAGCGCGGCGCGGCTGCCGGGGAAGCCCGCCGGAAACCAGGATCCGCCCTCCTCGGCGCGGATCGCGAGCGCGACCACGTCGCGCGTCGGCTGGAAGCCGGCCGCCCGCATGCCCGCAACGGCGGAAAGCGCCGCCAGCACGCCGGCCGCCCCATCGTAGTTGCCGCCCTGCCGGACCGAATCGAGGTGGCTGCCCATCACCACCGCCGGGGCGGCGCGGTCCCGGCCGGGCAGCGTCATCAACAGGTTGCCGGCCGGATCGGCCGCGACCTCGAGCCCCATCCGCTCCGCCGCCGCGCGGACGATGGCGTGGGCCACCCGCTCGCCGGGGCCATAGGCCTCGCGCGTGATGCCGACCCCGTCATGCGTCGCCTCCCGCAGCGCGGCGAACAGAGTCGTGGCGAGGGCGATGTCCGGGGTCAGGGCGTTCTGCATGGCCAAAGGGTGGCGCTCCCAGGCCCCTTCCGCAACCGCGCTCGTCCGGTCATCATGCGACCTCCTCCACGGCAGGAAGTTTGATGGCACCGCGCCTGATCGTCAGCCGCCAGATCCCGGCGGCCGTTGCCGCTCGGATCCGGGCCGAGTTCGACTGCCCGTGGCCCGAGGGGCGCGACATGGATGCGGAGGAGATGCTGCGGCAGCTCGCAGCGACAAAGGCTGACGCGCTGATGCTCAGCTCGCACATGAAATTCAACGCCGATGTCATTGCCCGCGTGCCGGACCACGTGCGCATCGCCGCCACCTGCAGCGTCGGCTTCGAGCATATCGACGTGGCCGCCGCCCGTGCCCGCAGCCTGCCGGTCACCAACACGCCCGACGTGCTGACCGAGTGCACCGCCGACCTCACCCTGATGCTCATTCTCACCGCCTGCCGCCGCGCGCACGAGTACGACGCGATCATGCGCGCCGGCTGGCGCCGCGGGCTTCGGGCTCGGCGAGATGCTCGGCACCCGGGTCTGGGGCAAGCGGCTGGGAATCGTCGGCATGGGCCGGATCGGCCAGGCCGTCGCCCGCCGCGCCCGCGGCTTCGGCATGGACATCCGCTACACCGACCAGCAGCGGTTGCACCCGGAGGCCGAGCAAGGTGCAACCTTCTTTGCCGACCTGCACGCATTGCTGCCCGAATGCGACGTGCTCACGCTGCATGCGCCGGGCGCCCCCGGCGGGGTGCCGCTGATGGACGCCGAGGCCTTCGCGCGGCTGCCGAAGGGGGCGGTGTTCGTCAACGCCGCGCGCGGCGTGCTGGTGGACGAGGAGGCGCTGCTGGCCGCGCTGCGCTCGGGCCACCTCGCCGCCGCCGGCCTCGACGTGTTCCGCAACGAGCCGGCGTTCAACCTGCGTTTCGCGGACCTGCCGAACGTGTTCCTGACGCCGCACATGGCCAGTGCGACCGTGGAGACGCGCACCGCCATGGGGATGCGCGCGCTCGACAACATTGCCGCCGTTCTGGCGGGCCGCCCGCCGATTGACCCGCTATGGATATGAGGAAAGCCGCTGATGGCGAAACCCGTATTGCTCATTACCCGCCGCCTGCCGCCCGCGATCGAGGCGCGCGCCGCCCGCGACTATGATGCGCGCCTCAACCCCGAGGACACGCCCCGCGTCGCCGCCGACATCCTGCGCCTCGCGCAAGGTGCCGATGCCGTGCTGTGCTGCCCGGCGGAAAAGCTCGATGGCGCGACCATCGGCGCGCTGCCGGCGACGGTGAAGGTGCTGGGCACGTTCTCGGTCGGCTACGACCACATCGACATCGCCGCCTGCCGCGCCCGCGGCCTGCCGGTGGTCAACACGCCCGACGTGCTCTCGGTCGCCACTGCCGAATGCTGCCATGCTGCTGATCCTCGCCGCCGCGCGCCGCGCCAACGAGGGCGAGCGGCTGGTGCGCAGCGGCACCTGGACCGGGTGGGCGCCGACGCAGCTCCTGGGTACCCTGGTCTCCGGACGGCGCCTCGGCGTCTTCGGCTTCGGCCGCATCGGGCGCGAGGTCGCGCGCATGGGCCGGTCGTTTGGGATGGAGGTGCACTACCGCGACGTCGCACGGGCCCCGGCGGAGCTGGAGGACGGGGCGATCTGGCACGAGGACGACGACAGCTTCCTGGCCGCGAGCGAGGTTCTCTCGCTCAATGCGCCCGGCGGCAACGCGACGCGGCAGTGGCTGAATGCCGAGCGCATCGCCAAGCTGCCGGCCGGCGCCGTGGTCGCAAACGGCGCGCGCGGCACGCTCGTAGACGACGAGGCGCTGATCGCGGCCCTGCGCGACGGGCATCTCGCCGCCGCCGGGCTCGATGTCTATGACGGCGAGCCCAATCTCAATCCCGGCTATCTCACGCTGGAAAACGTCGTGCTGCTGCCGCATCTCGGCAGCGCCACGCGCGAGACGCGGGACGCGATGGGCAACATCGTGCTCGACGGGATCGACGCGGTGCTGGCCGGTCGCGAGCCGCGGAACCTCGTGCGCTAGCCGGCACTTTGCTGCGATATCGCCGCGCGCGCGCCAGGGACCGGCGCTCGCAGTGACCTCTGTGAGACCGTGCCGGCGGCGAGGCCGCGCGCCGGATGAGCGGCCGAGGCCGGGCGATGCGGGCAGGGCATGACGTCCACGACGACGTGATCGGCGGCGGCGCGCTGCCCGGAAGACTACGGCCGGTGGGCCGACGCCGAGGGCTGCCCCGGCTGGTCGTTTGCCGATCCGTGGCGCGAGCCGCGCCGTCCGGCCCGAGGCGGCGCTCCGCCGACAGACGCCCCAAAACATTGGACTATCCGACCATGGATCAGTGGTCAACCATCGCGGACGTCGTCGTGCCGGGCCACGGCCGTGCTCACACCTCAGCGATTTGCGACTTTCCGCCCGCCAATGTCTTGTGATGATGCCGTATCTTTGTATCTGTCTACCGACATATCCACAAAACTATCCCGCGAATTGTGGATAGTTTGCGTGCGCCCAGGTTAGTCGCCGGTCGCTTGCGGAGGAGCCGCGCCACGGTGGGGTAGTCGCACAGCGCGCAGCACTGCTCCGACGCTCACGTTCCGGCCATGGCGAATGCACCTGCTTGGCTCCGGCCCACATGGACGTTCTCAGTTGCGGCGTTGTGGCACCGCTGGATTTCGGCTGACCGATGCTCATGTTCTCATGCGCGGAAATATTCCTGGCATTGAACATCAGTGAATGACTACTCGACGTCGACTGCTCGGTCGACGTATCTTTTTACTCGGCAAGGGCGGTCGCCCCCGCTTCCGTCAGACGAGAGCGATGTGAGCCGTCGCGAAATGAGCTTGCGGGCGCTGCGGTTTTCTTCAGCTCGCTTACGGCGGAGACAGAAGAGCGGGGCGAGTAAATGGATATTACTCGCCATCGCGTGACGCCGAAACTTTGAATTGAAGGGCGAGACGCATTCGGTCAAGGGAGGAGCCAATGATCGGGCCGCGCAACCGGACCTGGATCGTTCTCTCATTCGCGGGCGCGCTTCTGTCGTTTGCGCACGCCGATGCTCAGCAAGATGCCCAGAAGAGTGCCCCGAACCCATATCTGATGGGCACCGAGGGCTATGACAAGGGGCCGCGCGGGCTGACCAGCTTTCAGCCCATCGCCATCGATCAGCCTTTCGCGGCGCGGATGGCGCAGGATGTCGCCGCCAAGCCGGGCATCGAGCGCGAACATCAGGCGCTGCTCGAGGAGCGCTACGACCTGGGCGATCACCCCGCGCAGGGCGTCACGATGGCGCGCGGCAAGCCGCTGCAGGAAGGCGTGCGCGTCAAGCTGCCGCCCGGGATGACGTGGGAGCAGCTGGCGGCGATGACGCCCGGACGAGATCCGCGACCGAGGGCTGTGGCCGCAGGGCTTCCTGCCGCTGCCGCATCCGAACCACGCCGCCGGCGGCATGGTGTTCCCGCAGGACGAGATCGACGAGATCAAGCGGCAGGATGGGCGCGACCTGACGCGCTTCGACCTCGATTTCGATCTGCCCGAACACTTCCTGCCCGAGTTCCCGCCGGCCATCTACCTGACCACGCGCCCCGACCTGGGCGACGTCTCGCAGGGCAAGCTGGTCACGCTCGACAACTACTACGAGCTGTTCAACGGCATCCTGACACCCCAAGCAGCTCGAAGGCCTGCGCCTGCTGGTCACGCCGTTCCCGCAGCAGCAGTTCAACGCCACCGACGACCGCAAATCGGCGATAGCCCAGCCAGGGCGTCGGCCTGCTTCGATTGCCACGCCAACGGCCACACGAACGGCGCCACGCACCTCGCGGCCGACATCCGCCCGCAGTAGTTCCGCCACCGCATCAAGACCGCCGTCGCTGCGCGGCGTGAACATCCAGCGGCTGTTCGGCTCGCAGCGGGCCCTGAAGACGGTCGAGGACTTCACCGAGTTCGAGCAGCGCGCCGCCTATTTCGACGGCGACCCCGTGATCGCCACCAAGAAGGGCGTCAACATGCTCGAGCGCGGCAGCCAGGTCCACTTCATGGCCGAGTTCCAGGAGCTGCTCGACTTCCCGCCGGCGCCCAAGCTCGACGTGTTCGGCAAGCTCGATCCCGCCAAGGCGACGCCGGCCGAGATGCGCGGCCAGGAGCTCTTCTTCGGCAAGGGCCAGTGCGCGAGCTGCCATCACGCCGCCCTACTACACCGACAACCTGATGCACAACCTGCAGACCGAGCGCTTCTTCAAGCCGGAGATGGTCAATCGGCGTGATGGCGGTCGGCGACGGGCCGATCAAGACCTTCCCGCTGCGCGGCATCAAGGACATCGCCGCCGTACCTGCACGACGGCCGGCTGCTGACGCTCGACGACACGGTCGAGTTCTTCAACCTGGTCCTCGGCGACAAACTGACCGCGCAGGAGAAGCAAGATCTGGTGGCGTTCCTGCGCGCCCTTTAGAGCTAGCTTTCAGGATTCGCGGACGAGCCTGGGTGCAACCAGGACGATGCATGCGGCCTTGCGTGGGGCAGCTGCTGCTACTCGGCTTTGCATCTATCGCCATGCCGCTGCTTAGGGAGGCGGGGAGGTCAGAATGGACAGGAACATGCGATCCATTGCGCTCGACCGCCGGGCAGTACTGTGCGGCGGTGGCGCCCTGGCCTTCGGGACGCTGCTCGCGTCGCTTCTTGCCGGCAGCAGGCCCGCGCGGGCGCAAACGTTCACGGGTCCCGTGCCGGAGGTGGACCGCGTCGCGGTACGCGTGGTGATCGACAGCTACCATGTCGCGGTCGCACCCAGCGCCCGGACAGGCACCGTGCAGATCAACCGCTTCGGTTGGCCGCTCGGGCCGCAGCCGCCGGGCAAGGCACTGGTCAGCGAGTTCGGCCTCTCGATGCACGTCCAGTCGCACAGCGGCGCCGTTACCCGGCAGACACTCGTGGACTTCGGCTACACGCCGGAAGCGCTCAACACCAACACCGAGATCCTCGGCATCGACCCGACCGCCCTCGATGCCCTAGGTACTGAGCCACGGTCACTACGACCACTTCGGCGGCCTCGTGGGCTTTCTGGAGGCGAGAAAGGGGAAGCTCCACCAAGACCTGCCGCTTTATGTCGGGGGCGAGGAGTGCTTCTGCGCGCGCCGATGGACCGCGCCGCCACTCGCCGGTAACTTCGGCGTGCTGGACCGGCCGGCGGTCGAACGCGGTGCCATCAAGGTGACGGTTGCTGAGGGGCCGGTCCTGATCGCCGACCACGCTTTCACCACCGGCCAGGTGCCGCAGACCACGTTCGAGAAGATCCTCTCGCCGACCCGCATGACGACCGGCGTGACGCAAGGCCTGGGCTGCTACCCAGAGGCGATGCCCGAGGACGAGCGGCAGCCAGGCGTGGCCATCCCCGACCAGTTCCGGCACGAGATCGCCACGGGCTACAATCTCAAGGGCCGCGGCCTCGTCGTGCTGACCTCGTGCAGTCACCGCGGCGTGGTCAACATTGTCAGGCGCGCGCAGGAGGTCTCCGGCGTGCGCAAGGTTCATGCTGTGCTCGGCGGGTTCCACTTGGCGCCCTATCCAGCGGACTACGTCAGCAACGTGATCGCGAGCCTGAAGGAGATCGACCCCGACTACATCGTCCCAATGCATTGCACCGGAGAGGCATTCTGGGACATGGGACGGCAGGCGATGCCTGGCAAGCTGCTGCGCGCCTATACCGGCACCGAGTTCGTGTTCAGTTCGTGAGGGCGCAGCGGCGCCGCGCTCGCCTGCTCACGCGCGGCAGGACGCGGCACAAGCGCACGAAACGGAGGGAGGAAGGACGCGTGCTCATCCAGCCGTACGCCGAGAAGGCGCGCCGCGACGCGGCTGCCGTCGCCCTCCTTCCGACAAGCGGGTCATAGCCCTGATGCAAGACACCTCGCACGCGCATTCTCGAAGCCGCCGCTTCGCGCCGACCAGGTAAGAATGCGCAGTCCGGTGCGCCCATGGATCGCCCCGGCTGGACAGGCGGGGGCCGACCCCGCAGTGTGGCGCGCCTTCCGGAGTGCCGCGCATGCTGTTCGACTTTGCTGATCTTTCCGCCCAGGACCGCTACAAGCTGCTGATCTCGACGATCGTGCCGCGGCCGATCGCCTGGGTCACGTCGCTCGACGTGCATGGCCGGCTCAATGCGGCGCCCTTCTCCTTCTTCAACGCCTTCGTGGGCGATCCTCCGATCGTCGGCATCGGCGTCGGCGGGCGGCGGGAGGAGGATCATCCCGGCACCTGGAAAGACACCGGCGCCAACATCCGCGCGACCGGCCAGTTCGTGGTCAACCTCGTCCCCTATGCGCTGCGCGAGGCGATGAACGTGACGGCGATCGAGTTCGGCGCCCATGTGGACGAACTGGCCGAGGCGGGGCTGACCGCGGCGCCGAGCGCGAAAGTGCGCCCGCCGCGCATCGCCGAGAGCCCGGTCGCGATCGAGTGCGAGCGCTTCGTGGTGCTGGACGTGAACGTGGACCGCGCGATCGTGCTCGGCCGCGTCGTCGCGATGCATGTGCACGATGCGGCGGTGCTCGATCCGGCACGTCGCTACATCGACACGCCGGCGCTCGACCTCATCGGGCGGATGCACGGCGCCGGCTGGTACGCGCGCACGACCGACCGCTTCGAGATGCCGCGCATTCCCCGCTCGGCCTGGCCCGAGCGATAGCGCAGCGCCGGGCGCGCACGCTGCGCAGGCAGCGCGTGGCAACGGAGCAGCCATGCCGGCGGGCGGCTTTACTGGCGCTCAAGCGCGGCTGCTAGCGTCCTCCGGTCATTCAATGCCGGGAGCGAAAACCATGGAGCGTGTCAGCCTCGACGAGAAGTTCGGTCGTTTCTCCGAGCATTGGCGGCCGAAGATCGCCGCCGACCTCAACGGCCAGGAGATGCGGCTGGTCAAGATCAAGGGCACCTTTCCCTGGCATCAGCACGACGACGGCGACGAGATGTTCTTGTGCTGGCGCGGCCGGTTCCGGCTTGAGTACCAGGGCGGCGCCACGGAGCTGAATGCCGGCGAGTTCTTCGTCGTCCCGCGCGGTCTGCAGCATCGGCCGGTCGCCGAGGAAGAAGCGGAGATCATCCTGTTCGTCCCGGCCGGCATCCGCAACACCGGCAACATCGTGGACGCGGTGTACACGGCCCCGACCGGGGTTCACGTCTGAGCCGGCGCGGAACGGCGCAGCAAGGGAGTCCGAGCCGCCGGCAAGGCATGCTAGGAAGCGGGCGATGTCTCGCCCGCCGCCCTCCATGACCCTCCCCATGGCCTGATCGCGCCCGCATGCGCCGCGCCCTTCGCCTGCTTCGCCGGGTGCTCATGGTTCTCGGCACGCTGGTTCTGCTCGCCGGGGCGGTGGTGGCCGGACTGGTCTGGCTCTCGCTCCCCGGCGGCGATCTGGTCGCCGCCATCCCCGGCCTCAGCGCGCCGGTCGCGATCACGCTCGATGCGGACGGCATTCCCGCGCATCCGCGCCGCGACCGAGGTCGATGCCGCCGCGGCGCTCGGGTTCCTGCATGCGCGCGAGCGGATGTTCCAGATGGAACTGATGCGCCGCTCCGCCTCGGGCGAGCTGTCCGAACTGTTCGGCGCGGCGACGCTGCCGCTCGATCGGATGATGCGCACGCTCGGCCTGCGCCAGCGGGTGGTCGCCGACCTGCCGCGCCTGCCGCCGGACGCGCGGGCGCTGCTCGACGCCTATGCGCGCGGCGTGAACGCCTGGATCGCGCTGCGCGGCCGCTTCGCCGCGCCGGAGTTCGTCGCCTTCGGCGCGCCGCGGCCGTGGACGCGCGGTGGACAGCCTGCTCTGGGGCAAGACGATGTCGCTCTACCTCGCCGGCAACTGGCGGATGGAGCGGGCGCGGCTGGTGCTGGACGCGATCATGCCGCAGGCGAAGGTCGACGAGCTGTGGCCGCCGGCGGCGGCGGCGGGCATCCGGAGGCGCGCGCGTCCGACCCGGCCCTCGCGCGCGTGCGCGGCGCGGCTCGCGGCTGCCATCCCGCACTTTCCCGCGCCGTTCACGCTGCCGGACACGGCGAGCAACGCCTGGGCGGTGGACGGGCGCCACACCGCGACCGGCGCCCCGCTGCTCGCCGGCGACCCGCATCTGGGCTTCGGCTTCCCGGCCATCTGGTACCTGGCGCGCATCGAGACGCCGCGGCCACGTGCTGGCCGGCGCCACCGCGCCCGGCGTGCCGCTGCTGGTGCTCGGCCACAACGGCCACATCGCCTGGACGCTTCACCACCACCGGCGCCGACGTGCAGGACCTGTTCGTCGAGACGCCGGCCGGGCAAGCGACCAGTATGCGACCCCCGACGGGCCCCGCCCGTTCATCGCTGCGCGAGGAGCACATCCGCGTGCGCGGCGCCCCGGATGAGGTGATGATGGTGCGCGAGACGCGGCATGGCCCGGTGATCAGCGACCTGGTCGATCCGCATGGCCCGGTGCTGGCGCTCGCGGCCTGCCGAACCTGGCGCCGGGCGACACCGCGGCGGCCGGCCTGCTCGCCCTCAACCGCGCCGACGATGTCGAGGAGGCCGGGCAGGCGGCGGCCGCTGATCACCACGCCCGGTGCAGAACCTGATGGTAGCCGACCGCGACGCGGATCGCGCTGTTCGTCACCGGCCGGGTGCCGATCCGCGCCGGCGGCGACGGCGCGCGCCCGGTGCCCGGCGCCGACGGGCGCTATGACTGGATCGGCTGGGCGAGCGGCGAGCAGCTGCCGCACTACGTCGCGCCCGAGAGCGGCCGGCTGGTGAACGCCAACGAGCGCGTCGCGCCGCCCGACTTCCCGGTGTTCCTCGGCCGCGACTGGTTCGACGACTGGCGCGCGCGACCGCATCCGCGCGCTGCTGCGGCAAGACCGACCGCCACACGGTCGCCGATTTCGCCGCCATGCAGGCCGACGTGGTCGACCTCGCCGCGCGGGCGATGCTGCCGCGGCTGACGCGCGGTCACGGTCGCCGACCCGGCGGCGCAGGCGGCGCTGGCGCTGCTGCGGCGGCTGGGACGGGACGATGGCGCGCGAGGCGCCGCAGCCGCTGATCTTCAACGCCTGGATGCAGCAGGCCGACGCCGCTGCTGCGCGCCCGCCTCGGCGTGCCGCCGGCGGCAGGCGGCGCTGGCGCCCTGGCCGCAGCTGCTGCCTACACGCTCTCTCGCCGGCCGGCGCGCACTGTGCGGCGGCGACTGCGATGCGCTGCTGGCCGAGGCGCTCGACCGCGGCGATGACCGAGCTTGCGCGGCGCTTCGGCCCCGATCCCGCCGCCTGGCGCTGGGACCGCGGCGCATCCGGCGGTGTTCGCCCACCCGCTGCTGAGCCGCCTGCCGCTGTTCGCCCCGCTCGGCGAGGCGACGCATCGGCAGCCGGCGGCGACGACGCCACGATCGACCGCGCCGGCGTCGCGCCGGACACGCTGGCCAGCGTGCACGGCCCGGAATATCCGCGGCGTCTATGACCTCGCCGACCTCGACCGCAGCCTGTTCGTGGTGGCGCCCGGCCAGTCGGGCAATCCGTTCAGCCGGCTCGCCGTACAATTTCCTGCGACCGCTGGCGCGACGGCGCGTCGGTCATGCTCGGCCCGCGACCCGCCGAAGGTCGCCGCGCGATCGCGCTGCACCCGGCGGAGCCCAACCCATGAGCGACTTCGCCTGGGCGACTGACGCAGGGCACGATCTGGCGGCGGATCGTCGCCTTCATTCTCGACGGCATCATCGTCCTGATCCTGGTCAAGGCGATCGCCGTGGTGCTGATCCTGTTCGGGATCGTGACGCTCGGCCTGGGGATGCCGCTGCTCGCGCTGCTGCCGGCAGTGCCGGTGTTCTACAACTGGCTGACCGTGATGAGCGGGCTTTCCGCGACCCCCGGGCAGGCGCTGATGGGGCTGTTGGTGCGGCGCAACGACGACCTTGGGCCGCCGAGCGCGTTCGCAGCCCTGATCTGGGTGATCGGCTTCTATGTCTCGCTCGCGCTCTCCGGCCTGCCGCTCCTGCTCGCCCTGTTCAGCGCACGCCGGCGCACCGCCCACGACGTGATCGCGGGCCTCGTCGTGGTGCGCGCTGGGGCGTTGACCGGGAGCGCCTGGTCCTGGAACATGCGCGCGGGAGGCCCGCCTTTCGCATGAGCTACAAGCCGCCGCGCCGGCCGCAGTTCTTCTACACCACCGCACCCGCTGCCCTGCCCTTACGTGGCCGGGCGGACGGAGCGGAAGGTCGTGACCGAGATCGCCGGGCCGGATGCCGATGCGCTGCACGACCGGCTGTCGCGCGCCGGGTTCCGGCGCAGCCACAACATCGCCTATGCCCCGGTCTGCCCGAACTGCAACGCCTGCGTGCCGATCCGCATCCCGGCCGCCGCGCTTCCGCCCCGACCGCACGCTGCGGCGGATCGCCCGGGCCAACGCGGCGCTGGAGGGGTTCGAGGTGCCGGCGCGCGCCACCGCCGAGCAGTTCCAGCTCTTCCAGCGCTACCAGCAGGCCCGCCACGGCGACGGCGACATGGCGACGATGAGTTTCTACGACTACCGCGCCATGGTCGAGGACACGCCGATCGAGACCTTCATCGTCGAGTTCCGCGACCCCGATGACCGGCTGGTCGGCGCCTGCCTGACCGACCGGCTCGGCGACGGGCTGTCGGCGGTCTATTCGTTCTTCGCTGCCCGAGCTGGACCGCCGCTCGCTCGGCACCTACGCGATCATCTGGCTGGTCGGAGCGGGCGCGCAGCCTGCGGCCTGCCCTATGTCTATCTCGGCTATTGGGTGCCGGAGAGCCGCAAGATGGCCTACAAGGCGCGGTTCCGGCCGGCCGAGATCCTGGTCGCCGGGCTCTGGCGCCCGCTCGGCGAGGAGAGCCTGGTCGGCGCGGCGGAAGGCGATCTCGCGCTGGTGTCGGAGCCGACTGGCTGAGGTTACGGCCGATTATGCCACGCCCGGCGCGGGGCGTGGTATGGTCGTGGCTGCCGTGCGCCGGCGGCCCGGGGGCGCGCGTGGCCGCTTGGCCGACCCCGCGCCTTTGTGGAACCGATCGTCATGTCGCGACTGCCGCGCCGCCTCGCCCTCGCCACGCTCGTGGCCACGCTCGCCGCCGGGCTGCCGGCCGGCGCGCAGACGCCGGCGCCCGCCCCCTCCGCGCCCGCCGTGCCGGTGCAGACCGCGACCGCGCAGCGTCAGGACGTGCCGGTGATGCTGCGCAATATCGGCGCGGTGCAGGCGTTCTATTCGGTGCTGATCCGCGCCCGGGTCGACGGCACGCTCGATCGCGTGCTGTTCACCGAGGGCCAGGACGTGAAGGCCGGCCAGCCGCTGGCCGAGATCGACCCGCGCCCCTACGCCGCCGTGCTCGACGCCACCAAGGCGAAGAAGGCAGCGGACGAGGCGCAGCTCGCCAATGCGCGCGCCGACCTCGAGCGCTACCAGAGCCTCGTGCGGCGCGACTTCGCGTCGCGCCAGCAGGTGCAGACGCAGACCGCGCTGGTCGCCCAGTTCGAGGCGACCGTCGCCGGCGACGAGGCCGCGGTCGAGAGCGCGCGGCTCAATCTGGAGTTCTCCCACATCGTCTCGCCGATCGACGGGCGCACCGGCCTGCGCCTCGTTGATCCCGGCAACATGATCCGCGCCACCGACGCGCAGGGCATCGTCACGATCGCGCAGATCCATCCGATCGCGGTGATCTTCACGCTGCCGCAGGACAACCTGCCGCGCATCCAGGCGGCGATGGCGCGCGGCACAGCCGCCGGTGCTCGCCTACAGCGCCGACGACCGCACCCAGCTCGCGCGCGGAACGCTGCTGACCATCGACAACCAGGTCGATCAGAGCACCGGCACCATCCGGCTCAAGGCGCAGTTCGAGAACCCCGACAACAAGCTCTGGCCCGGCCAGTTCGTCAACGCGCACCTGCAGGTGGACACGCTGCACGATGCCGTCACGATCCCGACGACCGCCGTGCAGCGCGGTCCGAACGGGCTTTACGCCTATGTGATCGGCGCGGACTCCAAGGCGACGATGCACCCCATCAAGCTCACGCTGGAAGACGGCGACGTCGCGGTGGTTGCCGAAGGCGTCGAGGCCGGGCGCGCGGGTCGTGGTCAAGGGTCAATTGCGGCTGCAGGACGGCACCCGGGTCAGCGTCGCAGCGAAGCCGAACAGCTGAGGCGCACCGCGGATGAGCATCTCGACGCCCTTCATCAAGCGTCCGATCGGCACCTCGCTGCTGATGGCGGCAATCCTGCTGATCGGCATCGCCGCCTATCCGCTGCTGCCCGTCGCACCGCTGCCGCGCGTCGACTTTCCGACCATCCAGGTGAACGCGAACCTGCCCGGCGGCAGTCCGGAGACCATGGCGTCCACGGTGGCCCAGCCGCTGGAGCGTCAGTTCTCGCAGATCCCGGGCGTCGCCCAGCTCACGTCCGTGAGCGTGCTCGGCCAGTCGCAGATCACGGTGCAGTTCGACCTCAACCGCAACATCGACGCCGCCGCGCAGGACATCCAGGCGGCCATCAACGCGGCGAGCGGGCAGCTGCCGCGCGACATGCCGAACCCGCCTTACTACTACAAGGTCAACCCGTCGGACGCGCCGATCCTGATCATCGCGGCGCGGTCCGACACGCTGCCGATGACCACGGTCAACGACTACGCCGACAACATCCTCAGCCAGCAGCTCTCGCAGGTCGCCGGCGTGTCGCAGGTGTTCATCGGCGGCGCGCAGAAGCCGGCGGTGCGGGTGCAGATTGACCCGGCGCGGCTCGCGGCGATGGGGCTCACGCTCGAGGACGTGCGCCACATGCTGATCAACGCGACGGTCGACGCCCCGAAAGGCTCGATCGACGGCGCGCACCACGCCTACACGATCTACAGCAACGACCAACTGACCCGCGCGGCGGAATACCAGAAGGTCATCCTCGCCTATCGCAACGGCGCGCCGGTGCGGGTGCGCGACATCGGGGTCGCGATCGACGGGCCGGAGAACGACCGCACCACCGCCTTTCAGGACGGCAAGCGCGCCGTGCTGCTGGTGATCTTCAAGCAGCCGGGCGCGAACGTGATCGAGACGGTGGAGGCGATCAAGGCCCGCCTGCCCTCGCTCCTCGCCTCGATCCCGCCCGCCATCCACGTCGAGATCAAGAGCGACCGCACGCGGACCATCCGGGCTGCGGTCGCGGACGTGCAGTTCACGCTGCTGCTCGCGGTCGCGCTCGTGGTGATGGTGATCTTCATCTTCCTGCGCAACCTGTGGGCGACCGTGATCCCGGCCGTCGCCGTGCCCCTCGCGCTGGTGGGCACGTTCGCGGTGATGTACCTGCTGGACTACAGCCTGGACAACCTCTCGCTGATGGGCCTGACGATCGCGGTCGGCTTCGTCATCGACGACGCGATCGTGATGCTGGAAAACATCTACCGCCACATCGAGAAGGGCATGAAGCCGCTGGAGGCGGCGATCCAGGGCGCGGGCGAGATCGGCTTCACCATCGTGTCGATCAGCCTCTCGCTGATCGCGGTGTTCATCCCGCTGCTGCTGATGGGCGGCATCGTCGGGCGGCTGTTCCGGGAGTTCGCGGTGACGGTGGCGGTCGCAGTGGCGGTGTCGGCGTTCGTCTCGCTGACGCTGACGCCGATGCTTTCCGCGCGCTTCCTGCATCACGAGACCGCCCGCCACGGCCTCGTCTATCGGGTCATCGAAAGCTTCTTCAACGGCCTGCTCGCCTTCTACCGGGTCACGCTCGATATCGCGCTGCGGCACCGCTTCATCACGCTGATGACGTTCTTCGCGACCGCGACGCTGACGGTCGTACTCTACGTCATCATCCCGAAGGGCTTCTTCCCCGAGCAGGACAACGGCATCATCTACGCGATCTCCGAGGCCGCGCAGGACGTGTCCTTCGCCGAGATGGAGCAGCGGCAGCTCGCCCTCGGCCGCATCATTACGGAAGACCCCGATGTCTGCTGCTGGGGCAGCGTCATCGGCGCCGGGCAGGCCGGGCAGTCGGGCAACACGGGCCGCTTCTTCATCACCCTGAAGCCGTTCGGCGAGCGCAAGGCGAGCGCGCAGGAGGTGGTGCGGCGGATTTCCGACAAGGCGCAGAGCGTGGTCGGCGCGCGGATCTACCTGCAGGCGTCGCAGGACGTGCGCGTCGGCGCGCGCATCACGCGCACCGCCTATGAATACACGCTGCAGGATGCGGATGTCGGGGAGCTCTACACGCTGGCGCCGAAGGTGCTGGCCAAGCTGCGGTCGCTGCCGCAGCTTCGCGACGTCGCCACCGACCAGCAGATGAACGGCCCGACCGCGATCGTGACGGTCGACCGCGACGCCGCCGCCCGCTTCGGCATCCTTCCCGCCGTGATCGACCAGACCCTGTACGATGCGTTCGGCCAGCAGCAGATCACGCAGTATTTCACCCAGCTCAACACCTACCACCTGATCATGGAGGTGCCGGAGGCGCAGCGCGGCGACCTCACCACGCTGAACAAGCTGTTCGTCAAGTCGGCGTCCGGCGCGCCGGTGCCGCTCTCCACCTTCGTCAAGATCGACACGAGCAAGGTGGCGCCGCTGTCGATCGCGCACCAGGGACAGTTTCCGGCGGTGACGATCACCTTCAACCTCGCCCCCGGCGTGGCGCTGGGCGATGCCGTGAATGCGGTGCAGAAGGCGGTCACGGAACTCGGCGTGCCGCTGTCGCTGCGCGGAAGTTTCCAGGGCACCGCCCAGGCGTTCCAGAGCTCGCTCGCCTCGCAGCCCTACCTGATCGCCGCCGCGCTGATCACGGTCTACATCATTCTCGGCATGCTCTATGAGAGCTACATCCTGCCGCTGACGATCCTCTCCACCCTGCCCTCGGCCGGCGTGGGCGCGCTGCTGATGCTGATGTGGGCCGGCTACGACCTCTCCGTCATCGCGCTGATCGGCGTGATCCTGCTGATCGGCATCGTCAAGAAGAACGGCATCATGATGGTCGATTTCGCCATCACCGCCGAGCGGAACGACAACCTGACGCCGCTGGAAGCGATCCGGCAGGCGTGCCTGCTGCGGTTCCGGCCGATCCTCATGACCACGATGGCGGCGCTGCTGACCGGGCTGCCGCTGATGCTCAGTCACGGCGCGGGATCGGAGCTGCGCCGCCCGCTCGGCTACGCGATGGTCGGCGGGCTTGCGCTGAGCCAGGTGCTCACGCTCTACACGACGCCCGTCGTCTATCTGTATCTGGGGCGGCTGCAACACTGGCTGGCGCCGCGGCGGCGCGCGCACGTGCCGCATCTGGCGGAGAAGATGGGCGCCGTCGCGGGGGACTGACGCGCTTCCGCGTCACGTTGCGTGCGTCGCCGCCGCGGGCGGCACGTCGACCGGCGGCGGCACGATCCCGCTGCCCAGCGCCGCCGCCAGCGTCAGCACTGCCACGCCGAGGGCGAGTTCGAACCCGATGCAGCGCAGCAGCGCCCGATGCGCCGGCGCGGTGCGTTCCCGCGCCAGCCGCGGCACGAGCGCGAAGCGATTTTGCGCCGCAAGCGCCAGCAGGGCCAGAAACAGGGCGAGCTTGGCCAGGCAGATCCAGCCATAGCCGGTGCCGACGAGATCGGCGACGCTGCCCACCAGCATGCGGGCCTGCCACGCGGCGCTGGCGGCGATCGCCAGGACGGCCGCCGTGCCCACCGGCGAAAACCGGGCCGCCGCCCGCGCGGCGGCTTCCGCAGGCGCGGTCGCGACGACGACCAGAAGCCCCGGCAACGCCCCCAGCCACGCCGCGGCGGCGAACACGTGCACGACCTCGCTCGCGAGCAGGACGCTCGGCCCGCGCTCCATGGCAAAGGCGTGCAGATGTCCCGCCTGCAGCGTCACCGCCGCCGCGGCAAGAACCATCGCGATCGCACCGCGTCCCACCGCCGCGGCGGCCGCGATCAGGATGAGCAGCGCCAGCCGCAGGGCGATCAGGGTGCCGAACTCGGTGCCGGTGAGCACGGTCGGAATCTCGGCAAGCGTGGCCGACCAGCCCTCCGTATCGGCCAGCACCTCGGTTTCCAACGCCAGCCAGGCGAGGGTGGCAGCCGCCGCGACGGCGAGCGCGGCCCCGAGCAACCGAGCCCAACCGCCGCCGCGCCGCCTTATCCCCCGCATGCGCGAGCAGTGGCCCCGCAATCGCGACCCGCACGAGCAGCGTGCCGAAGACGACGAACAGGGCGCCGACCGACCCGGCCCGCGCCGACGCCAGCAACAGCGCCGGCACGGACAGGCCGAAGGCGGCCAGCGCCCCGCTCAGCATCGTCAGGGCGTGATGGTGAACGAGTACGCCCCCTGGGTCTTGTGCGTGTCGGTCGAGGTCACATGCCAGTGGACCGTGTATTTGCCGGCGCCGAGCTTCGGGACATCGACCAGCAGATGGCTCGCGTCCTTCGGATCGGTGTGCACGGCGCCGACCGCAACCGGCTTGCCGTGCGCATCGGTCAGCGTGACCTTGCTGAACTTGGGCTCGACGGACTCCGAGAACTCCAGCAACAGCGCGGCCGGCGCGGCGGCGACCGTCGCACCGACGGCGGGCTCGGCATGCTGCAACAGCGCATGCGCGAAGGCCGGGCCGCCGGCGGCGAGCAGGGCGAGCGCGGCGAACGGGATCAACAGGCGACGCATGGGAAACCTCCTTTCCACATCTAGGAAGATGGCAATGCCGCTACTTGATCAGCGGCGCGCCGAGCGTGTGCGGGAAGATGTCGTCGAGGAAGAAGTGCAGTTGCGCGATCACGCCGACATTGTGCCCCGCAGCGCGGTTGGCCGGGATCAACGCCTC
Source organism: uncultured Alphaproteobacteria bacterium (assembly GCA_963705035.1). GTDB lineage: Bacteria > Pseudomonadota > Alphaproteobacteria > Acetobacterales > Acetobacteraceae > JAFKFJ01. The sequence goes on along the minus strand of CAVPIQ010000004.1, from coordinate 827,804 downwards.
CACGCCGACCTGGAAGTTGTCGGCCAGGTAGATCACGCCGGGGGCCACCGTCAGCGTCATGGGGAAGCCGGTGGCAGGCGCCTGCGCCGGCGACCACCAGGTGGTCTCCACCAGCGGGATCAGGTGGTTGATGAACTTCGGCAGCCCGTAGTCCTTCACCTGCGATTGCAGGTAAGGGATGCTGTACTGGACCGAGAACCCGCCTTCCCACGAATTCGGCGCACCGTTGTTGTCGAGCGTGGAATTGAGCCGCCGGGTCGAGATGTTGTAGCTCAGCTCGCCGGTGATCGCGAGCGGGCGCAGCACGCCGATCGGCAGATCGCCGAGACCCTTGCCGGCATAGATGGTCGGCGAGACGCCGCCATACGCATCGCCGTCGACATTCTGAGTCGCATAGCCGCCGTTGAATTCGTAGCTGACGCCAAGCGAGAGGACGAACTCGTGCTCGGCGTTGGTGTAGGCCTGCCATTTGCCGGTGAGCACGGCATTCTCGAAGCCGGTCCGGGTTTTCTCGCCGGCCGTCTGCAGCATGTCGTAGCCCTGGTTGTAGATGATCGCGGTGTTGGGCGTGATCGTCTTGTCCCACTCCCACTGCCATTGATAGGCGTTCTCCGGGCCGGAATCGCGCTGCCAGACGAATTGCGGCAACGTCACTTCATCGGCGGTGCCGGGATCGTCGAAGGTGAGCGTGACGGGGAAGACGCGCACACCGGCAATGACGTGTGCCGCGGCGGGGTGAATGGCGAGCAGGGCCGGCCGCGGCCACTGCCGCGGCGGTTTTCGAGCGGATCATGAAAGAGGCTTTCGCTTCCTGGGTCTGAACGAAGGACGCGCGCCGGCCATCGCGGGCCGGCGCCAGCATTGCGTGAGTTCAGACGGGGAGCGGCGGGCCGCGCGGATAGGGCGCGCCGACTTCGCGCGCGGGCGGCGCGCGCGCCGGCGGCAGCAGGGCCATCCGCAGCGTGACGTGGATCGGCGCGGCAAACGCGAAGGCCGGGGGCGCAAGAAGCACGCCGGCGTGGGCGATCGCCTGGCAGAGCGGGCAGAGCGCACAATCCGGCGCGTGGTGGTGGTGCGACCCCTGCCCGCCATTGGCGGCACCCTCGGCACCGTCACAGATCGAGGCGGCGATGAGGCCGTCGAGCGCGTGGACCGGCGCACTCGGCAGCACCACGACGCTGGCGGCGGCGAGCTGCACGGCGATCGCGACCGCCGCGAGCCAGCGTCCGGCAAGCCCGTACCAGGAGCGCCCCCGCGGAGCGAACGCCCGTCGCATGGCTCCGCCTATACCACGCGCTCGGCGGCGATCAATCGTCCGCGGCGCGCCGCGTGAGCACCTCGCGCTTGCCGACGTGATTCGCCGGGCCGACGATGCCTTCCTTCTCCATCTGCTCGATCAGCCGCGCCGCGCGGTTGTAGCCGATCTGCAAATGGCGCTGGATGAAGCTGGTGCTCGCCTTCCCCTCGCGGCTGACCAGATCCACGGCCTGGTCGAACAGCCCCTTCTCGCCCTCGCTCGCCCCGGCGATGCCGGAGAGGGCCGGCCCGTCGCTCTCCTCCGGCGCGTCCGTGACATCGTCGACATAGGCGGGCTCGCCCTGCGCGCGAAGGAACGCGACGACCTCCTCCACCTCGCGGTCCGCGACGAACGGGCCGTGCACGCGCGTGATGCGGCCGCCGCCGGCCATGTGCAGCATGTCGCCCTGGCCCAGCAACTGCTCCGCCCCCTGCTCGCCCAGGATGGTGCGGCTGTCGAACTTGCTGATCACCTGGAAGCTCATGCGCGTCGGAAAGTTCGCCTTGATGGTGCCGGTGATGACGTCGACCGAGGGCCGCTGCGTCGCCATCACCACATGGATGCCGGCCGCGCGCGCCATCTGCGCCAGGCGCTGCACCGTCGCCTCGATCTCCTTGCCGGCGACGATCATGAGATCGGCCATCTCGTCGATCACCAGCACGATGAACGGCAGCGGCTCCAGCGCCAGCGGCTGGTCCTCGAAACTCGGCTTGCCGGTCTCGGGGTCGAAGCCGGTCTGCACGCGGCGCGTGACCATCTCGCCCTTCGCCCGCGCCTCGGCCACCCGCTCGTTGTAGTTGCCGACGTTGCGCACGCCGAGCTGGCTCATCGCGCGGTAGCGCCGCTCCATCTCGCGCACCGTCCATTTCAGCGCCGCCACCGCCTTGCGCGGCTCGGTCACCACCGGCGCCATCAGGTGCGGGATGCCCTCGTAGACCGACAGTTCCAGCATCTTCGGGTCGATCATGATCAGCCGGCACTGGTCGGGCGAGAGCTTGAACAGCAGCGACAGGATCATCGCGTTGATGCCGACCGACTTGCCCGAGCCGGTGGTGCCGGCGACCAGCAGGTGCGGCATGCGGGCGAGATCGGCGATCACCGGGGCGCCGCCGATGTCCTTGCCGAGCGCGAACATCAGCCGCCCCTGCTGGCGCGCCCAGTCGTCGCTGCCGAGCAGTTCGGAGAGATAGACCGTCTCGCGCCGCGCGTTCGGCACCTCGATGCCGATCACGTTGCGGCCCGGCACGGTGGCGATGCGCACGGCGGTCACCGAGAGGCTGCGCGCCACGTCGTCGGCGAGCCCGATCACCCGCGCGCTGCGGATCCCCGGCGCCGGCTCCAACTCATAGAGCGTGACCACCGGCCCCGGCCGGATCTCCACGATGCGGCCGAGCACCCCGTAGTCGGCGAGCACGCTTTCCAGCAGCCGCGCATTGGCCTGCAGCGCCTCGGCGTCGGGCGCGCCGGAGGCCGCGCGCGGCGGCGCCGCAGCAAGCAGCGAGAGCGGCGGCAGGCGCCAGGGGCCGCCGTCGAGCGGCAGGCTCTCCTGCTTGGCGGGCGCGGTCTTCTTGGGCGTGGGGACGGCAATGCGCGCCGCCGCGCGCGGTGCGGAGGGCGCGGACGGCGCGGACGGCGCGAACGGCCCCTGGGGCGCCGTCGCAAAGCCCGGCTCGGGCTGGATCACGTTCGGCCGTTCCTCGGCGGGGCGGGTGCCGTTCAGCCGGTCGAGGACCATGACGCCGATCGCGGCGAGCCGCCCCGACAGCCGGGCCAGGAACGCCGCGATCCCGCGCGCGGTGCGCATCCCGCCGCGCATGGCGGCGGCGGCGGCGCGCCATTCGCTGCGGCTGAGGCCGAGCGCCAGCAGTGCGAGCGCCGCGGCCAGCAGCGCCCCCAGCACGGTGACCAGCAGCACCCCGAGCGGCCCCAGCAGGTCCCGCCCGGCGGACAGCGCGGCGCTGCCGACGAGCCGCCCGGCCGCCCCGCCGAGCCCGGCGCCGGCCGGCCACAGCAGGCGCTGGCCGTGCCAGTTCGGCACCGCCGCCAGCACCGCCCCCAGCGGCAGGCAGGCCCGCGAGCAGCGCGATCACCCGCAGCGGCAGGCTGCTCAGCCCCCGGTGCGAGCCGAGTTGCCACGCCCAGGCGAGGAAGGCGAGGCCGGGCAGCAGGCCGGCCACCCCGAACCCCTGCAACAGAATGTCCGCCGCCGCCGCCCCCGGCCGGCCGGCGAGATTGCCGACGCCGCCGGCGGTCGCCGTGTCCAGCGAGGGATCGCCCGGGTGATACGAGCCGAGCGCGACCAGCAGGGCGAGGCCGGCGACGGCGAGCCCCAGCGCCGCAACCTCGGCCAGCCGCCGCCGCGCCAGGGTGCGCAGCGCCGGTGAGGCAAGGCGACGGGACTCGACGGCAACCGCCATGACGCGTTCTCCGGCTCGGGTGTTCTTCGCGCGGCCGCCGAACTCTACCCCGGAAGGCCCGATTTCAAGCTCGAAAAAATACCTTTGAACCGCGGCATTGCAACCGTCGTGCTTGTTGCGTGTTGCGCATCTGCTTGTGGGATCGGAGTCGGCATGGGCGAGCTTCTCGCAAACCGGATCGGCTGGCGCGGCGGCAATCCGGCGCTGCTCGCGTTCCGCGGGGTCTGCGCCTTCGGCGTGCTCTGCACGGTGCATGTCGCGGCCCAGCTTTCCGAGGTGCCGCATTCGGGCGTCGTGACCGCGATCGTCGGGCTCCCGCTGGCGGTGCTCACCGCCGCCCGGGTGCGGGCCGCGCCCGCGTCCTTCCTCAGTTGCGCCGCGCGGCCGCGGCTGGCGGTCGCGCCCCGCCCCGTGCTGTTGCTCACGGGCTGCCTGGCACTCGGGCTGATCGTGCTGGGGCCGGTGCTGGCGGCGCCGCTGATGCCGTTCGACGACAGCCTGAACCACCTCGCGCGCATCTATGTGATGGTGCACGGCGCGGCGGACCCGCTGCTGTCGCGGTTCTACGCCATCCAATGGCACGTGCTGCCGAATCTCGGCATGGAGTTGACGCTGCCCTGGCTGGTCGCCGTGACCGACATCTACACCGCGGGCAAGCTGTTCACGATCGCGACGCTGCTGCTGATGCTCGCGGGGCCGTTCGCGATCCATCGCGTGCTGTACCGGCAATGGTCGCTTGGCCCGCTGGTCGCCGCGGTGTTTCTCTACAACGGCGTCACCCGCTACGGGATGCTCAACTACCAGTTGGGCATCGGCCTCATGCTGTTCGCGGTGGCGAGCTGGATCGCACTGCGTTCGCGCGGCTGGGCGTTGCGCGCGGCGGCGTCGCTCGGCTGCGTACTCGTGCTGTTCTGCTGCCACCTGATGGCGCTCGCCGTGTACGGGCTCACGATCCTGGGCTACGAATTGTGGCTCGCCTGCGCCGTCCGGCGCGCGCGGCGGGGGCGATGGACGGATCTCGCCGTGCTGGTGCTGCCGTTCGTCCCGGTGCTGGTGCTGCTGGCGCTCGGTCCGGGCGCGGACGAGTCCATCGACCCGCGCGGCATGGTGTGGGGCGGGCTGCACGCCCGGCTCGACGGGCTACGCTACCTCGTGCTCACCTACACGCCGCGCTGGGACCTGCTGGCGATGGTCGCGATCCTGGCTGGCCTGCTGTGGGCGATCCGGCAGCGGCGTGTGTTCATGCACCCGTTCGGCTGGATCCTGCTGGCGGTCGTTCTGCCGTTCTATGTCGTGATTCCGAACGAGGCGATGGGGACCTGGGGTGCCGCGGTGCGCATGCCCGTCGCGGTGCTGTTCGTGCTGTTCGGGGTGCTGCGCTGGAATCTGCCCAGTGCCGCGGCGCAGCGCGCGTTCCTGCTCGTGGTCGCAGCTATTGCGGCGTTCCGCGTCATCGCGGTCGAGGGTGTCGTCCGCCGGTACAATGCAATCGCCGACGACGTCCGCGCATCGCTGCCCCTGATCCAGCCGGGCAGCCGCGTCCTGATTGCCGCCGACTACGCGCACAAGGATGAGTCGCTGCAATCCATCCAGGAACTGCCGATGCTCGCCATGATCGAACGGTCGAGCCTGGTTTCGATCGCCTATTCCCACCCACAGCAGCAGATTCTGGTCGTCAAGCCGCCCTACCGGGCGATGACGGGCGGCTACAGCGACCAGCCGGTGGCGTTGCCGGCCCTGCTCGACCACACGCCGCCCGACCCGCACGACTCGCCGCTCTACGACCCGGCTGGACGCTTCTACTGGGCCGACTGGGAGCGCAATTATGACTATGTCTATGTCATCTACCGCTCCGGGCAGCCGAACCCGGCGCCGGATCGGCTCGCGCTGCTGCGCAACGGCGACCGATTCCAACTCTTTCGCGTGATTTCGCCGCGGTAATTCGCGCGCAAATACGCTCCGGCCCGCCGCGCGACATCTGACACGCGAGTCGCTTGCGGCGCGACTCGGCGCGCGCCTACAGTCTCTCTCGTCTATCCCCCCTGCGTGGCCGGCACCCGCCGGCACTGCGCGGATCCTCGGACCGTCCGGCCCGCCGTCCTGCGCGCACCTCCTTGTGTTCCACGGGCACGAGATGTTGTGCGGTGGGGCGGCGCAATCAGCGACTCGGAAGTCCTGCACGCGGCGCACGGCGTCAATCGGAGGCATGATCGAGTCGATCCGCCGCATGAGGCGAATTCTCGTGCTTCGTGGGCTGCAGAGCCGATCTAAAGCAATCTGTATCCTGCAAAGCGTCCCCCGAACGATATTGTTTCAATGATGAGCATTACATGTTGTCCGGCCTTCCCAAGGAGACGCGTGCCCCTGTATGCTCGCCTCTCAACTACTGAGACGGCACTGTCGGGGGTATTGCTTATGCGATCATGCCATGCGCGGGGCGCCCCGATCGGATGTGCTCCTGGAGCGACACGTCTTTTGGGCGATTTGCTTCCGTTCTGAAAAGATTGGGTTACAGATCATGTTGACTGTTGCATTCGCAACCAGGAACCGCGCCGATCAACTCGCGGCCGTGCTCGAGGCGTTCGCGGGGCTCGTGCCGCCGCCCGGCGGCTGGAAGCTTGTCGTCGCCGATAACGGGAGTACGGACGCAACCCAGGCGCTGCTGGCCCAGTATGGCGGGCGCCTGCCCCTCGAAGTGCTGCTCGAGCCGCGCGCGGGCAAGAACGCCGCGCTCAATCGCGCGATCGCGAGTTTTGAGGGCGATCTCGTGGTCCTCACCGACGATGACGTGCTGCCCGAGCCCGACTGGCTCCTGCGGCTCGAGGCGGCGGCCGAGGCGCACCCGGAGGCGTCGCTGTTCGGCGGCACCATCCTGCCGGCCTGGCCCGAGGCGCTGCCGCATTGGCTCGACGAAGCGTCCGTGGATTTCGGCATGCTGTTCGCGCTGGTCAGCCGCGAGAGCGGGCCGTGCGACTTCCGCGTGATCTTCGGCCCGAACATGGCGGTGCGGCGCACCGTGTTCGCGCGCGGCCACCGCTTCGACGAGAGCATCGGCCCGGACGGCAAGAACCCGCTCTCCGCGATGGGCAGTGAGACCGAGTTCAACCGCCGCCTCTCGGATGCCGGCCACCGGGCACACTTCGTCGCCGAGGCGCGGGTACGCCACATCATCCGTCTCGAGCAATTCGAGGAAGTCGTGGATTCTCAACCGCGCCTATCGCAACGGTCTCGGCACGGCACGCACGAATCCGCCTGCCCTGACGCAGGGCACGCCGATCGCGGCGGGGCAGAGCTGGCAGTTGCTGGCGCGGGTGATGGTATTCCGCCTCGCCGCCGCCGCCGCCGCGCGCCTGCCGCCGTCTGCCTCGCGGCTGCGTGTCATGTTCAAGGATCGCTGGTTCGCGGGTCTCGCGACGGGAATGCGGCAGCGCACGCTGGAGCTCGAGGCGGCGACGCGCGCCAGCCGGAGCGAAGCGTCCCGCTCCGCGCTGTCCCCGCAAACGCCCGGCGGCCTTGGGCGCGGCTAGCGGCCTCAGACCCCCGGCAGTTCGTTCACGCAGGCGACGCGCCACCCGCGCGGCGTGTGGTCGAGACGCGTCAGCGAGATGTTCTCGATCGACAGATGCAGCGCGTTGTCGGCGGGAATGTGCAGGGCATGCGCGACCGCGGCGCGGATCGCGCCGCCATGGCTCACCGCCACCACGTCGCACCCGCGATGCGCCTCCGCCAGCCGCTCCAGGACCGCGCCCACGCGCTCGACCCCGTCCGCCATGCTCTCCCCGCCCGGCGGGCGCTCATCGCCGCTGAGCGGCCAGAACGGGTGCGCCGGCATGGTGAGGCGCGGCGGCAGCTCGGCATGCGCGAGCCCCTGCCAGGCGCCGAAGCCAAGCTCGATCAGGCCCGGCTCGATTGTCAGCGCCTGCTCCGGGTAGCCGGCGCGGAAGATCGCCGCCGCGGTGGCCTGCGTGCGTGACAGCGGGCTCGCGAACCAGACCGCGGGCCGCGGCAGGCGGCGGGCGAGTGCCGCATACATCGGCCGCTGCGCCTCCAGGCTGTGCGGGCAGAGCTGCACGTCCATCGTGCCGTAGATGACGGTGCGCGCGTTCTCCTCCACGATCGCGTGGCGGATCAGCCAGAAATTCGTCTCGGTCATTGTCTACTCGCCGATGGAAATAAGCGCGCCGCGCACGCGCGCGGCCCGGAATTGCGCGGCGAACACGGCGCCTGCCGCCGCCAGCCAGGCGAGATTCAGCCCGGCCGCCCAGGCCAGATGGCCCCAGGCCACCGCCCCCGTGCTGAGCGCCGTCCGCATCCCCTCGAACACATGCGCCGACGGCAGCGCGAGCGCGACCGGCTGCAGCGCGCGCGGCAGCACCGAGACGGGATAGAACACGGCGGAGAACGGCGTGAGCCCGAACAGCACCGACCACGCCAGCGCCTCCGCCCCCGCGCCGTGGCGCAGGATCAGGCTGACAACGCCGAGCGAAACCCCCAGCCCATCACCATCAGGTTGACGACGAACGGCACCAGCACCAGCCCAAGCCGAACAGATTGAACGCATAGAGAACCCACGCCAGCAGCAGCCGCCGGCATGACCCCGACCGAGATCCGCATGCACCGACATGACGATCAGCGCCGCCACCAGCTCCCACGGCCGCAGCGGGCTCACGAACACATGCCCGAGGTTGCGCGACCAGATCTCTTCGAGGAAGCCGATCGCGACGCCCATCTGGCTGCGCAGCGCGATCTCCCACAGCAGCACGCCGCCGAGCAGCGCGCCGACCGCGATCGCGCCGGGCTGCCGAGCCGGGCCGCGAAGAAGCTCGCGGTAAAGCCCCAGATGCACAGCTGCAGCGTCGGCCAGTAGGCCAGCTCGAGCAGCCGCGGCCAGGACGCCGCGATAGAGCGCGATGTGCCGGTAGAGCAGCCCCCAGATCGCGGCGCAGCGGCGGCCGCAGGCCGGCTCACGCCACCGCCTCCGCCGCGCGGCGGTCGCGGGCGATGTCGAGGAACACTTCCTCCAGGTCGTCGCGCGCCGTAGCGGCCGAGCAGTTCCGCCGGGCGTGCCGCGGTCCACGATCCGCCCGCGCTTCATCATCAGCACGAGCGAGCAGAGCCGCTCGACCTCGCGCCATGTTGTGGCTGGCCAGCAGCATCGTGCACCCGCTCTCGGCGCGGTAGCGCTCAAGCGTAGCCGCGCACCAAATCCGCCGTGTCCGGATCGAGGCTGGCGCGTCGGCTCGTCGAGCAGCAGCAGCTCCGGCCGGTTGATCAGCGCCTTCGCCAGCGCCACGCGCGTCTTCTGCCCGGCGGAAAGCTGCCCCGGCCGGGCGGCGCAGCAATTCGTGCGAAATCGAGCTCGTCCGCCAGCTCCGCGATCCGCGCTCGGTGCCGCGCACGTTGTAGAGATGGCAGTAAACGCGCAGGTTTTCGCGCGACGCGTCAGCCGGTGCGGCAGCGCCACATAGGGCGAGGAGAAGTTCATCCGCGCCAGCGCCGCGAACCGGTCGCGCGCCATGTCGTGGCCGAGCACGGTGATGCTGCCCGCGGTCGGGATCAGCAGGCCGAGCAGCATCGCGATCGTCGTGGTCTTGCCAGCCCCGTTGCCGCCCAGCAGGCGCCACGGTCTCGCCGGCCGGCACGGCGAAGTCGATGCCGGCCACCGCCAGCGTGCGGCCGTAGCGCTTGGTCAGGCCCCTCACGCGGATCGCGTCCATGCCGTCCGCATAGGGGGGCCGGCCCGTCGCGCCAAGCACAAGGTTCCCCCGCCCGCGCAGCCCGGCCATACTGGCCGCACGCAGCAGGGGAGAAACGACCATGGCGACCGTCGAGCAGCGCCTTGCCGAACTGGGCCTCACCCTTCCCCCGCCGCCCGGCGCGGTTGCCGCGTACCGAACCATGGGCGGTGGTCGGCAACGTCGTGTTCACCTCCGGCCAGTTGCCCTGGCGCGACGGCAAGACGCTGGACTACGTGGGCAAGATCGGGCGCGAGGTCAGTGCCGAGGACGGCTACGCCGCCTGCCGGCTCGCCACGATCAACGTGATCGCCCAGCTCAAGGCCGCGGCCGGCGGCGATCTGGAGCGGGTGCGCCGCGTGGTGCGCATCGAAGGCTCGCTGAACGTCGCCCCGGGCTTCACCGCGACGCCGAAAGTGCTCAACGGCGCCTCCGACCTGATCAACGCCGCCTTCGGCGAGCGCGGCCGGCACACGCGCATGATCTACACGAGCCCGGACCTGCCGCTCGACACGCCCTGCCTGATCGTGGCCTGGGCCGAACTCGGATGAAACGGCGCCGCCCTACTGCCCGGCGCCGGGCGCGGGCGACCGGCTGATACTTCTTCTCGACGATGAGGAAGCTCATCGGCGTGTCGCCCACGTTCTTGATCTCGTGCCATGCGACGGGCGGGCTGTCGAACACGTCCCCAGTGGCAATCTTGACCTCGCGCGTACCCTGCGCGTCCTGCACCTGCTCCGTCCCGCCGCTCAGGGTGTATCCGAAATAGCCCGGATGCGAATGGCGGACATGGACCTCCCCGGGCGCGAGCGTGCAGCGCGCGATCAGGATCTGTGCGTCTTCGTAGAGTTTCGCGCAGGGGTGCTTGCCGTGCCACTCGACGGCGAGCGCGTCGGGAACGTCGCCGCCGCTGGCGCCGAGCGGTGCCAGCAGCATCGCGACGCCAAGAGCGGCGACGAAAAAGCGTGTCATCGGCTTCGTCTCCCGATTGTGTGGAAAGGTGCCCCGCATAGGCCCGCCACCCTTGGGAGGGTCGCGCACGTTCGCGCGATGATTGCGGGCGCAGCCGCCGCCCGCTCAGCGCTCGATCGGCACCCATTCATCGCCCCGCTTGTGGTAGCGGCGCCTCACCGCCGCCCACGCGACGCGATGCGGAACTTCCTCGCCGCGCGGGTCGCCGGCGTATTCGTCCAGGCGTGATTGAACGCCTCGCGCCAGATGTCCTGGGCGTGTTCCGGAAGGTGGTTGCGCACGCCCGGCGGCAGGTCGGCGTTCGACGCGTACCGCATCGGTCCTCCTTTCGCCGCGCCTCAGGTCTCCTCGGAATGAAGCCCCGCTGCGTAGGCTTGGGCATACGCCTCCGACACCGCCTCCTCGAGCGGGCGGCCCGCGCGGTAACCGGCGAGGTTGGCCGGGCGCCCAACCCCCGGCAGCAACCGCGGGCACGGTTCCGGCGCGCCGATGACGGTTTGGATCGGAATCCGTTCGGCGTAGACCGGCAGGGCGTAGTCCTCCTCGTCGTCGGCGACCCCCTTCGCGCGGATCTTCGCCGACGCCTGCTCGATCTCCATGCTTGAACGACGGACGTCGCCTTGATCTCCTGATCGGTGCTCGCGCGCAGTTGGGCGGTGCGGCCGGGGAAGAACCGGTCCACCTCATGACCAGTGCGCGGCGCTTCGCCTCCGGCGCGGTGCGAGTCGCGCCTGCCGAACGCCATCACCGCGCGGTAGTCGGCCGAATGGTTGAAGCCGCAGCGCGCGAGCACCAGGCTGTCGAAATGCGTGACCGTCAGGCAGGCCGCGCGTGCCGTCGGCCGCGTGCGCAGCATGCGGCTCGCGCTGCTGCCGTGCCAGTAGAGGTGCGACCCCTCGCGCCAGAACAGCGTCGGCGTGCAATAGGGCTGCCCGTCCACGACATACGCGACGTGGCACAGCGCGGCGGCGTCGAGCAGGCGGTGGACGGTGGCGTGATCGTAGAACCCGCGGTCGTGGCGGCGCTTCACGCGGTTGCGTGCGTCCAAGGGGTAAGTCTGGGCATCGCTGGCGGACATCGGTGGGCCCTTCGCTGAGGGCGGCATCATCGCATCGCGCGTGCCGCCCTCGCGAGGCCCAATCGTGGGTTTGGCCGGCGCGCGTCAGTCCGGCAGGCCGGTGATCAGGTACAGGGTCTGGAGGATCGGGCTCGGCTTGATCGAAGGCCCAAAGCCGCTCTCGAAAACGGCCGCGATCTCGCCCGAGCGATAGATGTGGCTGAGGGCCCGATCGACCTCCAGGCGGAACGCCTCGTCGCCGCGCGGCAGGGCGAGCGCGTAGGGCTCGACGGTCAGATACGCCTCCGACAGGATCGGCTTGTTGCTGCCGCCGGCTTCGGCGGCCAGCGACATCAGGATGGAACGGTCGGCGAAATAGGCGACGGTCCGCCCGTCCTGCAGCATCGCCAGCCCCTCGGCATGCGACTTTGCCGGCACGACGTCGGCGGAGACGTGTGCTGCGGCAAGCGTGTTGCGCAGCGCCTCCTCGGTCGTGGTGCCGCCGAGCACGCCCACCTTCTTGCCGGCGAGCGAAGCCAGGTCGCGCGGGCCATCGGGCATGATCATCAGGCCCGCGCCGTCGACGAAGGTCGAGATGGAGAAATCCACGTTCGCGCGCCGCGCAAGGGTCGCGCTGGTCGGCTCGCACAACAGATCGGCCTTGCCGCCGGTGATCGCGTCGAAGCGGTCGACCGCGTTGACCGGAACATAGGCCAGCTTCAGCGACGGCAGCTTCAACTGCTGCACGAGATGCTTCGCCACGGCCCGACAGAGATCGACGACATAGCCCGCGGGCTCGCCGTTGCTGCCCTTGTACGAGAATGGCGGCGCGTCCTGGCGAAAGGCGATGCGCAGCGTTCCGTCCTGCCGCACGCGATCGAGCGTCGCGGCGGAGGCGGTGCCGGCCGCGGCGGTCAGCAGCGCCGCCAGTGATGTCGCAAAGAGACGGGTCTTCCAGGCTGAATTCATGATCGCTCCTCCCTCTTCCGCGGCGGGGAGTCCGGTGCCGCGCAATCCGCTCATAACACGGCTGCCATTGCAGCACGGTGACCACGAGGGCGTGTGCGAGCGCGCGGCGCGCAATTCGTTACCCGGGCGTCGCTGCGCTAGGCCGCCTCGCACGCCAGCCGCGAGCCGGCAACCAGCGCGCGCAGCTTCGCCGCCGCGATGCGCCGGTCCATCGGTGCCATGCCGCAATTCGTGCAGGGCAGCAGCCGCTCGCGCGGCACGTAGCGCAGCGCGGCCTGGATCGTGGCCGCCACGTCCTCGGGCGTCTCCACCACGTCGCTCGCCACGTCGATCACGCCCACCATCACGTCCTTGCCGGCAAGCAGCGCCATCAGCTCCATCGGCACGTGCGAGTGCGCGCATTCGAGCGAGACCTGATCGAGCCGGCTGGCGGCCAGCGCCGGGAACACCTGCTTCGTACTGGCGCCACTCCTCGCCCAGCGTCTGCTTCCAGCGGATATTCGCCTCGATCCCGTAGCCGTAGCAGATGTGCACCGCGGTCTTGCAGCGCAGCCCCTCGATCGCCTGATGCAGCGCGTCGATCCCCCAGCGCACCGCGTCGTCCATGTAGACGTTGAAGGCCGGCTCATCGAACTGGATCACGTCCACGCCGTCCGCCTCCAGCCCGCGCGCCTCCTCGTTGAGCAGCTTGGCGAAGGCGTAGGCCATCTTCACGCGGTCGCCGTAGTGGCCGTCGGCGAGCGTGTCGACCAGCGTCATCGGGCCGGGCAGCGTGAACTTGATCTTGCGGCCGGTGTGGGCGCGCAGCAGCCGCGCCTCGGTCTGGTGCACGCGCGCGCGCAGGCGCAGCGCGCCCGTCACCGTGGGCACCATGGCGTCATACCGGTTGTTCCGGATGCCCATCTTCACCTTGCGGTCGAAATCCACGCCTTCGACCTGCTCCAGGAACCCGTGCACGAAGTGCTGGCGCGACTGCTCGCCGTCGCCGACGATGTCGATGCCGGCGTCCTCCTGCTCCTTCAGCCACACCAGCGTCGCGTCGGCCTTGGCTTCGGCCAGCGCCGCGCCCTCCTGCCGCCACGCGGGCCAAAGCGTCTGCGTCTCGGCGAGCCAGGATGGCTTGGGCAGGCTGCCCGCCAGTGTGGTCTGGAACTTCGTTGCTGCCACCGTGACCTCCCCTCGCCGTCAGATCGCCATCATGCCGTCGTCGGCGACCATCGCGGCGCCGTTGATGAACCGGCTCGCCTCGCCCGAACAGAGCAGCAGCAACAGTCCGTCGAGGTCGCGCGGCTCGCCCATGCGCCGGCGCGGCAATGCGGCGATCAGCTTCTGCCCGGCCTCGGTCTCGAAGAAGTCGCCGCCGATCTCGGTGCCGATATAGCCGGGACAGATCGCGTTCGCGTTGATGCCATGCCGCCCCCACTCGCGCGCCATGCAGCGGGTGAGCGCGATCAGGCCGGATTTCGACATGCTGTACGGCGCCTGGCCACCGAGCGCGCGGAAGCCGGCGACGGAGGCGATGTTGACGATGCGGCCGGCGCGCTTGTGCGCGATCATCTGCCGCGCCGCCGCCTGTCCCGGCGAAGAACGCGGCCTTCAGGTTCACCGTCAGCACCGCGTCGTAGTCGGCCTCGGAAAAATCCTCCAGCCGCGCCTGCCGGCTCAGCCCCGCGTTGTTCACCAGGATGTCGATCGGGCCGAGGGTTTTCTCGATCAGCGCCGCCGCCGGCGCGATCGCCGCGATGTCGGCCATGTCGAGCGGCACGCACACGGCGCGCCCACCGGCGGCCGCGATCTCCGCCGCCAATGCCTCCAGCCGCGCGGCGCGGCGCGCGGAGATGGCGACGATCGCGCCCTCCGCCGCCAGCACCTGCGCAAACCGGTGGCCGAGCCCGGACGACGCGCCCGTGACCCAGGCGACTTTGCCGGCGAGGTCAGTCTTCATGGCGCAAGCTCCAGCCGCGCGCGTGCCGCGCGGTATTCGCGGGCGAGGCGCGCCACGACCTCCGCCGCCGGCACGACGTCCTTCACCGCACCGATGCCGTGCCCCGCGCTCCAGATATCGCGCCAGACCCGCGCCTCGTCGCCGCCGATGTTCATCTTGGCACGCTCCTCGCGCGGCAGGTTGTCGGGATCGAGGCCGGCGCGCGCGATGCTGCCGCGCAGGAAATTCGCGAGCACGCCGCTGAAGAAATCCGTGTAGACGATGTCGGTGGCGCTGCCCTCGACGATCATCTGCTTGTGCCCGTCCCTGGCGTTCGCCTCCGCCGTGGCGATGAAGGCCGAGCCGACATAGGCCAAATCCGCCCCCATCGCCTGCGCCGCGAGCACTGCATCGCCGGTCGCGATGGCGCCGGAGAGTGCCACCGGCCCGTCGAAGAACGCGCGCACCTCGGCCACCAGCGCGAACGGCGAGATCGCGCCGGCATGCCCGCCCGCGCCCGCCGCGACCAGGATCAGCCCGTCGGCGCCCTTGTCCAGCGCCTTGCGCGCGAAGGTCGCGTTGATCACGTCATGCAGCACGATCCCGCCGTAGTCGTGCGCCGCCCGGTTCACCTCCTCCCGCGCGCCGAGCGAGGTGATGGTGATCGGCACCCGGTGCCGCGCGCACACGTCCAGGTCGTGGGCGAGACGCTCGTTGGAGCGGTGGACAATCTGGTTCACCGCGAACGGCGCCGCCGGCCGCTCCGGGTGGCGCGCGTTGTGGTCGGCAAGCTCGGCCTCGATGCGCGTCAGCCACTCGTCGAGCACATGCGCCGGGCGCGCGTTGAGCGCGGGGAAACTGCCCACCACGCCAGCCTTGCACTGCGCGATCACCAGGTCGGGGTTGGAGATGATGAACAGCGGCGCCGCGATCACCGGAAGGGCGAGATGCGCGAGCGCCGGCGGCAACGCGCGCGTCATGCCGCGCCCTCACCCCGGCCCTCTCCCGCAAGCGGGAGAGGGAGACAAAAACCCCTCTCCCATTCATGGGAGAGGGAGGGGCCCGGCGCGCAGCGACGGGAGGGTGAGGGCGCGCACGTCATGTTCACACCACCTGATGCAAAAGTCGCTTCCCCTGCGCCAGCCGGTGGCAATTCTCGGCCGCCTTGGCCAGCGCGCGATCGAACGTGCCGGTGGTCAGCCACGCCACATGCGGCGCCACCACCACGTTCGGAAACGCGAACAGCGGATCGTCCGGTGGCGGCGGCTCCTGCGCGAACACATCGAGCCCCGCGGCACCCAGCCGTCCCGCTCTCCAGCGCCCGCCACCAGCGCCGCGTGATCCACGAGGCCGCCGCGCGCCGTGTTGACCAGCACCGCGCCCGACTTCATCTGCGCGAATGCCGCCGCGTCCATGATCCGCTCCGTCTTTTCCGTCAGCGGCAGATGCAGGCTGACCACATCGCTCTGCGCGAGCAGCGCCGAGAGCCGGCGGTAGCTGCCGAGCACGCCGGTCTTGCGCCCGCTCGCCGTGTAGAGAATCCGGCAGCCGAACGCCTGCAGCAGCGGGGCCAGCGCCTGTGGCACTGCGCCGTAGCCGACCAGACCGACCGTCATCCGCCAAGCTCGGAAAACTGGTCCTGCAGCGACGGATCGAGCGCCCATCCCTCGCCCGCGCGCGTCGCGGCGTCGAGCAGCGGCAGGCGGCGCAGCGCGGCGAGGATCAGCAGCAGCGTCATTTCCGCCACCGCCGGCGCGTTCACGCCCGGCAGGTTGCACACCGCGATGCCCCGCGCCCGCGCCGCGTCGAGGTCGATCGTGTTGACGCCGGTGCCGATCTTCTGGATCAGCCGCAGTCGCGGCGCGCCCGCCATCATCGCGTCGGTGGCAGGCTTCAGCACGTGCCACAGCACTTCCGCCTCGCGCAGCAGCGCCGCCAGCCGCGCCTCGTCCGCTTCGGGGCAGGCGGAAACGTCGAGCCCCTGGGCGGCGAACGCCGAGAGCCGGGCGGCGAGGCCGGGGCCGGCGGCGGTGTGCAGCACCACCTTCACGGCAGCTTTCGCGCCAGCGCCCGTGCCCCGGCGAACCGCGCGCGCGGCCCCATCGCCTCCTCGATGCGCAGCGCCTCGTTCCATTTGGCGGTCCGCTCGCCGCGCGCGATGGAGCCGACCTTGATCTGCCCCACGCCCCAGCCGACCGCGAGATGCACGATGGTGGTATCCTCGGTCTCGCCCGAGCGCGCCGAGACGATGCCCGCGTAGCCGAGTTCCTTCGCGGTGCGCCACGCCTCGAGCGCTTCGCTCAGCGTGCCGCGCTGGTTGGGCTTGATCAGCACCGCGTTGGCCGCGCCCCGCGCCGCCGCGTCGCGGATGCGCGCGGCTGTCGGTGACCATCAAGTCGTCGCCCACGATCTGCACCCGATCGCCCACGGCCTCGGTGAACTGCGCGAGCCCGTCCCAGTCGTCCTCCGCCAGCGGGTCCTCGATCGAGACGATCGGATAGCGCGTGGTCCAGCCGCGCAGCATGTCGATCATGCCGTCGCGGTCGAGTTCACGTCCCTCCAGCGCGAGCCGGTACCGCCCGTCGCGCGCGAATGAGGAGGCGGCGATGTCGAGCGCGAGTGCGACTTCCTCGCCCGGCTCGAAGCCCGCCTGGTCGATCGCGCGCACGACCATCTCCAGCGCCTGCTCGTTGCTGGTGAAGGCGGGCCAGAAACCGCCCTCGTCGGCGACGCCGTACAGCGTGGCCGGCCTGGCGCATCAGCAGTCCGGCGGCGCGATAGACTTCGGCGGTCCAGTCCAGCGCCTCGGCGAAGCTGCGCGCGGCGGGGCAGACCACCAGCACGTCCTGGATGTCCATGCGCCCGTGCGCGTGCGCGCCGCCGCCGAAGATCTGGATCTGCGGCAGCGGCAGCGTGCCCGCCTCCTCGCCGCCGAGATGGCGATAGAGCGGCACCCCCGCCGCCCCCGCCGCCGCATGCGCCGCCGCCATGGAAACCGCGATCGTGGCGTTGGCGCCGAGCCGGCTCTTCGCCTCGGTGCCGTCGAGGTCGATCAGCGTCGCGGTCGAGCGCCGCCTGATCGCCCGCATCGGCCCCCAGCAGGCGCGCGCGCGATGGTGCCGTTCACGTTGGCCACGGCGCGGGCGACGTCGAGGCCGCCGAAGGTCTCGCCGCCGTCGCGCAGGTCGAGCGCCTCCGCCGCGCCGGTGGAGGCGCCGGCGGGCGCGATCGCGCGGCCCACGGCGCCGCCGGCGAGCATGATCTCCGCCTCCACCGTCGGCCGCCCGCGGCTGTCCCACACGCGCCGGCCGTGCAGGAAGACGATCTCGGTCTCGCTCATTCAGAACCCTTCCTCGCGCCATGCCGCCGCCACCTGCTCGAGTCGCGCCGGCGGTGCGGCCAGCAGCGCGCGGGCGACGCGGCGCACCCGGTCCTTGTCGGCCTCGGCGGTGACGTATTCCACCGGCGACTTGCCATCGACGCGCGCCAGCAGCAATCCCGGCAGCAGCCGCGCCGCCCGCCCCTCCACCGCCGCCGGCGCCTCCCAGGAAACGTCCGCGAGATAGGCGCCGCCGAGGGCCGCGTAGCAGGCAAGGAAGCCCGGCGCGGCTTGCGGCGTCCAGAGGCATTTCAGCAGCAGGTGGGTCAGGCAGAACGCGAGGTCGAAGGCCGGGTCGCCCCAGGTGGCGCATTCCGCGTCCAGAAACACCGGCCCGTCCGGCCCGACCAGGATGTTCTTCGGGCTCACGTCGCCATGCACGAGCGTGCGCCGGGTCGCGGCCGTGGTATCGGCCAGCGCCTGCAATGCGGCCGCGCGGTCCGGGTGGCGCGCGGCGGTGGCGCGGAGGTACGGCTCCAGCCGGATCGCCTCGAAAATGGCCTCCGATCGGAACAAAGGTGCAACCCCCGGGTCACCCGCGGTTGCACCCTGGATGCGGGCCAGGTTGCACCCGACGGCGGCGGCGAATGGCTCCGAGGTCCAGCCCTCGTGCAGCCGCGCCTTCCACACCGGGTGCGTCGCCGCCGGCTTGTATTCCATCACCAGCGTGCCGCTCGCCGCGTCATGGCCCAGCAGCGCCGGGGCGGCGCCGGGGACGGCGCGGTTGGCATGCGCCATCCACCGCCCCTCGAACTGGCTGCGCTCCACCGGCGCGCGCCAGTCGGCCACGACCTTCAGCCGGGCCAGCGCGCGTTTGACGCAGACCGGGCCGCCCGGCAGCGCCACGCGCCAGATGTCCGACGAAACGCCACCCGCCAGCGCCTCCGCGGCGTGGCGCCGGGGCGTCCGCGGGCAGGAGAGCAAGGCGGCGCAAGGCTGCCGTGACGTCCGGGGGCAGTGGCGTTTGCGCGCGCATCGCGGCATCCTCCGCCCGCTACGCCGGCTCGGGAAGGGGGGAATGGACACCATCGAGGCCGACTACATCGTCGTCGGCGCCGGCTCGGCCGGCTGCGTCATCGCCGCACGGTTGACGGAGGACCCGGCCACCCGCGTGGTGCTGCTGGAGGCCGGCGGGCCGGACCGCAACATGTGGATCCACATCCCGCTCGGCTACGGCAAGACCATCTCCGACAAGCGGGTGAACTGGTGCTACGAGACCGAGCCGGAGCCGGAGCTTCATGGGCGGCGCGTGTTCTGGCCGCGCGGGCGCGTGCTCGGCGGCTCCTCCTCCATCAACGGCCTGCTCTATGTCCGCGGCCAGCCCGAGGACTATGACCACTGGCGCCAGCTCGGCAACGCCGGATGGGCGTGGGACGACGTGCTGCCCTATTTCCGCCGCTCCGAGGGGCGCATCGGGCCGGGCGACGAGACCCTGCACGGGCGCGCCGGGCCGCTCGCGGTCAGCAACATCGGCGAGCGCCACCCGCTGAGCGAGGCCTACATCCAGGCGGCTCGCGCCTGCGGCCTGCCGTGGACCGACGACTTCAACGGCACCCAGCAGGAGGGCGTCGGCTACTACCAGATGACCTCGCGCAACGGGCGGCGGAGTTCGGCCGCCACCGCGTTCCTGCGCCCGGCGATGCGCCGCCCCAACCTGCAGGTCATCACCCACGCGCTGAGCACGCGCATCCTGCTGCAGGGCAAGCGCGCGACCGGCGTTGCGTTCCGCCACGAGGGCACCGAGCGGACGGTGACGGCGCGGCGGGAGGTGATCCTCTGCGGCGGCGCCATCAACTCGCCGCAACTGCTGATGCTGTCCGGGCATCGGCCCGGGCGCGCATCTGCAGGAAACCGGGATCGCCGTGGCGCACGACCTGCCGGGCGTCGGGCAGAACCTGCAGGACCATTTCCAGACCCGCATCACCTATCGCTGCCGCTATCCGGTGACGATCAACGACATCATGATGAGCCCGTGGCGACAGGTGCGCGCGGGGCTGCAATACGCGTTCACCCGCACCGGCCCGCTGACCATCAGCGCCGGCACGGTCGGCATCTTCGCCCGCACCCGGCCGGAACTCGCGACGCCGGACGTGCAGTTCCTGTTCATCCTGTTCAGCGCCGACAAGCCGGGCGAAGGGCTCGATAAGTTCTCCGGCTTTCTGCAGAACTGCTGCCAGCTCCGGCCGGAAAGCCGCGGCGAGATCCGGCTGCGCTCGCCCGATCCCGCCGAATATCCGGCGATCTACGCGAACTATCTCTCCGCCGAACTCGACCGGCGCACGCTGGTCGCGGGGTTGAAGCTCGGCCGGCAGATCGCGGCGCAGCCGGTCGATGCAGCACTGGATCGCGGAGGAGCATCGGCCCGGCCCCGCGGTCACCGATGATGATGCGCTGCTGGAACACGCTCGCGCCAATGGCGGCTCGATCTTCCATCCGTGCGGAACCTGCAGGATGGGCGGCGATGCGATGGCGGTCGTCGATGACGCGCTGCGCGTGCGCGGCATCGCCGGGCTGCGCGTCGCCGACGCCGCGATCATGCCGAGCGTAGTCTCCGGCAACACCAATGCCGCGTGCATCATGATCGGCGAGAAGGCGGCGGACCTGATCCGCGGCCAGGCGCTGGCGCGGGCCGCCTGATGCCGCGCGACGTCGCGGACCGCGTGCCATGGCGGATGATCGTGCTCGCCGGGCTCGGCGGGGCGCTGGAGTTCTATGATTTCGTGCTGTTCGGCGTGTTCGCGCCGACCATCGGCGCGACCTTCTTCCCCTCCGGCAACCCGCTCGTTCAGCAGATGGTCGGCTACGCGGGGTTCGCGATCGGCTATCTGGCGCGGCCGATCGGCGGCGTGGTGATCGCGCATTTCGGCGACCGGCGCGGCCGGCGCGGCGCCTTCCTCGGCTCCGTCCTGGTCATGTCGCTGGCCACCGTCGCGATGGGCCTGCTGCCCGGCTACGCCACGCTCGGCGCGGCGGCGCCGGTGCTGTTGCTGCTGCTGCGCCTCGCGCAAGGGTTCTGCCTCGGTGCGGAGTTCCCGGGCGCGGTGACGTACGTGACGGAAACCGTGCCGCAGCGCGCGAGCTTCGCCTGCGGCGTCGTGTTCACCTGCGTCAACTGCGGCGCGCTGCTGGCGACGCTGATCAACCTCGCGCTGCCGCCCGCGATTGCGGCGACCTGGGGCTGGCGCGCGGCGTTCCTGTTCGGCGGCGTGCTCGGCCTGATCGGCTTCTTCGTGCGCCGCGCGCTGGCCGAGACGCCGGCGTTCCGCGACATGCGCGGGCGGGTGGCGAAGCTGCCGCTCGGCGACGTGCTGCGCGCCCACCCGCTGCCGGTCATCGTCGGCACCGCGACCAGCGCCGCGACGGCGGGGTTCAACGGCGTGCTGTTCGTGCTGCTCGGCGGCTACCTCACCCGCACGCTGCACTACCCGCCCACGCTGGCGGCGATCGCGCAGAACGGCGGCGTGATCGCCTACACGGTCTCGCTGCTCGCAACGTCGCGCGTGGCCGACGTGGTGCCGCGGCGTCACGTGCTCGCGTTCGGATCGGCCTTGCTGGTGCTGGGAAGCTGGCCGTTCTTCGCCGCGCTCGCGACCGGCACGGCGCCGATCGTGCTGCTGGTGGCCGTGGCCTCGCTCGTCGCCGGCATCTGCACCGGCGTCTTCGCCCCGATCGTCGCGGATCTGTTCCCGACCCGCGTGCGCTACAGTGGCGTGGCGCTCGCCTACAACCTCAGCTTCACCACGTTCAGCGGCACCGTGCCGCTGCTGGCGACGGCGGCGATCGCCGCGACCGGTGCGGTGGAAGCGCCCGCGGCGGTGATGGCCGCCTGCGCCGCGATCGCCTTCGCCGGCGCCATCGCGCTGCGCCGGTTCGACAGCGCCCTGCAGCACGCATAGCCGCCCTGCAGGCATCCCTGTGACGGCCGTCACTGCGGGCGCAGGCCGCCCGCGGCTACACGCCGCCGGGACGTAAGTTCGCGGCGCCCGCCATGCACAAACCACCTATGCGCGTGTATCCGCTGACCCACGGCCTGCGTATCGCCACCTAGAGACGATGATTGCGCCTGCACGATAACCGAGCAGTCACCGACGGATGCCGAACCTGCATCACGCCTGCCCACCGCTCATATGTATACCGATGTCGTTTGTCGCGAATAGTGACGCATCATGGAGAGGACTGAGATGACCAACCCGATCGCCACAGCTATGCCGCGCCGCGCGGTCGCGCTGGGCATTGGCGCGCTCTGGATGGCTGCGCTGCTGCCGCAGGCGGCACGCGCCGACGTTGCCGCCGACCCGGCCGCCGTCGCCCCCATCGAGCGCCTGAACGCAGGGTTGCTCGCCGTCATGAAGGCGGGGGCGCAGACGCCGTTCGACCGCCGCTTCACCACCCTCGCACCGGCCATCGACGGCGCGTTCGATCTCGACGCGGTCCTGGCCGCATCCGTGGGCCTGAAATGGCAGTCGATGCCCGAGAATCAGCGGAGTGTGCTGCGCGACGCGTTCCGCCGCTACACGATCTCCAGCTACCTCGCGAACTTCGACAGCTATTCCGGCCAGAGTTTCCGCGTCTCCCGGTCTGTGCGCGGCGTGGGCAGGGGCGAGGTCGTGGTGAGCAGCACGCTCAACCGCGCCGACGGCTCGACACTGAAGCTCGACTACGTGATGCGCAACGGGCCGGCCGGGTGGAAGGTGGTGGACGTGCTGCTCGACGGCTCGATCAGCCGGGTCGCCGTGCAGCGTTCGGACTTCCGCTACCTGCTGAAGAGCGGCGGCGTGCCGGCGCTGACGGAGAGCCTGACGCACAAGGTGGCGAGCCTCTCCGGCGGCATGCAGACGTCGTAGGGTCAGCCGACGAGGGACGTGATGCTGGGCGTGGGCGACCCCGCCCAGCACACGCGCCACACCCCGCCTTGCCGCACCGACTGCACGACATGCGGCCACAGGGCGACGAGGCAGGTGCCCGCGGCGTCACGCACCGAGGGATAGACGATCCCATTCAGCGCCTCCGCGCGCGCCGCGTCGGCGAGCGCGTTGCCGGCCGGGTAGCCGACCGCGATATCGGGGTCGAGGCATGGCGGCGGCGGTGCCACGCCGCGCAGATCGACGAAATCGCCCGGCGAAACTCGCCCACATCTCGGCATAATCGACCGTCGCGTGCCACGAGCCGGTGCGCTGCAACTCCCGCGCGAGATGGAACGTCACCTCGGCCAGCGCGGTCGCCGCGGCCAGCGCCGCGTACCAGGCGCCGCGGCCGGGGCCGTTGAAGCGGTTCAGCTCGCGCGGCCGGAAATAGGCGAAGGCGGCATTGACGAAGTTGGCGTGCGGCCGGCCGGCGGGAAGCGCGCCCCCGCCCGCGGTCGCCGTCGCCGCCTCCGCGCGACGCCGGGCGCTGGTCGCCCCCTCGATCTCCGCCAGATCGTCGAGCAGCGCCGGGTCGACCAGCGCGAGCAGCACCGGGTCGCGCAGCCGCGCGGTGGCGACGAGGCGGACGGCCCGCGGCTCGGCGAGCGTGGTGACGGGATAGGCGATCACGCGGGCAGCGACCGGCGTTCAGAGCCCGCCGCGCAGGGCATCGACGTGGTGGCGGATTTCGATCAGGCCGGGAATCCCGTCCTCGATCATCGCCTCCAGCGGCGTGCGGTTGGCGAACAGCGGGCCGGTGTTGCGCAGGCGCACCCAGCGGTCGGCCATGTCATCGGCGAACAGCAGGTGCAGCCCCTTGAAGACGCCCACGGCGGCGGAAATCCGGGTGAGCTGGTCCTGCGAGAAGCTCTGCCGCCAGCCGCCGTCGCGGATGCGGTCCCAGGTGCTCTCGGAGGCGCCGATCAGGTGCGCCGCCTCCTCCCGGCTCAGGTGCCACACCTCGGCCAGCCGCCGCAGCGCCGCCGCGGCAGCGGGGGTCAGGCGCGCCCGGTCGGCAGCGCGGGCGAAGGTCTGCCCCCCGCGCCCACCAGCCCCGTCGCCAAGCGCACCCTGGATCGCCGCACTCATCGCACACGCCTCCGCTCGTCACCTGTCATCAGGTGACGAGCGGACGTTTGTCAAGTGGTGAGAGGCCGGATCAGGCAGCCTCGGCCCGCTTCTCCTTCTTGCCGCGCGCCGGCGGCGCCGCGGCGGTCGCGCCGTGGTGGATCTCGGTGCCCAGCACGCGCAGGCATTCGCGCATGAAGGCCGCGAGCCCCGGCCAGCCCTTGGCGGAGACCAGATTGCCGTCGACGCAGGCGCCGGTGGGCGGCACATCGACGTAGATGCCGCCGGCCAGCCGCACCTCCGGCTCGCAATATTCCAGCGCCGCGACCCGCTTGCCCTTCAGCACGCCATCGACCGCCATCAGCACCTGCGCGCCGTGGCAGATGGTGAAGATCGGCTTGCCGGCGGCATGGAAGTCGCGGACCAGCCGCTGCACGCCCTTGTCGATGCGGATGTATTCCGGCCCGCGCCCACCGGCGACATAGACCGCGTCATAGTCCTCGGCCGCCGCGTCCTTGAACGTCTTGTTGAGCGCATAGAAGTGGCCGAGCTTCTCGGTATAGGTCTGGTCGCCCTCGAAATCATGCAGCGAGGTCTTGATGACGTCCCCGGACTTCTTGCCGGGGCAGACCACATGCACGGTGTGGCCGACCGCGTGCATGCACTGCTCGAACACGAAGATCTCGTACTCTTCGCTGAACTCGCCCACCAGCATCAGAATCTTCTTACCGGCCATCGACGCCCCCTCGGTTTCTTTGCAGGCCGCAGGATAGCACGCGCAACCGGCGCCCGCGAGGTTCAGCGCCGCGCGAGCCAGCGGCGCAGCGGCCCCCCGCCGAAACGCCGGCGCAGCGCCGCCATCACCCGGCGCGGCAACTGCGCGCCGCGCATCGTGGCATCCAGGTCGGCCGACAGCGCGGCCAGCACGCCGACGCCGATCCGCCCGGCGGCGAGGTCGCGGCGCAGCCAGCGGTTCACCAGCCAGACGCGCCATCGCTCATGCAGCGCCACCCCGGCGACCACGGTGTTCGCGTAGGCGCCCGCCGGGTCCACGCGATGGTGGTAGTAGGCGAGGTGCGCCGGCACCAGCGCCACCTCGTAGCGGGCGCAGAAGCGGACGTTGAAGTCCCAGTCGCCAAGCACCGGCAGCGTCGGATCGAAGCCGCCGACCGCGTCGTGGGCCGCGCGCGCGAAGACGAACGAGATCGGCGGGAACTGGTTCACCGCCAGCAGCCGCCAGAGCTGCACCTGCTGCATCGTGCCGTTGAAGCTTTCGCGCGCGACCTCGACGATGCGCTCGCCCTCGATGCGCTCATCGACCCGCTCCGCCCAGGCGACCGCGCCGGCGCATTCGTCGGTCGGGTGGGCCGCGATCGCGGCCAGCGTGCGGGCGAGAAAGTCGGGATGCCAGGTGTCGTCGTCGTCGTGGATCGCGATGTAGCGGCTCGCGCTTGCGGCGATCCCGGCGTTGGAGGCCGCCTCCATCCCGAGCGACGCGGGATGGTGCAGCACTTGGGCGCGGCCGGCATAGGCGTCGGCATGGCGCCGCAGCAGCGCCTCGACCGGCGCCGGATCGCCGCCGTCATTGACGATCACGTGCCGCCAGTTGGCGTGGCGCTGCGCGAGCACGCTCCCCACCGCGCGCGCCAGCAGCAGCGGGCGGTCCCTGGTGCGCGTCACGACGGCGACGCTGTCGCCTGCCTCCGTCACGGGGTGCGGGCGCCGCGGCGGCGCCGCCTCAGCCGGCGATGGCCGCGCGCACGGCCGCCAGCGCCGCCTCGGCCTGCGCCGCGTGCGGGCCGCCGGCCTGGGCCAGATCCGGCCGCCCGCCGCCGCCCTTGCCGCCCACCGCCGCCGCCGCCGCGCGCACGAGGTCGATCGCGCTGAAGCGCGGCGTGAGGTCGGGCGACACGCCCACCACCACGCTCGCCTTGCCCTCGGCGGTAGAGACCAGCGCGACCACGCCGCTGCCGACCTGCTTGCCGATCGTCTCGGCGAGCCCCTTCAGGTCGCGCGCCGGCACTTCGCCCAGGTTGCGGGCGGCGAGCTTGATGCCGCCGACCTCGACCACGCCGGCATCGCTGTCGCCGGTGGCGAGGCGCCGCTGCAAATCGCCGATCTGCCGCTCCAGCCGCCGCCGCTCCTCGGCCAGTGCCGCGACGCGCTCGGGCAGCTCCGCCGGGCTCGCGCGCAGCACCGCGGCGGCGTCGTTGAGCCGGCGGTCGATCTCGGCGACCGAGGCGTCCGCCGCCTCCGCCGCCACCGCCTCGATCCGGCGCACGCCGGCGCTGACGGCGCTCTCCGCCAGGATGCGGAAGAAGCCGATGTCGCCGGTGCGGCGCACATGCGTGCCGCCGCACAGCTCGATCGACCACGCGGGACGGTTGCCGCCGCCCTCGCCCATCGCGACGACGCGCACCTCCTCGCCGTATTTCTCGCCGAACAGCGCCATCGCGCCCTCGGCCACGGCGGCGTCGGGCGTCATCAGCCGCGTCGTCACCTCGGAGTTTTCGCGGATCCGCGCGTTCACCTCGGCCGCGGCCCAGGCCAGGTCCTCGCGGCTGATCGGCGCCGGATGGCTCACGTCGAAGCGCAGCCGGTCGGGCGCGTTGAGGCTGCCCTTCTGCGCCACATGCTCGCCGAGCCGCCGGCGCAGCGCCTCGTGCAGCAGGTGCGTCGCGGAGTGGTGCGCGCGGATCGCGCTGCGCCGCGCGTGATCGACCTCCGCCAGCACCGCGCGGCCGGGTTCCGCCACCCCTTCCTCGACGCGGCCGAGATGCACGAACAGGTCGCCGAGCTTCTTCTGCGTGTCGTGTGATGTCGATGCGCAGCCCGGGCGCGGTGATGCGGCCGGTGTCGCCGACCTGGCCGCCGCTCTCGCCGTAGAACGGCGTCTGGTTCAGCACCACCGCGACCTCGGCGCCCGCCTCGGCGCGCGTCGACCGGGTGGCCGCCGACGACGAGGCCAGTGATCTCCGCCTCCGCGGTCTCGGTGCTGTAGCCGAGGAACTCGGTGGCGCCGAGCTTCTCGCTTGCAGCTCGAACCACACCGCGCTCGGTCGCCGCCTCGCCCGACCCCGCCCAGGCGGCGCGGGCGCGGCGGCGCTGCTCCTCCATCGCCGCTTCGAAGCCGGCGGTATCCACGCCGCGCCCCTGCTCGCGCAGCGCGTCCTGCGTCAGGTCGAGCGGGAAGCCGAACGTGTCGTACAGGCGGAACGCGACCTCGCCGGGCAGCGCCCCGCCGTCGCCGCAGCCGCTCGGTCGCCTCGGCGAGCAGGTGCAGGCCGCGCTCCAGCATCGCCTTGAACCGCGTCTCCTCGAGCCGCAGCGTCTCCATGATCAGCGGCTCGGCGCGCACCAGTTCCGGGTAGGCGGCGCCCATCTGGCGCACCAGCGCCGGCACCAGGCGCCACATCAGCGGCTCGCGCGCGCCCATCATGTGCGCGTGCCGCATCGCGCGGCGCATGATCCGGCGCAGCACGTAGCCGCGGCCCTCGTTGGAGGGCAGCACGCCGTCGGCGATCAGGAACGCGCTGGAGCGCAGGTGGTCGGCGATCACCCGGTGGCTGATCTTGAATTCGCCCGTCCGGATCGCTGGCCGGTGGCTTCGGCGCTGGCGAGGATCAGGGCGCGCAGCGTGTCGGTGTCGTAGTTGTCGTGCTTGCCCTGCAGGATGGCGGCGAAGCGCTCCAGGCCCATGCCGGTGTCGATCGAGGGGCGCGGCAGCGGCACGCGGGTGCCGGGCGGCCCCTCCTCGTACTGCATGAACACGAGGTTCCAGATCTCGATGAAGCGGTCGCCGTCCGCGTCGGCGCTGCCGGGCGGGCCGCCGGGGATCCCCGCGCCGTGGTCGTAGAAGATCTCGCTGCACGGGCCGCACGGGCCGGTATCGCCCATGCGCCAGAAATTGTCGGCGGTCGGGATGCGGATGATGCGCCCCTCGGGCAGCCCGGCGATCTTCTCCCAGAGCGCGGCGGCCTCGTCGTCCTCGGCATAGACGGTGACCAGCAGGCGCTCGGGCGAGAGGCCGAAATCGCGCGTCACCAGCTTCCAGGCGTGGTGGATCGCCTGATCCTTGAAATAGTCGCCGAAGGAGAAATTGCCCAGCATCTCGAAGAAGGTGTGATGCCGGGCGGTGTAGCCGACATTGTCGAGGTCGTTGTGCTTGCCGCCGGCGCGGACGCATTTCTGCGCGGTGGCCGCGCGGGAATAGGGGCGCTTCTCCTGGCCGGTGAAGACGTTCTTGAACTGCACCATGCCGGCATTGGTGAAGAGCAGCGTGGGGTCGTTGCGCGGCACCAGCGGGCTCGACGGCACGACCGTGTGGCCGTGGCGGGCGAAATAGTCGAGGAAGGTGGCGCGGATGTCGTTGCTACTGGGCATGACGCGGCGGCTCGTCCCGGACGGTCGTTGTCGCCAAGGGGATTAGCGCACGCCCCCACCCCTGTCATGTGCTGCGCGGCAGCTTGCGGCCGGGAAAGTCACCGGGGCGGGGCAGGAAGTATCGGCGTGCGCTCGCAAAGTGGTGAACGGCCCTCGATCACGCCGCCGGCATCTCGCCGCGGTTTTACCGCGTTCATCGCACCCAACCGCTAGGGTCGAGGCGTACTAAGACGGAGCGGGTCGAGATGTCGAGCACGGTACCGGCGGTCTGGCAGGGCGTCGGCGGTGTCAATTCGGGCAACTGGACGGACGCCACACACTGGACCACGGCGAGCGTGCCCGGCGCGTCGACGATCGCGGTGCTCGGGCCGAGCGTCACGGCGACCGCGCCCTGGGTCGTCTCGGTCGCCGGCGCGCAGCAGGCAGGCGAACTCGTGCTCGAGATGAGCTCGGTGGGCGCGGTCGGCGGGCTCGCGATCGGCGGCACGCTGAGCGTTACCGGCTCGATCGAGATCGGCGGCGGCGCCATCCGCGGCGGCAACACCAACACGCCGGGCGGCACCATCAGCGTCGCCGCCGGCGGGGCGCTGATCGGCAAGGGCAACCTGGTCGCCGCACTCTCCACCATCAACCTCGCCGGCGGCATCGTCAGCACCGCCGGGTTCTCCGACATCTACCAGTCCGCGGCGACCATCCAGGGCGGCGGGTCCTGGAGCGCGTCGGAGATGTATCTCGGCCAGTTCTTCACCGCCAACGTCCTGCTCCAGCAGGGCTCGCTGCACCTGCTCGGGCTGCTCGACCTGGGGCAGGACCCGACCCTGCCGGCCGCCGGCGGGCCGCAGGGCATCGCCACGCTCTCGGTCGACGGCGGCAGCAACGTCACCGCGCTCAGCCTCGCCGTGCTCAACCAGTCCACGCTCAGCGTGGACGCCACCAGCGGCGTCGCCCTCGGCGGTGCCGCGACGGTTGCGGGGGCAGTGGCGATCGGCAGCTCCGGCCGCGCCGACCTGGAGGCGGTGCAGGTCGTTGCCAACGTGGTGGACAACGGCATCCTCTCGGCGGCCAGGAACGCCGCCAACACGACCGTGCACCCGGATCTCGACCCGACGGTCACCGGCGCGCTGAGCGGCAGCGGCATCCTCCATGTCGGCGCCAACTACACGCTGGAGGTCGGCAGTGCGGGCGGGTTCGCCGGGCGCGTGTCGCTCGACCCCACGGCCACGCTGATCGTCGATGCCGGCGCCTCGCCGAGCGGGCGGATCAGCATGTATCATGCGACGATCGACCTGCGCGGCCTCACCTTCAGCGGCGGGCTGACCCCGACCTACAACGCCACGACCGGCGTGCTCACGCTCGGCGCAGACGCGCTGAACGTCGGCACCGGGCTGGCGGCGACCGACTTCACCACCGCCGCCGACGCGCATGGCGGCACGCTGCTGGCGGAGGTCTCCTGCTACGCCGCCGGGACCGCCATCGCCACACCCTCGGGCGAGGTTGCGGTCGAGGCGCTGCGCCCCGGGCACATGGTGCGCACCGCCACCGGCCGGCTCGCCCCGGTCACCTGGGTCGGGCGCATGGTGATCGACCTCGCCCGCCACCCGGCGCCGCAGCACGCCGCCCCGGTGCGGATCGCGGCCGACGCCTTCGCCCCCGGCCTGCCGCGGCGCGACCTGCTGCTCTCGCCCGACCATGCGCTGATGATCGCGGGCGCCCTGATCCCGGCCCGCAAGCTCGTCAACGGCGCCACGATCCGCCAGGACCTCGACGCCGAATCCGTCACCTACGTGCATGTCGAGCTCGACCGCCACGACCTGCTGCTCGCCGAGGGGCTGCCGGCCGAGAGCTACCTCGACACCGGCAATCGCGGCCAGTTCACGGGCGGCGACATCCAGGGCCAGCCGCCGCGCTTCGACCTCGACCCGGAGGCGGCGGTGCTCCGCATCTTCGCCGAGCGCGGCTGCGCCCCGCTGCTGCTGCGCGGCGAGGAAGTGCAATCGGCCCATGCGCGGCTGCTCACCCGCGCCCGCGCGCTCGGCTGGCGGCTGCTCGGCACGCCGGCGCTGGCGGTGGAGGGCGATGGCGGCGGCCTCGAGATGGCACATGACGGCCCGGACCGCGTACATGCGGCGCTGCCCGCGGGCACGCGCCGCGTGCGCCTGCACAGCCGCCACTTCATCCCGGAGATGCTGCATCCCGACTGCGGCGACGGCCGGCGCCTGGGCGTCGCGGTGGGCGTCGCGCTGGACGGCAAGCCGCTCGGCGAGCGTGCCTTCGCGCGCGGCTGGCATCCGCCCGACGCCAGCGCGGACTGGCGGTGGACCGATGGCGAGGCGATGCTCGTGCTGCCGCGGCGGCGGCGGCCGATGACGCTGACGCTGACGCTGTTCGACGCCGGGGCACGCTATTGGCTCGCGCCGTCGCGGCTCGCCAGCCTCCCGGCTCGACCTGGCCGCCTGATCCAGCGGGCCGCTGCCCCCTCACCCCTCACCCCGGCCCTCTCCCGCAAGCGGGAGAGGGAGCAGGCAGAACCCCTCTCCCGCTCCGCGGGAGAGCGAGCGGCCCATCGCGCAGCGATGGGGGGTGAGGGCCCGCGCCCCTCACCCCTCACCCCGGCCCTCTCCCGTAAGCGGGAGAGGGAGCAGGCAGAAACCCTCTCCCGCTCCGCGGGAGAGGGAGGGGCCCATCGCGCAGCGATGGGAGGGTGAGGGCCCGCGCCCCTCAGCCGGGGGGCGGCAGCGCGCCGGTGCGCTCGGTGACCAGGCCGTAGTGCTCGGTGCGCCGGTGGGCGGCGAAGTTGAACGTCGTCCGCTTGTTGATGGCGCAGAGATCGAGGCGGCAGGTGGCCAGGATCACCTCGTCGCCCTCGGTGCTCGCCTGGGCGATGATCTCGCCCGAGGGTGCGATGATGCAGGCGCCGGCGAGCAGGTCGGAGCCCTCCTCGCGCCCCGCCTTCGCCACGCCGACGACCAAGCAGGAGTTCTGGTAGGCGCCGGCCTGCATCGACAGGTGATTGTGGAATGCCGCGAGGTGATCGTATTGCGGCGTCATCACTGCGGGACCGGCGTGTTGTAGCCGAGCAGGACCAGCTCCACGCCCTGCAGCCCCATGACCCGATAGGTCTCCGGCCAGCGGCGATCGTTGCAGATGCACATGCCGACGATTGCCGCCGAAGGCGCGCCAGACCGGGAAGCCGAGATCGCCCGGCCTCGAAATAGCGCTTCTCCAGGTGCTGGATAGGGCGCGGTTCGGCAGCGATGTCGGCGTGGCCGGGCAGGTGCACCTTGCGGTAGCTTGCCCGACGATCGCGCCCTGCCGCATCGACGAGGATGGAGGTGTTGAAGCGGCGCACGCCGCCGCCCTGCTCGACCAGCTCGGCGTAGCCGAGGTAGAAGCCGACGCCGAGGCGCGCCGCCTCCTCGAACAGCGGCCGCGTCTCGGGCCCGGGCATCTCGCGCTCGAAGAAGGCGTCGATCTCCGCCTGATCCTCCAGCCACCAGCGCGGAAAGAACGTGGTGAGCGCGAGCTCGGGGAAGACGACGAGCCGCGCGCCGCCGGCATGCGCCTCGCGCAGCAGCGCGATCAGGCGGCGGACGACGGCTGGCGCGCGATCTCGTCACGCGCGATCGGGCCGGTCTGCGCGCCGGCGACGGTCAGGGTGCGGGGCATGCGGAACTCCTTCTGGCGCGGCGGGCAGAATGCATGCGCCGGGCCGCCAGTCCGCTAGCCGCGGCGCCAGGCGTGGAAGCGCGCGAGCGCGCCGAGCACCCGGCGCGGCGTGCGCGCCTCGCGCCACGCGGCGGCGGCGTTGCGGTTGGCCTCGGTCCAGGCGGGATAGGGCCGGATCGCGCCGAACAGCCGCTTGAGGCCGAGGCCGGCGCTCATCGCCAGCGTGAACTCGCCCAGCATCTCGCCCGCGCGCGGGGCAACGATGGTGGCGCCGAGGATGCGGTCGCTGCGGGGTGCCGTCAGCACCTTCACGAATCCCTCGCGCGCATCCTCGACGATCGCGCGGTCGAGTTCGTGCAGGTCGTAGCGCGTGACCGCGAACGCCACGCCCTCCGCGCGGGCCTGCCGCTCGTTGAGGCCGACGCGGGCGACCTCCGGCTCGGTATAAGTCACCGCCGGCATCGGCGCGCGGCCAGGGCGCAGGCGCGGCAGGCCGCCGAACAGCGCGTTCACCGCCGCCTGCCACGCCTGATGCCCGGCGGCGTGGGTGTACTGCCAGGGGCCGGCGACATCGCCGCAGGCGTAGATGTTTTTGTGCAGCGGTCTGCATCCAGGCGTTGGTCGCGATGGTGCCGGCGGGCGCCAGCGGGATGCCCAGCGCCTCCAGCCCGAAGCCTTCCGTGCGCGGCCGGCGGCCGGTGGCGATCAGCAGCGCGTCGAACGCCTCCGTGCACTCGCCGCCGCATGCGCGAACCGCATCGTGCCCGCCGCGGCCGCGAGCGGGCGGTGGCCGAGCAGGACGCGCACGCCCTCCCGCTCCAGCCGCGCCCGGATCAGGGCGCCGACTTCGTCATCCTCGCGCGGCAGCAGGCGCGCGGCGCGCTGCGCGACCGTGACCGCGCTGCCCAGCCGGCGCGAACGCCTGCGCCAGCTCGCAGCCCACCGGCCCGCCGCCCAGGATCAGCAGCCGCCGCGGCGCCTCGGCGAGCGTCCAGATTGTCTCGGATGTCAGGAAACCGGTCTGCGCGAGGCCCTCGATCTCCGGCACCATCGGGGCCGCGCCGGTGGCGATGACGATGGCGCGCGTCGTGATGGTGGCGCCGCCCACGGCGACGCTCCAGGGCGAGGTGATGCGCGCCTCGCCCTGCCGCACATCGACGCCGAGGCCGCGATACCGTTCCACCGAGTCGTGCGGCGCGACCGCGGCGATCGCCGCGCGCACGTGGCGCAGGGCCGCCGCGCTGTCCACGGCGCCCGGCGGCGCGACCAGCCCGAGCGCCGCCGCCTCCCGCCCGGCGGCGGCGAGCCGGGCGGCGTGCAGCAGCGCCTTCGAGGGCACGCAGCCGGTGTTGAGGCAGTCCCCGCCCATCGCGCCGGCCTCGATCAGCGTCACCGCGGCCTGCAGCTTGGCGGCGGTCAGCGCGGCGATCAGCCCGGCCGAGCCGGCGCCGATCACCACCAGATTGCGGTCGAACCTCCGCGGACGGGACCAGCTTGGCATGTGGTCAGGGGCAGGCACGCCGGTCAGGTTGGGGGTTCCATCCCGGTCCGGCAACCGGGGCAGCGGGTCGCACGAAAAAAGGCGGGGGCTGCCGCCCGCCTCTTTCGTGGTCAGACCGTGCCGCTGATTCAGACGCGGCGGCGACGGCGGATCGTGCCGAGGCCGACCAGGCCGCTGGCGAGCAGCGCCAGCGTCGCCGGCTCGGGAACGCCGGTCGGGTTGCTGACGGAGCCCTGGTGGGTGCCGAAGACGTAGTAGTAGTCGACCTCCGCCGAAGCGCCGTTTGCCAGCGTGCCGATGTCCCAGGCCATCTGCAGGCCGTAGTCGCCGGAGTTGGTGAGCGGGTAGATTGGGCCCGGGCCGTCCGAATTGTCGGTGCCGGCCAGCACGTTCCACGGGTCCGCCTGCGTGCAGCAGCTCTCGCTGCTGTTGTAGTCGGTGATCTCGGTCGCGGACGTGTAGGCGGCGGTCGCGTTGAGGATGCCGATGGTCAGGCCGGTCTGCTCACCGGCGCCGCTCACGAGGTCGTTCGCCGAGGTCGTGGAGTCGCCACGGGTGTTGGTGGTGTCATAGCTGCCGTAGCGGTTGACGTCCGGATCGGGGTCCTCCGACCGGCCGAACGCGAGGTCGGTCAGGTCGGTGCCGGAATTGTTGGTGATGACGGACTTCACCAGGATGCGCTCGTCACCGGCATTGAAGAAGTATTTGTTGGTGACGGTGATGCCGCTGACGCTGCCGGTCCAGGAAGCGGCGTTGCTGTAGCCGAGCGCCGCCGCGCCGGTCAGCAGCGTGGGCGAGCCGGTGCCGAAGCCGCCGTAACCGTCGTTATCGTTCTGGATGAACCCGGTCTGGTTGCTGTGAATGGCAAAGCTGTCATGCGGGGTGCCGGGGGTGAGGTAGTCGTTGGCAACGCCGCCCGGATAGAAGTTGCCGGTCCCCGTCGGATCATGCAGCAGTCCCGGCTCCGGTCCTGCCATCGCTGCCGAAGCTTCCGTAGTCGCTGATGCCGACCTGGAGGTAGTTCCCGGTCAGCGTCAGCGGGCTCGCGAGCGCCTGCCCCGCCCCGATCAACAGGGCGGCCGCCGCGGCCGTCCCCAGAAACGCACTACGCATCATCCGTCTCCCAGAATTCGTTTTCCTCTGCCTTCGGCACGTCCGGCACACCGGATGGCCCTGCAACCGCCTTGGTCATCCCGACCGTCAGGAGCAAACATATCAGAACAGCAATCTCTTCCGCAAGAGAAATCTGTTCGTCATCAGAATACGAACGCTTCCGCGCCTTGCCGCCGCGGGACGCCGGATCCGGTGGCATGACGGGGTGGAATCTGCCGCTAACGTCATCACTGCCTACCGAAATGGCAGACCTACCAGGACGCGCGCATGAATCTGACGCCCCGCGAGAAGGACAAACTGCTGATCAGCATGGCGGCGCTGGTCGCCCGCCGGCGGCTGGAGCGGGGGGTGAAGCTGAACCACCCGGAAGCCGTGGCGCTGATCACCGACTTCGTGGTCGAGGGCGCGCGCGACGGCCGCTCGGTGGCCGATCTCATGCAGGAGGGCGCGCACGTGCTGACCCGCGGGCAGGTGATGGAGGGGGTGGCGGAGATGATCCACGACGTGCAGGTGGAGGCAACGTTTCCGGACGGGACGAAACTCGTCACCGTGCACGAGCCGATTCGATGATCCCCGGCGAAGTCGTTCCTGCCGCGCGGCGAGATCGAGCTGAACGCCGGCCTGCCGCGCACCACGCTGACCGTCGCCAACACCGGCGACCGGCCGATCCAGGTCGGCAGCCACTACCATTTCGCCGAAACCAATCCCGCGCTGCAGTTCGACCGGGCGGCGGCGCGGGGCCAGCGGCTCGACATCGCCGCCGGCACCGCGGTGCGGTTCGAGCCGGGGCAGACGCGCGAGGTGACGCTGGTGCCCTATCGCGGGCGGCGCCACGCGGTCGGGTTCCGCGCCGCGGTGATGGGAGCGCTCGGCTGATGGCCCGCATTCCGCGCCACACTTACGCCGACATGTTCGGCCCCACCGTCGGCGACGCCGTGCGCCTCGCGGACACCGAGCTGTTGGTCGAGGTGGAGAAGGACTTCACCACCTACGGCGAGGAGGTGAAGTTCGGCGGCGGCAAGGTGATCCGCGACGGCATGGGCCAGAGCCAGGCGTCGCAGGCCGAGGGCGCGGCCGATACCGTCATCACCAACGCGCTGATCATCGACCACTGGGGCATCGTGAAGGCCGATATCGGCATCACCAACGGGCGCATCAGCGGCATCGGCAAGGCCGGCAATCCGGACACGCAGCCGGGCGTGGACATCATCGTCGGTCCGGGCACGGAGGCGATCGCGGGCGAGGGCAAGATCCTCACCGCCGGCGGCATCGACAGCCATATCCACTTCATCTGCCCGCAACTGATCGAGGAGGCGCTGGCCTCCGGCATCACCACGCTGCTCGGCGGCGGCACCGGCCCCGCGACCGGCACCGCCGCCACCACCTGCACGCCCGGCCCCTGGCACATGGCGCGGATGCTGCAGGCGGCGGAGGGGCTGCCGATCAATCTCGGCTTCGCCGGCAAGGGCAACGCCTCGCGCCCCGCGGCGCTGGAGGAGATGGTGCGCGCCGGCGCCTGCGCGCTGAAGCTGCACGAGGACTGGGGCACCACGCCG
This sequence comes from uncultured Alphaproteobacteria bacterium, assembly GCA_963705035.1. GTDB lineage: Bacteria > Pseudomonadota > Alphaproteobacteria > Acetobacterales > Acetobacteraceae > JAFKFJ01. The sequence goes on along the minus strand of CAVPIQ010000004.1, from coordinate 791,863 downwards.
GCGGCGATCGACTGCGCCCTCGGCGTCGCCGACCGCTTCGACGTGCAGGTGATGATCCACACCGACACGCTGAACGAGAGCGGCTTCGTGGAAGACACGATCGCCGCCTTCAAGGGCCGCACCATCCACGCCTTCCACACCGAGGGCGCGGGCGGCGGCCATGCGCCGGACATCATCCGGGTGGCGAGCCTGCCCAACGTGCTGCCGAGCTCGACCAACCCGACGCGGCCGTACACCGTGAACACGCTCGACGAGCATCTCGACATGCTCATGGTCTGCCATCACCTCGACCCGAGCATCGCCGAGGACGTGGCCTTCGCCGAGAGCCGCATCCGCCGCGAGACCATCGCCGCCGAGGACATCCTGCACGACCTCGGCGCGCTCTCGATGATGGCCTCCGACAGCCAGGCGATGGGGCGCGTCGGCGAGGTCATCATCCGGACGTGGCAGACCGCGCACAAGATGAAGCTGCAGCGCGGTGCGCTGGCGGGCGACGAGGCGCGACGGGACAATGCGCGGGTGAAGCGCTACGTCGCGAAATACACCATCAACCCGGCGCATCGCGCACGGCCTGGCGCACGAGATCGGCAGCGTCGAGCGGCGGCAAGATCGCCGACCTCGCCCTCTGGTCGCCCGCGTTCTTCGGCGTGAAGCCGGATCTCGTGCTGAAATCGGCGGCGCGATCGCGATGGCGCCGATGGGCGATCCGAACGCCTCGATCCCCACGCCGCAGCCGGTGCACTACCGGCCGATGTTCGCAACCTTCGGCCGGGCGCTGGCGGAGACCTGCATCACCTTCGTCTCCGCCGCCGCGCTGGACGCCGATATCGGCCGCCGGCTCGGGCTTTCGCGCCGGCTGGTGGCGGTTGCCGACACCCGCGGCGGCATCGGCAAGCGCAGCATGATCCACAATGACGCGACCCCGGCGATCGAGGTCGATCCCGAGACCTACGAGGTGCGCGCCGACGGCGTGCTGCTCACCTGCGCGCCGGCAACCGTGCTGCCGATGGCGCAGCGCTACTTCCTGTTCTGATGCGCGCGCAGACGGTGCTCCCGGCCGGTCGCTGGGCGGCGGCGCGCGAGATCGATCACGTGCGCCTCGACTACGACGCGCGCCATCGCCGCCGCATCCTGCTGACCACCGAGCGCGGCGCGGAGCTGTTGCTGGACCTCGCCCGGCCGGCGCATCTCGGTGACGGCGACGGGCTGCTGCTCGACGACGGCGGCGTGGTGCGGGTGTCCGCGCGGGCGGAGGCGCTGGCGGAAATCCATGTCCATGACGAGGGCGAACTGGCGCGCATCGCCTGGCATCTCGGCAACCGCCACCTGCCGGTGCAGTTCTCCGGCACCCGGCTGCGCATCCGGCGTGACCATGTGATCGAGGACATGGTCGAACGGCTGGGCGGGCATGTGGCGCCGGTCGAGGCCGCCTTCGACCCCGAATCCGGCGCCTATGCCGGCGGGCACGCCCATCATGGCCACGCGCATGACGACTGAGGCCGGCGCCGGCCTGCTGCGCCTGCTCGCCTGGCTCTCGCCCGCCTTCCCGACCGGCGGCTTCGCCTGGTCGCACGGGATCGAGTGGGCGGTGGAGGCGGGCGACGTGACCGACGGCGCGAGCCTCGGCGACTGGCTCGCCGACCTGCTGCGCCACGGCAGCGGCCGCAACGACGCGATCCTGCTCCGCCACGCCCACCGCGCCGCGCGGGATGCGGCGGCGCTCGCGGCGCTCGCGGAATTCGCCCGCGCCGCCGCCGGCGCGCGGGAACGCCGCGCGGAGAGCATCGGCCAGGGCAACGCCTTCGCCGCCGCCGCGGCGGCCTGGGATACAGAGGCGCTGCGCGGGCTCGCCGACCTCCCCTACCCGGTCGCGGTCGGCGCCCTTGCCGGCGCCCACGGCATCGCCGAGGACGCCGCCGCCGCGGGGTTCCTGCAGGCCGTCGCCGCCAACCTGACCTCGGCCGCCGTGCGCCTGATCCCGCTCGGCCAGTCCGCCGGGCTGGCGCGTGCTCGCCGGGCTGGAAGCGGCTATTCTCGAGGTGGCGGCGGCGACGCGCGACGGCGACGCTGGACGATTTCGGCGGCGCCTGCTTCCGCGCCGACCTCGCCGCCATGCGGCACGAAACGCAGTATACGAGGCTGTTCCGGTCATGATGAGCACGAATGGACCCCTGCGCGTCGGCGTCGGCGGCCCGGTGGGCAGCGGCAAGACCGCGCTGATGGACGCGCTGTGCAAGCACCTGCGCGGGCGCTACGACCTCGCCGCCATCACCAACGACATCTACACCAAGGAAGACGCGGAATTCCTCACCCGCGCCGGCTCACTGCCGCCGGAACGCATCCTCGGCATCGAGACCGGCGGCTGCCCGCACACCGCGATCCGCGAGGACGCCAGCATCAACCTCGCGGGCGTCGCGGAGCTGCGCGCGCGGTTCCCGGCACTCGACCTCGTGCTGATCGAGAGCGGCGGCGACAACCTCGCCGCGACCTTCAGCCCGGAGCTTGCGGATTTGACGATCTACGTGATCGACGTGTCGGCGGGCGACAAGATCCCGCGCAAGGGCGGCCCGGGGATCACGCGCAGCGACCTGCTGGTGATCAACAAGATCGACCTGGCACCGCATGTCGGCGCCAGCCTGGAGGTGATGGAACGCGACGCGCGGCGCATGCGCGGTGAACGGCCGTTCGTCTTCACCAATATTCGCGGCGGCGAGGGTGTCGCCGTGGTCGCCGACTTCATCGAGCGGACCGGGGGACTGGCGCGGCAATAGGCGCGCCCATTAGGCTCGCATTGTTATTCATCAAGTTCACGACGCCGAGAGCCATCGACTCGGCAGCCGAACTCGTTGCGAAGCGGGTCTTGACGGGGGTTAACTTACGGTAAAAAAATGGCGACGCGCGGGGCGCCGCCAAGTTTAGGGAGGAAACGTCCAAGAAGCATGGCGGATCAACCGCCGTGCTGCGACGCACAATATCGGCGCCCCGCCCGTTTTGCAAGCGTCCTAATGCGTAACATACCTGTGTTACTCCGGTTTCAGGGCTGTGTGGCACTTGTGCCACAGGCGCGGAGGCCGCGTTGACGTGGCATTCTGCGCCCCGCAAGGGGGGAGGCCGCCATGCCGGACACAACCGTCGAGATCGCCTTCGGCCGCGGCAATCTGCCCGTACGCCTGCCCGCCGATGCGCGGCCGACGGTCATTCGCAAGCGCAAGCTGCCCAAGATTACCGACCCGCACACGGCAGTACGCGCGGCGCTGGATGCCGGCGGGCTCGCATGGGCCGCGCAGGGCCGGCGCAGCGCGTGCATCCTGATCTGCGACATCACCCGCCCGGTCCCCAACCACCTGTTCCTGCGCCCGATGATCGAGGACCTGATCGCCGCCGGCATCCCCGCCGCGCGGATCACGGTGCTGGTCGCGACCGGGCTGCACCGGCCGAACGAAGGCCAGGAGCTTGAGGAGCTGGTCGGCGACCCATGGGTGTTGCAGCACGTCGCGGTCGAGAACCACTTCGCGCGCAACGACGCCGACCATGTCGACCTCGGCCTGACCCCTGGGCGCGGCGTGCCGGTGCGGCTCGACCGGCGGCTGGTGGACGCCGATCTGCGCATCGCGACCGGGCTCGTGGAGCCGCATTTCATGGCCGGCTGGTCCGGCGGGCGGAAGGTGGTCGCGCCGGGCGTCGCGCACCACACCACCATCCGCACCTTCCACTCCGCCCGCTTCATGGAGGACCCGCTCGCCATCCAGTGCAACCTCGCCGGCAACCCGCTGCACGAGGAGCAGCTCGACATCGTGCAGATGCTCGGCGAGGTGTTCGCGCTGAACACGGTGATCGACGAGGAGCGTGACCTGTCCTTCGTCAACTTCGGCGAGGTGGTGGCAAGCCACCTGGACGCGGTGGCATTCGTGGAAGCCGCGACGAAGGTGCCGGTGGCGCGGCAGTTCTCCACCGTGCTCACCTCGGCCGCGGGCTATCCGCTGGACAAGACGTACTATCAGACCGTGAAGGGCATGGTGACGCCGATCGACATTCTCGCCCCCGGCGGCACGCTGATCATCGCCTCCGCCTGCTCGGAGGGGTTCGGGTCGGAGGAGTTCCGCGCCGCGCAGGCGCGCCTCGTCGAGCTCGGCCCGGAGCGATTCCTCGCGACGCTGACGGCGAAGTCGCTCGCCGAGGTGGATGAGTGGCAGACCGAGATGCAGCTCAAGCCGATGCGCGTCGGCCGCATCCAGTTCTACACCACCGGCCTCGACGCCGAGGAGCGGCGCATCACCGGCGTGGAGATGATCGACTCGGTGGACGCCGCCGTCGCGGCCGCGGTCGCACGGCACGGCGACGGCGCGGTGGCGGTGGTGCCGGAAGGGCCGTACGTGGTGCCGGTGCGCGGCTGACGCCCCGCGCTCAGTGCCCGCTGCTGGCGCCTGAGAAATCCGGCGCCGCCAGGCCCGACTTGCCGAGCTGATCCACCAGCGCCGCCTTCAGCCGCTCCAGCCCGGCGGCGCTGTCGCCTCGGCGCGCGCGACCAGCACCGCCTGCGTGTTGGACGCGCGCAGCAGCCACCAGCCGTCCTCGGTCTGCACGCGCACGCCGTCGATGTCGGACACCTTCGCGCCCGCCGCCTTGCAGCCGCGCCGGCCACCTCCTCGATCACCGCGAACTTGCGCGCCGTCGTCGCAGTGGAAGCGCAGCTCCGGCGTGTTGATCACCTGCGGCAGCGCCTCGCGCACCGCCGACAGCTTGCCCTCGCATGCGCGCGACGATGCCGAGCAGCCGCACCGCGGCGTAGAGCGCGTCGTCGAACCCGTACCAATGGTCGGCGAAGAAGATGTGGCCCGGACATCTCGCCGGCGAGCGGGCAGCCGGTCTCGGCCATCTTCGCCTTGATCAGGCTGTGCCCGGTCTTCCACATCAGCGGCACGCCGCCGGCGCGCGCGACCTCGTCGAACAGCACCTGGCTCGCCTTCACGTCGGCGATGATGGTGGCGCCGGGATGCGCTGCGCAGCACGTCGCGCGCCAGCACCACCATCAAGCTGGTCGCCGAACAGGATCGCGCCGGTATCGTCGACCACGCCGATGCGGTCGGCATCGCCGTCGAACGCGATGCCGACATCGGCGCCGCGCCGCTGCACCTCGGCGACCAGCGCGTCGAGGTTCTTCGGCACCGTCGGATCGGGATGATGGTTCGGGAAGCGGCCGTCGATCTCGCCGTACAGCACCGTATGGTTGCCCGGCAGCGAGCGCGACCAGCGCGCGCCAGCACCTCGCCGGCGGCGCCGTTGCCGTTGTCCCACACCACGTTCAGCAGCCGGTCGCCGCCGTCCCAGTCGGCGATCAGCCGCGCCGACGTAGTCGCTGGAGACGTCGATCGTCTCGCTCGCTGCCCGCCGGCTCCCTCGACCACGTCGCCGGCCGCGGCGATGCGGCCGATCTCGCGGATCTGCGGGCCGAAGAACGGCTTGCCCTCCAGCATCATCTTGAAGCCGTTGTAGTCGGGCGGGTTGTGGCTGCCGGTCACCATCACGGCGCCGTCGGTCTTGCGCACGGTCGAGGCGTAATACAGCATCGGCGTCGGCCCGCAGCCCGATGCGCAGCACCTCCATCCCGCTCGCCGCGCAGACCCTCGACCAGCGTCGGCTCCAGCTCCGGGCGACGAGAGCCGGCCGTCGTAACCCGACCGCCACCGTCCGCCCGCCGCCCTGCGGCGACGATGCTGCCGAACACGCGCCCGATCGCGAACGCGTCGGCCGGGTGCAGCGTGCGACCGACGATGCCGCGGATATCGTATTCGCGCAGCAGCGTGCGGATCGAAGTCGTGGCGGAAGCCCATCGGCAGTCCTCCCCTTCCCGTGCGCGCTCAGCCACCGGCTCGGCGCAGGCGTGCACGTAGTTCTTCAGGAACGCCCGCACCGCCGGCGCGAGGTCCGGCCGCTTCAGCGCGAAGGCGATCTGCGCCTCCAGGAACCCCACCTTGTCGCCGCAGTCGAAGCGCCGCCCCTCGTAGCGCAGCCCGTGGAACGGCACCTCGCCGATCAGCCGCGCCATCGCGTCGGTCAGCTGCACCTCGCTCGCCGGCGCCGCGCTCCATCCGCGCCAGGTACTCGATCACCTCCGGCATCAGCACGTAGCGGCCGATGATCGAAAGGTTCGAGGGCGCTCCTTCGGGCTCCGGCTTCTCGACCAGGCCGCGCACCTCCACCAGCCGCCCGTCGTCGTGCGCCACGTCGAGAATGCCGTAGCGGTTGGTCTGGTCGCGCGGCACCTCGGTCACCGCCGACGACGCAGCCGCCGGTCTCCTGGTAGACCTCGGCGAGCTGCTGCATGCACGGCATGTCGGCCAGCACGAGGTCGTCGGGCAGCAGGATCGCGAACGGATCGTCGCCGATGAAGGCGCGGGCGCACCAGATCGCGTGGCCCAGCCCCAGCGGCTCCTGCTGGCGCACCGTGACGATGGCGCCGGGCGGGAGTTGCCCCTCCGCGCAGCTCCCGCAGCTCGCGATGCTTGCCGCGCTCGCGCAGCGTCATCTCCAGTTCGTAGGCGATGTCGAAATGCTCGACGAGCGCGGTCTTGCCGCGTCCGGTGACCATGCAGAACTGCTCGATCCCGGCCGCGCGCGCCTCCTCGACGGCGTACTGGATCAGCGGCTTGTCCACGACGGGCAGCATTTCCTTCGCCATCGCCTTGGTGGCGGGCAGGAAGCGGGTCCCGAGACCGGCAACGGGCAGCACGGCTTTGCGCAGCGGCTTGATCACGGCGGCGGATCCTCTTTCTCAGTCGCTCGAGGGCCCGGAACAAAGCGTTGCACGATCAGTCGCATGCCGCTTTGGCGCAGGCAAGCAGCCTGCGCATCCCGCTAGGTGGCAGCGGCGAACGCGGCCCCAACAGCAGAGTTGCGTAAATCATCCGAGCAGCACGTCGCGCGCCTGGTTGATCCGGGCGGCGAGCCAGTCCGATCCGCCCTGGTCGGGATGCGCCCCGCGCATCAGCCGGCGATGCGCCGCGCGGATCTCGGCTCGCCGGCGCCCGGGCTGCAGGCCGAGCACCTCGATACGCCTCCTCCCGGCTCATCGCGCCGCCGGCCCGCGCGCGCTGCGCGCCGGCGCGACGCCGGGCGGCGCACGCGGGCGCGCTTGCCCTCCTGCACCCAGCTCCAGATCAGCGGCCCAAGCAGGGTCAGCGCCGCGAGCGCGATCGCCGCCGCGCCCGGTCAGGAACAGCAGCACCGCGAGCAGCAGCCCGCCGATCGCCACGACCCACAGGCCGAACTGCTTGAGCGTGGCGACCTACGCGCGCGCAGAAGGCGCCCAGCACCGCCAGCAGCAGCCACGAGACGTGGCGAGCCCGAGCAGCAGGAAGATCATCGCCGCCGTCAGTCGCCGCCTCGCCGCGCGAGCGCCGCGTGCGCCTGCGCCTGCCGCGCCGCCACCGCGCTGATGTTGACGATGCCGCGCGCGGTCACGCTCGGCACCACGACATGGATCGGCTTGCGACATCCCCAGCAGCATCGGCCCCACCGGCAGCGCGTCCGCCGCCGCCTTCAGCAGCGTGAAGGCGATATTCGCGGCGTCCAGCGTCGGCATGATCAGCAGGTTCGCCGTCCCCGTCAGCCGGCTGTCGGGCGACCGCGCGGTTGCGGATCGCCTCGCACCAGCGCCGCGTCGGCGTGCATCTCGCCGTCCACCTCCAGGTCCGGCGCGCGCGCGCGCATCAGCGCCAGCGCCTGGCGCATCTTGCGCGCGCTCGGCGAGTCGCGAGGCGCCGAAATTGGAGTGCGACAGCAGCGCCGCCTTGGGCGTGATGCCGAAAGCCGCGCACCGCCTCGGCGGCCAGCAGCGTCATCTCCGCGATCTGCTCGGCGGTCGGATCGACGTTCATGTGCGTGTCGCAGAGGAACAGCGCCCCGCTCTGCAGGATCAGGCAGGACAGCGCGTAGATGCGCGACTGACCTCCGGCCGCTGCGGGATGATCGGCATGACGTATTGCATGTCGCCGCCACCAGTCGCCGTGCCGCCGCAGATCGCGGCATCCGCCAGGCCCGCGTGCAGCAGCAGCGCCGCCGCGACCGTGGCGGTGCGCGAGCGCGCGCGCCGCGCCGCCGCATCGGGCGGCGTGCCGCGGCGGCCGGCCAGGCACTGATAGGCGTCCGGACAGCGGCGCCGAACACCGCTCGTGTCCGCGGCCGGGTCGAGCACCTGCACGCCGGTCGCCGAGCGTCCAGGCGCAGGCCCATGGCACGCACCTGCTCGGCGATCACGGCGCGCCGGCCGAGCAGGATCGGCTGGGCGATCTCCTCGTCCACCAGCCGTCTGCACCGCGCGCAGCACGCGCTCGTCCTCGCCCTCGGCATAGACGATGCGCGTCGCGGACATGCTTCGCCGCCTCGAACACCGGGCGCATGAGCTGGCCGGAGCGGAACACGAACCGCTCCAGTCGCGCTGCCATAGGCGGCGAAATCGGCGATCGGCCGGCGTGGCGACGCCGCTCTCCATCGCCGCGCGCGCGACCGCAGGCGCGATGTGCAGGATCAGCCGCGGGTCGAACGGCTTCGGGATGATGTATTCGGGGCCGAAGGTCGGCGCCTGCCCGCCATAGGCGGCGGCGACCACCTCGCTCGCCTCGACGCGCGCCAGCGCCGCGATCGCCTCGACCGCGGCAATCTCCATCGCCTCGTTGATGCGTGCGCGCGCCCACGTCCAGCGCGCCGCGGAAGATGAACGGGAAGCACAGCACGTTGTTGACCTGGTTCGGATAGTCGCTGCGCCCGGTGGCGACGATGGCATCGGGCCGCGCGCCGCGTGCACCTGCTTCCGGCGTGATCTCGGGGTCGGGGTTGGCGAGCGCCAGGATCAGCGGCCGTCGGCCGCGAACCGGTCCAGCCATTCGGCCTTCAGCACGCGCGGCGCGGACAGGCCGAGGAAGATGTCCGCGCCCTCCAGCACTTCCTCCAGCGTGCCGGGCCGGGGTTTCGCGCGCATAGCGGCCCATGCGCGCGTCCACGCCCTCGCGGCCGGCATGGACCACGCCCTTGATGTCGGTCAGCGTGACGTTCTCCGCCCGCAGCCCCATCGCCACCAGCAGATCCACGCAGGCCAGCGCGGCGGCGCCGGCGCCGGAGGTGACGAGGCGGCACGTCGGCGAGGTTCTTGCTCCTGCAGCAGCAGCCCGTTGCGCACGGCGGCGGCGACGGTGATCGCGGTGCCGTGCTGGTCGTCGTGGAAGACCGGGATGCCCATGCGCGCGCGCAGCTCGCTCCTCGATCGCGAAGCACTCGGGCGCCTTGATGTCCTCGAGGTTGATCGCGCCGAACGTGGGCTCCAGCGCCGCGACGACGTCGCAGAACCGGTCGGGATCGGTCTCGCGTCGACCTCGATGTCGAACACGTCGATGCCGGCGAATTTCTTGAACAGGACCGCCTTGCCCTCCATCACCGGCTTGCCGGCGAGCGCGCCGATGTTGCCGAGGCCGAGCACCGCGGTGCCGTTGGAGATCACGGCGACCAGGTTGCCGCGCGCCGTGTAGTCGTGCGCGAGCGTCGGGATCGGCGGCGATCTCCAGGCAGGCCGCGGCGACGCCGGGCGAATAGGCGAGCGCCAGATCGCGCTGCGTCGCCATGCGCTTGGTCGGCTCGATCGCGAGTTTCCCCGGCCGCGGCAGCCGGTGGTAGTCGAGCGCCGCCCTGCGGAAATCCTCGTCCATGGCCCCTCCTGTCACGCCTGCCAGGATCGGGCGAAGCGGCCGGCGCCGCAAGCGGCGCGCAGCGCCTGCCACCCCGTGCCGGCGGGCCGTCTGGCGTTCCGTTGCATGGCGCGCTAATTTCGCGGATCAGCGTCTGGCGCGCATGCGGACGTAGAGGCAAGCCATGGCCGGCACTCCGACGGAACCCGTCCCGACCCCATCGCAGGCCGCCGCAACCGCGACGCCCGGCGCCGGGCCGCGCCCGCCGGACGGCTGGGCCGAGGATCTCGCCCCGATCGGCGAGGCCGACTGGAACGACGCTCGCGCCCGCCACCTGCTCGACCGCGCCGGCTTCGGCGGCACACCGGAGGCGATCGCCCGGCTCGCGGGCATGCCCCCCGCCGCCGCGGTGGCGTCGCTGGTCGACTATCACGCGATCGACAACGGGCACCTCAAGCCGTTCGAGCCCTCCGGCATCTACGACCCCACGCTGACCCCCTTCCCGCCGACCCGGCCCGCCGCCACGCGCCTGGCCGCGGAGACCGGCATGGCCATGGGGATCGCGGTGAAGCCGGCCGGGCCGCGCCGGTTGCAGCCGGTCGCCGACCGCTTCTTCTTCTGGCTGCGCGCGAGCGCGCTGGAGACGCGGCGGATCGCCAACTGGTGGGCGGACCGCATGGTCGCGACCAACCGGCCGCTCGAAGAGAAGATGGCGCTGTTCTGGCACGGCCACTTCGCCACCGGCAGCGACAAGGTGCGCGACTATCGCAAGATGCTCGGCCAGCTCGCGCTGTTTCAGCGCCTCGCCACCGGCAGTTTCCGCGAACTGCTGGTGGGCGTGGCGCAGGACCCGGCGATGCTGGTGTTCCTCGATGCCGGGCAGAACGTGAAGCGGGCGCCCAACGAGAATTTCGGCCGCGAGGTCATGGAGTTGTTCACGATGGGCGTGGGCAACTACTACCGAGCAGGACATCCGCGAGGGCGCGCGCGCCTTCACCGGCTGGGGCGACGACGGCCTGATGTTCCGCGTGGACAAGGCCAAGTTCGACGACGGGGAGAAGACCTTTCTCGGCCGCACCGGCCGGTTCGACGGCGTGCAGATCCTGGACATCATCCTCGAACAGGACGTCACCGCCACCTTCATCGCCGGCAAGCTCTACCGCTTCCTGGTCCGCGAGGACATCTCGCCGGCCTTCCAGCAGCGGCTCGGCGCGCTGCTGCGCGAGCACGACTACGAGATCGCGCCGTTCCTGCGCACCATCTTCCTCTCACGCGACTTCTACAGCGCCGGCTCGGTCGGCACCCACGTCAAGGGGCCGGTGGAACTCATCATCTCCACCTACCGCCGGCTCGGGCTCACGACGCTGCCGGGCGTGCCGGATTTCAACGAGGCGAGCGGCGCGCTCGGGCAGGTGCTGCTCAGCCCGCCCACCGTCGCCGGCTGGGCACAGGGGCGCGCCTGGATCACGCCCGGCTCGCTGCTGGCGCGCGGCAACTTCGCGCGCGATGTCGTGCAGCCCGACATGATCGACTTCGTCGACCCGAACCTGCTGCCGACCGCTCAGGTGCGCCAGGTACAACACGCGCATCCTCGCCGGCATGGACATCACCACGGCCACCAGCGACGCCCCCCGCGGCATGGACAAGTCCATGGCAGGGCCGAAGGCGACCGCCAACCTGCTGAGCGACCGCGAGGACTTCAACACGCACTACGCAAGCCTCGTCGGCTGGCGGGAAGCGGTGCGCAAGGTGAAGCCCATCCTGCGCGCGCCGGCGCAGTTCAGCCTGACCGAGATCGTGTTCGCCGACGAGGCGAAGACCACGTCGGACGCCGTCGATCTGCTGATGCTGCGCTTTCTCGCGGTGCCGCTCGACGACGGCGCGCGCGCCGCGGCCATCGCCTTCCTCGACGAGCAGCTCGGCACCAGCGACCTGGTGCGCGCCCGCAGCTACCTCGAGGAACCGCTGCGGCTGGTCGCGCATCTCATCATGAGCGCGCCGGAATACCAGCTCGCCTGACCGCGGAGAGGAATCCCATGCGCAGATCAACGGCAAAGCTGGGCGGCGCGGCGCGGCGGGACGTGCTGCGCGCGGGTCTCTACGGGCTCGGCGCCGGCGTGGTGGGCTGGGGCGCGACCCAAGCGGCCGCCAGCGATGCCGATCTTCCCGCGGCCACCGGCGAGCGCATCCTGGTGGTGGTGGAGCTGTCCGGCGCCAATGACGGGCTCAACACCGTCATCCCCTATACCGACGATGCCTATTACCGCGCGCGCCCCAAGCTCAGCATCCGGCCCGACAAGCTGCGCAAGCTCGACGCGCGGTTCGGCCTGCAGCCGACGATGGCCGGGTTCGAGCGGCTGTACAAGGACGGCAACCTCGCGATCGTGCACGGCGTCGGCTACGACCATCCGAGCTTCTCGCATTTCACCTCGATGGCCTACTGGCACACCGGGGCACCGAACAGCGGCGATGCGTTCGGCTGGCTCGGCCGCCTCGCCGACGGCATGGACCCGAAGGGCTCCGCGAATTTCCTGGTGAACATCGAGGAGCACGAATTGCTCGCGGTGCGCGCGCGCAACCACGTGCCGCTGGTCTTCGACAATCCGGAAAAGTTCATGCGTGGCGCGGAGTTCGAGGAACGGGACGCACTCGCCCGGCTCGCCGCCGCGCGGCCGCCGCACAACGCGACCGAGGCGTTCCTGTTCGATGTGGCGGCGAGCGCGCAGCATGCGGAACTGCATGTGCGCGAGGCCTGCGCCGCCTATCGCACGCCGGTGGACTATGGCCTGGTCCGCTTCGGGCTGGAGCGGGTGGCGGCACTGATCGCGGCCGGCTTCCCCACGCGCATCTACTACGTGACCTTCCCCCACAATGCTTTCGACACGCATGTGACCCAGGCGGACACGCATGCGCGCCTGCTGACCTACGTGTCCGACCACGTCGCCGCCTTCATCCAGGACATGACGCGCCAGGGCCGCGGCGATGACGTGGCGGTGATGGTGTTCAGCGAGTTCGGCCGCCGGGTCGCGGAGAACGCGAATCTCGGCACCGATCACGGCACCGCCAGCATCAGCTTCGTCGCCGGCCGGCCGGTGCGCGGCGGGCACTTTGGCGCGCCGCCGAGCCTGACCGATCTCGACGACGGCAACATGCGCTACACGACCGACTTCCGCCGCGTCTACGCCACCATGATCCAGGGCTGGATGGGCTATCCGGATGCGCGATCGGTGTTGAAGGATGAGTTCGTCCCGCTGGAGATCTTTCCGGCCTGACGCGCCCGCTTCGCCGCTCTGCGAATTTGCCGGCCGGCCGGGCGCGCCAAGTCGCGCGGCGCTGCAACGGGAGCCGTACCACGATGTCGCCGCTTTCCGCTCGACGGGGCTCGGAATGATGGCACGCCGGCCGCTGCAACGCGGCGCCCTGGCGATGGTCATCGCCTTGACGGGCGCGCTGGCCGGAACGCTGTTCATGACGCGCGCGGCCGCCGCCGGCTCGCCGGACCGGTTCGTGCTGCAGCCGCCGGTGCAGCCGGCCTGCGTCTCGTCGCCCTTCGGCTGGCGCCACGCGGTCGGCCCGCGCGCCCCGGCCGGGTTCCACAACGGCATCGACCTGCCCGCGCCGGCGGGTGCGGAGGTGCGGGCGGCGGCGGCCGGCACCGTCGAGGTGATCCGCCGGCACGGCCCTGGCGGCCTCTGGATTCTGGTCCGCCACCCGGACGGGCTGAGCACGCTCTACGCCCATCTCGGCACGCTGCGCGCCCGCTTTGCCAGCGGCCAGCGCCGTGTCGCCGCGGGCGAGGTGCTGGGGCGCGTCGGGCGCAGCGGCATCACCTACGGCACTCACGTGTTCTTCGCCGTGTTCGCCGAAGGTCGCGCGATCGATCCCGCGCCCCTGCTGGGCGTGACGCGCTGCAACCGCTAGTGCGCGGCTAGAGGACTTCGAAGACGTTGTAGACCGCGCCCGCAGCGGGCCGGTAGCCGATGCCGATCGCCAGCACGCGGTTCAGCCAGTCGTACTGGGGCGCCGCCGTCTCGAACATCGGGCTGATGCGGAAATAGTAGCTGGCCGGGTCGACCAGCTCACCGGCACTCAGCTTGTGCATCACGTCGGGCGGCCCGTGACGAATTCCGCGATAGGTCATGGCGATCAGGGCGCCATCGGTGGTGCGCAGGATCAGCCGCACGTCGAGCGTGGTCGCCCCGTCCGCGCGGTCGGCGAGCCAGTCGCTCCCGCCGTCGAGGACCTCGCCGCGCAGCCGCTCGCCGTCGAACGATCCGCCGTAGACGAGCCCGATCCGGCGATGCACGCCGGGGGTCGCGCCGACCGCGACGATCGGCCGCACCTTCAGCCGGAGGACGAACAGCGGCCGGGTCCGGACACTGTTGAGGACTTCCGGTAGCGTCTCATCGTCGGGCATGCGCACGCCCCCTCCGGATTGCCGCGCGAGCCTACGCCCGCGTTCGCTCACGGTTCAATGCCGCCCCGGACCCTTGCGGACGCATCGCTCCCTTCCTACTATGAAACGCACCGGTTGCGTTCCTATACGGCGCAGCCGCGGTCATCGAGGAGCTCGCCATGTCCACGTCGCGCGCAGCGATCCGGGTGCGATCCATCCTTCGGCTTGCGGGTCTCGGCCTCGTCGCGGCACTCCTGTCCGGCTGCATCGTGGAAGTGCCCGCGCATCCCTGGCATCCGCACCCTGCCTACTACTGGTAAGCGCAGGCGCAGCGGCGGGCGGCCGACCGCGCCCGCGGCGGCGCGGCTCGGCGACGCGATCCTCGACGTGGCCGCGGCGGGCTTCCTGCGCGACGGCTACGCCGCGACCAGTATCGAGGCGGTGGCGCGCGAGGCGCGGGTCGCCAAGCGGACGTTCTATGCGCGCTTCCCGGACAAGGCGGCGCTGTTCCGGGCCGTCGTCGAACGCCTCATCGCCACGTGGCACGCCGCGTCCGAGCCGGCCTTCGCGCCGTCGGACGAGATCGGCGCGGCGCTGGAGCGCGCCGGCCGCACGATCCTCGACGTGGCGCTCTCCCCCGCGGCACTCGGGCTGCGGCGATTGATCTTCGCCAAATCGGCGCGCTTCCCTGAACTGGTCGAGGCTTTGCAGCAGGCGGGCGCGGACGGCGGCGCGCCGCGCATCGCCGCCCTTCTCGTCCCGACGGAGCCGACCTCACCCGCGGCGCTGTTCGCTGCCCGGCAGTTCATGGCCATGCTTCTGTCCGAGCCGCTCAACCGGGCCACCATCTCCGGCACCTTCCCGAGCGCCGAGCAGCGCGGCGCGTGGGTGGCGCAGACGGTCCGCCTGTTCCTGCACGGCTGGCTGGACGCGCAGCGCGGCGGCTGAGGCGCGGGGCACAAACGCAACCGCCGCGGCCGGTTGCCCGGGCCGCGGCGGTCGGAAGCCGTGTCGCAGACTCAGGCGCGCCGGCGGCGGCGGGCGCCCCAGCCGAGCACGAGGGCGCTGCCGAACAGCGCGAGCGTCGTCGGCTCCGGCACCGCGGACGTGGTGACACCCGTGGTCGTCACGTCGAAGGTCAGGCCCGACTGCACGTTGTTGATGTCCACGAAGAACACCTCCAGCGCGTGCGAGCCCGCCGCGATGTCGAACGGCGACACGCAGGTGCCCGCCGAGTCGGCGTGCACGCCGCCGAGATCGCAGACCACCTGGCCGTCGAGATAGGCGAAGGCCATGTCGTCGGCGCCGATGGTGAAGCTGATCAGCTCGGTCGTCGGCGCGGACAGGGTGCCGCTCAGCACCGCTGCCTGGAACCCGCTCGAGTCGCTCGACCCGGTGCCGCCCGGCGGAAAGAAGTTCACCGGCACGTTGAACGGCAGCGACGCGGTCGAGGAGCCGGTGAAGGTGACGTCGGAGGTACCGCCGGCGCCACCATTGTTGAGCGACGGGCTCCAATACGTGATCTCGCCGTTCGACAGCACGTCGGTCGGCGCGCCCGCGGACGAGTAGCAGTCCGTGGTGCACCCATACGCGGACGTGTTCAGCACCGGCAGCCCGTGCGGGCCGAGCATCGACTGCACCTCGTTGTCGTAGACGCCGGACGCGAGATGGTTCGCGTCCTGGTCGTGCTCGCCGATCGTGTAGTAGTCGACCGTGACCGTGTTCGCCCTCGCCGCAGCGATCGGCATCAACGCGGTCAGCATGATGCCGACCCCCAGCCCGTAGATCGTCCTCATTGCCCGCTCCCTTGCCGCGGCGACGGGAGCAGCGATCGAAATCGCCCATCCCTTCGCTTCGGGGACAGCATTGCCCGATCGTAAGGAAACTGTCAACCAGAAGACAACCATATCGACCAGAAAATCATCCGGCGCGCGAGGTGCGCCGCCCTACGCGAAGCGCCGCAGGTCGAGCGTGCGCGGATGCTCCCTGCCCACCGCCAGCGGCGGCTCGGCCATCGGGCCCGGCGTGTGGCCGAACGGGAAAGAACCGCGCCCGCCGCCGCGCCTCCGCCTCGTTCGCGTTCACCGGGAAGCGTCTCGTAGCTGCGCCCGCCGGGATGTGCGACGTGGTGGGTCATGCCGCCCAGGCTGCGCCCGCTCCAGCGGTCGTAGACGTCGAACACCAGCGGCGTCTGCGCCGCGATCGTCGGATGCAGCGCGCTGGGCGGCTGCCACGCCTTGAACCGCACGCCGGCCGACGAACTCGCCCGTCGCGCTCGGTGCGCGCTCAGCGGCACCGCGACGCCGTTGCAGGCGAGCAGCGAACCGCTCCTCGATCCAACCCGCGCACCGTGCGCCTGCACCCGCTCGACCGAGCTGTCGACGTAGCGCGCGGTGCCGCCGGCCGCGGTCTCCTCGCCCAGCACGTGCCAGGGCTCCAGCGCGTGGCGCAGTTCCAGCGCCACGTCCTGCACCGTCACCTCGCCGACCTGCGGGAAGCGGAACTCCAGATGCGGCGCGAACCACGCCGGATCGAGGCGGAAGCCGAGCGCGCTCAGTTCCTCCAGCGCGTTGAGGAAATCCTGCTCGACGTAGTGCGGCAGCATGAAGTCGTCGTGCAGGCGGGTGCCCCAGCGCACCAGCCGCCGCTCGTACGGCCGCCTGCCAGAACGCGGCGACGGCGGCGCGCATCAGCAGCATCTGCGCCGCCGACATCTGCGCATGCGGCGGCATCTCGAAGCGCGCGGAACTCGACCAGGCCGCGCCGCCCGGCGCCGCCTCGCGGCGTGTACATCTTGTCGATGCAGAACTCCGTGCGGTGCGTGTTGCCGGTCATGTCGGCGAGGATGTTGCGGAACAGCCGGTCGGTCAGCCACGGCGGCACCTGCCGGAACGGCGTGATCTGCGCGAACGCGATCTCCAGCTCGTCCAGCCGCGTCCTGCGCGCGCCTCGTCGATGCGCGGATGCTGGCTCGTCGGCCCGATGAACTGGCCGCTGAACAGGAACGACAGGCTCGGGTGGTTGTGCCAGAAGCCGAGCAGCGATCTTCAGCAGATCGGGACGGCGCAGGAACGGGCTGTCCTCGGCGCGGGTCGCCGCCCATCACGACGTGGTTGCCGCCGCCGGTGCCGACATGGCGCCCGTCGAGCATGAATTTCTCCGTCGCTCAGCCCGACCTGCCGCGCTTCCTCGTAGAGCTCCTCGGTGCGCTGCACATGCTCGGCCCAGCTCGCGGCGGGATGCACGTTCACCTCGATCACGCCGGGATCGGGGGTGACGGAGAAATGCAGCAGGCGCGGATCGGACGGCGGCAGGTAGCCTTCCAGCACCACCGGCCGCCCGATCTCCGCCGCGGTCTCCTCGACCGCCGCGACCAGGTCCAGCCAGTCCTCGGCGGCATAGAGCGGCGGGAAGAACACGTGCAGCAGGCCGTCGCGCGGCTCGACGGTCAGCGCGGTGCGCACCGCGTCCGGTTCCTCGCGCCCGATGGCGGGCAGCGGCTGCGCCACCGGGACGAATCTCGATGCGCGCGGCGCTCGTAGGCACGGCGTACGGCGGCCTGCGCAGGCAAGGGATCGCGCGCGGCGAACGGGTCCGGGGCGAAATCCGTCGGCGATGTGGTCGGGATCGGCCCAGGGCAGGCTGTCCAGCGGCAGGCGGAAGCCGATCGGGCTGTCGCCGGGGAGCAGGAACAGCGTGTCGCCGCGGAAGAACCATTTGCCCGGTCTGCCAGCGCCGGCTGCCGTTGGTCGCCACGCGGCGCAGCGGCAGCACGCTGCCCACCGGCGAGGCAAGCCCCTGGCCGAACACGCGCGCCAGCCGCGCCCGCTCCAGCGGATCGGCGAGCTTCGCGTCCTCGGCGAGCACGTTCGCGGGCAGCCGGTGCTCGCGCCAGAGGTAGTAGTGCATGTCCTCATAGCGCCGGCAGGACCAGCGCCGGATCGACCTGCAGCCGCTCGGCCAGCGCCACGGCGAAGCGGCCGGCATCGTCGGCGGTTGCGGTGTCGCGCTCGTCGTCGGGATCGGCGAGCAGCGCCGGTTCGCGCCACACCGCCTCGCCATCGGCGCGCCAGTGGGCAGAGAGCGCCCAGCGCGGCAGCTGCTCGCCCGGATATTGCTTGCCCATGGCCGTGGTGCAGCGCCGCGCCCGGCGCCCACAGCTTCACGAGCCGCCGCAGCAGCGCGCCGGCATAGCGGCGCTTGGTCGGGCCGAGCGCCGTCGGTGTTCCATTCGGGCGCGTCGAGGTCGGCGGCGGCGACGAAGGTCGGCTCGCCGCCCATCGTCAGCCGCACGTCGCCGGCGGCCAGCGCCCGATCGACCCGCGCGCCCGCGGCCAGGATGTCCTGCCACTGCGCGTCGCGTATAGGGCTTCGTGACGCGCGGCGTCTCGGCGACGCGGCGCACCGACATGGCGAAGTCGAACGTCGACCTCGCACTTCTCCACCAGCGCCGCTGATCGGCGCGGCCGACTGCGGATCGGGGCTGGCGGCGAGCGGGATATGCCCCTCGCCCGCCATCAGGCCCGAGGTGGCGTCGAGCCCGACCCAGCCGGCGCCGGGCAGATACACCTCCGCCCAGGCGTGCAGGTCGGTGAAGTCGGCGGTCGGCCCCTCCGGCCCCTCGCAGCGGCTTCACGTCGGCGACGAGCTGGATCAGGTAGCCGGAGACGAAGCGCGCCGCGTAGCCGAGATGGCGCAGACAGCTGCACCAGCAGCCACGCCGAATCGCGGCACGATGCCCCGCCCCGCCGCCAGCGTCTCCTCGGGCGACCACACGCCCGGCTCCATGCGCACGATGTAGGCGACGCGCGCTGGACCAGCCGGTTGAGCTCCACCAGCATGTCGACGTTGCGCCGGCGTCTCGCGCGGGACCTCGCTCAGCAGCGCGGCCAGCAGCGCGCCCACGGCGCGTCGGTCCGGCGGAACGGCGCCAGCTCCTGCTCCAGCACCGGGTCGTAGCTGAACGGCCAGGTCTCGGCCTCGGGCTCGAGGAAGAAGTCGAACGGGTTGATCGTCGCCATGTCGGCGACGAGGTCGACCGTCACGTCGAATTCCGTGCACCTTCTCCGGGAACACGACGCGGGCGAGGAAATTGCCCTGCGGATCCTGCTGCCAGTTGAGGAAGTGCGGCTTGGGTGCCGACCTCAGCGCGTAGGACAGCACCGGCGTGCGCGCATGCGGCGCCGGGCGCAGGCGGATCGTCTGCGGGCCGAGCGCGACGGCGCGGTCGTAGCGATAGGTCGTGCGATGGGTCAGCGCGGCGTGGATCGACATTCCGGGCTCATGCGAAGCGGCGCGGATCGAGGCTAGCAAGAAGCCGGCCAATATCGCCCGGATCGCGCCGCGCGGAAAGATCGGCTCGCCGCCCGCCGCGGGCGCACAGGAGGCACCGATGACCCCTCTAGCGCCGAGATCCTGCTCGCCCGCGTCGTTCCGTCCCCGCCCGACGCACCCGCGCCGAGGGTCGCGTCATTCCGTCGTGGAGGTCGCGCCATGCTTGAGGTGCATCATTCCGGTCGAGCACTGCTGGCCTTTCAGTTCGGCGTCGATGGTGCCGTCCTTGTTGCGCTTGCCGGTCACGGTCCCGTTCGGGCCACTGCCGTAGATCGGTGTGACCTTGAACGTAAACGTGCCATCCGCGGCCTCGGTGCCGATCGCGTTGCTCACGCCGGCGCCGCTGATGTACCAGACCACGCCGCGGATGCGATTGTGCTCGTCGCGCCGCAGGTTCCAGGACATCTCGTTACAATCCCCGGCCTTCCCGACTTCCATGTTCATGTCATCGCTTCGGCGCGGCGCCTGTGCCGAGGCAGGGATCGCAAATCCGGCGACGGCCAAACCCGCCGCTAAGGCGAAGTATTTCATCGTAGTCCTCCCGTCGGTTGCACGAGTTTCTTGCCGGCACTGTCACGATGCACACCCAACGTCGGCAACGCGCGGTTGTGCACCGGAGTATGCCTATACGTGGGGCCCCGGGGAGTTAGAAGGCATGTCGGTATCACTTTACCGGAACCATGCGCGCACAAATTGGCGCAAGCCGGCACGGTAGCGGCCACGGCGACCGTCGCATCGCGGTCTATGACCTTCTCCCACAAGACAACGCCGGCCAGGAAATTGACCTGCGGGTTGTCCGCCGGTTCAAGAAGTGCGGGGTCGGTCTGGGATCGCTATCCCTGGCTCACCCAAAGCGGCGCGGATCGAGACTGCCGAGAAGACGGCCGATCTCGCCCGGATCGCGCCCGGCGATCAGGTCGGCGACGAGCTGGCCGGCGGCGGGCGAGGTCTGGATGCCGTAGCCGCCCTGCCCCACGCACCAGAAGAACCCCGCCGCCCGCGCGTCCCAGCCGATGCCGAGGTTGCGGTCGGGCAGGAAGCTGCGCAGCCCCGCCCAGGCGTGCTCCACGCGCCGCACCTCGATCGCCAGCGCCTGCTGCATGCGGTCGATGGCGATCGCAACGTCGAGGTCGTCGGGCTGCACGTCCTGCGGGTCCATGTCGGTCTCGTCGGCCGGCGAGACCATCAGCTTCGTCCGCGCCTCAGGCCGCGCGTACCAGGTGTGCGCAACGTCGTTGATCATCGGCCAGCCGGCGACCGGCCAGGGTGCCGGGTCGATGATGGCGCCGGTGCGCCGCTTCGGCTGCAACCCGAGCGGCGCCACGCCGGCGAGGCGCGCGATCGCGTCGCCCCAGGCGCCGGCGGCGTTGACCAGCACCGGGGCGGCGAACACCGAACCGTCGGTAACCGCAACCTCCCACGCGCCGCCGCGCCGCTCGATGCGCCCGGCCCGGCTGCGCAGCGCGAGCACGCCGCCGCGGGCGCGCAGCAGGCGCAGGAACCCCTGCAGCAGCGCCTCCACGTCCATGTCGAACGAATCCGCCTCCACCGCCGCCATCGCCGCCCAGCCCGGCCGCAGCGCCGGCACCATTGCCGCCGCGTCAGCGGTCGTGATTTCGCGCAGGCCGAACCCCGCCTCCAGCATGCCGCGAAGCTGCGCGACATCCTCCGGCGGTGCCAGGAACAGCACCGGGCGGCGCAGCATGATCGGGGTATCGGAGAAACCCGGCGGCGGGGCCTCGAAGAACGGGCGGGACAGCCCGGTCATCGTCCTGCACCGCCGGCGGGCCGTAGTTGCGGATCCACATCGCCGCGGAACGCCCGGTGGTGTGATAGCCGGCCGCCTCCTCGGCCTCGATCAGTGCGACGCGACGGTCGGCGGCAAGATGGGCGGCGGCGGAGGCGCCGGCGATGCCGGCGCCGATGACGAGCGCGTCGAAAACGTTCCGGTCCATGCGGCGCAGCATCCGATGGCGCCGCGCGGGGTGCAAGCGCGGCCGCTGCTGTCAGGATCGTTCCACACACCCGCAGCCGCTCCGACCGGCCTGCATGGCGATCGCATCCGCAACGCAGCAAGCATCCGCCTCTGCCGGCGCGGCACCTCCGCAGCAGCCCGCGCCGTCGTCATCGAGCCGCACCCGGCACACTCCGGTCTCAGGCAGAACAAGCTGCACGTCATCGGCGGCCGCCACGTCGCCGGCGAGTGCCGCGACCACCGAACGCGCCTGCTCGTAGCCGGTGAGGAGCAGGAAGGTCGGCGCGCGGCCATAGCTCTTCACGCCGATCGTATAAAACCCCGGTTCCGGATGCGCGAGTTCGCGATGGCCGTGCGGCGGCACGTCGCCGCAGGAATGCAGGTTGGGGTCGATCAGCGGACCGAGCGCGCGCACGCTCTCCAGCCAGGGGTCGAGTTCGAGCCTGAGCTCGCGTGTCATTGCAAGATCCGGGCGCTGGCCGGTCGCGACCACGATCCGATCGACCGGGGCGAGGCGGCGCGTGCCCTCCGCGGTCTCGCCCTCCAGCACGAGGCCCGCGCCGGTCGCCTGGACCGCGGTCGCGGCGAAGCCCGCGACGAGGGCGATCGCCCCGCGCTCGACAAGCTGTTGCAGATGCCAGCCGAGTTCGCCGCGCGCCGGCAACTGGTCGCGCACGCCGCCGCCATAGACGCGCGCGAGGTCGCTGCCGCGCACGACCCACGTCGCCTGCGTCCCAGGCGCTGCCTCGGCCAGCCGTGCCAGGTCGAGCAGCACGTTCGCCGCCGAATAGCCGGCGCCGATGACGAGCGTGCGGGCATCGGCATAGTGACCGCGATCACGCCCGAGCACGTCTGGCATCCCATAGGCGATGCGCGACCCATTCTCGCGCTCGCCGCGCGCGGGCAGCCCGTCGGCGCCGAGCGGGTTGGGCGTGTTCCAGGTGCCGGAGGCGTCGATCACCGCGCGGGCGAGCACCTCGCGCCGAGTGCCGTCCGCCGCCGCGAGATGCAGCACGAAGGGGCGCGCGGCGCGGTCCCGCCCCAGCACCTTGTCGGCGCCGCGCCGCGTGATCGCTTCCACGCGCGCATCGCATTCGATGACCGCGGCAAGTTCCGGTGTCGCCGCGAGCGGCTTGAGATAGCGCGCATAGAGCGCCGCGCCGGTCGGCATCTCGCCCACGGGCGGCATCCGCCAGCCGTTCCGCTCCAGCAGCGCGCGGCAGGCGGCGTCGATCGACAGCTCCCAGGGCGTGAAGATACGCACATGGGCCCAGTCCCTGACAGTGGTGCCCACGGTGGCGCCGGCTTCATAGAGACTGACGGGCAGGCCGCGTGCCAGCGCATGCGCGGCGGCGGCGAGTCCGACCGGACCACCGCCGATGATCGCGACGGGAAGGTGTTCGGGCGTCACAGACATCTCCTTCTCTGGTTCCGGAATTTTCGAAGTAAGGGCCGAAGGACGGCTCATGCCACCGCCTTGCGCGCCGTCGCGGCAGGCGCGTCGGCGCAGCACTCGGCGGTGAGGAAGCCCAGCAGCGAATCCATCGTCGCGTAGTTGGCGCGGCAGATCAGCGTCGTCGCCTGCCGCTCCTGCGTCACCAGGCCGGTGAGGATCAGGCGATGCAGGTGATGCGAGAGCGTGGAGGCGGCGATCCCGATTCGCTCCTGCAGCCGCCCCACCGGCAGGCCGGGTTCACCCGCGCGCACGAGCGCGCGGTAGATGCGCAGCCGCGTCGGGTTGCCCAGCGCTTCAAGCTGTCCTGCCGCTTGTTCGACCTTCATGGAAATACCATGCGCGGCGCAGCGGTCACCCGCAAGCGCTATTTCGAATCTTTTCGAACAAAGGTCCGGTGCGCGTCGATTGTCGGATGAATACCACCGCCGTCGTTTCGCCACATGACCATTGCCGCCGCGCACACGCAGGCGGCGCGCGATCCATCGTTCGCAGCACAACGCTCACGGTATCTTCCGCCTTGACTTCCCGCGCCGCTCGGTCGAAGGCTAACCGCCAGGGAAAAACCCGACTGCATTAACGGGAGGAACCGGACATGAAGTTGTCGCGATCCGTGATTGGTCGCGCTTGCGTGCTTGCGTTGGGCTGCAGCGCCGCCGCCTTGCTCGCCGCAGCGCCTGCGCGCGCCGCCGGCGATGAGATGACGCAGGAGCGTCTGCTCAACGCCGACAAGGAGCAGGGCAACTGGATCACCCATCACAAGGACTATTCGGCGCACCGCTTCTCCACGCTCGATCAGATCAACCGGGAAACGGTGAAGAACCTGAAGGTCGCCTTCACCGTCCAGCTCGGCGGTGTGGAAGGCGGCGGCATCTGGGCGCATGGCGGGCTTGAGGGTACGCCGCTGGCCGAGAACGGCTTCCTCTATGTCACCGACGGCTGGGGCTCGGTCTACAAGATCGACGCGCATGGCGGCCAGGGCAAGCTGCTCTGGAAGATGGACCCGAAGACCGATCACGACTGGGCCGGCGCCATCGCCTGCTGCGGCGTCGACAACCGCGGCGCGGCGCTGTGGAAGGGGCTCGTGATCTCGCACACGCTCGACGGGCGGCTGATCGCGACGAACAAGGAGACCGGCGAGATCGCCTGGCAGCGCGCGGTCGCCAACCCGGATCGCGGCGAGGTCGTGACCGGCGCGCCGCTGATTGTCAGGGACATGGCGATCACAGGCGTGGCCGGCGCCGAGTACGGCATCCGCGGCTGGATCGCAGCGACCGATCTCAACACGCACAAGGAGATCTGGCGCACCTACACGATCCCGACCAAGGGCGAGCCCGGGATCGAAACCTGGAAGGGCAGCAACGACGCGGCCGCGACCGGCGGCGGCTCCACCTGGGTCACCGGCAGCTACGACCCGGCCACCGACACCATCGTCTGGGGCGTCGGCAATCCGGGGCCGGACTGGGACAACGAATACCGTCCCGGCGATAACCTCTACACCGACAGCTCGCTCGGCCTGGATGCCAATACCGGCAAGCTGAAGTGGTATTTCCAGCACACGCCGAACGACCCGTATGACTACGACAGCGTTTCGGAGAACGTGCTGGTCGACGCGACGGTGCACGGCAAGCCGATGAAGCTCGCGATCGAGGCCGACCGCAACGGCTTCGGCTACGCCGTCGACCGCACCAACGGCCAGTTCGTCTGGGCGCTGCCGTTCGTGAAGAAGGTCACCTGGACCAAGGGCGTCGATCAGGAGACCGGCAAGCCGGCCGAATACGACCCGAAGGCGCAGGTGCAGCGCTACAACGCGGCGGTGACGCCGAGCCGCTCCAACCTCGAGACCGATATCTGCCCGGGCAACATGGGCGGCAAGAACTGGCCGCCGACGGCGTACAACCCGAACCTGCACCTGTGGTACATCCCGGTGATCGAGAGCTGCAACCACATCAAGGTCGCAGTCACCGCGCCGAACTCCTTCAAGCCGCGGAACTTCTTCACCGGCGGCGGGCCGAGCCAGCCGTTCCGCATCACCGGCAGCGTGACCGCCGTGGATGTGACGACGGGCAAGGAAGTGGCGAAGGCCGAGACGCCGTATCCGCTGCTCGGCGGCATGCTGGCGACCCCGGACCTCGTGTTCACCGGCCAGCCGGACGGCACGCTCGCGGCGTTCGACGCCAAGACGCTCGCGAAGGTTTGGGAGTTCCACTGCGGCTGCGGGCTTAGCGCCCCGCCGATGACGTTCACCGCCGATGGCAAGCAGTACATCGCCATCCTCGCCGGCCAGGGCGGGGCGTGGGACAAGTGGTTCATCGACGGGACCCCGGGGTTGAAGGGGATCCAGCCTGGGTCGATGCTCTTCGTCTTCAGCCTGTAGTCTTAAAGAAGGGAAGGGAGCCCGCACGGTCGTGCGGGCTCCCTCGCCGTTCCGGAAACACGCATGCGCATACAAGCCTGGCTGCTCGTCGGCCTCTTCGTGCTGGCCGCCAGCGGCCATGTCGCGGCACAGTCCGCGTCGCCCTCGCAGGATCCCGACGCCGAGGGCAAGCACGTCTTTCGCAAGGCCAACTGCATGGGCTGCCACAAATGGGATGGCAGCGGCGGCGGCGGCTACGGCGGCGCCGCATTGTCGTTGCGGGCCACAGAGCTCACGCGCGAGCAGATCATCCACACCGTCGAATGCGGGCGCCCCGGGACGGGAATGCCGTACCACATGCGCGACGCCTACGACGATCCGGCCAAGCCCTGCGACGGTTTGAGCCGCAGCGACCTCGACAAGCAGATGCCGCCCGAGCCGCCGGTCACCTACCTGCGGCTGCACGATATCGAGGCCGTGGTCACGTACATCATCGACCACGTGAAGGGCAAAGGCGCGACGACCCTCGCCGATTGCGTCGCGTTCTGGGGCAGCGATTCGCGCGTCTGCAACGTTTACCGCACCGCGGCGCCGGGAAAGGACTGACATGATGCATCGCCTGCTGCCCATGCTGGCCGCGCTGTTGCTGGCTGCCCCCGCTCTTGCGGAGGAGCCCGCGGACCTGCGCGCGTTCCGCGTGGGCGAGCCGGTGGAGGCACTGCCGGCCGCTGGCTACATCGACCTCGCATGCGCCGACGCACCCGCGACCAAGCTCGCCGGCTGGAGCGAATACGAGAAATGTCCGCGCGGTGCCTTCGGCTTGCACGCGGTGAGCTTCCGCTACGACCCGACGGCGAATCCGCTGGCGCGGCTGAACAATTCCTACGCCGGCACGCGCGTGGCCGGCCAGCCGGTGTTGCTCGCGCTGCTGATCGGCGACGACAAGCGGCTGGACGGCATCCACATCACGACCGATCCGCACGCGCGCCTCTATCTGCGCAAGAAGGCATTCCTGTTCGGATTGCAGGCCCGCACGCACTACGGCGATGACGGCTGGACCTGCCACGATACGCCGCCGGGCGAGGGCGAGGAGCCGGTGGGCGGGCTCTTCATCAACGAACACTGCGAGAAGAACACGGCCACGCGGCACCTGATCGTGGAGCGCCACCTGTTCCGCCATCCCGACCAGCCGCTCGCCGATTTCGTCGGCCAGTCCGACGTGCTGATCCTGCGGCCGGAGTAACGGCCCTCACCCCGCCCCTCTCCCGCAAGCGGGAGAGGGAGAGTAGGGATAGGATGCGCTCGCCCGCGCTTGCCGCTACAGCACCTTCGGTGCCGGCGTCTTCGACATGACGCCGGTCATCGGGATGAAATACACGCCGACATCGCGCCGCGAGTGCACCTTGCCGGCCGCGTCCTTCGTATAGATGTAGAGGATCTGCCCGCGCTTGAACGGCTGCCCGATCGGAATCACCATCCGCCCGCTTGGCTTGAGCTGCTTCAGCAGATCGGGCGGCGCGTATTGGGCGGCGCAGGTGACGATGATGATGTCGAACCCGCCGTCCACTTCCGGCCAGCCGTAGTATCCGTCGCCGACGCGCGTCTGGACATTGTCGTAGCCCAGCGGCGCGAAGATCTTCGACACGGCATGGCCGAGCGGCTCGATGATCTCGATCGAGTAGGCGCGGCGCACGATGCGGGAGAGCAGCGCGCTCTGAAACCCGCTGCCCGTGCCGATCTCCAGCGTCACGTGCTCGGGCTTCGGCCGGCACACCTGCGTCATGTACGCCTGCCCGAGATAGTCCGACAGCGCCGAGCCGTAGCCGAGCGCCCAGGGCTTTGGATTCTCCTCGTACGCATCGCCGGGCGTCGCGCGGTGCTCGTCGTAAAGATAGTGGAAGTATTCGCGCGGCACCGCCTCGAACGCCGCCATCACCGCCGGATCGGCCGCCCCCTGCCGCTCGCGCAGATACTGCTCGATGCGCTTCATTGCGGCCGGCTTGCGCGCCTGGATCGCGTCGAACTGCGCCGCGGTCAGCGAGACCGGGCGGCCGGACCTGATCATCGCCGTCTCATAGGCGTGACGCGACCACGGCACGGCCGAGGCCGCGCGGGCGCGCCCGGTCAACACGAACGGCGCGGCGAGCCCGGCTGCAAGCAGCCGGCGGCGGGTCAGCGCGGAGAGGCGTTCGGCCACGGCAAGGTCTTCCTCTGACCGGGGAAGGTAATCACGGCGAGTGCATACAACATCAGTGCCAGCAGCAGAACCCCGCGAAACCCCTGCTCGCGCGCGAGCAGGTTGGCGAGCGGCGTCGCCACGACCGAAAACGCGCCGTTCAACGCCCAGGCCCAGGGCAGCATCGCGCCCTCGGCCACCTGCGCGAGCCCCAGCGGGAACGGCATGCCGAGCGCGAACGCCACCGGCGCGGACAGCCCCAGCACCACGCCGGCCCGCGCCCAGGCCGGCAGCCCCACCGCCGCCAGCAGCAGCGGCTGCAGCGCCACCAGCATGAGCGCGCACCACGCGACCACGACCCCGGCCGCGATCGCGGCACCCCGCCGCGGATTCCGCCGCAAGCCGGCGCGCTCGCCATGCTGCCGAGGCCGGAGAAGATCAGCATCCCGGTCAGCACCAGGGCGAAGCCGGAGGTCCGGTCGTCGAGCAAGAAGCTCGCCCGCTCGATCAGCAGGATCTCGATCGCCAGGAAGCCGAGCCCGAGGGCCGGCGAAATAGCACCGCCGCGCGCAGCGCCGCCCCCGGCCGCACCCGCAGCCGGCGCCGCGCCGCCAGCGGCAGCAGCAGGACGAGCACCGCGATCACCGCCGCCTGCGCCAGCACGGCAAGATTGACCAGCGCCCCGACCTCCGCCTGCGGCAGCAGCTCCAGCCGGCGCAGCAGCGTGCCGAGCCGGTCCAGGCGCAGCAGCGCGTAGTAGGCGGGCCGGTCGAAGGTGATCGGGCTCAGGTTGAAGCTGCGCGCCGAGGGCGCCGCGCCGCCGGCCAGCACGACACCGGCCTCGTCGGCGATCGCGTCATCGGCGGCACCGCCCGACGTGACCTCGCCTTCCTCGAAAGAGACCGCGGGCAAGTCATTGTAGATATTGGCACGTGCGCCGTCGGGTCCAGGCCGGGATAGAACGAGACGTCGAAGGAACGCTGATCGCTGAACGCCTCGGGCGGCGGCGATGCGTCGCCGCATCGAACGGGGCGTTGGACAGCAGGATCCGGGCGTTCCACGCCGAGCGGTAGACAAGGACATGCGCGGCCGGGTCGGCGATGCCCGCCGCGCGCAGCGCCGCGCGCGCGGTCGCCAGCATGCGCAGCGCATAGGCGGGGAACTCGCGGATCGAGACCGGGATGGAGACGATCCCGCCCGGCCGCAGCGCGCGGAGATCGGCGGCGAGGGCTTCCACGCTGAAGGCGCTGGCATTGGCCTCCGCCGCGTCCAGAAAATCGCCGGCAATGTCGATGATGTCGTAGCCTCCGCCCGTCCGCACCGCGGCGAGCGGGCTGGCGGCGGAGACCGGCATGGCGGCCGGGGGCGCCGGCCCCAGCCCGCGACGCAAGGCCGCGTTCAGCATCGGCTCGGGCTCCAGCGCCGTGATCGCGCCGGCGCCGAGCGCCTTGGCCTCGGCGATGCGAAACCCGCCGGAGACGCCGATCAGCAGCACGCGCGCATGCGGCCGCAGCACGTAGGGCAGCGCGCCCAGCGTCGCCGGCGCGTAGTCCGCCGACCGCGCCGGGCGGGCGCGGCAGGGCGGCGATGCGGTTGCCGTCGCGATACAGGCCGAAGGTCGTCGGCGGGCCGGGGATGTTGAGCATGCCGGCGTTGTTGGAGACGTCGGTGTCCACCCGCTCGGTGAAATCGTCGAGCAGCTGGTACAGGCCGCGCGGCGAGGTGCGCTCGGCCAGCACCCGGCTGCCCTCGGTGTGCAGCGGCGCGTAGATCGCCTTGAAATCGTTGAAGGCGGCGCGGTCGTCGAGCAGCAGCAGCGCCTCCGCCGCCAGCAGCGCCGCGAGTGCCGCCGGCAGCGCCGCGCGCCGCCGCGGCGCGAAGGCCGCCGCCAGCGCCAGCAGCGGCAGCAGCGCGGCGGTCAGCCGGAACGGGTGCACAAACGCCATCAGCGCCAGCACCAGCGCCGCCCCCACCCCCGCGCCCAGTCAGGTCGGCGCCATAGACCGGCCCGAGCCGGGTCGGGTTGAGCACGAAGCTCAGCCCCACGAACAGGCCGGCGAGGCTGAAGAACGGCAGCAGCGCGGCGTAGTATCCCGCAATGTCAAGCAGTTGCGGCGCGACCGTCGTCGGATTCTGCAATTGCAGCGGGTTGAAGGGATTGACGGTGGCGAGATGGTAGCCCACCGCCCCCGCCACGATCAGCGCCGCCGGCAGCCCGGCGAGCCACGCCGGCCCATGGCGGACGAACCAGTCGCGGGCGAGCGCCAGCACCACGCCGCTCAGCGCGAAGCCGGCCAGCACGATGGAGATGACCCAGTAGCCGTATTCCGACCATTTCGCGACCGCGAAATACCGCGTGAGCGCGATCTCGAACCCCAGCGCGGCGGCCGAGACCAGGAAGAGCGGCGCGAGCGCCGCGGCGCGGGCGATCACGGCCAGACGCGGCGCCGGATGAAACTCTCGACCAGGGCGTCGAAGCCGAGCGGATCGTCGACGAACAGTGCGTGCCCGACGCCGCGCATCACCACCGCCTCGGCGTTCGGCGCGATGCAACTGCAAATTCGCCGCCTGCCCCGCCAGCCGCGGGGTCACGACGTAGAGCACCGGGCGGTCCGTCGAATACACCGCCTCCTTCCAGTAGCTGCGCGGCTCGGGATAGGAGAGCAGCGCCTCGGCGGCCGGTTCGGGCGTGCGCAGGCACTCGGTGGTCAGGCGGTCCAGCCATGCCGCGGGCGGCGGGTGGACGAACATGCCGCGCACGAAGGCGCGCATCCGCACCTCGCGCGACGCCGGCCGGCGGCGCTGCGCGCGGTGGCGCGATGCGACCGGCGGCGGGTCCTCGCCCACCGAGTTGTCGATCAGCACCAGCCCGGCGATCCGGGAATCACCGTGCGTGTGCACGTAAGCGAGCGAATCCAGCACCCCGAGCGACCATCCCACCAGCAACACCGGTTCAACACCGGTCGCGCGGATGAGTTCGGCGATGTCCTGGGCGCGCCGGTTCGGCTCGTAGCCGTCGGCGGCAAGCTCGCTCTCGCCCTGGGCGCGCGGATCGAACGCGATGACGCGGTAGTGCTTGGAAAAATCGGCGATCTGGGCACCGAAAATCCAGGCCGGCATGGTCCAGCCCGGCACCAGCACGATGGTCGGGCCGCGGCCCTGCTCGATGTAGTGCAGGCGCACGCCGTCGCTGGTCGTAAACCACCGGTCGGCGGCCGCGGCGGGCCGCGCGGCGGCAGCAGATCAGGGCCAACAGCAACGCGATTGCCGGAAGCCTGCGCATGCCGCCAACTGCCCGGCCAACTCCTGGCCTGTCAACGCATTTCGGAGGCAGCATGACCGACGCCGCAGGACGAGGCGCCCGATGAAGCCCCGACGCGGCGGCCCCCGGCGGGGCGCGCTGATCGCGCTGGTCGTGATCGCGGTGCTGGTCGCGGGCGGGCTCTGGCTTTCGCACACGCTGCGCGGGGTGAGCCAGGTGCAGGACTGCGTGATGGCCGGGCGCAGCAACTGCGCGCCGGTGCAGGCGCAGTAGCGGCGGCTATTTCTTGGTCAGCTTGGCGGCCGCCTTCTCGATCGCCTCCTGCGCGGTGGTCAGCGCATCGCACTCGTCCTTGAGGACGTTGACTTCCTTGATCAGCGCGCCCTTGCCCTTCTCCACCGCCTCGAACGCCTTGGTGGCGGCCTTGTAGGAGGGGTCGTCCGGCTCCTCCTTCACCTTGGCCAACAGCGCTCGTCCCTTGTTGCCCTGTTCCTTGATCATCTCGGCGAGGCCGGCGACGCTGCCCGCCACGTCCACGACCTTGTCGAACTGCTTGGTGAAGGTCTTCACCAGTTTCTCGTAGTCCTCAGCCATCCGCCTGCCCCCCGATTATGGGTCGCGCCGGCGACCCGCGCGCCATCATCGCGGCGCTTCGTTGCACCGGCAAGGGTTTACCGTCCGTTATAAAAAGCGGAGCGCCAGGAACCCGCCGATGATCCCTGCGGCGATCGCGGTCGTGACCAGCGCCAGCCGCCGCTCGATGAAGTCACGCACTGCCGGCCCGAAGGCGCGGAGCAGTGCGGCCAGCAGGAAGAAGCGCGCCCCGCGCGTCACCGCGCTCGCCGCCATGAACACGGCGAAGTCGAAATGCGCCGCGCCGGACGCGATGGTGACGATCTTGTACGGGATCGGCGTCAGTCCCTTGACGAGAATGACCCACAGGCCCCACTGCGCGTAGGTCGCCTGAAACTTCGCGAACGCCGCCTGATACCCGTAGGCCGCGAGCAGCGGTGCCGCGAGCTGGTCGAACAGCGCGTAGCCGATGAGATAGCCGAACGCGCCGCCCACCACGCTCGCGACGGTGGCGATCAGCGCCAGCCGCCAGGCCGCGCGCGGGCGTGCCAGGATCATCGGGATCAGCAGCACGTCCGGCGGGATCGGGAAGAAGCTCGCCTCGGCGAAGGCGACGCCGGCGAGCCAGAACGGCGCACGCGGACCGGCGGCGAGCGCAAGCACGCGAAAGTAGAGGCGCTGGAGCATGCCGCGCCATGCCATGCGGCGGCGGCCGGAGCAACCTTCAGTGTCGCGAGCAGGACAAGTCGCTCCGCGCTCTGGCCGTCGCCCGCCTCGCGCGGCTATCGTCGCCGCCACCACGCATTGCCGGGACCGTGAACATGCGCCACCGCGCCGCCTGCCTTGCCCTCGCCCTCGCCCTTGCCGCCCCGGCGCCCGGCCCCGCGCAGGCCGCGGCGCCGCCGCATGCATGGCTGTTCGGGGTCTGGACCGGCGGCCTGTTCCCGGTCTCGTCGAACATCAGCGCCCAAGCCTGCCTCGCGCAGCCGACGGTGATCTTCACCCGCGACGTGGTCATGCGCGCCACGCTCACGGATGTGACCTATGTCGAGCGGGTGATCGCGACCGCGCGCACCGCCGGCGGCCGCACCGAATTCCGCTTCGCCCCGGCGGCCCCGCCGGCGGCCACGGCGAACCCGCTGCTCGGCCTGCAGACGCCGCCGATCGCGGTCGGGTTCGGCTGCGGCGATCGGGACGGCCTGGTCGTGCAGCGGCGGTCGAACAACGAGATCACCTTCCCCGGCTGCAAGGACTTTCCGAACCCGCTGGTCCGCTGCCCCTCCGGCTGAGCGCCGATGCGCGTCGCGCTGATCCACGCCCTGCGCCACTCCGTCGCCCCGGTCGAGGACGCGTTCCTGCGCCTGTGGCCGGAGGCGCGGCGGGTGAACCTGCTCGACGACAGCCTCTCGGCCGATCTGGCGGCGGCCGGCGCGCTGGCGCCGGCGATCACCGACGCGCATCATCGCGCTCGCGCGCTACGCGGCCGATGCCGGCGCGCACGGCCTGCTGTTCACCTGCTCCGCCTTCGGTCCGGCGATCGCCGCCGCCGCGGCCGCCCTCGCACCGCTGCCGGTGCTGCGGCCGAACGAGGCGATGATCGAGGCCGCGCTGGCGGCGGCCGGCACCGGCGGGCGGATCGGCCTGCTCGCGACCTTTCCGCCCACGCTCGCCAGCATGCCGGCCGAGTTCGGCGCCGGCGCCAACGTCGTCCCTGCACTCGCCGAGGGCGCGCTGGCGGCGCTCGAAGGCGGCGACGGCGCGGCGCACGACCGGCTCGCGGCCGAGGCCGCCGGGCACGCGCTCGGCGGCTGCGACGTGATCGCCCTCGCGCAGTTCAGCCTCGCCCGCGCCGCCCCGGCGGTCGCCGCCTTGACCGGACGGAAGGTGCTCACCACCCCTAGACTCGGCGGTCGCGAAGCTGCGCCGCCTGCTGGAGGGCTGAGCGATGGACCTGGACGCATTCCGCGCCTCGCTGGCGGCACCGGCGCCGCCGCCGGGCCTCGGCTTCGCGCTGGAAGGGCTGTGGTGGGACGCCAAGGGCGACTGGGGCCGCGCCCACACCTGCGCGCAGGACCAGGACGACCACGCCGGCGCCGCGGTGCACGCCTATCTGCACCGCAAGGAGGGCGACGCCGACAACGCCCGCTACTGGTACGCCCGCGCCGGCCGTCCGCCCGCTGCCGACGCGCTCGGCGCGGAGTGGGAACGGCTGGCGACGGAGCTGCTCGCGACGGGCTGAGGACTCAGACGGCAGCGGCCAGCGGGTCCGGCGCCTGCTGCCGCATCGGCAGCGCATCCGGCGGCAGCGGGCGGCCCAGCAGGAAGCCTTGCACCTCGTCGCAATTCTCGGCGCGTAGCCGGGCAAGCTGATCCTCGGTCTCCACCCCCTCGGCGGTGACGCACAGACCCAGGCTGCGGCCCAGCGCCATGATCGCCCGCACGATCGCCTCTGCCTCGCCGCCTTCGCTCAGCGCGCGGACGAACGAGGCGTCGATCTTCAGCTTGTCGAACGGGAAGCGGCGCAGATAGCTCAGGCTGGAATAGCCGGTGCCGAAATCATCGAGCGCGATGCGCACCCCGAGCGCCTTCAGCTCGCCCAGGATCACCAGCGCCCGCGCCGAATCGTCGATCAGGATGCCCTCCGTGATCTCAAGCTCGAGCCGGGGCGCGGCAAGCCCGGTGTCCTTCAGGATCTGGCCCACCATCTGTGCCAGGTCGCGCTGCTTGAACTGCGCCGGCGAGAGATTCACCGCGACCCGCCGCGGCACCGGCCACGACGCCGCCTCGGCGCACGCGCTCTGCAACACCCAGCGTCCGAGCGGGACGATCAATCCGCTCTCCTCCGCCACCGGCACGAACTCGCCGGGCGAGATGCGCCCGCGCTCGGGATGCTGCCAGCGCAGCAGCGCCTCGAACCCCTCGATCGCGAGCGAGGCGCCGTCGAACAGCGGCTGATAGTCCAGGCTGAACTCCTCGCGCAGCATCGCAAGGCGCAGCTCCTGCTCCATCATGCGCCGCTGCTGCAGCCGCTCGTCCATCGCCTGCTCGAAGAAGCGGAACGTGCCCTTGCCGTCGTGCTTGGCGCGATAGAGAGCGAGGTCGGCGTTGCGCAGCAGCGTCTCGGGCGCCGCGGCATCGGAGGGATACAGCGCCACGCCGACGCTGGTGCCGATGCAGACGCGCTGGCCCGCGACCTCGAACGGCTCGGCGAGCAACTCTACCACCCGTGCCGCGAGCCCGGCCGCCCCGCGCGGCTGGTCGACGAAGGACAGCACGATCGCGAACTCGTCGCCGCCGAGCCGCGCGACGGTGTCGGATTCGCGCAGGCACGCAACCAGGCGGTTGCCCACCTCGATCAGCACCGCGTCGCCGACCGGGTGGCCCATCAGGTCGTTCACCGCCTTGAACCCGTCGAGGTCGAGGCAGAGCAGCGCAATGCCGCGCGCGGACCGCTCAGCCAGCGCCATGGCCTGTGCCAGCCGGTCGCGGAACAGCGTGCGGTTGGCAAGCCCGGTCAGGCTGTCATGGTGCGCGAGATGCTGGATGCGCTGCTCGGCGCGCCGCCGGTCGGTAAGGTCGCGCACCGCCATCACCGCCTCGCCGCTGCCCTCGCCCACCTTGCGGATCAGGATTTCAACCGGCCGCGTCTCGCCCGCCGCGTCGACAAGATCCGCCTCCGCCGTGCTGGCCGCCTGGGGCGGCGCGTTGCGCGGGCGCACCACGAACGCATCCAGCCGCAGCCCCACGATCGCCTCGGACGGGCGGCCGAGCATGCGGCAGAGCGGCGCATTGACGTCGGTCACGATGCCGTCGCGCAGGAACAGGATGCCCTCGAACGTGGAGTCCGCGAACCGGCGCAGCCGCTCCGCCTCGGCCCGGCTGCGCCGTTCGAGATAGCCGTCCGTCACCGCGGCAATCAGGCTCGCCACCAGGATGCACAGCACGACCGCGGCAACCATGCCTGCGAGCGGCGCGCCGGCGAGCACGTTGGCCGCCCCGATGCCGCTGCCGAGCACCAGCATCGTCGTGCCGGTCATGGCGATGAAGTGCAGCGCCACCACGGCGAGCGCTGCCAGCACCGCCGCCGGGAAGAAACGCCGCCGCATCGCGAGCTCGAGCGCCGGCACGCCGAGCGCGACGCCGGCGAGCCACGCCGCCACGCAGTAGTCCGGGGCATAGCGAACCACCACCATCGACTGCAGCGCCGCGACACCAAGGAAGTGCATGCCGCCGATGCCGAGGCCCAGCATCGCCCCGCCGGCCGCCGCCCAGCGGCCGCCGCCCTGCGCCGCGACGGCGAAGGCCGCGGTGGTGACCCCGAGTGCCACCGCGAGCGACAGCGCGACCAGCGGCGGATCATAGCCGAGGCCGAACCCCAACCCGATCGTCGGCAGGTATCCCAGCATCGCAATGAAATGCGCTGCCCACACGCCGGCGCCGAACGCGATACCGGCGCCGCAGAGCCAGCCCGCCCGGACGCGCCCGGTCGCGCCGAGCGCACGGGCAAGCAGGCTGACCGCGGTGATCGCCGCCAGCAGGCACACCAGCACGGACAGGCCGACCAGGCGCAGATCGTGCTGTTCCGTGACGCAGGCAACAAGCTTCAGCATGCGGACTTCCGGGGCGTGGGCGCCCCGATGGTCCGCCAAGCTCGTTCAACGAGAGGTTAATCCGCCGCCGCGCGGCCCGGCGAGACCCGGCCGGGGCGAAGTCCGCCCCGGCCGGTCGTGGCGCACGATCAGTGCTGCGCCGGCAGGCGCACGCCGCCCGGTCCGATCAGGCCCGGATAGGGCGCCTTGAAGCGGTACACCGTGCCGCTCACGGCTCCTTCCATGTAGATGTACTGGTTGTCGGGACCGCCGAACGCGAAGTTCGTGCCCGCCGGATCGCCGTTCGGCAGCGGCACGTAGCCAATGATCACGCCGCGCGGGTCGTATTCCATGATCCCGCCGATGCCCATCATGGCCCAGAGGTTGCCGTGAACATCGTAGTGGATGCCGTCCGGACCGCCCGCGCCGGGGTTGTAGCTGCCACCGGTCGCAAAGAAGAACGTCGTATGCGACGGGTCCTTCGCACACTGCGTGCACGCCGCGTTCGGCCCGTTCAGGAACGAGTAGTAGAGCATCCGGTTGGCGGCGAAGTCCGCGACGGCGAGCACGTTGTCGTCCGGCGACACGGCGATGCCGTTGGGAAAGCTGCTGATCGAGATGACGCGCCGCAGCACGCCCTCGGTCGAATACTGATAGACCGAGCCTGCGCGGTCAGCCAGATCCGGCCCAACGCCGGTCCCCCAGGGATCGGTGAAGAACAGGTTGCCCTCGGCGTCGAAGTCGAGGTCGTTCGGACCCTTGAAGAGCTGATTGCGAAAGGCCGCGACCAGCGAACTCAGCTTCTTCGTCTTCGGATCATAGACCATGATCCCGAGATGGCGCGTGGTCAGATAGAGCTTGCCATCGTGCCAGCGCGTGCCCTGCGGCTCGCAGGCGAAACCGAGCTCCGCCGGCGGATCACAGTTGAAAACGGGCACGAGCTTCGCATCCGGCGTCAAGTAGGAAACCCATCCGCTGCCGATGGCGACGAACCAGAAATTTCCGTCGTTGTCGAAGGCCCCGCCTTCAAGGAACTTGCCCTGCGGCTTGTCGTGGATGTCCGCGAACAACTCCACCGGCCCGATCCCGGGCGGCGGCGGCGGCAGGCCCCAGGGCTGCACGGCC
Organism: uncultured Alphaproteobacteria bacterium; assembly: GCA_963705035.1. Classification (GTDB taxonomy): domain Bacteria; phylum Pseudomonadota; class Alphaproteobacteria; order Acetobacterales; family Acetobacteraceae; genus JAFKFJ01. The sequence goes on along the minus strand of CAVPIQ010000004.1, from coordinate 754,947 downwards.
TCGCCCTTGGGAATTCCCGCCATGGGCGTCGCCGGTGTTTGCGCCGACGCGGTGTCGTTCGGGATCAGACCCGCGCAAAAGCCAAACGCGACGGCCGCGATGGCCGTCGTTAACATGGATTTCATGACGATTTCCTCCGGCGCCAATGCGCCACTTTATTGGTTACGCGCCAGTTAGCCGACGCGCGTGCGAGCGTGTCAATCGTTTGTGCCGCACCCGGCCACAATGGATTCGGGACGTTATCCCGGTGTCACCTGCAACTCGCCGAGATACGCCTCGCGGATCGCAGGATTGTCGCGCAATTCGCCAGCACTGCCCGACAGGACTACCTGCCCTGTTTGCAGCACATACGCGCGGTGCGCGATGGCCAGCGCCATCGCCGCGTTCTGCTCGACCATGAAGATGGTCGTGCCCTGCGCGTTGATCGCCTGAATGATATCGAACACCTGTTCCACGAACAGCGGCGACAGGCCCATCGAGGGTTCGTCCATGCAGATCAGGCGCGGTCGGGCCATCAGCGCGCGGCCGATCGCCACCATCTGCTGCTCGCCGCCCGAGAGCGTGCCCGCAAGCTGCGTGCGCCGCTCCTTCACGCGGGGAAACAGCGCATAGACGCGCTCCAGGTCCGCGGCGAATTCGGGGCCGCGCGGGCGCGTGTAAGCGCCCATCTCCAGATTCTCGAACACGGTCATGCGCGGGAACAGCCGCCGCGCCTCCAGCACCGGCGCGATGCCGCGGCGCACGCGCTCGGCGGTCGGCAGGCGCTCGATCGCCTCGCCCTCGAACAGCACCGCTCCGCGGGCCGGGCGCACCACGCCCATGATCGTCTTCATCGTGGTCGACTTGCCGCATGCATTCCCGCCGAGCAGGGCGACGATTTCCCCCCGCGCGATGGCATAGTTCACATCCTTCAGCACGTGCAGGTCGCCGTAGTACGTGTGCACGCCGCGGAACTCGAGCAGCGGGGCGGCGCCCTCACGCGGCACGCGCTGCCTCCCGCGCCGCGCGGCCGAGATAGGCGGTCAGCACCGCCTCGTTGCGCCGCACCTCGTCCGGCCGCCCTTCGGCGAGCTTCTCGCCGTGGTCGAGCACGATCACCGTGTCGGCAAGCTGCGTGACCACATCGAGCTTGTGCTCGATCAGCAGGATGGTCAGGCCGTGCGCGTGCAGGCTCTTGATCTGCTCGGCCAGCTCCAGCGTCTCGGCGGGGTTCATGCCCGCGGTCGGCTCGTCGAGCATCAGCAGCCGCGGACCGCGTGGCGAGCGCGCGGGCGATCTCCACGCGGCGGCGGTTGGCGTAGGACAGCGTCGCGACCGGCTGCGTCGCGCGCGGCAGCAGGCGGTTGCCGAACAGGGTCAGGATGTCGAGCGCGAACTGATAGGCGCCGCGCTCCTCCGCGCGGGTGCGCGGCGGGCGCAGGATCGCGCCGATCGTGCCGGTGCCGAGCCGCGCGTGCCGGCCGATCATGACGTTGTCCAGCACCGAGAGATTGTTGAACAGCCGGATGTTCTGGAACGTGCGGGCCAGCCCGCGCGCCAGCACCCGGTGCGGCGGCAGGCCGCCGATCTCCGCGCCGGCGAAGCGGATGCTGCCGGCGCTCGCCGGAACCAGGCCGGTGATGACGTTGAACAGCGTGGACTTGCCCGAGCCGTTCGGCCCGATCACCGCGACCACGCCGCCTTCCGGCACGACGACGCTGACGTCGTTCAGCGCCGTCAGTCCGCCGAAGCGCACGGTGACGCCGCGCACTTCGAGCAGGTTGCCGCCGCCCTGCGGCTGCTCGCCCAGCACGTGCGCGGCCAGCGCCGCGTCGAACCCGCCGCGCTGCACGCTCGTCACGTGCTGCTCGGAGAAACTGAGGGCGGCGGTGCGGCGCGTCGCCGGGATCAGGCCCTGCGCGGCGGAACAGCATCATCAGCACGAGGATGATGCCGAAGATGAGTTCGATCGAGCGCGCCAGATCCACCTGCTGCAGCCACGCATTGTTCACGGCGGCGCCGAGCATGTGCAGCCAGTCGGTCAGGTCGGGCAGGAACCAGGATTGCAGGAGTTGCAGCAGCACCGCCGCAAGACACGACGCCCCACACGCTGCCCATGCCGCCCAGGACGACCATGACGAGAATCATCACCGAGACCGGGAAGCCGAACATGTCCGGCGTCGCGGTTTGCAGCTTGGCCACGAAGAACACGCCGGTGGCGCCGGCGAAGGCGGCGCCGATCGCGAAGGCGAGCAGCTTCGTGCGCGTCGGGTCCACGCCCATGGCGCCCGCCGCCGTCTCGTCCTCGCGGATCGCCATCCAGGCGCGGCCGATGCGCGAATCCCGCAGCCGCACGCTCGCGAACAGCAGGACGGCGACGAGGCCGAGGCCGACGTAATAGTACGGCGTCGCCTGCACCGTGAAGTTGTAGCCGAACAGGTGCGGCGCCTGCACGCCGTTCAGGCCCGCGGCGCCGTTGGTCAGGCTCGGCGTGTTGCGCGCGATGATCGGCACGATCTCGCCGAAGCCCAGCGTCACGATCGCCAGATAGTCGCCGCGCAGCCGCAGGGTGGGCGCACCGAACAGCACGCCGCAGAACGCTGCGACGCAGCGCCGCCAGTGGCAGCGCGAGCCAGAACGACAGCGTGAAATGCACGACGTCGCCGCTGCCCTGGTTGATCCGCTCCACCAAATGCAGCGAGCGCGAACGGCTGCCAGAACGGCGACCACACCGGCATCACCTGGAACGAGGTCAGGATGCCGTAGAAATACGCGCCGATCGCGAAGAACGCGGCGTAGCCGAGATCGAGCAGCCCGGCGAATCCCACGACGATGTTGAGCCCGAGCGCCAGCGCCGCGATACGCCGCCGCGTTCGCCATGCTGTCGATGTCGGCGTCGTTGCCGTCGAACAGCGGGAACAGGCAGAGGCCGAGCATCAGCGCCACGAGTGCTGCGTGGCGCACGCCGGGCTCGGCCAGTCGCGCACGCCAGCCGCGGAGCGCCGCGCGTCGCCGGCGGCGCGGCGGGCTCGCTCATGCGCGGTTCGGCGCGAGCCGCCCCAGCAGGCCGGCAGGGCGGAACACCAGCACCAGCACGAGGATCGAGAAGATGATCACGTCGGCCCAGGACGCGGAGATGAGCTGCCCGCCCAGGCCTCGACCAGCCCGATGATGAGCGCCGCCGATCATCGCACCCGGCACGTTGCCGATGCCGCCCAGCACGGCGGCGGTGAAGGCGCGCAGCCCGGCGGTGAAGCCGATGATGTAGCTGGTGAAGTTGTAGTAGAGGCCGAACATCAGCCCGCCCGCGCCGGCCAGCGCCGAGCCGAGGAAGAAGGCGGTGATGATGACCCGGTCGACCTCGACGCCCATCATCCGCGCCGCTTCGGCATCCTGCGCGGTCGCGCGCATCGCCTTGCCGAGCCGGGTGAACTGCACGAACCACACCAGCACGCCCATCAGCGCGAGCGAGACCGCCCAGATCAGCACTTCGCGCAGCCGCAGCACGGCGCCGCCGATGTGGAAGCTGAGCGCCGGCAGCGGATTCGGATAGTTCTTGGTGTCGGCGCCGAGGCGCCAGCAGCACCACGTTGAACAGGATGTAGGAGACGCCGATCGTGGTGATCATCGCCGCCGGGCCGCGCACGTTGCGCAGCGGGCGCAGCGCGATCCGCTCGATCGCGACGCCGAGCACGCCGGATGCGAGCATCGTGATCCCGAAGGCCGCGAGCAGCACGCCGAGCAGCGGCAGGCCCGCGAGCTGCGCGCCGCCCGGCATCACGCCGAACGCCTCCAGCGCCCACATGCCGACGAACGAGCCGACCATGAAGACGTTGAAATGGGCGAAGTTGATGAGTTCGAGAATGCCGTAGACGAGGGTGAACCCGAGTGCCAGCAGCGCATACATGGCACCCAGGCTCAGCCCGTTGATCGCCTGCTGCAGATAGACGTCGGCCGCCGTCATGGCCGCGCCGCCCGCAGCGCGCTCAGGCCTGCGGCGCCACGCCGATGTACTTGAACTGATGGATGATGTCGTCGAGCGGGTACTTGTCGTCCTTGTGGACCTGGAAGATCGCGATCACGCGGTCCTCGATGTCGCCGTTCGCGTCGAACGAGACCGTGCCCTGCAGCGTCTTCACCTTCGCGGTCTGGATCGCATCGCGCACCGCGGCGCGCGTCACCGGCTTGCCGGTCGCCGCAACGCGCTTGACCGCGTCGATGATCACCAGCGTCGCGTCGTAGGCGGTCGCCGCGTAGTCGTCCGGCAGCAGGTTGAACTTGGCCTTGTAGCGCGTGACCCAGTCCTGGATCGCCGGATCCTCCGTCACGTGCGGCGAGGCGTTGGTGGTGTACCAGCCCTCGGCGGCGGGAAAGCCTGCGCCGGTCAGCATCTCCGGCCCGGACAGCCCGTCGCCGCCGCGCCTTCATCATGCCGGGCAGGATGTCATAGGACTGCTTCACCAGCTTCACGCCGGCCTGCAGCACGCCGCCGTAGTAGAGCGCCTGCGGGTTGAGCTGCTTGATCTTGGTGAGCACCGCCGAGTAGTCCGCGGCCTTCGGGTCGAGCTTGTCGCGGCCCGAGCACCTTGATGCCCTTCTTCTCCGCCTGCGCCTGGAACGCGTTGGCAAGCCCCTCGCCGATAGGCGCCGGTGTCGTCCAGCACGAACACCGACTTCACCTTCAGCGTGTCGGCGAAGTAGTTGGCCATGTTCGGGCCCTGATAGGCGTCGGTCGCCACCGTGCGGAAATAGATCGGCTTGCCCGCCGGACGGTACTGCTGGGCGAATTTCGGGTCGGTGAGGTCGGGATTGGTCGACGACGGCGTGATGGTGGCGAGGTCGCCCCAGCTCAGGATCGGCGCCATCGCCTTGCCCACGCCCGACATCTGCGGCCCGACCGCCGCCACCACCGCATGGTCGGCGACCATCTTGCGCGCGTTGATCGCCCCCTGCGCCGGATCGTACTGGCCCGCGGTCGCGGTGCCGTCGTCGAGCACCATCGCCTCGAACTTCACGCCCGGCACCGCCTTGTTCGCGTTCGCCTCCTCGATCGCGAGCACCGCGCCATTCTTGACCAGCAGTGCGGACTGCGCATCGCCGCCGGTCAGCGAGGCGTCGATGCCGATCTTCACCACCTGTTCGGCCGCGAACCCGCGTCCGGGCAGAGCCAGAAGGGCGAGCGCGGAAGTGGCGAGAAGTGCGGAGCGACGGGTCAACATGCGGCAGGTTCTCCCCTTTGCGGCAGGCGTGGCACCGGGATGCGCGGCGCACAATGCGACCGACATGCGGGTGTGGCAAGCCTGACACGCGCGGAGCGCATCGAAACCGCGCGGTCAGCCAGCCGCCCGTGCCGCCCGCGCTAGGTCGGCAGGCTCGTTCACGTTGAGAAAGGCGCTCGCGGCGTCGCCAAAGTCGGCAATAGCGAGGCCCTGGCTTGTCGGCCCAGCTCCCCACCCCGCGGGCGCCTTCGGCCAGCGCCGCCGCGAGGGCGTCCGCGAGCGCCACGGGCCACAGCGCAATCACCGGATGGCGCTGCCCGGCCGCGGCGGCGCAGGCGATCGGCACGCCGGCCGGCATCGCGCGCGGCATGCAGCCGCGCGACCAGGTCGGGGGGCAGGAACGGCGTGTCGGTGGGCACCGACAGCAACAGCGTCGCCGCGCGGATGCGCCTGCCGCGCCCAGCGCATTCCGGCCAGCACCCCGCCGAGCGGCCCCGGAGGCCCTGCCGCCTCGTTCAGGACCGGATCGCGCAGCACCGGGAGACCCCAGGCGATGAAGCGCGCCGGATCGCCGTTCGCGCTCAGCGCGACCGCCCGCACCTGCGGGCGGATGCGGTCGAGCACGTGATCGAGCAGCGGGCGGCGGGCCAGCCGCAGCAGTCCCTTGTCGCCGCCGCCCATGCGCCGGGCGAGCCCGCCCGCGAGCACGACCGCGACCGGGCGCCGGGGATCGCTCACGGCGTCGGCCCGGCGCTGGATTTCGCGCCGTCCCGCGCCATCTCTGCGCCAGCGAAGGAGGGGCGCATGGCGAGCGAACTGGCAACACTGGGCGGCGGCTGCTTCTGGTGCCTGGAGGCGGTGTTCCTGGAACTGCGCGGGGTGTCGCGCGTGGCCTCGGGATTCGCCGGCGGGCAGGTCGCGAACCCGACCTACAAGCAGGTCTGCACCGGCGACACCGGGCATGCCGAGGTGGTGCAGGTGGCGTTCGATCCGCACGTCATCTCCTACGAAGACCTGTTGCGCGTGTTCTTCACCGTGCACGATCCCACCACGCTGAACCGGCAGGGCCACGATGTCGGCACGCAGTATCGCAGCGCGATCTACACCCACGACGCCGCCCAGCATGCCGCCGCCGAGCGGGTGCGCGACGAGATCGCCGCCGCCGGCATCTGGCCGGGCCGGATCGTGACCGAGATCGCGCCGCTCGATGCCTTCTATCCCGCCGGGCCGGAGCACGAGAACTACTTCGCGCGCAACCCCTGGAGCGGCTACTGCCAGGCGGTGATCGCGCCCAAGGTGACTGAAGTTCCGCCAGCGTTTCGGCGCGCTGCGCCGCACCGAAGCGGTCTGAGCGCCGTTGCTGATCCGCGGCGCGGATCAGTCCGGGCCGGCGGCGGCGGGCGCGCGCGCCAGCAGCATCGCCACCAGCGCGAGCAGCTCCGCCGCCTTGAACGGCTTGGTCAGGATCGGCAGGTCGGGGGTAGCGCTCGCGGCCGCCTCGTCGGCCGCGTAGCCGGTCGCGATCAGGATCGGCAGATGCGGGAACAGCCGGCGCGCCGCGGCGGCCAGCTCGATGCCGTTCATCCCCGGCATGCCGAGATCGGCGATCAGCAGTTCCGGCGGCGGCGCGGATTGCAGCATGCGCAGCGCCGTCTCCCCGTCGTCCGCCCGGCGCACCCGATACCCGGCCTCCTCCAGGCAGGTGGCGGCGAAAGCGGCGACTTCCGGCTCATCCTCCACCAGCATCAGCTCCTGCCCCATGGCGCGCGGCGGGGGCGGGGTTTCGGCCCGCGGGCCCGGGGCCTCGGCGGGCGCGTCGGCGCAGGGGAACCAGACCGAGACCGTGGTGCCGTCGCCGGGCGTGCTGGTGATCGCCACCCCGCCGCCCGACTGCACCGCCACCCCTTGCACCATCGGCAGGCCGAGGCCGGAGCCACGCCCGACCGGCTTCGTCGTGTAGAACGGCTCGAACGCACGCGCCTGCGTCGCCGGGTCCATTCCCTCCCCGGTATCGGCGACCGAAAGCCGCACGTAGCGGCCGGGAGCGAGCCCGGCCGGGTGCGCCTCGTGGATCGCGACCTCGTCGGCGGCGCCGGTGATGCGGATCGTGCCGCCGCCCGGCATCGCATCCCGCGCGTTGACGACGAGGTTGAGCACGAGCAGCTCGGTCTGGTGCGGATCGACGCGGGCGGGCGGCAGGAACGCCGGTATCTCCACCTGCACCCGGATCGCCGGGCCGATGGTGCGGCCGATCAGGTCGGCCATGCCCTCGAGCAAGGCGGCCAGCGCGACCGGCCGCGGGCGCAGGAACTGGCGCCGGCCGAAGGCGAGCATGTGCTGGGTCAGCGCCGCCCCGCGATCGGCGGAGCGCAGCGCCCCGTCCAGCAGCCGCGCCACTTCCGGCCGGTCGCGGCTGCGCGCGGTCGCGAGTTCGAGATTGCCGATGATCGCGGCGAGCAGGTTGTTGAAGTCGTGGGCGATCCCGCCGGCGAGCTGCCCGATCACCTCCATCTTCTGCGCCTGCAGCAATTGCGCCTGCGCCGCCTCGCGCTCGCGCACCTCGGCTTCAAGCTGCTGGGTGCGCTCGGCGACGCGCCGTTCCAGTTCCGCATTCGCCGCCTGCAACGCCGCCGCGAGCGCGGCCTCGGTGCGGCGCAGCGCGGTGATGTCCTGAATCGCGATCACGATCCCGACCACGGTGCGGTCGGGCGCGGTGGCCGGCTGGTAGCTGATCAGCAGCCGCCGCCGGGCGCCGGCCGGCGCGGCCGTCTCCACCTCATGCGGCGGGATCGGCTCGCCGGCCAGCGCCCGGTGCAGCAGCGGCTCGATGCGGTCCGCCGCGGTCGCGGACAGAATCTCGCGCACGGTGTGCCCGCGGTGCTCGGGCTCGGTGTGATTGTTGATCTCGGCGAGGCGTGTGTTGACCGTGACGTAGCGCAGCGAGCGGTCGAGGAAGCCGAGACCGACCGGGGATGCGTCGTAGATCGCATTCAACTCCGCCAGCCGCTCCTTGAGCCGCGCCTGCCCGGCCACCGCCGCGTCGAGCATGTCGTTGACCGCGCGGGCGATGCCGGCAAATTCGGAGCGGCCGCCCCGCGTCGGGACGCGCGCCGCCGATGTCGCCGTGCCGCCAGCGCTCGGTGGTGTCGAGGATCGCGCGCACCGGCCGGGCGATGATGTTGCGCCCGGTGAAGAGCGCGAGAGCGAGGGCCGCAAGCAGGCCGGCGAAGATCAGCGCGTAGCCGCGCGCCGCGGCGGCGTCGGTCGCGGCGAAGGCCCGCTCGGTGCTGAGGCCGATCGCGGTGAAGACATCCGGCATCGCCCTGCCGGGCGGAACGAAGCCGATCTCCCGCAGCAGGCCGTCGGCGCCGCGGCGCTCCACGACCGAGGGGCCGGCCGCGTCCAGCGCGCCGCGGTCGCTCGCGGGCAAAGGCTGACCGGCGATCGAGGGTCCCGGCAGGTTGACCAGCACGATGCCGTCGCGGTCGGCAACCCAGAGCAGAGAGTCCGGCGCAAGCCGGCGTCGCGCCAGTTGCCCCGCGAGCCAGGTGAGGTCGATGTCGGCAATGAGCACCGGACCGGCACCCGGCAGGCCGCGCACGGGATAGGCGAAGGGCAGCTCGCCCGGCCCGTCCGGCTTGTCGCTCGCGAAGCCACCCAACGCGGCGGTGCCGCGCGCACGCGCGAGGCGCACCTCCGGCACGTCGGCGTGGACGTGCCCCTCGGCGAACGCATCGGAGCTGCAGCGAACGACGTCGTCCTCGTCGAGCAACGAGATCGCGCGCAGCGACGGCAGGCTCGCGCGCAGTGCGCGCAGCGTCGCCGTGCATGCGGCAGGCATCGCCGGACGCTCATCACCGGGTTCGCGGCGAGGGCGATCAGCGTGTTGCGCACGCCGGCGGTGATCCAGCGGATCTCCGTCGCGACCGCCTGCGCCTCGCGCAGCGCCTCCTCCCGCACATCGGCCTGCCGCGCGCTCCGCAATGCGGTGGCGTTGAACGTCTGCATCGCCAGAACCGGCAGCAGTGCCACGCCGATGATCAGAACGACGCGGGCTAACAAACTCAACGGGCGGCCCACCTCCCGTCCTCAATGGCTCGATGGCTTTCGAGAGGGCGGCTATGACATGAAATCGTGAACCCATGGTGCAACACTGGCCTGCGAAGCGCGGATCGCGCAATCGTGAGCCACGGTGCCACGCACGGCGGCGGGTTCGCCGCCCCGCGCCTTGACGATATACTCGTGGCTGCCCTCGAGGACCCGTCCCACCCGATGCCGAAATCCGACTGGGACATCCCCACGAACCTGCGCCCGGACCCCGACGACTACGGGTTCGATCTGGAGCGCGACCCTGCGCTCGGTGGTGGGCGTGCGCGCGAGCGTGCCGGCCGACGCCTTCACCGCCGGCGCGCTCGGCACCGAGCGGATCGGCAATGGCGCCGTCATCCGCGACGACGGGCTGGTGCTGACCATCGGCTATCTGATCACCGAGGCCGAGATGGTGTGGCTGATCAGCGCCGACGGCGCGGGCGGTGCCCGGGCCACGCGCTGGCCTACGACCAGGCCACGGGCTTCGGGCTGGTGCAGGCGCTGGGGCGGCTGAACCTGCCGGCGCTCGAATTCGGCGACTCCGGCGCGGCTCGGCCTCGGCGAAGTGGCGATCCTGGCCGCCGGCGGCGGGCGCGGACCGCGCGATCGAGGCGAAGGTGATCGGGCGGCAGGAATTCGCCGGCTACTGGGAATACGTGCTCGACGAGGCGATCTACACCGCGCCTGCGCATCCGTTCTGGAGCGGCTCGGCGCTGATCGGCACCGACGGCCGGCTGCTCGGCGTCGGCTCGCTGATCCTGCAGCAGGGCGACGGGCGCGGGCGGCGGCACGACATGAACATGATCGTGCCGATCGGGCTGCTGCCGCCGATCCTCGACGATCTGCTCACGATCGGGCGCGTCAACGCGCCGCCGCGGCCGTGGCTCGGCGCTCTATGTCATGGACGGCGACGAGCGGGCTGACGGTGGGCGGGCTCGCCGACGGCAGCCCGGCGGAGCAGGCGGGCATGCGCCCGGGCGACCGCATCCTCGCCTTCGGCGAGGAGGAGGTCAGCGACCTCGCGACGCTGTGGCGCCGGCTATGGGCGTCGGGGCCGGCGGGGACGCCGGTGAAGCTCCTGCTCGGCGCGCGAGGGCAGCGAGTTCGCGCTGCGCGTCGCCACCGCCGACCGCACGCGCTTCCTGCGCAGCCCGCGGCTGCACTGAGCCGCGGCGCGCGGTTGCGCGCGCCACGCAGCCTGCTACACCTCCGCCCTGCTACACCTCGGCCCTGCTACACCTCGACACGGCCGGGCGCGGGAGGGTTTCATGCAGTCGCAGGCACGAGCGGTGGTGATAGGCGGCGGCGTGGTCGGCTGCTCGATCCTCTATCACCTCACCGAAGCCGGCTGGCACGACGCGGTCTTGCTCGAACGCGACGAACTCACCGCCGGCTCGACCTGGCACGCGGCGGGGCTGCTGCCGCTGTTCAACATGTCCTATGCGGTCGGCCAGATCCATCGCTACTCCATAGAGCTTTACACGAGACTCGCCGAGGAGTGGCAGCGCGACGTGGGCTTCCGCCGCGTCGGCAACCTGCGCATGGCGCGCACCCGCGCGCGCATGGAGGAGTTCCAGACCTACGCCAGCACCGCCGACGCGATCGGCATCGCCTATGAGTGGTGGAGCCCCGACGGAGATCAAGCGCCGCTTCCCGCTGGTCAACGTCGAAGGGCCTGGTCGGCGCGCTGTTTCATCCGACCGACGGCTACATCAACCCTGCCGACATCACGCTGCTGCTCGCCGACGCGGCGCGCAAGGGTGGCGCCGCGATCCACCGCCAGACGGAGGTGACGGCGATCGACCGCCTGCCGTCCGGCGAGTGGCGCGTCACGACCAGCCAGGGCGAGATCACCTGCGAGGTGGTCGTGACCGCCACCGGCAACCATGCGCTGCGCACCGCTTCCATGCTGGGACTGAGCATTCCGGCGATCCCGGTCGAGCACCAGTACATCGTCACCGACGAGATCCCCGAGATCGTCGCATGGCGCCGCGCCGGCAATCCCGAGCACCCGATCCTGCGCGATGCCGATGCGCGCTGGTACATGCGCGAGGAGCGCGGCGGCCTGATCCTCGGCCCGTATGAGAAGGGGGCGCCCGGCCTGGGCCGCCTACGGCGTGCCGGACGGTTTTAGGGCCGAACTGCTGCCGCCGGATCTCGGAACGCCTCGAATGGCATATCGAGGAGGCGTTCTTCCGCATGCCCTGCTTCGGAAAGGCGGCGTGAAGACGGTCTACAACGGCCCGATCAGCTACACGCCCGACGGCAACCCGCTGCTTGGCCCCGCGCCGGGGCGCAAGGGCGTCTATCTGGCGGAGGGATTCTCCTTCGGCGTCACCGCCGCCGGAGGGGCGGGGCGGCTGCTCGTGCAGATGATCGCCGAGGGCGAGGCGGAGATCGACACGCTGGCGCTCGATCCGCGCCGGTTCGGCGGCTAGGCCACCCGCCCCTACACGATCGCCAAGAACGAAGAAGCCTACGCGCATGTCTTCGTGCCGCACTTCCCCGACGAGGAACGCCCCGCCGCCCGGCCGCTGCGCACCGCACCGAGTTATGACCGGCTGCGGGCGCGCGGCGCGGTGTTCGGCCAGCGCTTCGGCTGGGAGCGGCCGAACTTCTTTGGCCCCGGCGGCGATTTTGCCGAACAATGGAGTTTCCGCCGCGGCAACTGGTGGCCGTATGTGCGCGACGAGGCCGCAGCGGTGCGCAGCACGGTCGGCCTGTTCGAGGCCGGCACGTTCGGAAAATACCTGGCGAGCGGCCCCGGCACCGCGGCCTGGCTCGATCGGCTGGTGGCGAACCGGCTGCCGCAGACGGACGGGCGCATCCAGCTCTGCCACGCGCTGGCGCCGAAAGGCGGCGTGCGCAGCGAGTTCACCATCATGCGCGATGCGCCGGACAGTTTTTACATCGTCGGCGCGGGGGCGGCCGAAGCGTACGACTGGGACTACCTGACGCGCGCGCTGCCGGCCGACCGTTCGGTTGCGCTGCAAAAGATCACCACGCAGATCGGCGTGTTCGTGGTGGCCGGACCGAACGCGCGCGCGGTGCTGGCGCCGCTGGTGGACCGGCGCGACCTGTCCAACGCCGCGTTCCCCTGGCTCACCGGCCAGCACGCCACGGTCGCGATGGCGCCGGTGCGGCTGATGCGGGTGAACTACGTCGGCGAACTCGGCTGGGAAATCCACCATCCGATCGAATATCACAACCATATTTTCGATGCCCTGGAGGAAGCCGGCCGGCCGCACGGGCTGCGGCTCGCCGGCATGCGGGCGATGAACTGGCTGCGCCTGGAAAAAAGCTTTCGCGCGTGGGGGACCGAACTCTCGAAGGAAGTCACGGCGTGGGAGAGCGGGCTCGATCGCTTCGTCCGGCTCGACAAGGGCGCGGACTTCGTCGGCCGCGCGGCATTGCAACAGCAGCGCGCGGCGGGCGGGCCGCGCTGGAAGCTGGTGACCTTGCTGGTGGACGGGCCGGCCGACGCTGATCCGTGGGGCGTCGAATCGGTCTGGTGCGACGGCGCCGTGGTCGGGCGCGCGACCGGCGGCGGATTTTCCGTGGCGTTCGACAAGTCGATCGCGATGGCATTTGTGCGGCCGGACTTTTCCGGCATCGGCCAGCAGGTCTCGCTGAAGATGTTCGACCGGCTCTATCCCGCGCAGGTCGTGCGCGACAGCCCGTACGATCCGGAGAACGCGCGGTCGCGCGCCTGAGGCGTGGGCGTCAGGACCCCGTCGGCCTCGCTCGGCGCGGGGGCGGCCGATGCCCGCGCAGAGGCGCGCCCACCCTTGCGTCCCGCTGCTGCCGCCAGTGCGGGGTTGCGGCAAACGGGCGCTTCTCCGGCGGCACCGCGCTGCCGCCCTTAGCCGCGATCGCTCGCTGTTTCGCCGCATCCATGCTGGCAAAACCCTGCCTGCCGCGGCCCTGCGGTTGCGTCTGACTGTCCATCATTCACTCCTGCATCTCCGTTGCTAGCAGAACGGAGTGCAGCGGGAGCAGTCGCATCCGCCTGCGACGCCGGTAGCGTGGGCGGGCATGGACCAAGACGCAGAGGCCACGACGCCGGCGGCGGAGGCCGATTTCCGCATCGCCCCTTGGCGCGCCGAGATCGCGGCCGCGCGCCGCCCGGCGGAACTGCTGTGTCTGCGCCTCGACGATCTCGCCGCCCTGGCGAACACCGCAGCGGATGCCGATGCGGTCCGGTTGTTCGAAAGCACCTTCTGGTATCTGCCGCCGTTCGCCGATGACTGGCTGCCGCTGCTCGCCGCCGCCGCATACGAGCGGCTGGATCGGGCCGATTGCGCGGTGCTGCTCGCGTCGCTCGCGGTGCAGATGCAGCCCGGCGCGCCCGCCGCGCTGCCGGCCTATCGCATCCTGCACGCACGCTTCGCCGCCACCGGCCGCGCCGCCGAGGCGGCCGCCGTGGCCGCGCGGCTGCAGGTGCTGTTCCCCGATGCCGCGTCGCCGCCCGCGGATGCCCCGGCCTCCGCGGATGCCCTGGCCCCCGCTGATGCCCTGGCGGATGAGGTCGCGCGCATCGCGGTGTCGCCCGATGCCGCGCTGCTGCTGCTGAGCGCGCTGGAGCGGCTGGAGCGCAGCGGCGACCGGCAGGGCGCGGTCCGCCTGTTCGAGGCGAGTCTGCACCGCCTGCCGCCGCTCGCCGAATACTGGATCTATTGCCGCATGACCGAGGCCTACGCGGCGCTCGACAAGCACGCGGCGGCGGCGCTGCTCGCCTCCCTCTGCGTTCAGCTCGACCCCGAAGGCGTGATCTCCTTCGCTCCCTTCGCGCACCTGTTCGGCTGGTATGAGCGCGCCGGGCGGCGCGCCGATGCGGTGGCACTGGCGCGGCGGCTGAAGGCGCGGCACGGCACCCGGCCGATGCCGAACGACGTCTGGCTCGCCCCGCTGCTCGCGGCGGCCGGCCCGGTCGCGGCACCCGCCGATGCCGACGCGCGTCGCGATCAGGTGGTGTTCGCGGCCGAGACGCGCGCCCCTGCCCCGGTGCGCACCTATGGCGGCGCCACGCCCGTGGGGCTGCGCGAGCTCGGCACGGAGATGCGGCGCCACCCGGTCACGGTCAGCGAGCTGCACGATGCGGAAATCCTCGTCGGCGCCAACGTGGTCGCGGTGTTCGGCCGCGACGGGCTTGCGCATGGCGATCTTTCGGTGGGCGGCATTCCGGCGCTGCTGCGGCGGCGGCTGGAAGACGCGAAGCGGTCCGGGCTGAAGGTCGAGCAGGCGACGCTGGACGCCGCGGTGCTGGCCAGCGACGTCTTCCCCGGCGCCAACCCCTGCCACTTCCTGCTCGACCACGCGAGCCGCGTGCTGCTCTACGCGCGCGCGGGCGTCGATCTGGCGGGCGCGACGGTCATCGGTCCCGCGCTGCGCACCGAATACCAGCGCGTCACCGCCGAGCGCCTGGGCGTCGCGGGATGGCGCGGGACGAGCGGGCTCGCCTGGTTCTCCGCCCGGCGGCTGTGGGTCAGCTCCACCTGCCGCGCGCTGCAGCATCCGGCGCACTGGGGTGCCGCGTGGGCGCTCGCACCGGTGCGCGCGCTGTTCGACCTCGCACCGCGCGCCCGCACGCGCCGGCTGCTGATCTCGCGCGAGGATGCCGGCTACCGCCTGATCGCCAACGCGGCCGAAATCACGCCGCTGCTGCAGGCATGCGGGTTCGAGGTGATCGTGCCCGGCCGCCTGCCCTTCGCCGAGCAGGTCGCCGCGTTTCGCGACGCGACGCACGTGGTCGGCCCGCATGGCGCGGCACTCGCCAACACGCTGTTCTGCGCGCCCGGCACACATGTGCTGGAGGCGTTCCATCCGCAGTACGGAACCTGGGCCTACGCGATTCTCGGCCAGGCGCTGGGGCTCGACTACGCGGCGCTGGCCGGCCGCGACGCTGATTCCGACGCGCCCGGAGTTCAACGATCCCGAGTGGCCGCTGGCGCATCGCAACGTGCAGGCCGGACGCAACCTGCGGGTCGATCCCGCCGCGCTGCGCCAGCTGGCTCGCGGACAGCGGCGCATGCTGACGCTCACCGAAGCCGAACGCGCGATTGCCGCCGGTGCCGAGGGCGAAGGCGCCGCGACCGCGCTGCGCATCGTGGCGGAGAGCGCGCGGCTGCTCGGCGCCGCGCGGCTGATCCCGATCGCCTCGGCGCATATCGACGGCTGCCTCTATCACGGCGATTCCGGCACGCTGTTCGCCGAGATGCTGGTCGCGCGCGGCGCGCGGGTGCGCGTGAAGGCGACGCTGAATGTGGGCGCGCTCGACCTGCTGCGCCCGAGCAACGTGCGCCTCGCCGGCGTGCCGCGCGCGATGGCGCTGCGGTTGATGCGCGCCTATGAGGCGCTGGGCTGCCAGCCGACCTGGACCTGCGCGCCCTACCAGGCCGGGCACCGGCCGGCGGCCGGCAGCGATGTCGCCTGGGGCGAATCCAACGCCGTCGCGTTCTGCAATTCGGTGCTTGGCGCGCGCACCAACCGCTACGGCGATTTCCTCGACATCGCCTGCGCGATCACCGGCCGCGCGCCCTGCTACGGGCTGCATCTCGCCCGAGAACCGGCGCGCCACGCTGCTGGTCGACGCCACCGCGCTGCCGGCGCGCTGCGCGCGGAGGATGTGTGCTGGCCTGTGCTCGGCGCGTGGCTGGGCGCGGTCGCGGGCGAGCGGGTGGCGGTGATCGACGGGCTCGCGGCGGACGCGACCGAGGACCGGCTGAAGGCGCTCGGCGCGGCGGCGGCCGCGGGCGGCGCGGTGGCGCTGTTCCACGTCGCCGGCGCAACGCCGAGGCCCCGTCGGTCGCAGCAATTCTGGCCGAGGGAGCGGAGCGGCATCGCGCTGACGCCTGCGATGTTGCGCACGGCGCGGGCGTGCCTGTCCACCGCGACCGGCGACACGATCAACGCCGTCGCCATCGGCAGCCCGCACGCATCGGAGGCCGAGGCATGCGCCCTCGCCCGCCTGCTCGCCGGGCGGCGCGTGCGCGTGCCGTTCTACCTGAACACCGGGCGCGGCGTCCTCGCGCGGCTGCAGCAGCGCGGCCTGCTGCGTGGCCTCGACCGACGCCGGCGTGGTGCCGATCGCCGACACCTGCATCGTCGCCACGCCGATCCTGCCGGAGGGCGGCGGCGTGCTGCTCACCAACTCGGCGAAGTTCGCGCACTACGCGCCGAGCAACACCGGCTACGCGGTGCAGTACGCGAGCCTCGCCGACTGCGTGGAGAGCGCGGTGGCCGGGCGGCTCGTGCGCGATGAAAGCCTGTGGCAGTGAACGCCCCGCTGTTTGCCGGCGAGGCCGAGGGCGCGCTGCTGGTGCTGACCGCGCCGCTGAGCTTCTGGGGCGGCGTGGCGCCCACCACGGGCGCGATCGTCGACCCGCGCCACCCGCAGCATGGCGCCTGCGTCGCCGGGCAGATCCTCGTGGTGCCGGAGCCGGTCGGCTCCTCGTCGTCCTCGGCGGTGCTGCTGGAGCTGATCCGCGCGGGGCTGGCACCGGCCGGCATCGTGCTCGGCCGGGCGGATGCGATTCTCGTCGTCGGCTGCCTCGCGGCGCGCGAGATGGGCTGGCCGGCGCCGCCGGTGCTCATCATGCCCGACTGCGCCGCACTGCCGGCAGGGCGCGCGCGGATCGCGCAGGATCGGCTGATCCTGCTCCCGTCGCACGACCTTTGACGCCAGCGCAGGCCCTCACCCTACCCTCTCCCGCAAGCGGGAGAGGGTGGCGAACCCTGCCCTCTCCCGCTTGCGGGAGAAAGTGCCGAACCCTCCCCTCTCCCGCTCGCGGGACAGGGTGGCGAGCGAAGCGAGCCGGGTGAGGGTCCGCGTGCCTGCCCGCGCTACGGCCACGCCGTGCCGAGCGCCGCCGGGCCGGCATCCTTGATCGTCAGCGGCGTCTCGGGCGTCAGCGTCTTGCCGTCCCAGCGCAGCACGCTGATCGTGCGGTCGCCCATGCTCTGCACCAGCAGCTCCGGCCATCGCGCGAGAACGCCGACCCCTCGCCCACGCGCCGATCGGCGCCTCCGCGACCTTGCGCAGACGTCTTGCCCTCGACCGCGAACATCGTGACCACGCCGTGGTCGTGATGGAACGGATCGCTCGCCGGCTTGGTGGAGCCCTATCTGCGCGCCCACCGCGAGCCACTTGCCGTCGGGCGAGAACTTCAGCGGCTCCGGCCCGCTCGGCACCGCCACGGTGTCCACCGTGCGCGGAACGGCGTCGTCGTCAGGTCGATCAGGCTCACGCTATCCACGTCGCCGTCGCCGCGCCCCATGTTGGAGACCGCGGCGAGCGTGCCGGCGGCGTTGATGTCGAGCGTGTAAGGCGCCATGCCCGGTCGTGATCGGCCGCTGGTCGATGGTCACCGTTGGTGCCGTCGATGTGCAGCACGTTCACCATGTTGTCGCCGCAGCGCGTCAGCAGCGCCGTCTTGCCGTCATGGAGGAAGCGCGATGCCGCTCGGCAGCGACGCCTTGTTGCCGAGGTCGAGCTTGCCGGCCGGCGTCAGCCGCTTGTCCTTCACCGTGAACACCGAGACCGTGCCCTCCGCGCGGTTGGCGATCAGCGCCAGCGTGCCGTCGGGCGAGACCGCGCACCTGCGTCGCGCCCGCGCCGGCCGTCAGCGATCTGCACGATCTTGGGCGGCGAGGCTGGTGAGGTCGATCACGCTCACCCGGTCGTCCGGCCGAGATGCCGTGCGGCCCGGCGGGATCGGCCTTGGTCGCGGCGGTCACGATCGCCCAGCTCTCGTCCGGCGCCACCCACGACCGCCGTCGGCGGCCCGACGACGCTGCCCGGCACCGGGATGGTCGCCTTGATCTTCGGCGGATCGTCGGCTGACGTCGATCACCGTCATCGTATCCGGCGTCACGGGCGAGGCGGCGGTGAGGTTGCCGTGCGCGTCGAGCGCCGTGTGCCCGTCATTCATCGAGATGATGACGTCGGCGCGCGCCGCGACCGGCAGGGCGATCGCGAGCAGCGCGGGCATCATGACGGACCGGCGCCAGGCGCCTCGCATTTTCACCATCGCTTCCTTCCCCTGCCATCGGCACTGCGGCTGAAATGATGGCCCATCGGGGTCGGGGCGACAAGCGAGCGGGCGCGAAGGAAGTGTATCGTCACATCCCGATCGCCGACGTTCCCACCGGAACGAAGCGCAAGATCCGCATCGGTTACGGCGGCAGCCCCACCGCACTGAGCGCGTCGTCCAGCGCCGCGGCAAGAACCGGCGTGCAGTCCACGCCCGCGAATTGCCGGCTGTAGCGGAAGGCCGGCTGCAACTGAAGCACGCGTGCCGCCGCGGCTCGGCCCTCGTCCAGCCGTCCCAGCCTGGCCAGCACCGCCGCGAGCAGCATGTAGGAGATGCTGTGCGATGGATTGGCCTGAACGGCTTTGTAGGCGCGATCGAGCCGCCGCCTCGAACCGGCCGCCGCGGAAATGCCCGAGCGTCAGCGAGTGCAGGGCTGCGAAGGCCCAGGAGTCGAACGGGCTGAGGCGCAGCCCTCGCTCGGCCCAGTCGATCGCACGCTCCGCATCGCCCGCCCAGGCGTCGATGACGCTGCCGAGGATATAGGTCATCGCCGATGACGGGCTGACCGCGAGCGCCGCCTCGAACGCCGCGAACGCCGCATCCCGGTCGTGCGCGTCCATGCCGATGGAGAATCCGGCGAAGGTCAGCGCCAGCGCGTCGTCCTGCCCGTGCACGATCGCCGCGTCCGCGTGACGCAGCGACGCCGGAAGATTCTCGTCCTTGAGCCCCGCCCGCAGGAACAGGCAGTGATGACACATCGCGGCATACGCATGCGCCAGCGCATAGGACGGATCGAGCGCCAGCGCCTGCTCAAGCAGCACCAGGGCCCGCGTCACCTGCGCCGGCATCCCCGAGTCCACGTCCGGCTGCGAGCGCAGCACCAGATCGTAGGCGTCGAGACTGTCCGTCCGCCGGCGCCGCACGCGCTCCGCCTCCGCGCGCCGCAGATTCGGCTCGATGGCGCCCACGACGCGCGAGGGCAACCTCGTCCTGCAGCGCGAACACGTCCTGCAGCGTGCGATCATACCGCTCCGCCCAGACATGCCCGGCGCTCTCGGTATCGACCAGCCGCGCCGCGATGCGCAGCCGGCCGCTGGACGCACGGATGCTGCCCTCCAGCAGATAGCGCACGCCGAGGTCGCGGCCGATCTGTTGCGCGTCGCTCGCCCTGGCCTTGTAGGCCGACATCGTGCTGCGGGCGATCACGAACAGCCATTTGATGCGCGACAGCCCGGCGACGATGTCGTCCACCATGCCGTCGGCGAAATACGCCTGGGTCGGATCGCCGCTGAGGTTGGTGAACGGCAGGACCGCGATCGACGGCCGGTTCGGCATGACGGCCGGCGGCCGCACCTGCAGCGCGGCGTCGCCGCGTCGCCGCCGGCGGGCCGACATAGCGGTAGCCCCGGCGCGGCAGGGTTTCGATCCAGCGCTCGCCGCCCGGCGCCTGCTGCAGCGCGCGGCGCAGTGCGGCGATCTGCACCGTCAGATTGCTCTCCTCGACCGCGAGGCCGGGCCACGCCGCCTCCATCAGCGCGTCCTTGCCGACCGGCGCGCCGGCGCCGCTCAGCAGCGCGCGCAGCAGCGCCACCGCCCGCTGGCCAAGCATGGCGGGTTCGCCATCGCGGAACAGGATGCCGGCCTCCGCCTCCAGCCGGAACGGCCCGAACGCGTAGTTGGGAGCCATTGCCGGAGTGGGTACGCTTCGCAAGTTTTTTGCAACTCTCTCGGCATCGCTTCAGGACATCGGCGCCGCACGGGCTCACCTTCCGACGATTGAGCGGAGGAGGCCGCAATGAACGCGCAGGCAGTCATTCGCATGCCGGGCGAAGGAAACGGGGTCACGTTGGCCGGACAGCCGATGACGTTCCTCGTCACCGGCCCGGACACGCGCCACACGAGCATGTTCGACTGGACGATCCCCGCGCGCTTCTCCACCGGCCGGCATGTGCACCGCGTGCAGGAGGAGACGTTCTATGTCCTGGAGGGCCGGTGCGAATGGCAGATCGGCGACCGCACCGTTCACGCGACCCCCGGAACCTACGTGTTCATCCCGCCCGGCGTGCCGCACAATATCGCCAACCCCGGCGATGTGCCGGCCCGGGTGCTGATGACGGTCTCGCCGCCGGGCCACGAGCACTATTTCGAGCAACTGGCCGAACTTGCCGGACGCGGCAGCCCGCCGGACCCCGACGCAGTCGCGGCGCTGCGGCGGCGCTTTGATACGGAGCAGTTGTCAGCGCTGACCGTGCGGACGCCGGAGGAAATCCCTGCCGGAACTTCGTGACAACAGTTTCGTCGAGAATGGCCGCGTGCCAGCCGCACGCGGCCACCTTGTCGAATGGCGCGGCGAGCGTTTGAGGCGAATTAGCCGCTGCAATTGGCAATCGCCGCGGATATTCGCGGGCCCAACATCACCTTGTCATCCGCCGCCAGCCCCTGCGCCGCGTTTGGTTCGGCCTTGGTTGCGGCGGTCAGGATCGCCCACCTCTCATCCGGCGCACCCACACCGCCGTCGGCGGTCCGACGACGCTGCCCGGCACCGGCACGTGACTGGGCCGTTCTGGCCGATCTCAGTCGTCCGCCCCTCTGCGCTGACCACCGTAGAAGTAATCGCCTGGAATCCTTACCGCGGATCGTTGCTAGGCGGCAGCCGATATCTCAGCAGCCAGCCTATCCAGGGTCCAGATCTCAAACGGCACATCAAGCAGCGCCTTGACCTCAGCAACTAGAATGGGGTGAGCGAGTAATTGCTCACCCTACCCCGGCGATGTGGTCTGCGGGTGAATGGGCGGCCAGCACGAAACGGAGGACGTCGAGCGCGGAAGCGCGGTTGGCCTTTGCGGTGCTGACGACGGAGCGAAAGGCGGCGTAGGTTTCGGCGCCCCACTCGCAGCGGAAGCCGTTGGTCACCTTGCGGAAGATCACGCTGGGGCGGAGATGCCGCTCGGAGACGTTGTTGGTGTACGGCACCTCCCGGTTGGTGACGAACACGAAGAGATGCGCCCTGTTGGCGGCAATGCGCTTGCGGAGCTTGCGTCCCGGCTCGCCCAGTGGGATGGCCGCGATGATGCGATCGAGCCGGCGATCCAGATCGGCGCGATACTGCGCCAGTGTCGTGTCTTGCAATGTCGGCCGTCGTCGGCCGATGGCGATGGCGCGCAGCAGCAAGCGTTTGAACGCGGCGCTGAATTCGGTATCGCCGCACTCCGCCGCATAGCGCGCATCGCGCAGCAGATGCGCCAGGCACACCTGCCATTGCACCGCATGGCCGCGCTGGCTGCCCAGCATGTCGGACACCCAGACCCGCGGCTGGCTGGCGCCGAACAGGCCCTGCACCACGGCCTTGCCGCGGCTGGGGCGAATGACGTGCAGCACGGCCAGCGTGCCGATGAACACCCATTCCCACCAGGTCTTGCCACTCACCCGCGCCGAGGTCTCGTCCGAACACACCACCGGGCTTGCTGTCACCGTCGCGCGGATCGCCGCCGAGGCGGCCAGCAGCGGCTCGCGTGCGCGGGCCAGCATGTTGCTGATCGCCCCTTCGCTGATCGCGAGCCCGAAAATGTCGCCCATGAGGGCGGCCAGGCGTTCCAGCCCGATGGCGTGGGCGTAATGCAGGTAAACCACCAGGGCGGCGACCGACTGACCGAACGGCGAACCGGGTTCCAGTCCGCTCGGCGCCGGCGCGGTCGCACGTTCGCCGCAGCAGGCGCAACGGCCGCCGAACAGCCGTACCCGCGTGACGTCCGGCCTGGTCGGTGGCAACTCGATGCGGTCATACACAAGCTGTGGCGTCTGCTGTCCGGCCGGGAACACGGCGGCGCAATGCGGGCAAGCGCCGAGCGTGGCATCGACGACGCGGTCAGGGTTCGCCTCCAGCGCGCGGCCGACGCCGGGGCGGCTCTGGCGCGGCGGCTTGTCGCCGGCGGGACGATCAGGCTTCTCTCCCTTCGACGGCGGCAGTGAGGAATTGTCCGGCGTCTTGGCCGGACGCTCGAATTTGGCCAGCCGCTTCTCAAGTTCGGCGATGCGGGCCAGCGCCGCTTGCAACTGCCCGACGAGCGGCAGCAGCGACAGGATGAGCCCATCCTTCTCCGCGACGGTCAGCTTGCTGAGATCGATCTCGGGCGGCACACAGAGCTTGAATCGAGTCGCCCGTGACCGCGTCAACCACTTCCGCGATCACCAACGCCGCCGCCAAACCAGAACCTCAGGCGCTACCCGGGTGAGCAATTACGAGCAGGCTTAGCGTTATCAGCCTCTGCTGCCCGTCGACAACCTGCTTTTGCTTTCCTTCATCGGTCAGAATCACGAGCCCGAGGAAGTACAACTCGGCATCTAAGCTGCTTCTAAGATCGTTCCAGAAGTCAGCAACCTCGTCCTCCTGCCATGAATACTCTCGCTGAAACTGCGGTACTCTCGAAAATAGAACTCGAAAGCAGTGCACCGGCGGTACTAGCTGAGGCGTTGAGCGGGGTCTGCACCTGAGCGCCTTGCGAATGAGGAACGCTGAGAAGTGCTGCCTAGACCGAATCTCTAACCGAGACAACACTCCCAATCCGGGATATCGCCCGCTCACCCTTGGCCGGCTTGCGTCCTGAGACCGGCGTCGAGGCCGAGCATCGATCGCGCGAGCTTCACTTCTGCTTCACCGACCCCATCTCGGCGCCGTGTCCGGTTCAACCGCGCCTGCGTTCGCCTCCAAACACCGCCCCCCGATTGGCAGGTCGCGCCCAAACTCACGCCGTACCCCGACGCCATCGCCGCCATGCAGGCGCGCGTCGCCGCCATCCGCGCCGGCAGGCCGCCGACCTCGTGTGGCTGGTCGAGCATCCGCCGCTCTACACCGCCGGCACCTCCGCCGCCGCCGCCGACCTGCGGGCGCCGGGGCGGTTTCCGGTGTTCCACACCGGGCGCGGCGGGCAGTGGACCTATCACGGGCCGGGGCAGCGCGTGGCCTATGTGATGCTCGACCTCACCCGCCCGCACGGCGCGCTGCTGCGCCCGCGCGATGTGCGCAGCTTCGTCGCACGCGCTCGAAGAATGGCTGATCCGCACGCTCGCGCGCTTCGGCGTGCAGGGCGAGCGGCGGGAGGATCGGGTCGGCATCTGGATCGCCGACCGCGCGGCCGGGACGGAGGCGAAGATCGCCGCCATCGGCGTGCGCATCACGCGCTGGGTGAGTTGGCACGGCGTGGCGCTGAACGTGGCGCCGGACCTGGAGCATTTTTCCGGCATCGTCCCCTGCGGCGTGCGCGCGCACGGCGTCACCAGCCTGCGCGCGCTCGGCGTCGCGGCGACGATGGACGACGTGGATGCGGCGCTGCGCGATGCGTGGCGCGAGGTGTTTCAGGGCGACCGGCGTCCGGCGATCACGGCCGGCGCTCGCAGCCCGCACCGCATCGCCTAGTCGTCATGGCCGCGCTTGTCCCGGCCATCCACGCCGTCGTGCCGCACCGTCGCTGGCGTCACCGCGTGGATGCCCGGCACAAGGCCGGGCATGACGGTGACGGAGGATCGAGCGCCACGTCCGCCGTCGGCACCGCATCCCCTCCTCGTCATGGCCGGGCTCGTCCCGGCCATCCACGCCGTCGTGCCGCACCGTCGCTGGCGTCACCGCGTGGATGCCCGGCACAAGGCCGGGCATGACGGTGACGGAGGATCGAGCGCCACGTCCGCCGTCGGCACCGCATCCCCTCCTCGTCATGGCCGGGCTCGTCCCGGCCATCCACGCCGTCGTGCCGCACCGTCGCTGGCGTCACCGCGTGGATGCCCGGCACAAGGCCGGGCATGACGGTGAGGGAGGGTCGTGCGCGGCCTTCGCCGTCAGCATCGCCCGCGCTCAGCCGAACACGTGCAGCACGCCCTCGCCGATCAGCAGCACCACGCCCGCCCAGATGAAACGCGGAAATCCAGTTCGCGACCTGGAAGATCAGCCACGGCATCTCGAAAATTCCGCACAGCAGCGGCACCGTCGCGCGCAGCGGGCTGAAGAAGCGGCAGAACACCACGCTCATCGCGCCCCAGCGATGGAAGAAGCGTTCGCCGCGCGGCATCAGGTCCGGATGGCGGGTGAACGGCCATATGTGGTGCGCCCGGTCCTTCAGCCGGTCGCCGAGGACGTAGGACACCCAGTCACCCAGCGCCGCGCCGATGCTCACCGCGACCCAGACCGGCCAGACCGATTCATGGCTCGTGCCCATCAGCGCCACGATCAGCGCCACCACCAGCGAGCTCGGCACCACCAGCGAGACGAACGCCAGCGACTTCAGAAAGCTCAGGATCAGCGCCGACGGCGACCGACCCAGGCCGCGTGCGCCTGGATGAAGGCGATCATGCGGTCGGCAGTCGGCGGAACCCTGGCAGTCCGACGGGCTCGGCAAGCTCCTCCTCGATCGTCGGTCACTTCGGCCAGCCGCGGGCCGCGGCGGCAGGCGCGCACGAACTCCTCCACCGCCGCCTCGTCGCCGTCGACCAGCACTTCCAGGGTGCCGTCGCGGCGGTTGCGCACCCAGCCGGAGACGCCCGAGCGCCTCCGCCTGCGCCACCATCCAGTCGCGAAACCCCACGCCGTGCACGCGGCCGGCGATGACCAGGCGCTTCGCGCGCTCATGCGCGCAGCATCGCCAGCATACGCGCCGGCCACCGCCACCTCCTCGCCGATCCGCCGGCGGCGTGTCGACCGCCTCAGCGTCCGCGCCCCACAGCTCTTCCTGGAATGTCTCGTCGAGCGTGGCAAGCGCGTGCGCCGTCCGCCGCATCGCAGCACGCCCTCGGCGAGTGCCAGGCCGAGCACCAGGCTGCCGAGCGCCGGCACCGCCACCCCCAGCGCCGCCAGCGCGAGCGGCGGCTGCGCCGCGACCGCGTGCGGCCAGGGCGGCCAGCGCCGCCGGTCCTGGGCAACATGCATGACCCCTTCGGTCACCCGCAGCGCGCGCGCCGAAGCGCCCTGCGGCCCAGTCGAGCCACGGCTGCCACGCCGCCGCCTGGCGCCGGCCAGCGCGGCAGGCCCGGCGGCGCGGTAGCACAGCAGGTCGCTCTCGGCGTAGCGCGCCAGCGCCAGCACCACCGGCTCCGGATCGGGCCGGATGCGCGCCTGCGCGGTGCCGGCGAGGCGGGTGAGCGGCAACTTGGCAGAGGTCTCGCCGCCCCGCTCGCCGCCCGCCGCCTGCCACTCCGCCGCCACCGCGTCGGCCAGGCGCGGTTCGGCAGGTGCAACTCCGCTCCGCCGGGGATGTGCACGGGCGCGCCGTCGAGCAGTCACTCGCCAGTCGGCGTCGATCGGCTCGATCGCCGCGTGCTCCCGGAACCGCCGCATCGCCGCCCCCTCATCGGGCAGGCCGGCACACATCGACCGCCTTGGGCGGCTTGCCGGCCGCCGGCTTGCCCGGCCGGGCGGGTGGCGGCGGGCGCGGCGGCGACGGGCTCGCCGCGCGCGGCGGCGAGCGCCGCGGGCAGGCATCGCCGCCGCCACGGTCGCCCAGCGCTCCCAGCAGTGCCGTGCGCCCGGCGGCGGCGCTGTCGAGCGTCGGCCTCGGTTCGAGCAAGCGTGCCGCCGACGCGCACCGGCACCTCCACCGGCCCGACCCGCACCGTCGGCCGCAGCGCCAGCGTCTCCGGCCCGAGCTCGATCGTCCCGCTGCCCTGCAGCAGCACGCGGCCGGCATCGAGCGCGAAGTGCGGCGAGCCGGCGCGGCCGTTGCGGATGTTCAGCCGCAGCGCCGCACAGCGCACCCGCGTCCGCCCAGCACCGCCCAGCACGCTCTCGGGCACCTTGGCCGCCCGCAGCACCCCGGCGAGCTTCGCCAGATACGCGTTCTCGAGTCTCCGCATCCTGCGGGCCGAGGCCGAGCCGCCCGCTCAGCGTCGCGGCGATGGCGTGCGGCGAGCGCCCTGGCCGTGCAGGTCGGCGTCGAGGAAGGCGGTGCCGGTCGCCGCCTCGGGCGCGCCGAGGGCCGCGGCCAGCGGCTGCAACGCCAGCGCCGGCGCGCGCAGCGCCAGCGCCACGGCGGCGTGGCCGCTTCCGCGCCCCGAGCCGCCCCTCCACCCGCCCGCCCGGCGCGGTGGCGGCGATCGGGTCGAGCGTGAGATGCCCGTCGTTCAGCACCAGGTGCCCGGCAAGGTCGGAATAGCTCACGCCCCCGGCGGTCGAGCGCGGCGACGGCGAGCTGCAGATCGGCGTCCCCCGCGCGCAGCGCCGCGAAGTCGATCGGCGTGTCGGGGATCAGACTGGGTGGGCTTTGCCGGCGCCTCCGGCGGCGTCGCGGCCGTCGGCGCCAGCGTGCGGCGGCGCGAAGGCGGCCAGCAGCGGATCGAGCTCGAGGTGTTGCGCCGCGATCGTGCCGCGCACCGCGGGGTGCGGCCCGCGGTTCAGTTCCAGGTCGCCGGTCGCCTTGCACCGGCGGGGTGGTGAGCGCGAGCCCGCGCAGCGTCAGCGGCCCCTGCCCCTCCAGGTCGCCGCCGAGCCGCCCGTCGAGCGCCACGTCCTTCCACGGCGGCAGGTCCCGCCCGGCGAGCGGGCGCAGCGCCGCGAAGTCGGGGATGCGCAGGGCGAAGGCGAGGTCGGCGCCGGCCAGCCGCGCGGGGTCGGCCAGCGTGCCCTTCACCACGAACTGCGCGGCGCCCGCGGTGCCGGACGCCTCCACCGGCACCGGCGCCGGCTTCGCGCCCGGCACGCCGAGGGTGGCGCGCGAGCGCGCCGATGGTCGCCTTCATCGCGAGCGGCTGCCCGGCGAAGGTGCCGTGCACCTCGGCGTTCAGCGGCGCCGTGAGGCCCGGCGCGGTGATGTCGGCGCGCTCGATGGCGACCGCGCCGAGCGCGAGCCCGGCCACGTGCAGCGTCATCGCCGTCACCTCCGGCAGCTTCGCGCCGGTATCGGCCAGCCGTGCCGAGAACGAGGCGTCGTGCAGCTTCGGCGGCGGCACCGGCAGGAAGGCGGCGAAGGGGGCGAGGTCGGTGGCGGCGAGGTCCACCTGCAGCGCATAGCCCGTCCCCTGCAACGGGTGCGCGATCGTGCCCCGCACCGCCAGCCGCGCCGCCTCGCCCTGCAGCACGAGCTGCACCGGCCAGGGCGTGCGCCGCCGCCGGGTCGAGCAGGTGCGCACGCTGCCCACCTCGCCGGTCAGCGCCAGCGTCCGCCCGTCGGCCAGCAGGTCGCCGGTGACGGCGATGGTCTCGGTGCCGGAGGGGGTCAGGTCGAGCCGCGGCACGCCGAGCGTGGCACTGCGCCCGCTCGCCGCGTCGCGCCAGCCGAGCTGCCCTTGGCGGACATGCACCGCGCCGATGGCGAAGCGCGGCGGGCGCGACCCGGTCGCCTCGCCGGCTGTTGGTTCGGCGGCCGTGCGCTCGGGCGGGGTGAAATGCCAGTTGTCGTGGCCGGCGGCGTCGCGCTCCAGCAGCACGTCCGGCCCGATCAGGACGATGCTGGTGATCTCCACCCGCCCGGAGAGCAGCGGCAGCAGGGCCACGTGCGCCTCCAGCGTGCCGATCCGCGCCATGTCGGGGCGCGAGAAGCCGGGCGGGTTGGCGAGGGCGAGGTCGTTGGCCACGATCCCGGGGGGCAGGCGATAGGCGACGCGGATCGGGCCGCGCAGCGTCAGTGTGCGCCCGGTCGCGCGCTGCACGGCAGCCTCGATCCGCGGCTTGAAGGCATTCGGGTCGATCAGCCAGGCCGCCGCGCCCACCGCGGCAACCGCCACGACCAACAGCACGAGAACTGCGCCGATCACGAAGCGGAGCAGGAAACCTCGGCGGCGTCGGGCCATTCGTCCTCTTCTTTGCTCCAACGGCGCGAGCCTACACCGTGACTTCCGAAGGCGTCACCCGCGCGGCGTTCTCATCTGCGTTGGCTCATCTGCGTTGGAACGCCGTCGGGGCTGGCGCGGTGAAGCCGAGGTCACGGAACGTCGCCTGCATGTGCGCGGGCAACGCGGCCTCCACCGCGAGCGTTCCCCCGTCCGGATGCGGCAGCACGAGCCGGCGCGCGTGCAGGTGCAGCCGCTCGGCAAACCCCGCCGGGTGCGCCGCCGCCTCGGCATAGGCGGGGTCGCCGAGGATCGGCGTGCCCAGCGCCGCGCAATGCACCCGCAACTGGTGCGTCCGGCCGGTCAGCGGGCGCAGCTCCAGCCAGGCGAAGCGGCGGCCGGCGTGGTCGAGCGTGCGGTAATCGGTGATCGCCCGCGCCGCGTCCGCCTGCCCCTCGGCCAGCGCCACGCGCGCGGCGCCAGCGTCCGGCCCGAGGCGGACGAGCGGGCGGTCGATGCGCCCCGCGACCGGCACCGGCCGGCCGACGACCACCGCCCAATAGGTCTTCTCCACCGCGCGGGTGCGGAACGCGGCGGCGAGTTTCGCGGCCACCCCGGGCGTCAGCGGCGACGACCAGCACGCCGGAGGTCTCGCGGTCCAGCCGGTGCACGAGGCGCGGCCGCGCCCCGGCAGCGCGCGCAAGCATCCCGTCCAGATGGCGGGTGATCCCCGGCCCGCCCTGCGTCGGCAGCCCGGGCGGCTTGTCGAGCACCATCAGCTTGTCGTCGCGATACAGCACCATCTCCTCGAGCGCCGCCGCGGCCGTGGGGTCGGCGGCCGGCGACGGTGGCGCGGGAGCGGCCGGCAGCGGCGGGACGCGCACCGCCTGGCCGGGCGCGAGGCGCGTCGCCGCGACGACGCGCCGCGCCGTCCACGCGCACCTGCCCGGTGCGGCACAGCCGCTCGATCACGCCCTGGGTCAGCGCCGGGAACTGCCGCCGCAGCCAGCGGTCGAGGCGGATGCCGGCCTCGTCCTCCGCCACCGCGCGCGCGTCGGCGCTCATCGCCCCCGCCCCTCGCGCAGCTTCGCCCAGTAGGCGAGGCGCTTCGTCACCTCGCGCTCGAACCCGCGCTCCACCGGCCGATAGAACTGCGCCCGCGCCATGCCGTCCGGAAAGTAGTTCTGGCCGGAGAACGCCTCCTCCTGCGCGTGGTCGTAGCGCATAGCCGTGCCCGTAGCCGAGGCGCTTCATCAGCGTGGTCGGCGCGTTGAGGATGTGCGCGGGCGGCATCAGGCTGCCGGTCTCCCGCGCCGCCGCCCGCGCCTCGCCGAGCGCCACATAGGCGGCGTTCGATTTCGGCGCGGTCGCGAGATACATCACCGATTGCGCGATCGCCAACTCACCCTCGGGGCTGCCCAGCCGCTCATATGCTTCCCACCCCGCCAGCGCCTGGGTCAGCGCCGCCGGATCGGCGAGCCCCACATCCTCGACCGCGAAGCGCACCAGTCGGCGCGCGATGTAGCGCGGGTCCTCGCCGCCGGCGAGCATGCGGGCGTACCAGTAGAGCGCCGCATCGGCATCCGAGCCGCGCAGGGATTTGTGCAGGGCCGAGATGAGATTGTAGTGCTCCTCCCGGTCCTTGTCGTAGAGCGCGGCCCGGCGGGCGAGCAGCTCGGCGAGGCCGGCGACGTCGAGCGGCGGGCCTTCCGGCAGGGCGGCGATTTGTTCGACCATGTTGAGCAGATAGCGCCCGTCGCCGTCGGCCATGGCGCGCAGGCTGGCGCGCGCCTCCGCGGTGAGCGGCGAGCGCGCGGCCGAGGTCGCCCTCGGCGCGTTCCAGCAGGCGTTCGAGCGCCGCATCGTCCAGCCGGCGCAGCACCAGCACCTGGCAGCGCGAGAGCAGGGCGCCGTTGAGCGCGAAGGACGGGTTCTCCGTGGTCGCGCCGACCAGCGTGACGATTCCGGTCTCGACCACGGGCAGGAACGCGTCCTGCTGGGCGCGATTGAAGCGGTGCACCTCATCGACCAGCAGCAGCGTGCCCTGCCCGGCGGCGCGGCGCTTCGCCGCCTCCTCGAACGCCCGCTTGAGGTCGGCGACGCCGGAGAACACGGCGGAAAGCTGGACGAAATGCAGCCCCGCGCGGTCGGCGAGCAGGCGCGCGATGGTGGTCTTGCCCACCCCCGGCGGCCCCCAGAGGATCAGCGAGGCAAGGCTGCCGCGCTCCAGCATCCGCGTGATCGTGCCCTGCGGCCCGAGCAGATGGTCCTGGCCCACCACGTCCTCGAGCGCCGCCGGGCGCAGCCGGTCGGCGAGCGGCGGGGCCGGCGTCGTGCGAGGGTGGTCGAGCTTTTTCGGCACTAGCACCGATCGTGTCCTCTGGTGATGGAGACATATGGCATCTCCCCTCCGCAGATCGGTTCCGACGCACTGCCCGCAGGCATCCTTAAAGGCACAGCAGTATGGGAACCGAATTTCCCATTGACGCCGAGTGCCGGCATTGGAACATTCCGTACTCAGCAGCAGCATGCGCTCGATGAGCAAATTGAGCCCGATACCCTATGCCCCGCTTAGGACGCTGGCCGAAACCCGAGAGCTCGCGACGGGACTTGGCTACGGCAACTATGCGGTCAGCAAGCCGGTGGTCGGGTTTGAGGGAGCCCACGCCAAGTGCTGGGCCGAAGTTCGGTTGAAGGGAAGTAGTGACTACTCGCCGACGTTTGACGGCTGTGGCAACCGAGTTCGCGAGGGGTTTCTCACGTGCCGCGTTCACGCGGAGCGAGAACTGGCCGCTCGTGAGCTGAAGTGTGAGCTGGAAGGCGTTGCAATGTCCGAATTTGCTTTCCTCACGGAAGCAGAGCGCGAAGCTGACAGAAACCGACGCTTGCAACGAATGAGAGCGAAATTGGAATCGCTGAGGTCTGGCGACGCATAGCTGCTCACAGGGCCAGCGAGGACGTTCGTCTCCCACCCTGCAGCTCACTCTTCTCCACCACCGTCATCGGCGCCACACCTTCGAGCCGCAACCGCGCGCGAAACGCACGCCCGCGTGCGATCGCCTCCGAAGCCGCGCCCGCGCGTGCCAGTGCGTCGGCGCCAGGCGCCAGATCCGCCACCGGGCGCCCGCCGCGCATCAGCGTCAGCCGCTCCCCACGCGCGACCCGCGCCAACAGCTCATCGAGTTGGGCGGTTGCCGCGTCCACCAGTGGACGAGTGCCTGGACTCCATGCGGCGATATAGGGTCTGGCCGTCCGCATCCGCAACACGGGCGCACTAATTCGTCCGCGCCAGCCGCCGCTCGAAGCTGCGGCCGTAGGCCGACATGGCGAAGCAGCAGAGGAAGAACACCATCGCCGAGAAGACGTAGCCCTCGGTCGCGAAGCCCAGCCATGCCGGGTCCTTCAGCGCCTGCGAGACCGCGCCGAGCAGGTCGGACAGGCCGATGATCGTCACCAGCGTCGTGTCCTTGAACAGGTCGACGACGGTGTTGATGATCGCCGGCACGACGATGCGCAGCGCCTGTGGCAGCACCACGAACGCCTGCACCTGCCACCAGCGCAGGCCGACCGAATAGGCGGCCTCGTCCTGCCCCTCCGGCACGCCCTGCAACCCGCCGCGCACCACCTCCGCCATGTATGCCGAATTGAACAGGATCAGCGCCACGAGGGCCCGCACCAGGCGGTCGATCGACATGCCCTCGGGCAGGAACAGCGGCACCATCACCGCCGACATGAACAGCACCGTCAGCAGCGGCACGCCGCGCCACAGCTCGATGAAGCCGATCGAGAGGACGCGCACCACCGGCAGGCGCGAGCGGCGGCCGAGGGCCAGCAGCATGCCGAGCGGCAGCGAGCCGGCGACGGTGACGAAGGAGATCAGCACGTCGAGCATCAGCCCCCCCACGCATTGGTATCAACCGGCGTGAGGCCGAACACGCCACCGGCGAGCAGAATGCCGGCGAGCAGCGGCATGAGCGTGAGCAGGAGCAGGACCCAGAGCCAGCGATGGCGCACATGCTCGCGCAGCACCGGCACGGCGAAGCCGGCGAGCAGCAACAGCGCCCCGACGACGCGCCAGCGTTCCTCGGCCGGATAGCGGCCGAAAATGAACAGCGGCAGATGCACCCGGATGAAGGTCCAGCACGCCCCGTCCGGCCCGCAGGCGGCGCGCGTGACGCCACCGAAGGATGCGTGCACCACCGCCCAGCGCAGCAGCGGCGGCACGATGAGCGCGAGGAACGCCAGCACGAGCAGCGTGAGCAGCGCGTTCATTCGCGTGTCGAACAGGTTGCGCCGCAACCAGTCCAACGCGCGCCAGAGCGGCCCGCCGGTGCTGCCCGGCACGAAGCCGCCGGTGCCGGCCGGACGCAGCCAGGGCAGCGCGCGCCCGGACATCAGCGCCCCACCAGCGCGACGCGGCGGTTGTACCAGTTCATCAAGGCCGAAACAGCGAGGCTGATGAACAGGAACACCGCCATGAGGATGATGATCGTCTCCAGCTCACGCGCCCGACTGGTTCAGCACCGTGCCGGCGAAGATCTGGAACAGCTCGGGATAGGCGACGGCGGCGCCGAGCGAGCTGCTCTTGATGAGGTTGAGATACTGGCTGGTCAGCGGCGGCACCATCACCCTGAGCGCCTGCGGCAGCACCACGCGGCGCAGCACCTGCCCGTGCCGCAGGCCGAGGCTCAGCGCCGCCTCCCGCTGGCCCTTGTCCACCGACTGGATTGCGGCGCGCACGATCTCTGCGATGAACGCGGCGCTGTAGACGGAAAGCCCCGCCCACAACGCCACCAGCTCCGGCGGCACCTGGATGCCGCCGGCGATGTTGAACCCGTGCAGCGCCGGGCGCTCGATCGTCTCGATGCTGACCACTGCCAGCGCCGCCGCCGGAAGTGCCAGCAGGAGCGCGCGCGCGCCGAGCACCCTGCCCCGCACCCGCCGGCTCCAGATCAGCGGGATCGCCGCCAGCAGCATGAACGCCAGCGGCTGGAGCACCGGCGCAAGCGGCCCCGGCACCGGGTTCGGCAGATAGAGCCCGCGGATGTTCAAAAGGAAGCCGGCCGGCAGCGGAATGCTTTGCCGGGGCGACGGCAGCGTCTGCAACACCGCGACATACCAGAACACGATCTGCACGAGCTGCGGCGTGTTGCGCACGAGTTCGATGAAGCTGAGCGCGAGGTTGCGCACCAGCCAGTTGCGCGACAGGCGCATGACGCCGACGACGAGCCCGAGCAGCGTTGCCGCCACGATCCCCATCGCCGAGACCAGCAGCGTGTTGAGGATGCAGACGAGCAGCGCCCGCCCGTAGGTATCGCCGTCGGCCCAGCCGATCAGGTGGAACGGGATGTCGAAATTGGCGTAATCGGCGAGGAAGCCGAACCCGAAGCCCATGTTGCGACGGGCAAGATTGGCGTTGGCGAGGGAGCCGAGCGCCCAGGCGACCGCCACCAACGCCGCGAGCAGCACCCATTGCGCTGCGCGGGCACGTGGTGACGGCCGCCGGACCATGCGGGAAGCTGTGCCCGCGTCTCAGTGCCAGGTGGGCAGCGTCTGCAGGCCGCCGTGGTCGTAGAGATTGTTCATCCCGCGCGGCAGGCCGAGGCCCTTCGTGCCGAACGTCGCTTCATAGACTTCGCCGTAGTTGCCGATGTCCTTCGCGATCCGGCCGGACCAGCCGTTGTCCACGCCGAGCAGCTTGCCGAAGTCGCCCTCGACGCCGAAGAAACGGCGCACGTCGGGGTTGGTCGGGTTCTTCGCCATCTCATCGGCGTTCGCGCTGCGTGATGCCGAGCACCTCCGCCTCCAGCATCGCGTAGTGGACCCACTTGACGAGGCGCGTCCATGCCTCATCGCCCTGCCGGGTCATCGAGCCGAGCGGCTCCAGCCCGCCGATCGTTTCCGGCAGGAAGATCCAGTCGTCCGGCTTCTTCATGGTCGAGCGCGCGGCGGCGACCGAGCCGCCATCGTCGGTGTAGCCGTCGCAGCGGCCGGAATCGGCGGCGGCGAAGGCCTCCTCTGGGCGATCGAACAGCAGCGTCTTGATCTTGATGTTGTTGGCGCGGTTGTAGTCGGCGATGTTGGTCTCGAGCGTGGTGCCGGTGAGCACGCAGATCGTCGCGCCGTTCAGCTCCTTGAGGTGGGAGACGCCGAGACTTTTCTTGACCATGAAGGTCTGGCCGGTGAAGAAATTGACCGCCGGCTCATCGAGGCCGAGCTGGGTGTTGCGGATGAAGCTGTGCTCGGAGTCGCGGATCAGCACGTCGATCTCGCCCGACTTCAGCACCGAGAAGCGCACTTTCGAGGTTGTGCCGATGAACTTCACCTTCTTGGGCGAGCCCAGGATGGCGTCAGCGATGGCGCGGCAATAGGCGACGTCGAGCCCCTGCCACTCGCCGCTCGAATCCTGATAGGCGTAGCCGGGGATGCCGGTGTCGATGCCGCAGATCAGCTCGCCGCGGTGTTTGACCGCATCCAGCGTCGGGCTCTTTACCGGCTCCTGCGCCCGCGCGGGCGCCCCCGCCACGAGCAGCGCCGCGACCATCGCGCCGATCGCGGCCGCCCGCATTCCAAGTCGCACCATCCCAGTCCCCCAGTGTTTCTCTTGCCAGTTTGCTGTGCCGGTCCGGTCGAGAGCGGCCGCGGGCAACCGTCCGCCATCATGCTGCACGTAACATGCCAGAGCAGTTGCCCGGCATGACGGTGACACGAACGGCCAAGCCCCCCGGACCGGGCGCGATTGACACACAGGCCCGCGCGGAAGGCAAATCCGGGGCCGAACGGAGGAGACGGAAATGCTGGACATCGCGGATTGCCGGGCGCGGCTGAGCACGGCGCTGCTTTCGGACGTGCTGGACGGCATGGGCTGGCGCGAGCAAGTGCTGGCGAGGCGCATCCGCCCTCTCGATGAGGCGCGCGTGCTCGCCGGGCGGGCACGCACCGCCCTGTTCATGGACGTCTATGAGGTAGTCGAGGGCGAGAACCCGTACGCCATGGAAATCGCGCTGATCGACAGCGTCAAGCGCGACGAGATCCCGGTCTTTGCGTGCGGGGCGAGCGGCCGGATCGCGCCCTGGGGCGAGTTGCTCAGCACGGCGGCGAAGGCGCGGGGGGCGGCGGGGGCGCTGATGGACGGGATGGTGCGCGACGTGCGCGCGATCCGCAGCATGGGCTTCCCGGTGTTCCACGGCGCGATCGGCCCGCTCGACTGCAAGGGGCGGGGGAAGGTGGTGGCCATCGACGTGCCGGTGCAATGCGGCGGCGTCGGCCTGCGGCCGGGCGACTTCATCTTCGGCGACGCCGACGGCGTCATCGTGGTGCCGCAGGCGGTCGAGGCGCAGGCCGTGACACTGGCGCTGGAGAAGCTCTCGGGCGAGCGGACGACGCTTGCCGACCTGGAGGCGGGCGTCTCGCTCGCCGAGGTGTTCGCGAAATACGGCATTCTCTGAGGGCCGCGCCGTCGCGGCCGGAGGGGCCCAGCCGGGGCGACTCGGCCAGGGCATCCTCACGAAATCGTGATCTTGGGCACGCTATGCTGCCATGCAGCACGGCTTCTCAAAAAGCGGCGGTGCGCCACCTACCCTCCTCATGCTGCGCTGCAACAGGAGGGCGGCTTGGGGTTTGTGCGCTTCGCCCTGCGGTTCCCGCACACGTTCTATGTGCTGGCATCCTCATGCTGTTCCTGGGCATCAGCGCGATCCTCGTCACGCCGAAGGACATCTTCCCCTCCGTCAACATTCCGGTCGTCACCGTCATCTGGCAGTACACGGGCCTGACCCCGGAGGAGATGGAGCAGCGCGTCACCACCTACAGCGAGTACGCGATCAGCTCGAACGTCAGCAACATTCGCAATATTGAAGTCGCAGACGCTCTCGGGCATCGCGGTCGAGAAGATCTTCTTTCAGCCGAACGTCAACATCGACCTTGCGATCAGCCAGATCGTCTCCGCCAGCAACGCGATCCGCGCGCTGATGCCGCCGGGCATCCAGCCGCCGATCATCGTGCAGTACAACGCCTCGCAGCGTGCCCGTCCTGCAGCTCAGCCTCAGTTCCGACCGGCTGAACGAGCAGCAGCTCTATGACTACGGCATCTATCAGATCCGCCAGGCGCTGGCGCCGATCCCCGGCATCACGCTGCCCACGCCCTATGGCGGCAAATACCGTCAGATCATGGTCGATCTCGACCCGGACGCGCTGCGCGCGCGGGGCGTCACGCCGAACGAGGTCGTGAACGCGGTGAACGCGCAGAGCCTGACGCTGCCCTCCGGCGACGCGAAGATGGGCAACAAGCAGTTCATCGTCAGCGTCAACGCCATGCGCCGAGCATCCGCGACCTGAACGACGTGCCGATCCGGCAGGTGGGCGGTGTCACGGTCTATCTGTCGCGACGTGGCACATGTGCGCGACGGCTGGGCGGTGCAGCAGAACATCGTGCGCAGCGAAGGGCGGCGCTCGGTGCTGCTCACCATCATCAAGAACGGCGACGCCTCCACGCTCGACGTGGTCAGGCGCGTGAAGGCGGCGCTGCCGGAAATCCAGCGCGCCGCGCCACCGGGCATGAAGATCAACATGCTGTTCGATCAGTCGGTGTTCGTGCAGCCAGGCGATCGCGGCGGTGCTGCGCGAGGGCGCGAT
This sequence comes from uncultured Alphaproteobacteria bacterium, assembly GCA_963705035.1. Taxonomy (GTDB): domain Bacteria; phylum Pseudomonadota; class Alphaproteobacteria; order Acetobacterales; family Acetobacteraceae; genus JAFKFJ01. The sequence continues at coordinate 718,247 of CAVPIQ010000004.1, read as the reverse complement.
CGCGGCCGGGCTGACGGCGCTGATGATCCTCGTCTTCCTGGGGTCGTGGCGGTCAACCCTGGTGGTGATGATCTCCATCCCGCTCTCGCTCCTCACCTCGCTCGCCGTGCTCGCGGCACTGGGTCAGACGATCAACACGATGACGCTGGGCGGCCTCGCGCTCGCGGTGGGCATCCTGGTCGACGACTCCACGGTGACGATCGAGAACACGCACCGGCTGCTGGAGGAACGAACGCCGTTCGAGCGCGCGGTGCTGGAGGGCGCGGCCGGGATCGCGGTGCCCACGCTGATCTCCACGCTGGCGATCTGCTGCGTGTTCGTCTCGGTGTTCTTCCTGCAGGGCGCCGCGCGCTACCTGTTCACCCCGCTGGCGATGGCGGTGGTGTTCGCCATGCTCGCCTCCTACGCGATCTCGCGCACGCTGACGCCGATCGCGATCCGGCTGCTGCTGCGTGCCGAGCACGGGGACGCGGCGCATCACCGGCCGAACGCGATGCAACGCTTTCACGCCCGGTTCAACGCGGGGTTCGACCGGTTCCGCGACTTCTATGCCTGGCTGCTGACCGGCATCCTGCGCCGCCGCGTGCTGACGCCGCTGGTCGGGCGCCGGCCTCGTGCTCGGCGCAAGCGTGCTCTTCGTCTATGTCGGGCGGGAGTTCTTTCCGGCGGTCGATGCCGGGCTGATCCAGCTGCATGTCCGCGCCCCGCCGCGCACGCGCATCGAGCGGACCGAGCAGATCTTCCAGGCGGTCGAGGACCGGATCCGCGCCGTGATCCCGGCGAGCGACCTCGACCTGCTGCTGGACAATATCGGCCTGCCGCAGCGCGTCTATAATCTCGCCTTCACCGACGGCAGCGCGATCGGCGTGAACGACGGCCAGATCCTGCTCTCGCTGGCCCCGGGCCACCCTCCGACCGCGGAGTACGTGAAGCGGCTGCGCGCCGAGCTGCCGGCGGCATTCCCCGACGTGCAGTTCTATTTCCAGCCGGCCGATCTGGTGACGCAGATCCTGAATTTCGGCATTCCCACGCAGATCGACGTGCAGGTGCAGGGCCGTGACCGCGCGGGCAACATCGCGATCGCGAAGGCGATCCGGCAGCGCCTGGCAGGAACGCCCGGCTTCGCCGACGTGCACGTGCAGCAGGAGCTGGACGCGCCCGAACTCTACTACACGGTCGATCGCACGCGCGCCCAACAGCTCGGGCTCACGGTCAACGACGTCGCCAACGACCTCAACATCAGCCTGAGCTCGTCCGAGCAGGTCTCGCCCAATTTCTGGACCGATCCGCACAACGGGATTCCGCTACTTCCTCGCGGTCCAGACGCCGGAATGGCGGATCAGCAACCTCAACCAGCTCGGCAACACGCCGATCACGCGCAGCATCTCCGCGGCCGCACCCATCCCTGCCGTGCTCGGCAACGTGGCGACGCCGGAGCGGCGGTCCGTGCAGTCGGTGTTCAACCAGTCGAACATCCAGGCGGTCTACGACGTGTATGCGAGCGTGCAGGACCGCGACCTCGGCAGCGCCGCGGCGGCCCTGCAGACGATCGTCGACGACATGCGCGGCCAGCTGAAACCGGGCGACCGGATCGTGATCCGCGGGCAGATCGAGAGCATGAACGCGGCCTTCGGCAATCTCTCGATCGGCCTGATCTTCGCGGCGGTGTTCGTCTATCTGCTGATGGTCGTGAACTATCAGAGCTTCCTGGATCCGCTCGCGGTGATCCTGGCGCTGCCCGGGGCCGGCAGCGGGATCGTGCTGACGCTGTTCGCAACCGGCACCGCGCTCAGCGTGCCCTCGCTGATGGGGGCGATCATGGCGGTGGGTGTCGCCTCCGCCAACTCGATCCTGCTGGTGACGTTCGCGCGCGAGCAGCGCGTCGCGGGGATGAGCGCGTTCGCGGCGGCGCTCTCGGCCGGCACGACGCGGCTGCGGCCGGTGCTGATGACGGCCGCGGCGATGGTGGTCGGCATGCTGCCGATGGCGATCGGCGGTCCCGGCGAGGAGCAGAACGCGGCGCTGGCGCGCGCGGTGATCGGCGGCGTCGCCATGGGCACCATCACCACGCTGCTGTTCGTTCCCTACCTTTACTCGGTGTTCGGCCGCTATGAGCGGACGGCGCCGCTTCCCGACGGAGTGACGGCATGAATGACGTGATCACCGAAGCGGCGCCGGCGCAAAGCCGGACCTCGATCCGGGAGGCGCCGGGACGGGACCGCCAGCGGCGACGGGCGGCACGGCTGCTGGCGGGCGGGGCGCTGACCGTGCTCGCGGCGCTGGTCGGCGCCGGCGCGTGGGGACATGCGGAGCAGAGCGCGGCGCGCGCTCGCCACGCTCGCCGCGAAACGCGACGCTGTGGGCCATGTGCGCACGATCGTCGCCAAGGCGGTCGAAGGGCCGCGGACGATCGAGCTGCCGGCGACGCTGCAGGCATTCGACAGCGCGACCCTCTATGCCCGCGCGACCGGCTATATCGCCAAGCGCAACGTCGATATCGGCTCGCGCGTGTCCAAGGGCGACGTGCTGGCGGTGATCGCGGCGCCGGACCTCGACCAGCAGCTTGCGCAGGCGAAGGCGCTGCTGGCGCAGATGCGCGCGGCGCTGGTGCAGGCCCAGGCGAACGCCGATCTCGCCCGCGTGACCGAGGGGCGCACGTCGCGGCTGGTGAAGGACGGCTGGCAGAGCAAGCAGCAAGGCGACACGGACCGGCTGAACCTCGCCGCCCAGGTCGCGGCCGTGGGCGTGGCGCAGGCCAATCTCGACGCGCAGGCGGCGCAGGTCAGCCGCCTGCAGCAACTGACCGAGTTCGAGCGCGTGGTGGCACCCTTCAACGGCGTCATCACCAGCCGCGCCGATCGACGTCGGCAGCCTGGTGACAGCGGACCCCACCAGCGGCACGCCGCTGTTCTCGATCGCGCGGACCGAGGTGCTGCGGGTCCAGGTGTATGTGCCGCAGGAGGTGGTGTTCGGCCTGCACGACGGCCAGCAGGCGGACGTGACGGTGCCGGAGCTGCCCGGCCGCGTCTTTCGCGGGCCGATCGCGCGCAACGCCAGCGCGCTCGAACCGGGCACGCGCACGATGCTGACGGAGGTCGATCTCGACAATCGCGACGGCGCGCTGCGGGCCGGACTCTACGGCGTGGTGCACATCGCGGTGCCCCGCCCGCATCCGGTCGTCATCATCCCGTCGGAGGCCGTGATCTTCAGCCGCAACGGCCTGCAAGCGGCGGTCGTCGAGGACGGGCGGCTGCGGCTGCGCACGCTCGACATCGCCGCCGATGACGGCGCGCAGACGGAAGTGCGTGGCGGATTGAAACCCGGCGACCGCGTGATCGTCAGCCCGCCGGTGGATGCGACCGACGGCGTCGCCGTCGTCGCGGAGGGATAGGGCGCGCGGCGCCCTATTCCGCCTCCGCCTCCTCGTCCGCCTCCGGCTTCGGGCCGCTGTCCAGGCCCTTCGCGGCCGGGTCGCGATCGACCAGCTCGATCACCGCCATAGTCGCGGCGTCGCCGTGACGCATGCCCGCCTTCAGCACGCGCGTATAGCCGCCGGGCCGGCCCTTGTAGCGTTCGGCGAGCGTGGTGAAGAGCTTCTCGACGACGATGTCGTCGCGCAGGCGCGCATGGGCGAGCCGGCGGGCGTGCAGCCCGCCACGCTTGCCGAGCGTGATCAGCTTCTCCGCAACCGGCCGCAGCTCCTTCGCCTTCGGCAGCGTCGTGGTGATCTGCTCGTGCTTCAGCAGCGCATGCGCAAGGTTGCGGAACATCGCCAGCCGGTGGCTGCTGGTGACACTGAGCTTGCGGCCGGCAACTCCGTGGCGCATCGGTCGTCCCCCTGGTGCGGCTCAGAACGGCTCTTCGAGCCGCTTCGCCAGATCTTCGATATTCTCCGGCGGCCAGCCCGCCACCGTCATGCCGAGCGTGAGCCCCATGTTGGCGAGCACTTCCTTGATCTCGTTCAGGGATTTGCGCCCGAAATTCGGGGTGCGCAGCATCTCCTGCTCGGTCTTCTGCACGAGATCGCCGATATAGACGATGTTGTCGTTCTTCAGGCAGTTGGCACTGCGCACGGAAAGCTCGAGCTCGTCGACCTTGCGCAGCAGGTTGCGGTTGAACGGCAGGTGCTCTTCGGGCTCCTCGGCGCGGACCGCCTGCGGCTCCTCGAAGTTGATGAACATCGCGAGCTGGTCCTGCAGGATGCGCGCGGCCAGCGCCACCGCATCCTCCGGCGTCACCGCGCCGTTGGTCTCCACCGTCAGCAGCAGCTTGTCGTAGTCGGTGACCTGGCCGACGCGGGTCGGCTCGACCTTGTAGGAGACGCGGCGCACCGGGGAGTAGATCGCATCGACCGGAATGAGCCCGATCGGCGCGTCCTCCGGCCGATTGGCACTCGCCGGCCAGTAGCCCTTGCCGCTCTGCACGGTGAACTCCATGCCGAGCTTCACGCCGTCATCCAGCGTGCAGAGCACGAGATCGGGGTTCATGATCTCGATGTCGTGGCCGGGCTGGATCTGGCTGGCGCGCACCTCGCCGGGGCCGGTCGCCTCCAGCGTCATGCGCTTCGGCCCGTCGCCGTGCATGCGCAGCGCGAGCTGCTTCACGTTCAGCACGATGTCGGTGACGTCCTCGCGCACGCCCGCGATCGAGGAGAACTCGTGCAGCACGCCGTCGATCTGCAAGGCCGTCACGGCGGCACCCTGCAGCGAGGAGAGCAGAATGCGGCGCAGCGCGTTGCCAAGCGTCATGCCGAAGCCGCGCTCCAGCGGCTCGGCCACCACGGTGGCGACGCGCGAAGGGTCGGAGCCCGGCTCGATCTCAAGCTTTTCCGGCTTGATGAGCGATTGCCAATTCTTCTGCAGGATCACACTGAGCCTCATGGGGATAGGGAGTGCCACGCCTCCCGATAGCGCAGGCGGCGCGCCGAAGCGCACCGCGCCGCGCTGCGCCTCAGACGCGCCGCCGCTTGCGCGGGCGGCAGCCGTTGTGCGGGATCGGCGTCATGTCGCGAATGGCGGTGATCGCGAAGCCGACCGATTGCAGCGCCCGCAGCGCGCTCTCACGTCCCGAACCGGGCCCGCTCACCTCGATCTCCAGCGTCTCCATGCCGTGCTCGCGTGCCTTGCGCCCGGCATCCTCCGCCGCGACCTGGGCGGCATACGGCGTGGATTTCCGGCTGCCCTTGAAACCCTGGCTGCCGGACGAAGACCACGCGATCGCGTTGCCCTGCGCGTCGGTGATGGTGATCATGGTGTTGTTGAATGTCGCGGCCACGTGCGCCACGCCGGAGATGATGTTCTTGCGCTCCTTCCTGCGGGTGCGCGCGGCTCCGGATGCGGGTTTCGCCATTCTGTGGTCCTGTTCAGTTGCGCGCGGTGACGCCGGAGCTTCGACCGGCGGAGCGGCTTACTTCGTGACTTTCTTCTTGCCGGCGATCGCGACCGCCTTGCCCTTGCGGGTGCGCGCGTTGGTGTGGGTGCGCTGGCCGCGCACCGGCAGGCCGCGCGCGATGCCGCAGCCCGCGATAGCAGCCGAGATCCATCAGCCGCTTGATGTTCATCGCGACTTCGCGCCGCAGGTCGCCCTCGACGCGGTATTCGCGGTCGACCAGCTCGCGGATGCGCAGCACCTCCTCGTCGGAGAGCTGGTTGACCCGGCGGTCGTCCGCGATGCAAAGGCTGCTCGCAGATCTCGCGCGCCTTGGTGGGACCGATGCCGTAGATGTAGCGCAGACCGATGACGACCCGCTTATTGGTCGGAATATTCACACCGGCAATGCGCGCCACGCCTGCACTCCTTCGCCCGGGCCGATCCTGGGCCGTTATCGGCCGGCGCGGCGCGCGGGCGCCGAGCCGAATTCGCTCCTGACGGTCTTCGAACCTTGAGGGAACACGCCAGCGCGGCCCCCACGCAAGGCGGGCACCGCCAAGGGCGGCAGATATAAACCCCATCGCCTCAAAGTCAACGTGCGCCGTTCAAATCGCCGTGATCACGGGTCAGCCGCGCTTCAAGCGGCGGTCGCCGCCGGCAGGCGCGCGAGCAGCGCCAGGATTTCCGCGGTGACGGCGTCGATCTCCGCCATTCCGTCCACCCGATGGAGCAGGCCCTTGGCGGCATAATAGGGCAGGATCGGCGCGGTCTGGCGTTCGTAGGCGTCGAGTCGCGCCTGCACGGTCTCGCGGCTGTCGTCGGCGCGGCGGATGAACTCCTGCCCGCCGCAGACGTCGCACACGCCTTCGACGGTGGGACGCTTGAAGGCGTCGTGATAGCCGGCGCCGCATTGGGCGCAGGTGAAGCGCCCGGCAATCCGCTCGACCAGGACCGGCGCATCCACCGCGAGTTCGATCACCGCGTCCAGCTTCAGTTCCCCGCTCGGCCAGCAGCCGGTCGAGCGCCTCCGCCTGCGGCACGGTGCGGGGGAAGCCGTCGAGAATGAAGCCCCGCGCGCAGTCCGGCCGGGCGATGCGGTTGCCGAGCATGCGGATCAGGATGTCGTCGGACACCAGCGCGCCCGACTCCATGACCGCCTTGGCCTGCAGGCCGACCTCGGAGCCCGCCGCCACTTCCGCGCGCAACATGTCGCCGGTGGAGATCTGCACGATGCCGAAGCGATCCTGCAGACGCTTGGCCTGCGTGCCTTTGCCCGCGCCGGGCGGGCCGAGCAGGATGAGGTTCAACGTCCCCTCCCCCGCACCCGCGCCTTGCGAATCAGGCCTTCGTACTGGTGGGCGAGCAGATGCGACTGGATCTGCGTCACCGTGTCCATCGTCACCGACACCACGATCAGGATGCTGGTGCCGCCGAAATAGAACGGCACGCCGTAGTTGCTGATCAGGAACTCGGGCAGCAGGCAGACGACGACGAGGTAGAGCGCGCCGATCGTGGTCAGGCGGGTGAGCACGTGGTCGAAATAGTCGGCCGTCGCGCTGCCCGGCCGGATGCCCGGGATGAAGCCGCCGTATTTCTTCAGATTCTCCGCCGTCTCCTGCGGATTGAACACCACGGCGGTGTAGAAGTAGCTGAAGAAGATGATCATCGCCGCATAGGTGACCATGTAGGCCGGCTGCCCGTGCGCGAGCGCGTTGCCGATCCAACTGAGCCAGCCTGAGTCGCCGCTGCGGGCGGAGAACCCGGCCACGGTCGCCGGGATCAGCAGGATCGAGCTCGCGAAGATCGGCGGGATCACGCCCGACGTGTTGATCTTCAGCGGCATGTGCGTCGCATCGCCGCCGAACATGCGGGTGCCGACCTGGCGCTTCGGATACTGGATGACGATCCGCCGCTGGGCGCGCTCGATGAACACGATGAAGGCGATCACCGCGAAGGCGATCACGATGAAGCCCAGGATGAAGATCGGGCTCAGCGCGCCGGTGCGGCCAAGTTCCAGAAGGCTCGCGAGCGCATGCGGCGTGTTCGCGACGATGCCCGCGAAGATGATGAGGCTGGTGCCGTTGCCGATGCCGCGCGCGGTGATCTGCTCGCCGATCCACATCAGGAACATCGTGCCGCCGACCAGCGAGATCACGCAGGAGAGACGGAAGAAATAGCCCGGATCGACCACCGCCGCGCCGAAGCTGCCGCGCATCCCCTCGAGTCCCACGGCAATGCCATAGGACTGGAACATGGCGATGACGACGGTGAGGTAGCGCGTGTACTGGTTGAGCCGCTTGCGCCCGGTCTCACCCTCTTTCTTCAGCGCCTCCAGCGACGGAATGGCCGCCGACATGAGCTGGATGATGATGCTGGCGCTGATGTACGGCATGATGTTCAGCGCGAACACGGTCATGCGCCCGAGCGCGCCGCCCGAGAACATGTTGAACATGCCGAGGATGCCGGCGCCGCCGCGCGCGGACATCAGCTCGCCCAGCACGGATGCGTCCACGCCGGGCACCGGGATGTAGGTGCCGATGCGATAGACCAGCAGCGCACCGAGGGTGAACCAGATGCGCTTCTTCAGCTCCGTCGCCTTGGCGAACGTGCCGAGTGAAAGGTTCGCAGCAAGCTGCTCGGCCGCCGAGGCCATCCGCTACTCCGTGCCCGTCGCCGACGCCGCGCGGCGCCCGCCTGTCATGCAGGCGGCGCCGCCGGGCTCGCGCATGAGGCCGTGGGACGCCGCAGCAAAAGTATAGTGCGCTCGTGCCGGCGATGCACGCACGGCCGGCTCAGGCGGTGGCCGGCTTGTCGGCGACCGGCTTGGCCGCGACCGTGGTGGTGACGCTGCCGCCCGCCTGCTGCACGGCGGCCGCCGCCGCGGCCGAGGCGCCGCTCACCGTGATCGCCACGGCGCGCCCCAGCGCGCCGTTGGCCAGCAGACGCACCCCTGCGATGCGCCCGCTGCGCACGAGGCCCGCGCTGCGCAGCGTCGCCTCGGTGATCGGCTGCGTCGGGGTCGATCTTGCCGGCCTCGATCGCGCGGGCGATGGCGCCGAGATTGACCGGGGCGTATTCCTTGCGGAACGGGTTCTTGAACCCGCGCTTGGGCAGCCGCCGGTAGATCGGCATCTGCCCGCCCTCGAACCCGTTCAGCGCAACGCCGGTGCGGGCCTTCTGGCCCTTCACGCCCTTGCCGCTGGTCTTGCCCTTGCCGGAGCCGATGCCCCGGCCGAGGCGCTTGGATTTGTGGCGCGCGCCCGGGTTGTCGCGCAATTCGTTGAGCTTCATCGCGCCCTCAGATCTCTTCCACCTTCACCAGATGCGCGACCTTGCGCAGCATGCCGCGCACGTTCGGCGTCTCCACGACCTCACGGACGCGGCGGACCTTGTTCAGGCCCAGGCCGACCAGCGTCGCCTGCTGGCCCGGCTTCCGCCCGTGCCCGGAGGCGATCTGCGTCACCCGCAGCCGCTTGCCCTCAGCCGGCATCGGAGGCCTCCGGCGCCGGCGTGGCGGCAGGAGCGGGAGCAGGGGCCGGTGCCGCATCGCGGCGGCCGAGCAGGTCGGACACCTTCTTGCCGCGCCGCGACGCCACCGAACGGGGGCTGGCGCAGCGGGCGAGTGCCGCGAAGGTCGCCTTGACCATGTTGTGCGGGTTGCGGCTGCCGAGGCTCTTGGCGACGACGTCACCGATGCCGAGGGTCTCGAACACCGCGCGCATCGGCCCGCCGGCGATGATGCCGGTGCCGGCCGCGGCCGAGCGCAGCTGCACCGCGCCGGCGCCGTAGCGGCCCTGGACGTCGTGGTGCAGCGTGCGGCCTTCCTTCATCGGCACGCGGATCATGCCGCGCTTGGCCCGCTCGGTCGCCTTCCGGATCGCCTCCGGCACCTCGCGCGCCTTGCCAGCGCCATAGCCGACGCGCCCCTTCTGGTCGCCGACGACCACGAGCGCCGCGAACGCGAAGCGCCGGCCGCCCTTCACCACCTTGGCCACGCGGTTGATCGTGACCAGCTTGTCGATCAGCTCGTCGCCGCCGTCGCGGTCCCGCTCGCGGTCGCGCCCCCGGCCTTCGCGCGCTTCCCGTGCCATGCTGCTTCCCCTCAGAACGCGAGTCCGCCCTCGCGGGCGGCTTCGGCCAGCGCCTTGACGCGGCCGTGGTAGAAATAGGCGCCGCGGTCGAACACGACTTCCTTCACGCCCGCCGCAATCGCCCGCTCGGCGATCAGCTTGCCGACCGCATCCGCGGCCGCCTTGTCGGACCCGCCGCGCAGACCGGCCTCGCGCAGCCCCCGGTCGAGCGACGAGGCCGCGGCCAGCGTGCGCCCGGCCGCATCGTCGATGACCTGGGCATAGATGTGCTTGCCGGAGCGGAACACCGACAGCCGCGGCCGTCCCGCCGCCTTCCGCCGCAGCGAGAAGCGCAACCGCTCGCGCCGGCGCTGGCGCATCTTCTCGATGCCGCTCATTTCTTCTTGCCTTCCTTACGACGGATCACTTCGTTGTCGTATTTCACGCCCTTGCCCTTGTAGGGCTCGGGCAGGCGGAATGCGCGGATCTCGGCGGCGACCTGACCCACCTGGCGCTTGTCCACGCCCTCGACCTTGATCGCCGTCGGCTTCTCGCAGGTGATCTTGATGCCCGGCGGGATCGGATAGACCACGTCGTGCGAAAACCCAAGATTCATCACCAGGTTCGAGCCCTGGACCGCGGCGCGAAAGCCGGTGCCGTTGATCTCCATCGCCCGCGCATAGCCGGTCGACACGCCCCTCACCATGTTGGCGACGAGGGCGCGCGTGGTGCCCCACATCATGCGTGCCGCGGCCGCGTTGCCGCGCGGCGCGATCGCGACCTTGCCGTCTTCGACCTTTGCGTCGACATGGTCGGTGAGCTTGAGCGCGAGCTCGCCGAGCTTGCCCTTCGCCGTCAACGTGCCGCCGGCGATCGCCACCTGCACGCCGGCCGGGATTTCCACTGGATATTTGCCTACGCGCGACACGCCCCGGCCCTCCTCAGAACACGCGGCACAGCACTTCGCCGCCGACATTGGCGGCGCGCGCCTCGGCATCGCTCAGCACGCCGCGCGGCGTGGAGAGGATGGAGACACCGAGTCCGGCATAGACGCGCGGCAATTCCCTGATCTTCGAATAGACGCGCCGGCCGGGCTTGGAGACGCGATGGATCTCCTTGATGACCGGCTCGCCCTCGTTGTACTTCAGCTCGATGCGCAGCTGCGCCACCCCCGGGCGGAGTTCCTCGGAGGAGAAGCCGCGGATGAAGCCCTCGCGGCGCAGCACGTCAAGCACGTTGGCCCGCAACCTGGAGCTCGGCGCCACACACATGGTGTGCCGCGCCCGCTGCGCGTTGCGGATGCGGGTGAGCATGTCACCCAGCGGATCGGACTGACTCATCTTCTGCCTCTCCGCGCCTACCAGCTCGCCTTGACGACGCCCGGGATCTGCCCGTTGCTCGCGAGGTCGCGCAGCACGATCCGGCACAGCTTGAACTTGCGATAGTTGCCGCGCGAGCGGCCGGTGAGCTCGCAGCGCAGGCGCACGCGCACCAGCGCTCCGTTGCGCGGCAGCTGCGCGAGCTTGAGCGAGGCGTTGAAGCGGTCTTCCACGGGCAGCGAGCGATCCATGACGATCGCCTTCAGCGCCGCGCGCTTGCCCTTGTCACGCTGGCTCATGCGCGTGCGCTTGCCGTTCCGATTGACCGCCGACGTCTTGGCCATCCTGTCTCACCCTCCGGAACCTGCCGGCCCGTGCCCGGCGGTCTTCCCTGTCACTCGTCAGTTCGCGAACGGGATCTCGAAATGCTTCAGCAGCGCCTTCGCCTCGGCGTCGCTGTGCGCCGTCGTGACGAACACGATGTCCATGCCGCGAATCGCATCGACCCGGTCATAGACGATCTCCGGGAAGACGATCTGTTCCTTGAGCCCCATCGCGAAGTTGCCGCGACCGTCGAAGCCCTTGCCGGTGACCCCGCGGAAGTCGCGCACCCGCGGCAGTGCGATCGTCACCAGCCGGTCGAGAAACTCGTACATCCGCGGCCCGCGCAGCGTCACCTTGCAGCCGATCGGCAGGCCCTTGCGGATCTTGAAGCCGGCAATGGCCTTCTTCGCCAGCGTCTTGACCGGCTTCTGGCCGCTGATCAGCGCGAGTTCCGCCACCGCCGCGTCGAGCTTCTTCTGGTCGCCGGTCGCCTCGCCCACGCCCATGTTCAGGACGATCTTCTCGAGCCGCGGCACCTGCATCGGGTTGGTGAAGCCGAACTCCTTCACCAGCGCCGCCCGTACCACGTCCTTGTAGCGCTGCAGCAGCCGCGGCGTCTCCGGCGGGGCAGCGGAAACCGCCTCGCCGACCTTGACCGCCTGCAGCGATACCGCCTCGCCGCCCGTGCTCGCCGCCTTGGGCGCCGCCTTCGCCTTGCCCTTCGATGGGGCCGCCGCCTTCGCGCCGCCGCCCTTCGCGCCACCCTTGGCGCTGCCGCCTTTCGCGCCGCCGCCCTTGGCGGGCTTCTTCGAACCACTCATCGCCGCCTCCTCAGGCCTCGATCACGTTGCCGCTCGCCTTGGCGACGCGGACCTTGCGCCCGTCCTCGAGCACCTTGAAGCCGACGCGCGTCGGCTGGTCGGTCTTGCCGTCGATGAGCATCAGGTTGGACAGATGGATGCTCGCCTCCCGCTCGACGATGCCGCCGGGCTGCCCGACGCCGCGCGGCTTCGTATGCCGCTTGATCATCGCAACGCCCTGCACGACCGCGCGGCCCTCACGCGGCAGCACGCGCAGCACCTCGCCGCGCCGGCCCTTCTGCGCGCCGCTGATCACGACCACCGTGTCGCCCTTGCGGATGCGCGCGGCCATCACAGCACCTCCGGCGCGAGCGAGATGATCTTCATGAAGCGCTTCGCCCGCAGCTCACGCACCACCGGGCCGAAGATGCGGGTGCCGATCGGCTCCTGCTGCTTGTTGATCAGCACCGCGGCGTTGCGATCGAAGCGGATCGCGCTGCCATCCGCACGCCGCACCGCGAAGGCCGTGCGCACGATCACCGCCTGGTGCACGTCGCCCTTCTTCACCTTGCCGCGCGGGATCGCGTCCTTGACGGACACCACGATCACGTCGCCGACCGAAGCCGTCTTCCGCTTCGAGCCGCCGAGCACCTTGATGCACTGCACCCGCCGCGCGCCGGAGTTGTCGGCGACGTCCAGGTTGCTCTCGACCGAGATCATCCCCGCCCCCTCACGCCTGCGCCTGCGCCGGCGCGTCGGCAGCCGGCTGGAGCGATTCGCCGTTGCGCTCGATCACCAGCCACGCCTTGCGCTTGCTCAACGGCCGGCACTCCTCGATGCGCACCAGGTCGCCGATCTTGCACAAATTCGCCTCGTCATGCGCCGCGTACTTCTTCGAGCGGCGAAGGAACTTCTTGTAGAGCGGATGCATGACCCGCCGATCGACAAGCACCGTGACGGTCTTGTCCATCTTGTCGCTGGTCACCCGCCCGGTCAGCACGCGCCTCGGCATCCGGCGATCCCCTAGCCCTGTGCGGCGGAGCGTTGTTTCTCCGCCAGAATGGTCTTCACCCGCGCGATGTCGCGGCGCACCGCACGCACGCGCTTGATCCCCTCGGTCTGCCCGGTCGCCCGCTGGAAGCGCAGGTTGAACTGCTCCTTGCGCAGATCGAGCAGCATGGTGCCGAGTTCGTCCGGCGTGCGGGCGCGGACATCGGCCGCCTTGGTTGCCTTGGCCATCTCAGGCTTCTCCGATGCGACTGACCATGCGCGTCTTGATCGGCAGCTTCGCCGCGCCGAGCGTCAGCGCCTCATGCGCGAGCTCGGCGGAGACGCCGTCCACCTCGAACATGATGCGTCCCGGCTTGACCCGGCAGACCCAGAACTCCGGCGTGCCCTTGCCCGACCCCATGCGCACCTCGGCCGGCTTGCGGGAGACCGGCACGTCCGGAAAGATGCGGATCCAGACGCGCCCGGCGCGCTTCATCGCGCGCGTGATGGCACGCCGCGCCGCCTCGATCTGGCGTGCGGTGACCCGCTCCGGCTCCAGCGCCTTGAGCCCGTACTGGCCGAAGTTGAGCGCCGTGCCGCCCTTCGCCACGCCGTGGATGCGGCCCTTGTGCGCCTTGCGGTATTTCGTGCGTTTCGGTTGAAGCATGACGGCGGTTCCCTAACGCTGCGGCGCCTGTTCGGCGGCGCGGCGATCCTGCGCCATCGGATCGTGGGCGAGGATCTCGCCCTTGAAGATCCACACCTTCACGCCGCACGTGCCGTACGTCGTCTTCGCCGTCGCCTGCCCGAAGTCGATATCGGCGCGCAGCGTGTGCAGCGGCACGCGCCCTTCACGATACCACTCCACCCGCGCGATCTCGGCGCCGCCCAGGCGGCCGCCGCAGTTGATCCGGATCCCCTGCGCGCCGAGCCGCATCGCCGACTGCACCGCGCGCTTCATCGCGCGGCGGAAGGCCACCCGCCGCTCCAGCTGCTGCGCGATGTTCTCCGCAACCAGCGTGGCGTCGATCTCCGGCTTGCGGATCTCCACGATGTTCAGCGCCACGTCGGTCTTCGCCATCTTGGCGAGGTCCCTGCGCAGCGCCTCGATATCCTGGCCCTTCTTGCCGATCACGACGCCCGGCCGCGCGGCATAGATCGTGACCCGCGGCTTCTTCGCCGGCCGCTCGATGACGACGCGGCTGACACCGGCGTTGGACAGCTTGCCGCGCAGATGCGAGCGCAGCCGCAGATCCTCGTGCAGCAGCTTCGAATAGTCGTGGCCCGCGAACCAGCGGCTGTCCCAGGTGCGGTTGATGCCGAGCCTGAGCCCGACCGGATTGACCTTGTGTCCCATCCCGCTACGCCGCCTCCTGCGCCGGGCCGCCGCTGGCGGCCGGCCCTTCCGCCGGTTCCTGTGTGCGCTCGGCCACCACGATCCGCAGGTGGCTGAACCATTTCTCGATCCGCGACGAGCGACCGCGGCCGCGCGCGTGAAACCGCCGCATCACCGCCGAGCGGCCCACCTCCGCCCGCGCGACGAACAGCCGGTCCACGTCGAGCTGGTGGTTGTTCTCGGCATTCGCGATGGCGCTCTCCAGCGCCTTGCGCACCGACTGCGCGATGCGGCGCTTGCTGAAGGTGAGCGTCGCGACCGCATCCTGCGCGGAGCGGTTGCGGATCAGCCCGGCCACCAGGTTCAGCTTGCGCGGGCTGACGCGCAGGTTGCGCAGGATCGCCTGCGCCTCGGTCTCGTCGAGCCCGCGCGGATGCTTTGGCTTGCTCATGTCAGCCCCGCTTCGCCTTCTTGTCGCCGGCGTGGCCGGTGAACGTGCGGGTGGGCGAGAACTCGCCGAACTTGTGCCCGACCATGTTCTCCGTCACCTGCACCGGCAGGAATTTCCGGCCGTTGTAGACGCCGAATGTCAGGCCCACGAACTGCGGCAGGATCGTCGAGCGGCGCGACCAGATGCGAATGATCTCGTTGCGCCCGGACGATCGCGACGCCTCGGCCTTGTTCAGCAGGAACCCGTCCACGAACGGGCCCTTCCAGACGGAGCGCGCCATGCTCAGCCCTTCCCCTTGTTGCGGCGCCGGATGATCAGATGATCAGTGCGCTTGTTGCCGCGCGTCTTGTAGCCCTTCGTCGGCTTGCCCCATGGCGTCACCGGATGTCGCCCGCCCGACGTGCGGCCCTCGCCGCCGCCGTGCGGATGATCGACCGGGTTCATCACCACGCCGCGGTTGTGCGGGCGCCGACCCAGCCAGCGCTTGCGCCCGGCCTTGCCGATCTGAATGTTCGCGTTGTCGGGGTTGGAGACCGCGCCGATCGTGGCCATGCACTCGGCCCGCACCAGACGCAGCTCGCCCGACATCAGCTTGATCTGCGCGTAGCCGGCGTCCTTGCCGACCAACTGCGCATACTGCCCCGCCGCACGGGCGATCTTTCCGCCGGCCCCCGCCTTCATCTCGACGTTGTGCACGATCGTGCCCACCGGGATGGTCGCGAGCGGCATCGCGTTGCCGGGCTTGATGTCCGCGCGCTGCGCCGAGAGCACCTGATCACCCGCGCGCAGCCGCTGCGGCGCGAGGATGTAGGAAAGCTCGCCGTCCGCGTACTTGATCAGCGCGATGAACGCGGTGCGGTTCGGATCGTACTCGAGCCGCTCGACCACCGCCGGCACATCGAACTTCCGGCGACGGAAGTCGACGATCCGGTAGGAGCGCTTGTGCCCGCCGCCACGAAAGCGCGTGGTGATGTGGCCGTGGTTGTTGCGTCCGCCGCTCGAGGACTTGCCGACGGTCAGTGCCTTGACCGGCTTGCCCTTCCACAGCTCGCCGCGCGCCACCAGCACGGTGCCGCGCAGGCTCGGCGTGACGGGGTTGAAAGTCTTCAGTGCCATCGCTGCAACCCCTGCGTCACGCCAGCCCGCTGGTCAGGTCGATCGACTGGCCCGCCGCGAGCGTCACATACGCCTTCTTGACATCGCTGCGCCGACCCGGCCGGCCGCGAAACCGCTTGGTCTTGCCCTTGACGACGAGCGTGTTCACTGCCGTCACCTTGACGCCGAACAGCCCCTCGACCGCCGCCTTGATCTCCGGCTTCGACGCCTCGATGGCGACGCGGAAGACCAGCGTGCCCTTCTCGCCAAGCGCCGTCGCCTTCTCCGTGATCACCGGATTGCGCAGGATGCCGTACATCGCCTCGCGCGAAAGCTGCGGGCGACGCGGCTTGGCCGCCGCTTCGCCGCTCATGCCAGTCGCTCCTTCAGGCCTTCGACGCCCGCGGCGGTCACCGCCAGCACGTCGTGCGCGACGATGTCATAGACATTGGCGCCGACCGTCGGCAGCACGTCGATGCCGACGAGGTTGCGGCTCGCGCGCACGAACCCCTGGTCCAGCTCACGGTCGATGATCAGCACCGAGGCCCAGCCCAGCGCCTTCAGCTTGCCGGCAAGCTCGCCGGTCTTGGCCGCGCCCGACGCCGACTCCAGCACCACGAGCTTGCCTTCAGCCTGCTTCTGCGACAGCGCGGCGATGAGGCCCAACCGACGGACTTTCTTCGGCAGGTCGTAGCCATGGTCGCGCACCACCGGCCCGTGCACGACGCCGCCGGTGCGGAACTGCGGCGACCGCAGGCTGCCCTGGCGCGCGCGGCCGGTGCCCTTCTGGCGATAGGGCTTCTTGGTCGTGCCCTGCACCTCACCCATGCCCTTCGCCTTGTGCGTCCCGGCGCGCCGCTTCGCGAGCTGCCAGTGCACCACGCGCGCCACGATGTCGGGTCGCGGCGTCGCGCCGAAAATCGCGTCCGGCAGCTCGATGCTACCCGCCGCGACGTCGTCGAGCGTCTTGATTTCGGCCTGCATGTCCCGCGCCCTCAGCCCTGCGCCAGCGCGGCGGGATACGGCGCCGCCTCCGGCCGTGCCCGCTTGACGGCATCGCGCACGCGCACGAACCCGCCCTTCGCGCCCGGCACCGCGCCCTTCACCATCACCAGCCCCCGCCCGGCATCCACGGCCGCCACCTCGAGACTGAGCGTCGTTACCCGCTCCACTCCGAGATGCCCCGCCATTTTCTTGTTCTTGAAGGTCTTGCCCGGGTCCTGCCGGTTGCCGGTCGAGCCGTGCGAGCGGTGGCTGATCGACACGCCGTGGCTCGCCTCCAACCCCGAGAAGTTCCAGCGCTTCATCGCCCCGGCGAAGCCCTTGCCCTTGGTCATGCCGCACACATCCACGCGCTGGCCGACGACGAAGTGCGCCGCGGTCAGCGCGACGCCCGGCTCGAGCAGCGCATCGGCGGCGACGCGGAATTCGACCAGCTTCTTCTTCGGCTCGACCTTGGCGCGCGCGAAATGGCCCTTGTTGGGCTTGCTGACACGCTTCGGCTTGGCGCGCCCCCAGCCCACCTGCACGGCGTTGTAGCCGTCCTTCGCCTCGGTGCGCGCTGCGACCACCTGCACATCATCGATGTGCAGGACCGTCACCGGGACATGCGTCCCGTCCTCCTTGAATAGCCGGGTCATCCCCAGCTTCTTTGCCAACAATCCAGTGCGCATCGCTCGACTCTTCTCCGACACCAACGCGTCGCCGCGCCGGCGTTACAGCTTGATCTCCACGTCCACGCCCGCGGCGAGGTCGAGCTTCATCAGCGCGTCCACGGTCTGCGGCGTCGGCTCGACAATGTCGAGCAGTCGGCGATGCGTCCGGATCTCGAACTGCTCGCGGCTCTTCTTGTCGATGTGCGGCGAGCGGTTCACCGTGAAACGCTCGATATGCGTCGGCAGCGGGATCGGCCCGCGCACCCGCGCGCCCGTACGCTTGGCCGTATTCACGATCTCCTTCGTGCTGTTGTCGAGCACGCGGTGATCGTACGCCTTGAGGCGGATGCGGATGTTCTGGTTGTCCATGGCGCGGGCCTGTCTGCCGATCGGTTCAGGTGGTGATCTTGGCCACGACACCGGCGCCGACCGTTCGCCCGCCCTCGCGAATGGCGAAGCGCAGGCCTTCGTCCATGGCGATCGGCGCGATCAGCTCCACGTCCATCGAGACGTTGTCGCCCGGCATCACCATCTCCACCCCCTCGGGCAGATGCACGATGCCGGTCACGTCCGTGGTGCGGAAGTAGAACTGCGGTCGGTAGTTGGTGAAGAACGGCGTATGGCGGCCGCCCTCTTCCTTCGTCAGGATGTAGCTCTCGGCCTTGAACTTCGTGTGCGGCGTGATCGAGCCCGGCTTGGCCAGAACCTGCCCGCGCTCGACCTCCTCACGCTTGGTGCCGCGCAGCAGCGCGCCGATGTTGTCGCCGGCCTCGCCCTGGTCGAGCAGCTTGCGGAACATTTCTACGCCAGTGACCACCGTCTTCGCAGTCGGGCGCAGGCCCACGATCTCGACTTCCTCGCCGACGCGGACCACGCCACGCTCGACACGGCCGGTTACCACGGTGCCGCGCCCCGAGATCGAAAACACGTCCTCGATCGGCATCAGGAACGGCATATCCTTCGGACGCTCCGGCTGCGGGATGTAGGCGTCCACCGCGTCCATGAGCTGCTGGATCGACTGTTCGCCGGTCTCCGCGTCGCGACCTTCGAGGGCGGCGAGCGCCGAGCCCTTGATGATCGGGATCTCATCGCCTGGGAACTGGTAGCTCGTGAGCAGGTCGCGCACTTCGAGTTCCACGAGTTCGACCAGCTCGGGGTCCGCCATGTCCATCTTGTTGAGATAGACAACGAGTGCCGGCACGCCGACCTGGCGGGCGAGCAGGATGTGCTCGCGCGTCTGCGGCATCGGGCCGTCCGCCGCCGAGACCACGAGGATCGCGCCGTCCATCTGCGCCGCACCCGTGATCATGTTCTTCACGTAGTCCGCGTGGCCGGGGCAGTCGACATGCGCGTAGTGGCGCTTCTTCGTCTCATACTCGACATGCGCGGTCGAGATGGTGATGCCGCGGGCGCGCTCCTCCGGCGCCTTGTCGATCTGATCGTATGCGGTGAACGTCGCACCCCCGGTTTGCGCCAGCACGCGCGTGATCGCCGCGGTCAGCGTCGTCTTGCCATGGTCGACATGGCCGATCGTGCCGATGTTGCAGTGCGGCTTGTTGCGCTCGAATTTCGCCTTGGCCATCGTCGTTGTCTCCGTGCCCGCTCCAGGATGCCGGGTTGGTGGTCAGGGTTACCAGCGATAGTGGCTGAAGGCCTTGTTGGCCTCAGCCATGCGGTGCGTGTCTTCGCGCTTCTTCACCGCCGAGCCGCGGTTGTTCACCGCGTCCAGCAGCTCGTTCGAAAGCCGGTCTTCCATCGTGTGCTCGCCGCGCTTGCGCGCCGCGTCGATGATCCAGCGGATCGCCAGCGCCTGGCGCCGCTCCGTGCGGACCTCGACCGGCACCTGATAAGTCGCGCCGCCGACACGCCGCGAGCGCACCTCCACCGCCGGCTTCACGTTGTCCAGCGCCTCGTGGAACATGCGCACCGGATCGGCCTGCGTGCCGCCGCGCTTTTTCAGCACGTCCAGCGCGCCGTATACCGTGCCCTCGGCAACCGACTTCTTGCCGTCGTACATCAGCGCATTCATGAAGCGGCTGATGACGACATCGCCGAACTTCGCGTCCGGCAGGATCTCGCGCTTGATCGCGCGGCGGCGGCGGCTCATGGCAGCGTCCTCACTTCGGCCGCTTGGCGCCGTACAGCGACCGGCGCTGGCGGCGCTTGGCAATGCCCTGGGTGTCGAGCGTGCCGCGCAGGATGTGGTAGCGCACGCCCGGCAGGTCCTTCACGCGCCCGCCGCGGATCAGCACGACGCTGTGCTCCTGCAGGTTGTGCCCCTCGCCCGGGATGTAGCTCACCACTTCGTAGCCGTTGGTCAGCCGCACCTTCGCCACCTTGCGCAGGGCCGAGTTCGGCTTCTTCGGCGTCGTCGTGTACACGCGCGTGCAGACGCCGCGCTTCTGCGGGCAGCTCTGCAACGCCGGCACCTTGTTGCGCTTGCTGCGCGGCTCGCGGCCCTTGGCGATCAGCTGGTTGATGGTGGGCATGGCCCCTCTTTCGCACTCCTTCGCCCCGACCCGCGCCAGCGCCATGGGCCGCATTGTGCACGCACGCCCCGCAAAGGGTGGAACGTTCCCACCCCGCGGGGTCTGACCCTGCTTGCAGCCTGAGCGCCGGAGCCCCGAGGGGGCCGGCGCGGCGCCGCACGCATTGGTGCCTGCAAAACGCGGCCACCCACACAGCGGGTCGGCCGAGGGCGCGGAACCTAGAATTCGTGACCCGCCAAGTCAAGCTCCCGAACGCCCCGCGTGCCGCCGAATGCGCGAAAGGCGAGCGCAAAAACAGACGCGGCCGGCGATGAGCCCATCGCCGGCCGCGCTTCTGCCCTGCCGCTTGCGCTATTCGGCGGCGATGCTCTGGCCCGGCAGCGCCGGCACGCCCTCCTGCTGCACGCCACGGGCCTTGTCCCGGCCGGCCGCGACCGCGCGCAGCCGGTTCATGACACTGCCCGTCCCGGCGGGAATCAGGCGCCCGACGATGACGTTTTCCTTGAGCCCGGTGAGGTTGTCGACCTTGCCCGCGGTCGCCGCCTCGGTCAGCACGCGTGTCGTCTCCTGGAACGACGCGGCACTGATGAAGCTGTGCGTCTGCAGGCTCGCCTTGGTGATGCCCTGCAGCACCGGCATCGCCGATGCGGCCCGCTCGCCCTCGCCGACTCGGCGCGCGTTCTCGTGCTCGAACTCGACGCGGTCGACCTGCTCGCCGGCGAGGAACGTCGTGTCGCCGGGATCGAGGATCTCGACCTTCTGCAGCATCTGGCGAACGATCACCTCGATGTGCTTGTCGTTGATCTTCACGCCCTGCAGCCGATAGACGTCCTGGATCTCGTTGACGAGGTAGTCCGACAGCGCCTCCACGCCCAGCACCTTGAGGATGTCGTGCGGCACGCGCGGGCCCGTCGACGAGCGGGTCGCCGCGGCGGACGAAGTCGCCCTCCTGCACCGAGACGTGCTTGCCCTTCGGGATCAGGTACTCGGTCTCCTCGCCGGTCTCGTCGTTCTTCACGATGATGCGGCGCTTCGCCTTGTAGTCCTTGCCGAACTCCACGCGCCCGTCGGTCTCGGCGATGATCGCGTGATCCTTCGGCCGCCGTGCCTCGAACAGCTCCGCCACGCGCGGCAGACCGCCGGTGATGTCGCGCGTCTTGCTGCCCTCGCGCGGGATGCGCGCGAGCACGTCGCCGGCCGCGATTTCCACCCCGTTCTCGACCGAGAGGATCGAGTCGGGGGCGAGGAAATAGCGGGCGTCGGTGCCGTTCGGCAGCCGCACGACCTCGCCCTTGGCGTCCTTGAGCTGCAGGCGCGGCCGCAGATCCACCCCGCGGGCGGCCTGCTTGTAGTCCACGACCACTTTCGAGGTGAGCCCGGTCACGTCGTCCACGCGCTCGACCAGCGTGACGCCCTCGATCAGGTCGAGATACTCCACGCGGCCGGCGCTGCTCGGTGATGATCGGCAGCGTGTAGGGGTCCCACTCGGCGAGCTTCTGCCCGCGCGTGACATGCGCTCCCTCGTCGGAGAGCAGGCGTGCGCCGTAGGGCACGCGGAAGCGCGCCCGCTCGCGGCCCTTCTCGTCGGAAAGCACGAGCTCGCAGTTGCGGCTCATCACGACCGGCACGTTCTGGCTGTTCAGCACCACGGCGCGGTTCTTCACCGCGACGGTGCCGTCGTGGCTGGCCTCCACGCTGCTCTGCTCGGCGCCGCGCTGCGCCGCGCCGCCGATGTGGAAGGTGCGCATCGTGAGCTGCGTGCCTGGCTCGCCGATCGACTGCGCGGCGATCACGCCGACCGCCTCGCCGACATTGACCGGCGTGCCGCGCGCGAGGTCGCGCCCGTAGCAGTGCGCACACACCCCGATCGGCGCTTCGCAGGTCAGCACCGAGCGGATTTTCACCGCCTCGACGCCCGCCCGCTCGATCCGCTCGGCCTCCGCCTCCTCGATCAGCGTGTTGCTCGGCACCAGCACCTCGCCGCTCACCGGGTCGGCGAGATCCTCCGCCGTGGTGCGCCCGAGGATGCGTTCCGCGAGACTCGCGATGACCTCGCCGCCGTCCATCACCGCGCGCACGGTCAGGCCCCGCTGCGGTGCCGCAATCGTCCTCGACGATGATGCAGTCCTGCGCCACGTCGACCAGGCGCCGCGTGAGATAGCCGGAGTTGGCGGTCTTCAGCGCCGTATCGGCAAGCCCCTTGCGCGCGCCGTGCGTGGAGTTGAAGTACTCCAGCACCGACAGCCCCTCCTTGAAGTTGGCGATGATCGGCTGTTCGATGATCTCGCCCGAGGGCTTCGCCATCAGCCCGCGCATGCCGGCAAGCTGGCGCATCTGCGCAGGCGATCCACGCGCGCCGGAATGGCTCATCATCCACACCGCGTTGATCGGCCGGCCCGTCTCCTGCTTGGAGATCTCGCGCATCATCGCCGCCGCCACCTCATCGGTGCAGCGCGACCACGCGTCCACGACCTTGTTGTAGCGCTCGCCCGCGGTGATCAGGCCGTCCTGGTACTGCTGCTCGAACTCCTTCACCTCGCCCTGCGTCTTGGCGATCAGCTCGTGCTTCTCGACCGGGATGATCAGATCATCCTTGCCGAAGCTGATGCCCGCCTTGCACGCCTGCCCGAAGCCCAGGCCCATCAGCCGGTCGGCGAAGATCACGCACTCCTTCTGGCCGCAGTGGCGATAGACCGCGTCGATCACGTCGGAGACGTTCTTCTTGGTGAGCTGACGGTTCACCAGGCTGAACGGCACGTTCGGATGCGACGGCAGCACCTGCCCGATCAGCATGCGGCCGGCGGTGGTCACCACGCGCTCGATGCAGCGCTGCCCTGCGCATCGAACCCCTGGCGTCGGACGCGGATCTTGTCGTGCAGATGCAGCGCACCGGCGTTGAGGGCATGCTCGATCTCGCCGAGGTTGGAGAACGCCGGCGCCTTCTCGTCCGGCACCGCCCGGAAGCTCCGGCGTCTCCAGCGAGAGGTAGTAGATGCCGAGCACGATGTCCTGGCTCGGCACGATGATCGGCTTGCCGTTGGCGGGGCTGAGGATGTTGTTCGTCGACATCATCAGCACCCGCGCCTCGAGCTGCGCTTCCAGGCTCAGCGGCACGTGCACCGCCATCTGGTCGCCGTCGAAGTCGGCGTTGAAGGCCGTGCAGACCAGCGGATGCAGCTGGATCGCCTTGCCCTCGATCAGCACCGGCTCGAACGCCTGGATGCCGAGCCGGTGCAGCGTCGGCGCACGGTTCAGCATCACCGGATGCTCGCGGATCACCTCCTCGAGGATGTCCCAGACCTCCGGCCGCTCCTTCTCCACCATCCGCTTCGCCGCCTTGATGGTGGTGGCGTGGCCGTATTTCTCGAGCTTCGAATAGATGAACGGCTTGAACAGCTCGAGCGCCATCTTCTTCGGCAGGCCGCACTGATGCAGCTTCAGCTCCGGTCCCGACCACGATCACCGAGCGGCCGGAATAGTCGACGCGCTTGCCGAGCAGGTTCTGCCGGAACCGGCCCTGCTTGCCCTTCAGCATGTCGGAGAGCGACTTCAGCGGCCGCTTGTTGGCGCCCGTGATCGCGCGGCCGCGCCGGCCGTTGTCGAACAGCGCGTCAACGCTCTCCTGCAGCATGCGCTTCTCGTTGCGCACGATGATGTCGGGCGCGCGCAGCTCGATCAGCCGCTTCAGGCGGTTGTTGCGGTTGATGACGCGGCGATACAGGTCGTTGAGGTCGCTGGTCGCGAACCGGCCACCGTCGAGCGGCACCAGCGGGCGCAGCTCCGGCGGAATCACCGGCACCACGTCCATGATCATCCACTCGGGCTTGGCCCCGGAATCGGCGAACGCCTCGATCAGCTTCAGGCGCTTGACCAGCTTCTTGCGCCGCGCCTCGCTGCTGGTGTCCTTGAGCTCGCCGCGCAGCTTCACCTTCTCCGCGTCGGCATCGATGCCGAGCAGGATGGTCTTGATCGCCTCGGCGCCGATGCCGGCGCGGAACGCGTCGTCGCCGAATTCGTCCTGCTTCGCCAGCAGCTGCTCTTCGGTCAGCAGCTGGTGCAGCTTGAGGTCGGTGAGCCCGGGCTCCAGCACCACGTAGCTCTCGAAGTACAGGATCTTCTCGAGCTCCTTCAGCGTCAGGTCGACCATCAGGCCGATCCGGCTGGGCAGCGACTTCAGGAACCAGATATGCGCGACTGGGCTCGCGAGCTCGATATGGCCCATGCGCTCGCGCCGCACCTTGGCCAGCGTCACTTCGACGCCGCACTTCTCGCAGATGATGCCGCGGAACTTCATCCGCTTGTACTTGCCGCACAGGCACTCGTAGTCCTTGATCGGACCGAAGATGCGCGCGCAGAACAGCCCGTCCCGCTCCGGCTTGAAGGTGCGGTAGTTGATCGTCTCCGGCTTCTTGATCTCGCCGTACGACCAGCTGCGGATCTGCTCCGGCGAGGCGATCGAGATCTTGATCTGGTCGAAGGTCATGGTCTGACCCGTCTGACCCAGAATCTTCATCAGCTCATTCATGCGGTCGCTCCCGACGGGAGGTTGACGGCGGGTCGCGCGTCGCCGCCGGCCCGCCGCTTCGGAAAACAGTGCCTGTCGATCGGTCGCGCTCACGCGGCGCGCATATCCAGGTCGACGTTCAGGCCCAAGGCCTTCAGCTCCTTGACCAGCACGTTGAAGCTCTCGGGAATGCCGGCCTCGAAGGCATCCTGCTCGCGCACGATCGCCTCGTAGACCTTGGTGCGGCCCGACACGTCGTCGGACTTCACCGTCAGCATCTCCTGCAGCGTGTATGCGGCGCCGTACGCCTCCAGCGCCCAGACCTCCATCTCGCCGAAGCGCTGGCCGCCGAACTGCGCCTTGCCGCCCAGCGGCTGCTGGGTCACCAGGCTGTACGGCCCGATCGAGCGGGCGTGGATCTTGTCGTCCACCAGGTGGTGCAGCTTCAGCATGTAGATGTAGCCCACCGTCACCGCGCCGCTCGAACGGCTCGCCGGTGCGCCCGTCCACCAGCGTCACCTGCCCGGACGTGTCGAGCCCTGCGCAGCGACAGCATGTTCTCGATGTCGCGACATGCGCGCGCCGTCGAACACCGGCGTTGCGATCGGCACGCCCTTGCTGCAGGTTCTCGCACAGCTCGAGCAGCTGCGCGTTCCGACAGGTTGGCGATCTCGTCGGCATAGACGCCGCTCGCCGTAGACGCGCCTTCAGCCGCTCCAGCAGCTCCTGCCGCGCCGCCCCGGTGCGGCGGTACTGCTCGACCAGCTCGCCGATCTGGCGGCCGAGCGTGGAGCAGGCCCAGCCCAGATGCGTCTCCAGGATCTGGCCGACATTCATCCGGCTCGGCACGCCGAGCGGGTTGAGCACGAGATCGACCGGCGTGCCGTCCTCCAGGAACGGCATGTCCTCGATCGGCACCACGCGCGAGACCACGCCCTTGTTGCCGTGCCGGCCGGCCATCTTGTCGCCGGGCTGCAGCTTGCGCTTCACCGCGACGAAGACCTTCACCATCTTCATCACGCCGGGCGGCAGCTCGTCGCCGCGCTGCAGCTTCTCGACCTTGCCGTCGAAGCGCGCCTGCAGCCGCTGCACGGCCGCGTCGAACTCGCGCTTCAGCGTCTCGATCTCCGCCATCACCGCGTCGTCCTGCACGCCGATGTGGCGCCAGGCGCCGCGCGGATGCTCGGCCAGCACTTCCTCGGTGATCGTGCGTGCCGGCCTTGATCCCCTTGAAGCCGCCGGCTCGCCTTGCGGCCCAGCAGCCGCTCGCGCAGCCGGTTGAGGAAGCTGCGCTCCTGGATCGCCCGCTCGTCGTCGCGGTCCTTCGCCAGCCGCTCGATCTCGGCGCGCTCGATCGCCATCGCGCGCTCGTCCTTGTCCACGCCGCGGCGGCTGAACACCCGCACATCGACGATCGTGCCGGTGACGCCCGGCGGCAGCTTGAGCGAGGTGTCGCGCACGTCCGACGCCTTCTCGCCGAAGATCGCGCGCAGCAGCTTCTCCTCCGGCGTCATCGGGCTCTCGCCCTTGGGCGTCACCTTGCCCACCAGGATGTCGCCCGGGTTCACCTCGGCGCCGATATAGACGATGCCCGCCTCGTCGAGGTTCTTCAGCGCCTCCTCGCCGACGTTCGGGATGTCGCGGGTGATCTCCTCCTGGCCGAGCTTGGTGTCGCGCGCCATCACCTCGAATTCCTCGATATGGATCGAGGTGAACACGTCGTCGCGCGCGATGCGCTCGGAGATCAGGATGCTGTCCTCGAAGTTGTAGCCGTTCCAGGGCATGAACGCGCACAGCACGTTGCGCCCGAGCGCCAGCTCGCCCAGCTCGGTCGAGGGCCCGTCGGCGATGATGTCGCCCTCGGCCACCCGGTCGCCCACGCGCACCAGCGGACGCTGGTTGATGCAGGTGGACTGGTTGCTGCGCATGAACTTGCGCAGCCGGTAGATGTCGACGCCCTTGGTCGTGCCGTCCTCGTTGGTCGCGCGCACCACGATGCGCGCGCCGTCGATCTGGTCGACCACGCCGGCGCGGCGGGCGACGATCGTGGCGCCCGAGTCGCGCGCCACCGCCGCCTCCATGCCGGTGCCGACCAGCGGCGCGTCGGCCTGGATCAGCGGCACCGCCTGGCGCTGCATGTTGCTGCCCATCAGCGCGCGGTTGGCGTCGTCGTTCTCCAGGAACGGGATCAGCGCCGCGGCGACCGAGACGAGCTGCTTGGGCGACACGTCGACCGCCGTCACCTCGTCGCGGCCGCACCAGCCGGAAGTCGCCCTGCTTGCGCACCGAGACCAGCTCGTCGGTGAACTGGCCGGTGCCGTCCGTCGGCGCGTCGGCCTGCGCCACGACCAGCTTCTCCTCCTCCATCGCCGAGAGGTATTTCCAGCCCGTCCTGCACCTGCGCCGTTCGTGCACCAGCCGGTACGGCGTCTCGATGAAGCCGTACTTGTTCACCTTGGCGTAGGTGGCAAGCGAGTTGATGAGGCCGATATTCGGCCCTTCCGGCGTCTCGATCGGGCAGATGCGGCCGTAATGCGTCGGGTGCACGTCGCGCACCTCGAAGCCGGCGCGCTCGCGCGTGAGGCCGCCCGGGCCGAGGGCCGAGAGCCGGCGCTTGTGCGTCACCTCCGACAGCGGGTTGGTCTGGTCCATGAACTGCGACAGCTGCGAGGAGCCGAAGAACTCCCGCACCGCCGCCGCCGCCGGCTTGGCGTTGATCAGGTCGTGCGGCATCACCGTGTCGATATCGACGCTGCCCATGCGCTCGCGGATCGCACGCTCCATGCGCAGCAGGCCGACGCGGTACTGGTTCTCCATCAGCTCGCCGACCGAACGCACGCGGCGGTTGCCGAGATTGTCGATGTCGTCGATCTGGCCGCGCCCGTCCTTCAGCTCGCACATGATCTTCACGGTGCGCAGGATGTCTTCCTTGCGCAGCACGCGCACCGAATCGTCGGTGTCGCAGGCCAAGGCGCATGTTCATCTTCACCCGGCCCGACGGCCGAGAGGTCGTAGCGGTCGGGGTCGAAGAACAGGCCGCGGAACAGCGCCTCCGCCGTCTCCGGCGTCGGCGGCTCGCCCGGGCGCATGACGCGGTAGATGTCGATCAGCGCGTCGTCGCGGTTGGTGTTCTTGTCCACCGCCAGCGTGTTGCGCAGCCACGGGCCGTTGCCCTGGTCGACCGCGAGCGTCGGCAGCCGGTCGATCGCCGCGTCCTCCAGCGCCGCAAGCCGCGGCTCGGTGAGTTCCTCGCCGGCCTCGGCATGGATCTCGCCGCGTCGTCTCGTTCACCAGATCGTCGGCCACGAAGCGGCCGAGCAGGTCGGCGCGGCCGACCAGCACTTCCTTGGTCTTCTCGGCGATCCGCCGCGCGGTGCGCGCGGTCAGCTTCGCCTCCGCGTCGGCCACCACCTCGCCGGTATCGGCATCGACCAGCGGTTCCAGCAGCTTCACGCCGCGGAACGCGTCGGGGTCGAACGGCCGCGCCCAGCCCTTCGGCGTGCGCGTGAACACCACCTGGCCGTAGAAGAAGTTCAGGATCTCCTCGGCATCCATGCCGCGGATCTCGCCGGGTCCAGCGTCTCGCCCTGCGCCGCGCGCTGCTGCGCGCAGCTGCTCGGTGCGCGCGCCGTCGAGCGCATAGAGCAGCGTCGTGACCGGCAGCTTGCGCTTGCGGTCGATGCGCACGTAGACGAGGTCCTTGCTGTCGAACTCGAAATCGAGCCAGGAGCCGCGATACGGGATCACCCGCGCGGCGAACAGGTACTTGCCGCTGCTGTGCGTCTTGCCCTTGTCGTGGTCGAAGAACACGCCCGGGCTGCGGTGCATCTGGCTGACGATCACGCGCTCGGTGCCGTTGATGATGAACGTGCCGTTGTCCGTCATCAGCGGCATGTCGCCCATGTAGACGGGCTGTTCCTTGATGTCGCGGATCGAGCGCGCGCCGGTGTCCTCGTCCACGTCCCAGACGATCAGGCGCAGGATCACCTTCAGCGGCGCGGCGAAGGTCATGCCGCGCTGGATGCACTCCTCGACGTCGTATTTGGGCTCTTCCAGCTCGTAGTAGACGAACTCCAGCCGGCCGCGGCCGGCGAAGTCGTCGATCGGGAAGACCGAGCGGAATACTTCCTGCAGCCCGGTCTGCGTGCGGCTGTCCGGCGGCACGTTCATCTGCAGGAACGCCTCGTAGCTGGCGCGCTGCACGTCGATCAGGTTCGGCATCGGCGCCACTTCGGGAATGCGCCCGAAACGTCTTGCGGATGCGCTTGCGCCCGGTGAATGACCTGGTGATCGCGTTCATGCCTGTCCTGCTGCCCCGTCAACCCGTTCGTCTGCCGGCCGAAACCATCACCGGCGCGCCGCGTCCGCCGCCACGCGGCCGCGCGCTCGATCAGCTCCGGCCGCAACGCCAGCGGATGCGGGCGGAAACCGCTCGGGTTTCCGCCCGCCCCAGACCAGCTTGCGGCCAGCCGGCCGCGCGCCACAGCTACCTGGCGCCAGCTATCCGATCTCGCCAGCCGCTGATCGCAGCTTACTTGATTTCGACAGTCGGCGCCCTGGTCCTCCAGCACCTTCTTGATCTTCGCGGCCTCGTCCTTGTTCGACCGCTTCCTTGACGGTCTTGGGCGCGCCCTCCACCAGGTCCTTGGCCTCCTTCAGGCCGAGCCCGGTGATGGTGCGGATCTCCTTGATCACGTTGATCTTCTTGTCACCCGCCTTGGCCAGGATGACGGTGAACTCGGTCTGCTCCTCGACCGCGGCCGCGGGTGCCGCGGCGCCGCCGGCCGGTGCGGCGGCCAGCGGCCACCGGTGCGGCGGCGCAGACCCCCCACTTGTCCTCGAGCAGCTTGGAGAGCTCGGCGGCTTCCAGCACTGACAGGCTGGACAGCTCGTCCACCAGCTTCTGCAAATCGGCCATGATCGTGTGTCCCTAATCTAGCCTCTGGTCGGTTCCATGCAAGCCCGCCGTCGCGGGCCTGCTCTCAACTCCGCGCAACGCGCCGCTCAGGCGGCCTCGCGTTCCGCCTCGCGCTCCCTGGCATAGGCCGCCGAGCACCCGTGCGAGCTGTCCGCCCGGCGCCTGGAGCACGCCTGCGATGCGGGTCGCCGGGGCGGCGATCAGCCCCAGCAGCCGCGCGCGCAGCGCCTCCAGCGACGGCAGCTCGGACAGCGCCTTGACCCCAGCCGCATCGAGCGTCTGGGTGCCGAGCGGCGCCGCCGAGCACGACGAACTTCTCGTTGGTCCTGGCGAACTCGACGGCCGCCTTGGCCACCGCCACCGGGTCGCGCCGACCACGCGAGCGCGGTCGGCCCCTTCAGCAGCGGCTTGATGCCGTCGAATTGGGTCCCATCCAGGGCGAGGGTGGCCAGCCGGTTCTTCGCGACCCGGAACGTCGCCCCCGCCGCCCGCATCCGCCGCCGCAGATCCGTCACCTCGGCCACGGTGAGCCCGCTGTTGCGGGTCACCACGACCATCGACGTCTCGGCGAAGACGGCACGCGAGCGAGGCGACGAACTCCCGCTTCTCCGTACGGTCCAAATCCCGTCTCCATCAGTGGCCGGCATGCGTCATGGACCGCCGCCGGCCGGGTTGCCCTCTGGGCCGCCGCCGCGTGCGCTCCGGCGCGTCGGCGCGTCCCGGTTCGCCTGTCCAGTCGGAGGCAAGCCTCCCGCAGCCGGAACCGCCAGGGGCCCGCCCCCGGCTTCCCCGTCTCCCGCGCGCGGGCCGAAGCCCCTTAACCCTCCCGAGGGAGGACGTGCGGTCTCGGACAGGTTCGGGGGCTCCCGCCCCCTGCCCGCCGGCGCCGCGAACGGGCCGGCGTATTGCTCGTCTCAGCCGGCGAGGCTGGCCACGTCCACCCGCACGCCCGGCCCCATGGTGGAGCTCAGCGCCGCCTTCTGCACGATAGGTGCCCTTCGCGCCGGCCGGCTTCGCCTTGACGATCGCGTCGGCGAAGGCGCGGGCGTTCTCGACCAGCTTGTCGGCCGGGAAGCTCGCCTTGCCGATGCCGGCATGGACGATCCCCGCCTTCTCGGCGCGGAACTCGACCTGCCCGGCCTTGGCCGCCTGGATCGCGCCCTTCACGTCCATCGTCACGGTGCCGAGGCGCGGGTTCGGCATCAGGCCGCGCGGGCCGAGGATTTTCCCGAGCCGGCCGACCAGCGCCATCATGTCGGGGGTCGCGATGCAGCGGTCGAAGTCGATCTCGCCCGCCTGCACCTTCTCGGCCAGATCCTCGGCGCCCACCACGTCGGCGCCGGCCGCCTGCGCCTCCTCGGCCTTCGGGCCGCGGGCGAACACGCCGATGCGCAGCGTCTTGCCGGTGCCGTTCGGCAGGCTGACGAGCCCGCGCACCATCTGGTCGGCGTGGCGCGGGTCGATGCCGAGATTCATCGCGATCTCGACCGTCTCGTCGAACTTCGCCTTCGCGTTGGCCTTGATCAGCGCCACCGCCTCGGCGAGCGGGTAGGACTTGGCTGCGCTCGACGCTCCTGCGTAGGCCGCCGCGAGGCGCTTGCCCTGTGCCATGGCTCAGCCCTCCACCACGGTGAGGCCCATCGAGCGGGCGCAGCCGGCCAGCATGCGCACCGCGCCCTCGACGTCGTTGGCGTTCATGTCCTTCATCTTCTGCGCCGCGATCTCGCGCAGCTGGCTCATGGTCACCCGGCCGACCGGGGCGCCCTTGCCCGGTCGCCGTCGCGCCCTTGTCGATGCCCGCCGCCTTCTTCAGGAAATAGCTGTTCGGCGGCGTCTTGGTGATGAAGGTGAAGCTGCGGTCGCCGATAGGCGGTGATCACCACCGGCACCGGCATGCCCGGCTCCATCTGCGCCGTCACGGCGTTGAATTCCTTGACGAACGCCATGATGTTCAGCCCGCGCTGGCCGAGCGCCGGGCCGACCGGCGGCGACGGGTTGGCCTTGCCGGCCGGAATTTGCAGCTTGATGTAGCCGACGATCTTCTTCGCCATGATCCCTGGTCCCGCGCCGCCTAGGGACCGCGGTGCATGCGAACGGGGCGCGCGGCGCGCGCCCAGGTCTCCCGCGTTCCGGATGAGCGCGGGCGTCTAGCGCGAAGTGCCAGCCGCGAGTCCAGGGGGATTTCGCGCAGCGAGAGATCGACGTCGGTGCTCAGCACGAATCCGCTCTTGCCCGTCGAAAACTCCACCTCCACCCACTGCATCAGGTTGTGCCACAGCACGCGGCGGACGATGAGGCTGGGCGCCGACCGGCAGCGTCGCCACCGCCGGGCGGCGGGGTCGGGCTGCTGGCGCAGCGCGCTCGCGCGGTCGCGCACCTAGGCGGTGTGATAGACCGGCGCCCCGCCCGACGGCGCAGTGTGGAGCGCACCGTAGAGCCAGGGCAGCGAGTAGCCCACGGCGCCCAGTCCGCCCGCGACGACCAGCATCGCCAGGACCGCCATCCAGCCGACGCGGCGGCGCTGCCGGCGCGCGCCGAGCGCCGCGCGCAGCGAGGCCACCTCCTCACGCAGCGCATCGCGCTCGCGGGCATGCTGGCGGCCCACCGCCTCCGCGCCGGCAAGGGCTTCGCGCAGCGACTCGGCATGGCCCTCCAATACCCGGATTTTGTTGGCTTGCGAGGCGAGCCTGACGGTCTGCGCGCCGGCCGATTCGGCGCCCGCCATGAAGATCGCCTTGAGCTGGCCGCCGGACAGCCCCAGCCGGCGCGCGAGCGCGCCGACCGCGCGCCCGGCGTTGTCGGCCTCGCCGTCGTCGGAGACGAGCATGGCCAGCCGGTTGGCCAGGCGGGCGATCTCCTCGTCGCTGACCCCGGCCATGCGCGCGCCCTCAGCCTGTTGCGAGTTCGATCAGGAACGGGCCGCGTTGTGCGCAGGACTGGGCGAAGAGGTCGTTAAACGCCTCCATCGTCTCCGCCCGCGCCGCCGGCACGCCGAACCCCTCGGCGATGCGCACCCAGTTCAGGTCGGGATTGCCGAGATCCATCAGCCCGAGCGCGGTCGGCCCGGGATTGGCGCCCACCGCGCGCAACTCGCCCTGCAGGATGCGGTAGGCGCGGTTGGCGAGCAGCACCGTGGTCACGTCGAGCCGCTCGCGGGCCTGGGTCCACAGCGCCTGCACGGTGTAGAGCGCCGAGCCGTCCGCCTGCAGCGTCACCACCCGCCGGCCGGGGCTCGCGACCGCCGCGCCGGTGGCGAGCGGCAGGCCCTCGCCGATCGCGCCCCCGGTCAGTTGCAGCCAGTCATGCGGCGCCGCCCCGTGCGTGCCGGGAAACAGCGAGCGGCCGAAGGTGATGCTCTCGTCCACCACCACCGCCTGCTCCGGCAGCAGGGCCGCGAGCGACTGGGCGAAGGCGTCGGGGTTGATGGCGCCGCGCGCCGGCGCGGCGCCGCGGGGCCTCCGGCGGCGCCACCCGGGGCGCGCCGAGCGCGTCGGCGAGGGCCGCCAGCGCCGCCGCGCCGTCCTGCTCGGCGCGGGCCAGCTCATGCACCTGCGCGCCGCCGTACAGCCGGCCGGGCTTGTTCGGGTAGGCAAAGAAGGCCACCGGCGCGCGGGCATCGACCAGGATCAGATGCCGGACATCCGCGAACTGTGCGAGGGCCGCGTCCACCGGATAGGGCACCCGCTCGATCGGGTACCGCCCGCGCCCGCGCTCCGCCCGGGCGTTGGAGAGCGGGGCGAGCAGCCGCGCGCCGGTTGCGGCGGCGATGCGGTGCGCATCGGCGAGCGGCCCCGCCCGCAGCGCCGCGCCGCCGAGCAGCAGCACGGTCGGCTCGCCGCTGCGCAGCAGCCGCAGCGCGGTTTCCAGCGCCAGCGGGGCGACCGGGCCCGGCCCCTGCGCCGGCAGCGCCCCGGCAACCGCGCCGCCCTCGTCCCAGCAGGTGTCGGAGGGCAGAACGAGGGTCGCGATCTGCCCGGGCGCCGTCCGCGCCGCCTGCACCGCGAGCGCCGCCAGCCCGCCGACCTCGCTCGCCCGCTCCGCCGTGCGCACCCAGTGCGACACGCCGCGCGCGAACCCCTCGGTGTCGGCCGTCAGCGGCGAGTCGAGCGGGCGGTGATAGGTCGCCTGGTCGCCCACGCAGTTGACCACCGGCGAGGCGGAGCGGCGGGCGTTGTGCAGGTTGGCGAGCCCGTTGGCGAGGCCGGGGCCGCAATGCATCAGGGTCGCCGCCGGGCGCCCGGCCATGCGCGCGTAGCCGTCCGCGGCCCCGGTCGCGACGCCCTCGAACAGCGCCAGCACGCAATGCATGCCAGGGATGCGGTCCAGTGCGGCGACGAAATGCATCTCGCTGGTGCCGGGATTGGCGAAGCATGTGTCCACGCCGCAACCGAGCAGCGTGCGTACCAGGCTTTCCGCGCCGTTCATCGAGGGCTAACTCCGCGCCGACCAGGACCCGCCCTTACCGCCGAGGCGCCGCGATGACCACCGTTCTCTATTCCGAAGCCCTCTACGCCGACGACCGGGTCGAGCGCGCCGTGTTCGGCCCCGAGGTGACCGTGCGGATGCGCGCGCCGCGAGAGCCTCGCCGGCCTCGCCGACGCCGACTGCGCCGAGGCCGACGGGCTGATGCTGTTCCGCCACTGGTGCTCGGCCGCCGACCTCGCCCGCTTTCCCCGGCTGCGCGCGATCGTGCGGATGGGCGTGGGCTATGACCGCATCGACCGCGCCGCCGCCGCCGCGCGCGGCATCCTGGTCTGCAACGTGCCCGACTACGGAACGATGGAGGTCGCCGATCACGCGATCGCGCTGGCCCTCACGCTGCGCCGCGGCGTGCTGCTGTATCACGAGACCGCAGCGCCACGACCCGCCGGCGCCGTGGGAACCGATCGCATCGCCGCTGATCCGCCGCCTCGGCGCGCAGACCTTCGGGATCGTGGGGCTGGGCCGGATCGGCACCGCGGCGGCGCTGCGCGCCAAGGGCCTGGGCTTCGCGGTCGTCTTCTTCGACCCCTACCTGCCGAACGGCACCGAACTGGCGCTCGGCATCGAGCGGGCGCGCACGCTGGAGGATCTGCTGGCGCGTGCCGACGTGCTTTCCGTGCATGCGCCGCTGACGCGCGAGACGCGCGGCATGATCGGCGCGCGCGAGCTGGCGCGGCTGCCCGCGGGCGCGGTCCTGGTCAACACCGCGCGCGGGCCGATCGTCGATCTCGATGCGGTTGACGCGGCGCTGCGCAGCGGCCATCTCGCCGGCGCCGGGCTGGACGTGGTGCCGCAGGAGCCGCCGGTCGACGAGCCGCCGCTGCTGCGCGCCTATCGCGCCCGCGAAGCGTGGCTGGAGGGGCGGCTCGTCATCACGCCGCACGCGGCGTTCCATTCGCCTGAAGCGTGGGACGACATCCGCCGCAAATCGGCCGAGACGATGGCGGCAGCCCTGCTCAGCAACCGGCCGCAGAACGTGATCCCGCCCGACGCGCTGTAGCGTGGACGATCCGACCACGCATGCCGCGCTACGCGGCGCACGGCGGCGGCGCATAGGAAATCCGGCGCGTGAGCCTCGATGAAGGATCCCGCAAGCCGAGCCGCCGGAGCGGCTGACCCCGCCATCAAGGTCGAGCCGCCGACAGTCTTGCCCGCGCGCACGCGCGCGCGCCTTTTCCTGTTCCTCGGCTTGCTGGTCGTGCTCGTCGCCGTCGGCTCGCCGCGGGAAGCCTATTCGAGATCGCGCTCAGCCTGTTGCTCAAGAACAAGCTGCAGTTGAGCGCGGAGCAAGTTGTCCAACTTCCGGGCGCTGGCTGCGATCCCGATTTACCTGTCGCCGGTCTTCGGGTTCATCCGGGACCTTTGGAACCCCTTCGGCGTGCGGGACCGCGCGCTCATCCTGCTGTTCGGAAGCCTCACTGTTGCCCTCTACGCCGTTCTCACGTTCGTCCCGGTGAACTATGCGACGCTGCTCGGCGCGGTCCTGCTGCTGCGAGCGTCGTTCCGCCTCGTCTCCAGCGCCGAGACCGGTCTGTTGGCGACCCTCGGCCGGCAGCACACGATGTCCGGGCAGGTCAGCGCGTTGTGGAACGTCGTTCTGTCCACAATCGGCGTCGCGGGGCTGCTCGCCGGCGGCACGCTCAGCGGGCTGCTCGAAGCCGAAAGCGGCGATCGCGCGTTCCATATTCTGTTCATCGTGTGCGCCGTCGTCGTGGGGGGAGTGGTTCTGTATGCATGGTGGCGACCCGCCGTCGTCTTCGACAATGTTCGTGCCCAGCGTGCGGTGCGCGTCCAGCCCATCCACGATCTCAGAAGGCTGGCGGGGATATTGGCCGGTCTATCCGGCCCTGCTCATCATGCTGCTATGGAGCTTCGCTCCGGGCGTGGACACGCCGCTGCTATACTACCTTCAGAGAACATTCCACGCGACGGATGCCCAATGGGGCCAATGGAACGCGATCTTTGCCGCGTCCTTTATTCCGACCTTCATGGCCTTCGGCTTTCTCTCCACCCAGGTCGCGCTGGGCAGACTTCTCGTATGGGGAACGCTGATCGGTGTCCCGCAGATGATTCCCCTGCTTTTCATCCATTCCGTGCATGGTGCGCTGATCGCGGCGGCGGCCATGGGGCTAATGGGAGGAATCGCTACGGCGTCCTACGTGGCACTCATCATCCGTTCCTGCCCGCCGGGTCTGCAAGGAACGGTGCTGATGATGTCGGCGGCGCTCGAGATCGCCGCCGCGCGCCTGGGCGATGTGCTGGGAACGCGCTTATACGACAGCTTCGGCGGCTTCAGGACTTGTGTCATCGCAATCACGATCGTCTACGCCCTGATCCTGCCGACACTGCTGCTGGTGCCCCGAAAGCTGACCGCGACCGCCGACGGCGAGGTCGATCGCCCCCTGCCCGAGGTCGCGACAGCCACGAGTCCTGACGCCAGAGCCGGCATATCACGTTCGCGCTCGGACGCGGGCGCTGGTCAGCCCGAAACGGCCGTCGCGAACCGCGCCTCGCGCCGAGGTCGCTCCCAGTAGCGCTGCCAGATGTCCACGCCGAGGCGCAGGCGCGCGGCACCGGGCGGCACGTGCAGCACGGCCGCGCCATCGGTCCAGCGCGGGCCGCCCGGCTCCGGGCGGTAGAACCCCCGGGCCGAAGCATGCCGCGCTCCGCCGCCGACTCGTCGAACCAGATGCCGCGCAGCGCCAGGCCGACCCGGCGCCAGTCATCGACCCGCCGGATCGATCTCCTGCGGCACCACGCGGCGCGAGCAAAGGCGCAGGCAGCGCACCCCGGCGGCAGAACATAGCCGTCGCGCCCCACGCTCAGCGTCCTGCCGCCGGCGCACACGCGCAGGCCCGGATCGGTCGTCAGCATGAACCCGAGCGCCTCCGCCCGCGCGACGAGTGCGGCCGCGCACCGCAGCGACGATCGCGCCGCCGGTCAGCAGCGGCGCGCATGCATCCACCCCCCAGCGCTTCGGCGCAAAATCCGGATGCAGGTCGAGCGCCGCGCCGCCCTCGAAGGCGCTGCGGTTGCCGGTGTCGAGATAGCTCTCGACGGCAAGCCCCTCGGCTTGCATCACGTCGTGCCGGTCGAGTTCCACGTGGTGATAGACGACCGCCGCCCGGTCCTCGCGCGCGATGGTGGCGCCGTTGACGAGGCAGCGGATCGGGATCAGCGCGCCGGCGACGAACACCGCATGGTCGGGACTGAGCCACAGCGCGCGATGCGGGCGGCCGCGCCCGAACGCGTGGGCGAGGATGCGGATCGGCGCCACCGCCGCGGGATCGGGATGCCGGCGCAGGTCCACGCGCCGCCGCCCCACCCACACGACCGGCCGCATGCCCGCCCGCGTGCGCACGCGCATGCCGGGGCGCAACGCCTCCACCGCCACCTCGCCGGCCTCGGCCGCGATCTGCGTGCCGGTGACGAAGCAGGGGTCGAACGTGTGCGTGATGGAGACGACCGATGTGGTCGATCCCGGCGTGCCGCCGGTGCCGGTGCCGCTGGTCGTATCGCCGGACCCCGCCGGCACGCTGACGCCGGTGACGGTGACGATCGGTGCCGTCCCGCCGCCGGGCGCGCCGCCGACGTTGGATGGCACCGAGGCACCCACGGTGATGAAGCTGTTGCCGTCGAGTTGCGTGACCGCATAA
The DNA here is from genome assembly GCA_963705035.1 of uncultured Alphaproteobacteria bacterium. Lineage (GTDB taxonomy): Bacteria > Pseudomonadota > Alphaproteobacteria > Acetobacterales > Acetobacteraceae > JAFKFJ01. Next base: position 680,788 of record CAVPIQ010000004.1, on the reverse strand, counting down.
GGCTGATACGGCAATTCCAGCGTGACGCCGTTCATCAGCGGCATCTCGGCGAGCTTGGTCTGCGAATCCACCGGCAGGTCCGCCGGCGGCGCCGCCATGACGCCCATCAGTTCGAGCGTCGCGCCGCTTCTGAACTGCGTGATATGCGCCGCGAAATGCTTTGCGTCGTCGATGCGCAGCAGACCGCCGAACAGCATCGCGCTGTCGCGCACCGCAACGCTGCTCTGCAGTTCGAGCACCCCGCCTTCGCTGACCTCGAGCACGCCGGTCGCATTCACCGGCGAGCTGATCGGCACGCCCACGACGAGCGTGCTGTCGTTGCTGACCGTCAGGCCACCGGAATCGAGAACGAGCGACGCGTCGAGCGCGCCGCTGATGCTGACCGTCGCCCCGGCATTGTAGAGATTGCCGGACGCGATGAACGTCGTGTCGCCGGCCAGCGTCAGCGCGGCGGGTGCCGCGCCGTCGTGAAGCACGATGTCGAGCGCGGTGCCCGCGGCACCGTAGGCGATCGCGCCGGCCGCGACCGGGCCTGGCGTGGTGCTGTTGGTGCCCAGCGTCGCGCTGCCCTGAACCTCCAGCGTGCCGAAGCGGGGCACCGAGGCATTGCCAACCAGAACAGTGCCGACCAGATCCGCCCCGTCGTGCAGCGTCAGCGTCGGCGCCCCGAGGGCGCTGGTACCGGCGAGCGTGAAGCTGGCGTCGTGCTGATTTTGCTCGGTCGCGGGGTCCACAAAGGGCGCGCCGGCGGCAATGAGATAGGTGTAGCCGAGCGACGGCGCACCTGACGGCAGCCAATCAGCGGCCGCAGTGATGTCGCCGGTTCCGCCGACCCACTCGATCGTGGTCCCCGCCATTTTTGCGGCCTCCACCCCCGTGGTGACCATACATGGAATGAAGGCGAGTGCCGAATTATACCATTTTCGTATTGTTTAGCGTTTGGAGGGAATTGCCCGGGCGCAACCCCCGGCGAAGTCCCGGGCGCAACCCCTGGCGAAGCCCGGTACAAAACTCCGACTTATCCGCCGCCCGATTGACTCGCCGCCCCTCGCCGCCCACCCTGCGCGGTACCAGTCGGCGTGCCTGAGAGGGGGAAACCAGATGTCACATGACCATTCCGAGCAGGGAGAGAAGCGCCTGCGCAGCCGCCGCTGGTTCGACGAGCCCTCCGATCCCGGCATGACCGGGCTCTACATCGAGCGTTACCTGAATTTCGGCCTGACCCGCGAGGAGCTGCAGGGCGGCCGACCGATCATCGGCATCTCGCAGACGGGCTCCGACATCTCGCCGTGCAACCGCCACCACATCGACCTCGCGCGCCGGGTACGCGACGGCATTCGCGACGGCGGCGGCATCCCGCTCGAATTCCCGATCCATCCGATCCAGGAGACGGGCAAGCGACCGACCGGCGCGCTCGACCGCAACCTCGCCTATCTCAGCCTGGTCGAGGTGCTGCACGGCTACCCGATCGACGGCGTGGTGCTCACCACGGGCTGCGACAAGACCACGCCCGCGTGCCTCATGGGGGCGGCGACCGTGAACATCCCGGCGATCGTGCTCTCCGGCGGGCCGATGCTGGACGGCTGGTGGCGCGGCCGGCTCGCCGGCTCCGGCTCGGTGCTGTGGGAGGGGCGCAGGCTCTACGCCGAGGGCAAGATCACCTACGACGAGTTCATGGACCTCGTCTGCAACTCCGCCCCCTCGGTCGGCCACTGCAACACGATGGGCACCGCGAGCTCGATGAACTCGCTGGCCGAGGCGCTGGGCATGTCGCTGCCGGGCTGCGGCGATGATCCCCGGCCCGTATCGCGAGCGCGCGCAGGTCGCCTACGAAACCGGCAAGCGCATCGTCGCCATGGTGCACGAGAATCTCCGCCCCTCCGACATCATGACGAAGCGAGCGTTCGAAAACGCGGTGATGGCGGCAGCAGCCCTCGGCGCCTCCTCCAACTGCCCGATCCACATGGTGGCGATCGCGCGCCACATGGGCGTCGACCACACGATCGAGGACTGGCAGCGGGTCGGCCCAGAGATCCCGCTACTGGTCGACATGCAGCCGACCGGCCGCTTCCTGGGTGAGCGCTTCTATCGCGGCGGCGGCGTGCCGGCGGTGCTGCGCGAGCTGCTCGATGCCGGGAAACTGCATGGCGACGTGATGACGGTCACCGGCAAGACGCTGGCCGAGAATCTGGCCAAGGCGTCCGCCGAGGTCGATCGCGAGGTGATCCGCTCCTACAAGGAACCGCTGAAGCCGCGTGCCGGCTACGTCGTGCTGAGCGGCAACCTCTTCGATTCCGCGGTGATCAAGGTGAGCGGCATCGACGCGGAGTTCCGCAAGCGCTTCCTCTCCAACCCGGAGCGGCCGGACGTGTTCGAGGGCAAGGCGATCGTGTTCGAGGGGCCGGAGGACTATCACGCGCGCATCGAGGACCCGGATCTCGGCGTCGAGGAACAGTCGGTGCTGGTGATCCGCAACTGCGGCCCGGTCGGCTATCCCGGCAGCGCGGAGGTGGTGAACATGCAGCCGCCGGCCACGCTCCTCAAAAAAGGCATCAGCACGCTGCCGACGATGGGCGACGGGCGGCAGTCCGGCACCTCGGGCTCGCCGTCGATCCTGAACGTGTCGCCGGAGGCGGCCGTGGGCGGCGGGCTCGCGCTGCTGAAGACGGGCGACCGCGTCCGCATCGACCTCAACAAGCGCCGCGTGGACGTGCTGCTGCCGGACGGCGAGCTGGCGGCCCGGCGCGCCGCCTGGACGCCGCCGAAGCTCGAGAACAAGACGCCGTGGGAGGAGATCTACCGCAGCATGGTGGGTCAGCTCGGCACCGGCGGCTGCCTGGAGCCGGCGACGCTCTATGTGAACGTGCTGGAGACGCGCGGCGAGAGCCGCAACAACCACTGAAGGCCGGGCACTGAAGGCCGGGCGAGGGACGGGCGACGACGATGGCAGGCAGGCTCGCCGGAAAGACCGCCTTCTGCACCGCGGCGGCGCAAGGCATCGGGCGCGCGACGGCGCTGGCCTTCGCCGCCGAGGGCGCGCAGGTCATCGCGACCGACCTCAACGCGGCGAAGCTCGCGGACCTCGCCGGCCCGCGATCCGCGCCGCGCGCCTCGACGTGCTGGACCGCGACGCCGTCGGTCGCCGCGGCGCGCGGACGCGGGGCCGGTCGACATCCTGTTCAACTGCGCCGGCTTCGTGCACCAGGGCTCGGTGCTCGAGGCGACCGAGGAGGACTGGAGCGTCGCCTTCGACCTCAACGCCCGCTCGCATTTCCGCACCATCCGCGCCTTCCTGCCGGGAATGATGGCGAAGGGCGGCGGCTCGATCATCAACATCGCCTCGGTCGCCAGCAGCGTGAAAGGCATTCCCGGGCGCGCTGCGTCTATGGCGCGAGCAAGGCCGCCGTGATCGGCCTCACCCGCTCCGTCGCGGCGGATTTCGTGCGCCAGGGCGTCCGCTGCAACGCGATCTGCCCGGGCACGGTGCAGTCGCCGAGCCTGGACGAGCGCATCGCCGCCAACGCCGCCGCCGCCGGATCGGTCGAGGCGGCGCGCGCGGCGTTCATCGCGCGCCAGGCGATGGGCCGGCTCGGCACGCCGGAGGAGATCGCGGCCCTCGCCGTCTATCTCGCCAGCGACGAGAGCCAGTTCGTCACCGGCCAGGCGGTCGTGATCGACGGCGGCATTTCGCTGTGAGCGCCCTCACCCCGACCCTCTCCCGCAAGCGGGAGAGGGAGCAGCAGGAAAGCCCTCTCCCCCACCGGGGGAGAGGGCTGGGTGAGGGGGCCATGCCGCTACGCAAACCGTTCCCGAGTTAGCCCCTGCATGCGCCGTAGCATCTCTTCGGGCTCCGTCTTCGAGCGCGAGATCGGCTACGCGCGCGCCGTGGTGGACGGCGACGTGGGTGTTCGTCTCCGGCACCACCGGCTTCGACTACGCGGCGCAGACCATCGCCGACGACGTGGTGGCGCAGGCCGAGCAATGCCTGAAGAACATCGCCGCGGCGCTCGCCGAGGCCGGAAGCGGATTCGCCGACGTCGTGCGGGTGCGGTATATCCTGCCCGATGCCCGTGACTTCCCGCCCTGCTGGCCGGTGCTGCGCCGTGCGTTCGGCGCCGTGCCGCCCGGCGGCCACGATGATTTCTGCCGGCCTCGCCGATCCGCGCATGAAGATCGAGATCGAGGTCGACGCGCGCAAGCGAACAGAGGAGCGCCCTTCATGAAACTTCTTCGCTATGGCAATCCCGGCGCCGAAAAGCCGGCCATGCTCGACGCCCAGGGGCGCATGCGCGATCTTTCCGGCGCCGTTGCCGACATCAATTCGCAGACGGTCTCGCCGGGCGGGCTCGCCAAGCTGTCCGCGATCGACCCTGCGACGCTGCCGCTGGTGAACGGCGATCACCGCATCGGCCCCTGCGTGACCCGGCCGCTCAACTTCGTGTGCATCGGCCTGAACTATGCGGACCACGCGGCGGAGAGCAACATGCCGCTGCCGAAGGAGCCGATCGTGTTCCTCAAGGCGCTCAGCGCCTTCTGCGGCCCCAACGACGACACGATCATCCCGCGCAACTCGCAGAAGACCGACTGGGAAGTGGAACTCGGCATCGTCATCGGCACCCGCGCGCGCTACGTCGCCGAGGCCGACGCGATGGACCACGTCGCCGGCTATTGCGTCGTCAACGACGTGAGCGAGCGCGAATTCCAGCTCGAGCGCGGCGGCACCTGGGACAAGGGCAAGGGCTGCGACACGTTCGGCCCGGTCGGCCCGTGGCTGGTCACGCGCGACGAAATCCCCGACCCGCAGGCGCTCTCGATGTGGCTCGACGTCGACGGCGAGCGGATGCAGAACGGCAGCACGCGCACGATGATCTTCGGCGTCCGCAAGCTGGTGAGCTACGTGAGCCACTTCATCACCCTGAACCCCGGCGACATCATCAGCACCGGCACGCCGCCCGGCGTGGGCGCGGGCAAGAAGCCGACGCCGATCTTCCTGCGCCCCGGCCAGACCGTGCGGCTCGGCATCGAGGGCCTCGGCGAGCAGCGGCAGCGCACCGTCGCGGCATGATCCGCCTCGTCGTCAGCGACGTCGACGGCACGCTGCTGCGGCACGACAAGAGTGTCGCGCCGTCGACGGTCGCGGCCGTCGGGCGGCTGCGCGCGGCGGGCGTGAAGCTCGCCCTGGTCAGCAGCCGCCCGCCGCAGGGGCTCGATTCGCTGCGCGGGCCGCTCGGACTCGACACGCCACGCGCCGGCTTCAACGGCGGCGCGATCGAGGATGCGTCGGGCAAGCTCGTCGAGGAGCACACGATCGCCGAGGCGGCCTGCCGCGAAGCGGTCAGCGTGTGCGAGGCGGCCGGCGCCGATGTGTGGGTGTTCGCGGCCGGCGCGTGGTTCCTGACCAACCCCGACACGCAATACGTGCCGCGCGAGCACCGGGCGACGGGCATGGCGTGGCAGCGTGTCGCCGACTTCTCGGGGCATCTCGCCGGCGTGCACAAGATCATGGCCTCCAGCGACGATCCTGTGCTGACCGCCCACCTCGAGCACACGCTGCAGGCGCGCATCGGCACGCAGGCGAGCGTGCTGCGCTCGCAGTCCTACTACGTGGACGTGACGCATCCGGCGGCCAACAAGGGCAACGCAGCGCTGTCGCTCGCGCGCCTGCTCGGCGTTCCGCCGGCCGAGACGGCGTGCCTGGGCGACGCGCCCAACGACGTGCCGATGTTCCGCGTCGCCGGGTTCTCGGTCGCGATGGGCAACGCCTCCGACGAGGTCAAGGCACAGGCGAAGGCGGTCACGGCCGACAACGAGAGCGACGGCTGGGCCCAGGCGATCGACCGGTTCATCCTCGCCGCCGGCTGAGCGCGGCGGCCACATGCGGAGCATGAGCCGGGCGTCGCCCCTCTTTGCCTCGCCGGGCCGCGCCGTCGCGGCGCTGATCGTGGCCGCCACGATCGTGCGGCTGCTGATGGCGGCGGCCCTCGGCCTCGGGATCGACGAGAGCTACATGGTCGCCGCCGGACGGCAGCTGCAATGGGGGTATTTCGACCACCCGCCGCTCGCCTGGTGGCTCGCGACCGGTGCCGCGCGGCTGTTCGGCAGCGAGGCGGCGATCGTCGTCCGGCTGCCGTTCATCGCCCTGTTCGCTGCCTCGACGTGGCTCACCTATCGCCTCGGCGCCACGCTGTTCGGGCCGCGCGCGGGCGCCTGGGCGGCGCTCGCGCTCAATCTCGCGCCGGTGTTCGGCGTCACGAGTGGCGGTTGGGTGCTGCCGGACGGACCGCTCGACTGCGCGCTGCTCGCGGCGGCGCTGTGCCTTGTCCACGCGCTGCCGGCGGAGCGCCATGCGTGGCGCTGGTGGCTCGGCGCCGGCTTCGCGGCCGGGCTGGCGCTGCTCTCGAAATACACCGCGGCGCTCGTGCTGGCCGGCGCCTTCCTCTACCTGCTGACCGCGCCCGCGCACCGCCCCTGGCTGCGGCGCCCGCATCCCTACGTGGCAGCGCTGCTGGCGCTGGCACTGTTCGCCCCGGTCGCTGGCCTGGAACGCGACGCATGGCTGGGCGAGCTTCGGGTTTCAGGGCGGGCGCGCGACCGCCGAGCGGCTGTATCCCGCCGGCCCGCTGGTCGTGCTGGGGGGCGAGGCGCTCTACCTGCTGCCCTGGCTCTGGCTCGCGATGATGGTCGCGTTCGTGCAGGCGCTGCGCGCCGGGCCGGCGGACTGGCGGCGCTGGCTGCCCGCGTGCCTCGGGCTGCCGCCGATCGTGCTGTTCGCGCTGGTCGGCCTCTGGACCAAGCACGTCATGTTCCACTGGGCCGCGCCCGGCTACCTGATGCTCTTTCCCCTCCTGGGGGCGGCACTGGAGCGCTGGGCCGTGCGGTGGCCGGGCGGGGTCCGGGGCACCGCCTGGGCGACCGCCGCGCTGCTCGGCGCCGGCCTCGCGCTGGTCGCGGCCGAGGTCCGCTTGGGCTGGCCGCCGCTGCCGACCGCGCGCGTGCATCCCGGGGCCGATCCGGCGCTCGACGCCATCGACTGGACCGCCCTGCGCGCGGCGTTGGCCGACCGGCCCGGCGCGGTTGTGGGCGCGATGAACTGGCGCGAGACGGGCAAGATCGACTACGCGCTCGGCGGCGCGGTCCCGGTGATCTGCCTCAACGCCGACCGGCGGCAATACGGGTTCGTCCCGCAGATGCTGCCGCCGACGGCGACGTGGTGATCGTGGCGACGAAGCCGGTCACCCGCGCGCGGCTCGCCGGCCAGGGCTACGCCGTGGAGACCCTAAGCCCCCTGCCCCAGGTCGCGCTCGCCGGCCCCGCCCGGCCCGGCCTGACCCTGTTCCTCTACGCCGCGCGCGGACTGCGCCCGGCGTAGCGGAACTCACATCGTGGCGCCGATCGGCCAGGGCGCGAATTCGGCGGCGCCGAAATCGAACAGCTCGCTCTTGGTGCGCTCGCCGCTGGCCACGCGCAGGATCAGGTCGAAGATCCGCGCCCCGCATTGCTGCACGTTCTCGTCGCCGTCGAGGATCGTGCCGCAGTTCACGTCCATGTCGTCTTCCATGCGGCGATACATCGGCGAGTTGGTGGCGAGCTTGATCGACGGCGCCGGCTTGCACCCGAACACGCTGCCGCGGCCGGTGGTGAAGCACACCAGGTTCGCGCCGCCCGCGACCTGCCCGGTCGCGGCCACCGGGTCGTAGCCGGGCGTGTCCATGAACACGAAGCCCTTCGCCGTCACCGCCTCGGCATAGCGCACCACGTCGACGAGGTTGGTGCTGCCGGCCTTCGCCATCGCGCCGAGCGATTTTTCGAGGATCGTGGTGAGCCCGCCGGCCTTGTTGCCGGGCGAGGGATTGGCGTTCATCTCCGCCCCCTCGCGCTCGGTGTACTCCTCCCACCAGCTTCATCAGCGCGACCAGCTTCTCGCCGACCTCGCGCGATACCGCGCGGCGGGTGAACAGATGCTCGGCGCCGTAGGTCTCCGGGCGTCTCGGCGAGCACCACCGTCCCGCCATGCCGCACGACGAGGTCGCTCGCCGCGCCGAGCGCGGGATTGGCGGAGACGCCGGAATACCCGTCCGAGCCGCCGCATTGCAGCGCCACGCATCAGTTCGCTCGCGGGCACGCTCTCGCGCTGCACGCGGTTGGCGTCGGCGAGCGCCTCCTTCACGAAGTCGATGGCGGCGGCGACGGTCTTGCGGCTGCCGCCCATCGCCTGGATGTCCATGTTGCGCAGCCGGCCGGCCAGCCGCTGCTCCTCCAGCAGCCCGCCGATCTGGTTCACCTCGCACCCGAGGCCCAGCACGATCACCGCGGCGAAATTCGGGTGCCGCGCATAGCCGCCGAGCGTGCGGCGCAGCAAGCGTCAGCGGCTCGCCCTGCGTCATGCCGCAGCCGGTCTTGTGGGTCAGTGCCACCACGCCGTCCACGTTCGGATAGTCGGCCAGCGGATCGGCGCCGGTGAACGGGTTGCGCTTGAAATAGTCCGCGACAACGTCGGCCACGTGCGCCGAGCAGTTCACGCTGGTCAGCACGCCGATGTAGTTGCGCGTCGCAACCTGCCCGTCGGGCCGGCGGATGCCCATGAAGTTCGCCGGCGCGTTCGGTAGCTCGGTCGGCTGCGCGTCCTGCCCGTAGGCGTAGTCCTTGGCGAAATCGCCCATGCCGCAGTTCTGCACGTGCACGTGCTCGCCGGGCGCGATCGGGGCGGTGGCGAAGCCGATGATCTGGCCGTAGCGCCGCACCGGCTCACCGACCGCATGCGGCGCGCACCGCGACCTTGTGCCCGGCAGGGATGCGCCCCACCGCCGCTACTCCCTCCTCCACCGGCGTGCCCGGCAGCAGGGTCGCGCGGGCGATCACCACGCCGTCGTCGGGATGGAGGCGGATTATCAGCGGCGGGGCCATGGGGTTCTCCTCGGGCCGCGCCGGTCAGGCGAGGCCGTTGCTCTCTTTGCGGGTCTGCGCGATCGCGCTGCGGGCCGCCATCGCCATCATGGAAGCGTCGTTCATCAGGCTCACCAGCCGGAACCCCATGCCGATCGCCCGCGCCGCGTAGGAAGCGCTGCCGCAATGGATGCCGGCCTTCAGCCCCCGCTCGTCGCAGGCGCGCAGGACGCGCTCATAGATCGCGAGAATCTCCGGTTCGTCGCGATCCAGCTTCGGCGCGAGCCCGTGCGAGAAGCCGAGATCGGACGGGCCGATATAGACGCCGGCGAGGCCCGGCACGTCGAGGATCGCGTCCAGGTTCGCCACCGCCTCGCGCGTCTCGATCATCGGCAGGCAGAGCGTCTCGTCGTTGGCGGTCTGCTGATAGCTGCTGACCTGCCCATAGACCACCATGCGGATCGGGCCGTTGCTGCGCGTGCCCATCGGCGGATACTTGCAGGCGGAGACGAAGGCCTCGGCCTGCTCGCGCGGTGTTGATCATCGGGCAGATCACGCCGTAGGCGCCGGCATCCAGCACCTTGCCGATGATGCCCGGCTCGTTCCACGGCACCCGCGCCATCACCGTCACTGGATGCGCGGCCATCGCCTGGAAGCACTCGACCAGCGAGAGGTAGTCCTGCACCCCGTGCTGCAAATCGACGGTGACGCTGTCGAATCCGCACTGCGCCATCGTCTCGGCCGCGAAGCCGGAGGGGATCGCGAGCCACCCGTTCACCACGGCCTTGCCGGACGCGAAAATCTGTTTGACCTTGTTTGCCATCGTCCGCGCGCTTCCTCCGTCTTGTCCGCGCACGCTAAGCGCGGGGCGGAGGCGGGTCAATTCGCGACGGCGCAACGCTGCCGGGAGGGCGCATGGCAACCCCGCTCGAGACCGTGATCGCCGACGCCCGCGCTTTCCTGGGCGAACGGCTGTCCACCAACGCCAGCGTGCGCGAGACGCACAGCCACGGCGAGGACACCAACCCCCCGCGCCTGCCCGACGCGGTCGCGTTTGTCGAAACGACGGAGGAGGTGTCGCGCCTGCTCGCCCTCTGCCATGCGCATTCGGTGCCCGTGGTGGCGTTCGGGGCCGGCACCTCGCTGGAGGGCCACGTGACGCCGGTGCGGGGCGGGATCAGCCTCGACCTCACCCGCATGGCGCGGGTGCTGGAGGTGAGCCAGGCCGACCTCGACTGCCGGGTCGAGGCCGGGGTCACGCACCGGGCGCTGAACCGGCATCTGCGCGACCAGGGGCTGTTCTTCCCGGTCGATCCGGGGGCCGATGCGACGCTCGGCGGGATGTGCGCGACCCGGGCGAGCGGCACCAACGCCGTGCGCTACGGCACCATTCGGGAGAACGTGCTGGGGCTGACGGTGGTGCTGGCCGATGGGCGCGTGATCCGCACCGGCGGGCGGGTGCGCAAATCCTCGACCGGCTACGACCTCACCCGCCTGTTCATCGGCCAGGAGGGCACGCTCGGCATCATCACCGAAATCCAGCTCCGCCTGCACGGCATCCCGGAAGCGATGAGTGCGGCCACCTGCCAGTTCGCGGCGCTGGACGGCGCGGTGGAGACGGTGATCGCGGTCATGCAGTCGGGCATTCCGGTCGCGCGCATCGAGCTGCTGGACGAGGTGCAGCTGCAGCGCCTGCATCGCCTACTCGAAGTTGGACGGCGCTGGAACCGCTGCCGACCCTGTTCTTCGAGTTTCACGGCACGCAGGCGAGCGTCGCCGAGCAGGCGGCGGCGGCGGAGGAGATCGCCGTCGGGCTTCGGCGCGCGCGGCTTCGTCTGGGCGACCGACGAGGACGAGCGCCGCAAGCTGTGGCAGGCGCGGCACGACGCCTACTGGGCCTCGCCTCGCCTACCGGCCCGGCCACAAGGGCGTGACGACGGACGCGATCGTGCCGATCTCGCGCCTCGCCGAGGCGGTGCTGGGCGCCAAGCAGGACATCGTCGAGTCCGGCTTCACCGCGCCGATCGTCGGCCATGCCGGCGACGGCAATTTCCACGCGCTGATCCTGGTGCCGGACGGCGATGCGGACGGCGCTCGCGCGCGCCTGGGCGCTCGACCGCAAGATCGTCGCCCGCGCGATGGCGCTGGGCGGCAGTTGCAGCGGCGAGCACGGCGTGGGCCTCGGCAAGCGCGAATTCCTGGAGCGCGAGCACGGCGCCGAGGCGCTGGCCGTGATGCGGTCGCTGAAGGCGGTGCTCGATCCGCGGGGCATCCTCAATCCGGGGAAGATGTTTCTGAATTGAGGCGCACCTGCACGCCGATGCGCTGTCCCTAAAGCTGCCGTCGCGCATTGCCGAAGCGCTCGTCGGAGCCGAAGAAGATTTCCTGGGCGAAGGCGGCATAGGAGCTCGGATTGGCGATCGCCTGATCGATTGCCATGGCGTCGTAAGCCATCCCGCCCTCGACCCCAAACGTTACGCCGCCCATCGTCGCCCCGGAGTATTCGGGCACGTCGATGACAATGCCTCCCGGCACGAAGATGAAGTGGACAGCCTCATGGATCATGACGGCCGCCCTGCCGTTCGGGCCATGCAGGATCGAAAAGCTGTCGCCGATCTCCGTCAGGATGCCGGGCCTGGTCTGCGCCACGCCGCCAAACCCCGGTGTCCACTGGAAGCGGTCCGGAAGCGAGGCGATGCGGTCCCGCACCGCGTTCATGCGGGTCATGATCTGCTCCAGACGCGCAGGATCCGGGCTGCTGGTGCGGAAGTGGTGGCCGAGCGCGGTTGCCACCGCCGGATCCGTTGGCCTCGCCAACGCATCACGTGCCGCATCGCACCAGTCGAGCGCCTTGTCGATAGCCGCGCCTGCATCCAGCAGCGGCAGGAGCCCGCTCCACGGTGGGACCACGTCCCGAGGCGCCGTCTCCGCCCCGCCGCTCGCTTCCGCGGTGTAGTCGTAGCGCGCGTAGCCCGGGGTCACGACGGCGATCGCGCCGGATGTGCTCGCCGGCACCACGTTTCCGTCCTTGTCCAGGGACTGCGGTAGCGACTTGAAGAGGTATCCCTTTGTACCGAAGCTTCCCTGCCCGGCGAATACGCCGTCCATGTCCCGGTCGAATGGGCCGGCCATATGCCATTCCGGCCCGATGAACTTCGGGTATCCCGGCGAAGGCGCGTTTGCCGCCCAGTCGAAGCGGATATATTGCTGGCCCCGGAAGAAATAGCAGAAATTGATCTTGGCGCCGCAGCCCGGCAGGACCGCATCGAAGCTCGTCCAATCGGCGGGCAGCCCCCATGCCGATGCCGTTGCGGTCGCCTCACCATCCGGGGTCATCGTGGCGACGTTCAGTCGGAGGTAGCGTCCGTCCTTGAAAGCGTAGAGAAAACTGGCAAATGCCGCGCGGCCGCGCAGAACTCCTTCCAAGGCGCTGTCGAACGGCGGCGGAAAGCCCAACGCCGAAAGGCGCTGCGGCTGATTGGCGGCGACGGCACGATCGTTGGCCCAATCATACTGAACGCCCCAGTTTCCGGCGAAGACGAGACCCGTTGTGGAGCTGTCGCCAGGATCCGGCAGCGATCCATCGATGCGAACGCTTGAGGCCATGGCTGCATCCCTTCGCGGTTCAGGCTGAGCAGGCGACGAGGCCGGGCAACGAGATTGGCTGAGGCCGGACTCTTCTCAGGCAGCGGTCGCTGTCACGACAGCGCAGGCGTCCAAGCGGGACGCGATCCTACGACACGGGCAGGGAGGGGTCGCTGTTCGGCGGCAGCTTCGGCATCGGCTCCATCACCCAGCCGACGATCTGCATGCCCCTGCAGATCAGCGACGTCCCGGCGACGTCGAGCTTGCTGCCCACGAGCGAGAACGGTCCGAACTTCGTGATCGCCGGCAGAACCGCCCTCTCCTCGGCGGACCAGGTTGCGGCGATGGTGAGGTCGCGCACGCAGAGCGCCGCCGTCGGCATGACCTCGAAGCTGCCGGGCCCCTGCCCGGTCCCGCTGGCAATTTCTCCTGCGTGCATTCGCGGAATGTACCAGTTGCGGGCGGTGAGGAATCCGCCGGACACCCACGGTCGCTTCGCGATCACCATGCAGTAGCTGAAGGAGAGCTCCATCGAGCTTCGAGGTCACGGCCTGCGGCTGTGACTGCTCGCGGACGACCAGCATCTGCTCCAGCAGAAGCCGCGAACGGATCAGCTGCGCGGTCGCCGGCCGCGCCGGCGCGGCACTCGGCCCGTCGACCGCCAGCATTTCGCGCGCAAAGGCGGGATTTGCAGCCCGCATGGCGGGGGCACGTGCCATGGTCCGAACGGCGCCCGTGCTGACCGCCGCGGCAGGTGTCCGCGCCACCATGGGGGCGCTCGGGCGCAGCATCGCAATTCTGGCTGGCAGCGCCGCGGTCGCAACGGCAACCGGCCTGGGCGCGACGGTCATGGAGACCGCTCCGATACTCGTGACCGAACTCTCGCAGTTCCGGCGTTGCGACACGCCAGCGCCAGTCCGGGAGCGGTCGGGGCCCGGCGGGCCTCCTGATCGGCGGCGCGGACGCGGGGGCGGTGTCGTGGTGACGGTGGTCTTTGCTTCCGTCTTGTAGCTGTAATGCGACCATGCGGCGTCGCCGGACGGCAACGGCCAGTCTTCCGGCACCGGCATCGCCGGGCGATACTCCACGCCGCCTTGGATCAGCGGTTCCGCGGCCAACTCCTGATAGGCGCGCTGCGCCGGGTCCTTAAGGGCGCCAAGTGCCGTTGCATCCGCCGCCGTCAGCGGCTGGGCCTGCGCCAGCAGCGCACCGTAGGAACTGTCCGCGCTCAGCAGCCCGGGCGCGCCGATCGCCGTCCCCTCCAGCTCGGGAAGCATGTTTGCGAGGCCCGAGAACTGCTCCTTCACGAGCGCCGTGGAGGGGCTGCCGTCGGTGAGCAGGAACATCTCCGGCGTGAGCGGTGTGCCGATTCCGCCAAAGGCCAGAAACGGCTGGCCCGCCTCCGCGGTGTCCAAATGCCCGCCGCTGGCCCCGTGCCCCTGCTGCTTGTGGTACAGGTCGATGAAATAATCGTAGAACTGGTCGATCAGCGGCTGGAGATCGAGCGCCACGGCCGTGTCTCCTTGAGACGGGCGGCCGGGTTCTCCGACCGCCCGACGAGGTTCCGTTTCAGTGCGCGGGTTGGGGCGCTTGCGCTCCGCCCGGCGCCGGCGACGCCGCTGCGCCGGCTGCCGCAGGCTGCGGGGATGCCGTCGTGCCGGCGGCGGGCGCCGGCTTGCCGAGCATCGGATCGTCCGCCGGCGGACAGGCGGGCAGGATCGTGCTCAGGAACGCGACAATCTGCGCACCCGGAATCTCGAACACCCCGTTCTTGAAGCGCGCCTCGTAGTCCTGGCGCGAACTGGTGTCGACCTTGCCGTAGCGGCTGACACCTTCCCTCGCCTGCTCGTGGCTCACGTTGGACTTTGCGCTGAAGAACCCGAAGCCGACGTTGGCGCTCGCGTTCCATCCGCTCGTGCTCTTGTCCCACGCGCCGCCGGAATTGCCGAAGAGCGTGTCGAGGGACTTGGCGTCGCTGCCCCAGCTCTGGGCGGCGATGCGCACCTTTCGCACGACCAGAAACTGCACCGGCAGGCACGGCAGGAGCCTGTCCTGACTGTCGGCCTGGCCGTCGACCGTCCCGTCACTGATGGAGCTCTTCTTGTTGCCCACCAGATACCAGTTGCGGAGATTGAACAGGTTGGTGTCCATGTAGGGGCGCTCGATGGTCACCATCCCGAATTCGAAGTCGAGCGTGACATTTTTTGCGTCGTTCTTGAAGAACGTCGACAGCGACTGTGAGACCGTCGACTGGTCGTCCTCGTGGCTGTCGGCGCGGTGATAGCCGCCGCTGGCACCGAAGCCCAAGTACGACCCGCCCCCTGAGACCGACGTGCTGCTGCTGCTCGTGTTCCTGTTGAAGCTGTGGAATAAGTGGCTGTCCTTCCCCATGTGCTGCTGATAGTCCCTGCTCTCGACATGGATCTTGGTCCAGCCGATGTCGTCCGTGTCCATGTCTGGCCAGGCGCTCGGAAGGCAGAATGCGTAGGGAACGCTTGAGGGAACCACGCCAGCGAGACCGAGGTTCCATGTGTCGAAGCTCTGCCGGGCCTTGGCGATCATCGCCTCGTCGATGGTGCCGCCGACGGCCTTGATGGTATTCAGCGCCGCCTCGATCTTGTCGGCGCCCTCCGACTTCAGCGTGTCCCATGCCTGGTCAACGGACTGCTTCAGCGCCTTCGATTTCACCGGCCACACCTGGGCTGCCGCGGGGTTGGCGTTCGCCTGCGCCTGCCCGTCCGCATAGTCGGCCACCGCCTGCGCGTACGCCTGGGAGTTTTTCTCGTAGGCCTTGTATAGCTTCGACTTGATCGTCAGGTCGCCGTCGTCGTCCGCCACGTAGAGGACCTTGCGGGCGTCCTCGATGCGCTTGTCCACGGCCGGGTCGCGGGGCGGCGGCGGCAGCGCCTGCATGCCCGCGAGGATCTGCGCGTAGACGGAGCTGATGTTTCGACTGCCCGGAAACTCCTGGTAGGTACCATCCTTGGTGACCATGATCAGGCGGTCCACCAGCTTGCTGGTGTTGAAGGCGGCGTTCATCGCCTTCGCGATCTTGGGGTCCGGAGCGGGCGCCGGGGCGGCACCATCGGCTGCGGTGGGCGCTTTGGGCGGGGCTGCGCCCTTGTCGACAGCATCCTTGATGGAGCTCGCCCCCGCGGGATTCCACGGGTGGGCATAGTCGAACGGGTCGACCATCATTCCCTGCACGAGCTGCGAGTACACGAAACCCAGCTCAAGCGGCTTCTTGTCGGTGCCGATCGGCCGCCGGGACTTCACCTTTTCGACCAGCTGGTCGAACGCCGCGACCAACGCTGCAGCGAGCTCGATGTTCGGAGTAACGGGATTGTCTGACATTGCGCATCTCCGAATAAGGACTGCGATCGTCCAACCGCAGAGATCCGAGTGCATAACTACAAGGATCGGCAGCGGATGCGAGCACCGATATAACATTGAGCAGCGTCACAGTGAGATAAACGCGCTAAAAATACCGCAGTGTTGATCTGCCGGTTCGGAACGGTACTGGGCTAGCATTGTGCTGAGCGCGTTTCTTGGCACAATGGCTTCAAAACCCGTGCGGCGAGTACCTACCGGTTGAGGCCAGTTCTTCCCTCGCGGTGTTTGTAAGCAGAAGCCCCACTATTTCGAGGCACGCCTGACCGCCCGCGAACGCGGTTGGCGCCGACCGCGTGAAGCATCCAGGGAGAGACGAACCCTACCCCGCCAGCACGAGGTCGCTCGCCCGCTCGGCAACCGCGATCGTCGCGGCGTTGACCATCGCCTGCGGAATGCCAGGCAACACCGACGCGTCGATCACGCGCAGCCCGGCGACGCCGTTCACGCGCAATGCCGCGTCGACAACCGCGCCGATGCGGCAGGTGCCGACCGGATGGTGGAAGGAATTCGCGGCCCGGCGCACGAAGTCCCGGCAAGCGGCGGGGTCCGATGCGCTCGGGCCGGGATAGACCTCTCGCGCCCGCCATTCGGCGAACGCGCCGGCGGCGCCGATGTCGCGGGCGAGCGCCACGCCGCGCACCAGCATGTCGAGGTCGGCCGGCGCGGCGAGGTAGTTCGGATCAATCAGCGCCGGCATGCGGGGATCGTTCGACGCCAGCCGCACGGTGCCGCGGCTCTGCGGGTGCATCAGGCAGGGGGTGAGCACGTAGGCCGGCGGCGCGAGCGGGCCGACGCTCGGCAGGACGAACGGCAGCGAGAGGCACATGACGAGAAGGTCCGGGCTCGCCTGCGGGTCGCGCTGCGGCACGTAGAGCAGCGCATCGGCATGGTTGTAGTGCGAGCGCGGCACGTCGCGCCGCGCCGCGTAGGCGACGCCCGCGAGCAGCAGGTGATCCTCCAGATGCCGCCCGACATCGGGCAGATCGACGGCGACGGGAATGCCGAGCGCGCGCAGTTCGTCGGCGGGCCCGATGCCCGACAGCATCAGCAGGCGCGGCGAATCGATCGCACCCGCGCAGAGCAGCACATCGCGCGCCGGCCGCACGATCGCGCTCGGCCAGCCGCACGCCCACGCATCGCCCGCCTTCGACGACAACGCCCAGCACCTCCGCATCGACGAGCAGATCCACCGTGGCGCCGTCGAGGCTCGCCGAGATAGGCGGTCGCCGCATCATCGCGCACGCGCCCCTTGATGCTGAGCTGGTTCCAGCCGACGCCGGTGGTGATCGCCCCGCCGATGTCGGGCGTCATCGGATAGCCGCGCTCCTGCGCCGCGGCGATGAATGCGGCGGCCACCGGGGTGCGGTCGGTGACGTCGGCGAGCGACAGCACGTGCAAAGGCCCCGCGCCGCCGCGCCAGGCGCTGCCGCCGCCGGAGAACGTCTCCGCGCGCTTGAAGTAGGGCAGCAGATCCGCGAAGCGCCATCCCGCCGGCCAGCGGTCGTAGGCGGCGGGTGGCCGCGCTGGTAGGCGAGCGCGTTGATCGCACTCGACCCGCCCACGACCTTGCCGCGCGGATAGGGCACGATGCGGCCGCCCAGCCCCGGCTGCGGCACGGTCACGTAGCGCCAGTCCACCGCGCTGCCCTGCAGCTCCGGCCAGTCCGGCGGATCGGCGATCGCCGGCAGCCGCGCCGGTCCACCGGCCTCGATCAACAGGACGCGCCGCCCCGCCGCAGCCAGCCGCCGGGCGAGCACGCAGCCCGCCGAGCCGGCGCCGACAATGACGTGGTCGTATTCCGGTCGAAGCTGCTCGTGCGAAAGCAGGACGCGCACGCCCGGCGCCGCCATCGCCATCCGCGCGAGCCCCGACAGCGCCAGTCCGCCGCCCGCCGCCGCCGCCAGCACCCGGCGCCGGTCCGCTGCGGCGGCGCGCGCCACGCCTAGCGCATCCCGGTGGCCGAGCCGGTCATCGCGCGCGGATCGCGCTGCGGCCACCGCCCGGCCTCCACCTGCGCCAGAAAATCCTCGACGAGGCGGTTGAACGTGGCGGGGTCCTCCAGATTGATCGCGTGCCCGCAATTCGGCATCACCGCCAGCGCGGCACTCGGGATGGTGCGCTTCAGCAGCAGGCCGGGCGCGAGACACGGCCAATCCTCGTCGCCGGTCAGCACCAGCATCGGCACCGTCAGCGCCGCCATCGGCCCGGTGAGGTCATAGAGCGACGGGCGCTGCCGCTGCACGCCGAGCTGGGTGTTGATCGCCCCCTCGGCCGAATGCTCCGCGAGCATGCGCAGGAACTCGGCGAACCCGCGCGGGTCCCTGGCGGCGAACTGCACCCGGCTCGGGCCATCGCCGTAGCGCTCGGCGAAGGCCTGCATGCCGTTGGCGCGGATGAAGGCCACGGTCGCGTCGGACTCCTCGTGAAACCGCGCCCGGCTCTCCGGCTCCGCGCCGTAGCCGCAGCCGGCGACCACCAGCGCGCGGGCGCGGGCGGCGTGGCGGAGGCCGAAATGCAGGGTCGCGAACCCGCCCATCGACAGGCCCACGACATGGGCCGAGGCGAACCCCAGATGGTCCATGACGGCCGCGATGTCGTCGGCCGCCCGCGCCTGCGAATAGGCGGCCGGGCTCGCCGGCACGTCGGAGGGCGGATAGCCGCGGGCGTTGAACGCGACGCAGCGATAGCGGCGGGCGAAATGGCGCAACTGCGGCTCCCAACTGCGCATATCGCCGGCGAACTCGTGCACGAACAGCAGCGGCGCGCCCTGCCCTACCTCGGTGTAGGCGAGCTTCACCCCGTCATCGGTCGTCGCATGCGGCACGGCTTTCCTCCCCTTCCCGACGCCCCAGGCTAGCACGCCCGGCATTGCGCGCGGAGGCGATCGGGCGCTGAATCCATGCCTTGAACAACGGGTTCCGTCCCTCGGGCACTCCGACAGAGAGGCGCAAGCATGACCGAAACGCCCCCATTCCGCCGCGACCTGCTGATCACGTCGCTGCTGGCCGCGCTGCCGCTGGCACTCGCAGCGGGCGAGGCGGAGGCCAGCAGGATCGACCCCGCGCAGACCATCGTGCGCCTGCCCGACCAGATCGCCTGGCAGTCGCCGTCCGGCTTTCCGGAACACAGCGTGGATTCGGCGCCGCTGTTCGGCTCCACCGAAGGGCAAGGGCTGTATCTGACGCTGGTGCGCTGGTGGCCGGGCTACATGAGCGCCCCGCACGCCTACGTCACCGACCGGCTCTGCGTCGTCGTCTCGGGCACATGGTGGGTGAACAGCGGCGCCGATTTCGATCCCGACAACACCATCCCGGCACCGGCCGGCACCTTCGTGCGCCGCGTGGCGCACACGCCGCACTATGACGGCGTGAAGAAGGACGGGAAGGAGCCGGCGATCATCGCGATCTGCGGCATGGCGCCCGTGCACGTCAAATGGTTCGAACCGAACCCGCCGCACTGGCGCCGCGTCTAGCCCGCTTCAGGCGCGCACCATCCGGTTCCAGGCGTCCAGCGCCGCGATCTTGTAGGCCTCGGCGAGCGTCGGATAGTTGAAGGTGTTCTCGACGAAGTAGTCGAGCGTGCCGCTCGAGGTTCAGCACCGCCTGGCCGATGTGGATCAGCTCGGTCGCGCCCTCGCCGACGATGTGCACGCCCAGCAGCCGCCGCGTCTCCAGCGCGAAGATCATCTTCATCATGCCGGAGCTGAGGCCCATGATGTGGCCGCGCGAGGTTTCGCGGAAGCGCGCGATGCCGCACTCGTAGGGGATCGCCGCGCCGCGCACCTCCTCCTCGGTCATGCCGACGGTGGAGATCTCCGGCACCGAGTAGATGCCGTAGGGAAAGAACTCCGGCGCCGGCGGCAGCGGCATGCCGAAGGCGTGGCAGGCGGCGATGCGCCCCTGCTCCATCGAGGTCGAGGCGAGGCTGGGGAAGCCGATCACGTCGCCGGCGGCGTAGATGTGCGGCACGGCGGTCTGGAACGTCTTCGGGTCGACCGCCAGGCGGCCGCGATCGTCGGCGGTCAGGCCGCAGCGCCGCGAGGTTCAGCGTGTCCGTGGCGCCCGACGCGGCCGGCGGCGAACAGCACCATGCTCGCGAGCGGATCGTGCGTCCGTCTCTCCAGCAGCGTCACCGGCCGCCCGTGCTCGAACGTCGACGCCGTCGACCTTCGCGCCGAAGCGGAGCGTCACGCCGCGGTCGCGCAGGTCGTGGATGAACTCGTCGACCAGCTCGCGGTCGATGAAATCCAGGAAGGTCTCGCGCGGCTCGACCAGCGTCACCTGCGACGTCGAGCGCGCTGAAGATGGTGGCGTATTCCATGCCGATCACGCCGGCGCCGACCACGGTCAGGCTGCGCGGCAGCTGCTCGATCTCGAGGATCTCGTCGCTGTCGAGCACGCGGTGGCCGTCGAACGGCGACGTCGTCGGGCCGATAAGGGCGCGTGCCGACCGCGATCACGAATCTGCTCGGCCGCGAAGCTGGCGCGGTTCTCGCCGTCGGTCGGTCGACCTCGATCGTGTGCGGATCGATGAAGCGCGCCGTGCCGACGCACCGTGCGCACCGCCGTTGCGCGCGAACTGGTGCTCCAGCACCTCGACCTCGTGGTCGAGCGTCATGTGCAGCCGCGTTCATCAGGTCCTCGCGCCTGATGTCCTTCTTGACCCGGTAGGCGCGGCCGTAGAAGCCGCGCTCGCGCCAGCCGGAGAGGTTCAGCACCGTCTCGCGCAGCGTCTTGGAGGGGATGGTGCCGGTGTGCACCGAGACGCCGCCGACGCGCCGCCCCTTCTCGACCACCAGCACCGACTTGCCGAGCTTGGCCGCCTGGATCGCGGCGCGGCGCCCGGCCGGGCCGCTGCCGATGACGATGAAATCAAAGCTGGCGATCCGCGGGTGATCGGCGAGCAGGGCGGGCTGCGGACCATCGGGCATGCGCGAGCGATCCTCTCGGGGAACGGCAGGCGGATCATACCTGCCCCGAGATAGCCGCAGAGTTAATTTTTCGGGGCGCGATTCGGAAAACGCGGCCGGCGGGCGTCAGAACCCCCAGCTCACCACGCGCTCGTTCCCCGCGCGTCAGGTTGCGGTAGCGCGCCAGCGCCAGCAGCGGGAAGAACAGCGGGTAGCCGTGATAGCGCAGATAGAACACGCGCGGAAAACCGACCGCGGTGTAGGCGGGCTCGTCCCACTCGCCATCGGGCTTCTGGCACGCGGCGAGCCAGGCGATGCCGCGGGCGACGGCCGGGTGCTCCGCGTCGCCCGCCGCCATCAGCCCGAGCAGCGCCCACGCCGTCTGCGAGGGATTGCTGCGATGGTAGTGGCCGCGCGGGCCGCCTGCGTAGCTCGCGTTGTCCTCGCCCCAGCCGCCATCCTCGCGCTGCGTCGCCAGCAGGAACCCCACCGCCTTGCGCACCGCCGGATCGTCCGCCGCCACGCCGGCGGCGTTCAGCGCGCACAGCACCGACCACGTGCCGTAGATGTAGTTCGTGCCCCAGCGGCCGAACCACGATCCGTCGCTCTCCTGCTCACTGCGCAGCCAGGCGAGCGCACGCGCCATCACCGGCGCGTCGGCGCGCATGCCGGTCTGCGCCAGGAAGGACACGCAGCGCGCGGTGACATCCGCGGTCGGCGGGTCGAGCAGCGCGCCGTGATCGGCGAACGGGATGTGGTTGAGATACATCCTGTCGTTGTCGGCATCGAACGCGCCCCAGCCGCCGCCGCGGCACTGCATGCCGATGATCCAGTCGCGTGCCTTCGCGATCGCCTCGGCATGCGCGGGATCGCCCTGCCGGTGCAGCAGCATGCCGACCACGGCGGTGTCATCCACGTCGGGATAGTGCGGGTTAGCGTACCTGGAACGCCCAGCCGCCGGGCGGCGCCTGCGGCCGCGCCGCCGCCCAGTCGCCGACGACGTCCGTCACCTGCCGCGCGCGCAGCCAGTCCGACGCCTGCGCGACCGCCGGGCTCGCCGCACCCCCGGCCTCTGCGATCGCGTGGCCGGCGAGCCCCGTGTCCCACACCGGCGAAAGGCACGGCTGGCAGTAGGCGCGATCCTCCTCCACGACCAGCAGCTTGCGCACCGAGGCCCAGGCGATCGCGGCATCGGGATGATCGGGCGCGTAGCCGAGCGTGTCGTACACCATCACGGTGTTCGCCATCGCGGGATAGATCGCGCCCACCCCGTCTTCCCCGTTCAGCCGCGTGCGCACGAAGGCAACCGCGCGTTCGATCGCGCGCCGCCGCAACGCGCCGGGAAACGCCGGCTGCGCGATGCGCGAGCACGCTATCAAGCTGCTTGAAGAAATGCCCCCAGGACGAGCGGTACGGCCCGCGAATCCAATCGCGCACTTTCTCCGGCTCGGTCACGAAGAGTTCCGGCACGTGCACGCCGCGCGGGTTGCGCGCCCGCGGGCGCAGCGCCATCAGCACGGTCAGCGGCACGATCACCGTGCGCGACCAGTACGAGACCTTGTCGAGGTGGAAGGGGAACCAGCGCGGCAGCAGGACCAGCTCCACCGGCATCACCGGCACCGCGCGCCACGGCACCTCGCCGAACAGTGCGAGCTGCGCGCGGGTGAACACGTTGCTGCGCTCGGCCCCGCCCGCCGCCAGGATCGCCGCCCGCGCCCGCTGCATGTGCGGCGCATCCGGATCGTCGCCGATGATCTTCAGGGCGAAATACGCCTTGACGCTCGCCGAGAGGTTGAACGGCCCGTCCTGAAACAGCGGCCATCCGCCGTGATCGGCCTGCGTCGCGCGCAGATAGACGCCGATCCGCCGCTCAAGCTCCGGCTCGATCCGGTCGAGGAAGTGTTCGAGCAGGACATATTCCGCCGGGATCGTCGCATCGGGTTCCAGCACGAACACGAAATGCCCGTCCGGCCGCTGCCGGCGCAGCAGTGCCGCGTGCGCGCGGGCGACCGAATTCGTCGAGCGTCGGGGTGGAATGCGTCTCACCTGGCATCACGATGCACCCGTCAGCAGGTTGGCGGCCGCGCGGCCGGAGCGGATCGCGCCTTCGATGGTGGCGGGCAGCCCGGTTGCCGTCCAGTCCCCGGCCAGCGCCAGGTTACCGAGCGCGGTGCGCGGCCCGGGCCGGCGCCGCTCCTGCGCCGCAGTGGCGGCGAACGTCGCGCGCCGCTCCTTCACCACGCGAAACGCCGGCATCGGATCGGCGAGATCGAGGGCCGTGCGCACATCGGGCCAGACGCGCGCGGCAATCGCCTCGGCACTGAGATCGACGAGGTCGCCGGCGGCGCTGATGGTCACCGAGGCCACGCCGGCCTTGGCAAACACCCATTGCGCGGTGCCGCCGATGACGCCGATGAAGCCGGGCGCCGCATCGGCGCGAAAATGGATGTTGAGGATCGGGCAGAACGCGTCCGGCACCGTCAGGCCCGGCAGCAGGTCCGCCGCGATGTTCGGCGGCACCGCGAGCACCACCGCCTCATCCCCGACGACCGCATCGCGTGCCGTCGGCATCGGCGAATCCCGTGACGCGATCACCCTCGACGATGAGCGCGCCGATGCGCCGCCCGGTGAACACGCGCGCGCCGTGCCGCGCCAGCCAGTCGAGCGCGGGATCGACGAAGGTTTCGGAGAGGCCGACGCGCGGCACCATCGGCCGGCACGCCGCGCCGCCGCGCATCAGCGTCTCGTGCACCACCCGCGCGAGCAGCCGCGCCAGACCATCCTCCGGTGCGCGTGTTCAGCGCCGCGATCGCGAGCGGTTCCAGCAAGCGCCGATACAGCGGCCCGCCATCGTCCAGCACCGCCGCGACGCTCACCTCGGCACCGGCGCGCCGCAGCGCCAGCAGCCGCAGATAGTCGCGCGCCCGCGTGCCCGGAACGCGGCGGCTGCGTGCGAAGATCCACCACGGAATGCGTCCGGCGCTCGGCGCCAGCACCCAACGCGCGCCGCTCGGCAGCTCGATGAACGGAAACCGCGCGGCTGGGACGGGCCGACCAGCGTGTCGCTGCGGCGCCGATCTGCCGCAGATAGGTCAGAACGCCGCGTGTTGCCGGAGAGAACGAGGTGGTTGCCGTTGTCGATGCGGCACCCGAGCTCGCGGTCGAAATAGGAGCGGCACCGGCCGCCGGCCACAGGGCCCGCCTCGTACAGCGTGACGCCCACGCCGCGCTCGACGAGTGCCATGGCGGCAGCGAGGCCGGCGAGGCCGGCACCGATGACATGCGCGTGCCGCACTCAGGCCAGCCCTAGCACTAGGCCAGCCCGTGGCGCAGCGCGATGAACGCCTTCTGCCAGCGCGGCAGCGACGCCGGCTGTTGCCGGTCGCGCCAGCCGCGCCGCTCCAGCCGCGACAGCAGGGCCGCGTAGGTCGCCCCCATCATCCGCGCCGGCCGCATCGCGCGGCGGTCGCAGTGCCGCATCGCCGCGGCCGCGTCGGCGAAATTCGCGTGCGCGCGTGCCGCCACCCGCGCGCAGACGGCCGGCAGCGCGGGGTGCGCCAGCGCCGCTTCCGGCACGCACGGCACGCCCGCCTCCTCCAGCCACTCGCGCGGCAGATAGAGCCGCCCGCGCTCCGCATCCTCATCGAGGTCGCGCAGGATGTTGGTCAGTTGCAGCGCCCGGCCCAAGCCGGTGGCAACCTGGTCGGCCGCCGGCGACGCATCGCCGAACGCGCGCACCGAGAGCCGGCCGACGGCGACGGCCACGCGGTCGCAATAGAGATCGAGCGTCGCGAGGTCGGGTGCGACGATCGCGCTGCTCGGCGTCCATCTGCATGCCGTCGATCACCGCGAGAAAGTCCGGCTGGCGCAGCGGGAAACGCGGCGACCGCGCGCACCAGCACGCGCGTCACCGGCCCGTCGGCCTCGCCGTCGCCACAGTCCGTCGACCCGCGCGCGCCAGCGCATCGAGCGCCGGACGCTTTTCGCGCGAAGTCGCCCGGCGCGTCGGCGATGTCGTCGACGATGCGGCAGAAGCCGTAGATCGCGTACATCGCGTGCCGCCGGTCGGGCGGCAGCACGCGCATGCCGCGATAGAAGCTGGTGCCGGCGGCGCGCACCAGCGCCGCCACCGCGTCCAGGTCGGCCTCAGCCGCACCGAGCGGACGTCATGGCAGGAACCGCAGCGACGCGAGGACGCTGGCCGCCGCATCGGCCTTCGTCAGCCGCACGCGCGCGGCCAGCGGATCGCCGCGGCGCAGCCGCGCGCGCCAGCCGCCGCGACAGGCCCGACGATCACCGCCGTCTCCAGCCGCAGCCGCCGATCGCGCGTGCGCGCCGGCAGCGCTGCCGCCGCCGCGTTCAGCGCATCGCACCGCGTCGAGCAGCGCCGCGAACACCGCGCGCAGCCCGGCGTCGCCGCCGGGCGCCGCAGATCGCCAACGTCGCCGCCATGGGCCGCGAGCAGGTCGAGCGGCAGGTAGCAGCGATCGAGCGCCGCGAGATCCTTGGCGCAATCCTGCAAATGGTTCTCCACCTGCAGCGCCGCGCACAGCGCATCCGACGGCGCCCAGGTGTCGCGGCGCTCGCCGTGCAGGTCCAGCACGTGCCGCCCGACCGGCATCGCCGAATAGCGGCAGTAGTCTAGCAGCTCGTCCCAGCTCGCATAGCGCCGCTTCGTGGCGTCCTGCCGGAACGCGACCAGCAGGTCGCGCGAATGCTGCGCGGTCACGCCGGTCTCGCGCAGGCTCTCGCGCAGGCGCGCCGCGCTCGGGCTGCCGTCGTCGCGATGCCCGAGCAGCACCGCCTCCATCGCATCCAGGCGCGCGACCTTGTCCTCGGGCGCCAGCGTCGCGCTGTCGGCGATGTCGTCGGCGTTGCGCGCGAAGGCGTAGAACGCATGCACGTGCGGGCGCAGCCGCGGCGCGATCAGCGCCGAGCCGACCGGGAAATTCTCGTCGCCGCGGTCCTTGCCCGACCATGTCTCGACCGAAGCCGCCGCGCTCATACGCCGCGCTCATAGGCGCGGCGCTTCCACACCACGCCGCGGCCGCGGTGATGATCGAGCGCGCTGGCCGAGCCGTCGCCGCCATGTAGAACGTCGCGATCAACGGCAGCAGCGGCGCGCGCAGCGGCGAGAGCCGGTAGCGCCGCAGCGTCGGCACGAAGCTGCCCGCCATCGCGCAGCCACGCGACCGCCCGAGCCGCGCGCAGGACGCCGTGCGCCGAGCAGCGCGGCGAGCCAACGGCGTCCAGAAAATCAGCGCCATCCCGAACAGCGTCGCCAGCAGCAGCAGCGGCGAATAGCGAAGCTGCACATAGGCGGAGCGCGCGATCATGCGCCAGATGTCGGCCGACGTGCGGATAGCGGCCGGATCGAGCGCGCGAGCCCGCTATGGCCGAGCCAGATCCGCCCGCCGCGCTTGATCGCCGCCGCCAGCGCCACGTCGTCGATCAGCGCGCCGCGGATCGCCGCGATGCCGCCGATCCGCTCCAGCGCCGCGCGCCGCACCAGCATCGTCCCGCCCGCCGCCGCCGCGACGCGGCTCGCTGCGGATCGTTCACCCGCGCGAACGGATACAGCAGCTGGAAGAAATAGACGAAGGCGGGCACCAGCATCCGCTCGGCGGCGCTCGTCGCAGTTCAGCACCACCATCTCGCTCACCAGGTCCGCGCCGGTGCGCTCGGCCTGCGCCATGAGGGTCGCGAGATGGCGCGGGTTCGTGCACGATGTCGGCGTCGGTCAGCAGCAGCCACGGCTCGTGCGTCGCGGCAATGCCCTGCTGCACCGCCCACAGCTTGCCGGCCCAGCCCGCGGGGCGGGGTGCGCCGGCGATCACCGCGGCGCGCCGCGCGCGCGATCGCGGCAGTCGCGTCGCTGCTGCCGTCGTCCACCACCACCACGCGCAGCGGCCCGGACATCCTGCGCCAGCAGCGAGGCCGACGCCCGCGTCGATCACCTCCGCCTCGTCGCGCGCCGGCACGACCGCGGCCACCGCCGGCATCCGCGCCGGCCGCGCCGGCGCCAGCACCGGGCCGGTCTGCCAGAACCGGCCGTGGAACAGCAGCAGATACGCCCAGGCCAGCAGCGGCAACGGCGAGCACGAAGATCACGCCGCCACCTGCCGCCCGCGCGGAACCAGGCGACCGCGTCGCGCACCGCCGCGCGCGCCGGGCGCGGCGCGTAGCCCAGCTCCGCCTGCGCCTTCGCCGAGGAGAAGAACATCTTCTTGCGCGCCATGCGCAGGTGATCGCGCGTCACCAGCGGCTCGATGCCGGTGACGCGCGCCAGCGCCTCGAACCCGAGCGCGACCGGCCACAGCAGTTGCGCGCGGCAGCCGGATCGCGCGGCGGCCGGCGGCCCCGCCGCCTCGGCGACCAGATGCCAGCAGATCGCGCAGCAACAGGTTCTCGCCGCCGAGGATGTAGCGCTCGCCCATCCGCCCGCGCTCCAGCGCCAGGACATGGCCCATGCGCCACGTCGTCGACGTGGACGATGTTGAGGCCGGTGTCGATATAGGCGGGCATCCGCCCGGCGGCGGCGTCGGCGATCATCCGCCCGGTCGGCGTCGGGCGGATGTCGCGCGGCCCCACCGGCGCGGCTGGGTTGACGATCACCGCCGGCAGCCCTGCTCGCGCACCAGGGCCAGCACCGCCTGCTCGGCCCGATATTTCGACTGCTTGTAGTCCCCGACGATCGCGGCCGGATCGACCGGCGTGGTCTCGTCGGCCGGCGTGCCGTCGGCGGTCAGGCCCAGGGCGGCCACGCTGCTGCAATACACCACCCGCTCGACCCCGGCCGCGAGCGCCGCGCGCATCAGCGCCTCCGTGCCGGCGACGTTCGCCCGCAGCATCGCCGCCGGGTCGGGCACCCAGATGCGGTAGTCGGCCGCCACGTGCACCAGCAAGCGGCAGCCCTCGACGGCGCGCGGCCAGGCTCGCGGGGTCGGTCAGGTCGCCCTCGGCCAGGGTCAGGTCGAGCCCCGCAACGTTGCGCCGGTCGCTGCGCGGGCGCACCAGCGCGCGCACGCGATAGCCGCGGGCCAACAGGGCCCGCGCCACGGCCGAGCCGACGAACCCGGTGGCACCGGTCAGCAGGGTCAATGCGCCGCTCATGCGAGCGCCGCTATAGCCTGCCGCGCCGCCGCGCGCACCCCGCCGGCTGGCGGGCGCGGCCGGCGGGGCGGCGGCAACCTTTACGGCTCTTCAGCAGACTTTTACCCCACGTTGCTCTACAGGCTGTCAAAACGATCGCCGTTCCACCCCATGCGTGCGCCACTCCTCATTCTTGCCGTTCTGGCGGCGCTCGGGCTGGGCCTGCGGGCTGAAGCGGCGGGCCCGGTCGCCGAGGTCCGGCTCGGCCTGCTCTGGCCCGATCTCGGCCCGCCCGCGTCGCGCCTGCCCGGCGCCGACCTCAATGCCGAGCTGCTCACCGTCTCCCCGTTCACGAACTGGACCACCGATCTGCCCGCCTGGCTGCGCTGGGCGGCGGAGCCGCAGGTCAACCTCGGCGCTACCGCCAACACCGCCGTCGCCGCCCAGCAGGCCTATGCCGGCCTCACCTGGACCGCGCGGGTCGCCTCGTACCTGCTGGACCGCGACGACGCGCTCACCTTCGGCTTCAGCATCGGGCCGGGATGGATCGGCGGCGCGGGCGCGCCGCGCGGGCTGACCAGTGGCACCCAACTGCGGCTGGGCGCCGAGATCGGCTATCAGGTGACGCCCCGCTTCGGCCTCTACGTGCTGTTCGACCATGTCGGCAGCGGCAGCTTCGCCAGCGAGACGGAGAGCCTCAACGAGCTTGGCGTGCGGGTCGGGCTGCGGTTCTGACGGTCGCGCGCCCGCCGCCGCGCGCGCTATCCTGGGCGGGAACGAGGGGAAATACGGATGCGAAATGGGGCATGGCTGCGCGGCGCGCTGCTCGCCGGGGCGATCGCGACGAACCTTGCCGCAACCGCGCGCGCCGACACGCCGCCGGCCGCGCTGGAGGCCACGCTGCGCGCCTGGCTCGCCGGCGTGCTCGGGCCGCGCGCCGACCTCGGCGACCGCCCGGTCCGCTTCACCCCGCGCGACGGCGGCGGCTACGCGGTCGAGGTGCCGGTCGCCGGCCCCGTCGGCACCACCGGCGTCACGATCGAGGGGGCGCCGCTCACGCTCACCGCGCAGCCGCAGCCGGACGGACGCTGGGCGCTCGACGCCATCCGCCTGCCCTCGCCGCTGCAGATCCACGTGCCGGCGTCGGCGCCGGGCGGGGCGGAGGCGTGGACGCTGCGCTTCGCCGACCAGGACCAGCACGCGCTGCTCGACCCGACGCTGGCCACCGAGTTCGACCTGGGACGGCACCATCGGCGGCTATTCCAGCGACTTCCGCAGCAAGACCGAAACGCGGCGGACCGAGGTTGCGCGCATCACCACGCATGCGCGGTGGCAGCCGGCGCGCGATGGGCGGATCGACGTGCGCTCCAACTCGACCAGCGAGCTGCTGGCCACGAACGCCCGGCTGGAGAACGGCATCGTCGCGTCGTTCAGCGCAGCGGAGGCCCGTGTCACCGCCCGCATCGACGCGGTGCGCCCGGCGGCGCTGCCGCCGATCCTGCACGCCGCGCTGGAGGTGGGGCCGCTCGCCGTCACGGCAGCCCGCGACCCGATGGCTGCCACCGGACACGCGCTGGTCCATCACGACAACCTCGGCGCCATGCTGCCGCCCGAGGCGCGGGCGACCGTGCGGGTGGCGCTGGAAGCGGCGGCGGACCTGCTCGACGGGTTCACCGAGGAGGCGGTGTTCAAGAACGTGCGCTGGCGCGCCGGCAAGCTGGACGGGTCGGCACGCACGGTCGCGGCCAGGATGGCGCTGGCGGCGCCGGACGGGCGGATCGCGCTGCACCTGCGCCTCGCCATCGACGGCGCCGGCAGCAACACGGTGCCGCCCGGCCCGCTGCGCGACCTGCTGCCGCGGCATATCGCGATCGCGCCGCATATCGGCGGCGTGCCGGCGGCGAAGCTGCATGCGCTGCTGGCCGCGGCGCTGCAGGACGGCGCCTCCGACGCGGCGCTGGAAGCACAGGGCGAGGCGCTGCTGCACGACGGCCCGCTGACGATCGGCATCGACGAGCTGGCCGTCGATGCCGGTCCGGCGCAACTGCAAGGCAAGGGCGAAGTGCGCGTCGTCGCCGCCGACAACGTCGCCGGCGAGGCGCGCATCCGTGCCACGGGCCTCGAGGCACTGATCCGCCTCGCCGGTCAGGTCCCCGAACTCAAGGCGGCGCTGCCGGTGCTGTTCTTCCTCAAGGGCATCGGCGAGCCCGACGGCGACGCGACGGTGTGGAACCTCGAGTACCGGGACGGGAAGTTCCTCGTCAACGGCACCGACTTTTCAAAGATGATGCCCGGCCGGAAATGATGCCCGCCCGCTAGCGCCCGCCCGAGACGGTGAGCACGGTGCCGGTGACATAGCTCGCGGCGGGCGAGAGCAGCCACGCCACCGCCTCCGCGATCTCCACCGGCTGCCCGGCGCGCCGGATCGGCACCAAGGGAACCAGCCGCTCCAGCCGCGCCGCCGGGTTCATGTCGGTCTCGATCAGCCCGGGCGCCACCGCGTTGACGCGGATCCCCTCCGCGGCCACCTCGCGCGCGAGGCCGAGTGTGAAACTGTCGATCGCCCCCTTGCTCGCCGCGTAGTGCACGAGTTCGCCGGGGGCGCCGAGCCGCGACGCGACGGAGGACAGGTTGACGATGCCGCCCCCCGGCCCGCCGCGCGCGGTGGACAGGCGCCGCACTGCCTCGCGCGCGCAGAAGATCGTGCCCATAACGTTGACCGCGAAGGTGCGCTCCAGCACCGCCGTGTCGAGGTCGGCGAAGCGCGTGCTCCCCCCGACCACCCCGGCATTGTTCACGAGCCCGCCGAGCGGCCCGAGCGCACGCTCCGCCGCGTCGAACAGCGCCAGCACCTCGCCCTCATGCGCCACGTCGCCCTTGAAAGCATGGGCGCGGCCGCCGGCCGTGGTGATCTCGCGCACGACCGCATCGGCCGCCGCCGCGTTGCTCGCGTAGCTGAAGGCGACGGGATGGCCGAGGGCAGCGAGCTTGCGGCAGATCGCCGCGCCGAGCCCGCGGCTGCCGCCGGTGACGATGATGGTTCCGAGTTCGCTCATGCGCTCCGCCTGCTTCCGAACGGTGGATCATTGCTCCAACAGCGCCGAGGCGCCAGCGTCGATCCCCGGCGTGGCGGCCGCGGGGAGCGTCGGCGCGGCGCCTGCGCGCGGTAGCGCACCGCACGCCGCCGCCTCGGCCAGCCCGATGCGCTGCAGGATCCGATCGAGTCGCTCGCGGGTCGGTTGACCCGCCCCGGTCAGCGGCAGGCGCAGCTCCGGACCGCACAGGCCGAGCATGGCGAGCGCCGCCTTCAGAGGAATGGGGTTGCTCTCCAGGAACAACCCCTCATGAAGCGGCGCCAGGAGATCGCGCAGTCGCGCCAACCCGGCCAGATCCCCCGCCGCCCAGGCGCGATGCAACCGCGCGCACAGCGCGGGCGTGACATTGGCCGTGACCGACACGCAGCCATGCCCGCCCATTGCGCGATGCGCGGCGGCCGTCGCGTCATCGCCGCTCATCTGCACGAGCCCGCTACCGCACAGGGCCGCGAGGCGCGGCGGGCGCGCGAGATCGGCGGTGGCATCCTTGATGGCGACGATCAGGGAACGCTCGAACAGGCGCGCCACCGTCGCATCCGCCACCGCCACCGCCGTGCGGCCGGGAACGTCGTAGAGCATGACAGGCAGGTCCGCCGCATGCGCGATGGCCCGGATATGCGCGAAAATCCCCTCCTGCGTCGGCTTCACATAGGCCGGGGGCGCACACAGAAGACCGTCGGCCCCCGCCGCCGCGGCCACGGTCGCAAGCTCGGCGGCGGCTTGCGTCGCCACCGCGCCGCAGCCGGCGATGACTGGCCGCCGGCCGCAACTGGCCTCCACCGCCGCCCGGACGACGCGGGCGTATTCCGCGGCCGACAGCGAAGCCGCCTCCCCGGTGCTGCCGCACACGACAAGCGCCTGGGTGCCACGCGCGATCTGTCGCTTCGCACAACGCCGCGAGGCCGTTCAGGTCGACCGCGTGATCCCGGAACGGCGTTGCCAGCGCAACGACGGAGCCGGTCAGCGTAGTCATGCAGTTCATCTGACACTCCGAGAGCGAACGCCGCGGCGGCCGGCCTAGCCGAGCATCCGCAGCGCGAGCGAACAGGCGATGTTGAGCAGCAGGAAGGCCAGGAAATGATCCCAGATGCACAGGCGCGACGGGGACAGCGGCTGTCGCGCGATCATGGCGAGCACGAGCTGGATCAGCGCCGAGAAGCCGAACATCGCACGCAATTGCAGCAGGTACAGCGCCGGCGCGTGGCCGTCGACGAGCAGCGCCGGGGCGCCGATCAGCGAAAGAAACGCGACCTGGCCCGCGAACAGCCGCACATGCCAGCGCGACTGGGCGTCAAGGTGTTGCATCGCCGGCGGCCGACCGTGCCGGCCATGTGGGCGACGTGGGCGTGCCCTGCGTTCCCTGGGCCATGACCGTCAACGCGTCGGTGACGTTGCGCAGGACGTGCACGCCGAGCCACAGCGCGAGGAGCATGATGAGCGCCAACAGCCAGATCGGGGCGCGCACCACACCCTGCCGCGCATGGGCGGTGGGTGACAGTGCGCGCCTGCCGGTTTCAGGCACGGCTCGCCGCGATCGGGCGCTTGCCGAGTACCAGCGCGCCCTCGGGCGTGTAGCGGGTCGAGATCTCCACGAACCCTTGCGCGCGGAGCAGTCCCACCAGCGCACGCCGGTTCCGGCCGCTCGCATCGCGAATGCCGATGCGCCCGCCGCCGTCCAGCGCCCGGCGCGCGATCGCAACGCTGGTGGCCGCCTCGCCCGGCGTCGCGGGATCGGGAAGCAGCGCGACCTGCACCAACTCCGGCCGCGGTGCGCCCTGCTCGTCGGGCCGCAGCTCGGTTGCCCCCGCACAGCCGCAGCGAATCAGGCCGCACAGCGTCTCGAGCGTGTGGTGGCCGATGACGAGCGCATGGGCGCCCGGGGGCGGCCTCAGTTCATCGAGCAGCGCGTCCCCGGCGCCTTGCGGCACGCTGCTGGAAGCGGTTGCGTGGGCTTGCGACATTGCCTGCCTCATCGAATGAGCGCGCAGACAGTCGTCAGCCCGGCATAGGAAATCGATGGGGTGCGGGCGCCGCCCGTATAGCAAAAGCGTAGCCGCGGGGCGCGAGCGCGGCGCGTGGCTGGCCGCCTCGCCTTCGGTCGCTATGCCGGGCGCACGGCCGTTTCGCGCAACTCTCTCGCGGCCGCGACGAGATTGGCGAGGCTCGGCCGCACCTCCTCCCACGCGCGCGTCTTCAGGCCGCAATCCGGGTTGACCCAGATCTGCCAATCCTGCAGCCGCCGCCGCGCGAGTCCGAGAAGACCCGCCATCTCCGTCGCGTCGGGCACGCGCGGGCTGTGGATGTCCCACACGCCGGGCCCGATGCCGGCGGGATAGGCGGCCCCGCGTGCCGGCGAACGCGTCGAGCAGCTCCATCCGGCTGCGCGTGGTCTCGATCGAGATCACGTCGGCATCCAGCGCCGCGATCGACGGCATGATGTCGTTGAACTCGGCGTAGCACATGTGCGTGTGGATCGCCGTGTCGTCGCGCACGCCGCCGGTGGCGAGCCGGAAACAGGCAACCGCCCAGTCGAGATACGCGGCCCAGTCCGCCCGGCGCAGCGGCAGGCCCTCGCGGAACGCCGGCTCATCCACCTGGATGACCGCGATGCCGGCGGCTTCCAGGTCGCGCACCTCGTCGCGGATCGCCAGCGCGATCTGCCGGCACACCGTCTGCGCGCGGCAGATCGTCGCGCACGAACGACCATTGCAGCATCGTGACCGGCCCGGTCAGCATCCCCTTCACCGGCCGCTGCGTCAGCGACTGCGCATAGGCCGTCCAGCGCACCGTCATCGGCGCCGGGCGCGACACGTCGCCGCACATGATCGGCGGCGCCACGCAGCGGCTGCCGTAGGACTGCACCCAGCCGTGGCGGGTGAACGCGAAGCCGTCCAGCTGCTCGGCGAAATACTCCACCATGTCGTTGCGCTCGAACTCGCCGTGCACCAGCACGTCGAGCCCGAGCGTCCTCCTGCCAGCGCACCGCATCGGCGATCCAGGCCGCGATCGTGCGGTCATGCGCGTCCCGGTCCAGCGTGCCGCGCCCGAGCAGCCGCGCGCAGCGTGGCGCACCTCCGCGGTCTGCGGGAACGAGCCGATCGTCGTCGTCGGGAACAGCGGCAGTTGCAAGCGGCGCTGCTGCGCTGCGCGCCGCGTCGGCATACGGGCTGGTCGCGGCGCAGCATCGCCGGCGGTCACGGCCGCAGCGCGCGCGGCGACCTCGGGCCGATGCACGCGCGCGCTCGTCCGCGCGCGCACCGCATCGCCGCATCGCTGCGCGCGAGTTCGGCCGCGATCGCGTCTGCGCCTTCGTCCAGGCCGCGCGCGAGGGTCGCGATCTCGGCGAGTTTCTCGGTCGCGAAGGCGAGCCATGACTTCAGCGCCGGGTCGAGCCGATCCTCCTGCGCCAGCTCCACCGGCACGTGCAGCAGGCTGCACGAGGGCGCGACCATGAGCCGCCCGCCGACCCGCGCCGCCGCCGCACGCTGCAACGTCGCCAGCGCCGCGCGCAGATCGGTGCGCCACACGTTGCGCCCGTCCACCACGCCGAGGCTGAGCCACTGCTCCGCGCGCGTCGCCGCCAGCACGGCATCGAGTTCGCCGCCGCCGCGCACGAGATCGAGGTGCAGCCCCGCCACCGGCAGCCGCGCCGCGGTCGCGAGATTGTCGCCGAGCGGGCCGAAATAGCTCGCCAGCAGGATCGCCGGCGTCGGCCACTGCGCGCAGGAAATCGTAGGCCAGCGTCGAAGGCCGCGCGCGCCTTGGCGGACAGGTCGAGCGCCAGCACCGGCTCGTCCATCTGCACCCAGGCGCACCCGCCGCGGCCAGTTCCGCGAGGATGCGCTGGTAGAGCGGCAAGCAGACGGTCCAGCAGATCGAGCGGGTCCGACCCGTCGGTGGATTTCGCGAGCGCCAGGAACGTCACCGGCCCGAGCAGCACCGGCCGCGTCGTCACGCCGAGCGCCCGCGCCTCGCGGAACTGTGCGCAGCGGGCGGTTCTCGGTCAGCGTGAACCGCTGCTCGCGCGTCAGGCGCGGCACGAGCTAGTGGTAGTTGGTATCGAACCACTTGGTCATTTCCAGCGCCGGCAGCCCGGGCGCGATCCCCGCCGCCGCCTCCGCCGCCGCCTCCGCCGCGTGCCGCGCGAGCCGCGGGCGAGCGCGAAATAGGTCGCGAGCGACACCTTCCCGTCCGTCCAGCCGTAGCCGGGCGGGATCGCGCCGACCATGCAGGCGGTATCGAGCACGTGGTCGTACAGCGCGGAATCGCCGCACGGCACATGGCTGATGCCGAGCCCGGACTGCAGGCGCCAATGCGCCCCGCGCAGCCGCGCCGCCTCGGCCTGCAGCCCCGCCTCGTCAAGCGTGCCAGCCCAGAACGCCTCCAGCGCGGCCTTCAGCTCCCGCCGCCGGCCGATGCGCGGGAAGCCCAGGTTGCTCGCGATCGTTCTCTCGCTTCCGGCCATGACTCGCCCTTCCCCTGCTACCGACGATATATAAGGATATCTTTATATCTCTCAGGTCCGGTGCGCAATGCCCGGAATGCAGCCTGCGTGGCGGCCGGGCGGCGGCGGTCAGGCGTCGGACGATCCGGCGTGCACGAGCCGCCCGCGGTCGGCGCCGCTCAATTCCGCGTCAGGCGGCTCGGAACTGCGGTCACCATGGCCGCAGGCGGAAGCCGGGCGCGCCGCGTCCCCGTCGCGATCGGCGTCCATCAGCGCGACCAGGGTGGCGACGCCGAGCGAGTGGATGCGCAGCATGGCCATGCCTCCCCCGCTCAGTGGCGCAGCCGCGGCGGCGTCGCGCGGGTGCCGCGGGGCCGCGCCCGGCGTGGGAAGAACAGCCCGCCGATCGCGAACAGTTCGCCCAGGCCCACGATCGGGCCGAGCGCGAAGGCCGCGCCGGGGGCGGTGAGCAGGGCGCCGCACAGCACCTCCTCGGCGCGCACCCGCTCCCCCGCCTGCGCCAGCGCGGCGGCATCGAGCAGGCAGCGTTCATCGGCCGACAGCGACGCGCAGCCGGGACAGTGGATTTCCACCGTGCGCCGCGCGGTGCGCACCAGGATGCCCATCAGCGCATCGACCGAGAACGCCGCGTCGTGCACGCCGGCCAGGGCCATATCCAGGCAGAGCCGCGGCAGCGCGCGCTCGGCACGGCGGAACGCGGCGACCCACTGGCGGATGGCGCTGAGCAGCAGGCGCTCGGCCTCGTTGAGCGCTGTGGCCGCGACGTGCTCGGCGCGCGGGATCGCGCCGAAGCGAATGACCTGACCCATGGGCGGGGGGACTCCGTTGGGGCCGGCATATTCGGCGAATTGAGAATGCGTCGCAATAGCGATCTGCACGCGACCGCCCCGGGGATGGACGCCGCCCGCCGACTCCCCTAATGCGGCCGGCATCACTCTGGCGGACCCCTGCGGAAACCCATGCCCACGGCCCTCATCACCGGCATCACCGGCCAGGACGGCGCCTACCTGGCCCAGCTCCTGCTCGACAAGGGCTACGAGGTGGTCGGCATGATGCGCCGCTCCGCCTCCTCCGACGTGGTCGGCGAGCGGCTGCGCTGGCTCGGCATGCTCGACCGCGTGCGGTTGATCGACGGCAACCTGATCGACCTCTCCAGCCTGCTGCGCATCCTGCACGACGTGAAGCCCGGACGAGGTCTACAACCTTGCCGCCCAGAGCTTCGTCGCGACCTCCTGGCAGCAGCCGCTGCTGACCGGCGCGGTCACCGGCCTCGGCGCGGCGAACGTGCTGGAGGCGCTGCGCCTCGCCCGGCCGCAGGCGCGCTTCTACCAGGCCTCGTCATCGGAGATGTATCGGCCGCGTGCAGGCAGCCGCGGCAGAGCGAGACGACGCCGTTCTATCCGCGCAGCCCCTACGCGGTCGCCAAGCTCTACGCGCACTGGATGACGGTGAACTACCGCGAGAGCTTCGGGCTGCACGCCTCCTCCGGCATCCTGTTCAACCACGAGAGCCCGCTGCGCGGCATCGAGTTCGTCACCCGCAAGGTCACCGACGGGGTGGCGCGCATCAAGCTCGGCCTGGCGCAGGAGCTGCCGCTCGGCAACCTCGACGCGCAGCGCGACTGGGGCCACGCGCGCGACTATGTCCGCGCGATGTGGCTGATGCTGCAGCAGGACGCGCCCGACGACTACGTGGTCGCCACCGGGCGCGCCGTCAGCATCCGCGAGATGGTCCGCATCGCCTTCGCCTGCGCGGGGCTGGAGGCGGACGCCTTCGTGCGTCTCCGCCAGGACCTGCTGCGCCCGGCCGAGGTCGATTTCCTGCGAGGGCGACGCGACCAAGGCGCGGACGCAGCTCGGCTGGGCGCCCACGGGGACGCTGGAGGACATGCTCGCCGAGATGGTGGAAGCCGACCTCGCCCGTCACCGCGCCCGCATGGGCTGACGCGCCGCTCAGCGCCGCGGCGCGACCAGCGCGAAGCGTGCGCCCTGCGGATCGACGCACTGGATGATCCAGCTTCCGCCCGGC
The DNA here is from genome assembly GCA_963705035.1 of uncultured Alphaproteobacteria bacterium. Lineage (GTDB taxonomy): Bacteria > Pseudomonadota > Alphaproteobacteria > Acetobacterales > Acetobacteraceae > JAFKFJ01. Next base: position 643,338 of record CAVPIQ010000004.1, on the reverse strand, counting down.
ACCTCCATCGGTCCGTTGACGACCTGCCCGCCGTGGTCGCGGACGCGCCCCGCCGCGGCGTCAATGGCATCGACGTTGAAGTAGTAGAGCCAGTGCGGCGCGGGCGTGTCGGGCATCTTCGTCATCATGCCGCCGACCGGCATGCCGCCGGTGGCGAAGATCTGATAGACGCCCATCGCGCCCATATCCATCGCATCCGCCTTGGTCCAGCCGAACAGCCCTGAATAGAAGGCGAAGTCGCTCGGCTGGTCGCCCCCTTGCAGCTCGTGCCAGCCGGCATGGCCGGGGGTGCCGGGCGCGGGCGCATTCGGCGGCGGCTCGCCCGCGCCTTTGAAAAGGACGAAGCTCGGCACCATGCGGGTCCGCAACCACGGCGAAGCGGCCGACGCCGGGAATGTCTTCGGGCGCACGATGCACCGCGCCGCCCGCCGCCGTCACGCGCTTGGCGTAGGCATCGACGTCATCCACCGCGATGTAGCCGGTCCAGTGCGGCTTCGCGCCCGCGGCGCGGGCCTCCTCGGGAATCGGCATCAGCCCGCCCACCGGCACCTCGCCGGCAGAGAAGATCGTGTAGGACCGATCGGACATTCCCGAGTTCGTCGCTTTCCAGCCGATCACATCGCGATAGAAGGCCTCTCCGGCCTTGGTGTCGGTCGTCATCACGTCGTACCAGACGAATTTGCCGGCATGGTCGGACATGGCGTTCACTCCTTTGGCTCGGGTTGATCGAACAGCAGTTCGAGGTAGCGCCGCAGATGCGCCAGGCACGCGTCGGCGACCTCGGGACCGTCCTTGGCCTTGGCGAGAATAAAGGCGCCCTGCAGCACGGCCTGCGTGAACAGTGCGAGACTCTCCGCACTCCACGTCGCATCCGGCGTGCGCGCATCCCGCGCTTCGGCCGCATCCTGCGCGACGGTATCCGCATGCGCGCCGATATGCGTCTCGCATGCTGCACGAAGCGCAGGATGCGTGGCGTAGGTTTCCTGCACCATCGTGCCGAGCAGGCAGGTGAATTCCGGCAGGCTGCCCGCCAGCAGCGCCCTGCGGAAATCGACGTAGCCGAGCAGCCGGTCGCGCGCGTCGGGGTGCGCACGATACGGCGCCTGCGCGAACAGCGCGTCAGCGTTCGCCGCGAAATGCGCGGCGGCGGCGAGCGCCAGTTCCTCCTTGCTCGCGAAGTGATGAAAGAAGCTGCCCTTGGTCAGCCCGGCGGCGTCGCAGATGTCGTCCACCGTCGTCGCGGCATAGCCCTTGGTGCGGATCACCCGCAGCGCCGCGTCGAGCAGCCGGGTTTTCGAAGCGTGCTGCCGGGAAGCATCCGGATGATCGGTCGCGGCCATTTCCATACCCTCTGGTCGGTATGATACCGACTACTCGGTATGGAGTCAAACCCGTTCGCGCCGCGCCCGGCGGTGCACGGGCCACACCTCGCTGATCATCGCGAACAGAAACGCCGTGGTCAGGCCGAACAGCAGCAGCCCGTTCAGGGCCTCGATCCCGCCCATCAGCAGCCAGTCGCGCCCGACGGGCAGGTCCGGGTGGCCGAAGGTGGTCATCGCGCCGAGCGAATAGAGCATCGCCGAGCGCCCGTCGGGCAGCGCGCCGAGCAGGCGGTAGGCCACGGCCCAGGTCGCCGCCTCGGCCGCGTGCAACGCTGTCGCAAGCAGGGTTGAAACCCCGATCACGAGCACGAACACCGGCAGGAACCGGCGGCGGTCCAGCGTGTGGCCGAGCGTGCTCACCACGCGGGCATGGATCAGGCCGAGGCCGATGACGTGGATCACCACGGTCATCACGATCAGCGGCACGCCCCACAGCCAGTCGATGCCCCACGGCGAGACGTCCGTCGCGTGCATCCGCCCCCTCCCCCCGGCGCGGACGCGCCGCGCCGCGCGCCTATGCGGCCGCGGTCGCGCGACGGTGTTCGAGCAGCCGCGGCATCAGCTCCACGAGGTTGCAGGGGCGGTGGCGGATGTCGAGCTGCCAGACGCAGAATGTCGTCCCACGCATCCTTCACCGCGCCGGTGCTGCCCGGCAGCGCGAACAGGTAGGTGCCGCCGGCAACGCCGCCCAGCGCGCGCGACTGCATCGTCGAGGTGCCGATCTTCTGGTAGCTCAGCATGCGGAACAGCTCGCCGAAGCCTTCGATGCGCTTTTCCAGCACGCGGTCGAACGCCTCCGGCGTCACGTCGCGCCCGGTGATGCCGGTGCCGCCGGTGGTGATCACGACGTCGATCGCCGGATCGGCGATCCAGCCGCGCAGCACCTGCTCGATCGCACCGGCGTCGTCGCGCTCGATGCCGCGCGCGGCGACCCGGTGGCCCGCCGCCGCGATCCGCGCCGCCAGCGCGTCGCCCGAGGTGTCGTTGGCGGCGGTGCGCGTGTCGGAGACCGTCAGCACGGCGATGTTGACGGCAAGAAAGGCTCGGGTTTCGTCGATGCGCGACATCGTGGCTCGCTCCGTGAGGCCCGTTCAGGGCCGGACGGCATCGTAGCGCGGCCAGAGCCCTTCGGCGAGTTCATCGAGCCCGGGCGCGGCCACGTGCAGCCGCGCGGCGTAGATCCAGGTGTAGGTCAGCACGCGCCGCACATAGGCGCGCGTCTCGTCGATCGGGATCGCCTCGATGAACAGCAGCGGATCGCCCTCGTCGCGCACCGTGGGGCCCCAGCGCATGTAACTGCCCAGGCCGGCGTTGTAGCTGGCGATGACGCGGATCAGGTCGCCGTCCACCGGGCTCTGGCCGGCGAGGAAGGCGAGATAGCGCTGGCCCAGGTCGAGATTGACCGCCGGATCGTGCAGGCGCGACGGATCGAGCGGCGCGCCCATGACGTCGCGCGCGGTCGCCGGCATGATCTGCAACAGCCCGCGCGCCCCGGCGGAGGAAACCAGCGCCGCGTCGAAATTCGATTCGGCGCGGACGATGCCGTACAGCATCGCCCGCCCGATGCGGAAGCCGCCGGCCGGGCGCAGCGGCGGCACGGGGAAGCGCAGCGCCTCGCGCGGCCGCCCGTCGGCGGCGGCCAGCAGGTCGGCGAACTGGGCGGCGGTGTCGGCGAGGCCGGCGCGCTCGGCGATCAGCATCACCGCGCGGGCGAACGGGCGCGAGGCCTGGGCGGTCGGCCAGAGCAGCCGGAACTCGGCCTCCGCCCGCTCCTGCTGGCCGAGTTGCACCAGCGCGAGCGCTCGCAGCCCGGGTGCGGTCGCCGCCACCGCCTCGGCATCGGCGACGCCGAGCGTCTCGCGCTCGCCCGCGGCGAAGCGCAGGCGCAGGCCGAGGCGGCGGCGCGCCAGCATGCCGTAGAAGCTGCGCGGCTGCTCGGCGGCGCGCAGCAGCCAGCCGCTCGCGCCGGCTGCATCGCCGGCGCGGCGATGCGCGCGCGACGCCCAGAACGCGCTCGCGCTGCGCAGTGCCGGCGCTCCGATCGGGGCGCGCCACGCCGCCTCGAACAACGATCCCGCCTGCGCCCAATGATGCAGTCGCCACGCGGCGAGCCCGGCCGCGTAGCCGGCCGCCGTGGCCTGCTTTGCCGCCGGCGCGGCGAGCGCCAGCGCCTCCTCGTCGCGATTGACGGTGAACAGGATCTGCGCCGCCTCGCCGCGCAACTCGGCGGCGTACTGGGCGGAGAGCCCGCGGGTGCGGCTGAGCAGGCGCTCCACCGCGTCGGCGCCCCGAACCCGCGCCGCCTCGCGGATGTCGCGATCGAGCCCGGGGTTGCGCGTGATCGCGATTTCGCTCGCCGCATCCTCCTCGGGCGGTGGCGCGGTGTCGAGCAGCGCCGTGGTGGCGACGGTGGCAGGCGCCTTCGCATCCGGCGGCAGGCGCAGGCGCAGCAGGCGCTCGATCGCCGGCGCGTCCGGCAGGTCGGGCCAGCGCTCCAGCCAGTCCTCCAGCGCCGCGGCATCCGGGCGCGTGTCGGGGTCGAGATAGAGCGCGGCAAGGACGTGGCCGCGCATCGCCTCGGCGAGCGGCGAAGGGTCGCGCAGCCACGCCGCCGCGCGCGCCGCGCCCTCGTTGTCGCCGTGCCCGAGCCGCGCGAAGACCCACCGCAGCCGCGCCGCGGTCGACGGCGCGAGCGGATGCGGCAGCCCCGGCCGGAGCGGCGCGAACGCCTCCTCGCTCGCCGCGGGAAAAGGATCCGGACGCGGTTGCGCGAGTGCGGGGCGCGGCCCCAGGTACGAAGAAGGCCCGCCACGACCAGGACGGCCGCGGCCACGGGGAGCCGGTCGAGAAAGCCGCCGATCCCGCCCATGTCTCGGCGTTAACCGCCGCTCCCATGAGACGCAACCCAGTCTCATGCGAAATATCTCAGTAATGAGATGCCGCGACGAGATTTCAGACGGTTAGCAGCAATTGCGTAATCACAATCTTGTTACCGCCCGTCGAGCGTGCGCCGCAGCAGCAGCAGATCGGCCCAGGCATCGCGCTTCGCCCCGGCGTTGCGCAGCAGGTAGGCGGGATGCAGCATCGGCAGCGCCGCGACCGGCGCGGCGAGGCCGGGGATGCTCGCCTGATGCCACCGCCCGCGCAGCCGGGTGATCCCGGCCCCGCCGCCCAGCACCGCCCGTGCCGCCAGCGCGCCGAGCAGCACGAGGTGGCGCGGCTGCACCAGGGCGATGTGGCGCAGCAGGAACGGCAGGCAGGTCAGCACCTCGGCGTCGGTCGGGTTGCGATTGCCCGGCGGGCGCCAGGGTATCAAATTTGTGATCACATATTTGCTGCGATCGAGCCCGATGCTCGCCAGCATCCGGTCGAGAAACCGGCCCGACGGGCCGACGAACGGCTTGCCGAGCTGATCCTCCTCCGCCCCCGGCCCCTCGCCCACGAACATCAGCCCGGCCTCCGGATTGCCGTCGGCGAAGACGAGGTTGGTCGCGGTGGCGGCGAGCGGGCAGCCGTCGAAACGGGCCAGCGCCGTCGCGCAGCGCCGCCAGCGTGGCGGCCGCGGCGGCGACCTCCTGCGCCCGCTGCGCCGCCGCGGGTTGCACCCGCCCCGGCGCGGCCACCGTCGGCGCTGTGGGCGGTGTCGGCGGTGGCGCTTCGGCCGGCCGGCGGCGGTCGCGCGCGACCGGCGCCGAGCGCCTCGTCGGCCCCCCACTCGATCTGCAACAGCAACATCGCCCGCGCGTCCATGCCGCAATTTTGCGCATGCCGCGCACTGCGCATAGTCTCCGCGCCGGGGAAAGCCGGGGGCGTGGATGGCCGAGCGCGAGACGATGGCGTTCGACGTGGTGGTGGTCGGCGCCGGGCCGGCCGGCCTGGCCGCGGCCATCCGCCTGAAGCAGCTCGCCCCCGACAGCACCGTCTGCGTCGTCGAGAAGGGCGCCGAGGTCGGCGCGCACATCCTCTCCGGCGCGGTGATCGAGCCGCGCGCGCTCGACGAGTTGCTGCCCGACTGGCGCGACGCAGGGCGCGCCGCTCACCACGCCGGCCGAGCGACGACCGCTTCCTCTATCTGACCGCGACGCGCGCCTTTGCCCTGCCGACGCCGCCGCAGATGCACAACGCGGGCAACTTCATCGGCAGCCTCGGCGATCTCTGCCGCTGGCTCGGTGCGCAGGCGGAGGCGCTCGGCGTCGAGATCTATCCGGGCTTCGCGGCCGCCGACGTGATCGAAGCGAACGGGCAGATCTGCGGGATCATCACCGGCGACATGGGCCGCGGGCGCGACGGCGCGCCGGGGCCGAACTTTCAGCCGGGCATGGAATTGCGTGCCGCCTACACGATCTTTGCCGAGGGCTGCCGCGGCAGCCTGACCAAGCGGCTGCTGGAACGCTTCGCGCTGCGCGACGCCTCGCAGTCCGCAGACCTACGCGCTCGGCTGCAAGGAACTCTGGGAAATCCCGCAGGAGCACCATCGTCCGGGCCAGGTGCTGCACACGATCGGCTGGCCGCTCGACGCCGCGACCTATGGCGGCTCGTTCGTGTACCACTGGGGCGACAACCTCGTCTCCTACGGCTTCGTCGTCGGCCTCGACTACCGCAACCCGTTTCTCTCGCCGTTCGAGGAGATGCAGCGGTTCAAGACGCATCCGGCGATCCGCGACATGTTCGCCGGCGGCAGGCGCGTGGCGTATGGCGCGCGGGCGCTGAGCGAAGGCGGCTGGCAGTCGCTGCCGAAACTCACCTTTCCCGGCGGCTGCCTCGTCGGCGACGCGGCGGGCTTCCTCAACGTGCCGAAGATCAAGGGCACGCATGCGGCGATGAAGTCGGGCATGCTCGCCGCCGAGGCGGTGGCGGAGGCGCTCGCCGGCGACCGCGCCGCGGAACCCGCGAGCTACGAGGCGCGGTTTCGCGCGTCCTGGCTGAGTGCCGAGCTGCACGCGGTGCGCAACATCCGCCCCGGCTTTGCGAAGTTCGGCCTGTATGGCGGGCTGCTGAACGCGGCACTGGATACCTACGTGCTGCGCGGCCGCGCGCCGTGGACGCTCGCGCATGCGCATGCGGACCACGAAGGTTTGAAGGATGCCGCTGCGGCGCGGCCGATCGCGTATCCGAAGGCCGACGGTGTGCTGACCTTCGACCGTCTCGCCTCGGTCTTCATCAGCAACACCAATCACGAGGAAGACCAGCCCGGCCACCTGCGCCTGCGCGATCCGGCGCGGGCGATCGCGGTGAACTGGGAGCGCTACGGCAGCCCCGAGACGCGCTACTGTCCCGCTGGCGTCTATGAAATCGTCGGCGCCGAGAGCGGCCGGCCGAGCCTGCAGATCAACGCGCAGAACTGCGTGCACTGCAAGACCTGCGACATCAAGGACCCGACCCAGAACATCGACTGGGTCACGCCCGAGGGCGGCGGCGGGCCGGTCTATCCCAGCGGAATGTAATCGGCGCAACAAAGCGCGGTGCCGGCGCCAATCCGGTGGCGCGAGTCGCACGTCGCTGATAGGGTGAGCCAATGAACAATGCTCCTCGTACCTGGCGCACGGTGCTGCTGGCACTGTCCCTGCTTTCGGGCTGTGCGGCTGCCGGCTCCGGATCCACGGCCGCCGATCCGCGCCTGTCCCGCGGGCAGTCCTTCAGCCGCACCGGGGCGGCCGGCGACTTCCTGGCCGGCCGCTTCGCGGGCGCCGAGGGCGACCTGGACACCGCCGCCGACGATCTGCTGAAGGCGCAGGCGAAGGACCCGACCAACCCCGACCTGCGCCAGCAGGCGTTCATGGCCGCCCTGCTCGCCGGCCGGCCGGACGCGGTGCGCCTCGCACGCATGCAGCCGGACAACCAGGCGGCGCAACTGCTGCTTGGCGACCTCGACGCACGCAACGGCAGCTGGGACGCCGCCGAGCAGCGCTTCGCGAGCCTGCCCAAGCAGGGGCTGACGCAGGTGCTGCAACCGCTGCTCGTCGCCTGGGCGCAGGCGGGCGGCGGTCACACCGACCGCGCGCTGGGCACGCTGCGGCCGTATGTCGAGGGCGACCGGTTCCGCGCCGTCTATGCGTTCCACGCCGCCATGATCGCCGATGTCGGCGGCCGCTCCGCCGAGGCAGGCCGGCTCTATCATGTCGCGCAGTCGGAGTTCGCGGGACCCAACCTCGACCTCGCGCGGGCGCTGGCGAGCTGGCAGATGCGCAACGGCCAGCAGACGGCGGCGCACCAGACGATCGCGGCGGTGATCCAGAGCGGCGACGAGCTCGGGCTGGCCGCCGCGCGACTGCAGGCCGATGCGGCGACGCGGCCGGTGCGCAGCGCCACCGACGGCATCGCGGAGTCCTACCTCGCCCTCGCCGCCGCACTGCACCAGCAGGACGCGAACGACTTCGCCGCCGTGCTGCTGCGCCTGGCGCTCGATCTGCGCCCCGACTTCACCGCCGCGCGGCTGATGCTCGCGGACGTGGTGAGCGGCGGCAAGCGGCCGGACCTGGCACTCCGCATTCTCGCGCAGGTGAGCACGAGCGACCCGCTGGCGCCCGTGGTCGATCTGCGGCGCGCGGCCTTGCAGGATCGCGCCGGCAATACCGAGGAGGCGCTGCGCATCCTGGCACGGCTGGAGGCGGCGGCGCCGGACCGGCCGGAGCCCTGGGCGCTGCAGGGGGCGATCCTGCGCAGCAAGCACCGCTATCCGGAGGCGGTTGCCGCCTACGACCATGCGGTCGCCCTGCTCGGGCAGCCGACGCGCGCCAACTGGCCGCTGTTCTACGAGCGCGGCATCGCCGAGGAGCGGTCGCACCAGTGGTCGAAGGCCGAGGCCGACTTCCAGATGGCGCTGAAGCTCTCGCCCGACGAGCCGATGGTCCTGAACTATCTCGGCTATTCCTGGACCGAGCAGAACCGCAACCTGACCGAGGCGCGGCGGATGATCGAGCGTGCCGCCGCGGCGCGGCCGAATGACGGCGCGATCACCGACAGCCTGGGCTGGATCGCGCTGCGCGAGGGCGACACCGCGGGCGCGGTGCGCGACCTGGAGAAGGCGGTGGAGTTGCAGCCGGAGGATGCCACCATCAACGGGCATCTCGGCGACGCCTACTGGGCCGCGGGGCGCAAGCTGGAGGCGCTGTATCAGTGGCGTCGCGCGCTGACGCTGAACCCCGACCCGGAGGACGTGCCGAAGCTGGAGGCGAAGCTTCAGGACGCGCAGGGCGTGGCGCAGCCGAAACAGGCGCAGACCGAAGGGCCGACCGCCGAGAAGGCGCAGTAAATCCCGCGCGCTTTGCTTGAGGAATTCGCGCCGGCCAAGGTCAATCTCGCCCTGCATGTGCTGGGGCGGCGGGCGGATGGCTATCACCGGCTCGACAGCCTCGTGGTGTTCGCCGATGTCGGCGACGTGGTGCGCGCGGCACCGGCCGAGACCCTGAGCCTCACGCTGACAGGCCCGTGCGCGGCGGCGTTGCCGGCGGGCGGCGGAAAACCTGGTGCTGCGCGCGGCGGCGCGGTTGGCCGAGGCGGCGGGCGTTCGGGCCGCCGCGCGGCTGACGCTGGAAAAGCACCTTCCCGTCGCCTCCGGCATCGGCGGCGGGTCGGCCGATGCGGCGGCGGCGCTGCGCCTGCTCGCCCGGCTGTGGCGGCTCGCGCTGCCGCCGGACGCGATGCGGCGCCTCGCGCTGAGCCTGGGCGCCGACGTGCCGGTCTGCCTCGACGCGCGGCCGGCGCGCATGGGCGGGATCGGCGAGGTGCTGACGCGAGCGCCGGATCTGCCGCCATGCGGCATGGTGCTGGTCAATCCCGGCGTGGCCGTGGCGACGCCGGCCGTGTTCGGGGCGCGGCGGGGGGCGTTCTCGCCGCCGCTCGACCTGCCGCCGGCTTGGCCGGATGCCGCCGCGATGGCGCGCGACCTCGCGCGCGCCGGCAACGACCTGGAGGCGCCGGCGATCGCGCTCGCGCCGCCGATCGGCGCGGTGCTCGCGGCGCTGGCGGCGTGGCCGGGATGCCTGCTGGCGCGCATGAGCGGCTCGGGCGCCACCTGCTTCGGCCTGTTCGCCACCCCTGCGGCGGCCAGGGGGGCTGCCGACGGGCTGGCGCGGCCCGGCTGGTGGTGCTGGGGCGGCGGGCTTGTCGGCGCCGCGGGTGCCGCCTATTGAGCCGCTTGCCGGCTGGGGCGTCGCCAAGTGGTAAGGCAGCGGATTTTGGTTCCGCGATCGGAGGTTCGAATCCTCCCGCCCCAACCACCGGCGCCGCGCCGCCGGGCAGGTCTCACGGAGTGATCGCGGGATGTCGAGGCTCGCCGCTGCCGTCACGCTGACCGCCCTGCTGGCAATGGCAGGGTGCGCGGAGCCCCCCGTGACCGGCCCGGTGGTGCTCGCGCTGCCGGCCTCGGGCAAGACCTATGAGCAGTTCAAGGTGGACGACGCACGTTGCCGGACGGTCGCGATGACGGCCACCGGCGGCGGCGCCGGCCCCGTCGCCCAGCGCAACTACGATGGTGTCTATGCGCAGTGCATGATCGCGGCCGGCGACGCCGTTCCGAGCGTCAATCCGCCGCCGTCCGCGTATCCGGCCTATCCTTACCCGCCGCATGTCTATGAGGGGCCGACCGTATTCACCCAGTAGCGGGACAGAGCGTGCCAGCCGAAGGAGGGCGACGTGGCGAGCGTGGACGAGATGAAGAGCCGATGGGTCTACAGCGAACTGGGCTCGCCGCGCTGGAGCGAAGCCTATGAGCAGTTGCGCGGCGACACCCCGCTGCTGGAGAAGGCAAAGCTGCACGTCCCGTTCGCCGCGCTCGCGCCGGCGGAGCGGGAGCAGTTGCTGCAATACGCGCCCAGCAGTTCACGGCGCGGCCTGATGGGCCGGCTGAGCAACCACGCTGCGTATCGGCTCGAGCACTGGGACAAGCGCCGGATCAGCACGACCACCACGATCCACGCCTACGGCTCGGTGCCGTATGACGAATTCCTTGCCGGCCGCAGCAAGCCGGGCGAGGAGGCGACCGACCCGCGGGAAGCCGCGAAGACCCTCCCCTACTATCCCGGCACCTGGGAGGCCGGCATCGTGGTCGGCAAGCCGGGCGCGTACATGCTGCTCGACGGCTACACGCGCAGCGTGGTGTTCATGAAGGAAGCGCCGGCCGACGCGACGTTCGCGGTCTGGGTTCCCGAGGAATAAATCGCGCACCGGCGGCGGTCGCGCCACCGCGCGCGACAATCCGGCCGCGACATATCTCATGCAGTGAGCGGCGATCGTCCGGGCGCGCGCAAGCCGCCGCGCGCTTGTGAGAAAGCCGAAGATGTTGCTACGGTTTCGCGGAGAGCCGCCGAGGGGGAACTGCGTCGATGCGCTTCATGGTCGGGATCGATGTCGGCGGCACCTTCACGGACTTCGTTGCCTATGATCGCGAGACCAAAGAGATCGAGGTGTGGAAGCACCTGTCGGTGCCGGCCAATCCGGTCGACGGAATTCTCGCCGGCCTGGCATCGTTCGCGCATCGCGGCGAGATCGCGAACATCCGGCTCGGCACGACGGTCGCCACCAACGCGCTCCTCGAGCGCAAGGGCGCCACGATCGCCTACGTGACGACGAAGGGCTTCCGCGACGTCCTCTTCATCCAGCGCGGCAACCGCAAGTTCCACTACGACATGAGCTGGGTGAAGCCGAAGCCGCTGGCGCTAGCGGCGGCACTGCTTCGAGGTGGCCGAGCGGATCGACGCCTACGGCAAGGTGCTGACGCCGCTCGACGAGGCCGAGCGTGCGCGAGGTGGCGCGCCGCATCGCGGAGCGATCCCGAAGTCAACGCGGTCGCGGTCATGCTGCTGTTCTCCTACCTCAACCCGGTGCACGAGCAGCGGGTGAAGGCGATCTTCGCCGAGGAGGCGCCGCGGCTTGCCGGTCTCGATCTCCTACGACGTGCTGCCGAAATGGAAGGAGTACGAGCGCGCCTCGACGACGATCGCCGACGCCTATCTCAAGCCGATGGTCAGCCGGCAGCTCCGCCACATGCGCGAGCGGTTCGCGCAGGAGGGCGTGACCGAGCACGTCGTCGTCATCAAGTCGAACGGCGGCGAGATGACGCTGGAGGCGGCGGCCGAGCGCGCCGGTGGAGATGCCTGGTCTCCGGCCCGACCGGCGGCGTGGTCGCGAGCAAATACATCGCCCGCCTGCTCGGCGTGACCCTCGCTGGTCACGTTCGACATGGGCGGCACCTCCACCGACTGCTCGACCATCATCAACGGCCAGGAGAGCTTCACCACCGATTTCGAGATCGAGTGGGGCGTGCCGATCCAGATTCCGATGATCGACATCCGCACCATCGGCGCCGGCGGCGGCTCGATCGCCTGGATCGACAAGGGCGGCATGCTGCGCGTCGGGCCGCAGAGCGCCGGCGCCAACCCGGGCCCGGCCTGCTACGGCGCGCGGCGGCACCGAGGCGACGGTGACCGACGCCAACGTCGTGCTCGGCCGGATCAATCCGGCGAATTTTCTCGGCGGCACGCATGTCGCTCGATGTCGCGGCCGCGCTCCGCCGCCGTGGAGCGCATCGCGAGCCAGCTCAAGATGACGATCGATGCCGCGGCGCTGGCGATCGTGCACATCGCCAACAACAACATGGTCGGCGCGCTGCGCAGCGTGCTGATCGAGCGCGGGCTCGATCCGCGCGACTTCACGCTGATGGCGTTCGGCGGCGCCGGCCCGCTGCATGCCGCCGACCTGATGCTGGACACCGGCATTCCGCACGCGATCATCCCCAACCATCCGGGCCAGTTCTCGGCCTATGGCTTCATCCTGACCGATGCGCGCGTCGACCGGCATCGCACGCTGCAACTGACGTCGAAGCGCTTCGACCCGGCGCGCGCGAGCGAGGTGATGGCGGAGCTGGTGGCCGAGGGGATCGCCGAGCTGCGCGACGCAGGGCTACACCGAGAACATCGACATCTTCCGCAGCCTGGAGATGCGCTATCTCGGCCAGAACTACGAGCTGGAGCTGCCGGTCGCCTTCGACGCCTTCACCGACGAGACCACGGAGCGGCTGTGGCAGCAGTTCCACGACGCGCACCAGGCCCGCTTCGGCTTCAACATTCCGGGCGAGATCATCGAGATCGTGAATTTCTCGGCGACCGTCGTGTCGGTGACGCCGAAGCCGGAGTTCAAGCGCATCGCCGCCGCCACCGAGCCGGCGCAGCCGGTGGCGCGCCGGGCGGTGGTCTATGCCGGCGGGCGGCTCGACACGCCGGTCTATCACCGCGCCGCGCTGCGCGACGGGCACACGATCGCGGGACCGGCGATCATCGAGGAGGCGGCCTCCGTCACCGTGCTCAACCCCGGCCAGCGCCTGACGGTCGACGGCTACGGCAACCTGCTGGTGAGCGCCGCGGGATGAGCGCGCAGCCCGCGGCCGGCGCGCCCGCGCCGGACATCGTGACGATGAACATCATCGAACTCGACGATGGTGTCGATCTGCCGCGAGATGGGCATCACGCTGATGAAGACGTCGTATTCGACGATCTTCAACGAGGCGCTCGACTTCACCTGCGCGCTCGCCGACACGCACGGCGACATGATCGCGTGCGCGGAGTTCTGTCCGGCGCAGATCGGCGGCATGCCGCTGCTGATCAAGACCTGCGTGCAGGAGATCCCGCTGCACACGATCGAGCACGGCGACGTGATCGTGCACAACGACCCGTATCGCGGCGGGCTGCACACGCCGGAGCACACGTTCTTCAAGCCGGTGTTCGTCGACGGCGAGCTGCTCGGCTTCGCGGTCGCGATCGGGCACATCGCGGAGATCGGCGGCATGGTGCCCGGCGCGTTCGCCGGCGAGGCGACCGAGATCTTCCACGAGGGCCTGCGCGTGCCGCCGCTGAAGATCATGAAGCGCGGCGAGGATGTCGAGGAGGTCTGGAAGCTCCTGCTCGCCAACGTGCGCACGCCGCGCTACAACTACGGCGACCTGCGGGCCATGATCAGCGCCACCGCGACCGGCGAGCAGGGCCTGACGCGGCTGATCCGCAAATACGGCCGCGACCAGTTCCGCCGCTGCTGCGCCGACCTGATGGACTATTCCGAGCGGCGGATGCGCGCGGAGATCGCGGCGATCCCCGACGGCGTCTATCGGTTTCGCGACTCGATCGAGAACGACGGCATCGAGGACCGGGAGTATCACCTGCAGGTGCAGGTGTTCGTCGCGGGCGACGAGGCCGTGGTGGACTACCGCGGCACCTCCGCACAGGCGCGCGGGCCGATCAACGCGACGCTCGGCGTCACCTGGTCGGCGACCTACAACGCGTTCCTGCACCTGACCGATCCCTCGATCCCGAAGAACTCGGGCTGCTTCCGGCCGATCCGCATCGTCGCGCCGCCGGGCACGATGGTGAACGTCGACTACCCGGCGCCGGAGGTCGGCGGCAACACCGAGACGCACCCGCGCATCGCCGGCACGGTGATCGGCGCCATGGCCCCCGGCGTGCCGCTGCGCACCATGGCGGCCGAGGGCGGCCACGCATATCAACTTCGTCTTCGGCGGCCACGATGCCGAGCTCGACGAATACTTCGCCTGCTACGACATCGAGCTGGTCGGCTGGGGCGGCCGCGCCGAGGCCGACGGCAACGATGCGCAGGACTCGATCAACGGCAATTGCCGCGCGATGCCGGTGGAAGTGTTCGAGACGCGCTATCCGTGGCTGGTGGAGTTCTGGGAACTGGCGCCCGATTCCGGCGGCGCCGGCCGGTTCCGCGGCGGGCTCGGCACGCGCAAGCAGTTCTATTGCCGCAGCACCGAGATCACGGTCAGCCAGATGACCGACCGGCACCGCATCCGGCCCTGGGGACTTGCCGGCGGCGGCGAAGGCGCGTGCGGCGCGACGCTGATCCAGCGCGCCGGCACCGAGCCGTGGCGGACGGTGGCGGAGGCGTTCGGCAAGGTCTCGTCCAGCAAGTATTCGGGCATCAGGATCCGCCCGGGCGACCGCGTCCGTCTGGTCACGCCCGGCGGCGGCGGCCACGGCGATCCGCGCGGGCGCAGCCGCGAGGCCGTGCGCGCCGACCTCGCCGAAGGCTTCGTCTCGCCCGCCGCGGCCGCGGCGGCCTATGGTTATGCGGCCGCAGGAGGCGACTAGCATGCGCTTCTCCGCCAACGGCTACTACGTCGAGCGCTACATCAAGTGCGCGAACTGCGGCGTGCTGGTCTACGGCCCCGGCCTCTCCGCCACGCGCGACGGGCGGGAGGTGACGTTCTGCTCGCAGTGGTGCATCGACTGGCTGGCGTTCCGCGAGAACGATGCCGCCGAGACACCGCCGCCGATGCCGCGCACGCAACGCTGATCATCAAGGACACCACGCGATGAATGAAGCCGCCCGGAACTTCTCGCTGGAGGACATGGATCGCGCCTCCCTGTTCCATCCGCTCACGTCCATCGCCGACCACCTGAACAAGGGCCCGACGATCTTCTCCGGCGGGCACGGGGTGCGCATCCGCGACCAGGCGGGCCGCGACCTGATCGACTGCGCCTCCGGCCTGTGGTGCGTCAATGTCGGCTATGGGCGCGAGGAGCTTGCCGAGGCGGCGGCGCAGGCGATCCGCGACCTCAGCTACTACCACATCTTCGGCTCCGCCTCGAACGAGCCGGTGATCCGGCTCGCCGACAAGGTGCTGACGCTGTTCCACGAACGCGCCGGCGCGCCGCACCTGTCGAAGATCTTCTTCGGCACCTCGGGCTCGGATGCCAACGACACGAACTACAAGCTCGTCCGCTACTACAACAACCTGCTCGGCCGGCCGCAGAAGAAGAAGGTCATCGCGCCGGCTCGGCGGCTATCACGGCCTGACCTTCGCCGCCGGCAGCCTGACCGGCATCCCGACCTATCACCGCGCGTTCGACATGCCGATCGAGGGCGTGATCCATGCGTCGTGCCCGCATCACTTCCGGTTCGCGGCGGACGGCGAGAGCGAGGCGGCGTTCACCGACCGCATGATCGCGGAGCTGGAGGCGATCATCGCGCGCGAGGGCGCGGACACGATCGCGGCCTTCAT
Organism: uncultured Alphaproteobacteria bacterium; assembly: GCA_963705035.1. Classification (GTDB taxonomy): domain Bacteria; phylum Pseudomonadota; class Alphaproteobacteria; order Acetobacterales; family Acetobacteraceae; genus JAFKFJ01. The sequence continues at coordinate 627,942 of CAVPIQ010000004.1, read as the reverse complement.
CGCGGAGCCGATCATGGGCACCGGCGGCGTGCTGATCCCGCCGGCCGGCTATCTCGCGCGCGTGCAGGAAATCCTGCGGGCGAACGACATCCTGTTCATCGTCGACGAGGTGATCACCGGCTTCGGCCGGCTCGGCGCGTGGTTCGCCACCGGCCATTACGGGCTGCAGCCGGATCTGGTCACGCTCGCGAAGGGCATCACCAGCGCCTATTTCCCGCTCTCCGCCGTCGTGGTTTCCGAGACGATCTGGGACGTGCTGCGCAAGGCCTCGCCGGAGATGGGGCCGGTGATGCACGGCTTCACCTATTCCGGGCATCCGGTCGGCGGCGCCGTGGGGCTGGCCAACCTCGCGATCATGGAGCGCGAGGCGCTGCCCGAGAACGCCGCCGCCATCGGCACCTATTTCCTCGACCGGCTGCGCGCGCGCGTGAGCGACAATCCGTTCGTGGGCGACGTTCGCGGCGAGGGGCTGATGCTCGCGGTGGAGTTCATCGCGGACAAGGCGCGGCGGCGGTTCTTCGCGCCCGGGCGTGCGCCGCACCGGGTTGTGGCCGGCAAGGCGATGCAGCAGGGCGTGATCGTGCGGGCGCTGCCGTTCATCGAGGTCGTCTCATTCTCGCCGCCGCTGTGCATGACGCGCGCGGAGGCGGACGAGTCGATCGAGCGGTTCGCGCAGGCGCTGGAGGCCGCGACACCGGAACTCGCGGCACTGGCGGCCGCGTAGCCGCGCGCGATGCCAGCGTCGCACGCGCTGCGGTGATTTCCGGGATGTCCTGAAGCGGGCCGAAGCGCTCGTGCCGGTGTGGCGCGAGCGTGCGGCGCATACCGACGCGCTGCGGGCGCTGCCGGCCGAGACCGTCGCCGACATCAAGGACAGCGGCGTCGCGCGCATCTTCCAGCCCGCCCGCTTCGGCGGCTGCGAGGCGCCGCTGGAGGCGATGGTGCACGTGCTGAGCACGCTGGCACGCGGCTGCGCCTCCTCCGCCTGGGTCACGGCGCAGCACGCCTCGCACAACCTGCTGATCGCGCTCTGGCCCGAGGCGGCGCAGCGCCGCATCTGGGAGAGCGATCCCACGGTGCTGGTCAGCGGCAGCCTGGCGGCGGCGAGCGGCTGGGGCCGGCGCGTTCCCGGCGGCTACATGATCGGCGGCCGCTGGCCGTGGGCGAGCGGTGTCACCACCTGCGACTGGGGCATCGTCGCCGCCAGCACCGACGAGGGACAGAACCGGGTCGGCATCCGCCACTACCTGCTGCCGCGCGCGGAGTTCGAGATCGTCGATGTCTGGCACGCGATGGGATTGCGCGGCACCGCGAGCAACGACATCGCGATCGCCGAGGCGTTCGTGCCGGAGGCGATGACGCTCTCGATCGAGCAGATGAAGGGCGGCGATTCGCCCGGCACCGCGCTGAACGCGGCGCCGCTGTATCGGACACCGGCCTACATGATGTTCGGCGTCATCCAGGGCAGCGTCTGCGTCGGCATCGCGGAGGCGGCGCTGGAGCGGTATCTGACGCACGCACGCGGGCGCGTCGCGCTGATGTCCTCGCAGCGCGTCACGGACTATCCGACGCAGCAGGCGAAGGTGGCGGAGGCCGCGGCCACGCTCGCCGCCGCGAAGGCGTCGCTGCTGAGTATCTGCCGCGAGGTCACGGACCTGATCGCGGGCGGCGCGCTGCCGAGTGCGGAGCAGCGCGCGATGTGCCGCACGCATGCGGCGCTCGCCGGGCGGCTGGCGGCGCAAACCGTGAACGGGCTGTGGGACGCGGGCGGCGGCGCCGGCGTGCTCGATGCCAACCCGATGTCGCGCCTGTTCCGCGACATGAGCGCGGCCCAACGGCACTTCTCGATGAACTGGGACGTGAACGCCATCACCTACGGCCGGCTGCTGCTCGGCCTGCCGAGCGACAGCGCGGTGCTGTGACGCCCGCCGGCTACCCCGCCGCCCGCGCGGCACGATAGCGCGCGGCGCCCGCTTCAGTGACGTAGCCCTCGCGCAGATCCTCCTCGACCGCCGCCGGATCGCGCGCCGCCGGATCGCCGTAACCGCCGCCGCCCGGCGTCACCAGCTGGATGCGGTCGCCCGGCATGAAGGTGACGTTGGCGTATTTGCTGCTGGAGACCTTGCCGTAGAGCGTCGCATCACCGTCTGCCAGGCATCTTCGCCAGCCTTGCGGATCAGCGTGGCCCCGTTGCCGCCTTCATCGCCCCCGAACAGCGCCCACGGCTTCACCTCATGGCGGTCGCTGCACTGGCTGCCGGTGATCGGCACCTCCGTGATCAGCAAGGTCCGGCGATAGCCGAGACCGCCGCGCCACTGCCCGGCGCCGCCGGAATCGGCGATCAGCTCGCTGTTCTCCACGCGCAGCGGGAACCGCGTCTCGAACACCTCGGTCGGGTTGAACCGGCAGTTGCCGTTGATGGCGATGACGCAGTCGTTGCCGTCATGGCCGTAGCGCCCGCCCCAGCCGCCGGACATCAGGTCGTAGCAGGCGAAATACTCGTCGTACTCGGGGTGCATGCCGCCGAAGACGAAATTCGTGCCGGTGCAGCTCTCGGACGCCATCGCCCGCTGCGGCACGCACGCGGCCATGGCGCCGATGACGATGTTGGCGAGCCGCGGATGCGTCTCGGTATTGCCGGCGACGAGCGGGCCCGGGATAATCGACGTTGGTGACCGTTGCCCGGCGACGAGACCACGCGGATCGGCCGGAAGCAGCCCGAGTTCTTGGGGATCGACGGATCGGTGATGTGCAGCAGCCCGTTGTAGACGGCGCCGGTCGTCACGCCGAGCGTGGCATTGATCGGGCCCTTGCGCCTGCTTCGAGCTGCGGCTGAAATCGGCCACGACCTCGTCGCCCTGGACATGCATGTCCACCGCGACCGTGTAGGGCTGGCGGGTCGATGCCGTCATTCTCGACCACGTCTGCGAAGCTGTACATGCCGTCGGGGAAGGCCGCGATCTCGGCGCGCATGCGGCGCTCGGAATAGTCCATCAGGTCTTCGCAGGTCTGGCGTGAACACGTCCTTGCCGTATTTGCGCGACGATCTGGCCGATGCGATCGACGCCGAGATCGACGGCGCCGATCATCGCGCGCAGATCGCCGTAGTTCTGCCGCGGCGTGCGGACGTTGGCGAGCAGGAGCTTCCAGACCTCCTCGACATCCACGCCCGCCTTCTTGATCTTCACCGGCGGCACGCGCAGCCCTTCGTGGAAGATCTCGGTGGCCTCGCCGCAGAACGCGCCGGGCACCATGCCGCCGATCTCGGCGATGTGGCCGATGCAGACCGCGAAGCCGAGCAGCTCGCCATCGACGAAGAACGGCTTGAAGAACGTGTGCTCCGGGCAGTGCAGCCCGCCGCGATACGGGTCGTTGTGCAGCAGCACGTCGCCGTCGCTGAGCGTGTCGAACGGGATCTCCTGCGCGCAGGTCTTGATCAGCAGCGGCATGCCGCCGATCATGGTCGGGCAGAATTCGGCGCAGGCGATCATGTCGCCCTTGGCGTCGGCGAGCGCGCAGGTGAAATCGAGCCCCTCGTTGAAGATCGTCGAATATGACGTCTTCATCAGCAGGATGCCCATCTCCCGGCAGATCGAGACCATCGTCGAATTCGAGGATGTTCGCCATCACCATGTCGACCGGGCGGCCGTCGGCCACGCGCCGGGGTGCTGCCTGCTCCACCGGCAGCTTCGGCTGCACGATCTTCAGGCGGATATCGTCACGGCCGGTGTCCTTCAGCGACGCCCACTCGACGCACCATTCCGAGCAGAACAGCGCCGGGCGAGTCATGACGGGTGCCCTTGATCCCCGACCCGTAGACCAGCAGGCCGCAATTGTCGCATTTGACGTATTTCTCGATGTAGAACCCGTTCGGAGAAAAGCGCATGGAGTGAATTCCGTGCTCGGTGATGCAGACGCGGGCGCGGGCCGCGGCCCGCCGTGGCCGATGATAGGCAGGTCGCGCCACGCGCGCCAAGCGCCCCCGCGCAGCCTGGCCCCGGCCGGCGGCTTCACAGAACGTCCCCGAGTTTGCACAATGGCGCGCGAAGGATGCGCGCCAGCGCACCCGCCAGCAGCCGGCGACGATCCAACGCCGCGAAGCGAGGAACACCAGATGACGCGCTCACCCACCGATCCGGCCCTCACCCGCGCCGCCGGCGCGCGGCCGCCTTTCGACGCCGCGCTGCTCGACCGGCTGATGGATCAGGCGGGGCTCGACGCGCTGCTGGTCACGTCGAAGCACAACGTTCAGTACCTGCTCGGCGGGCACCGCTTCTTCTTCTTCGACTACATGGATGCGATCGGCGTCAGCCGCTATCTGCCGATCATGATCTATCCGAAGGGTGCGCCGGATCACGCCGCCTATGTCGGCAATGCCATGGAATCCTACGTGCAGGAGGTGGAGCCGCTCTGGGTGCCGGAGATGCGCGCCGCCGCCTGGGGCTCGCTGGACGCGATGGACGTCGCCGCCACGCATCTGTCGAAGCTCGGCCTGGCCTCTGCGCGGATCGGCGTCGAGCTCGCCTTCCTGCCGAGCGACGCCGACGCCGCCCTGCGCACCGCCCTGCCCCAGGCCCGGGTGACGGACGCGCTGCCGGTGCTGGAACGGCTGCGGGCGCGCAAGACGCCGGCCGAACTGGAAAACCTGCGGCAGGCCTCGGAACGGGTGATCGCCGCGATGGAGGCGGTCATCGCCGCGCATGGGCCGGGGACCACCAAGCGCGCGCTGGTCGAGGCGCTGCGCCGCGAGGAGGTCAACCGCGGCCTGACGTTCGAATACTGCCTGATCGCGGCGGGAACCAGCCATAACCGCGCGCCGTCGGAGCAGCGATGGGAGGCGGGCGACGTGCTCTCGCTCGATTCCGGCGGCAACTATCACGGCTATATCGGCGACCTTGCGCGCATGGCCGTGCTGGGCGAGCCGGACGCGGAGTTGCAGGACCTGCTGGCCGAGATCGAGGCGATCCAGCAGGCGGCGATGCGCACGATCGCGCCGGGCACGGCTGGCGGCGCCATCTACGCGGCGGCGGAAGCGGCGCTCGCCGCGTCGCCGAACCGCAGCCGGATGCACTTCCTCGCCCACGGCATGGGCATGATCACGCACGAAGCGCCGCGCCTGACGAGCACCGGGCCGGTCCCCTACCCGGCCGACGACGCCGAACGCCCGCTCGAATCCGGCATGGTGCTCTCGGTCGAGACCACGCTGCTGCATCCGCGGCGCGGGTTCATCAAGCTCGAGGACACGGTGGCGGTGACCGACACCGGGCGCGACCTGTTCAGCCCGCAGGCGCGTGGCTGGAACCGCGGCGGGACCGCGATCGGCGCGGCGGCCGCTCGCTGAGAGGACGGCCCATGCGCTGGTCGCGCATGCTCACGATGCTGGACGTGCACGCGGAGGGCGAGATCGGCCGCGTCGTCACCGGCGGGCTCGGGCCGGTGCCGGGCGCGACGATGCTCGACAAGATGCGCCACATCAACGAGGTCGACGACACGATCCGCCGCTTCACCGTCTACGAGCCGCGCGGCTGCGCGCAGGCGACGGTGAACCTGCTGCTGCCGCCGTGCGATCCGCGCGCCGATGCGGGCTTCATCGTGCTGCAGGCCGACCGCGCGCACGCCATGTCCGGCTCCAACGCGATGTGCGTGACCGCGGCGCTGCTGGAGACCGGCATGGTCGCGATGACGGAGCCGCTGACCCGGCTCACGCTCGACACGCCGGCCGGGCTCGTGGGCGTTGCCGCCGCCTGCCGCGACGGACGCTGCGAGCGCATCACGCTCGACATGCCGCCTTCGTTCGTCGCGGCGCTGGATGTGGCGTTGGAGGTGGAGGGGCTCGGCCGGGTACGGCTGGATGTGGCGTTCGGCGGCGTGTTCTACGCGCTGGTGGATGCGCGGGCCGCCGGGCTGGAGATCACGCGCGCCAATGCGCGGCGGCTGGTCGAGGCGGGCAGCCTGATCAAGCGCGCGGTGAATGCCCAGGTGCGGGTGGCGCATCCGCTGCTGCCCGGGCTCGACCATGTCAGCTACGTCATGTTCTGCGACCGTGACCGCGCCGACGCCACCGTCCTGCGCGGCGCGACGATCGTGCTTCCCGGCCGCTGCGACCGCTCCCCGTGCGGCACCGGCAACGCCGCCCGCCTCGCGGTGCTGCACGCGCGCGGCGAGGTCGGCGTGGGCGAGCGGCTGCGCGCGCGCTCGGTGATCGACAGCGCGTTCGAAGTGGGCATCGCCGGCATGACGGAGGTCGCCGGGATCGCCGCCGTGCTGCCGCAGATCTCCGGCCGCGCCTGGATCTTCGGCGTGCATCAGTGCGGGCTTGATCCGACCGACCCGTATCCGCGCGGCTTCACGCTGTCGGACATGTGGGGGCCGGACGTGCAGGTGACGGACTGACGGCGGGCTGGCGGCGGCCGGTAGAGCGTGTGGCAGCTTCTCTCGTTAGCTGGCTCGGCGGAGGTGTACAACCCTCCAATCGAGGAAGGTTGGGCATGTTCTGTGATGCGTCGCCAATCTGGCGTTTCCTCGCCGCACTGAGGAGCCGAGGAGAGTCCGGAGCAAGGGCGAGTCGCACACAATGGCCTCTATTTGATGGAGGTCTTTCCGGCGCTCGCGCTGCCGTCATTTGACACGCAGTTCTTCGGGCGACTGAACGCACCCAAAAACAATCCGGATCGTAGAAAAACCTTTCGCTTTTGCCGATTGGGTCCGTGTAGCAGAGAGCGCTGCACGAACATGCTCATCTGCTTGGCTGCGAGGAACTGGCGGAATGGTGTCGTGCAGCCGGAAAAAATACCCAGCCGCGAAAGGCTGATCAGGATAAGCTGGACTCCGCCTTATGCGCATTAATTGCGCTCCATTGGCGGCTTTGCCCTCGTCTGGGCAAGAAGACGCTGGAAGCCGAGATCCTCAAGGAAGCCCTTGAGCTGGCCGGACCCAAAAAAAGATTGCTGCTGCGCTCAGCCTGGCCCGCTCGGGACGGTTCGCAATGAGCGCGGTCGCCGCCACGCTGGGCGTTTGCGCGCACCAACCTTGCCGTGCGGCTGAGCCCAGCCGTGCCAAAGCGCCGTGGCCGGCCGCCGCAGCCCGACGATGGCCTGCTCGCAAGCATCAAGGCCGTCATCGCCGACATGCCGACCTACGGCTACCGCCGCGTCCACGCCATCCTGCGCCGCGCGGCCGAGCAGGACGGCGGTGCGCCGCTGAACCACAAACGCGTCTGGCGGGTCATGAAGCAACATGGCCTGCTGCTCCAGCGCTACGCCGGGGGCGACGAGGCCGCCATGACGGCCGGATCGCGGTGGCCGAGCGCAACCGCCGTTGGTGTTCGGACGGCTTCGAGGTCGGCTGCGACAACGGCGAGCGCGTCCGCGTCGCCTTCGCCCTCGATTGCTGCGATCGCGAGGCGATGAGCTTCATCGCCACAACCGAGCGGCATCGCCGGCGAACACGTTCAAGGACCTGATGGTCGCCGCCCTCGAACACCGCTTCGGTCCGGTCGACACGCTGCCCAGACGTCATCGAGTGGCTCAGCGACAATGGCAGTTCGCTACATCGCGCGCGACACGCGGCGCTTTGCCCGTGGCATCGGTCTGGAGCCAATGACCACGCCGTTCGAAAGCCCGCAGAGCAACGGTATGGCAGAGGCGTTCGTCCGCACGTTCAAGCGCGACTACGTCAGGGTCAACGCTATCCCGGATGCCCAGACCTTCATGAGCATGCTTCCTGCCTGGTTCGCCCACTACAACCACGTCCACCCGCACAAGGCGCTCCGATACCGATCGCCCGCCGAGTTCATCCGTGCCAGCCTAACAACATGACCCTGAGAGGGTGGGATTCGAACCCACGGTACCCATAAGGGTACAACGGTTTTCGAGACCGTCCCGATCGACCGCTCCGGCACCTCTCCGCGGCCGCCGCCTTATAGGCACGACGGGCGCCCACGGCAACGCCGGGGGCGGTTGTCAGGTCTGCTGCGCCGCAATAGGCTCAGTTCCGGGAAGGCTCACAACATACACCCATAGGGAGACCGTAAGATGACCCTCGGCCGCCGCGACGCCCTCAAAGGCGTCCTGCTCGCCGCCGGCTCGACGCTTGCTGCCCCGGCCATCATGCGTCATGCCGCGCTCGGCGCCGATCCGATCAAGGTTGCCGGCATCCATGACGCCTCCGGCGGGCTCGACATCTACGGCAAGCCGATGATCGCCTGCCTGGAGTTCGCGGTGGACGAGGTGAACGCCGCGGGCGGCCTGCTCGGGCGGCCGATCGAGCTCATCAACTACGATCCGCAGTCCAACATCCAGCTCTACACCCAGTTCGCGACCCAGGCCGCGACCAAGGACCGCGTGGCGGTCGTGCATGGCGGCATCACCTCGGCCTCGCGCGAGGCGATCCGGCCGATCTTGCGGCGCTTCAACACGCTCTACTTCTACAACACGCAGTACGAAGGCGGCGTGTGCGACCGCAACTGCTTCTGCACCGGATCGACGCCGGCGCAGAACGTGCAGAAGCTGATTCCGTACATCCTCAGCAAATGGGGCAAGAAGGTCTACGTCGTCGCCGCCGACTACAACTACGGCCAGATCACCGCCAAGTGGATCACCAAATACACCCGCGAGGGCGGCGGCCAGGTGCTGGCGGCCGATTTCTTCCCGCTCGATGTCACCAACTTCGGGCCCGCCATCAGCAAGATCCAGGCGGCCAAGCCGGATGCGGTGGTCTCGGCACTGGTCGGCGGCGCGCATGTCTCCTTCTACCGGCAGTGGGCGGCCGCGGGGATGAAGAAGCAGATCCCGATGGCCTCGACCACGTTCGGCGACGGCAGCGAGACCGTGCTGCTCTCGCCCGAGGAGAACGACGGCATCATCGCCGCCTTCAGCTGGTTCCAGGAGATCGACAACCCGGCCAACACGGCGTTCCTGGAGAAGTTCCGCGCCAAGTTCGGCACCAAGGTGCCCTACATTCCGCCTGAACTGCCGATGCGGACGTATATCGGCTTCAACCTGTGGGCCGAAGGCGTCCGGCGCGCCAAGTCGATCGACCGGATGAAGGTGATCGAGGCGCTGGAGAGCGGCATCGCGCTCGACACGCCGGCCGGCAAGACGGTGCTCGACCCGAAGACCCACCACTGCACGCTCGACGTCTTCCTGGCCTCGGCGTCCGGCCACGGGTTCAAGGTGCTGCAGACCTTCCCGCAGCAGCCGCCGCTCGACACCGCGATGGTCTGCGACCTGAAGGCGCATCCGAACACGAACCAGCAGTTCGTCGTGGACGTGAAGATCTAGGGCGCCGGCGCTTGGACTACGCGATCGTCGTCGCGCTGCAGATCGCGACCGGCGTCGCGACGCTGGTGATCATCAGCCTCGGGCTCGCCGTGGTGTTCGGGATGATGCGCGTCATCAACCTGGCCCACGGCGAGTTTCTGATGCTCGGCGGCTACAGCGCGCTGCTGGCGCGCGGCGCGGGCGTGAACCTGTGGGTGGCGCTGCTGGTCGTGCCGCCGCTCGCGGTCGGGCTGGTGGGCGCGATCGTCGAGCGGCTGCTGATCCGCCGCCTGTACGGCCGCATGATCGACACGATGCTGGCGACCTGGGGGCTCTCGCTGGCACTGATCGGCGGCGTGAACATGGTGTTCGGCAACAGCATCAGCGGCTTCTCGGCGCCGCTCGGCAGCTTCGTCGTCGGGCGCTTCCACGTCGCGAGCTACGACATGTTCCTGGTTGCCGCCGCCGTCGTGCTGTCGCTCGCGATCTGGGCGGTGCTGCGGCTGACGCCGGCCGGGCTGCTGGCGCGCGGCACGATGCAGAACCCGGAAATGGCGGCGGCCCTCGGCGTCGCGCCGGAGCGCGTCTATGCGGTGACGTTCGCCGCGGGCGCCGCGCTGTCCGGGCTCGCCGGCGGCCTGATCGCGCCGGTCGCGGGCGTGGTTCCGACCATGGGCACCGCCTATATCGCGAAGGCGTTCATCGCCGTCATCACCGGCGGGGCGGCGATGCTGGCCGGCACGCTGGTGGCATCGGGCCTGCTCGGCACCGTCGCGACCGCCGTCACCTTTTTGACCACGCCGGTGTTCGGCGAAGTGGCGCTGCTCGCCGTCGCGATCGTTCTGCTCCGGCTGCTGCCCCGCGGCATCACGGGGCGCTTTCTGCGGCGGGCGCTGTGATGCGCACTGCCCTGCCGGTCGGCATCGCCCTCGCCGCCGCGGTGCTTGCCGCCCTGCTGCTGCCGCGGCTGCTTGGAACTCTTCGCCCTGATCAACGCCACGGTGTTCGTCAGCATGGCGCTGCTGGCGTTCAGCCTCGGCCTGGTCTGGGGGTTCGGCGGCATCCTGTGCTTTGGGCAGACCGCGTTCTTCGGGCTCGGCGCCTATTCCTACGCGATCGCGGCGATCAATTTCGGCGACAGCACGGCGGCGGTGCCGATCGCGCTGGCCATGCCGACGCTGCTCGCGCTGGCGCTCGGCTATCTGATGTTCTACGGGCGCATCAGCGACGTCTACATGGGCGTCATCACGCTCACGACGACGCTGATCCTGAACAAGTTCACCAATTCCACCGCCGGCGACGAGTGGCGCATCGGCAGCGCCCCGCTCGGCGGCTTCAATGGCATTCCCGGCACGCCGCCGCTGAATGTCCCGTTCCATCCCGATATTCCGCTCGACCCCGAGCAGGTCTTCGACGTCGCGGTGATCTGCCTCGCGCTCTGCTACGCGGTCGCCAAGCTGGTGCTGCGCAGCCGCTTCGGGCGCGTTGCCATGGCGATCCGCGAGAACGAGCTGCGCGCCGAACTGCTCGGCTACGACGTGCGGCTGCACAAGCTCGGCCTGTTCGCGCTCGGCGGCGCGATGGCCGGGCTTGCCGGCGTGCTGTTCGCCAACTGCGTGTTCGTCAGCCCGACGATGTTCTCGCTGTCCTATGCGGGGCAGGTCATCATCTGGGTGCTGGTGGGCGGCCTGGGCACGCTTGTCGGGCCGGTGATCGGGGCCATTCTTGTGCAGTTGCTGACCACCTACGCCGGAACGCTGCCCGACCTCGACCCGAACCTGCTGCTGGGGGTGCTGTTCATGCTCGCGGTGCTGATCGTGCCCCTCGGACTGCTGCCGACCGCGCAGGCGGCGCTGCCCCGGCTGCGGCGCCGCGTCCCTGCGTGAGCACGCTGCTGGCAACCCAGGACCTCGCCATGCATTTCGGCGGTGTCGCCGCGGTGAATGGGGTGACGTTCGCGGTTGCCGAGGGTGAGTTGCGATGCCTGATCGGGCCGAACGGCGCGGGCAAGAGCACGTTCTTCAAGTGCCTCACCGGCCAGCTCAAGCCCACCGCCGGGCGTATCTTCTGGCGCGACCGCGACATCACCGGCCTCGATCCGTTCGCCGTCGCCCGGCTCGGCGTCGGGATCAAGACGCAGGTGCCGTCGCTGTTCGACGGCCTGACCGTGCTGGAAAGCGTCGTGCTCGCGCTGCGCCGCCGCTTCGCCGAGGCGCCCGCGCAGGTGCGCGCACGGGACTCGCTCGAACGGCTCGGCATCGGCGCGCTGGCCGCGCGCCGCATCGGGCTGCTCGCCCACGGGCAGCGGCAGCTCGTCGAGCTTGCGATGGTCGTGGCGCCGGAACCCGACCTGATCATTCTCGACGAGCCCACCGCCGGCATGAGTGCCGAGGAAACGGCCCGCGCGGCAGCCCTGATCCGCGAGCTCAACCGCAGCCACGCGATCGTCGTGGTCGAGCACGACATGCAGTTCATCCGCGCCATCGCGCGCACCGTCACCGTGTTCCATCAGGGCCGCGTGCTGCTGGAGGATGCGGCCGAGCGCGTGTTCGCCGACCCGCGGGTGCGCGACGTCTATCTCGGGCGCGAGATCGCGGCATGATGCAGGTGGAGGGATTGTTCGCGGGCTATGGCCGCATCGGGGTGCTCGACGGCGTGTCCTTCAATGTCGCCGCCGGCGAGTGCGTCGGCGTGCTCGGCCACAACGGCATGGGCAAGTCGACGCTGCTGCGCACGATCGTCGGCCTGCTGCCGGCGTGGCGCGGCCGCATCCTGTTCGACGGCAAGCCGCTGGAGCATCAGCCCGCGAACCGGCGGGCCCGCGCCGGGATCGGCTACGTCCCGCAAGGGCGCCAGATCTTTCCGGGCCTGACCGCGCGGGAGAACCTGCATTTCGGCGCGCTCGCCAAGGGCCGCAACGCCGCCGAGGCGGAGGCGGAGGCGATCGCCGAATTCCCCGAGCTGCAGCGCCTGCTCGATCGCACCGGACTCGCCCTGTCCGGCGGCGAGCAGCAATTGCTGGCCCTCGCGCGCGCCCTCGCGGGCGCGCCGCGCCTGCTGCTGCTCGACGAACCGACGGAGGGCATCCAGCCCTCCATCGTCACCGCGATCTGCGACCGCATCGGCGATCTGCGCCGCCGGCGCGGCCTCGGCGTGCTGCTGGTCGAGCAGAACCTGCAATTCATTCGTGCCCTCGCCGACCGCGTCCTGCTCATCCATCGCGGGCGAATCCTGCGCGAGCTCGATCGCGAAGCGATTGCCGACCCCGCGCTGGAACAGGAGTTCATCAGCGGCGGCGCTGACCCCCAGTGAAGGAGAGACGCTCATGACCCTCGGTACCGTGAAAGCGCCGACCCCGGACCAGTTTCGCGATGTCGCCGCCGATCTCGGCCTGTCGTTCTCCGACGACGATCTGGCGACACACCTCGCGGCGCTGCTGCCGAGCATCGACGCGTACAACGTCATCGACCGGCTGCCCGACGAGCTGCCGGCGGTGAAATACCCGCGCCTGCCGGGGCGGCGCCCGATGCCGGAGGAGAACACGCACAATGCGTGGTACGTGAAGACCACGGTCGAAGGCGCGCCGTCCGGCAAGCTCAAGGGCAAGCGCGTCGCGCTGAAGGACAACATCTGCCTCGCCGGCGTGCCGATGATGAACGGCGCGGCGACGATGGAAGGCTACGTGCCGGACGTCGACGCGACGGTGGTGACGCGCGTGCTCGACGCCGGCGGCACCATCGTCGGCAAGGCGGTGTGCGAGTATTTCTGCTTCTCGGGCGGCAGCCACACGAGCGCCAGCGGCCCGGTGCACAACCCGCACCGGCGCGGCTACTCCGCGGGCGGCTCGTCATCCGGCAGCGCGGCGCTGGTTGGCCTCGGCGAGGTCGAACTCGCGCTCGGTGGCGACCAGGGCGGTTCGATCCGCATGCCGGCGTCGTATTGCGGCATCTACGGCATGAAGCCCACGCATGGGCTCGTGCCCTATACCGGGATCATGCCGATCGAGACGCACGATCGACCACACCGGCCCGATGTCCGCCACGGTGGAAGACAACGCCCTGCTGCTCGAAGTGCTCGCCGGTCCCGACGGGCTGGATCCGCGACAGTACGGGCATGCGGCGGCAGGACTACCGTGCCGGCCTCGGCGGCGGCGCGAGTGGCCTGCGCATCGCGGTGATCGAGGAAGGCTTCGGCCATCCGCAGTCGATGGAGAAGGTCGACAAGCTGGTGCGCAACGCGGCCGAGCGGCTGAAGGGCCTGGGCGCCACGCGTCGAGACGGTGTCGATCCCCATGCATCGGCTGGGACCGGCGATCTGGCTGCCGGTCGCGGCCGAGGGTGCGACGATGCAGATGATGCTGGGCAACGGCTTCGGCTTCAACTGGCAGGGTCTGTACGTCACGTCGCTGCTCGACCATCACAGCGCGTGGCGCACGCGTGCCGACGAGCTGTCGGACACGCTGAAGAGCACGATGCTGCTCGGCCACTACATGGTGAAGCACTATCGCGGCCACTACTACGCCAAGGCGCAGAACCTGGTCCGCCGGCTGCGCGCCGCCTACGACGCCGTGCTGGGACAGTACGACCTGCTGCTGATGCCGACGCTGCCGCTGACCGCGACCAAGCTGCCCGAAGACAACGCGCCCATCACCGAGATCCTCGCGCGCGGTTTCGAGATGCTGCCCAACACCTCGCCGTTCGACTGCACGCATCACCCGGCGATGTCGCTGCCCTGCGGGATGGCGGACGGGCTGCCGGTCGGGCTCATGCTGATCGGCAAGCACTACGCCGAGGCGACCGTCTATCGTGCCGCCGCAGCCTTCGAGCGGGGCGTGGACTGGCGCGCGCAGACGGCATAGCACGCGCCGCACGATCGGCTATGCTGCGGGGGCGGCCGCCCCCGCAGCCCACCCGGAGGAAACGATGAGCGAAAACCCGCATGTCATTCTTGACCCGCGCTTCCACAGGCTGGCCTTTCCGCACACCAAGCTTGAAAAACTGTGGACCGGCGCCCGCTGGGCCGAGGGTCCCGCCTATTTCACGGCCGGCCGCTACCTGATCTTCTCCGACATTCCCAACGACCGGCTGCTGCGCTTCGACGAGTGCAACAACACGGTCTCGGTGTTCCGCACGCCCTGCTTCAACGAGAACGGCCACACCGTCGACCGGGAAGGTCGGCTGATCTCCTGCGAACATCGCGGCCGCGCCGTGTCGCGCACGGAGCATGACGGCGCGCGCAAGGTTCTCGCCTCGCACTACAAGGGCAAGCGACTCAACTCGCCGAACGACGTCGTGGTGAAGTCGGATGGCTCGATCTGGTTCACCGACCCGAGCTACGGCATCGACTCCGAATACGAGGGCGATCTGGCGCCGCACGAGCTGGACGGGTCCTACGTCTATCGCATCGACCCGCACAATGGCGAACTCACGGCCGTCATCACCGACATGCGCATGCCCAACGGCATCGCCTTCTCGCCGGATGAAAGCCTGCTCTACGTCGCCGATACCGGCACCACGCACGACCCGTCCTATGCCGCGCACATCCGCGTCTTCAAGATGCAGGCCGACGGCAAGAGCGTCGCGGAAGGACGGCTGTTCGCCAACTCCGACAGCGGGTTGTTCGACGGGTTCCGCATCGACATGCATGGCAATCTGTGGTCGTCGGCCGGCGACGGCGTGCACTGTTTCCATCCGGATGGCACGCTGATCGGCAAGATCCCGGTGCCCGAGATCTGCGGCAACGTGACCTTCGGCGGCATCAAGCGCAACCGGCTCTTCATCTGCGGCCAGACCTCGCTCTACTCCATTTACGTCAACACGCAGGGGCCGAAGTACTGCTGAGACCGCCGCGAAAGCGGTTGCGCCCGGCGGCAGAGTGATGTTCTCTGCCGCCAAGGGCGGTGGCAACCGCCGCAGCAGGCGGGGAGGATAAGCGGTGGCCGTTCCGGGCCCGGCTGAAGCGCAAACACCGCTGCTGGAGGTTCGGGGCGTCTCAAAGCAGTTCGGCGGCACGCAGGCGCTCGCCGATGTCAGCCTGCAACGTGCGACGCGGCGAGATCGTCGCGCTGCTCGGCGAGAACGGCGCCGGCAAGTCCACGCTCATCAAGATTCTGGCCGGCGTCCATGCGCCGGATGCCGGCCAGCCTGCGCTATGCGCGGCCAGGATGTCGGCGACGAACCTGCGCGGCCTGCCGATCGCGTTCATCCACCAGGACCTCGGCCTGATCGAGTGGATGACGGTCGCCGAGAATATCTGTCTGGCGCTCGGCTATCCCGCGCCGCTTCGGCCTCGTCGATTGGGGCGCGGCGCGCGCACGCGCGGCGCGTGCCTTGGCCGCGCTCGGCGCCGACATCGACCCCGATGCGCGCGTCCAGTCGCTCAGCCGCACCGAGAAGTCGCTGGTGGCGATCGCGCGCGCGCTGGCCGCGGATGCCGAACTCCTGGTGCTCGACGAACCGACGGCCAGCCTGCCGGCCAACGAGGTGGCGCGGCTGTTCGCCGCCCTTCACCGGCTGCGCGCGCGCGGCGTCGGGCATGATCTACGTCTCGCATCGGCTCGACGAGGTGTTCGAGATCGCCGACCGCATGGTGATCCTGCGCGACGGCCGCGTGGTCGGCGAGCGCGGTGTCGGCGAGACCAGCCCCGAGGAAGTCATCCTGCTCATCGTCGGCCGCGAGCCCTCGCAGGTGTTCCGCCGGCCCGCGCAGCGCGCCGGTGCGGCACGGCTGGTCCTCGAGGCGCTCACGATCGGCGATGTCGGCCCGATCGACTGCACAGCTGCACGCGGGCGAGGTGCGTCGGCCTGGTCGGGCTGCGCGGCGCCGGACAGGAAAGCGTCGGGCGGGCGCTGTTCGGCCTCGCGCCGCTCGACCGCCGGGCGCGTCCTGCTCGACGGCACGCCGATCGCGCCGGCCTCGCCGCGCCAGGCCATGCGGCGCGGGCATCAACCTCGTCTGCGCCGACCGCGTCGCCGAGTCCGTCGTTCCGAACCTGACGTATCCGCGAGAACCTGTTCCTCAACCCGATCGCCGCCGGCGCGCAGCCTGCTGTCCTATCTCGCGCCCGACGCGGAGCTCGGCGCGGCACGCGAACTCGGCGCAGCGGATCGGGCTGCGGCCCGAACGATCCCGCGCTGCCGATCGAGTGGCTGTCCGGCGGCAACCAGCAGAAGGTCGTGGTCGGCCGCTGGCTGCATCTGAACGGCAAGGTCTATGTGTTCGAGGATCCGACCGCCGGCGTCGATGTCGGCGCCAAGGCCGAGATCTACCGGCTGTTCGACGTGGCGCTGAAGGCGCGGCGCCGCGATCCTGCTCGTCTCGACCGATTTCGAGGAGGTCGCCAAGGTCTGCCACCGCGCGCTGGTCTTCGATCGCGGCCGGGTCGTCGCGGAACTCGGCCGCGGCGAGCTTTCCGCCGAGAACCTGCTTGCCGCCGCCTCCGCCAGCGTCGGGCAGGTGGCCGAGCGCGCTGACCCTGATCGAACCGTCAGTCGCGAGCCATGCAGTCCCTTAAGTCTAACGCGCTCGAGCCGACCCGCTCGGAGCTCGCCGGCGCTCACCCGCGGGCAGGCGATCATCCGCGTGCTGCCGATCTACGGCCTGCCGATCCTGACGCGTGCTGCTGGCGATCTTCTTCTCGATCCTGCTGCCGGATTCCTTCCCGACCGCGATCAACGTCCGCTCGATCCTGAGCGACAAGGCGATCATCGCGCTGCTCTCGCTCGGCGCGATGCTGCCGATGATGGCCGGGCGCATCGACCTCACCGTCGGCTTCGGCATCGTCATGTGGCACATCCTGGCGATCAGCCTGCAGGTCTGGTACCACGTGCCCTGGCCGCTCGCCGTGCTCATCGTGCTGCTGTGCGGCGGCGCTCGCCGGGCTGATCAACGGCCTGCTCGTCGAGGTCGCGCAGATCGACAGCTTCATCGCCACGCTCGGCACCGGCACGATCCTCTATGCGCTGGCGCTGTGGCACACCGACGGGCGGCAGGTGATGGGCAGCCTGCCGCCGGGCTTCATCGACATCAACGGACTTTCCGATCGCTCGGGATTCCGATGCCGGCGGTCTACGTGCTCGTGCTCGGCGGTCGGCGCTGTGGGTCGTCACCGAGCGGCTGCCGCTCGGCCGGCACATCTACGCGATCGGCGCCAACGAGAAGGCGGCGGCGCTGAACGGCATCCCGGTGCGCGCCTACGTGATCGGCGTGTTCGTCGGCTCCGGGCTGATCGCCGGCTTCACCGGCTGCGTGCTGGCCTCGAAGCTGCAGATCGGCCAGGCGAATGTCGGCCTCGACTACCTGCTGCCGGCGCTGGTCGGCGCCTTCCTCGGCTCGACGACGATCAAGCCGGGCCGGGTCAATGTCTGGGGCACGATCGTCGGCGTGCTGATCCTCGCCGTCGGCATCTCGGGCATCCAGCAGCTCGGCGGCGCGTTCTTCGTCGAGCCGCTGTTCAACGGCACCACGCTGGTCGTCGCGATCGCGCTGGCCGGCTTCGCGCAGCGCCGCCGCTCGGCGACGACCGCGCAAATCCATGCCGGCCGGGCGGACCTGAGCCGCGCTGGCACGAATGACACCGGGAGGGAGGAGAACGATGGTCGATATCTCGAACGCTTGCGGCTTGGCCTGCTGGCGCTGCGGTCGCGGCACTCGCGCTCGGCACGGGCGTCGCGCGCGCGCCGACGATGCCTACATGGCGATGGCGAAGGCCTACATCGCCAAGGTGACGGCGCCTGGCGCGCCGTGGACCGGCCCGACGACCGGGCCCGAAGGCGCAGGGCAAGAAGCTGATCATCTACGTCTCCGCCGACCAGCGCAACGGCGGCGCGCAGGGCGTGGGCGACGGCGCGCAGGAAGCGGCGAAGGTGATCGGCTGGGACTTCCGCATTCTCGACGGCCAGGGCTCGGTCGCGCAGCGCACCTCGGCGCTGAACCAGGCGATCGCGCTGAAGCCGGACGGCATCATCCTCGGCACCGTCGACGCGCACGAGCAGGCGCCGGTGATCGAGAAGGCCGTGAAGCTCGGCATCAAGGTCGTCGGCTGGCACTCGGCCGGCGCGCCGGGGCCGGTGACGGATCCGCCGGTCATCACCAACATCACGACCGATCCCGACCGAAGTCGCGCAAGGCCGCCGCGCTCTACGCGGTCGTCGACTTCGGACGGCACCGCCGGCGTGATCCTGTTCACCGACAGCATCTACGCGATCGCCACCGCCAAGACCAACGCCGAGGCCGCGGCGATCAAGGGCTGCAGCGGCTGCTCGGTGCTGGCGATCGAGGACACGCCGATCGGCGACCTCGCCAACCGCATGCCGCAGCTCACGACCTCGCTGCTCGCGAAATACGGCAAGAAGTGGACCTACGGCATCGCGGTCAACGATCTCTATTTCGACTTCTCCGCGCCCGTCGCTGCAGTCCGCGGGCGTCAACCCCGCGACCGGCTATCCGCGCCAGATCTCGGCCGGCGACGGCTCGGTGCCGGCGTTCCAGCGCATCCGCGACAAGCGCTACCAGATCGGCACCGTCGCCGAGCCGCTGCACCTGCACGGCTGGATGTGCATCGACGAGCTGAACCGCGCCTTCGCCGGCGAGAAGCCGAGCGGCTTCGTCCCGCCGCCGCATCTCTTCATCGCCTCCAACCTCGACCGCGACGGCGGGCCGAACAACATCTACGACCCGGAGAACGGCTACAAGGACATCTATCGCAAGATCTGGGGGAAGTAGGCGGTTCGAACGCAGGGCGGCGGCACGCGGGTGCCGCCCTCGCTGCTTCAGCCGGTGTATTCCATGATGTAGAGGCCGGCGCCGCTCCAGTCCGTGCAGTAGGCGATGCCGTTGCGGTCGACGAAGACGTCGGCGGAATGCAGCACCACCGGCCGGTTGGGCCGCGGATCGAGCAGCTTCTTGGGCGCCGGCGGCACGCACGCCCCGACCTCGGCCGGCTGGTACGGATTGCGGATGTCGTAGACCCGCACGCCGGCGTTCTGGTAGGTGGCGAAGATCAGTTCCGAGCTCTGGAAACTCCCGGGCCGGTTCTCGTGCACGTTGTGCGGGCCGAAATGGCCGCCGACGGCGCGATAGTCGCGGTCGGTCGGCAGCGGAAACGTGCCGATGCAGACCGGCGCGCTCTTCACCTTGTTGTCGAACACCCAGATCGGCTTGTAGCCGTCCTGCACTTCGTCGAGCACCGCTTCGTCCAGCACGATCAGCAGGTCGCGGTCGGGCAGCGGCAGCGCGTTGTGCGTGCCGCCGCCGATCGGCGGGAACCAGCGCTGATGCGTGATGAGCTTCGGCGCGCTGCGGTCGGCGACGTCGAGGACGACGAGGCAGGCATCGCGCCAGCTGCAATAGGCGATGTCGCCCTCCACCACCGCGTGGTGCAGCCCGTAGCGCCCGTGCTCCAGCGGCCAGTTCGGACGTCTCGCCGGCCGCGAAATGCATCCCCGGCAGCCAGTAGCGCCCCGCGATGCGCGGGTGCGTCGGGTCCTGCATGTCGATCGCGATGAAGATGTAGTCGGTGAAGCCGTCGAACAGCGCCGAGGCATAGGCCCAGCGACCGCCGACATACCAGATGCGGTGCAGCCCGCCCCCTGCCACCGGCATGAATCCGATCTGCCGCGGCGCCTCCGGGTTGGAGATGTCGTAGACCGCCATGCCGGCCGACCACGCGCGCTCGGCCGGCACCTCGTCATGGGCATGGAAGTCGGCCTTGCCCTTGTAGTAGTTGCGCTCGTCCGCCATCTCGGGGATCGAGAACATGTCGCGGCGCATGCACGAGCAGCAGCAGGTCGTCGTGCACCTGCAGATGCAGGCTCCAGGTGTTCGGCGGGTTCGCGACGTAGCCGACGGTCTTCGGATTGTGCGGGTCCCGCACGTCGACGATCGAGAATCCCTTCGAGCACACATGGCCGATATAGGCGTAGCCGCGGTGCACCATGATCTGCTGGCCGTCGGAGCGCCCGCCCTGATCGGAATGCCCGATCAGGCGCATGTTGCGGGCGTAGGCCGGCTGCGGCGCCTCGGAACTGGCCATGCGATCCGCCTCTCCCCGCTCAGCCCTTGTATTCGACGATGTAGAGCCCGGCAGAGAAGTCGGTGCAGTAGCAGATCCCGTTGCTGTCCGACGAACACGTCGGCGGAATGCAGCACCACCGGCCGGTTCGGCCGCGGGTCCACCAGCTTCTTCGGCGCCGGCGGCACGCAGGCTGCCGACTTCCACCGGCCGGAACTTGTCGCGGATGTCGTAGGCGCGCACGCCCGGCGTTCTGATAGGTCGCGAAGATCAGCTCCTCGCTGACGAAGCCGCTGGCACGGTTCTCGTAGATGTTGTGCGGCCCGAAATGGCCGCCCACGGCGACATAGTCGCGGTCGGCAGGCTCGGGGAAGGTGGCGATGCTGATCGGGTTCGACTTGACGCGGTTGTCGAACACCCAGATCGGCTTCTCGCCATCCTCCTTGTTGTCCAGCACCGCCTCATCGACGACGATCAGCAGCTCGCCGCTTCGGCAGCGGCAGCGCGTTGTGCGTGCCGCCGCCGAACGGCGGCGCCCACATGCGGTGCGTGATCAGCCTCGGTGCGGCACGGTCGCTCACGTCCACGACCGCGAGGCAGGCGTCGCGCCAGCTGCAATAGGCGATGTCGCCGTGCACGATCGGATGGTGCAGGCCGTAGCGGCCGTATTCGCTCGGCCAGTCCGGCGTCTCGCCGGCGGCGAGGTTCATGCCCGGCAGCCAGAATTTTCCCGGCCATGCGCGGCTTTGCCGGATCCTGCATGTCGATCGTGATCAGGATGTAGTCGGAGAATCCGTCGAGCAGCGCCGAGGCATAGGCCCAGCGGCCGCCGGTGTACCAGCAGCGGTGCAGCCCGCCGCCCTCGATCGGCATGAAGCCGATCTGCCGCGGCGCCTCCGGCTTGCTCACGTCGTAGACCGCGAGCCCCGCCGACCAGTCCCGCGCCTGCGGCGGCTCGGCATGGAAGCTGCCTTTGCCCTTGTAGTAGTTCTTCTCGTCGGCCAGCTCGGCCTGCGCGAACATGTCCTTCGCATGCACGACCAGCAGCAGGTCGTCGTGCTGCTGCAGGTGCAGCGTCCAGGTGTTCGGCGGCGCGGCAACGTGCTGCACCGGCTTGGGCTTCGTCGGGTCGCGCACATCGACGACCGAAAACCCCTTCGAGAAGATATGCCCGATATAGGCGTAGCCCTTGTGCACCATGATCTGCACGCCATCGGCGCGCCCGCCGCCCTGGTCGGTGTGACCGATGATGCGCATGTTGTGCGCGTAGGTCGGCGTCATCAGATCCGCCATCGTGTTTCCTCTCGTGGCCGCGGGACCTGTGGGATGACCCGGCGGTTTCGGAACGCGCCGACCGCGCTATTCTAGTCGGCGTCTCGCGCCTGTCGAGGCCATGCCGGCGCCGCCGCGGCGCGGCGCTCAGAAATCGGTCTTCACCCCGCCTTCCGCCTTGCGCCGCGCGACGAACGCATCCAGTTCCTCGGCCACCGCGGCGTCGAGCGGCGGCGGCTCGTAGGCGGCGAGCGCCTCCTTCCACAGCCGATTGGCCCGGTCCAGCGCGGTCGGGCTGCCGGCCTCGCGCCAGCTCTCGAAGTTGCGCCAGTCGGAGATCAGCGGCGCATAGAACGCATCGCGATAGCGCGCCTGCGTGTGCGCGGTGCCGAAGAAATGCCCGCCCGGCCCCACGTCGCGGATCGCGTCGAGCCCGAGCGTCGCCTCGTCCACCACCAGCGGGTCGAGGAACTCTGCAACCATCTGCAGGAGGTCCACGTCCAGCATGGTCTTCTCGAAACCGCAGGTCAGCCCGCCCTCCAGCCACCCGGCCGCGTGCTTCACCAGGTGCCCGCCGCCCGCCATCGGCGCCCCACAGCGAAAACAGGCTTTCGTACGCCGCCTGCGCATCCACCGTGTTCGCCGCGCAGACATTCGAGGTGCGATAGGGAATGCGGTAGCGCCGCGCGAGCTGCCCGCCCACGACCTGCGCCTTCATGTACTCCGGCGTTCCGAATGCCGGTGCGCCCGACTTCATGTCCACGTTGGAGGTGAAGCCGCCATACATCACCGGCGCGCCCGGCCGCACCATCTGGCAGAACGCGATCCCCGCCAGCGCCTCGGCATTCTGCTGCGCCAGCGCCCCGGCGATCGTCACCGGCGCCATCGCGCCCGCGAGCGTGAACGGCGTCATCACCACCACCTGGTTGCGCGCCGCCATCTCCGATCATGCCCTGCAGCATCGGATCGTCGAGGCGCAGCGGCGAGGAGGAGTTGATGACGGTGAGCAGCGAGGGTTCGCGTTCCAGCCGCGCCGCGTCGATCCCCCGCCCGATGCGCGCGATCTCGATCCCGTCGCGCATGCGCGCGGCGCCCAGCGCATAGGCGCCGAAACGCCTTGTCGGTCAGCCGCACGAAATCGGCGAGGCAGTCGAGGTGGCGGATCGAGGCATGCAGATCGACCGGCTCCACCGGATAGCCGCCGGTGAGATGCAGGATGTTGAACATCTGCGCCGAGCTTCACCAGGTTGCGGAAATCCTGCTGACTGCCGGGCCGGCGGCCGCGATCGGCGTCGGCGCAGTTCGGCGCCGACGCCATCTGCGCGAACGCGACCCAGTCGGCGCCGAAGCGCACGTCATGCGCCGGGTTGCGCGCATGCAGCGTGAACTCGGCCGGGGCGTGCGCGACCAGCGCCGCGATCAGCCCGCGATCGAAGCGCACCCGCGCCGCGCCCTCCGTCACCTCCGCGCCGGCCGCTCGCGCCAGCGCGCGCGCCTCGGCGTTGAGGAAATCCATGCCGATCTCTTCGAGAATCGTGAGCGACGCGCGATGGATCGCCTCCAGCTCATCCTCGGAGACGATCGCCGTCGGCGGAAACCGCCGGCGCGGCTGGCTGAAACGGCTTCTGCGCGATCGGCCCGGCCCGCCGGGCGCCATGGGCACGCCGCCCGCCGCGTCGCCCGGCCGCCGTCTCGCTGGTCCGCTCGTTCATCGCCGGCAGGATGCGATCCGCACCGGCGACGGTCAATCGCTCCGGCGCGAAGCTCTGGCGCCCTCAGCGCTCGAGCGTGGGCAGGCTGCCGGGGCGCAGGTCGCGGTTCGTGCCGACCAGGGCGCGCTTCAGCGCCCGCGCCGCGACCAGCAGATGCGGGTCGATGCTGCGCAACAAATCGCGCAGCACGTCGAAGGAATGCCCGTCGGTGATCCACCAGCGCATCAGTTCGCGATAGCACGCCGCACGCTCGCCGGGCGGCACGCTCCGCTGCACCACGCGCCAATAGTGCCGATAGAGCGTCAGATGGAAGTGCTCGCCATGCCGCCCGCCGCCGTCGTCGTGGTGGCCGTCGCCGTCGCCGTTCTGCCAGCGCAGCGCCGCCGCATGGTCCACCAGCAGCAACGCCCGCGTCGCGCGCTGCGCGTGGTCGCGGTGCAGAAACAGCGGCGCATTCAGGCGCACCCACCGCCCGCGCAGCGCCATCTCCGCCAGCAGCACGCGGTCGGAGCCGCTATAGGTGCCGATCAGGCCGGTGCCCAGCAGCGCCTCGCGCCGATAGACGCCGAAGAAATCCTCGCACTGGTGGCGCGTGTGAATGACGCAGGCGAAGCGGCGCACGCGATCGGCCGCGGTGGCGTCGTCAAGATCGGTTGCGAAGGTGCGGATCACCGTATCGTCGGCGTCGATCTCCACGATGCCGGCCGTGCACAGCACCGCGTCCGGCTGCGCCTCCAGCGCCGCGACGGCGCGCGCGAGATAGTCGGGGGCGAACATGTCGTCATGCGCCGCCCATTGGAAATACCGCCCGCGCGCCAGCGCGAAGCAGCGGTCGAAGTTCGGCCCCGCGCCAACGTTCTGCGCGTTGCGGACATAACGCACGCGGGCGTCGCGCTCGGCGTAGTCGTGGCAGATCGCCGCCGTCTCGTCGGTCGAGGCGTTGTCGCTGATGATCAGTTCGAAATCGCAGAAAGTCTGCGCCAGCACCGAGTCGATCGCCTTGCGCAGGAAGTTCTGGCCGTTGAAGACCGGCATCCCGATGCTGACCATCGGGTCCGCAATGGCAACGCTCGCCCGTGGCGCGATCACCTCGGCGACGGCTTCCCGCAGCAGATTGCCCGGCCCGATGACGGCCATCTCCCGCCGCCTTTCGCGAGGCAGACTATCGCTCATGCGTGCCCACCATAGTGAACAGTGCCGGGCATGCAAGCTGGCACTTGCCCGCCGCCGCGCCGGAGCACGGCATGCGGACGCGATCGGGAGCGTGATGATGTTTCATCGGATTTCAGCGATCTGCCGCACCGCCCTGCAATCTTCCGGCCATAGGAGTCGAGGATGCCACGGGTGAACTCCAATCACGTTACTGTGGGAAATCAGACCTTCTGCCGGCGCCTGATCCGTTGAAATGCGCGCAGTTTCTGTATCTACGCCACGGAGCACCCGATTGTTCACGAAGTTACAGATCGCAACGTGCATGCTGGCGTAACACCGCCGCCACGGCAGAGTTCGGCGCCATCGCGATATTGTCACGGATCACGCGACGAGGAGGCTGGATGATGCAACCCATGGTCACATGAACGGCGATCCGACATACATCTCCGCGAGAGACGTTGCCGCCGCGCGCGAGGACGCGACCAACTCCAGCTCCGCCAACTGGCGGCGGCGGTCGAACTCGCTCACATCGTCGAAGCGGTGCAGCATGGATGTCATCCACCAGGAAAAATGCTGCGCCCGCCACACGCGCGCGAGCGCCGTCGCGGAGTAGGCGTCGAGCGGAGCGCGCGCATTCTCGCGATAGTGTGCACCGAGCGCGCGCGCCAGGAGCGCCACGTCGGCCGCCGCCAGATTGAGCCCCTTGGCGCCCGTGGGCGGCACGACATGCGCCGCGTCGCCGGCGAGAAACAGCCGCCCGTGGGCCATCGGCTCGCAGACGAAGCTGCGCATCGCGATCACGCCGCGCTGAAAGATCGGGCCCTCGTGCAGCGAAAACCCGGTGGCGGCAGTGCGCGCCTGCAACTCGTCCCAGATCTGCCGCTCCGACCACCGCTCCGCCGGCTCGGCGGGATCGCACTGGAAATACATCCGCTGCACGGTCGGCGTGCGGGTGGAGATCAGCGCGAAGCCGCGGTCGTGGCGGGCATAGATCAGCTCGTGCGACGACGGCGGGGCTTCGGCCAGGATGCCGAACCAGCCGAACGGGTAGATGCGCAGATACTCGCGGCGCACGCGCTCCGGCATCGCCTGGCGGGCGATGCCGTGGGCGCCGTCGCAGCCGGCGATGAAATCGCAGTCGATGTCCAGCGCAACACCCGCCGCATCGGTGCAGTGCACGCGCGGATGCTCGGTCTCGACGCCCTCCAGCCGCACATCGGCGACCGAGAACCGCAGATCGCCGCCATCCGCGAGGCGTGCGGCGATCAGGTCCTTCAGCACCTCGTGCTGCGGATAGACGGTGATCGCCTTGCCGGTGAGGGCGGCGAAGTCGATGCGATGCCCGGCGCCGCCGAAGCGCAGCTCGATGCCGTGGTGCATCAGCCCCTCGCGCGCCAGCCGCGCGCCCACGCCGGTCGCGGTCAGCAGCTCCACCGTCCCGTGCTCCAGCACGCCGGCGCGGATCGTCGCCTCGATCGTCGCGCGCGAGCGGTTCTCCAGCACCACGCTCGCGATCCCGGCCCGGTGCAGCAGATGCGACAGCAGCAGCCCGGCCGGCCCGGCCCCGATGATCGCAACCTGCGTGCGCATCCGCCCCTCCCGCGTGTCCGCCGCCCATTGCGGGCGGATGCGCGGCCGCGGTCAAGCCGCTAGCATCGCCCGGCAAGCGAGGGAGGGCGGCGCATGTTCGTGCGGGCGGGCGGATTGGTGGTGCATGTGCAGGAGGACGGGCCGGAGGGCGCGCCGCCGCTGCTGATGCTGCATTCGCTCGGCACCAGCCTGCATGTCTGGGACGGCCCGGCGGCGGTGCTGGCGCGACGCTGGCGGGTGATCCGGCCGGACCTGCGCGGCCACGGCCTCACCAGCGTGCCGCCCGGCCCCTACACGCTGGAAATGCTGGCGCGCGACGCGCTGGCGGTGCTCGACGCGCGCGGCATCGGGCGGGCGACGGTGTGCGGGCTGTCGATCGGCGGGGCGATCGCCCAGGCCCTCGCGGCGCTGGCGCCGGAGCGGGTCGCTGCCCTGGTCCTTTGCGACACCGCCATGCAGTTTCTGCCACCGGATGCGTGGCATGAGCGGGCGCGCATCGTGCGCAGCCAGGGCATGGAACCGCTGGTGGCGCCGGTGCTGGCGCGCTGGGTCACCGCCGCGTTCCAGGACGATCCCGCCGCCGACGGGCTGCGCGCGATGCTGCGCCGCACCGCGCCCGAGGGTTATGCCGGCGCCGCGGAAGCCCTCGCGGGCGGCGACCTGCGTGCGAGCACCGCCGGGCTTCGCGTCCCCACGCTGGTGCTGGTCGGCGCGCAGGATGAAGCGACGCCGCCCGCCGCCGCCGCCGCGATCGCGGCTGCGATTCCCGGCGCGCGCCTGGTGACGATCGACCGCGCCGCGCATCTGCCGACCGTCGAGCGTCCGGCGGAAGTTGCCGCCGCAATCATGGAATTCCTGGAGTTCCTGAGCCATGCCGGTCAATCCTGCCGACAGCGCCGTGTTCGGCACGCTGTTCGGCTCCGACGCCATGCGCGCGATCTTCGACGACACCGCGCAGCTCGCGCGCATGCTGGCGGTGGAGGCGGCGCTGGCGCGCGTGCAGGGCCGCCTCGGCGTGATCCCGGCCGACGCGGCCGCTGCGATCGCCGCCGCCGCGCGGCCGGAGATTCTGGATCTTCCCACGCTCGCCGCGAGCGTGCGCAATGTCGGCTATCCCGTCGTCGGGCTGGTGAAACTCCTCACCGGCGCGGCCGGTGAGGCGGCGGGGCGGTGGACGCACTGGGGCGCCACGACGCAGGACATCGTGGACACCGCGCTGGTGCTGCAAGTGCGCGACGGGCTCGCGCTGATCCGCGCGGAACTCGCGGCAACGCTCGCCGCCCTCGCGGCGCTCGCCGATGCGCATCGGGCGACGGTGATGCCGGGCCGGACGCATCTGCAACACGCGCTGCCGATCACGTTCGGGCTGAAATGCGCGGTGTGGCTGGCGCCGCTGGCGCTGCACCGCGAGCGGCTGGACCAACTTCGCCCGCGCGTGGAGCGGGTGCAGTTCGGCGGTGCCGCCGGCACGCTCGCCTCGCTCGACGGCGCCGGGCTCGCGGTTGCGGATGCGCTTGCCGTCGAACTCGGGCTCGGCGCGCCACCGCTGCCATGGCATGTCGCGCGCGACGGGCTGGCCGAGGCGGTGAGTTTTCTCGGCCTGCTGACAGGGAGTCTGGCGAAGATCGCGACCGACGTGATCCTGCTCGCGCAGACCGAGGTGGCGGAAGTGGCGGAGCCGCACGCGCCCGGCCGCGGCGGCTCGTCCACCATGCCGCAGAAGCGCAACCCGATCGCGTCGGAATACATCCTCGCCGCGGCGCGCGGCGTGCAGGCGCTGGTGCCGCTGATGCAGAACGCGATGGCGCAGGATCAGGAGCGCGGGACCGGTCCGTGGCAGGCCGAGGCGCTGGCCGTGCCGCAGGCCTTCGTGCTCGCGCACGGCGCGCTGGTGCACACGCGCATGCTCGCCGAGGGGCTCGTCGTCGATGCCGCGCGCATGCGGCGCAACCTGGATGCGAGCGGCGGGCTGATCATGGCCGAGGCGGTGATGATGGGCCTCGCGCCCGCGCTCGGCCGCGGCGAGGCGCATCACGTCGTCGCGCGCGCGTGCGATGCGGCGCTGCGCGAGGGGATCTCGCTCGCGGCGGCGCTGGCGCGCGAGCCGGCGGTGGCGGCGAAGCTGGACGCGGCGGCGATCGGGGCGCTCACCGATCCGGCGCGCTATCTCGGCAGCACGGCCGCCTTCATCGACCGGGCCTTGGCGGCGGCCGCGAAGGGTTAGGCGCGCCGGTATCTGATATGGCGCACCCCATATTTGCGATACCAAACCTCAACGCCCGCCGGCGCCGCCGCCTCCGCCGCCACCGCCGCCGCCGCCGCCGCCGCCGCCGACCACCGCCTCCGGGGCCACCGCCGCCATGACCATGGCCGTGCCCGTGCCCTCCGGCAACGCCGGAAGCCCCCACGCCGACGCCCACGCTGCCCACGCCGACCCCGACGCCTGCGGGTCCGACGCCGACCCCCACGCTGCCGACACCGACGCCCACGCCCGCCGAGCCGACGCCGACGCCCACTCCCCCGACCCCCACGCCAACCCCGGAACCGCCGACGCCGACCCCCACGCCACCGTTGCCGGACGCGCCCGCCGATCCACTCCCCGCGCTCCCCGCCGACCCCGCGGAGCCGCTGCCCGCGCTTCCCGCGCCCGCACCGCTACCACCCGCCGCGCCCGATCCCCCGCCACCCGTCCCGCCGCACCCGATCCCGCCGCACCCGATCCCGCCCCGCCGCTCGCGCCGGCCCCGGCGGCGCCCGGCGCGCTGCCGTGCCCACTGGAGCTGGCACCGCCGGCGCTTCCGCTGCTGCCCGCCCCCGAACCGCCTGCCCCCGCCGCGCCGGCACCCGCGCCACTTGCACCGGCCGCGCCGCCACCACCCGCACCGGCCCACTCGCACGGCACCAGCCGCGCCGGCACCACCCGCGCCGGCACCCGCGCCGCCCGGCGCGCTGCCGTGCCCGCTCGAGCTCGCCCCGCCGGCGCTCCCGCTGCTGCCCGCCCCCGAACCGCCTGCCCCCGCCGCGCCGGCACCCGCGCCGCCCGCCGCGCTACCGTGCCCGCTCGAGCTGGCCGCGCCGGCGCTTCCGCTGCTACCGGCCCCCGAACCGCCTGCCGCCGAACCGCCTGCCCCTGCCGCGCCGGCACCCGCGCCGCTCGCGCCAGAGCCCGCGCCTCCCGCTCCGCCGGCACCGGCGCCACTCGCACCAGCCGCACCGCCACTACCCGCACCGCCACTACCCGCACCGGCACCACCCGCGCCGGCACCACTCGCGCCGGCACCCGCGCCGCCCGGCGCGCTGCCGTGCCCGCTGGAGCTGGCCGCGCCGGCGCTTCCGCTGCTACCGGCCCCCGAACCGCCTGCCGCCGAACCGCCTGCCCCTGCCGCGCCGGCACCTGCGCCGCTCGCGCCAGTGCCCGCGCCTGCCGCTCCGCCGGCACCGGCGCCACTCGCACCAGCCGCACCTCCGCCACCCGCACCGGCACCCGCGCCGCCCGGCGCGCTGCCGTGCCCGCTGGAGCTGGCGCCGCCGGCGCTCCCGCTGCTGCCCGCCCCTGAACCGCCGGTGCCCGCCGCGCCAGCCGCAGCTCCGCTCGCACCGGTGCCCGCGCCTGCCGCTCCGCCGGCGCCGGCGCCGGCCGCCGCTCCGCCTGCGCCGGACGCACCGCCACCACTCGCACCGCCACCACTCGCACCGCCACCACTCGCACCGCCACCACTCGCACCGCCACCACTCGCACCGCCACCACTCGCACCGGCGCCGGCGGCGCCAGGGGCGCTTCCATGCCCAGCCGACCCGGTGCCTGCGCTGCCGCCGCTGCCGGACGCACCGGTTCCCGCAGCGGCGCCGCTGGCACCAGCCGCGCTTCCGGCCGAGCCCGCCGCGCCCGCACCGGTCGGTACCGCCACCGGCGGCGCCACCGCCCGCTGCGGCTCCGGTCCCGTTGGCACCGGCGGACGCGCCGGGAGCGCCATTGCCGCCCGCCGCTCCGGTCGACGGACCCGCCCCGCCGCCCGAGCGCGGCGCCCGCTGGGGCACCGCTTGCGTGGACAGGCCGAATTCCTCATCGCTCGCGGGCGGCGCCGGCCTGCGCGCCGCGGCCCGTCGCGGCGCCGCCTCCGGGATCAGCGGCGCAGCCACGGCCGGCGGCGGTTCGCGCTTCGCCTGTGCGTTGAGCTCCGCCTGCGCCGCGGCACGCTGCGCCGCCTCCGACCGCAGTGCCGCGAGCCGCGCGCGCGCCTCGCGGATCCGCCAGAGCAGCGTGTCGAGCGTCTGCGGCCCGGTGACAGCGGACGATGCCGCCAGCGGCGCCAGCGGCGCGACGCCCGCCTGGGCCGGCTTCGCGGTATTCTGGTTGAGCCGGTTCTCCTGCGCCCAAAGCTCCGCGAGCGTTGCCGCGTTTCCTGAATCTGGCGCTGCAGGACACGCAACTGGCGCTGCGCCTCCGCGATGGTCGTCGGTTCCGGGGCGGCGACCGGGCCCTCCGCCTGCGTTACCGGCCACGACGCGCGCTGCAGATCGAACAGGATCACGCCGCCAACGAAGGTCGCGATCGCCCCGACGGCCCCGAGCCCCGCATAGAACAGGAACCACGCCCAGCGCCGCCGCACCGGAACTGCGCGTGCTTGCGGGTATTCGTCCCAGGACGGCCGGTAGCGCGAACCCGTTCGCGGCAGCCGGTGCTCGCGGCCGATGAACATTCCCGTCTTATCGCGCCGCGCGGGGCGCGCGCTAAAACGCAGATGCGTGAGCGAGGCGCGATAATCTCAGATCGTTGCAGACTCCTCGAACTCGACGATGCGAACTGCAACTTTCAGTTCTTCGAGCAAGCCGCCGCAAATCAACCGTGGCGATGGAGACGCTTTCGGTGTTGACCAGCGGATGACAGATGATGCGCGCCGCCTCCGCAAGCGCGCGATCGAGCGCGAAGCTCACCCGGTGCGCGGCGTCGTTGATCAGCGCGAGCGGCGTCACCGCGCCAGGCGCGACGCCCAGCGCCTCCTGCAGCGTTTCGGCAGAGGCGAAGGACAGCCGCTTGGCGCCGAGCAGCGCCGGCAGGGCACGCAGGTCAGCACGGCGATCGGCGCGCATCGTCACCAAGAACAATGCGCCCTTCGCATCCTTCAGCAGCAGATTCTTCGTGTCCTCGCCCGGCAAGCCGTGCGGATGCGCCGCCGCCTCCGCCACCGTGAACACGGGCGGATGCTGCGCGGTCTGAACGACGATGCCGAGCTGGTCCAGCAGCGCCGCAAGCCCGCTCGCGGCGCCCGGTTCCGACACGCCTAGTCCTCTTCAGGCGTCTCGTCCTCTTCCTCGCCGTCTTCGTCCTCGATGTGCTCGTAGTACCAGTCGAGCACGTCGTCCTGGAAATCGGGGTCTTTCATCAGGCGCGTGGCCAGCGCCAGCACCAGTTCCGGCGCGTCGCCGAGTTCGGTGATCGCCTCGTCGCTGCCGCTGCCGTTGAGGACGCGCACCGACAGTCCGCCCTCCTCATCCTCGCCGACCACCAGCGCGGCCTCGCTGCGGTCCAACTCGACGCTCACCGGCCCCGTGGGCTTTTCGGCTGCCATGCTCGCGTGCTCCTCTCGTTACGGCGTGCCTGCTAGCAACGCGCCGGCCCCACGCCAAGCCCTTCCCGGGCGCGGCTGCCGGTCAGCTGGCGCGCGACCGCTTTTCCGCGAGCCGCTGCTCGAAGCGCGCGCGCGGCACCACGGCGCGCACATGGCGCCCGGCGCCGATCGCATCAACCCCGTCATGCGCGCTGTATTTGAACGTCACCTGGCGCCCGTCGAGCGACACGAGCTCGCTCGTCAGCGTGACGGTGAAGCCCACCGGCGTCGCCGCGGTGTGCTCGATCTCGACCACGACGCCGAGCGACAGGCCGATATCCGGCGCCACGTCGAGCATGTGTTCGGCGCAGGCGCACTCCACCATCGCGACCAGCACCGGGGTCGCCAGCACCTCCGGCATGCCGGTGACCGAGGGCGAGACGAGCGGCAGCGCCGGCACGGTATGCTCGCGCGCCACAACGAAGCGCCGCTCGCGCCGGCTGCCCAGATGTGGTTGCAGCGCCTCCATCACAGCGTCTCCACGTTTCCGTCCACGCCGATCGACTGGCCGGAGATGTTGCGCCCGGCGGCGGAGAGCAGCCACAGCACGCTGCCCGCGACGTCGGCCGCCGTCACCATCCGCCGTAGCGATACGCGGCTGAGGTACTGGCGTTCCATCTCGGCATGGCTGACGCCCTCCTGCTGCGCGCGCGCGGCGATCACGCCGTCGATGCGCGGGCCGGCGACGATGCCGGGCAGGATCGCGTTGACGCGGATATTGGCCGGGCCGAGTTCCTTGGCGAGCGACTGGGTGAAGCCGATCACGCCCCATTTCGCCGCCGCGTAGGGCGTGCGCCAGGCATAGCCGTGGCGCCCGGCGGCGGAGGAGATGTTGATGATCGCGCCGCCGCCGGCCTGCTTCAGCATCGGCACGCCGAGTCGCGTGCACAGGAACTGCCCGGTGAGGCACACATCGATGCAGCGCCGCCACGCATCGGGCGCGAGTTCCTCGACCGCACCGGTCGGTCCGGCGATGCCGGCGTTGTTCACCAGCACGTCCAGCCCGCCGAGATGCGCCGACGCCTCGGCGAACAGCCGTGTCACGTCGTCCTCGTTCGCCACGTCGGCCTGCGTGACGCCGGCGCCCTTGTGCGCGGCGCCGAACGCCGCCAGCGCGGCCGGATCGACGTCGCAGATATGCACCCGCGCGCCGCTCGCGATCAGCGCGTCGGCGATCGCGCGGCCGATGCCGCCGGCCCCGGCGGTCACGAGGGCTCGCAGGCCGGGCTGGATGGCGAGCGTGGCAATCTCGTCAGGCATGATTCTTTCTCCGTTCGGTCAGCTCCGACGCTCGCGCAGCGCCATCACGGCGCCCAGCACGACCACGCCGAACAGGATCGCGCGCGTGGCATAGGGCAGCGTGGTCCCGGCGAGAAGCGTCTGCAATGCGGTCAGCAGCAACACGCCGCCCAGCATGCCGAGATAGTGCCCCCGTCCGCCGGTGATCAGCGCGCCGCCCACCACCACCACTGCGATCGAGGGCAGCAGATACTCGTCGCCCATGCCCAGGCTCGCCTGCCCGGAAAACCCGGTGAGCAGCGCGCCGACCAGCGCCGCGCAGAGCCCCGAGAGCATGTAGACGCGCACCAGCACGCCACCCACCGCGACGCCCGAGAGGGCCGCCACCCGCTCGCCGTTGCCCACCGCATAGATGCGCCGCCCGAACGGCGTGCGGCCGAGCAGCAGCACCGCGAAGACGACGAACGCGACGTCGAACAGC
Organism: uncultured Alphaproteobacteria bacterium; assembly: GCA_963705035.1. GTDB lineage: Bacteria > Pseudomonadota > Alphaproteobacteria > Acetobacterales > Acetobacteraceae > JAFKFJ01. Next base: position 594,616 of record CAVPIQ010000004.1, on the reverse strand, counting down.
ACCACCGGCGTCACGCCGAGCGAGGCGTCGGTCATGAAGCGGCGCAGCAGTGGCGAGGAGAACCCGTCCGGGGTGCCGTTCGAATAGACCAGCGCAAGCCCCTGCAGGATGCCGTTCATCGCCAGCGTCATCACGATCGGCGAGATGCCGAGCACGACGATGCCGAGCCCGTTGACCAGGCCGATCCCGGCACCGGCGAGCAGCACCAGCAGCAGCGCATAGGGCAGCGCCGCGTCCGATCCCTTCACCATGCCGGCGAACAGGATGCCGCACAGCCCGATCGTCCAGGGCAGCGACAGGTCGAGCCCGCCGGTGAGGATCACCGCGCCCTGCCCGAGGGCGAGGATGGTGAGGAACGTGCACAGCACGATCAGCCGGTCGTAATAGGTCCAGTCCGCGAGCGTGTGGCCGAGCACGAGCTCGGTCGCGATCACGGTGAGCGCGAAGAACACGTAGGCGGGCAGCGCGAAGCGCAGCGCCTCCGCATGCCGCACCAGCAACGACGGTAGCGCGAGCGGGCGCGCCGTGCCGGCCGGCAATCGCAGCAACCGCGAGGCACCGCCGCGCTGCGCCGGCAGCAGGCCGGCCCGCCACGCGTGCCACCGCGTGCGCGCGTAGCGCAGGGCCGCCGCCAGCTTCGTGTCCCGCCCGATCGCAGCGCCCAGCACGGCCAGGATCAGGATGCCGCCCTCCGCCACCGTCGAGTAATAGGCGGAGACGTTGAGGACGAGCAGGATGTTGACGACGAGCATGAGGATGTAGGCGCCGACGATGGCGCCCAGCACGCCGCCGCGCCCGCCGCCGAGGCGCGTGCCGCCGACCACGATCGCCGCGAACACTTCCAGCAGCATCGGGTTGCCGACCAGCGGATCGCCGGACCCGGTCTGCGCCGAGATGAACGTGCCCGCGAGCCCGTAGCAGCCGCCCGCCAGCACATAGACGAGAAACAGCGTGCGCGTGGTCGGAATGCCCGCCGCCCGCGCCGCCTCGGCGTCGCTGCCCACGGCGTAGATCGCGACGCCGAGGCGCGTGCGCCGCAGCCACGCCCACAGCGCGAGCAGGATCGCCAGCAGCACGATCGGCCGCGGCAGCAGGTTGGGGATCGCATCGCCGAGAAACAGGTCGGCGAGCGTTGCCGGCACGGTGCCGCCCGGCTTCTCCATCACCAGCAGCGTGACGCCCTGGAGGATGAACATCGTGGCGAGCGTGACGACGATCGGCTGCATGCGCAGCACGGCGACGAAGAATCCGTTGAACGCGCCCGACGCCATGCCGATGCCGACACCGGCCAGGACCAGGAGCAGCGGTGAGGTCGCGGCATCCGGAAACCCCGTCGCCAGCACGACATTGACCAGCGACACGACGGCGCCGGCGGAAAGATCGAATCCGCCCGACAGCACCACCAGCGTCTGTCCGGCCGCGGCAATGGCGAGCGTCGCGCCGGTCGTCGCGAGCTGCGACAGGTCGTAGTAGGTGAGCCGCGCGCTGCCCAGGTTCATCACCACGGCGATCAGCACGGCGAGCACGGCGAGCGCCAGCAACAGGCCGCGATGCCGCGCGAGCCGCAGGCGGCGCGGCCGTGCGGCCGAAGTGAGCGGCGCAGCGGTGGCGGCCGCGCCCGCCATCACGCCGCCCGTTCGTGCGGCCCGGCGGCGCCGAGGGTCGCGCGCAGGATCGCCTCCTCGCTCAAATCGCCGCCCTCGATCTGGGCCGCAATCTCGCCCGCGTAGAACACCAGCACGCGGTCGGCGAGATGCACCAGCTCGGGGATTTCGGTGGAGTAGAACAGGATGGCGCCGCCGGCATCCGCGTAGGCGCGCATCAGGACATAGAGCTCGTTCTTGGTGCCGACATCGATGCCGCGCGTCGGATCGTACAGCAGCAGCACGCGCGCCTCGGCGAGCAGCCACTTGGCGATCGCGATCTTCTGCTGGTTGCCGCCGGAGAAGGCGCCGACGCGCGTCCACAGCGCGCGGCGATCCACCTCCACCCGGTCGAACGCCGCCGCGACCGCCGCCTGCTCGGCACGCTGGTCGATCAGCAGGCCGCGGCGGAACCGCTCGATCACCGGCAGCGAGGCGTTGTGCCCGCCTGAGAGTTTCTGGAACAGTGCCTCGGTCTTGCGGTCTTCCGGCACCAGGCTGATGCCGATATTGGCGCGCACCGCATCGGCCGGGGTGGTGATCGCGACCGGCCGGCCGTCCACGGCGAGCGTGCCCGCAGTCAGTTCGGCCATGCCGAAGCAGGCGAGGAACAGGTCGAGCTGCCCCATGCCCTGCAACCCGGCAACGCCGAGGATCTCGCCCGCGTGCAGGCGGAACGAGGCATCGCGCAGCTTGCCCTTGGTGGCGAGCGCCGTCGCCGACAGCACCTCCGCGCCCAGCGCACGCTCCGCGCGGCGCGCGGGAAAGGCGTGGTCGAGCGAACGGCCGACGATCATGTTGATGACGTCGGCATCGGCGTAGTCCGCGACGCGCCCGGTGCCGATGTGGCGGCCGTTGCGCATCACCGTCACGCCGCCGCAGAACGCCCGCACCTCCTGCAACCGATGGGAGATGAAGACGATGGTGGTGCCGCCGGCGGCGAGCCGCGCGATGATCTCGCCCAGCCAGTCCACGTCGCGCCCGGCGAGCGAGGAGGTCGGCTCGTCCAGCAGCAGAATCTTCGGCTTGCGGAAGATCGCGCGCGCGATCTCGATCTTCTGCTTCTGCGCGAGTTCGAGTGCCACCACCTCCTCGTCGAGGTCGATGCCGGCGAGGCCCAGGGCCACGAGATGCGCCGCCACCGCATCGCGCGCCCGCCTGCGGCGGATGGTGCCGAGCGGCGAGAGCGGACCGTAGGGCAGCAGCATGTTGTCGAGCACGGTCAGGTCGCGGACCTGCGTCATCTCCTGGAACGCGGTCTCGATCCCCTGCGCGTGCGCGGCGCGCGGGCTGGCGAGCCGCACGCGCTGGCCGAAGATGCTGAACCCGCCGGCATCCGGCAGCGTGAGGCCGGAGAGCAGCTTGACCACCGTGGACTTGCCCGCGCCGTTCTCGCCCAGCAGCGCGTGCACGCTGCCGGCGGCGATCGAGAACGTCACGTCATCGACGGCGACGGTGGCGCCGTAGGTCTTGCGCAGACCCTCGATGCCGATGGCCGCGTCCGGCACCCTCACCCCGGCCCTCTCCCGCAAGCGGGAGAGGGAGAAGACGTGTGCTCTCTCGCGTGTGCGAGCCCCTCTCCCGCTTGCGGGAGAGGGAGGGGCCCGTTGCGCAGCAACGGGAGGGTGAGGGTCACGCGGCCCGCGCTCACATCTCGGGCTGGCCGACCAGCGCCGCCTGCAACCCGATCTCCGGCGTCTCCGGCGAATAGATCGAGGCGAACCAGCCGGGGTTCGGCACCAGCGACGGCGGGAAGGCATTGCAGCCCGCCTTCATCTCCTCCCACGTGCCTTCCTTGCACGCCTTCGCTGTCGCGTTGGTGACGAGCGGCAGCGGCAGGGTCGTGCGCTTCGGGATGTCCTTGCCCTCCAGCTTCTCGACGATGAGCTTCAGCGCCAGCCCGCCGGAATAGGGCGGCGAGGCGTAGGAGATGCGCGGCGCGCCCATCGGGCGATAGGTGCCGTTCGCGCCCTCGATCTCGGTTCCCGTCGGCAGCATCTGCACCCGCCCGCCGTTGGAGCCCTCGCCGGCGCAGGGCTTGAGCTGATCGGGGCGCTTGCCGGCCTCGACCTGCATCGTGTTGGCGGTGTAGCAGCCGACCTGCATCCACAGCCCGTCGATCTGGTCCCAGTTGTGGGTGGCGAGGATCTTCGACAGCTCGGTGCGCGCCACCGCCTGGCTCCACATGCCCGTCGCCTCGGCGACGATGTGGATGCCGGGATATTTCGCGAACACTTCCTTCGCCGCCTTGGTGCGCAGCGTATCGACGGAGGTGCCGGGCACGCCGGTGATGACGACGATGTTGCCCTTGCCGTCGAGCTTCTTGGCCAGCCACTCGGCGGTCACGCGCCCGGCCTCGAGCTGGTCGATCGAGACGTTGTAGGCGCAGGGCTCGGAGATGTCGGCGTCATAGGCGATGATCAGCACGCCCTTGCTGCACGCGTTCTTCACCGCCGAGTTCAGCGCGGTCGGCGAGATCGGATAGACGACGATCGCGTTCGCGCCGGCCTGCACCATGGCGTTGATCTGCTGGATCTGCCGCTGCGCGTTGGGGCCCGCGACCTGCACCTGCAGATCGACCTTGTCCTTGAGCGTGTTCGACGCCGCCATGGCCTTGACCATGTTGGCGGCCTCGGCCTGCCAGTCATTGCCGATGTAGCTCATGCTGAGGAAGATCTTGAACTTCTTGTCAGCAGCCTCGGCGGTGCGCGCGGAAAGCCCCAGCCCCGCCAGCATCGCCGCGCACGCGAACAGCGTCGCCCGTCGCGCCCATCGCTTCATTTCGTATCCTCCCATTGGCCGTACGGCGGCGAACGCGATGCCGCGCGCCGCGTGGGCCGGCGCTTCGACCATAGATCACGCCCGCGCCGCGTGCCAATCGCGCGGGGACCGGCCGGCGGCCCGGGTGGCAGGCGGGGGCCACCGCTGCTATGGGCGGCGGGACGGCAAGGAGGTCCATTATGCTGAGCGAGCCGCGCCCGCCGGCGCCGCGCCGGCCCGATCCGATCGCCCTGGTCTGGGTCGGCGCGCTGGCGCTCGCCGTCCTGGCCTATCTCGTGGGGCCGGAGCGGTTCGTCTCGCACGGGCTGGAGTGGGCCTCCAACCTCGGCGCGGCGCTGGACGCGCTGGCGCAACGCTTCACGCTGGTCACGCTCGACATCATGCGCGCGGCCGCGATCGGCTGCTACGGCGCCTACGTCGCCCTCAGCCTGCTGGTGCTGCGCCGCGGCGGGCCGGCGATCGGGGGGCTGGTGGTGGTCACGATCATTTTCGTGCTGCTGGTCTGGGGCGCGGAGGGCGACGCGCCGGGCACCAACGCCCGCTGGACCGCCGCCCTGATCGTGGCGGTGCTGGCCGCACTCGGCGCCACCCGCCGCCTCGCCCGCCCGCCCCGGCCGCGCTGAGGGTGCTTGATCCGGCGCGGCACGGCCTATCTAGACCGGGTTGCCGCCGATCACGGAAGAACGCCAGGTGAACGAGGCTTCCTTTGCCGCTCCCCCCGCGACGCGGGCGGGATATTCGGGCGTGCTGCCCTGGCTGCTGATCCTGTTCGTGGGCAGCGGCTGCTCCGCGCTGATCTACGAGATCGTCTGGTACCAGATGCTGGAGCTCGCGATCGGCGCGACGGCTGTGGCGCTCGGCGTCCTGCTCGCGACCTTCATGGGCGGGCTCTGCATCGGCAGCCTCGCGCTGCCGCGGGTGCTCGCGCGCTACCCGATGCACCCGCTGCGCGCCTACGCGCTCATCGAGTTCGGCATCGGCGCGTTCGGACTGCTCCAACTCGTCGTGATCCCGCTGGCCGACAACGCCTACGCTTCCGCCGTCGCGCACGGCATGCCGTCGGTCCTGTTTCGCGCGCTGATCTGCGCGATCTGCCTGCTGCCGCCGACGATCCTGATGGGCGCGTCGCTGCCCGCGATCGCGCGCTGGCTGGAGACGACGCCGCGGGGCGTTTCGTGGATGGGGCTGCTGTACGGCGCGAACACGACCGGCGCGGTGGCCGGATGCCTGATCGCCGGGTTCTATCTGCTGCGCGTCACCGACGTGACGGTCGCCACCTGGGTCGCCGCGGCGCTGAACGGGGTGGTGGCACTGTTCGCGCTGTGGCTGGCTCGGCGCGCGCCCGCCCGGGCCGCGGTCCCGCCGGCCGAGGCGCGCCTGGCGCGCGCCGGCCGGCGCCGTGTCGCGGTCTATCTCGCGATCGCGCTCTCGGGTGCGTCGGCGCTCGGGGCGGAGGTGGTGTGGACGCGCGTGCTCAGCCTGCTGCTGGGGGCAACCGTCTACACGTTCTCGATCTTGCTCGCGGTCTTCCTGACCGGGATCGCGTTCGGGAGCTGGGCGGGATCGCGGGCCGCGCGGGGCCGCAATCCGGCGGTGGCCCTCGGCCTGTGCCAGCTCGCCCTGGTGGCGGCGATCGCATGGACGGCGTTCATGCTCGGACGGTCGGTGCCGTTCTGGCCGGTCAACCCGCTGCTGTCCGCCTCGCCGTGGCTGACGTTCCAGATCGACCTCGCGCGGGCGCTCTGGAGCCTGCTGCCGGCGGCCGTGCTCTGGGGCGCGAGCTTTCCCCTCGCGCTGGGCGCGGCCGCCGCGCCGGGCGAAGACCCTTCCCGGCTGGTCGGCCGGATCTACGCCGCCAACACCGCCGGCGCGATCGTGGGGGCGCTGGCGTTCAGCCTGGTCCTGATCCCGTGGATCGGCACCCAGGGCGCGCAGCGCGTGCTGCTCGCGCTCGCGGCGGCGGGTGCCGCGGTCATGCTGGTGCCGGCAGCCCGGCGGGCGATGTCGGCGACCGGCCTCGCCGCGGCGGCGCTGGCGACCGTGCTGCTGGCGGTATGGGTGGCGCCTGTTCCGGCCGAGCTGATCGCCTATGGCCGGCGCATCATGGTCGATCGCGGCCGGTCGCAGATTCTGTACGCGGGCGAGGGCATCAATTCCTCGATCGCGATCTCCCGCGCCGACGACGGCGCCCTGCAGTTCCACGTCAGCGGCAAGATCGAGGCGTCCACCTACCCGACCGACATGCGGCTGCAACGCCTGCTCGGGCACATGCCGGCGCTGTTCCATCCGAACCCCAAGTCGGTGCTGATCGTGGGCTTCGGCGCGGGCGTCACGGCGGGCTCGTTCGTCACCTATCCCGGCATCCAGCGGATCGCGATCTGCGAGATCGAGCCGCTGATCCCGCCCACCGCGACGCGCTATTTCGGCGCCCAGAACTACGAGGTGATGCGCGATCCGCGCACGCAGATCTTCTATGACGACGCACGGCACTTCATCCGCACCACGTCGGAGAAGTTCGACATCATCACCTCCGACCCGATCCATCCGTGGGTCAAGGGCAGCGCCGCGCTCTACTCGAAGGAATATTTCGAGCTGGTCAGGCGCCACCTCAACCCGGGCGGCATCGTGACGCAGTGGGTGCCGCTGTATGAGACCAGCGCCGCGGCGGTGCAGAGCGAGATCGCCACCTTCGTCGCGGTGTTTCCCGGCGCCACCATCTGGGCCAACGAGCTCGCGGGCGGCGGCTACGACGTGTTCCTGCTGGGCGAGAACACGCCGGCGCCGGTGGACATCGACGCGATCGACGCGCGGCTGCACTCGCCCGCATACCAGCGGGTGGCGCAGTCGCTGGCCGATGTCGGCGTGCACTCCGCGGTCGATCTGCTCCGGATCTACGCGGGTCGGGCGCAGGACCTCGCGCCGTGGCTGCTTCATGCCGAGATCAACCGCGACGACAACCTGCGGCTTCAGTACCTGGCCGGGATGGCGGTGAACGTTCACGACCGGCTGGGCATCTTCAAAGCAGATCGTCAGCTACCGGCACTTCCCGGCGGACCTGTTCGTGGGCTCGCCGGAGCGGGTTCGCGAACTGGCGGCGGCGATTCAAAAGCACTGACACCGGCGCCGCCGGGACCCTGACGCGGGCGCGTTCGTGGGCTACAAGCGATGCCCAACGGACGCAACGGAGCGGTGCATGGCCCTCGATCTTCCCCGCCGGTTCCCGCGCCGCCAGCTCGGTTTCTGGCCCTCGCCGATCCACCCGTTGCATCGGCTCTCCCAGGAACTCGGCGTCGAGGTCTGGGCAAAGCGCGACGACGTCGCCTCGGGCCTCGCCTTCGGCGGCAACAAGGTGCGCAAGCTGGAGTGGCTCGCGGCCGACGCGCTGGCGCAGGGCTGCGACACGCTGGTCTCGATCGGCAACATCCAATCGAACCACACCCGTCAGGTGGCCGCCGTCGCCGCCGTCCTCGGGCTGCGCTGCCGCCTCGTGCAGGAGGAATGGACGCACTGGGACGACCCCGTTTACGACAAGGTCGGCAACATCCTGCTCTCCCGCCTCATGGGCGCCGAGACGGTGCTGGAGGGGGCGGGCTATTCAACGGCGGTGAAGGAAACCTGGGAGCGTGCGCTCGAGCAGGTGCGGCGCGAGGGCGGCAAGCCCTACGCGATTCCGGCGGGCGCCTCGGACCACCCGCTCGGCGGGCTCGGCTACGCGCATTTCGCCGACGAGCTGGCGGCACAGGAGGCCGACGCATGGGGTCTTCTTCGACACGGTGGTGACCGCGACCTGCACCGGCTCCACCCAGGCCGGCATGGTGGTGGGATTCGCCGCGCAGGAACGGCCCCGCCGGCTGATCGGGATCGACACGGCAGCCGATGCGGCGATGACCCGGTCCGCGGTGACCAGGATCGCGCAGGCCACGGCGGCGCTGATCGGCCTGAACCGGCCGATACGGGACGCGGATATCGAAATCGACCCGCGCTTCGCCGGTCCCGCCTACGGGTTGCCGGACGCGGCGACGATCGCGGCGATCCGCACCGCGGCGCGGCTGGAGGCGATGCTGACCGACCCGGTCTATGAGGGCAAGTCGATGGCCGGGCTGATCGCCATGGCGCGCGATGGCGAGATCCCGCGGGGTGCGAAAGTGCTCTACGTGCATCTCGGCGGCGCGCCGGCCTTGAATGCCTATCACCGGGCATTCGCGTAGCGCCGGGCGACAGCGCGGCGGCGCTGGCGATTGCCGATGCCGACACGCCGGGAGGACGACACGGCGCCGGAGAGGTGCACCGTTCAGGCGGCCGACGGGTTTGGCATCGGGGCATTCGCGTGGCGGCATCTGGACCCCGAGCGGCGCACCCGGCCCGCCGTCATCATCAATCCGGCGACGTCCGTCCGGTGCCACTACTACTTTCGCTTCGCCGCGTTCCTCTTCCGCGAAGGCTTCGACGTCATCTGCTACGACTATCGCGGCATCGGCGAATCGCGGCCGGCGACGCTGCGTGGCTTTCGGGCCGGCTGGATCGACTGGGGCCACCTCGACTTCGAGGCGATCCTGCAGCACGCGGCGCGCGCCCATCCGGGCCAGCCGGTGCACGTCGTCGGCCACAGCATCGGCGGGTTCCTGATCGGGCTCGCCGGATCGAGCCATCGCATCGCGCGCGCCTTCACCGTCGGCGCCCAATTCGCATACTGGCGCGACTACGCCCCGGCGCTGCGCCGCTTGCTGGTCGCGAAATGGCACGTCGCCATGCCGCTGCTGACGCTGCTGTGCGGCTATTTCCCGGGCCGGCGGCTCGGCTGGCTCGAAGACACGCCGAAGGGCGTGGTGCGCGACTGGGCACTCAGCCGCCGGCGTTTCGAGGACACCTGGCACGGCCGCGCCGCCGCGCGCGCGCTCGACCGGCGCGCGCTCGTGCAACGCTTCGCGGCGGTCACGGCACCGATGCTGGCCGTGGGCCTCGCCGACGACGAATTCGGCACCGTCCCGGCGATCGAGCGGGCGCTGGCGTATTTCACGCAAAGCCCGAGGCTGCACCTGCGCATTTCACCGCAGGCGATCGGCGCGCCGGCGATTGGCCATTTCGGCTTCTTCCACAGCCGGTTCGAGCCAACCTTGTGGCCGCTGGCACTCGCGTGGCTGCGATCCGGCCGGCTGCCGGCCGACCATCCGGGCGTGCTCGCCGGCTCAGCAGCCCGCGCGTGACGGAACGGCGGCCTCAGCCACCACGCTGTTGCGGCGCCGCCGACGTGTCATCGACGAGCGCCCACAGCCGGCCGTTCGCGTGCGCTTCGAGCCAGGTGCGGTGCGCCTCGACGAAGCGGCGGAGCGCGCGCGTGAAGGCTTCGAGTTCGATTTCGTCCAGCGCAAACGTGCGGAACAGGAAGATCTTGCTGCTGTCCATGTCCACGCCGAACGTCGCACCGGCGGTGCCGAAGCCGAAAGCGTGCGCGGCCAGCAGCACCTCGAACAGCCGCCGCTGCCGCGCCGCCTCCGGATAGAAACAGATGAATCCCGCGATCGCGCAGGTCGCGTCGTCGTCGAGCAGGGAAAGACTGATCGTCTGTCCGCTGCTCAGCGCGATCTCAAGGTTGCGCGCATCGGCCGCGGGCGTGGCGGCGGGCAGCTTCAGCCGCGCGATCACCTCGCGCAGCAAGTCCGTGAAGGTCATCTCTCCGCTCTCCCCGCCGTGCGTGCGCCCGCTACGTCAACACTACGTGCTGGCCATCCTTCTCGCTCGCCGCGATGCAGCCGCCGGGGCCGATCTGCACGTATTGCGCGGCGGCGCTGATGTGCTGCACGTAGGCCAGCCCGTGGCCGATGCCTTCCAGCAGCTTCTGCACGGCACTCTGGTTCGGGTTGCCCAGCCCGTGCGATTCGAGTTGGAAGAACGTGTCGCCGCCGCCCGTCTGCCCGATCAGCAGGTGGCCCAGGCCCCCCGGCAGGTCCATGCCGTATTGCTGCACCTGCGCGTCCTTGTAGTGGCTGGAGTCCCGCGCCTGCATCCCCTGAATGCCGCGAAGCTGGTTGTAGAGCGCGCCGCCGTCCTGCTTGACGAAGTGTCCGCCGAGGGCGAGCGCGGCGTGGAAATCCTGTGGCGGCATCGCGACCGCCTGCCCCGCCTGCGTGGCGTTGGCGCCGAGCAGGGCGCCGTCCAGCGCGGTGAGGGCCGCGTGCACCGGGCCGGCGCCGTTCTGCGCCGCCAGCACCTGCTGGTACTGCGCCTCCAGCGCCACGCCCTTCTCCTGAATCGCATCGGCGAATCCCGGCCGGTTCGGCAAGCGGCCCACCAGGGTCATCCGATCGACGTGGTCGCTGAGGCCAAGGATGCTGTCCGCCGCCGCGAGGCCACCCTCGTGGATCGCCTCCGCCGCCATGCCGCCGACGACCGCGCCGGCGGTCCCGACCAGGGCCGCACCCCCGACCGCGCCGTCGATCGCCCCGCTCACCGCGCCCGTCACCGCACCCTGGACGCCGCGACCGACCGCGCCGACCACGGCACCGCCCACGCCGCCCGCAGCGCCGCCGACCACCGAGCCGACGACCCCGAGCGCACCGTCGCCGATCGCACCCCCGACGACGCTGGCGCCGAGAGCGCCGCCGCCCACGGCACCCTCGACCACGCCGCCCACCGCGCCCATCAGGCCGCCGGTGACGCCCTCGCCGATCGCCCCGATCTGCCCGCCGGCAATCGCGCCCACGGCACCGCCGGCCAGCGCGCCACCGACGACGACCCCGCCGCCGAGCACATCGGCGGCGACCACCGTGCCGAGGGCGCTGGCACCAAGGGCGACATAGCCCGCGCCGCGCACTGCGGTATTGCCCACGAGCAACGCCGTTCCGCCCACCGATTCCAGAAATCTTGAGGCCGCCCTGCTTCGCCCCCTGCAGCAGCGGCGGGCCGTAGTTCGACACGGCCGCACGGGCGCCGTCATAGGCGTCGGCCATCAGCCCGAAGGTCGACCAGATCCAGCTGCCGCCATTGGCGGGGACCGCAATGCCGGACATCAAGCCCCCCGCTGGTTCTCGCTGTTATTATGCGACCCGACTGAACGCAGCGCAACGGGACAATATTGGGTTCGGAACGGCCGAAGCTGGGCCGGCGCAGCCCGAAGGCGCGCTCACTCCGGCGCCGCGACCCCGAGCCCGCGTGCCGTCGCGCAGATCGCGACCCAGGTTTCCTCCTGCAGCGGCACGCCGTTGGCCAGCCGCTCGGCGCGCGTGCGCGCCTCCGGCTCGCCCGGCACCAGCACCTCGCCGCCCGGCGTCACCGGGCGCGACGCCTTCACGTAGTTCGCGTACTCCCGCGCCCCGCCGATGAAGTCGCCGCCGCCGAACTTTGCCGGGTCGACATAGACCGAGAACATGCCGTTGCTGATCCGCGAACGCTTGCCGCCCGCGATCGGGCCCGACGTGCCGCCGCCGGAGAGCACGCCGCCGAGGATCTCGCACATGAAGGCAAGCCCCGATCCCTTGTGCAGCCCGAACGCCACCAGGGCACCCTCGCCCATCGCCGGGTCGCGCGGCGCGGCGGGCCGCAGCGGGCCGTAGAGATCGGCGGGGTCCTTGGAGAAGTGGCCGTCCGGCCGCACCAGCGACCCCTCCGGCACCGGCTTGCCGCCGTTGGAAGCGACCAGCACCTTGCCCTCGGCGACCAGCGACGTGGCGAGGTCGAGCAGCAGCATCGGCGCCGTGCCGTCCGACGGCACGCCGATGCAGATCGGGTTGGTCGAGAACCGCCGGTCCACGCCGCCGAACGGCGCCACCAGCTCCCCGCTCTCGACATTGACGAAGTGCAGCGACACCAGCCCGGCCGCCGCCGCCCGCTCGCCCCAGTCGCCGATGCGGCCGAGATGGCCGGAATGGCGCAGCGCGACCGCGGCGAGGCCGGCGGCGCGCGCCTTGGCGATGCCGAGATCGACCGCCAGCGGCCCGATCGTCTGGCCGAACCCGTAATTGCCGTCGACCGTGGCGGTCACCGGCCCCTCGTTGACCACCGTCAGCTTCTGCCCGGCGAGCACCTTGCCCTCGTGCAGCCACTGCACGTAGCGCGGCGTGCGGATCACGCCGTGGCTGTCGTGGCCTGCGAGATTGGCCGAGAGCAGGAAATGGCCGATCTGCTCCGCCTCGTCACGCGCGCAACCGGCTGCGGCGAAGATTGCGGAGACGAACTCTTCCAGTCGCCGGGCGGCGACCAAATGCGTGCTGGGCATCGGGGGGACTTTCAGACGACGCGGGCGCTTTCGTTGTCGATCAGGTGCATCTGGTTCAGGTCGGCGGCCAGCGGCAGCTTCTCGCCCGGCTTGGCCGGCGTGTCCGGGCCGCAGCGGGCCGTCAGGTGTGCCGCGCCGAGCATGAAATGCACCAGTGTCTCCGACCCCATCGGCTCCACCACGTCAACCGGCGCGTCGACGCGTGCGACGCCGGGCCGCAGGGGTTCGGCATAGTCGGCGAGATGCTCCGGGCGGACGCCGAGGGTCATTTCGCGGCCCGGCGTATGGTGCGTAGCGGGCCTTGCGGCTCTCCGGGACCGGCAGGTTGAACCCCGCCGCGAGCTCCATCACCAGCGCCCCGCCGGTGTTAACCAGCCGCGTCGGCAGGAAATTCATCGCCGGGCTGCCGATGAAGCCCGCGACGAAGCGCGTCGTCGGGCTGTGATACAGCTCCTGCGGCGGCCCGACCTGCTCGATGCGGCCGGCATTCATCACCACCACCCGGTCGGCGAGCGTCATCGCCTCCACCTGGTCGTGAGTGACGTAGACCGTGGTGGTGTTGACGGTCTGGTGCACCTTCTTGATCTCGGTGCGCATCTGCACGCGCAGCTTGGCATCGAGGTTGGAGAGCGGCTCGTCGAACAGGAACACCCGCGGGTTGCGCACGATCGCGCGGCCCATGGCCACGCGCTGGCGCTGCCCGCCGGAGAGCGCCTTGGGCCGCCGCTCCAGCAACTCGCTCAGGTCGAGGATCTGCGCCGCCTCGGCGACCCGCCGCTTGATCTCATCGCGCGGGAATTTCCGCAGCTTCAGGCCGAACGCCATGTTCTCGAACACGGTCATGTGCGGATAGAGTGCGTAGTTCTGGAACACCATGGCGATGTCGCGGTCGCGCGGCGGCACGTCGTTCACCAGGTCGCCGCCGATCCAGATCTCGCCGCCGGTAATCTCCTCGAGCCCCGCGACCATGCGCAGCGTCGTGGTCTTGCCGCAGCCGGACGGGCCGACGAGGACCACGAACTCGTGGTCGTTGATCTCCAGGTCGATGCCGTGCACCGCCTGGTAGCTCTCGTAGGCCTTGACCACTTTTCGCAGCGATACCTGCGCCATCGGTTCGTTTCCTCTCGCCCTGAGGCCACGCTACAGGCGAAGCGCCGGCTCGGCAACGCGGCGCAAGTAGCGGGCAATTGCTCAGTCTATCGGGCAAATGCTCAGGCTCGCAATGCCGCCATCAGTCCCGCCGCCTTCGCCCCGACCGCCTCCGCCGCGTCGCCCGCGCGGTAGAGCGCGGAGCCGATGCCGAAGCCCGCCGCGCCGGCCTGCCGCCACGCGGGCATGGTCGCCGCCTCGATCCCGCCCACCGGCAGCACCAGCGTGCCGGCCGGCAGCACCGCGAGCATCGCCGCGCAGGGCCGCCGGGTTCGACGCCTCCGCCGGGAACAGCTTCAGCGCGTCGGCGCCGGCCGCCAGCATCGCAAAGGCCTCGGTGGGCGTCGCGAAGCCGGGACAGGCGAACATGCCGGTGACGCTTGGCCTCGCGCACGATGCGCGCGTCGGCGTGCGGGGTGACGATCAGCCGGCCGCCCGCCGCCTGCCACCGCCTGCCACCTGCTCGGGCGCCATCACCGTGCCGGCGCCGACCAGCATGCCGCCGCCGAAGCGTTTCGCGAGCCGGCGGATGCTCTCAATGGGTTCCGGCGAGTTGAGCGGCACCTCGACGATCGTGATGCCGGCCGCGGCGAGGCGCTGCGCCCACCGTCCTCCGCCTCCGCCGGGCGGATGCCGCGCAGGATCGCCACCAGCGGGCAGCGGCCGAGCCATTCGCGCAACGTCGTCATTGCCAGTTCACCTCCGCCGCAAGCCGGAACAGGCCGCGCGCCGCCGCTTCCTCGCCATGCACCACCGCTTGCGCGCCGCGCGCGGCGATCGCGCGCGAGTAGAGCGCGCACAGGGTCTCGGCGCCGATCAGATGCACGCTGGCCCCGTCGTCGTCGCCGGCGCCGGCGCACGCCGCGCGCACCTCGTGGCCGATCAGCAGGCCGGAGAGGTACGAGGCGCCCTCCGCCTCGCCGAGCGCGCCGAACAGGGCCAGCGCGCGCACGCCGAACAGGTGGTGCAGCAGGTGGCCGGGATCGGCGGCGCGGGCCACGCCGCGATCGAAGGCGGCGGTGTCGGCGGGCCCCTCGCGCATCGTGCGGCCGAGGATCGTGTGGCCGCGCAGGGCGGCGAACGCCTCGCCCGAGAGGTAGGTCGCGAAGCCAGCGATGCGGCCGCCCGCGACCTCGGCCCATTTGCTGTGGCTGCCGGGCAGGCAGGCGAGCGCCACGTCCGCCATGGCGGCGAGCGCGCCCACGATCTGCGTCTCCTCGCCGCGCATCACGTCGGGCACCCCGGCGGCGTCGGCGACGGTGAGGCCGGGCACGATGCGCAGCGCGGCGCCCGCGAACGGCACCGCGATGGCGCCGGCGGCGATCTGCGCCGCCCCGGCCGGGCAGCGCACATAGGGCGCCTCCTGCCAGCCCTGGCGGCTGCCGATCATGCCGGCCATCAGCACCCGGCTCTCGCCATCGGCGATCCAGTCGCCGACCTGGCGCAGCAGCTCCTCCTCGAACCGCGCACCCTCGATCGCGAGGATCCCGCGCGGGGCGGCGCGGCGATCGCACGATCGCGCCCTGGTCGTCGAGGCGGAAGGCGCGGAAGCTGGTGGTGCCCCAATCGATGCCGATCATCGTCTCATCCCCGCTGCCGTTGAGCCACCGATCGGGGCCGCGCCGCAAGCGCCGCGAGCGGCCTGCGCGCAATTTCGCTCAGGGTGCGGCTGGCTTCGGGTCGCCCGCGCGTCCACTATCGCCCCGCCACAGCCGCGATGCAGCGCATGTCAGGATCGGGCCGCTCCAGCATGGGCGTCGCGCAGGTCGCGCTGGCCGGCTACGGCGATGCCGACGCCGCGGTGGAAGGCCCGGCGGCGCGCGGCACATTCGGCGTCAGCGGCGCCGGCATCAAGTTCGGCATCCTCTCCGACAGCGTGAACGTGCTCGGCGGCGAGGCCGCCGACATCGCCGAGGGATTGCTGCCGGCGGGCGGCGTCACGGTGCTGAAGGAAGGGCCGGCGGGCGCGACCGACGAGGGGCGCGCGCTGGCACAACTCGTCCACGCCACCGCGCCCGGACGCGCAGCTCTACTTCGCCACCGCCTACGCGACGCCCGCGGAGTATGCCGCCAGCATCTCGGCCCTGGTCGCCGCCGGCTGCCGGATCATCCTCGACGACATCGCCTATCCCGACGAGCCGTTCTTCCAGGCCGCGGGCCCGATCGCCACCGCGACGGCGGCGGCGATCGCGCGCCGGGCGTGGATTACTTCAGCGCGGCGGGCAACGAGGACGACGGTTTCTATCAAGGCGCGTGGCCGCGCGGCGGCGCCGTCACGCAGACCGTGACCGTCCCCGCCTACGTTCCGGTGACGCTCGCGCTGCAATGGGATGCGCCCGTATGAGGCCGCGAACCCGGCGACCCTGACCGCGGTCGCCAGCGGCGGCGTCGGCCCGATCGCATCCTACCGGGTGGGCAGCGAGCCCGTAGCCCTGCTCGACTTCCCGGTCGCCACCGTCGCGCGCACCTATCGCATCACGATCACCCAGACGCCTGGCACGCCGACCCCAACGCTGTTCAAGGACGTCCTGGAGGGCGGCGGCAGTTTCACGAGCCCCGGCAGCGGCGTCGGCAGCGGCTCCATCTTCGGCCAGGGGGTGGTGCCGGGCGTCAACGCCGTGGGCGCGGTGGACGTCGCGCAGCGCGGCGGCGCCGGTCGCGGAGCCGTATTCGAGCACCGGTCCCGGCACGCTGCTGTTCGCGCCCGACGGCACCAGGCTCGCCACGCCGCGGACGCTGGACGTGCCGAGCTTCCTCGCCCCGGACGGCAGCACGACCAGCGTGTTCGACCCGTTCTACGGCACCTCCGCCGCGGCGCCGGTGGCGGCGGCGGTGGCGGCGCTGATGCTGCAGGCGCGCCCGGACCTCGGCACCGAAGATGTCACCGCGCTGCTGCAGGATTCCGCAACCCCCGCCGGCGCGCCGAGCGTCGCCGGCGCCGGGCTGATCAACGCCGATCTCGCGCTGACCTTCGCGCAGAGCAGCGTGATCTACGGCAGCCCGCAGACGACGGTGCGCGGCCTCGCGCTGCCCTGCACGCTCGCCGGCGGCGCGGGCGCGCATGTGCTGGTCGCGGGCAGCGGGCGCACGCTGATCGGCTCGGAGGGCACCGACACCGTCATCGCCGGCGCGGGCGCCGACACGGTCGATCTCGCCGGCGCCTCCGCCCTGCTGTTCGGCGCGAGCGGATCGCTGTGGGTGCGCGACCTCGGCGGCGCCGACACCGTGATCGGCGGCACCGGGGCGGTGAGCGTCAGCGGCGGCGGCAGCGGCGGGGGCGTCCAGTACGGCGGCGCGGCGGGCGGCAACCGGCTGGTCGCGGGGGCGGCACCGACGATGCTGGTGGGCGGCGGCGCGGGCGACACGCTGGTCGCCGCCGGCGGCGGCAACGACACGCTGTTCGCGCCGCCGAGCGGCGCCGCCACGCTGCTCGGCGGCATCGAGCGGCGGCAACATCTTCGTCGCCGGCGGCGGCGAAGCCCTGATCGCGACCGGCGAGCGGCACGAACCAGGTCTGGCTCGGCGGTGGCGCCGCCACCGTCTATGGCGGCGCGGGCAACATGGTGTTCGGCGGCGGCACCGCCCCGGCGCTCGTGTTCGGCGGTGCTGCCGGCGGCAACCTGATGTTCGCCGGCAGCGGCGCCACGACGCTGGTCGGCGGCGGCGCGGGCGACATCCTGGTCGGCAACGGCCCCGGCGATGCGCTGATCGCCGCCCCCGGCGGCGAGGCGTCGCTCTACGGCGGCACCGGCGCGGAGATCTTTGCCGGCGGCGACGGCGGCATCGATCTGTTCGCACTGCAGACAGCGGATGCGCTGGTGGCGCCGGGCGGCGCGCGCGCCGTGATCACGTTCGGCAGCGGCGACGCCAATGTCGAGGTCGGCAGTGCCGCGGAGCTGTTCAACTTCGTCGCCGGCCAGGGCGGCGGCAGCGCCCTCATTCGCGGCTTCGACGCCGGCCAGGACATGGTGCGCCTCGCCGGTTTCGGCGCCGGCGGCGCCGCCGCGGTCGCCGCGCAGGCGTCGTCCGGCGGCAGCACCGCGCTCACGCTGCCGGACGGCACGCACGTCGTGTTCGCCGGGCTGGCGGCGCTGAGCCCCGCGAACGTCGTGTTCGCCTGATCCGCGCACGCGCCGCGCCCGCGTCAAACCTGCTGTTGCAGCGCCGATCCTCGCGGAATCGCGAGGCGCGGAATGGTTGACCAATAGCACGCGATCGGCGCGGTCGATACGCCGCTGATGCGCCCGGCGGCCGCGTGGCCCCCTATAGGGAATGGCTCTGCCGTTTGCCGGGAGAGCCATGTCAACGTCCAGCGACACCGATACCGGTGGCACGCCGTTCCTGCGTGCGACCGCATCGTCCGGCACGACGCAAACGCTCGCCGGCTATGGCGGGGCCGATGCGGCGGTGGCGGGTCCGCTGGCGCGCGCGAGTGCGGACGTCACCGGCGCCGGCACCAAGATCGGCATTCTCTCGGACAGCCTCAACGTGCGCAACGGCGAGCGTGCGGACATCGCGCAGGGCCTGTTGCCGGCGAGCGGGGTGACGGTGCTGAAAGAAGGCCGGGCCGGCAGCACGGATGAGGGCCGCGCGATGGCGCAGATCATCCACGCCACCGCACCCGGCGCGCAACTCTACTTCTACAGCGCCACCTACTCGGCGCAGGACTACGCGGCCGGCATCGTGGCGCTGGTCGCCGCCGGCTGCCAGGTCATCGTCGACGATGTCGCCTACACCAACGAACCGTTCTTCCAGGTCGCCGGCCCGATCGGCAGCGCCGTCGCCGCGGCCGTGGCAGACGGCGTCAGCTATTTCACCGCCGCGGGCAACAGCGGCGGCGCGTTCGCGCAGGCGGCATGGACCGAAGGCGCGAGCGTGACGCAGACGGTGAACATTCCGGCCGGCGCGAACGCGACGCTGACGCTGCAATGGGACGCGCCGTACGACGCGGCGACTCCGCCGACGCTGACGGTGACGGCGACCAGCCCCGGCGCCGCGCCGCTCACCTCCAGGCAGGTCGGCACCGCACCCGTCACCGAGATCGACTTCCCGCGCACCGCCAGCGCGCGCACCTACCGGATCACGATCAGCCAGACGCCGGGCACGCCGACGCCGTCGCTGTTCAAGGACATGCTGGTGGGCGGCGGCAGCTTTCTCAGCACGGGCAGCGGTGTCGGCAGCGGCTCGATCTTCGGGCATGCGCTGGTGCCGGGCGTGAACGTGGTCGGCGCGATGAACCAGTACCGCGCCGCGCAGCCGTCGCCGGAGCCATTCTCCGGCACCGGTCCCGGCGAGCTGCTGTTCGCGCCCGACGGCGCACGGCTCGCCACGCCGCAGACGCGCAACGCGCCGAGCTTTCTCGCCCCCGACGGCAGCGCCACGAGCCTGCTCGATCCGTTCTACGGCACCTCCGCCGCAGCGCCCGTGGCCGCCGCCATCGCGGCGCTGATGCTGCAGGCCGCAGCCGTCGCTGGACGATGCCGACATCACCGCGCTGTTGCAGGATTCGGCGGTGTATGGCGGCCCGACCTCCGATCGCCGGCGCCGGCTTGATCGACGCGCAGCTTGCCGTCAGCTACGCGCGCAGCGGCGTCATCGCCGGCAGCGCGCAGGCCACGGTGCGCGGTCTTTCGCTCGCCTGCACCCTCGCGGGCGGCGCCGGGACGCAAGTGTTGATCGCGGGCAGCGGGCCGACGCTGCTGCAATCGCAGGGGACCGACACGGTGATCGCCGGCGCCGGCGCCGATACCGTCGATCTCGCAGGACCGGCGGCGGTACTGTTCGGCGCCGCCGGGCCGCTATGGGTGCGCACGCTTGCCGGTGCCGACACGATCATCGGCGGCGCGAGCGCACTGACGGTGGACGGCGGGGTCGGTGGCGGCATCGAGTACGGCAGTGCCGCCGGCAACAACCGGCTGACCGCGGGCGCCGCGCCGACGATGCTGGTCGGCGGCGGCGCGGGCGACACGCTGATTGCTGCGGGCGCCGGCGAGGACACGCTGTTCGCCCCCGCGCAGGGGGCGGCAACGCTGCTCGGCACGCCGCTCGGCGGCAGCATCTTCATCGCCGGCGGCGGCGCCGACGTGATCGCGCCCGGCGGCGGCACCAGCCAGGTGTGGCTCGGCCCCGGTGCGGCCACGGTCCTGGGCGGAACCGGCGCGATGCTGCTCGGCGGCGGCGGCGGGCCGGCGCTGGTGTTCGGCGGCGCGGCCGGCGGCAACCTGCTGTTCGCGGGCGAGGGCGCGACAACGCTCGTCGGCGGCGGGCTCGCCGACACGCTCGTCGCCAACGGCACCGGCGATGTGCTGATCGCCGCCCCGATGGGCGGCAGTTTCCTGTTCGGCGGCACCGGGGCCGAGACGCTGCTGGGCGGCGCCGCCGGCACCGACCTGTTCGGGCTGGGCGCGGCCGACGCCCTCGTGGCCCCCGGCGGCGCCCGCGCCGTCATCACGTTCGGCAGCGGGCGCAGCACGGTGCTCGCCGGCAGCGGCGCCGAGCTGTTCAACTTCGTCGCCGGGCAAGGCGGCGGCAGCGCCCTGGTCGTGGACTTCGACCCGCGCCACGACATGGTGCGCCTCGCCGGTTTCGGCGCCGGCGGGCCGGGCGCGCTGGCCACCGAGTTCACCGCCGGGGACAGCGCGGCCCTCGCCCTGCCCGACGGCACGCGCGTCCTGTTCGCGGGCCTGCCGTCGCTCAACCCGGCGAACGTCGTCTTCGCCTGACGGCAGGCGGTCAGACCCCGGGCGTACGCCTCCGGCTGGAAGAACCCCTCGCCCGCGACATAGACGCGGCCCGGCGACATGTCCGGCCCCTCCCCGCCCTCGGCGCGGCCATCGAAGGTCAGTTCGAGCTGCACGCCGGACGGGTCGTGCACCGAACAGCTGCCAGAGGGTGGTGCCGGGCACCAGGAACTCCCGGAACGGCAGGCCGCGCTCGCCGCAGCCGCGCGCGCATGGCGGCGAAGCCCACGGCGGCGATCGAGACGTGGTCGATCGCAGCACTGCCGACCGGCGTGCGCCCCTCCGGCCCCAGCGCCGGGCCGCCGGCGTAGATGTGCACCATCGCCTGCCCGCCCGGCAGCGGCGAGGCGAGCCAGGCACCGGGATAGCCGAAATCCGGCCGCGCGACCTGCACCAGGCCCGAGCAGCTCGCAATAGAACCGCACCGTGCGACCGAGATCGTTGGTCTTGATCGCAACGTGAAACAATCCGCCGAGCACGCCCTGCATTTTCCCATCCTCCGCCGTTGCGCGGCATCCTGCCACGCGCGCACGGGCGTGCCACGTCCTGTTCCATCGGGGCGATGCGCAAGATCGCCGGGCATGCGTCATGAACGGCATATGACAGAAATATCCATCATCTGAAATATAATGGCGGTGTAAGTGTCGATCTGTTCAGAATTGTGCCTCCCGTCGATTTTAGTTTTCTTTGTCGCGGTGCAGCGAGCAGAGTGTCTGCGCGCCGATTGTATTTGCATTTGGCGTGCGTGTCATCGAAACGGGAACGGGAGTGCAGCATGCCAGATCGCGCAGCCCCAGATCGCGCAGCCGCGGAATCGCGCCCTCACGACGACGGCCCCGCCACGGCGGCGGCCGGCGGGCGCCGCGGGCCGGGCGGCAACGCCGAGGCGCCGCGTGGCGCCGAGCCGCGGACCGCGGACGCGCCGCGGCAGCGCGCGGCCGCCGACGGCGCCGATGCTGCCGGGACGCGGATCGACGAGACGTTGCAGCAGATGACGGATCAAGATGGCGCAGACGCTGCGCGCCTGGCTGGCGCTGGGCGGCTTCGCGCCCGAGAACGTCGCGGCCCTGCGCCAGGGCGGCGCCACGCTCGCCGAGGACATGATGCGCGCGAACCTGCGCCTGATGGAGCAGATGCTGGGCATGACCGCGCCCCAGGCGGCGTTCGCCGCGCCGCAGGCGGCATTCGCCGCGCCGCAGCGCCTCGCGGCCGAGTGGTGCGAGGCGATGCTGGGCAGCGGGTTCGCGCTGCTCCGGGCGGCGCGCGACGCGGCCGACGAGACGCTGCGCCCGTGGCAGGCCTTCGCCGAAGGCCGGTGGCGCGCCGGCCCGACCGAGGCGGCAGGGCAGGGTCGCCGAGGTGATGGACCCGGCGACCCGCATGGAGCGTCCGGACGACACGGTCCAGCACGCCGCCCAGCGCATGCGCGATGAGGACGCGGGCGCGCTGCCGGTCGGCGAGGGCGACCGGCTGATCGGCATGCTCACCGACCGCGACGTGGCGCTGCGGCTCGTCGCCGAAGGCCGCGACCCGGCGCGCACGCAGGTCCGCGAGGTAATGACGCCGGAGCTGCGCTCGGTGTTCGAGGATGCGCCGCTCGACGACGTGGCGCGCATGATGGCGGAGCAGCGGCTGCGGCGCCTCGCCGTGATCGACCGCCAGAAGCATCTGGTCGGCGTGGTCTCGCTCGCCGATCTGGTGCGCCGGCGCCGGGCCGCGCAGCTTCAGGCGGGGGCGGCCCGGGCGGCCAACGAGCCGCGCATGCCGGCGCAGTAGCCGCCGCCGCGCCCCGCCCCTATCTCTGCCGTCCCGACCCGCCGCTGCGGCGGGTCGGGGTTCGGACGGAAAGGCGGAGGCATGGCGCTGGACGTAAAGTTCTTCACCGGCAATGCGATCGGGGCTCATCTGCCTGCGCTCGCTGCGCTGCGCATCGCGGTGTTCCGCGAATGGCCCTATCTCTATGACGGCTCGGCGGCGAATGAGCAGGACTACCTGACGACCCTTGCGGCGAGCCCCGGCGCCGGGCTCGCGGTCGCCTTCGCGGGCGAGACCCCGGTCGGCTGCTCCACCTGCCTGCCGCTCGCCGACGCCGGGGCCGCCGTGATCGCGCCGTTCGAGGCCCGGGGCTGGGACCTCGGCCGGTTCTTCTATTTCGGCGAGTCCGTGCTGCTGCCCCGCTGGCGCGGGCAGGGCGCGGGCGTGGCGTTCTTCCATGCGCGCGAGGCGCATGCGCGGCGCAGTTCGGACGCCGACTACGCATGCTTCTGCGCCGTCCGCCGCCCGGCGGCGCACCCGCTGCGCCCGGCCGACGCGGTGCCGCTCGACGCCTTCTGGCGCC
This sequence comes from uncultured Alphaproteobacteria bacterium, assembly GCA_963705035.1. GTDB lineage: Bacteria > Pseudomonadota > Alphaproteobacteria > Acetobacterales > Acetobacteraceae > JAFKFJ01. The sequence goes on along the minus strand of CAVPIQ010000004.1, from coordinate 571,753 downwards.
GCCGCGGCTTCGTGCCCTATCCCGACCTGGTCTGCACGATGCGGTGGAAGCAAGTGGACGGCGCGGAGCGGGTTGAGAACGAGCTTTCTTTCTGGATCAAACCGTTGCGCGACGTTGCTTTGCCGTGAGCGCCGTGCGCATCGGCGCCCTGGCGTGGCAGGTCGCGCGCGGCGGCTCGGTCGCCGCCTGGGCCGAGCGGCTGGAGCACGCGGTCGCGGAAGCGGTGCGCAACGGCGCGCAACTGCTGTTCTCGGCCGAATATGCGCCGCTGGAGGTCGCCCTGGGCAGCGAACCCGACCTTGCGGCCGAACTGCGCACGGCGGTCGCGCGGGCGCCGGAGGCGGTGGCGGCGGCGCAGGCCATCGCGCGGCGCCACGGCGTCTGGCTGCTGCCCGGCACGCTGCCGTTTCGCGACGCGGCCGGTCCGGTGAACCGCGCTCCGCTGATCGCGCCGGACGGCGCGGTGGCGTGGCAGGACAAGCATGTGATGACGCGGTTCGAGGCCGAGGACTGGGGCATCACCCCCGGCCGCCCGCCTGCGGTATTCGAGACAGCGTTCGGCCGCATCGGCATCGCCATCTGCTTCGATGCCGAGTTCCCCGCCCTGGTGCGGGCACAGGTCGAGGCCGGCGCATGGCTGATCCTGGTGCCGAGCTGCACCGACACGCTCGCCGGCTATCACCGCGTCGCGCTCGCCTGTGCCGCGCGGGCGATGGAGAACCAGTGCTTCGTCGCGATGGCCCCGACGGTCGGCGCCGCGCCATGGAGCGGCGCGCTCGACATGAACCGCGGCGCGGCGGCGGTGTTCGGACCGGTGGATCGCGGCTTCCCTGAGGACGGCGTGCTGGCGCGCGGCGGGCTGGACGAGGCGGGATGGGTCTTTGTCGACCTCGATCCGGCACGGCTGGAGGCGGTGCGCCGCGACGGCGCGGTGCGCAACCATCGCGCATGGCCCGCCGCCGCCGCCGCCCTGCCGCGTGCTGCGCCCCGAATGACGTCAACCGGAATGACGCTGGTCTATCTGGTCGCCGGCGAACACAGCGGCGACGTGCTCGGTGCGCGGCTGATGGGCGGCGCTGCGGGCGGCCCGCCCCGACCTCGCCTTCGCCGGCGTCGGCGGGCCGCGCATGCAGGCGCGAGGGGCTGTCCAGCCTGTTCCCGATGCAGGACCTCGCGGTCATGGGGCTGCTCGAAGTGCTGCCGCAATTGCGCCGGCTGCGCGGCCGGCTTGCCGAGACCGCCGCCGACATCGCGGCGCGCCGGCCGGGCGTGCTGGTCACGATCGACAGCCCCGGCTTTGCCCTGCGCCTGCTGCGCCGCGTGCGCGGCCTCGGCGTGCCGCGGGTGCACTACGTGGCGCCGCAGGCCTGGGCGTGGCGCGAGGGGCGCGTGCGCCACTTTCCCGGGCTGTGGGAGCGGCTGCTCTGCCTGCTGCCGTTCGAGCCGGCGTTCTTCGCGCGGCACAACCTGCCGGCGCATTTCGTCGGCCATCCGGTGCTGGAGTCCGGCGCCGACCAGGGCGATGCCGCGCGGTTCCGGGCGCGTCACGGGCTCGATCCGGCTGCGCGGACGCTGGTGCTGATGCCGGGCAGCCGTCCGGGCGAGGCGACGCGGCTGCTGCCGATCTACGGCGCGACGTTGGCGCTGCTCGCCGCGCGGTTCCCGAACCTCGTGCCGGTCGTCCCAACCCCGGCCGCGGTCGCGGCGACGGTGCGGCAGGCGACCGCGACGTGGCCGGTCCGGCCGCTGATCGTGACCGACCTTGCGCGAGAAGCACGACGCCTACGCCGCCGCCGCCGCCGCCCTCACCAAGTCCGGCACCTCCACCCTGGAACTCGCGCTCGCCGGCGTGCCGATGGCGGTGACGTACCGCGTCAACCCGCTGACCGCGACCGCCGCGCGCGCGCTGATCCGGGTGCCCTATGTCGCGATGGTGAACCTGCTCGCCGGCAGCGCCGTGGTGCCCGAATTGTTGCAGCAGGCGTGCCGCCCGGACCGGCTGGCCGCGACCGTCGCCGGGCTGCTGGACGATGCGGCGGCGCGGGAGGCGCAGCGGCGGGCGTTCCGCGACGTGCTGGCGAGCCTCGCCCCGCCGCAGGGCCGGCCCTCGGAAGCGGCGGCGGCGGAGGTGCTCGCCGTGCTGGAGGCCGCTCAGCTTCGCCCGTAGTGATCCTCGAGCCGCTCGATGTCGTCTTCCCGCAGCTCGGCGCCGGTCTGCACCTCGATGAACACCATGTCGTCGGTGCCGGGGTTGCGGATCCGGTGGATGTCGCCGCGGCCGATGCCGATCGATTCTCCGGCCATCAGCTCGATCGTTTCGGCGTTGCGGGTGACGCGGGCGGTGCCGGTCACGATCGTCCACTGCTCGGCGCGGTGCTGATGGCGCTGCAAGGACAGCACGCCGCCGGGAACCACCCGGATGCGCTTGACCGCATAGCCCTGCCCGACGTCGAGCACGGTCCAGTCACCCCAGGGGCGGCGATCGCTCTCGCCGGCGGCGTAGTCGTTGCGTGTCATGCGGTGAGCGTAGCACGCCTCAGTGGTGCCCGCCGAGAACCTGGTCGAGGCGCTGGCGCGCAACGCGCAGCGTCGCCTCGGCGCTGCGGGCGGCGGACTCCGCGTCGGAGGCGGCGGCGCGCCGGGCCAGCACTGCGGCGCGCGTAGCCCTGCCCTGCCGATATTGCTGCTCGGCCTCGGCCACCTGTCGATCCGCGGCGACGGCGGCGTTCGCCAACGGCTCCGCCACCGCTTCCGCATGCTCCACGGCCAGCCGCGCTTCGACGACGTCGAGGTTGCTCAGGCCGTCGTCCCTCGGCGCGCTGGTGAATGCGCCCGGATCGGTCGTGGGGTCGCTCGCCGGCGTGGCGTGCGCCGTCCCGACGGCGGCCGCTGCGGCCAGAGCGAGAAGTGTGATGCCGACGGCGCGAACAGTTCGGCTGCATGTCCTTTTTCCCGCTCGCGGCAACGCGCGCGCGATCCGGCGGTTCGGCAACGCCATCGCAATGTCCACAGAAAAGCGACTCGGCCGGCGGCTCAGGCGGGTGCCTCCGCCAGCCGGCGCAGCAGCGCGCCACTCGCGGCATCGGCGGGGTAGAAGCATTCCAGCGCGAGTTCCGACAGCGTGACGTCGAGCGGGGTGCCGAACACGGTGACGGTGCTGATCAGCGAAAGCTCCCCCGCCGCCGTCGCGAGGCGCATCGGCAGCGCCAGTTCGGGCGCGGCGAGGTTGCGCGGGTGCGGGGCCTCCGGCGGGGCCGGATAGCCGCTCACCTCGCGCAGCAGGGCGGCCAGGCGCGGATCGGCGGTGAGGTCGAGCGCGCGCCGCAGCCGCGCCAGCAGATGCTCCCGCCACTCGCCCAGGTTGCGGATCCGCGGCGCCATGCCCGTCCGGATGCAGGCTGAGGCGCAGCACGTTGACCGGCGGGCGCAGCAGCTCCGGCGCCACCGTGCCGATCAGCGGCGCCACCGCGCGGTTGGCGGCGAGCATGATCCAGCCGCGGTCGATCGCCAGCGCCGGATAGGGCTCGTGGCCCGCCAGCACCTGATCCACCGCCGCCCGCGCGCTGCCGAGCGCCGGCGCATCGAACGCGGTCTCGGCGAAGGCCGGCGCGAAGCCGCCCGCGAGCAGCAGCAGGTTGCGGTCGCGCAGCGGCACCTCCATCCGCTCGGCGAGGTTGAGCAGCATGTCCCGGCTCGGCCGGGCGCGGCCGGATTCGACGAAGCTCAGGTGCCGCGCGGACACCTCCGCGTCGGTCGCGAGGTCGAGCTGGCTCAGCCGCCGCCGCGTGCGCCAGACACGCAGCAACTCTCCGACAGGGCGCACCGCGAGCGACATGCGCAGAGCCTAGCGCCGCCGCCCGCGCGGACCAATGACCTGCGAGGTAAGCAACGCGCGGCGCTACTGGCTGGCGAGAAACCGTGCCATCGCCGCGATGTCGCGGTCGCTGTAGCTGCTCAGGAGGGCCGCCATGGAGGGGTTGTTCGCGCGCGAGCCGTTGCGGAACGCCTGCATCGTCGCGTTGAGGTAGGTGCCGCTCTGGCCGGCGAGCCGCGGCGTGCCGCTGTCGCCGTGCCAGTCGTCGAGATGACAGCTCTTGCACGCCGCCTGGCCGGTCACGCTGTCGGCGCGCGCAATGTCGTCGCGCGGCGGCAGCGGCTGCTGCAGGTTGGGCCAGGGCTGGTCGGCGAAATACATCGCCAGGTCCTTCATCTCCTGCTTGTCGAGCGACTCCGCGATCGGGCTCATCTGCGGGTTGCGCCGGTGGCCTGCCTTGAAGTCGCGCAACTGGATGTAGATGTAGCCGGCGTTCTGGCCCCAGATGACCGGCGTTTCGGGGTTGATGGGCACGCCCGCCGCGCCGTGGCAGGCGACGCAGAGCGCAGCCTTCTCCGGTGGCTCCTGCGCGCGCGCCGGCGCCGCGACCGCGGCGAGCAGCGCGAGGGCGAGGAGGGTTTCGGTTCTCGTCATGGTCTCCTGGGGTCTTGGCCGGCGTGCCGTGGTGCCGGATCGGTCGAGCGGATCAGTCGGGCGGATCAGTCGAGCGTGAAGGCGATTACCACGTTGCCGCGGCGGTAGTTGAGCTGCGCGTTGCCGCCCGCCGCAACCACCACGTATTGCCGGCCGGCGATGCTGTAGGAGATGGGCGGCGCGTTGACGCCGGCGCCGACATAGAACTGCCACAGCACGCGACCGTCCTGCGCATCGTATGCCTTGAACGTCCCGTCGCCCTCCCCGGTGAAGAGCAGCCCGCCGGCGGTTGCCAGCGCGCCGCCGACCATCGGCTGCGCGGTGCGCACCTGCCAGCGGATCTTGCCGGTGTCGTAGTCCACGGCGGAGACGTTGCCCCATTGCGCGGCGCCGGGAACCGCCTTCGCCCCGCCGCCGAGCCACAGCCGGCCGCCCGGATAGGGCGTGCTGTCGGTGAAGTAGGTCATCGGCTGGTGGATGTTGACCGCGTAGGCAAGGCCCAGCTTCGGGTTGAGCGCGATCGGCGACCACAGCACGCCGCCGTTGGCGCCGGGCTGCATGGGCACGCCCGCCTTCGTCGGCACGGCCCACATGCCGTCCTGCGGCACCATCGGCTCCGACACCCGGATCAGGCTGCAGTCCTTCTGGCTGTTGACATAGAGGTTTCCGGTCTTGCCGGCCTCCAGCACCGCCGGGACGGTGTTGCCGTCCTTGCCCTTGACATCGGCGAGCACCGGGGCGCTCGCCGGCTCCAGGCTCCACAAATCATGCGGCACATACTGGAAGTGGCAGATGTATTTGCCGGTCTCGAGGTCCACCGCCACCAGGCTGTCGGTGTACAGGTTGTCGCCCGGCCGGACGGAGCCGTCGTAGGGCGGCGACGGATTGCCGACGACGAAGAACACACGGTTGGTGGCCAGGTCCACCGCCGGGTTCTGCCACACGCCGCCGCCGAGCACCCTGTACGGATCGCCGGCCTTCGCGTACGCGGCCTTCTCGGCCGCGATGTCGCGATGCAGGTCGTGCCCGGTGGCATCCGTGGTGGCCCACACGCCCTGCGAGTTCTCGGGGGTGGTGTTGAACGTCCACAGGAGCTTGCCGTTGATTGCGTCGATTGCCTTGACGAAGCCGCGGATGCCGTACTGCCCGCCGCTGACGCCGATCAGGATCTTGCCGTTCACCGCGGTCGGTGCGGCGGTGATGGAATAGCCGAGCTGCGGATCGGCAAGCTCCGTCTGCCAGACGAGCCTGCCGGTCTTGGCCTCGAGCGCCACCAGCTTCGCATCCAGCGTGCCGAAATAGACCCGCTCGCCATAGACGGCGACGCCGCGGTTGTTGGGGCCGCAACAATAGCCGGTGACCGAGCCCATGCGATGCTTGTAGTGCCAGAGCTCCGCCCCCGTGCGCGCGTCGACCGCATAGACGTGGTTATAGGCGGAGGTCACGTACATGATCCCGTTGTTGACGATCGGCGTCGTCTCCAGCGAGTCCATGATATCCATCTGAAACACCCAGGCCGGATGCAGCCCCGCCACGTTGCTGACGTTGATCTGCCGGTTGGGGTAATAGCGTGTCTGCTGATAGCTGCCGTGCGTGAGCAGGAAGTTGTTGCCGTCGCCGTCGGCGCGGTTCAGCAGGTCCTGGCTGACGATGTTCAGATCGGTGAACTTCGCGTTGGTGCGGCTCTCCTGCGCGCCCGCGACGGTCGCGAGCGCGAGGGTCGCAACACCCACAAGAGTCACAACACCGGCCAGAAGGGCCAGCCCGCCAGCCCTTGCCATCGATTGCGCTCCCTGATCGTGAAGCCACCCGTACCGTTGCAAGGGCGGCCGGGCGCACGCTACCGGCCGCATCGCGGGCTCGCAAGCGCCGCCGCCCCGCGGCGCGCTTGACTTTCGCACAGTTGAGCAAAAGGATGCCGGCAAATGTGAACGCGGGTTGAAGGCGAACCGCCGACCGCAGGGAGAAACGGGCATGAAGACGATCCGGGGTCCGGCCATCTTCCTCGCGCAGTTCGCCGCCGACGCGGCCCCGTACAACACGCTCGCCGACATCGCCCGCTGGGCCGCCGGCCATGGCTACCGGGGCGTGCAGATCCCGTCCTGGGACGGGCGCCTGTTCAACCTCGCCCGTGCCGCCGAGAGCGCGGCCTATTGTGACGAGGTGCGCGGCGCCTGCGCCGCCGCGGGGGTCGAGATCACTGAACTTTCAACGCATCTGCAGGGCCAGCTCGTCGCCGTCCACCCCGCGTATGACGAGCTGATGGACGCGTTCGCGGCGCCCGAGGTGCGCGGCAAGCCGACGGCGCGGCAGGAATGGGCGGTGCAGCAGCTGCTGCTCGCCGCACGCGCCTCGCGCAATCTGGGCCTCACCGCGCATGCCACGTTCTCCGGCGCGCTGGTGTGGCCTTTCCTCTACCCGTTCCCGCAGCGCCCGGCGGGGCTGGTGGACAGCGGCTTCACCGAGCTGGCGCGGCGCTGGCGCCCCATTCTGGATGCGTTCGAGGACGCGGGCGTCGATGTCTGCTACGAGGTGCACCCAAGCGAGGACATCCACGACGGCGATACCTGGGAACTTTTCCTCGACAAGGTCGGGCATCACAAGCGCGCGTGCCTGCTCTACGACCCGAGCCACCTGCTGCTGCAGCACCTCGATTACCTCGAATACATCGACCTCTATCACGAGCGCATCCGCATGTTCCACGTGAAGGACGCGGAACTGCGGCCGAGCGGGCGCAGCGGGGTGTATGGCGGCTTCCAGCCCTGGATCAAGCGCGCCGGGCGGTTCCGCTCGCTCGGCGACGGGCAGGTCGATTTCTCCGCGATCTTCTCCAAGCTCACGCAGTACGACTTCGACGGCTGGGCGGTGCTGGAGTGGGAGTGCTGCATCAAGGACAGCGAGCAGGGTGCCGCCGAGGGCGCGCCGTTCATCGCCCGGCACCTCATCAATGCGGCCGGCCGCGCGTTCGACGACTTCGCCGCCGCCGGCACCGACGAGGCGGCGAACCGCCGGATCCTGGGGATCGGCTGAGCCATGGCGATCGAGGGCAGCACGGACGGGGTCGGCGGACGGCGGCTGCGGCTGGGCATGGTGGGCGGCGGGCGCGGCGCGTTCATCGGCGCGGTGCATCGCATGGCCGCGCGGCTCGACGACCGCTACGAACTCGTGGCCGGCGCGCTCTCCGCCGACGCCAAGCGTGCGCGAGGAGTCGGCGGCCGATCTGCACATCGCGCCCGACCGCTGCTACGCGAGCTTCGCCGAGATGGCGCGGAAGGAAGCGGGTCGGCCGAACGGGATCGACGTGGTCGCGATCGTCACGCCCAATCACCTGCACTACGCCCCCGCCCGCGCGTTCCTTGAAGCCGGGCATCAGCGTGATCTGCGACAAGCCGCTGGCCAGCACGCTCGACGACGCGCTGGCGCTGGAGCAGGTGGTGCGCGAGAGCGGCCTCGTCTTCGGGCTCACGCACAACTACACCGGCCATCCGCTGGTGCGGCAGGCGCGCGAGATGGTGGCGGGCGGGCGCGCTCGGCGCGTTGCGCGTGGTGCAGGTGGAGTATGCGCAGGACTGGCTGACGACGAAGCTGGAGGACAGCGGCCAGAAGCAGGCGGCGTGGCGCACCGATCCGGCGCAGAGCGGCGCCGCCGGCTGCGTCGGCGACATCGGCACGCACGCGTTCAATCTCGCCGAGTTCGTCAGCGGCCTCGCGGTCGAGCGGCTGGCCGCCGACCTGACGACGTTCGTGCCGGGCCGCGCGCTCGACGACAATGCCGCACATGCTGCTGCGCTTTGCCGGCGGCGCGCGCGGCATGTTGTGGGCGAGCCAGGTGGCGGTGGGCAACGAGAACCGGCTGTGCCTGCGCCTCTATGGCGACAAGGCCGGGCTGGAATGGGCGCAGGAGCAGCCGAACGTGCTGACCTTCACGCCCTATGGCGAGCCGCCGCGGCTCATCCGCCGCGCGGGCGCCGGTGCTTCTGCCGTCGCCGCGCACGCGAGCCGGATTCCGGCCGGGCATCCCGAAGGCTATATCGAGGCGTTCGCGCAGCTCTATCGCGATCTCGCCGACCAGCTCACCGCGCATATCGCCGGGCGCAAGCCGGATGCGGGCTGCATGCTCGTGCCGGGGATCGAGGCGGGCGTGCGCGGCATGCGCTTCATCACCGCCGCCGTCGTCTCCAGCCGCAACGCCGGCGCCTGGACCGATCTGTAGGAACACCATGAGCGACGATTTCGCGGACATTCCGCCGATCCGCTACGAAGGGCCGCAGAGCCGCAACCCGCTCGCGTTCCGCCACTACGACCCGTCGCGCGTGGTGCTCGGCAAGACCATGGCCGAGCATTTCCGCTTCGCGGTCTGCTACTGGCACACGTTCTGCTGGCCCGGCGTCCGACATGTTCGGCGTCGGCACGTTCCACCGGCCGTGGCAGGCGGCCGAAACCGTCGAGATGGCGGAGCGCAAGCTCGATGCCGCCTTCGCGTTCTTCACCAAGCTCGGCGCGCCGTATTTCTGCTTCCACGACGTCGATGTCGTCCCGCTCGGCGAAAGCCTGCGCGAGGGCTGGAGCAATCTCGACCGCATGGCCGACCGGATCGCCGCGAAGATGCAGGCGAGCGGCGTCAAGCTGCTGTGGGGCACCGCGAACCTGTTCAGCCATCCGCGCTACATGGCCGGCGCTGCGACCAACCCAGATCCGGCCGTGTTCGCCTATGCCGCCGGGCAGGTGAAGAAGGTTCTCGAAGTCACGCACCGGCTCGGCGGCGAGAACTACGTGCTGTGGGGCGGGCGCGAGGGCTACGACACGCTGCTCAACACGCGCATCGGCCAGGAGCTGGACCAGCTCGGCCGGTTCCTCACGCTGGTCGTGGAGCACAAGCACAAGATCGGCTTCACCGGCACGATCCTGATCGAGCCGAAGCCGTGCGAGCCGACCAAGCACCAGTACGATTTCGATGCCGCCGCCGTGGCCGCGCTGCTGCGCAAGTTCGGGCTCGAGCGCGAGGTGAAGCTGAACCTCGAAGTGAACCACGCGACCCTCGCCGGCCATACCTTCGAGCATGAGCTGGCCTACGCGGCGTCGCAGGGCCTGCTCGGCAGCATCGACGTCAATCGCGGGGACGCGCAGAACGGCTGGGACACCGACCAGTTCCCGAACTCCGTCGCCGACTGGACGCTGGCGATGCTGGAAATCCTGCGCGCCGGCGGCCTCGGCAGCGGCGGGTTCAACTTCGATGCCAAGGTGCGGCGGCAGTCGATCGACCCGGCCGACCTGTTCCACGGCCATGTCGGCGCGATGGACATCTGCGCCCGCGCGCTGCTCGCCGCGGCGGCGATCATCGAGGACGGCGAGCTCGACCGCTTCGTGAGCGACCGCTACAGCGGTTGGGGCGGCGGCATCGGCGCCGACATCCTCGCCGGCCGGCTCACGCTGGAACAGATCGCGCAGCACGCGCACGACGCGCCGGCGCCGCAGCCGCGGTCCGGGCGGCAGGAATACCTAGAGAACCTCATCAACCGGTTCGCCTGACGCCATGCCGCTCAACATCTGCATGGTCGGCTACGGCATGATGGGGGTGTGGCACACCGAGGCGCTGCGCCGCACCGATGCCGTGCTGCACACCGTCATCGGCCGCCGCGCCGATGCCGCCGCCGAGTTCGCGCAGCGCTACGGCTATCGCCGCTCCGGCACGTCGCTCGACGACGCGCTGGCCGACCCCGCGATCGACGTGGTGATTCTCGCGAGCCCGAGCGAGCAGCACGAGGCGCAGGCGATCGCGTGCCTGCACGCCGGCAAGCACACGCTGATCGAGATCCCGATCGCGATGTCGCTCGCCGGTGCCGAGCGCGTGGTGGCGGCAGGCGAGCGCAGCGGGCGCGTCTACGGGCTCTGCCACCCGATGCGCTTCCGCCGCGAGCGCGAGGCGCTGCGCGCGCGGGTGCAGGCGGGCGAGGAGCATATCCGCCACATCGCCGGCCGCTTCTTCATCAAGCGGCTGGTGAACATCGGCGCCACCGGCTATCGGCGGAGCTGGAGCGACAACATCCTCTGGCACCATTTCTGCCACTTCGTCGATCTCGGCATGTTCCTGTTCGACTTCGCGCCGGTGCGCCGCGTGCAGGGCCATCTCGGCGCGCTGCACGCGACGACCGGCATCCCGATGGAGTGCACGGTGCTGGTGGAGACCGAGGCCGATCAGACGCTGCTCGTGCACGGCTCCTATCACGCCACCTGGCGGCTTTACGACAAGCTCATCGTCACCGACCGCGACACCTATCTGTTCGACATCCTGGCCGGCACGCTGCGCACCGAATCCGGCACCGTCGCGATCGAGGGCGAGCAGGACAACTGCGCACGGGTGACGCTCGACTTCCTCGATGCCGTGAAGACCGGGCGCGCCCCGCTCGCGGCGGGACCCACGGTGCTGCCCGCGATGCGCGTTCTGCAAGCGGTGCAGGACGGGTGGGATGCGCGCTACGGCGCGCAGGCGATCCCCGGACGGCCGCTTCCTTAGTCACAATAGTTTCGCCAATGCGTCACACGACGTGGCGAAACATTAATCTATTACGCGGTCGTCCCACACGGGCAGACCGCAAAGGGATACTACATGCGATCCATTCTGATTCCGGCCTCAGCGGCCGCGCTGTTGGCGTCGAGTGCGCTGGCCCATGCCACCCCCATCGGCGACGTGTTCTACATCGAGCTGGAGAACCACAACTTCACCCAGCCGAGCGGTGCGTCGTCCCCCGAGCAGCTCCTGGGCAACGCGGCGGCGCCGTACTTCAACAGCCTGATCACCCCGGGCAACCCGAACGCGGCCCAGGTTTCGTACGCCAGCCACTACACCAACGTGTTCACCGGCAGCACGCCGGGCGCCCTGACGGGCGGCATTGCGGTCCACCCGTCGGAGCCGAACTACATCTGGCAGGAGTCCGGCTCCAACTACGGCGTGTTCAGCGACGCAGATCCCGGCACGGGGGCGGGCTACGGCCCGAACGGCCTGACCGCGGGTGGCACCAACTCGTTCGACAGCTCCAAGGTGCCGAGCCTGACCGCGCTGATGCAGGCGAAGGGCAAGACCTGGACCTCGTTCCAGGAAGACATGCAGTATTCCACGGCCTACCAGGCGAACGGCGTGCCGACGACCAGCGCTTCCGGGGTCGACCCGAGCACCACCAACCCGTACAACGGCAGCCATCAGTACAACTTCGCCGTCAAGCATGACGGCACGCTGTTCTTCTCGGCGACCAACAACCCCGGCGAAGCGAGCCACTACCAGACCTTCTCGACGCTGGCGGACGATCTGGCGGCGGACAAGGCCTCGAACAGCCCGGCCACCAACCCGTTCTCGCAGTACAACCTGATCACGCCCGACCAGTACAACGAGATGCACAGCTCATTGAGCGGCGGGTTCACCTACAACGGGGTCCACTACACCGGCGATGAGGCGGCCATCGCCGAGGGCGACAACTTCCTGAGCATCATCATCCCCGAGATCATGGCCACCCAGGCCTATCAGGACAACGGCGCGATCGTGCTCTGGATGGACGAGGCCGAGGGCGGCAACACCCCGGACTACACGATCCCCGAGGTCGTCATCTCCCCGCTGGCGAAGGGCAACGCCTACGACAGCACGCTGCCCTACGACCACTCCTCCGACCTGAAGACGCTGGAGGAGCTGTACGGCGTGCATGCGCCGGACGGCGGCTTCCTCGGGGCTGCCAACCTGCCTGGCGTCAACAACCTCTCCGACATGTTCGTCGCCGGCGCCATCCCGACGCCGGAGCCGATGTCGATCGCGGTCTTGGGCGTGGGCCTGCTCGGCCTCGTCGGCGCGCACCGCCGCCGTCGCGCCTGATCACGTGGCGCAGGAGCCCCGTGCGGGGGTCCTGCGCGCTCTCCTGCCTCGCGGCTTGCGGCGAAGCCAATCCCCAAGGATGCGCGGCGGCGCGGCGCGCCCAGTGGCGCGCGGATCGCTACCTCGCAGGTAATCGACCGGCCGCTCCCGGCGCGGCTTGATGTTGCGCGGGTCGGCGGCATTCGCCGGCCGGGGTCCGACAGACAGAGAGGGGATCGCCCATGCTGGGCAGACGCGAACTCGCCGGACTCGCCGCGGTGCTGGCCGGCCTCGCCACGCGGCGCGCGGCGGCGGCATCGCCGAACGGCCTCGACACGAGCAGGAGACCTCGAATGAGCAACGCCAACGAAATCGTCGTCAACTACCTCGCCGCCTGGAACGAGCGCGACGCGCAGCGGCGCGCCGCGATCGTCGCCCGCACCTGGGGCGAAGGCGGCGTCTATGTCGATGCGCATCGCCGCGGCGAGGGCCATGCCGGCATCGACGCGATGATCGCGACGGCACAGGCGCAGTTCCCCGGCTACCGGCTGCGCCTCATCAGCAAGGTGGAGGCGCATAGCGGCCGCATCCGGTTCAGCTGGGCGGCCGGTGGCACGGAGGAAGCGCCGCTGTACCTCGCCGGCACCGATTTCGTCGTCCTCGGCGCCGATGGCCGCGCCGACACCGTCACCGGCTTCGTCGATGCCGCGCCCGCACCGGTGAACTGATCGCCCAAGCCGTCCGCCGCACCGCGCCCGCGCGCGCGGTGCGGCGCAGCGCGCCGGCGTCATGCGATCTGCAGATTCTGCAGCGCGCCTTCCAACTCCTGGAAACTCGGCATGTGCTCGTTCGGTGCCATCTTGCGCCCGGTCTCCACGCTCACCTGCGGCGCGTTGCCGTGCAGGTGCGCCACCAGCACGGCGCGGATCACCTCGAGGTATTTCGCCTCCTCCTCGACCACGGCGCGCAGCCGGCTCGCGAACGGGCCGACCATGCCATAGGCGAGCAGCACGCCGAGAAACGTGCCGGTCAGCGCGCCGCCGATCATCGCACCCAGCACCGCCGGCGGCTCGTTGATATGTGCCATGGTCTTGATCACGCCGAGCACCGCCGCCACGATGCCGAGCGCGGGCAGGCCGTCGGCCATCGTCTGCAGCGCATGCGCCGCGTGCAGCTCCTCGTTCAGCGTCTTCTTCAGCTCCCGCGCCATCACGTCCTCGATCTGGTTGGGATCGTCCGCGTTCATGCCGACCATGCGCAGGTAGTCGCAGATCATGCCGCTGGCATGGTGGTTCTTCAGGATCTTCGGGAATTTCTGGAAGGCCGCGCTCTCCTCCGGCTTCTCGATATGCGGCTCCAGCGCCATCGCCCCCTTGGTGCTCGCCAGCCGCACCAGGAAATACAGCAGGCTCAGCAGATCGACGTAATCCGTCTTCTTGAACAGTGCGCCTTTGAGGATCTTGCCGAAGCCGCCGAGCGTGTGTTTCACGTCATGGATGCTGTTCGCCATGATGAAGGTGCCGGTCGCGGCCCCGCCGATCGTCAGCATCTCGAACGGCACCGCCTCGATCAGCGGCCCCATGCTGCCGCCGGAGGCGAGGTAGCTGCCGAACACGCAGGCCAACAGGAAGACGAGCCCGCCGATCGTCGTCATGCGCGGGCGCGTCCCTGGCGCAGCGTGCGGGCATCGGGCGCGGTTCATCAGTGCGTGTCGGGCGGCTTCAGGCTGCTGCGCACCACGATCGCGATGCGCCGGTTGGCCGCCGCGAGCGGATCGGCGGGCAGCAGCGGCGCGCGATCGGCACGGCCGCTGACTTCGGCGAACCGCTCGTCCGGCACGCCGGCCTCGGCCAGCAGCCGGCGCGTGGCGTTGGCCCGCTCGGTGGAGAGATCCCAGTTGCTGCGACCGCCGCTCTTGAACGGCGCGGCATCGGTATGGCCGGTGATCGAGACCGGCTCCGTCAGCCGCTCCAGCACCGGCGCGATCTTGTCCAGCAGCAGCCTGGCGCGCTCGTTCGGCTCGATCGAGCCGGACGCGAACATCGGCTTGCCGTCCTCATCCAGCAGCTGGATGCGCAGCCCGTCCGGCGTGATGTCGATGGCGAGCTGGCGCGCGAGTTCGGCCAGCGACGGGTCGGCGGCGATGGCGTCGCGAATCTGCTGCGCCGCGGCGCGAAATGCTGCCTGCTCCTGCGCCGCCGCGGCAGCCGCGGCGCTCTGCTGCGCCTGGCGCCTTGGGCAGCGTGCCGGCGCCGGCGTTGGCGAGGAACTCGGCCTTGCTGGGGCTGCGCGCCTGCGTCGGCGCCACGCCGCCGCCGGGCGCGTGTTCGCCGTCCTGATCGACCGCCTTGGTCGCGTTGCCGGTGGCGTTGCGCCGCTCGCCGCTCGGCGAACGATTGTCGTCAGGGTCGGTGGTCGACGCCGGGGTGGTCAGCTTGGAATCCGGGTTGTCGTCGGGCACCGCCGGGGACTTGCCCTCGATCACCGTCTGCGCCCCGCGGTCGGAGACCATCGACCCCTGGTCGTAGGGCGTGTGGCCGCCGAACGGGGCGCCGGAGCCCGGAGGAATTGCGGCTCAGCACGTTGAGCGGCGCGAAATAGTCGGCCAGCCCCCGCCGCTGCTCCTCCGTCGTGGCGTTGAGCAGCCACATCAGCAGGAAGAACGCCATCATCGCGGTCACGAAGTCGGCGTAGGCCACCTTCCACGCGCCGCCGTGGTGGCCGCCCTCCACCACCTCCTCCTTGCGGATGATGATGTCGCCCTGATCGTTCCTGCGCCCGCCCTTCTTCGCCATGCGCCCCTGCCCGCGCGCGGCCGATCCGCGCAACCCGGGCCAACCCTGCGACGGGTTGCTTAACCGGCGGCTAACCCCGCCGGATCAGGCGGCCAGCACGCGGGCGAACAGGGCGGGATCGACGTTGCCGCCGGAGATCACGGCGCCGACCACCTTGCCCCGCGCGTCGAACCGCCCCGCGAGCAGCGCCGCGAGCGCGACGACGCCCCCCGGTTCCACCACCAGCTTGAGCTGGGCGAACGCGAAGCGCATCGCGGCGAGCACGTCGGCCTCCTGCACCACCACCCCGCCGGCGAGGCGGCGGCGGTTGACCGCGAAGGTCAGCTCCCCCGGCATCGGCGCCAGCAGCGCGTCGCAGAGCATGGAGCCGCCGGGCGCGTTGGCCACCCGCTCCCCCGCCGCGAGCGAGCGCGTGGTGTCGTCCCAGCCCTCCGGCTCGACGCAGAAGACGCGCGTGGCCGGCGCGGCGCCCTCCATCGCCAGCGCGCTGCCCGCGACCAGCCCGCCGCCGCCGGTGCAGACCAGCAGGGCCTCCATCGTGAGCCCGGCCGCCGCCGCGTCCTGCGCGAGTTCCAGCGCGGCGGTGCCCTGCCCCGCCATGACATGCGGATGGTCGTACAGGCGGGATCAGGGTGGCGCCGGTCTCGGCGGCGAAACCGGCGCTCAGCGCCTCGCGGCTGTCGCGCAGCCGGTCATAGGCGCGGATCGTTGCCCCCCAGCGCGCCGTGCTGTCACGCTTGATGGCGGGCGCGTCGGCCGGCATGAACACCGTCGCCGCAACGTCCAGCGCCGCCGCGGCGCTGGCCACGGCTTGGCCGTGGTTGCCGGAGGAGTGCGTGACCACCCCCGCCCGCCGTGCCGCGGGGTCGAGCTGGCGCAGCGCGTTGGTCGCCCCGCGCAGCTTGAAGCTGCCGGTGCGCTGCAACGGCTCCGGCTTGAGCAGGATCGTGCCGCCGGTGAGCGCATCGAGCGCCGGGCTGCGCAGCATCGGCGTGCGCACGATGTGCGGGGCGATGCGGGCGTGGGCGGCGGCGATGTCGTCGTAAGTGGGCAGGTCCATGGCGGCTCGCAGTCAGCGGGGGCGCGGCAGCACGACGGCGGGCGTGTCGGGCAGGCCGGTCACGAGATAGAGGCTGTAGCGCGCCGCGACCAGCCCGTCCCGCGCCCGCGCCACCTCCCCCACCCGATGCGCCCCCGGCCAGCCGCCATCGCCGCGCCCGGCGGGCCTCAGCAGCAGGCCGGGGCGGTCGGCCACCGCCGGGCCGGGCGGCTTCAGGGCGAAATAGGCCCAGCGCGGATCCGCTCCGATCACCGGCAGCGTGGGCGGCAGGTCGTGCGCCAGCTCCGCCGCGAGCCCGTAATTGTCGGCGGCGACGAACCCGGCGCCCGCCCGCGCGGCGATGCCGGCGACGTCCGTCGAGAGCGCGGGCCAGCCGCCGAGCTGCGCCAGTGTCGGATCGAGGCGGGGCGACAGGTGCAGCGGCGCCAGGGTCGCCTGCAGATAGACCAGCGCGGTGAGCGCGAAGCCCAGCACCATCGCGGGCGCCTGCCAGCGGCGCAGCAGCGGGGCGGCGGCGAGCGCGGCGGCGGGATAGATCACCGCCGGCCAGTTCGCCTGCACCCGGTCGCCCAGCGCGTGCTGCACGAACACCGCGGCGGGAACGACCGTCAGCGCCGCGAGCAGCGACCAAACGGCCTCCCGCCGGGCCGCCCCCTGCACCGCCCGGCCGATGCCGGCGGCGAACAGCACCGCCAGCAGCGGGGTCGCGAGCCCGATCTGGCCGCCGATCAGTTCGCCCAGGAACTGCACCGCCCGCGCCGGCTGCCAGTCGCCGACGCGCCCGCCCTGGCGGACGAAGCTCGCCCAGTCATGCGTCGCATTCCACAGCAGGACCGGCAGGAACGCCGCCAAGGCGAGCAGCGCGCCCATGGCGGGTTGCACCCGGCGCAGCCAGAGATGCAACCCGGGGACCCAGAACACCCAGAGCAGGATCGCGGGGGCGAGCAGGAAGGCGGTATATTTGCTGTCCGCCGCCAGCCCGGCCGCGAGCCCGGCCGCGAGCCACCACGCGCCGTTGCCGGTCGCCCACAGCCGCGCGAGCGCCCACAGCGTCGCGGTCCAGAAGAACAGCAGCGGCGTGTCCGGGGTCATCGTGACGCCGCCGGCGCCGAACAGCAGCGTCGCGTTCAGCAGCCCGGCCGCCCGCACCCCGAGCGCCCGCGTGCCGAGCAGGTCGCGCCCCGCCTGCGCCAGCAGCACGCTGCCGAGCGCCGTCGCCAGCGGCGCCAGCAGCCGCACCCCGAGCGCGCCGTCGCCGGCAACGGCGGTGCCGAGCCAGATCCACAGCGCCACCATCGGCGGGTGGTCGAGGAAGCCCGGCGCCAGCGCGCGCGACCAGACCCAGTAGTAGGCCTCATCGGGCGCCAGCGGCGTCGCGGCGGCGACGATCAGGCGCAGGGCGGTCAGCGCCGCCAGCGCCGCCAATGGGCCGATCAGAGCGGAACGCCGGCCAGCGCCCGGCTGGTGCGGATCGTCTGCAGCGTCTGCACCCGGCTGACATGCGCGGCCCCGGTCAGGCGCTGGGTGAGCTGGTTCTCATGCGCGGTGTCGCGCGCCACGACCTTGAGCAGGAAGTCGCCGCCACCGCGGATCATGTGGCACTCGCGCACCTCCGCCCACGCCGCCACCATCGACTCGAACGCGGCGAGCACGCTCTCCTTCTGGCTCTCCAGCCCGACGATCGCGAAGAACGTGATCTCCCAGCCCAGGCGCTGCGGGTCGGTGTCGGCGTGGTAGCCGCGGATGATGCCCGCCTCCTCCAGCCGCCGCACCCGCCGCAGGCAGGGCGGCGCGGAGATGCCGGCGCGGCGGGCCAGCTCCACGTTGGTCATCCGGCCGTCCACCTGCAGCTCGGCCAGGATGCGCCGGTCGATCGCGTCGAGCACGGGCACGTCGCTGGTCTGAGGCTTCATCCGGGTGGCCGCTCCGCCGGGGCTCGCCACGAAATCTTATTGCACGCATCCGGCCGGGCAAGACCACTTTGCTTCAGTTCCTTGTTCTGCTGCCGGCGAGGCCGATATGCTGTTCCCGAGCGAACCACGGAGCAGCCATGCCGCAGACACATCGCACCCGGGTGCTGATCATCGGCGCCGGGCCGGCCGGCTATACGGCGGCGATCTACGCCGCCCGCGCGGCGCTGGAGCCGCTGCTGGTCGCGGGGATGCAGCCGGGCGGGCAGCTCACCATCACGACGGACGTGGAAAACTACCCCGGCTTCGCCGCGGCGGTGCAGGGCCCGTGGCTGATGGAGCAGATGGAGGCGCAGGCGCGCCACGTCGGCACCCGCATCGTCGATGACATGATCGTGAGCACCGACTTCGGCCGCCGCCCCTTTCAGGCGATCGGTGATGGCGGCGATGTGTATGAAGCCGACTCGGTCGTCATCGCGACCGGGGCGGCGGCGCGCTGGCTCGGCCTGCCCAGCGAGCGGCGGCTGCAGGGGTTTCGGCGTCTCCGCCTGCGCCACCTGCGACGGCTTCTTCTTCCGCGGCAAGCGCGTGGCGGTGATCGGCGGCGGCAACACGGCGGTGGAGGAAGCCCTCTACCTGACGCACCACGCCGAGAGCGTGACGCTGGTCCATCGCCGCGACTCGCTGCGGGCGGAAAAGATCCTGCAGCGCCGGCTGTTTGCCGAGCCGAAGGTGCGGGTGATCTGGAACAGCGTGGTGGAGGAAATCCTGGGGCCCGAGAAGCCGGCGACGGTGCACGGGCTCATGCTGCGCAACGTGCACAGCGGCGAGCGGAGCCGGCTGGATGTCGACGGGGTGTTCGTCGCGATCGGGCATACGCCGAACACCGCGCCGTTCGCGGAACAGGTGGCGATGGACCCGGAGGGCTACATCCTGACCGCGCCGGGCAGCACGCGCACCTCGGTGGAGGGCGTGTTCGCGGCGGGCGACGTGCAGGACAAAATTTGGCGTCAGGCGGTGACGGCGGCGGGAACCGGTTGCATGGCGGCGCTGGAAGCCGAAAAGTGGCTGGCAGCGCAGGGTGCCGACTCCGCGCTGGCGGCGGCGTGAATGACGCACGGGGCGTCGCCGGACGCCGCGGCGAAGGGGATGGGTTCACCATGGACTGGGACAAGCTGCGCGTCTTCCACGCGGTCGCCGAGGCCGGCAGCTTCACGCATGCCGGCGACACGCTGAACCTCAGCCAGTCGGCGGTGTCGCGGCAGATCTCGGCGCTGGAAGAAGCGCTGCAGGTGCCGCTGTTCCACCGCCATGCCCGCGGCCTGATCCTCACCGAGCAGGGCGAGAGCCTCAACCGCACGGTGCGCGAGGTGTTCGCGAAACTCGCCATGACCGAGGCGCTGCTGACCGAGAGCAAGGAAAAGCCCGCCGGCAAGCTGAAGGTGACGACCACGGTCGGGTTCGGCGCCACCTGGCTCGCGCCGCGCGTGCAGCAGTTCCTCGATCAGTATCCCGACGTGACGATGAGCCTGATCCTGGACGACGCCGACCTCGACCTGGCGATGCGCGAGGCCGATGTCGCGATCCGCATGCACGCGCCGAAGCAGCCCGACCTGGTGCAGCGCCACCTGATGACGATGGAGTGGCACGTCTGCGCGAGCCCCGACTATCTGCGCAAGCACGGCACGCCGGCGACGCCCGAGGACCTCGATTCGCACCGGCTGATCCTGTTCGGCGACTACCGCGCGCCGGTTCCCGACATCAACTGGCTCGCCGAGATCGGGCGCCGCCCCGGCGCCCCGCGCCGCGCGCTGCTGGAAGTGAACAGCCTGCAGGCGATGGTCATGGCGGTGCGCTCCGGCATCGGCATCGCCGCCCTGCCCGACTACATGGCGGCCGAGGAAGAGGGTGCGCAGCGCAGCGTGCGGGTGCTGACGGAGCTGAAGGCGCCGAAGGTGGATGTGTATTTTGTCTATCCGGAGGAGCTGCGGACCTCCAAGCGCGTCGCGGTGTTCCGCGACTTCCTGCTGGCCCGGCTGGCGCAGCGCGGCTGAGACCGGTACCGCGAGAGCGGCTTGCAAGTGCTTGGGTCATGCGCATCGGGCATGGCGGCCCCGGACGGGTCCGGGTAGCACACCACTGCACCGCACCATACGTTGTTGACGGTTCCCGCCCGCGGGCGGGTCCAGGGGGCCTACGGGCCTCCTCGTCTCCCAGACGTGAAGCCTCCCTGTATCCTTGCCCCGCCAATCCAATGGGTTGGCGGGGCTTTTCTTTGGGCCGATCCCCGCGGAAAGCGCCTGCGCAAGGACCGCAGGCCGCCCCGTTGACGCCGCGCCGCAGCCCCGCGATTTCAGTGAGCGGAGGACACGCGAGCGGTCCGCATCCGCGCAAAAGCGCCAGCTACCCGCTCAAGGAGTTCGTCGACGGAGAACGGCTTGGCAAGGAACTCGCCCTCCACCACGCGGGCGGGCCGCAGATCGGTACCGCTCATGAGTAACACGCCCGTGATGGGCCGCATGCGCCGCACGGCGTTCGCGAGTTCGAGGCCGTTCATGCCGTCGCCAAGATCGACGTCGGCAACCACGACCGCCGCTCGCGCTGTGCGCTCGAGCCGACGCAAGGCGCCTTCGCCGCTGGCGGCCTCCTTCACCTCGTAGCCACCATCACGCAGCGAGTCCGCCACGGCCGCTCGCACCGCCGGGTCGTCGTCGACCACGATCACCACATGGTCGGCGAGCGCGGGAACATCGAATGGCTGCGCGAGCAGCTCTTCGGCGGCTTGCATTCCGTCCCGCAGATCGGACGCTGTGCCTGCCGCAATCAACTCATAGATCCCGCCCGCGTGCCGCGCGAGCACCAGGAAACGGGCGGGACGCGAACCATGGGATCGCCGAACGGCCAAGCGAAACCGCAGTGTGTCCGCCACGAATGTGCCGCCAACTTCTTCCCGCCACTGAACGGCTTCCATTGCGAGAACCTCAAAGCCCGATGCGAACTTGCCAGAGGCAGCCGCAATAGCGTTGATTCAGATCAAGGCAGCTCGGCCGCCGTCAAAGGCCCCAAGCTCCGGAACTGAAGCGTTCTTCCGCCACCGCGTGCCGGCGGCTGCCGGGGGCCAGGACATCTCAAATACCAGCAAGGCGATCGGGAACAGCGCCGACAAGCAGACCTCGTATCGCCGGCCGACCACGACCCGACGCGGCCGGACGTGGCCGCTTCCGCCGGGCGGGCGCGCCCTGGCCCGGCATGGCGCAGGACCCCGCGGCGTCTGCCGAGGCCATCGGCGCCCCCTTGGTCCGTGCCGTCGCGGACACGCTGCTGGCGCTACCGCTGGAGCGTGTGCCGCGCACCGAACAGGGCAAGCCCGACCGCGGCGCGATCGGACCCGCGCGCCGATCAGTTCCCGGTCGGCAGAGGGATCTGGAACCCGCCCTTCTCCAGCTGCTCGCGCACGAACTTGAAACGCTCGTACTGCGAGAGCGTAATCGGCCCGCTGTAGGCCTCGCTCTGCGGCTTGCGCGGCGGATACTTGATGTAGGTGTGCATCAGTTCCTTGATCGCGCGGTTGATCGTCACCAGCACCCAGGTGTGCTCGGTGTAGTTGTTCATGAAAATGTCATAGCGTTCCTGCGGGTCCTGCCAGAGATCGAAGACCTGCGGGACGGTGGCCACATATTCCTCGGCGCCTTTCCAGCCGAGGTTCGAATCGACAGCAAGGCCGCCGGTCTTCTCGCCATCCGCGCCGCGCAGGTTGAACACCGCCTTGTAGTGGCCGACGCGCGCCGCACCCGGCGTCAGCTCGTTCTCGGTGAAATAGAACCACGACGTGCGCGGCGACGGTCCGGTGCCGAACAGCACCGGCGAGAGGTCATGGCTGTCGAAGACGATCGGCTTGCCCTCCCGGTCGTTCTCCGGAAGCTTGGCACCCCCGAGGGCGGCGAAGGTCGCCATGTAGTCGAGCCCGCCGACGATCTCGGCGTTCCTGCTCGTCGGCTTGATGCCCGGGCCCCAGGCGATGGAGGGGACCCGCGAGCCACCTTCGCGGTCGGTGCCCTTGGTGCCGCGGAACGGCGTGTAGCCGGCGTCCGGATACACGTCCTGCCAGGCGCCGTTGTCGCTGGTCCAGAACACATAGGTGTTCTTGTCGAGGCCGAGCGCGCGGATCTTGTCCATGATCCGGCCGATGCGGGTGTCGTTCTCGACCACGGAGTCCGCGTATTTGGACTTCGAGAGCGACTTGTGCACGAACTCCGGCGCCGGCAGGTTCGGCTGGTGCACCTTCATGAAGTTGACGCTCATGAAGAACGGCTCATCGGACTTGCCGTTCTCGTCGAGATATTCCAGCGCGGCCTTCTCCACATAGCCGTCGAAGAACGGGATGCCGACCACGCCCTTGTCCGGCGTGTCGACGTATTCGCCGTTGATCTTGAAGTCCTCGTGCGGCGCCTCGCCGGCTTTGCCGGACAGCGCCCCCTTCGTCACCTTCTGGAACATCTCCCGCAGTGCCGGGTCCATGTCCGGGAACCAGTTCGGATCGGCGTAGGTGTAGGCGTTGAGGTGGTAGAGCCCGCAATATCTTCATCTCGTCGTAGCCCTGCGCGTTGGGCAGCGCATAGTCCGCCTCACCGAGATGCCACTTGCCGGTGAAAAAGGTCTTGTAGCCGGCGGTCTTCAGGACCGAGGCCAGCGTCCATTCGGCCGCCGGCAGGCCGCCGCCCTGGCCCTGGAACGCCACCGTCGTCATGCCGCTGCGGTTCGGAATCCGCCCGGTCTGCATGGCCGCACGACCCGGCGTGCAACTCGGCTGCGCATAGAACGAGGTGAACATCATGCCTTCGGCAGCCAGCCGGTCGATGTTCGGCGTCGGCATGCCGCGGGCCTCGCCGCCCAGATAGCAGCCGGCGTCGCCCCAGCCGAAATCGTCCGAGATGATCATCACGATGTTCGGCTTCTTGCCGTCCGATGCCGTCACCGGCTGCATCTCGGCCGCGCGCGCCCCGCTGGTCGCAGCGGCGAGCACCGTCGCGGCGGCAACGTTGGTGGTGCCCAGCAAGACGCCGCGACGACTCAGGCCGCCGTTGCGGCGACCCTCATTTTTGTCGCTCATGAGGCGCTCCTCCCTTCCCGAACGACGCAGCGAAACCCAAGGTGGCTGGTGGAGGTGTCGACAGGCTCGGCATGGCGCGCGGCCGGCCGATAGCGGCGGCAGTAGTTCGGCGCACACAGGTGCGAGCCGCCCTTGATCACCTTGCGCGGAATCCGCGCCGCCTGCGCGGCGTCGTAGCTGTCGGCCTCCGGCCCGCCGCGGGGATTCTGCGGAATGCAGCATGCCTTTCCCGGTTCGGCCTGGTGGCGCGCCGACCACCAGTCGGTCGTCCACTCCCAGACGTTGCCGATCATGTCGAACAGGCCGTAGCCGTTCGGCGGAAATGCCTTGACCGGCGAAGTGCGCCGGAAGCGCGACTGGCGCCGGTGCGGGAAGTCACCGTGCCACGTATTGGCCATCGCGCGGCCGTCCGGCATGAACGCGTCGCCCCAGGCGAACTCCACGCCGTCGAGCCCGCCGCGCGCCGCGAATTCCCACTCCGCCTCCGTCGGCAGGCTCTTGCCCACCCATTCGGCATAGGCGAGGGCATCGCCGAGCGTCACGTGCACGACGGGATGATCGTCCAGGTCCGCAATGTTGCTCTTGGGCCCTTGCGGATGCCGCCAGGACGCGCCCTTGCACAGCGTCCACCACTGGCTCCAGTCCCGCAGATCGACCGGGTGCTTCGGCTGCGTGAAGACCAGCGAGCCGGCGAAGATCATGTGCGGCAGCGCGCCGGGGTAGTTCCTGGGATCTGGCACCATCTCGGCGAAGGTCACGTGGCCGGTGGCGCGGACGAACTCCCTGAACTGCCGGTTGGTGACCGGGGTCGCGTCGATCCAGAAGCCGTCGACCGTCACCGGGTGCGACGGGGCCTCCTCCGGATAGTGATCGTCCGATCCCATCCTGAACGTTCCGCCCGGCACGCGGAGCATGCCTTCCCGGGCGACGCTTGCGTCCGGCCCCTCGAGCTCACCAAGTCCCACTCCGCCTCTCCCCGCCGCCGTGGCCGTGCACCGCGCGCTGCATCGTGCGCGCGCTGCCCCGCATCGCAACGCGCCAAGGGGCGTCTCGTTGCAAGCCAAATTCAGCACCTGCATAACCGAAGCTGGCGAACGAGTCATACCAGCACCAGGCTCGACCTTGCCGCCTTGAGCGCGCCGGCGACATCGTTTGTTCCGAATAGTAAACATAGATATATCGTCACACGGGGAGACGGCATTGCACTATCTGACCCAGATCGCAGCGTGGAGCGTAACCGGCTTCGGCGTCCTGCTTTTCGCCATGCAGACGCTGGCGCGCGAAGTCGGATTCTGGCTCGGCAGGCGCATCGGCCGCCGCGACGACCAGGCGGAGGGCGTCGGGATCATGGTCGGCGGCCTGCTCGCCCTCCTTGCCTTTGTGCTCGCTCTGACCCTGTCTTTCGCCAACGCCCGCTTTGAGGAACGCCGTCTCGGCACCCTGGGGGAGGCGAACGCGATCGGCACCGCATGGCTGCGCGCCGAGGCCCTGGGTCAGCCACGCGGCGATGAGATCGCGCGGCTGCTGAAGGAATATGCCGTGCTGCGCCGCACGGACGTGGTCACGGGACACGACGAGGCGTCGCTCGCCAGCATCAACCAGCGTGTCAGCGCGTTGCAGAACGAAATCTGGGGCCACGTGATGGCGGTGACGCGTGCCCAGCCCACCCCGATCAGCGTGTCGCTCCAGGCCGCGGTAAACGACGTGTTCGATGCGACCACGACCGAGCGCTTCGCCTTCGCCTTCCGCTTTCCACCGCAGATGGTCCGGCTGTTGCTCGGGCTCGCACTCCTGTCCATGGGGGCGCTCGGCTATCAGCTCGGACTGCGCGGCCGGCCGCTGCGGCTGATCGCGACGCTGCTGACGGCGGCCTGGACCCTGGTGATCATCGACATCCTCGACCTCGGGGCACCGCGCCTCGGCACCTTCCGCACGACGCCGCTCGCCTATGACTGGACGCTGAGCGGGATCCAGGCGGCGATCCCGGTTCCGCCCATCCCCGCCGTGACCCGCTGAAGCCCCGCCGCGGAGTCCATATCACCATCTTGTTAGAACTGCGGCGTCCTGCACCCCTGTCGGCATCCTCCGGTAGTGTCTCCGCGTTCAGCGGCGGAACCGAATGAAGAGCGGAACCATGATCAAACTGATTGCGCCCACCCTCGCGCTGCTGGGCCTGCTGGCCGCCGCACCGCTGCTGAGCGCCTGCCACACCACCGCCGGCATGGGCCAGGACATCTCCAACACCGGCAAGGCGATCGAGAACAGCGCCGACAAGCATAGCCCCTGACCCGCAGGATGCTGAGGGGGCGCGCGTGGGCGTGAGCGCCTACGCGCCGGCCGCCTCCAGCAGCGGCAGCATCTGCATTCCGGGCACGGTCACCAGCCCCTTGTCGGTCAGCCGGATCTCCGGGATGACCGAGAGCGGGATCAGGTTGAAGCCCATGTAGGGCAGGCGGCAGCCGAGTTCCGCCCATGCCTGCTTGAGCGCGGCCGTTTCGGCGGCGACCTCCGGCGCGCGCTTGTCGGACAGCAGGCCGGCGATCGGCAGCGGCACCGCGGCCAGCACGGCACCGTCGCGCACCACCGCGACGCCGCCCTGGTGGCGCTTCACCTCCGCCAGCGCCTGCTGCATGTCCTGCTCCGTCCGCCCGGCGACGATGATGTTGTGCGCGTCGTGGCCGACGCTGCTCGCCACCGCGCCCGATGTCAGGCCGAAATCCTTCAGCAGCCCGTGGGCGACGCCGCCGCGGCTGCGGCCATGGCGCTCGATCACGGCAACGAAGCAGAGACCGTGGCGGTCGAGCTGCGTCGCCCAGTCGGCCGCCGGCGCCATCGCGATCGCTTCGTGCAACAACACGATGCCCGGCAGCGCCACGCGGATCGCGTTCACGCGCACCGGCGCGCGCGGCAGCTCCGGCGTCAGGCGCACCGCCTCGGGCACATGCACCGTGCGATACGCCGCTTCCGGATAGCGGTAGCGCGCGGTGGCAAGCTGCTGGTCGAGCGCGGGCGTGATCCGCCGGTCGCGCACCACCAGCGTCGCCGCCGTACCAGGTCGCGTGCGGCCGCAGGTCGTCGTCGAGCAGCACGAGATCGGCGCGTCGCCCGTGGCCGAGCCCGCCGAGCTCGCCATCCATCGCATAGCGCGTCGCCGGATGCAGCGAGCCGAGGCTCCACGCCTGCTCGCGCGTCAGCCCGGCGCGCACCGCCTCGCGCGACCACCCAGTCCTGGCCGAAGAGAAACAGGTCGTCGGCGTCGCGATCGTCGGTGCAGACGCAGACGCGCTTCGGGTTGGCGCCGAGTTCGGTGATGGCGCTTGATCGCCTCCGGCAGGCTGTGCCAGGGCGTGGTCGGCGGCCCGCCGCGCAGGAAGATCCACATGCCCGGCTTCGAGAAGATCGTCGGCGATGTCGCGGTCGATCGCCTCGTGCGTGTCGGTGACGCCGCTCGCGGCATAGGCGGCGACGAACTCGCGGCCATAGATGTGCCCGCTCACCGGCCGGCCGCGCTTCAACGCCGCGGCAAGGATCGCGTGGCTGCGCGCGTCGCCTTCGCACACCTGCACGAAATCCATCTTCTCGCCGAGCGCCACCGCCTCCGGCCACGCGTCGAAGATCCCGCCGATCTTGTCCGCCGTCAGGTCGCCGCCCGCCGTCTCGAAGCGTCGGCGCGGTCGCCGGCACCGTGCTCGGCACGGTGAGGAAGATGTAGAGCGGCGCCGCGCGCGCGTCCGCGAGCATCCACTCGATGCCCTCGCGGTCGCAGACATTGCCGATCTCGTGGCTGTCGCAGAAGATCGTCGTGGTGCCGTTGAGCAGCGCCGCCTCGGCATAGGCGCAGGCGGTCATCATGCTGCTCTCGATGTGGATATGCGGATCGACCAGGCCGGGGGCGAGAATCGCACCGGCGCCGTCGAAGATGTCGGCGCCGCTGTCGCGCGCGCACGCGCCGGCAGGCTTCACCGCGGCAATGCGCCCGCCCGCCATCCAGACCTCGCGATCCGGCAGGATGCGCTCGGAATACGGCGAGAGCGCGCGCACCCCCGTGATCACCGCCTCCGGCGCCTGCCGCCCGGCGGCGACGGCCGCCAGCGTGCGGGTCATGCTGTGCAGCGGCGGCACCGAGAAGCGGTTCATGGGGCACCCCTGGTCCGGGACGGCGCCGAGATTAGCACGACGCGGGCGCCGCGCCGCAACCGGCGCGCGGGCCCGTGAACCGGCCATGCCGCGTAGCGCTATTTCCGCGCGACCGACGATGCGATCGACGCGGCCACCTCCGACGCCATCCGGAAGGCCGCATCGCGATCGGTGATGCCATGCCGCCGCGCGATCCATGCGAAGTCGGTGTAGGACGCCCACACCGCGCCGGTCGCATCCTCCGTCACCAGCAGGCGCACCGGCCAGTCGAGCCCCGCCGCGGGATTGGCGGTCAGGAATTGCGCGCCGAGCGCCGGGTTGCCGAACAGCAGAAGCGTCGACGGCCGCAGCGCGATGCCCGCATCGGCCGCCAGCTTCGCCTGGTCGATCGCGCCGAAGAACATGATGTGCTTGTCGGCGACATCGCGCCTCAGCCGCTCCACCGTCTCGCCCATCGGATAGGCGCTGCGCACGCTCACCACGCCGTCGCCGTCCAGCGGCGGGCCCGCGGCCCAGGCGCTCGCCGCAAACCATACTGCCAACACGAATCCCGCTGCCAGGACGGCTCTCACATAGCGCGCGACCATCTCTCCCTCCTTGTGAACATACGAACGCCAGCGCCGCGCTCAGTGCGCGGTCCAGCCACCATCCACGGCGATCGCCGCGCCGGTCACCGATGCCGCGGCGGCGCTGCAAAGAAACCGCACGGTGCCGGCGATCTCGTCGACCGTGGCGAAGCGCTTGTTCGGCTGCTCGGCGAGCATCACCGTGCGCACCACGTCCTCCGGTGGAATGCCATGCGCCGCCGCCTGCGCTGCAACCTGCTTCTCGACCAAGGGCGTCCAGACATAGCCGGGACAGACGGCGTTACAGGTGATGCCGAATTCCGCCGTCTCCAGCGCCGTCACCTTGGTCAGGCCGACAACGCCGTGCTTGGCCGCGACATAGGCGCTCTTGAACGCTGAACCGACCAGCCCGTGCGCCGACGCGACGTTGATGATGCGGCCCCAGTCGCGCTGCTTCATCTCCGGCAGCACCGCGCGCGTGGCGTGGAAGACGGCGGAGAGATTGATCGCGAGGATTGCATCCCACCGCTCCGGCGCAAACTCCTCGATCGGCGCGACGTGCTGGATGCCGGCGTTGCTGACGAGAATATCGACCGGCCCGAATGCCCGCACCGTGCGATCGACCAAGTCCACGACCGCAGCGGGGTGCGCCAGATCGGCGGCGTCGTAGCGTGTGGACACGTCGTAGCGGGCGCCCAGAACGTGGCAGAGATTCTCGACGTCGGCGTGATCGCCCAGCCCGTTGAGCACGATGCTCGCGCCTTCCGCCGCAAGCGCCGCCGCGATCGCGAGACCGATGCCGCTGGTCGAGCCGGTGACGATGGCCACCCGCCCCTCCAGCGGCCGCGCCGCGTCCGCCCGCCCCAGGCCTGCGGTATGCATGATGTTGCCTTCGATCATTTACCCGCTCCCGCAACAGAGGATCACTGTGGGAGCGGAGAATCGCCGACCGCCGTGCGTCGTGCCAATGCCGCGCCATGATAAACTCGATGCGTTCGGGACATCTGTAATGCTTGCCCCGGTACATGGTCCCACGCGGAAGGGCCGGCGGCGATCAAGGGGCGATCAGAGGGGGCATCCGTGGAACTGCATGAAATCCGCTACTTCCTGGCAGTCAGCAAGACACGCAACTTCACCCGGGCGGCGGAGGTGTGCAACGTGACGCAGCCGGCTCTCACCCGCGCCATTCAGAAGATAGAAGAGGAGATCGGCGGACTTCTCTTCTCGCGCGAACGCGGCAACATTCATCTCACGGATCTGGGAAGGCTGCTGGAGCCGCAATTCGCCGGCATGATCGAGCACGCCAGCACCGCGAAGGCCGTGGCGCGACGCTTCCTGCGGCTGGAGGGCGCGCAGCTCACGCTCGGCGTGATGTGCACGATCGGGCCGCTGCGCTTCGCCGGCTTCCTCAACCAGTTCCGCGCCGCGCATCCCGGCCTCGAACTCACCCTCCTCGAGAACGTGCCGGCGAAGCTTTCGGAGATGCTGCTGCAGGGCGAACTCGACGTGGCGCTCATGGCGCAGCCTGGCGGGTTCGCCGAACCGCTGCGCACGATCCCGCTCTACGAGGAACGCTTCATGGTCGCGTGCGCGCACAACCATGGCTTCGCGGCGCGCAACGGCATTCGGCTCGCGGACATGCAGGGCGAGATCTATTTGCAGCGGATCAACTGCGAGTATCGCGACAGCCTCGCCGATCAGCTGCAGGAGCGCGGTGTGGAGATCCTGCGTTCTTACCGGAGCGAGCGCGAGGACTGGATTCAGGTCATGGTTGCCGGCGGCATGGGCGTGTGCTTCCTGCCGGAGTTTTCGGCGCTCCTGCCCGGCCTGCTGACGCGGCCCGTGGTCGATCCGGCGATCAACCGCGAGGTGTGCTGTGTGACCGTGGCCGGGCGGCGCTGGTCGTCGCCGGCCGCCGCGCTGATCAACGCGCTGCGGCAATACCGCTGGCCGCCGGGCTCGGACGATCTCGCGCGCAACGTAGCATAAGCACCGGGCATGGTGCTCACATCATCCCGGCATTTCCGCGCCGCGCCGCCGCGCGCGATCCTGGCGCCGTCGCCGCGGCCCTTTCGGCTGCGGCCTCGCCAGAGGAGATCTTCGTGATGCGATCCCGTTTCGCTTCCACTGCCGTCGTGCTCGCAAGCGCCTTCGCGCTCGGCATCGCCGCCGCGCAGGCGGGCGGATGCCCCGCCGACAAGCTGCGCCCGGCCGGCAACGGGCAAGCGCCGAGCCGCGTCGCCGCAAAGGGTGTCACCGACACGGTCATCGCGGCCAGCGATCTCGGGAAGGAACCGATCGGCGTTCACGACCGGCAGTTCCGCCTGCGCCGGCTTGTGATCGAGCCCGGCGGTGTCGTCCCCTGGCACAGTCACGGCAACCGGCCCGCGCTGATCTACGTGGTCGCGGGCGAGGTCACGGAATATGCCAGCACCTGCGCGGTGCCGATCGTGCACCGTGCCGGCGACGCGACCGCCGAGACGCATACGACCGCGCATTGGTGGAAGAACACCGGCAGCACGGCGGCGGTTCTGCTCTCCGCCGACCTCTTTCCGGTGCACGACGACGCGCACACCATGTGACGCGGGCCGTCAGGTGTCGAGCGCCGCGACGGCGCTCTGCACCGCCTCCGACAGCGTGGGATGCGCCTGCACCGAATCCCGCAGCAC
The DNA here is from genome assembly GCA_963705035.1 of uncultured Alphaproteobacteria bacterium. Lineage (GTDB taxonomy): Bacteria > Pseudomonadota > Alphaproteobacteria > Acetobacterales > Acetobacteraceae > JAFKFJ01. Next base: position 541,201 of record CAVPIQ010000004.1, on the reverse strand, counting down.
GGTGTAGGGCGCGCCCGCGTTCATCAGATCGACATAAGCGTGCACCAGCTCCGCGCCGTCCACCGCGAGCACCGCGGCGCCGAGCAGCCGCTTCGTCGCCGCGTCCGCGATCACTTTGATGAAGCCCCCGGCTTCGCCGAGTTCCGCTGCCTTGCCGCTGCGCTGCATGGGGAACCGCGCGACCTTGATCGGGCGCCCGTCGGCCCGCGCCTGCGCCTCCGTCATGCCGACACGGCCGAGTTCGGGGTCGGTGAAGATCGCCCAGGGCACGATGCGTTCGGTCGTACGCGCACCATCGCCGGCAAGCTGCGACAGCAGAATCCGGTGGTCGTCCCAGGCGGTGTGCGTGAACATCGGCCCGCCACGAATGTCCCCGGCGGCCCAAACTCCGGGCACGGACGTGGCAAGCCGCGCATCCACCGGCACGATGCCGCGCGCCGACGCCGCGACGCCGACCGTCTCCAGGCCGAGATCGTCAGTATTCGGCCGCCGTCCCGTCGCGAGGAAGAGATGCGAGGCGGCAACCTCGCCGTCGGCAAGCCGCACGACAACGCCCTCCTTCCTCCCCTCGATCGCCGCGATGCGTGCGTCGAGGCGGAAGGTGATGCCCTCGGCGGCGAGCAATTCCTGCAATGCGTCGGCGACGTCGGCGTCCTCCTGCCCCGCGATCCGCGGCGCCACGTCGATCACCGTGACCGCACTGCCCATGCGGCGATAGAACTGCGCCATCTCCAGCCCGACCGCACCGCTGCCGATGATCGCGAGCGACGACGGCAGCACGCTCCGCTGCAGCCAGTTTCCGGCGTGGATGAAGTCCACGTCCGCGAGTCCGGCGATCGGCGGCACCGCCGAGCGCGTGCCGCTGTTGAGCACGACCTGCCGCGCGGTCAGCACCTGGTCCGCCACGCGCACCACGAACCCGTCGCCGTCGCGCCCGGCAATCCGCGCATGCCCGCGGATCAGCCGCGGATTGTCGCGGCCGTCGAAACCCTGCTCGATCCCGCGCCGCGACGCCTCGGCCACCGCCTGTGCACGCGCGAGGACGGCGGGAAAATCCACCGCGACGGCGCCGACCCTGATGCCGAAGTGGCCGGCGCGGCGCGCGAGATGCGCGATCCGCGCGGCGGCGATCGCCGCCTTCGTCGGCGTGCAGCCGAAGTTGATGCAGGAACCGCCGACCTGCGCCCGCTCGATCAGCGCCACAAGCTTGTTCCTGCCGGCGAGGCCCCAGGCGAGCGGAATGCCCGCCTGGCCGGCGCCGATGATGACGACATCGTAGTTCGCTGAGTCCACCGGGCACCCTCCCGCAATCGTCTTTGCACGCCGTCAGCTTGTCCGCACCGCCGCGTCGGCCGGCGCCTCGTGAAGAATGAAGCCCTCGATCGGATCGACGGTTTCTTCCCATGGCGCCATCGCGAGAATGCGGCGCGCGTGCGCATAGCCCGCCGCGCGGCGGGCGCGGATGCCGCCGGGGCTGAAGTCGATGTCCTTGGTGTGGTCTTCGCCGTCCACGCGCGGCGCGAGCAGCCGCACCACATGCATCTGCGTCAGGCAGCCATATGCGGCAAGCTTGCGCAGCTCCGGGTCGGCGCGCTGCGCGTCCGGCAGCCGGCTCGCGAGCTTGGCGATCACGTGGCGAAGGCGATGGATCTGCTTCTGCCGCGCGATGTGCGCGATCGCGCGGCTGGAATACTGCAGGTCCTTCTGGCGATTCATGAGCTCCCACATCGTCCCCGGCTCCGCCCCGTGTGGATTCCACATATGCACCGCGAAGACGAGCGAGCTGCGCCGCGGGGTGTCGTCGAACACCGCCTCGACCGGCGTGTTGGAGAGAATCCCGCCGTCCCAATACAACTCCTCGCCGATGCGCACCGCCGGAAACGCCGGCGGCAGCGCGCCTGACGCCATCACGTGTCTGAGATCGAGTGTCATGTCGCGGCTGTCGAAATAGCACATGCGGCTGGACCGCAGGCTCGCGGCCCCCACGGTCAGCCGGCACCCATCGTCGTTGATCCGCGCGAAATCGACAAGCTCGGCCAGCGTTTGGCGCAGGGCGCCGGTGTCGTAGTAGGCGGCGGCCTCGGCACCGAGCGGCGTGTGCAGTCCCGTGAACGCCCAAGGATTGGGCGCGAAGAATCCGTTGATGCCGCGCAGCATGGTCATCCATGTGGATGTGAGCCCGCCGACCCACGGCAGGGCCGCCACCATCTGCTGCATGCTGTCATGCTCCACGCGGCGCCAGAACTCCAGCAGCCGCGGCATCCGATCCTCGATCGCGTTGCCGGCGATCAGGCTCGCGTTGATGGCGCCGATGGAGGTGCCGATGATCCAGTCTGGCTCGATGCCGGCTTCGTGCAGCGCCTGATAGACGCCGACCTGATAGGCACCGAGCGCGCCGCCGCCCTGCAGCACGAGCACGATCTGGCCGAGCCGTCGGCGCAGCGTCACGCCGAGCGGCTCCGCCGCCGGCGGCGGCTGCGTGTCGGTCCGGTGTCGCGTTGCTTCGGTCATGCTCCCCTCCCCGCTTGCGCGCTTGTGCTTCTGCGTGTGCATTACTCGTTGCCTCAGGCGGCGGCGGGCATGCGCAGGCGCAGTGCCAGCGCCGCACCGCCCGCGAGCGCCGCGGCCACGCCGATCACGCACGCGGTCCAGCCGAAGCGCTGAAAGGCGTGGCCCAGGACCGACGTCCCGATCAGACCGCCGAGATAGTAGGCAAACAGATACAAACCGCTCGCCGCCGCCCGATCCTGCCGTGCCGCGTGCCCGACCACGCCGGTCGCGATCGCCTGCGCGAGAAACGTACCCACGCCAACGAGCACCAACCCGACCAGCACGGCCCCAAGCCGCGGCTGCAGCAACGCCGGCAGGCCGATTGCGGCCACGCCCAGCGCCACCCACACGCCACGGCGCCAGCCCAGGCGATCGACCACGCGCCCGGCCAACGGCGTGGTGAAGACCGACGGCAGGAACACGAGATACACGACGCCGAGCATCATCGGCCCGACCATGAACGGCGCTGCGGAGAGCAGGAAGTTCACGTAGGTGAAGGTGCCGAGGAATGCGAACAGCACGCAGAACCCGATGCCGAATGCCGCGCGCAGCGTCGGCTCGCGCAGGTGCCCCGCCCAGACGGCCAGCACCGAGCGCCGCGGTTGCGCGGCGCCCGGTGCGGCACTTGCCCGCAACGTCGCCGCGGCGAGCGCGGCCCCGGCCAGGTTCAGCAGCGCGAATCCCAGGAAGTTCCAGGACAGGCCGAAATGGTCCGCAAGCCCTGCCGACAGCAGCCGGCCGAACAGGTTGCTCGCCACGTTGCCGGTGATGTAGGCGGCGAACGCCCCCGCCGCGGCCTCGGCCGAGCATGCCTCGCCGAGATAGGCGAGCGTCAGCGTGAAGGCCGTCGCCATGAACACGCCCTGCAGCACGCGCAGCGCCGCGAATATCGGCAGGCTCGGCATGGTGGCGAGCAATGCAGTGGGAATCGCGAGCAGCAGCAGGGCGGTGGCAACACCGCGGCGGCGGTCGACGCGGTGGCTGAAGAGCGCCACGGCGAGGCCTGCGAACGCCATGCCGAACGTCGTCGCGTTCACCGCAACCGCCATCGTTGCCGGCGACACCGCGTAAGCGCGCGCCAGCGACGGCAGCACCGCCTGGGTTCCGAACAGATCGACGACGGTCAGGAACGCCATCAGCCCGACGACGGCGCCGCGCAGCAGTGCGGCACCGCGTCCGGCCATCGCATGCGTGCGCGCCATCATGCGCGCGCCGGCAATTGCAGCCTCGTGCATTTTCCCCACTCCCTCGCGGCAGCATCGGCGCGACCGTGCCGCGCGGCACGCCGGGCGGGAAATGCCGCCTGGGCCTGGAGACGATGCGGGCCGCTTATGGTGCCGTGGGTGTCGCCACCTCAGACATACCGCACCGTCGCGAACATGCCGGCATCCATGTGATAGAGCAGGTGGCAGTGGAACGCCCACCAGCCCGGATTGTCGGCGTCGAACGCAACCACGACGCGTGCGCCCGGCGTGACCAGCACCGTGTCGCGCATCGCCCCGGAGAAGCGGCGGCCGTCGATTTCCACCACCTGGAACGTGTGGCCATGCAGATGCATCGGATGCGGCATCTTCGTCCGGTTGCGCAGCACCAGCTCCACACGCTCGCCGCGCGCCACCGGCATCGGCGGCACGTCCTTGTTCCAGACGACGCCGTTGATCGACCAAACATAGGTCGCCATCACGCCGGTCAGATCGACCGTGTGCACACGGTCGGCCTTGCGCCGCGCCAGCGGTGCGAGGGCACGTAGCCGCGCCTCCAGATCGAGCGTGAGCGCCGGCGACGCGGCGGCCGCCTGCATCGGCACGCGCGCGACCGGCGCATCCCCGGCCCGCAGGATGAAGCCGGTCTGCGCGCGCTCGCCCTCCAGGATCGCGAGCACCGGATGCGCGGCGGGCGCGCGCGGCAGCGTCACGCGGATATCCAACCGCTGCGCAACCGCGATCGGAAAGCGCGGGCCGGGCACCGGCTGCACGCGCATCCCGTCCACGGCGATCAGCGTGCCTTGCAGCGCGCCGAGATCGACGTGATAGGCGCTCATCGCGGAACTGTTGATGATGCGCAGAAGCACGGTGCCGCCCGGCTCCACGCGGATCACCTCGGGGTCGGCCAGCGTGCGGTCGTTGGCGAGGAAGGCGTCGTACTTCACGTCGTTCAGGTCGGGCGGCGCGCCCTTGGAGGGCGTTCCCGCTTCGGACATGTCCATCCCGGGCATCTTCATCCCCGCCATGGCGCTGCCCTTGCGCAGGCCCGCGAAGATCGCCTCGGGCGGGGTGAAGCTGAAATCGGCGAGCATGACGACAACGTCCTGCTCGTCCGGACCCGCGCGGCCGTCGTGGATGATCAGCGGCGCCGCCAGCAGTTCCTGCTCCTGCAGCCCCTGGTGCGAATGCATCCAGAACGTGCCGCCGAAGCGCAGCGGGAAGTCGTAGTCCGCCGCGCCGCCCGGCGGGATCGGCGGCGCGGAAATGCCGGGCACGCCGTCCTGCTGCCAGGGCGGTGCCAGGCCGTGCCAATGGATCAGCGTCGGCACGTCGAGCGCGTTGTCGACGCGCACGCGAAACTGCCGGCCGACGGCGGTGGCGAGGCCTGACGTGCCGTCCGGCTGCGCGATGCGCAGCACGGAGGCCGGCTTGCCGTTCACCTCGATGCTGCGGCGCTGCACGCGCAGCGTGACCGGCGGCGCCTCCGCCCGTGCGCGCGTGGGGCCGAGGGTGGCACCCGCCAGCGCAGTGAGCAGTGCGGTTCGGCGCGACAGCATCCCTGCCTCCACAACGTCCCGCGTGGCGCCCGCGTGGGCGCGATCGTCAGAACACCAGCCGGCCGCCCACGAGCACCAGCACGCAGGCCAGCGCAGGCCGGATCACCCGGTCCGGCACGCGCACGGCGATCAGGCTGCCGATGATGATCCCGGGGATCGACCCGCTCAACAACGTCACCAGCAGCGTCAGGTCCACTGAGTTCAACAGCCAGTGTCCGAGCCCGGCGAGCAGCGTCAGCGGCACCGCATGCGCGATGTCGGAGCCGACGATGCGCGAGGTCGGCATGCGCGGATACAGCAGGAACAGCGCGGTCACGCCGAGCGCCCCCGCGCCGACCGACGACAGCGACACGAGCACGCCGAGGCCGGCGCCGGTCGCAACGGTCAACGCCGCGGCGTGCGCCGGACCGTCCGGGCCGAGATACCGGCCCAGCATGCGCAGCAGCCAGCTGCGCGTCAGCAACAGCACGGCCGTCAGCAACACGGCAATGCCGACGACGAAGGAGATGAGCCGCGACGAATCGCCGCTATGTGCGCCCATCACGTAGAGCGCGGCGATGGTCAGCGCCGTCGCGGGCGCACTGCCCATCGCAAGACGGCGCACCAGCCGCCAATCGACATTGCGATTGAACCCGTGCACCGCGGTGCCGACACTCTTCGTAATCGCCGCGTAGAGTAGATCGGTGCCGACTGCCACTGCGGGATGAATGCCGAATACGAGCACCAGCAGCGGCGTCATCAGCGAACCGCCGCCGACCCCCGTCAGGCCGACCAGCAAGCCCACCAACAAGCCACAGACCGTGTAGAGCGGATCGATCGTATGCACGCCTTTACCGTTCGGTTCGCCCCTGATGCGTGAGGTTGGCTGAAACGTCCGGCCGACGCAATTACTCTCGTGCGCCGGCCTTGGCGGCAGCTTAACGCCGCCTTACCATCCCGCCATGCCTGCCCCGCTCAACGTAACACTTGCCGAAGCCACGCGTGCACCATTGCAACCGGGCCGCGCCTCCGCGCTGTTGCTCACGCACGGCACGCTGGAACTGCGCTACTACGCGCCGCGCGGCAGCGATACGCAGACGCCGCACAGCCGCGACGAGTTGTACATCGTCGCGCACGGCAGCGGCTGGTTCGTGCGCGGGACGGAGCGTGTTCGCTTCGCCACCGGTGACGCATTGTTCGTCGCCGCCGGCGTGCCGCACCGGTTCGAGGATTTTTCCGACGATTTCGGAACCTGGGTGATGTTCTACGGCGCCGAGGGCGGCGAGCGGCCGGGCTGACCGCCGCCGCCGGGCGCGGAAGAAGGCAGCCGTCAGAGCGAGGCGGCGACCCAGGCGCGCAGCACGCTCTTCGGTGCGGCGCCGACCTTCATGTCCACCTGCCGCCCGTCCTTGAACAGGACCAGCGTGGGAATGCCGCGCACGTTGTAGTCGTTCGGGGTGCGCGGGTTTTCGTCGATGTTCACTTTGGCAATCGTCAGCTTGTCGGCGAACTCGGCGCCGATCTCTTCAAGCGCCGGGGCGATGGCGCGGCAGGGTCCGCACCACTCGGCCCAGAAATCCACCAGCACGGCGCCGGGTGCGCCCAGCACGTCCGTGGAAAAGCTTGCGTCGGTCACCGCCTTGGTGTTGGCGCTCATCGTCGCGAAACCCCTTTCGTCGCATTCGGTTGGCCGAAAGTGGTGCAGCCGGGGCGGCGGATCAAGCGGCCTGCTCCGCGCCCGGAGCATGGCGGTCGAGTGACGCCGGCGACAGTTCCATGACCGCCGGCCCCGCCGTCCACACCAGCAGGCAGCGCACCGGCCGGTCCGGGTGGATCGCGGCCAGCACCGCCCGATAGGCCGCCATCTGGCGCAGATAGAGCACCGGCACGGCGTCCGCATGCGACGGCGGGGCGCGTGCGGTCTTGTAGTCGGCAATCAGCACCGCCTCCGGCAGCACCGCGAGCCGGTCCACGAGCCCGCCGATCACCCGCCCGGCCGACGACGCCGGTGAGCGGCACCTCGGCCCGCCCATCCCGACCGAACAGCGGCGCCAGCGCGGGGTGGGCGAGCACGCCGAGCACGTCGGCCGCGATCGCCTCGGCCTCCTCCACGGGCAGGCCCAGTCCCTGGCTGCCGAGGTAGCGGCGGGCGGCGGGCGCGCGCGCGGCCTCCGGCAGCGCCGGCAGATGTTGCAGCAGCGCATGGATCAGCCGGCCGCGCTGGCGCCGTGCCCCGTCCGCCGCACGCCCGTCCGCCATGCTTCCGTCCAGCGGCGAGGCGGCGGCCGGCACCGGTCCCAGTTCGGCATCCTCGGGGCGGCTGGGCGCCAGCGGCAAGCTCGGCGCCGGTTCCGGCGGCGGCGGCCGGGGCCGCCACGCGGCAGTCTCCCCCGCCCAATCCGGCAGCGCGTCCGTGGACACCGCCGCGGCGTGCCGGTCGTCCCGTTCGGGGTCGCGGGTCTGCGCCGCGCCGAGGCTCAGCGCCTCGCCCGGCCACGGCGCGGCGACGGCCCCGAACGGGGCGGCGGCGACGCCATCGAGCCGGCCGGAACCCGCGCTCGATCAGCCGGTACCAGCACCCGTCCGGCGGCGCCTTCGCGCCCTGCCAGCCGCACACCAGCAGCCGGTCCTCGGCGCGGGTCAGGGCGACGTAGAGCAGCCGGTTGTGCTCCTCGATCTGCTTCTGCCACGCGGCCGCGCGCAGCCGGTCGGCGGCGGCGCAGGAGACCGCGTTCTGCGGCGCCCAGACCGGCATCCCGTCGGCCCACAGCACGCCGTTCTCGCGCGGCGGCATCGCCGTGGTGTCGGGCAGGATCACCAGCGGCGCCTGCAAGCCCTTGGCGCCGTGCGCGGTCATCACCCGCACCGCGTCGCCGGCCCCCTCCGGCCTCCCGCTTCACCTCGGCGGCCGACAGGCGCAGCCAGTGCACGAAGCCCTGCAGCGACGGCGGGTGCAGCGCGACATAGGCCAGCGCCGCGTTCAGCAGCTCGTCGATCGGCTCCGCCGCCTCCGCCCCCAGCCGCGCGAACAGCCGCGCGCGGCCCCCGAGCGGCCCCAGCGCCTCGCTGAACAGCGCGTGCGGCGTCGCGTAGTCCACCCGCGCCAGCAGGGCGGCGAAGAACCGCGCCGCCGCCGCCCAGTCCGCCCGCTCGTCCGCCCGCCGCCGCAACGCCTCCCACAGCGAGCCGGCGCGCCCCATCGCCAGCGCCATCAGCGAGTCGTCGGAAAGCCCGCCGAGCGGGCTGGTCAGCACGCAGGCCAGCGCCAGGTCGTCCTCCGGCAGCAGCAGCGCGTCGGCCAGCGCGAGCAGGTCGGCGACCGCCGGCTGCTCGGTGAGCAGGATGCGGTCCAGCCCCGCCACCTTCACGCCGCGCGCCTTCAGCGCCCGCACCAGTGCCCGGGCGAAGGCGTTGCGGCGGCGCACGAGCACCAGCACGTCCCCCGGCCCCAGCGGCCGCCCGGCGCTCTCGCGCATCACCTCCCCGCCGGTCTCGTGCGCGATCCAGTCCGCGAGCGCCTCGGCGAGCATCAGCATCGGGTTGCCGACGTGCAGGTTCTCCTCCGGCACGTGCCACGCCGCCGGCTCGGCCGCGTCCGGCGGCGGCGTGAGCGGCCACAGCTCCACCCGACCCGCATGCCCGGCGCGCGCCGGCACGTGGCACAGGGCCCCGCCGGGCGCGACCACACCCGCCGCCGCCTCGGGGTCGGTGAACACGGCATCGACCAGCGCCAGCACCGGCGCGGTGGAGCGGAACGAGACGTCCAGCGCCACGTCGAGGAACCGTTCCCCCGCCGCCGTCACCCGGCGGTCCCAGCGGTCGCGCCAGGTGGCGAAGGCGTCGGGATCGGCGCCCTGGAAGCCGAAGATCGACTGCTTGCGGTCGCCGACCGCGAACACGCTGCGCCGCCCCTCGCGCGCGCCGCTGCCGGCGAAGAACTCGTCGGTCAGCGCGCCGGCGATGCGCCATTGCGCCGGTGCCGTGTCCTGCACCTCATCGAGCAGCAGGTGGTCCAGCCCGCCGTCGAGCTTGTAGAGCACCCAGGCCGCACCCGGATCGACCAGCAGCGCCGCGCTGCGCGCGATCAGGTCGTCATAGTCGAGCAGCCCGGCACGCTGCTTCTGCACCGCGTACGCGTCGACCAGCGGTGCCGCGAGGCTGGTCAGCGCGACGGATACGGCGAGCGTCTGCGCCGCGCGGCGGGCATCCTCGACGGCGAGCACGCGCGCCTGCTCGGCCTGCAACGCCTCCACCACGTCCGGCCGCTGCTGCTGCAGCTTCGGGCTGATCAGCGCGCCGAGCCCGCGGGGGGTGCCGTCGGGGCGGAGGAACATGTCGCGCCATTCCTCCCAGGTCTCGGCGCGTGTCGCCGGCGGGAGCGTGAGCCAGTCCAGCATGCCGGCCGCCGCCGCACTCGCCTTCGCCGCCCCCTGTTCGGCGACGCAACGGGCGGCGTCGCGGAGTGCGGACTCTTCGGCCCAGGCGACGGCGCGGGCGCGCCGGGCGCCCTCGTCCGGCTCGGCACCGAGCACATGGGCGAGCGCGTCGGGTCCGCGCGCGGCGGCGGCACGCAGCCGGTCGGCCTCGGCGCCGAGGTCCGTCACGATCCGGCGGAACTGCTCGAGCGAGATCAGGCCCGCGAGAGTCTGCAAGGCGCCCGCCCGCGCCGGCTCAACGGCGCCCGCCGCCAGCACCTCCTCCTGCGCCGCCTGCCAGGCGAGTGCGGCGTCGGCGTCGCCGGCCAGCACGAAATGCGGGGCAAGCTGCGCCTCCAGCGGGAAGCGGCGCAGCAGGCCCTGGCAGAACGCGTGGATGGTGCCGATGCGCATGCCGCCGGGCAGGTCCAGCACGCGCGCGAACAGCGCCCGCGCCGCCTGCCGCGCCGCCGCGTCCGGCACGATGGCAAGGCCCGCCAGCCGGGCGTCGAGGTCCGCGTCGGGCAGCGTCACCCAGGCGCCGAGCGTGCGTTGCAGCCGCACCGCCATCTCGGCGGCCGCGGCGCGGGTGTAGGTCAGGCACTGGATGCGGGCGGGATCGGCGCCGGCGAGCATCAGGCGCAGCAGCCGGTCGGTGAGCAGCTTGGTCTTGCCCGACCCGGCCGAGGCGGAGACGAAGGCGGACACCGCCGGGTCGGAGGCGCGAAGCTGCGCCGCGCCGGCGCGAGCGTAGGCGGCGTCGCTCACGCGTCGCCGCCCGAGGCGTCCCACTCGGCGCGGCGCGCCAACTGGGCATAGGCATCCCGCCGCGCCGCCCGCGCCGGGTGCGGGCGGCAGAGATAGGCGCGCGCCGGGTGGTCGAACGCCGCGAGCAGGTCGTGCAGCCGCGCCCGCGCATCCACCACCGCATCGGCGATCGCCGCCGCGTCGCCGTCGAAAAGCTGGCGCGCCACGCCGGGCACGAAGCCGCCGGTCAGGCGCCAGTAGGTCAGCTCGGCGGCCGCCCCGTTCAGCGCGGCGCCGAAGCCGCCGGCCGCCGCCATCGCCGCCTCCAGCAGCAACTGCGGCGCCCGCCCCTGCTCGGCCGCCGCCGCCGCGGGCATGGTGCCGGTCTTGTAGTCGAGGATCGCGAGCCGCCCGTCCGCCCGCCGCTCGATCCGGTCGGCGCGGCCGCGCAGGCGGAAGCCGCGCGGCAGGTCGAGCGGCCAGTCGCCGCCGATCTCCACCGCGACCTGCGCCGGTGCGGCGACGCTGCGGCGCCGCACCTCCTCCTCCACCACCCAGTCGGCGATCCGATACAGCCGCGGCGCCCACCAGGCGGCGAGCGCCGGGCGGATTTGCCGGGCTGCCAGCGCCTTGTCCATGGCGTCGCGCAACTGCTCGCGGGCGTCGGGCGGCCAGGTCGTGCCGACGCTGCCGTAGAACGCTTCCAGCGCCGCGTGCACCAGCCGGCCGTAATCGGCCGCCTCGGTCGGCTGGTCGAGCGGGTCGAGCGCCTCCAGGGCCAGCACGTAGCGCGCGTAGATGCTGTACGGGATCGGCGATCAGCGTCTCGATGTCGGTGACGCGCAGCCGGCGCGGGCGCCGCTCGGCGGGCGGGCGCGGCTTGGGCGGGGCCACGGGCCGCGGGCCGTCGCGCGGCTGGTCGAGCCGGCGTGCCCAGGCCGCCGCCGGATGCGGTTCCAGCCGCGCCCCCTGCCCGGCCAGGAACGCCTCCAGCCGCACCAGCCAGCGCGCCGGCACCGCGGGCGCCCCGTCGCGGCGGCGCGGGCAGGAGAGCACCGCCACGGGCGCGCCGCAGGCGGCGAGCAGGAAGTCGTGCGCGGCATGGCCGATCGCCGCCTCCGGGCTCGGCAGCCCGGCGGCGCGGCGCATCGGCCGGCTGAGCCACGGCCCAGGGTCCACGGCGGGCGGCCAGACACCCTCCACGAGCCCGCCGAGCACCGCGACGTCCACCGCCTGCAAGCGGGCCTCCAGCAGGCCCCAGATGAAGATGCGCGGATGCTCGGCCGACGCCCCCCGGCCGCGCAGGGCGCGGCGGCTGCGCACCACTGCCCCTTCCAGCAGCGCGTCGAGCAGGCCGGGCAGCGCCTGCGGCGGCGCGTCGGGCAGGTCGCCCAGCGCCGGCAGCGCGTCGGCGAGCAGGGTCGCCAGCGCCTCGCCCTCCTCCAGCGCCCACAGCCGCGCCGCACCGGGCTCGGCATCGGTTGCCGCCAGCGCCTCGCCGGCCGCGATCAGCGCCGCCAGCGCGTCGGCCGGCGCCGCGCGCATGCTCGCGAACACCCGGAGCAGCGGCGCAAGGCGATCGCGCAGACGGCTCAGAAGGTCGGCGACCTCCGGCGGCTCGGCGACGAGGCCTTGCAGCCGGTCGAGCCCCGCCGGCGGGCGCGGCCCGCGCAGGGCGGCGCGCTCCAGCGCCCGCGCCGCGGCGCGGCAGGCGGCCGGCGGCAGCCCCGCCGCGGCCAGCGGATGCTTCAGCAGCGCCAGCAGCGGCACCGGCGCGAACGCCTCCGCCACCGCCCGCGCCAGCAGGCGCAGGAACGTCGCCGGCGGCGTCTCGGCCAGTTTCTCGCCCGCGCTGTCGTCGGCGACCACGCCCCAGCGCAGCAACTCCGCTGCCACCCGGCCGGCGAGCGCGCGGTCGGGCGTGACCAGCGCCGCGCGCCGGCCGGGCGTCTGCAACGCATCGCGCAGGATCAGCGCGATCGCCGCCGCCTCCTCCTGCTGGTCCGCGGCATCGAGCCGGAGCAGCCCGCGCGTGTCCGGCGCCAGCTTCACCCGCCACGCGCCGAGCCCCCGCGCCGGCAGCAGCGCCGCCGCCAGGGTGCGCGGCCGGCCCTCGGGCACCGGGCTTTCGCCGTCCCAGGCGGCCACGTCCCGCCGGTCGGCGCCGAGATCGGCGAGCAGGGCGCGCAGCGCCGCCTGCGGATGCGGCTCGTCCAGCCCCTCCCAGTCCGCCGCCGCCATCGCCGTGTCGAGGCCCGGGCAGCACCACGCAGCCTTGGGGCAGGTGCGCGATGCCGCGCAGCAGGGCGGCGACCGCCGGCACCGCGCCGGTGATGCCGGCGGCCCACACGGGCTCCGCCGGCGGCGCTTCCGCCCACGCCTCGGCCTGCGCGCGCAGCAGCGCCGCCTGCCGCGCCGCCGGGTTCATCAGCCCCCGCTCGGCGAGCCACGCCGGCCAGGCGCGCGTCACGATGTCGAGGAACCGCAGCGTCACCTGCCAGTGCTCGGCATAGGCCGCGTCGGCGGCGGTTTCGAGCGCCGCGGGCAGGTCGAGCTCGGCCCGCTCCGCCTCGTCCATCAGCAGGGCGAGTTCGCGCGCGAGGCGCCACGCCGCATCCGGGCTCGCCGTCCCGCCCGCCGCCGGCGGCAGCGCCAGCACCAGCCGCGCCAGCGCCGCCAGCCGCGCGAACGGCTCCGCCGCCGGCGGCAGGTCGAGTGCGCCCGCCAGCGCCAGCGGCACCTCGTCGAGCGCCCCCACCGCCACGATGCGCGGCAGCAGCATCGCCGCCCCGTCGCGCGCCCGCAGGAACGCCTCCGCCAGCGCCCGGGCGGCGCGGCGGGTCGGCAGCAGGATCAGGCCGCGCGCCGGATCATCCCAGGCATCCAGCCAGCGGCGCGCGAGCGTGTCGAGGAACGGGCGGTGCGGCGGGATGGTGGCGAGGTTCACTCGGCCTCGCCCAACGCCCGCGCCTGGAGGTTCGACTCGGCGTCGGCGAGGTCGGGCGGCGTGGAGAGGTGGAACCACGACCCGTCATGCACCACGGCGGCAAGCCGGCCCGCCTCGATCGCCCGGTCCCAGAGCGGGTTGATGCTGAACCGCCCCGCCGGCGCCGCGGCGAACAGCGCCGGGCGGACGAGCTGGATGCCGGCGTAGCGGAACGGCGCCACCTCGTGCGGGCGCGGGCGGCGCACGCGGCCCAGCGGATCGACGAAGAAATCGCCGCCGTCGGCCCCGCCGGGGACGAGATACGTCGGATGGACGAGCAGCACGGCATCGCGCTCCGCCTGCTCCCAGGCATCGGCGAGGCGGGTCAGCGCGGGCGTCGGCCCGTCGAGCCAGAACGCATCGCCGTTGACGACGAAGAACGGCGCCGCGCCCAGCACCTCGAGCGCCGCGCGCACCGCGCCGCCGGTGTCGAGCAGCTCCCGCTCCCGGCGCAGCACGATGCGCGGCCCGCCGGCCCAGTGCGTCGCGAGATGGTCGGCGACCTGCTCGGCATGCCAGTGGATGTTGACCACCACCGTCTCCACCCCCGCCGCCGCCAGCCGGTCGAGCGCGTGGTCGAGCAGCGTGCGCCCGCCGAGGGCCAGCAGCGGCTTGGCGGTGTGCGCGGTCAGCGGGCGCATGCGGGTGCCGAGGCCGGCGGCGAGCAGCATGGCGGCGCGCGGGCGGCTCATGCCAGCGCCCCGATGCGCTCCGGCCAGCCGCCCAGCGTGGCGCACCGCGCCTCCGCGTCGCCCGGAAGTCAGCGTAACGTTGAGCGCATCGTCGGGGCGCAGCGCGCCGAGCCGCTCCGGCCACTCCACCAGCACCACGTCGGCGCGCGCATCGTCCCAGCCGAGTTCGATGAGCGCCGCCGGGTCCTCGATCCGCCACAGATCGAAGTGGTGGGCGCGGAAGCGCGGCGTGTCGTAGGTCTGCACCAGGGTGTAGCTCGGGCTCGGCACCTCCAGCGCCGGATCGTCGGCGGCGGCGCGCAGGAAGGCCCGCGCGAACGCGGTCTTGCCGGCGCCGAGCGGCCCGGCGAGCAGGATCGCATCGCCGGGATGCGCCAGCGCCGCGGTGCGGGCGGCGAGCGCCTCGGTCGCCGCAAGGGTGGGGAGGTCGAGCTGCTTCATCCCCCCACCATGCCGCAGCGCCGCGCGCCGGAACAGCCGGGCGCGCCACGGCGGCGCTCAGCGCGCGTCCTCGGGCGCGCTCTCCCGTTCCTGCTGGCGGCGCCGATAATTCCGCGTCTTCTCCCGGTTGCCGCAGAGGCTCGACGCGCACCAGCGGCGGCTGCCGGGTTTCGAGCGGTCATAGAACACCCATCGGCACTCCGGCGAAGCGCACGTCTTCAGCCGATCCAGCGTCGCGGTCGTCGCGGCCTGCTGAAGCTCCGCAAGGATGCTGCCGAGCCCGCCGACAGGCACGCCAGGCAGCGGCGCGAGCCGGATCCCGCCGCCGGGTGATACCTGCACGATCAGGGGGAAGTCCGCGGCGGCGGCATTGACCAGTGCTGCCGCCCCGTCGGCGCCGCGCCGCGCCGCCGGCGCAAGTTGCAACAGCGCCCGCAGCGCGCCGCGCAGCGCCAGCGCCTTGCGATGGCCGTCATCGTCGAGCCGTGCCGCTTCGTCGAGCAGGCCGCGGCGCTTCATCCAGCGTTCGAGTTGCGGCACGGTCGCAAGCGCGTCGGCGTGCGCATGCGGCACGCCGCGCTGCACGAAGCGCCGCTGATCCAGCGAATTCGCGAAATCGTAGAGCAGCGCGACCTCGCCGGGCACGGGATGGGTCTGAGAGGATCGCATGCGACACCAGTATAGGCGCTTAGCCGGTTGACTCAAGGCGACACCGCCTATTAGGCTTTAGGCGTGTCGGCGGCATGGAGGGAATGGTGCGCGCTCAGGCTGTCCGGTCCGATCCGCGGATATTCCATGGCTGGTTCGTCGTCGCCGGCGCCTTTGCCGTCACCTTCGTGGGCTTCGGCTGCGCCTACACGTTCAGCGCGTTCGTCGGCGCGCTGCAGACGGATTTCGCCGCCTCGCGCGGGTCGGTATCGCTGGTCTTCTCGCTGGCCGGCTTTCTCTACTTCGGCCTGGGGATCGTGAGCGGCCCGCTCGCCGACCGGTGGGGTTCGCGCCGCCTCGCCGTCATCGGCATGGCCCTGACCGGGCTGGGGCTGGCGGGCGCAGGCGTGGCGCGCAGCCTGCCGGAAGTCTATGCCGCGTACGGCCTCGGCGTCGGGCTCGGTGTCGGCTGCTCGTATGTCCCGGCGGTCGGCGCCGTGCAGCGATGGTTCGTCCGCCGCCGCGGCTTCGCGTCTGGCCTCGCCGTCAGCGGGATCGGCGTCGGCACGCTCGTCATGCCGCCGCTCGCCGCATCCCTCATCGCGGCCCTGGGATGGCGCGACGCCTATCTCCTGCTCGGCGGACTTGCCGTGGTCGTCGGCGCCGGCATGGCCCTGCTGATCGAGAACGATCCGCACGCGCGCGGGCTGGGCCCCGACGGCGATCCGGTGCAGTCAGGCGCCCGCGCGGCGCGGCCCGCCGGCGCCTCCGTGCGTGACGCGGTCCGATCGGGGCAGTTCGTCAGCCTCTATCTCGCCTGCCTGATCAGCTCGTTCGGCGTGTTCGTGCCGTTCGTCCACCTCGTCCCCTATGCGCTGGACCACGGCGTCCCGCAGGGATCGGCCGTGCTCCTGCTGGGCATGATCGGCCTGGGAAGCACCGCCGGGCGGTTCTTTCTCGGCGGGCTCGCCGACCGGTTCGGCCGGCGGCGCTCGCTGCTCGCGATGTTCGTGGGCATGGCGCTCGCGCTCGGCGTCTGGGCAGTCGCGACGGAGGTCTGGTTGCTCGCCGCTTTCGCGTTCGCCTTCGGCGTCTTCTACGGCGGATGGGTCGCAGTGCTGCCGGCCGTGGTCATGGACTGCTTCGGCGGACGCAATGTCAGCGGCATCATCGGGATTCTCTACACGAGCGTCGCCTTCGGCACGCTGATCGGGCCGAGTGCTGCCGGTTTCGCATTCGACCGCAGCCACAGCTACACGCTGCCGATCCTGGCCGGCGTCTGCGCCAATATCATCGCGGCCGGCATTCTGCTGGGCACGGCGAAAGCGCGGGCGCCGGCCAGCGTCCCACAATAGGAACAGCCGGCCCCGTGACGCCTGCCGCCGGCACGGATAGGCTGCACGGCATGACCGAACCCCTCTCCGCCGACGTCGCCATCATCGGCGCCGGCCCCGTGGGCCTGTTCGCCGTGTTCGAGTGCGGCATGCTGCAACTGTCGAGCGTCGTCATCGACGCGCTCGCCGAGCCGGGCGGGCAGTGCACCGCGCTCTATCCGGAGAAGCCGATCTATGACATCCCCGCCCACCCGACGATCGCCGCCGCCGACCTGATCGGCGCGCTGGAGCGGCAGATCGCGCCGTTCCGCCCGCAGATGCTGCTCGGCCGGCGCGTGGAACGGCTTTCCGGCGCGGCGGGCGACTTCACGCTCGGCACCGACCGCGGCGAGACGGTGCGGGCGAAGGCGGTGATCATCGCCGCCGGCGCCGGCGCGTTCGGCCCCAACCGGCCACCGCTCGACAACCTTCCCGCCTATGAGGCGACCGGCGCGGTGCAGTACTACGTGCGCCGGCGCGAGGATCTGCGCGGCCGGCACGTGGTGATCGCGGGCGGCGGCGACTCGGCGGTGGACTGGGCGCTGGCGCTGCGCGGCATCGCGGCCAGCATCGCGGTCGTGCACCGGCGCGCGAAATTTCGCGCAGCACCGGAGAGTGCCGCGCAGCTCGACGCCGCCGCGGCGCGCGGCGAGGTGGACATGGTGATCCCCTACCAGCTCCACGCGCTGCACGGCGACGCGGGGCGGCTCGCGCATGTGGAGGTCGCCGATCTCGACGGCAACACGCGCCATCTGCCGGCCGATCTTCTGCTGCCCTTCTTCGGACTCTCGACCGACCTCGGCGCCATCGCCGGCTGGGGGCTGGCGCTGGAGCGGCACCATCTGGCGGTGACGCCGGCGACCTGCGAGACCAGCCTGCCGGGCGTGTTCGCGATCGGCGATGTCGCCGACTATCCGGGAAAGCTGAAGCTGATCCTTCAGGGTTTTTCGGAAGCATCGATGGCGGCGCACGCGATCCACCCGATCGCGCGGCCGGGGGTGGCGCTGCATTTCGAGTATTCGACGACCAAGGGCGTGCCGGCGGCGGAGTGAGCGGCGCCTTCGGAGTTTGCTGTTGCATCCAGCCATTTTTCCGTCGTCATCGCCGGGCCTTGCCCAGCCATCCACGCGGCGGCGCAGCGCCGGAGTCGGCGGGACGCCGTGGATGCCCGGGACGAGCCCGGGCATGACGGAATGAGCGGCCTGCCGGCAAGAACCCACGAACACGACGCGACGCGCTGAGCGGCACTCGCAAAGGGCGCCGCCAAACACGCGCGACTCCCAACCGTCATGGCCGCGGCGCCCGCCTGTCTCAAGCGGTTCGGTGAGCCGGCCGCACCCGTCGATCTGCAAAACAACGCCGCCGTGGTCTTCATGTTTCACGGCGCGCCACGCCCCTGGGAGTTTCGCACGCCAGACGGCATCATCGCGATCACTCCGGAAGGCCCGGTGCGCACCAACGACGCGGAGCACATTCGCGCCGCGGCGCGTGCGGGACTCGGCATCTGCCACGGCGCAAGCTGGCTGTTCGCCACGGACATCGCCTCAGGCGCGGTGCGGCGCGTGCTCGACGACTTCGCGCCACCACCCTATCCGATCAACGCAATTTCCTCCGCCAGCCGCCTGCTTCCCGGCCGCGCGCGCGACTTCATCGAGTTTTTGAACCGGATCTGTGCGCAGGAGCCGACGCTGAAAATCCGCTAGCAGTGAATTGTCGGCAACGGGCGTGCGTTCCGCACCCTTGCTTTGTAGTCTGTGCGACAAGACGGATCGCGCCTCAGCAAGCCAGTCGGGCAATGACACGATATCTTCGGGTGTGGGTGACCTGCCTCGGCGTTCTGCTCTCGGCCTGCGCGGGATATTTTGCGCACGAGAGCGGCCTCGCCCATGCGTATCTCGAGCAGGCGCGAGCGGCGGCGGAGGCGCATGACGCGGCGAAGACGCTGGCGGCGCTCAACCAAGCCAACCAGGCGTCCGTGACCTCGCCTTCCGGCCGAGCACGAAGCAACTACAGCCCGACGACACTGCGCGAAATTACCGAGGCCCGCCAGTCGGTGGCGCTGGGGCGGTGGGACGACGCGATCTACTACATCAACACCGCATTGACCGATCCCAGCACGCTGCTCCCGCGCTAGCACATTATTCCACGAAGGAATGAATCATGTGCCGCCGCGGTCGCTTCCGCGCCGGCGGGCCGGCTCGCATCTCAGGCGCATCGGGATCGCGGCATGCGGCCCGCAGCCACACAGGTCTGGAGCCTCAGCAAATGTCGAAGCTGGATGGAAAGGTCGCCGTCATCACCGGCGGCAGCAGCGGGATCGGTCTCGCCACCGCCGAAAGGTTCGTCGCCGAGGAGAAGGGCATCGTGCACGTCGTAGTCGCCAACGCCGGCTTCGTCGAGCATCAGGCGATCGAGGCGGCGACGGCGGAGCATTTCGACAAGACGTTCGGCATCAACGCCCGCGGCGTCTATTTCACGGTCGCCAAGGCGCTGCCACTGATGACGCAGGGCGGCGCCGTCGTGCTCGTCGCGTCCGGCGTGCACCTGAAGGGGCTGCCGGCGCACGGGGCCTATGCCGCGACCAAGGCGGCGATGCGCTCCTTCGCGCGAACCTGGGCCATGGAGCTGAAGGGCCGCGGCATCCGCGTCAACACGCTGAGCCCCGGCGCGGTCGACACGCCGATCATCGACGGCCAGTTCCGCACCCGCGCGGAGGCGGACGCGGCGCGCGCCGCGTTCTCCGGGATGACCCCGCTCGGCCGGATCGGCCGGCCGGAGGAGATGGCGGCGGCGGCGCTGTTCCTCGCCTCCGGCGACAGCAGCTACTGCACCGGCATCGACCTGGTCGCTGATGGCGGCCTGACCCAGGTCTGATCGCCTGCTGATCGCTTGCGGCGAGGCGGCGGCCCGCCCCGACCGCCCCGCCGCCGAGCGCAACCATTTGCTTCCCTCGACGATTGACGCCGCACCCGCGCAATCGCCACGATGCGCTCCCCGCTCGGAGCATTCGTTTCCCTTGGAGATCGTCCGCGAACTGCCCCTCGACCAGGTGCTGCTGGGCGACGCCGTGCGGCTGATGCGCATGCTGCCGGCGGCGTCGGTGCACTGCATCTTCGCCGACCCGCCGTACAACCTGCAGTTGCGCGGCGAGCTGCGGCGGCCGGACGACAGCCTGGTGGACGGGGTGGACGACGAGTGGGACCGCTTCACCGACTTCGCCGCCTACGACACGTTCACCCGCGAGTGGCTGGGCGAGTGCCGCCGCCTGCTGCGCAAGGACGGCACGCTGTGGGTGATCGGCACCTATCACAACATCTTCCGCATCGGCGCGATCCTGCAGGAACTCGGCTTCTGGGTGCTCAACGACATCGTGTGGCGCAAGGCCAACCCGATGCCGAACTTCCGCGGCCGGCGCTTCACCAACGCGCATGAGACGCTGATCTGGGCGGCGCGCGGGCGCGATTCGCGGCACCGCTTCAACTACCAGGCGATGAAGGCGCTGAACGACGACGTGCAGATGCGCAGCGACTGGTTCCTGCCGCTCTGCACCGGCGCCGAGCGGCTGCGCAACGAGCACGGGCTGAAGCTGCACCCGACCCAGAAGCCGGAGGCGCTGCTGCACCGCGTGCTGCTGTCGAGCACCGGGCCCGGCGACATCGTGCTCGACCCGTTCCTCGGCACCGGCACGACGGCGGTGGTCGCGCGGCGGCTGCATCGCCACTACATCGGGATCGAGCGCCATCCGGCCTATGTCGAGGCGGCGCTGGGCCGCGTGCGCCGGGTGCGGCCGGCGCCGCGCGACGCCGCGACGACCACGCCGGAGCGGCGCGACACCCCGCGGGTGCCGTTCGGCAGCCTGGTGGAGCGCGGGTTGCTGCCGCCGGGCAGCGTGCTGACCGACCGCACGCGCCGCGTCTCGGCGGTGGTGGTGGCGGACGGCACGATCCGGGTCGGCGGCTTGCAGGGCTCGATCCACAAGGTGGGCGCCGAGGTGCAGAACGCGCCGAGCTGCAACGGCTGGACGTTCTGGCACCTGGAGCGCGAGGGCGTTCTGGTCGCGATCGACGTGCTGCGCGCGCCGCCGCCCTAAGCCGCCAGCCGCCTCAGCCCGTGCACCGCCGCGAACGCGCCCAGGAACGCGGCCGCCGCCAGCAGGAACGGCGCGCCCGGCAGATGCGGCACGGCGTCCGGGCGGGCGAAGACGGAGAACAGGGCGGAGGCGAGCATCGGGCTCGCGATTGCCGTCAGTCCCTCGACGACGGAGAGGGCGCCGAAGGCGCGCCCCTGCCGCTGCGGCCCGACGCGCATCGAGACCATCGCGCGGGCCGCCGGCACCGCGATCTGGCCGAGCGCGTTGCCGACGATCGCCGGGTAGATCACCCACGCGGCCGGGGCCAAGGCCAGCACGACATAGGAGGCGCCGCTCGCGAGGTAGCCGAGCAGCGCTGCACGGCGCTCCCCGAGGCGCTGGGTGACGGGGCGGACCAGCAGGGTCTGCACCAGCGCCCCGCTGATCCCCACCACCGCGAGCGCCATGCCGTTCTCGCGCGGCCCCCAGCCGAAGCGGGCGCCGGTGTAGAGCACGAACAGGGTCTGCAGCGTGCCGAGACCGAGCCACTGGCACGACCAGGCCACCGCCAGCCGCCGCAGCACCACGTCGGCCGCCAGCATCCGCAGGGCCGCGAGCGGGCTGGTGCCGCGCCAGGCGAAGGGGCGCCGGTTCTCGGGCGCCAGGCTCTCCGGCAGCACGAACAGCGCCATAGAGCAGGTTGGCCGCCGCCAGCGCCGCCGCGGTCACGAACGGCAGCCGCAGGTCGATCGCGCCGAGCCAGCCGCCGAGCGCCGGGCCGAGCACGAAGCCCACGCCGAACGTGGCGCTGACCAGCCCGAAGCGGCGCGCGCGCAGCGCCTCCGGCGTCACGTCGGCGATGTAGGCGCTGGCGGTCGCGACATTGGCCGAGGTAGCACCGGCCAGCAGCCGGCCGAGATAGATCCAGCCGAGGTTCGGCGCCCAGGCGAGCAGGAGGTAGTTGGCGGCGATCCCCGCGATCGACGCCAGCAGCACCGGCCGGCGGCCGAACCGGTCGGAGAGCGCGCCGAGCACCGGCGAGGCGAAGAGCTGCGCCAGCGCGAACGCGGCCACCACCCCGCCGACCGCGATCGACGCGCTGCGCGCGGTCGAGCCCCGCCAGCCGGCGGACGAGCTCGGGCAGGATCGGGATGACGATGCCGATGCCGACCGCGTCGATGCCGAGAGCCACGAGGATGAAGGCGACCGCCGCATGGCGGGCCGGGGCGGCGGACGACAGGGGCGGCTCCTGCAGGGGGAGAGCCGCAGCATAGCCGCGCCGGCGGCTATTGGCAGAGGCTATTGCGAGGAGCGGATCGCCCGCCGGCTCGGCATGAAGAAATAGCCGCCGCCGCGCACCCGGGTGAACGCCGCGAGCCCGGCGAGGCGCAGCGGTCCCTGGTGGGTCGGGATGGTGAACACCGCCCCCGCGCCGTTCGCCGCCAGCACCGGATCGCGCTCGTTCTCCAGCCCGGCGAAGCTGCGGCCGAGCAGCCAGGTCTGCTGCACGAACTCGAACTGCCGCTCGATATCGGCATTGAGGCACATGAAGATCGCCCCCGGCCGCTCGCCCGGCGCCGCGGGGAGATAGGGGCGGCCCACGCCGCAGGATGCGGTGGCGGTTGACGATCGCGGCCTGCCCCTCCGGATCGTCGGTATCGAATGCGTCGCGCGGGTTGGCGCGGCGGATATGGGCGCCGAACGGGCAGCGCAGCCCCTCCGCATCGTCGCGGCCGAACAGGAAGTCGTTGTCCGGCGCCGCCCCCGCCGGGGCGGCGGGATGACGGACCAGCGAGGCGCCGCTGCGCCAGCGGCCGACCAGCTTGGCCGCGATCAGCTCCGCCAGCATGCCGGCGCGATCGGCCTCCGCCGCCTCGTCCCACAACCGGCCCGAGGCACGCAGCGCCCCCGCCTGCCGCTGCACGTAGTCGTCGAACGCCGCGACGTCCTGCTCGATCTGGCGGACCACGAAGTAGCTGCCGTTGCGCCCGAAGTCGCGCTGGGCCGGCGCGGCGGCGGCAACGAAGCGCGGCCGCTGCCGCCCCGGATCGCCTTGCGGGTCGGGAAGCAGATGATCCGGATCGCGCGCGCTCGCCACGCGCGGGGTCGGCGGCAGATAGCCGCCGTTGTCGGGGTAGCCGAGCACGAACTCGCCGGCGCCGAGCACCTGCTGGCGCAGCGCCGGGTGGCGCGCGCGCGGCGTGCCGGCGGGCACGGGGTTGGAGATGCCGTCGAGGAAGCGGAACGGCTCCTTGACCCCGCCGCCGCCGTCGCGCAGCGGCTGCGCGCGCAGTTCGTGCACGACCGCCTGTCCCGCCGCCCGCGTCGCGTCGCGATGCGCTGCCAGCCGTGCGTCCAGCGCCGCCGGCTCGGCCGCGTAGAGCACCAGGAACGCATCGACCGGCGCGCCCGGATGGCCCCACAGCCAGCCCTCGTACGTCGCGGGGTCGCCGAGCGCGCGGGCGCGGCCGGGGCTCGTCATGCCGTTCTGGAACGCGGGCGCGAAGGTGGCGAGGTCCTCGTCCGCGAGGCCGAGCTTGCGCAGCCCGCCCGCGGTGAGGGCGACCGCGAGCGCCCGGTCGAGCCGCGCCGCGCTGCGGAAGCCTCCCTCGTGGCCATAGGTGATCTCCGGCGCGATGCTGCGCAGCCAGGCCCGCGCCTGCGCCGGGTCGTCGGCGAGGCGCAAGGCGAGGCAGGCGCAGTGCGCGAGATGGCCGCGCCCGCCGAACACCAGCGTCGGGATCTCCTCCGGCTCCAGCGTCCCCGCCGGCCGCGGCTGCGCGCCGAAGCAGGCGAGCCAGTCGGCGGCATCCGCGTCCGTCACCGCGGCGGCGATGCCCTGGCGGATCGCGGCGTTGCGGCGGATGCGCTCGAGCGTCAGGTCGGGATAGGCCGCATACCAGAACCCGGCCGGGTATTGCTGCCGCCGCGCCCAGCGGCGCAGCCGGTCGCCATCCCGCGCGCCGAGCCCGAACAGGTTGCGCGTGCGCGGGAAGCCGCGCGTGTTGCTCCAGATCGAGGTGACGCCCTCGCCCTCCCGCTGGATGAAGATCTCGACGTAGCTCTCCCACGATCCGGTGTGGTTGGACCAGAAGCAGACCTTGTCGGTGCCCGGCAGCAGCACCCAGCGCGCGAAGTGGATGACGCCCATGGTGCCGAGGAAGCCGGGGCGGTTCACGCGCGGGTTCTCGTGCGCGATCAGCCAGAACGCGGCGCGCAGCGTCATGCGCCGGAACAGCCCGGGCTTCATGGTCGAGACCGAGGCGAGCAGGTTCTGCGTGTGCACGCTCTCCCGCGCCATGATCGCCCCGACTCTCGCGGCGTTGGGCGTGTCGTCGTCCACCGGGTCGGCCGCCTCCAGCCGATGCAGGTAGCGCAGCGCCAACGCAGCAGCGGCGGCCCCCAGCGCGGCCGTGATCGCGAGCGCGACGACGAAGCCGATCACGATCCAGGCGAGCACCGCGACCCAGCCGGCGCCGGGCAGCATCAGCGCGGCGAGCCAGCCGAAGACGAGCCAGAGCATGAGCGGCACGACGAGGAACGGCCAGAACAGCGTCTGCACCGCCCCCGGCAGCAGCGGCAGGAAGCGCAGCATGCCCGAACTCGCGGTCCGCCGGTGCCGGGTCGAGGAGCGGCGCCGGCTCGGCCACGAACGCCCATCGCTGCGCATCGTCGGCGCGGATCCGGGCGCGCACCGTGTTCAGCTTCTCGAGCGGCGTGGCCGGCCCGAACAGGATTTCGTCCATGGCGCCGATGCGCTCGGCAAGCGCGCGCTCCTGGCGGATGCGCGTGACGCTCATCGCCGGGGTGCCGCAGAACGGCAGGCCGACGGCCTGCCCGCCGAGCCCGAATGCCGCCGCCCAGCCCTGCCCGAGCGTCAGGTTGTGCCGCCCGAGCCAGGCGGCAAGCGCCGCGGGGTCGGTGGCCACGCCGAGACCGGCTGCCGCGATCACCCGCGCGAGCGGCGCGTTGAGCGCGCGCGCGACCGCGGCGAGCGCGTCCGCGACGCCGCCGTCGGCGGTGAGTTCCAGCACCAGGTGAGCGCGCTCCGGCCCGGTGTCGGGCACCACGCTCAGGCTCATGAAATGCACGCGCGCATCGGCATCGAGCGTGCGGCGGCAATCCTCCGCCGCAGGGTTGCCCATGGCCGCGATGGCCTCATCCACCGCGCCGGCACGCGCGGCGGCGAACGGGACGGCGACGGTCGCGAAGGCTTGCGCCATAGTCACCTCACCGCTGCGCCGTCGGTGCACGCAAAGTTCCAAGCAGCGTGCGCGCCGCTCGCACATCGCGCGCATCCTCCTCGGCGAGCGCATCGAGCAGCGGGGCAAGCAGCGCGGCGGCTTCGGCGTGGCGGCCCTGCCCGGCCAGCACGCCGGCCAGTGCGATCGCCGCGCGCAGCTCGAACAGCGTCGCGCCCAGCGTCCGCGCCACCGACACCGCCTGCCGCAGCGCGCGCTCCGCAGCCGAGGCGTCCGCAGCCGCGACGAAAAGCCCGCCGCGCACGCGGTGCATTTCCGGAAGATCCCAATACGCGCCGGTGTCGGCCGCGAGCGCGAACGCCTCGTCCAGCCGCGCATGCGCCTCCGCGATCCGGCCCATCCAGCCGATCGCCTCGGCCTCCATCCGGATGAAGCTCGGCACCCAGAGCAGGCTGCCGGCATCGCGCAGCCCATTGCTCGCCGCGCGCAGCAGCGCGCTGCCCTGTTGCGGATCGCCGCCCAAAGCGAGGCACCAGCCGGTGAGGCCCGCCGCCGACGCGGCGAAGTAGGCGAGGCCGTGCTCGCTCGTGATCTGGCGCAGCTCGTCGGCCCAGCGCAGCCCGGCCTCGGCGGAGTTGAGCGTGGCCGCGAAGAACGCGATCGACGACACGGTCTGCGCCAGCGTCCACACCTGCCCGAGCGCCCGCGCCTCCTCGATCGCGGCGTCGATCGCGCGGCGCGATTTGCCGATGCGGCCTTCGCACATCAGCCCCCAAGCCAGATAGTCGAGCATCAGCACGCGCGGATCGCCGATCACGGGCGCGGCGTAGGCGGCCCGCTGCGCGGGATCGAACAGTGCGAGGCCCTGCGTGAGATGGCTACGCACGTCGGCATACGCGCCCATCGGCAGCGATGTGAGCCCTGCGGCGAGCAGGCCGATCAGCCGGCAGACCGCGTCGCCGCGCGTCTCGGCGAGCGCGAGCAGCCCGTGCGCCTGGCGCAGCGCCTCGGCAAAGTCGCCGCGGACGAAGGCGTGCGACCACTGGCCGTAGAGCACGGTCACAAGCTGCGACGCCGCGTCGAGCTGCTCGCAAAGCTCCTGCGCACGCCCAAAGGCTTCGCGCAGGTGATGCGAGGCATGTCCCTCGGCGCTCATCAGCGCCTTGATGCGCGCGATCCAGAGATCGAGTTCCAGCCGCCGGCGCGCCTCGCCCTCTTCCATCGCCGCGACAGCGGCGAGCCCGTGCCCCAGGTGCGCGAGCGCCTCGGCGATCGCCGCGCGATGCAGCGCCGCCGTGCCCGCGCGCAGCCACGCGGCCGCCGCCTTTGCGTCCAGGCCGGCCTCGGCGCAGTGGCGCGCGAGGAGTTCCGGCGCATCGTCCGCACCTTCCGCGTCGCCGCGTTCGAGCGCCGCGACGATGCGCGCATGCAGCCGGCGCCGCTCGGCGCGCAGCAGCGTCGCATACGCCGCATCCTGCACCAGCGCGTGCTTGAAGCTGTAGCGCGCATCCGGCGGTGCGCCGCGCACGAGCACGAGGCCGGCGCGCACGAGTTCGGCGAGTTCGTGGTCCACGGTCGCCGCCGGCTGCTCCGCCACCCCGCGCAGCAGCTCATGGCTGAAGTCGCGGCCGATCGCGGCCCCGACCTGCGCCACATGCCGCGCCGTCGGCACGCGGTCGAGCCGCGCCATGAGCGACGCCTGCAGCGTGGCCGGCACGGCGATCGCCGTGCGCCCGTCCGTCGCACCGGCGGCGCTGTCCTCCAGCACCGCCTGCGTCAGTTCCTCGATGAACAGCGGCACGCCGTCGGCCTGTGCCACGACGCTGTGCAGCAGCGCCGGCGCCAGCGGCCGTTCGCCCGCCGCCTGTGCGGCGAGCGCCGATGCCTGACGCCGGTTCAGCCGGCTCAGCGTGAGCGCCGTCACCTCGGGGCGGCCGATCCAAGGGGCCGCGAATTCGGGACGGGCGGAGACCACGAGCAGGGCGCGCGAGGTCGCCAGTTGCCGCAGCCCGGACTCGACGAGTTCGATCGTGCTCGGGTCCGCCCAGTGCGCATCCTCCAACAGCATCAGCACCGGCTGCACGCGCGTCAGGCCGATCAGCCGCCGCTCCAGCACCGCGACGGTCCGCTCGCGCCGCCGCTGCGGGCTGGCATCCGCCGGCGGGTACGCGGCGCCGGTGGGCACCGAGAGCATGGCGGCGATCAGCGCGACCTCGGCCGGCGGCAGCCCGGATGGCGCCAGGATCCCCTCCAGCTTGCGCAGCCGCGCCTCCGCCGACTCGCCGCGCAAGAAGCGGGCCTCCTGTTCCCAGCGCGCGATCACGGGATGCAGCGCGCTGTCCTGGAACAGCGGCGAGCAGAAATAGCGCAGGCTGACATGTGCGTCGTCAGCCACGCGCTCCTCCAGCGCCGCGAGCAGGCGCGACTTGCCGATGCCGGCCTCGCCCGTGACCAGCACCAGCCGCCCCTGCCCCGCCTTCGCCTGCTGCCACGCGCGCACCAGCAGATCGAGCTCGTCCTCGCGCCCGATGAGCGGCGGCAGCGTCGCCGCATGCAGCAGCTCGGAGCGGGTTGCGAGCGGGCTGGGCCCGAGCACCCGCCAGGCTTGCAGCGGTGCGGTGAATCCCTTGATCGCGATCAGCCCAAGATCGCGATAGGCGAACAGCCCGCCCGCCAGCCGCTGCGTGCCGGCATCGAGGACGATCTGCCCCGGTTCGGCGAGCGCGGTCAGCCGTGCCGCCGCGCTCGGCGGCTCGCCCACCACCTCGCCCGCGCTGTCGGCGACGACAAGGCCGGTCGCGATGCCGGCGCGCACGCCGAGCCCCGCCGGCAGTGGACCCGCCTCGGCGCCCACGTCCTCGGCCAGCGCGAGGCCGGCGCGGATGGCGCGCTCGGCGGCGTCTTCATGGCCGACCGGATAGCCGAAATAGGCAAGTGCCTCGCGCCACAGCGACGGGGCGAGCGTGCCGCCGTGCTGCGTCACGACGGCGGCGGCGCGGCTGCGAAACACGTCGAGAATCGCGCGCAGCTCCTCCGGATCGGCGGGCAGCGCGCCGGCGGCGGCGGCCACCAGTTCGACTGCGAGCACGGTGACCTGCCGGCGCTCTGCGACCAGCGGTGCGGTCGGCACCGGCTCCGCCGCCATATCCACCGGCGCCGCGTCGCCGCGCTGCACGCGTGGCGCGAATTTGTAGCCGCTGCCTGGAACCGTCACGATCAGCGTCGGGTGCTTCGGGTCCGGCTCGATCTTGCGGCGCAGGCGCACAATCAGCATGTCGACGCTGCGGTCGAACGGCTCCGCCTCGCGTCCGGCGAACACCTGCAACAGATGATCGCGCGACAGCACGCGGCCCGGCCGCTGCACGAATTCGTGCAGCAGCGTGAACTCGCCGCGGGTGAGCGCAACCTCACGGCCATCGCCGTTGGTGAGGCTGCGTCCGGCGACGTCGAACCCGTAGCCGGCGAAGCGCAGCAGCGGCGCGGCACCGTCCGCGTCCGCGGCGGGACGCAGGGTGGTGCCGACGCAGGCGAGCAGCGCCGCCTCATCTCCGGCATCGGCCGCCGGCACACCGAACCGCTCGGCCGCCGAGGCCGGGCCGATCAACAGGATCTTCCGCGCCGCGCCGTGCAGTTCGGCGAACGCGTCCTCGTCAGTGCCCGCCAGCGCGTCCGCCGCGACCAGCGCAAGCGCAAGGTTGCGCGCGCCGATGCGCTGCGCGTGCGCAAGGCTCTCGGCGAGTTCGACCGCGTAGCCGCCGCCAGCGAGCAGCCGCGCGAGTTGGCCCCGCAGCGCCACGTCCGAAGCGACGATCAGTATTCGACTGCGCATGGCTCCCGATTGCTTGAGCGTAGCGAGTGACACGTTTGTTAGTAACTGTGTGTTACCACGCAGTGACGCGGCTGGCATAGCGGCATGACCGCAGTGCGGCATCTTCCTCGAACCAGTGCCGACCCGGCCTGGCCGCAACACCCGCGACGGCGCGAACGCAGGAGATCCCGTCATGACCTGGCTGATTCTTGCGATGCTCGGGGTCATCGCGCTCGGCGGCGGCAGCGCCCTCGCCCAGGACCGCCAGGACCGCCGCCAGGACCGCCCGGCCGAGCCGGCGGCGCAGAACGCAGGCAGCGGCGGCCCCATGCACAACCCGGACGGCGCGGAGCCATCGCCCGGCTACGGCTTCGGTTGGGCTGTTCCGGGGCGCGCCCGGGATGCGGGCCGTCCTGCATGGATGATCGCCGCAGCAGGAAAAGGGGCCGGGGACCGTGTGGCCCCCGGCCGTTTCCGCGCCCGCCGCGGACGCGATCAGGATTTGGGTTGCGCATCGGCGGCGGTCCCGAAAACGTGAGTGCAGCACGGGGCGACGGTGACTGCGCCGGACGCCCCAGCGAAAGCTCGGCGCCGGCCGGGGGGGCCGCGGGCCGAGCTTCCGTGCGCGACTATCGGGCAGCGATGTCATCGGCGCATTGCCGCGCAGTAACATGCGGGTAACACGGCGGTAACAACGCGCGCGGGCGCCCCTCGGGATGCGGGAGGGCTAGCCGGGCAGCATGTGCGCGAGCGCGATCCTGACCGGCGTGCCGGAGATCTTCAGGATGCCGCCGAACGGGTCGTCGAGTTGCAGGACCAGGAAGATCGCGGTGCCGATCGCGCCGGCGCACACCAGGAACGCCGCGACCACGGTGCCATTGCGCGGCGCGTTGAGGCCGAAGCTGACGAAGATCGCGGCGATCCAGGCCGCGAGGATGGCGATCACCACCGGCCGCACGCTCGGCCCCGCACGCTCGATCAGCAGCCAGCGCTGGCGCAGCAGGCCGGTGTGGGTGGAGAGCGCCTGATCCTGCAGCCAATGCTGGCCCGCATCCACCGGCTGAAGCGCGCGAATCAATTCGCGCACGTGTTCCATCAGGTCGCTCGCCACGCGATTCTCGACCAGGAACGGCGTCGTCCCGTGGCCCTCCCACACGTCGTGCAGCAGCATCGCCGTGTACGCGTGCAGCAGGTGCCGCGGCTTCACCGCCGCATCGCCGTAGTCGCGCAGCGTCTCGTCCAGCAGGATCAGGTCGGCGCAGTAGGTGCGCACCGCGACGTCGGTGGCGTCATAGGAGGATTTCGCGGTCGCGATCAGCAGGCCGAGCACCAGCGAGGCGAGCACCGAGAGCATGCCGGTGCCGAGGCGCACGACATCCTGCGTCTCCTTCGAAAGGTGCCGGTCGGGCAGCAGCCGGTGCAACGAGAGCCCGACAAGCGCGCCGCCGAACACTGCGGCCGCGACCAGAAAACCCATGCCGAGCGCGTGCATCGGACGTGGCGACTCCTCCCCATGGGGGCGCGGAGTGTTACGGGCGCCCCTCGGCCGTGTCCAGCGGCCGCGGCGGCGGCCTCTCGACGCGGCGGCGCCGCTGTGCCACAGGCAGGCCCCTGCGTCCCAATCCCGGCCACTGAATGCACGCCTGCGCCATCGGCATCGACACCGGCGGCACCTACACCGATGCCGTCATCATCGACCTTGCCGCCCAGCGCGTGCTCGCCAAGGCGAAGGCGCTGACGACGCGCGGCGATCTGGCGATCGGCGTGGCCGAGGCGCTGGCGGGCGTGCTCGCCGCGTCGGGCGATGCCGCGCGGCATGGCGGCGACGGTGCGCCACGTCGCACTCTCCACCACGCTGGCGACGAATGCGATCGTCGAAGGGCACGGTGCGCCGATCGGGGTCGTGTTGATCGGCTTCGATGCGGAGATGGCGGTGCGCACCGGCATCGCGCAGGCACTTCCCGGCACGCCGATGCTGCGCGCCGCCGGCGGGCACGATCACGCGGGCGACGCCGCCGCGCCGCTCGATGAAGCCGCGATCACGGACTTTCTGCACGCCACGCGCGCGCAGGTCGCCGCCTATGCCGTCGCCGGCCAGTACGCCGTGCGCAACCCGGAGCACGAGCTGCGCGCACAGGCGCTGATCGAGGCGATCACCGGCCATCCTGCGACGTCTCGCAAGCGCGCTCGCGCATGCGCTGGACGCGCCGCGCCGCGCGCTGACGGCGGCGCTGAACGCGCGCATCATCGGCCGCGTCACGGCGCTGATCGCGGCGGTGCGGCAGGCGCTCGACGACCACGCGATCGCCGCACCGCTGTTCGTGGTGAAGGGCGACGGCACGCTGGCACCCGCCGCGCAGATCGCCGCGCGGCCGATCGAGACCATCCTCTCCGGCCCCGCCGCCAGCACGATCGGGGCAAAGTTCCTGTCCGGGCTTGCGGATCTCGTCGTCGCCGACATCGGCGGCACGACCACCGACATCGCGGTGCTGGAAGGCGGCTGGCCGCGGCTCGATCGCACCGGCGCGCGGGTGGGCGGGCATCGCACGCTGGTGCAGGCGATCGCGATGAACACGTTCGGCCTCGGCGGCGACAGCGAGGTGCGGTTGGCGCCGGAAGGCGGTGCGACGCTGCTGCCCTGGCCGCGTGTGGCCGCTGGCACTGCTCGGCGCCCGCTGGCCGGGCGTGATCGCGACCCTGCGCGCCGCACTCGCCAATCCGGAAGGCGAGCCGCATGCCGGCCGCTTCGCGCTGCGCATCGCCGCGCCGCGCGGGCTTTCGGGACGCGAGGCGGAGGTCTTCGCACGCATCGGCGCGGCGCCGACGCCACTGGGCGCGTTCCTGCGCGGGCCGCTCGCCCGCCGCGCGCTGGAGCGGCTGGTGGCGCAGGGCGCGGTGGCACTCGGCGCCTTCACCCCGAGCGATGCCGCGCATGTGCTGCACCGGCAGGATCAGTGGTCGCGCGAGGCCGCGGTGCTCGGCGCGCTGCTGCTGTGCCGCGCGAGCCGCATGCTCGGTTCTGGCGACCCGGAGGCGCAGGCGGCTTCGGTCGCCGAGGAGGTGTTCGACGCGGTGCTCGCCGCCTCCGGCCGCGCCCTCATCGCGAGCCTCGCCGAGACGCCGATCGACGCCGCCGCGCCGCTGGTCGAGGCGGCGGTGAGCGGGCGCGGCCGGCTCGGGCGGCTCGCGGTGTCCGTCCGGCCGGTCTGGCCGGTGGCGGCGGTCGGCGGCCCGGCGCCGGTGTTCTACCCCGCGCTCGGCGCGCGCCTGGGCTGCCGCGTCGTGCTGCCGGAGCACGCGGAGGTCGCGAACGCCGTGGGCGCGGCGGTGGCGATGAGCGTCGCGCGGGCGGTGGTGGAGATCACGGGCGCGGGCATGGGCACCTGGCGCGTGCACCACGCGGGCGCCCCGATCACCCTCGGCGACCCCGCCGAGGCCCTGGCGCTCGCCCGCCGGCTGGCCGAGGCGGCGGCGCTGGACGGCGCGCGCGCGGCCGGCGCGGCGGAGGGCACGGTCGCGGTCCATGTCGACCGCATCGACCTGCCGGACGCGCCGGGCGATGCCGGCCTGATCGCCGCGACCGTCGTGGCGGAGTTCGCGGCGCGCCCCGGGTGAGCCCGCGTGGGGTTTGATCCCCGGTATTCGCCATACCGTATATGCTACCCCAGCAGCGCCACCTTGCCGCTGCCGAGATCGTAGTAGGCGGCGGCGACCTTGAGCGTGCCCGCGCGAATCCGCCCGGCAATCACCGGCGAGGCGGTGCGCAGCAGGTCCGCCTGGATCTGCGCATTGGCGCGGGTCGTCGCCTCCAGATCGGGCCCGGCCCGCTCGACGGCGGCGCGGAGTGGCGCGTAGAGGGCGCTGATCTGTCCCGGCACCGCGGCCCCCGCGATCGCCGCCTTCACCGCGCCGCACCCGCCGTGCCCCAGCACCATGATCACGGACGCGCCCAGCACCTGCGTGCCGAATTCCAGGCTGGCGATCATCTCCGGCGTGCAGACGTTGCCTGCGACGCGGGCGACGAGGACATGGCCGATGCTCTGGTCGAACACCAGTTCCACCGGCACGCGCGAATTGATGCAGGAGAGCACGGCGGCAAACGGCTTCTGCTTTTCGGCCGTGTCCTGCCGCAGCATCGCGAGGTCCTCATCGAACGACGCGAGGCGGCGGGCGGTGAAGCGGGCATTGCCGTCCATCAGCTGGGCGAGCGCGGCGGCGGGATCGGCCGCGTCGGCCGCGTGGGCGGCCCGCCCCGCCGGACGCATGGCCGCAGCGACGCCGACGATGAAGCCACGGCGCGCCAGCATGGCGCGGGGCGCCGGCGTGCAGCAGTTGCAGAACATGTGCATGGGTGGTTCCTCCCTCCCGGTCATCCCCCTGGGGCGCCCTGCGTGTTCACGTAGAGCGCGTAGAGGGAGTGGCTCGCCGCCATGAACAGCCGGTTGCGCCAGCGGCCGCCGAAACAGACATTGGCGCAGCGTTCCGGCAGGCTGATATGGCCGATCGGCGCACCCTCCGGGTTGAACACGCGCACGCCGTCGAGCGCCGGGCTGCCCATGCCCCAGCCGCACCAGAGATTGCCGTCGACATCGACGCGAAACCCATCCGGCGTGCCGCCCGGCCCGGCGTCGATGAACACCCGCTCGCGCGCAAGCCGCACGCCGTCCACGACATCATAGGCGCGGATCTCGCGCGGATCGGCGCGCGAGGCGACGAGATACAGCGTCTTCTCGTCGGGCGAGAAGGCGAGCCCGTTCGGGCCGGGCACCTGGTCGAGCACCTGCGTGGGCCGGAAATCGTGCGGGTCGAGGCGATAGACCGCGTGCGGCAGTTCCTGCGCCTCCTTCTGGCCCTCGTAGAAGGAGAGCAGGCCGAACGGCGGATCGGTGAACCAGACCGCGCCGTCGCTGGCGACCACGACGTCGTTGGGCGAGTTCAGCCGCTTGCCCTGGTAGCTGTCGCAGAGGACCGTGATGGCGCCGTCGTATTCGGTGCGGATGACGCGGCGGCCGGCGTGCTCGCAGGTGATGAGGCGGCCCTGCCGGTCGCGCGTGTTGCCGTTGGCGTAGTTGGTGGGCGCGCGGTACGTGCTGACCGCGCCCGAGGTCTCATCCCAGCGCAGGATGCGATCGTTGGGCAGGTCGCTCCACAGCAGGTAGCGCCCGTCGCCGAACCACACCGGCCCTTCCGCCCAGCGGCAGCCGGTGGCGAGGCGCTCGACCGAGGCGTGGAAGAAGCGGTAGCGCAGAAAACTGGTGTCGAGGACCGTGATGCTCGGGTCGGGATAGAGATCGTTCGGCTCCCACATGCGCGCCTCCCTTTTGCGGGCGCCGGAGGGCGCCTCGAGCTCCGCAGTTTCCGGGCCGGTCAGCGCCCGCGCAAGAGCGGCGAGGACGGTATGGGCGTCGGCTGTTGTGAAGGCTGGGTCGATTGTTGCGATGGCGGCTGGATATTGGGCGTGATGTAGAATGGCCCCATGGGCGGCGATGCGGGAGGCGAATTCGAGCCCGGCAGGGCGCGAGGTGTCGCACATCTGCATGATGCTGCACTGCCAGCGCCACCCGGCGACGCGGCCGGTGAGGCTGCCGCCGGGGTCGTAACGGCAGGTGCACACCTGCTGCGCCATGCAGACCTGCAACCCGTCGGCCGGCGGTTCGCACACGGGCGGCAGATCGGCAGCGCCGAGCAACAGTCCGAGGCCAACCGCCACCGCCACGCGCCCCAGCTGCCTGCGCCCTCGCCGCATGGGGGCAGTCTGCCGCGGCGCAGTGAGGGAAGGATGAACGGGCCGGGCGCCGAGGCTGGTTGATTGCCCGGTGCGGCTACGCTATCTCCCCACCGGCCAACGCGGCCGCGTGCTGCCCAGGTAGCTCAGTTGGTAGAGCATGCGACTGAAAATCGCAGTGTCGGTGGTTCGATTCCGCCCCTGGGCACCTTGAAATTCCTTGAAAAATTGACGGTATGAGCGATACGGGAACGGAGTGGTTTCGGTTCGATCGATCGTTCCGTTAGCGTTCAAGGCACAGGGATCTTGAGCGAGCGGAAGCCCTTTGGCGCGGCATGGATGATCCGTACGGGCGTCGAGCGCCCGCCCGGACCGCTTGCGGTTGCGCAAGTGAGACACCGATGCCCCGCCAAACCGGATGCGCCAAGAAACGGCGAGTAATTCAATCATTCGGAAATCGCGTGACGCAGTTGGCGCATGTCATCCGAACGTGGGCGGGTTCGGCAGCAGCCCGTTCATCATCGTGCCGTCGTCGCCCATCAGACGGGACGGAAGGTCGGCGGGCGCCGCGGTCGAGCGGGCGGACGCGGCGTACGTGGGACCGCCGCTCTGCTGATCACCCTGCGACAGGGGCGCGGCCAAGGCCGGGCCGGCGAAGCTGGCGACAACAGTCAGCGAAAGTAGGAAGTGGCGTCGCATGTCGAGCCTCCTCGGATTTTTACGGTTCTGTCCGCCGAGTAGTCATGCGGAGCGATTTGGAAGTTAGAACCGCTGCGGTTCGAGCCATGTGACCGGCGACACTTCGATGACACAAAAGCTACACGCGGCGCTCGGCATCCGCTGGTTCCTGCGGACCGTCGGCGAAGAAGCACGAGACGCGATGGCCGGCGACGGTCTCCTCCAGGACAGGCACGTCCCGGCCGCAGACCGGCCGCGCCCAGGGACAGCGCTGGTGCAGATGGCAGCCACTCGGCAGGTCGATCGGACTCGGGATCTCGCCACTGAGCAGAAACCGCGACAGCCTCCGCTGCGGATCGGGGAATAGCGCCGATGACAGCAGTGCGCGGCTGTACGGATGCAGCGGGCGGGAGAACAGTTCGTCGGTGTCGGCCGCCTCGACGATGCGGCCGAGATACATCACCGCCACGCGCTGGCAGACCCGCCGGACGGCGGTGAGATCGTGCGAAATGAACAGATAGGCGAGATTGAGCTCGCGCTGCAGC
Source organism: uncultured Alphaproteobacteria bacterium (assembly GCA_963705035.1). Classification (GTDB taxonomy): domain Bacteria; phylum Pseudomonadota; class Alphaproteobacteria; order Acetobacterales; family Acetobacteraceae; genus JAFKFJ01. The sequence continues at coordinate 505,582 of CAVPIQ010000004.1, read as the reverse complement.
GCGTCGAGCAGATCGAGGATCTCCGCCCGGACCGACACGTCCAACGCCGATGTCGGCTCGTCGAGAACCACCAGATCCGGCTTGGTCGCGATGGCGCGGGCGATGCCGATCCGCTGCTGTTCGCCGGCGCTGAACTGGTGCGGGAAGCGGTCACGCGCGTTCGCCGGCAGCCCGACCAGGCGCAGCACCTCGATGCAGCGGTCGCGCCGCGCACTGCCGTCACGCTCGCCGGCCAGCAGCAGCGGCTCCTCGACAATCCGTCCGACGCGCATCCGCGGGTTCAAGGACGCAAACGGTTCCTGGAACACCATCTGCATGCGCGCCCGCAGCTTGCGGAACCGCGCCTGCGAGACCGTGGTGACATCCTCGCCGCGAAAGCTGACGCGCCCGCCGGTCGGCTCGATCAGGCGCAGGACCGCGCGCCCGACCGTGGTCTTCCCCGATCCGCTCTCGCCCACAAGCGCCAGCGCCTCGCCGGGGAAAATCCGGAACGACACGCCGTTGACCGCCTGGACCACCCGCCGCCCGTCCTGCGGAAAGTGCATGACCAGATCATCGACCTGCAGCAGCGGCGGAGCGGTCACCAGGTCAGGACCTTCTCGCTGATCTCACGGCCACGAAAGCAGCGAACCGCGCGCTCGGGGCCGATCGGCGCCAGCGGTGGCGGGTCCTCCCGGCACGACGGCAGCACGATCGGGCAGCGGGCGGCGAAGGAGCAGCCCTGCCGACGCGTTGTGGGCCGCGCCCCGACCGCGCTTGCGGCGCCGCGCGACGCCGCACCGTGCGCCGCGGTGGCCGCGCGCAGCAGGTTGCGGCTGTACGGATGGATCGCATCGGCGAAGAACGTCTCGACATCGGCAATCTCGACCACCTGACCGGCATAGACGACGGCGATCTTGCGGCAGTAATGCGCGACCACGCCGAGATCGCGCGAGACCAGCAGCATCGACGACCCGGTGCGCTGGATCAGGTCGTGCATGAGATCGAGAATCTGGCGCGATATCGTCACGTCCAGGCCGGCGGTGGGCTCGTCGGCCAGCAGCAGCTTCGGCTCGTGCGCGAGCGCCATGGCGATGATGACGCGCTGGCACATGCCGCCGCTCATCTCGTGCGGATAGGAGCGCACGCGCTGCTCCGGCGCCGGGATGCCCACCGCGCGCAGCAGCTCCACCGCCCGCGCACGCGCCGCCCGCCGATCCATGCGGCGATGCGCCCGCAGGACATTGACGATCTGGTCGCCGATGCGCAGCAGCGGGTTCAGATGCTTGCGCGGCTCCGGCGTGGTGAGCGCGATGTCGCGGCCGCGCCGGGCGCTGAGCTCCGCCTCGTTCTTCTGCCGCAGATCCTCGCCCTGGAAGATCACCGCGCCGCGCTCAACATGCCATGGCGGTTGCAGCAGCCCCAGGATCGCCCGCAGCAGCACCGTCTTTCCGGCGCCGGACTTGCCCACCACGCCGACCGATTCGCCGGGCTCGATCACGAGGTCGATGCCGTTGAGCACGCCCACGCGCCCCGCATCGGCGGCGAATTGCACGTCCAGCCCACGGACTTCGAGCAACGGCGCCATCGGCTAGCGCCGCTTCACCGGGTCGAGATACTCCTGCAAACCATCGCCGACGAGCGCGTAGCCGACGACGGTGACGGCCAGCGTCAGCCCCGGGAAGAGCGCGGTCCACCACTGCCCGGTCATCATGTTGGGCGCCCCGATCGAGATCATGGAGCCCCATTCGGGCGTGGGCTTCGGCACGCCGGCGCCGACGAAGCTGAGTGCCGCCGTGAGCAGGATGGCAAATCCGATTCCCGGCGAGATGTTGGCCAGCGCCGGCCCGAGCGCGTTCGGCATGACGTGCACGAAGGCCACGCGCAGCTCCGTGCCGCCGACGCAGCGCGCCGCCTCCACGAACGGACGCTCGCGCACCTGCAGCACCGCGCCGCGGGTGACGCGCAGGAAGTAAGGGACGTTGAGGAATGCCAGCGCGATGATCACGTTGACGGTGCTGGGCCCGCGGAACCCGACCAGCGCCAGCGCGAAGACGAAGACCGGGAATGCCTGCAGCACGTCGGCGCTGCGCATGATCGCTTCGCTGACCAGATAGCCCACGCCCCGCGCGCCGGCGAAGAAGCCCGACAGCACACCGAGAAACACGCCGCCGACGAACGCGATCGCGGAGGACGTGAGGGCAATGGTGAGATCGATGCGCGGGGCCGCCAGCACCCGCGAGAGAATGTCCATGCCCGACACGTCGGTGCCCATCGGGTGGTGCAAGGAAGGCGGCTGCAACCCCTGCCCCGCCAAGGCACGCTCCGGCGGATACGGCCCGATATGCGGTCCCACGACGGCGAGAACGATCGTGACCAGGACGATCACGATGCCGACGAGAAAGCCCGGTCGGCGGCGCGCGTACCGGACGAGGGACGCAAATCCGCCGGCCTGTGCCGTGTCGGGCGGGCCTGCCGCGGACCCATCGTCCACCGCCGCCGCCCGCACCTCGCCCGCGATCTGCATCCTCAGCCCTTGATCCGCGGGTCGATCAGGAAATAGGCGAGATCGACCAGCAGGAAGACGATCATGGTGAACACGGCCGCGATCAGGACGAACGCCTGCAACGGCGCGTAGTCGGAATTGACCACCGATTCCACCGCATACTGGCCAAGCCCGTCCCAGGCGAACACGGTCTCGACGAGCACCGCGCCGCCCAGCATGAACCAGAACATGATGCCGATCACGGTGACCAAGCGGCGCCATCGCATTGCGGATCGCATAGCGCAGCTGCATCAGCGGGCTCAGGCCGAGTGCGCGCGCGTGCTGCACGAACTCGGACTCCAGCATCTCCTGCATCGTCGCGCGGACGTTCTTGATGATGAGCGACATGTAGACGAGCGTCAGGGTGGCGACCGGCAGCACGAGATGCGCGGCGGCCGACGCGAACGTGTCCCATTGCCCGGCGAGCAGCGCGTCGACCGCAGTCATCCCGGTGATCCGCGGCGGCACGTCGAAGACCGGGTCGAGCTGCCCGATCGGACCCGGGACCCAGTTGAGCACCGAGAAGAAGAAGTAGATCAGGATGAGGCCGAGCCAGAAATCGGGAACCGACCCGGCGAGCATGCCATAGCCGAACAGCAGCCGGTCGAGGATGCCCTTGCGCCGCACCGCCGTCCAGATGCCGATCGGAACCCCGATCACGCACCGACCCGACGCCGGACAGGATGATCAGTTCCAGCGTCGCCGGCAGACGCTGCGCGACATCCGTGAGCACGCTCTGCGATGTCCGCCAGGAGGTGCCGAAATCGCCGTGCGCCACCCTGTCCACGTAAATGAAGTACTGCTCGAGCAGCGGGCGATCGAGCCGCAGGTCGTGACGTATCTCGGCGATCCGGTCGGGGGTCGCAAACTGGCCCGCGAGCAGGTAGGCGGGATCGCCGGGCAGCAGCCTGATCAGGAAAAAGACGATCATCGAGACGACGACGAGCTGGGGGACGAGAAACACCAGGCGCCGGCCGATATAGCGGAGAAGCCGCATCTGCTCCGGCGGTCCCCTCAGGACCGCGCCGCTGCGCGCATGTCGGGTGCTGCCGGAACCTGCAGGTGAAGCGGGAGGTCCCGAGGCGCGGTCTCACGCCGCAACAGGTGTTCGAAGTGACTCGCGGCGAGGTGGGTCAGTTCGCCGGAGAGCGTGGTGTAGACACCCGCCGGAAGGGCGGCGAGCGGAAAGCCGATGAAGCGGCCCCACGACCGCTCCTGCAGCAACTGATCGTCACCCTCCGGCGCTTCCCGCACGGCCAGCCGTACGCGTACCAGAACACGCCGCCGACGCAGTCGATGATCTCCGCGCTGACCGTGCCGTGTGCCGGCCGCGCGGCGGAGAAGCCGGGCTCGCGCAGGCTGCCGTGGTTGCAGATCGAATAGCCATGGCCGGGAATCCACGGATTGTCGCCCGCGAAGCGCTCGCGACCGTCGTGGTCGCACAACATGGCCGCAAGCTGGTCGAAATCCGCCCGCTCGCTCGCGGCCCGCAGCAGCGCGCGCGCCCGGGTGTAGCGCGAGTGATTGGGCACGGCGGGTTGGTCGACGGCGCAGATCGGCAGACCCTCGTCGGATTGCACCAGCCAGCAGTTGACGGAAACCGCGGCGCCGCCGTGCGCCATGGAATGGCGCTGCGTCACGGCCAGCGACTTGCGCCCGGCTTCGATGACGGCCAGCTCGCCGAGACGGTCGGCCAGCATGAACGCGCCGGAGAAGTTCCGCGGCATGCGGCTCAGCCGGTCGATCGCCTCGGCGACCGTCGCGCAGGTCCGCATGATCTCGGCGAACGCGTCGGCGGATTTGCAACCGTCAGTCGGTGCAGCATTGTCCGGCTTCTCGGCGACAAAGGTCCAGGTATAGCCGAGGCCCTTCTCATTCAACGCGCGCGTCGGCCAGCCCGCGACCGACGCGTTGTAGTCCGGCAGCGACACCGTGGAAGACACGGCGGCGAGCTCGGTGCCGATGAAGGCATATCCCTCCCCCGACCGTTCGACGACGACGCGGGTGCGGATGTCGTACGGATCATCGCTGACGCTGCCGAGAAGGACCTTGCCGAAGGGATCGACGCTTGCGCCGGTCAGGCCGAAATTCGTGCACATGGCCCGGCCCGCTCAGTTGGTTCGCGCCAGCGGGGCGAAGCGAAGCTGGTTGTCCGGCGTCCAGACGAAGCCGTCGATCGTCTTGCGCGTGGCGACGGACCATTCGAACCATGCCACCTGGATCCACGGCACCATTTCCGCCACCATCTCCTGCGCCTTGTCGGTCAATGCCTTGCGCTCCGGCGAGTCCAGCATGCGCATCGCCTTCTCCAGCAGGGCGTTGTAGGCCGGATCATTGAAGTTGACGCCGTTGAGGATGTTGTGCGGGCCGTCCGCCAGGTAGACCCAGCTGGAGTAGCCGGGATCGCCGGTCCACGGCCACTGCTGGTTTTCCGCGAAGGCAGCGAGCTTCTTGTTGCCCTTCTGCTCGGCATAGACGCCGGTGGGCAGGGCCTGCAACGTCGTCTGCACGCCGATCTGATCCCAGCTGCTCTTGACCAGGACTGCCATCTCCTCCGCTTCCGGCGCCGACGCGTTGTAGGAGAGCGTGATCGGGAAGCCGTTCGGCATGCCCGCCTCGGCGAGCAGGGCCTTCGCCTTGGCGAGATCGGTCTGATAGTGGTATGTATTCTCATAGCCCGCGTAGATATCCGGCACGATGCTCGTCATCCGGCGCGCGCGGCCGTAGAAGATTTTCGCGATGATGTCGTTGTACGGCGTGGCGTAGGCCAGCGCCTGACGCACCTTGACGTTCTTCGTGGGGCCGATGTCGGTGGATGGACCGATATAGAGCTGCTTGTTGGAGGGATCGCGCACCACCTTGAGGCTCGGCACCTCCGCGACCTCGCGCAGCTCGCGTTCGCTGAGGTCCCAGGCGATGTCGACCTGGCCGGCCTTGAGCAAGGCCAGCCGGGCGCTGGAACTGGGCACGGCCTTGAGGATGATGCGCGTGAAATACAGCGGCGCGCCGGTCCAGTTCGGGTTGGCCGTCAGGATCGTCTCGCTGCCGGGGGTCAGGCGCTCGACCTGGTAGGGACCGAAGCCGTCGGAATGCGTCCGCAGCCATGCCTTCGCCCAAGGATCGTCCGCCGTGGCGTGCTTCTTGGCCTCGGTGGCGTCGAACGGGCCGCCGTAGTAATTCTGGCCCAGAACCTTGAAGAAGATCGGGCTGGGGCCACGCAGGTGCACGCGCACCGTGTACGGGTCGACCACCTCGATGCTGTCGGGGCCGTCAATGCCCAGCACGGCGGCCATGAATGCGCCCACAGACTTCATCGCGAAACGCCGCGCCCAGCTCCAGTGATAGTCGGCGGCGGTGAACTCGTGGCCGTAGGGGCTCTTGATGCCGTGCTTGAGATGGATGGTGTACGTCTTGCCGCCGTCCTCGACCGTCCAGGACTCTGCCAGCCGCCCCACCACGCCGGCGTCGCCCACCGATTTCAGGTCGACTTCGCGGACGTGATAGTCGGGGTTCTCCTTCACCTTGAAGGCGAAGAGATCGCCGCCGTGGATATTCGCCATCATCATCTCGCCCTCGGCCGTCGGGGCCTGCTCGCCGTCGATCGAGGCCGGGGTCGTGGCGACCGCCACGACCAGGGTGTGGCGGCGCGCATCGTCAGCAAAGGCCGGCGTTGCGGCAGCGGCAAACGCCGCGATCGTTGCCGCGACCAGCGCGCGACGGGCAAGACGGCCGTGCATCGGAAGCTCCTTTGACTGACTGACAACTCTGCGCAGCGTGTCCGCCGAAACCCTTCGCAAGCCCCGGGCCAGGAAGCGCCGCGCCGGACGGCACGACCGTGCCGGGAGGCCGGCGTTATCCGGAAAAATTATGCATGCGAAAGGCGGATGGCGCAATGTGCCAGCGCGATGCAAGCCCCTCAGGTCCCCGGCGCTGCGTTCGCTCTTGGGACGCCGCTCGGATTATGAATTCATTTTGTGCATGCTTCGCGGGCACTTGGGCGTCGCGCGTGCCGCTGCGCAAGGCAGCGAACGGCTCCACAGCCGGTTCGGCACGGGCAGGCGACTGCAACGCCGCCACCGGGGCCGGGCTCCGTCCAGACCGGCGGGTTGGTCCCGGCGCGCGATCACTCGCGCGCAGGAAGGTCCGCCAGTTCCTCCGCCGGTTGCTCGACGACCGCGCCGGCGCCGGGCTTCAGCGTGCCGTCCGGCTGCGGGACCGCCACCGGGGCGACCACGACCGGCGCGAGGCCTTCGTCGTAGCTGAGCCCGATCTGTCGCGCAGCGTGCGGCGTCAGATCCACCACCCGCCCGACAACGAACGGGCCACGGTCTTCGACCTTCACCTCGGTTGATTTGCCGGTCTTGAGATTCGTCACCCTGGCGACCGTGCCGAGCGGCAGTGACTTGCTCGCCGCGACGTTGCTCGCCGGGTCGTAGCGTCGGCCGTTGGCCATCGTGCGCCCATCGAACGAATGGGCGTAGATCGACGCCTTCCCGGCCTGCTTGCGGCCGCTGTGGTCCATCGCGACGCGGTTGTCGCGCGGCGGCGGCCGCGGCGGCTCAGCGGCCAGGCGCCTTGCCTCGGCCTGAGCCGCAGGTCGATTAAAGCTGTGCTCTTCGGCAAAAGCACTGCAATTTACAAGTGCCGATGTCAGTATAAATCCGAGCAACACCGATCCAACGTGCCAGTTGCTATCGCAGTGGCGGCTCTGAGAATAGGGCATCATCTTCTCCATTGCTAAATGGCTGTGACGCCGTAGTCGGCTTATGGTTCCTCATGCTGCCCTGCACCGCGCGGACGGCGCGTCTCCATTGCCTCCGCGGCTGGCAGAAGCTCGCGGCAAGGCCACCGGCGCGCGCCTTGACGGCATGCGGGCGGCATGATGGTATGAAACGTGGATAGTTGGACCGTGGCGCGCGTGCCCAGACGGCCGGCAGCGCGACGGCAACGACAACAAACGGCCGTCGCCCCAAGGGAGGAACCGAAACCATGCGCCGCAACGGCCGCGAGCGGGATTTTTCGCAGGAACTGTCAAGCGAGATCGACGCCTGGCTGCGGGGCGACACGTCCCGCCGCGGCGCCCTCGCCCGGCTGCTGGGCGCGAGCGCGCTCGCGGCGGCGCCCTTTCTGCATTCGCGTGGTGCCGCCGCCGCATGGCGCACCGCCGCGCCCCACTACGAGACGCTGGTGCGCCAGGCGAAGGCCGATCTCGCCTCGCCCGACACCCCCCTCGGCCGCGCCCAGGCCGAAGCGGTGCACGCCTCCACCGAGGGGCCGAAGGACGGATCCGCCTACCGCGCAGTGGAGGCGGCAAAGAAGTTCAAGGGCGCGACCTTGAACATGACCTATGAATCGGGCCTGCAGGCGCTTGAGCCTCGGAACTTCTCCGGCCCGCTCTGGCAGGATCTCACCGGCATCAGCTCGACCGTGGTCGAGCTGTCGCACCCAGACCAGTATTCAAAGCCGATCGCGGAGCACATCGCGCAGTCCGGCGCCTACGACATTCTCGACATCGAGCCGGCCTGGATCCCCTCGCTCGCCGACGGCGGCGTGATCGCGCCGATCGACGACTACGTGGCCAAGCACATGAACCAGGCGGACCTCGACGACTACCATCCGCTCTACAAGTTCCTGCCCACCTACAAGGGCAAGCGCTGGGGCTTCTTCGACGACGGCGACGTGTTCGCCCTCTACTACCGGCGCGACGTGTTCGAGGACCCGAAGCTGCAGGCGGCCTACAAGGCGAAGTTCAACCAGGAGCTCCGCCCGCCGACGAGCTGGCCGGAATACGACCGGATCGCGCAGTTCATCACCGACCAGTTGGCGCCGAAGATCTACGGGGCGGCGCATTTCCGCAAGGCCGGCAGCCCGGGCAACCAGTTCGACTTCCTGCAGCACTTCCGCGCCAATGGCGGGAAGTTCTTCGACCCCACCACGATGAAGGCGCAGCTCAACACGCCGATCGGCATCAGGACCCTGCAGGAGATGGTGGCCGCGAACAAGGCCTCCATGCCCGGCAACAACGACCTCGACGCGGTGGGGCTGTGGGCCGCGTGGCTGCAGGGCAAGGTCGCGATGATATACTCGTGGCCGCCCACCGGGCGGATGAGCGAGAACTATGCGCAGCGCGACAAGGCGATCAACTTCGTCCCTGCCTCCACGATCGCGGGCAAGGTCGGCTACACGCTCGTGCCCGGCAACCCGGAAATGGCGTCAGGCTACGTCAAGGCGCTCGCCGCCGATTTCGCAGAATGCCGAGGCGGCGTATCTGTTCATGCAGTGGACGACGTGTCCGGCAACCTCGCTGGTGCGCGTGATGCTGCCGTACACGCTGCGGGATCCGTACCGGCTGTCGCACTACACCTCGCCGCTCTACCGCTCGCTGTGGCCGTCGGCAAAGGAATATCTCGTCAATCTCTCGAACTCCGCGAACGTCTCGGTGGTGGACCTGGTCATGCCGGGGGCACAGGACTACGCCCTCACCATCGACCGCATGTGCACCTCCGTCTGGGCCGGCGAGGACCCGGCAGCTGCACTCGCGCGGGCAAATGCGGAGTGGGATGCGGTCACCGCGAAGGTCGGTGTGGCGTCGCAGCGCGCGGCGTACGAGCAATTCATGAAGCTGCCGGGCTCGTATGCCGACCATACGATCAAGACTCTCGGCATGGCCGTCACGCTGAGCTGAAGGACCGGGGGCGGTCGCGCGTCGGCCGCCCCCGGCACATTTGCCGATGGATGCCCGTATGCGCGACGTGCCGGCTCTCTCGCCTCCGCTCGCACGAAGCGGCCGGATCTCCGCCTGGGCCGACCGGCACATCGACTGGCTGCTGGTGGCCCCGGCGGTTCTGCTGATCCTCGCGCTCTCCATCTACCCGCTGGCCTATTCGCTGTGGGTCAGCTTCGTGAACTACGACTTTTTGGTGCCCGGGCATGCCTTCGTCGGCCTCGGCAACTTTGCGCAGGTCGTCGCCGACCCGGTGGCGCAATGGGCGTTGCTGACCACGGTGCTGCTGGCGACGGCGAACGTGGCGACGGAATTCGCGCTCGGCCTCGTGCTGGCGCTGGCGATGGACCGACAGTTCCGCGGCCGTTCCGCGGTGATGTCGCTGCTGATCGTGCCGCTGTTCATCAGCCCCGTGATCGTCGGCCAGTTCTGGTCGCTGCTGCTGCAGCGGCCGTTCGGGCCGGTGGACTACCTGCTCGGCGTGCTCCTCGGGCATCCGGTGAACATCAACTGGCTGACCGAGAAACCCTGGAACTTCATCGCGCTGGTCGTCGCCGACGTGTGGCAATGGACGCCGTTCGTGTTCGTCATTCTGCTCGCGGGGCTCACCTCCCTGCCGCGCGAGCCGTACGAGGCGGCCGAGGTCGATGGCGTCAACGCCTGGCAGGCGTTCCGCTACATCACGATGCCGCAGATGGGGCCGATGGTGATGCTCGCGATCACGTTCCGCCTGCTCGATGCGACGAAGCTGTTCGACACCATCTTCATGATGACCGGCGGCGGTCCCGGCACCAGCACCTACACCGCCTCCTTCTACCTCTATCAGATCGGCTTCGTGCAGTTCCACCTCTCGGCGGCGACGGCCGGAAGCTGGATGTTCCTGATCCTGACGGCGATCGCGATCAGTTTCCTGGTCCGTCGCCTGTTGCGTGTGGAGACCGCCTGATGGCACGACGCACCGGCCTGCGCCCGCTGAGCGCCGTGGTGATCCTGGTCTATGCGCTGTTCGTGGTGCTGCCGCTCTATTGGGTGGTGGTCACGTCGATCAAGCCGAGCGACGACTTTCTCGCCACCCCGCCGGTGTGGTTCCCCGCGCACCCGACGCTTCTGCACTACACCGCTGCGCTGTTCGCCTATCGCGGCCTGAAGGGCCTGATCAACAGCCTGATCGTGGCGAGCTGCACGACCGTGCTCTCGGCAGCACTCGGCACCTGCATGGGCTACAGTCTGGTGCGGTTCGGCACTGGTGGCCGGCACCTCGCGTTCTGGGTGCTGTCCCAGCGCTTCCTGCCGCCGATCGCGGTGATCCTGCCGATCTTCCTGCTCTATCGCCACTACGGGCTCTACGACACGCGCACCGGCCTCGTGCTGGTCTATACCGTGTTCACGCTGCCGCTGTCGGTGTGGATGATGTACGCGTATTTCCGCCAGGTGCCTCGCTCGCTGGAGGAGGCGGCGCTGGTCGATGGCGCGAGCTGGTGGGGCGCGTTCTGGCGCGTCGCCGTCCCGCTCGCGGTCCCGGGCATCGTGGCGGCGGCGGTGTTCGCGTTCATCGCGGTCTGGACGGAGTTCTTCTTCGCGCTGATGCTGACGAGCCGCTATGCCTTCACGCTGCCGACGGTGTTTCGCGCCTTCCTCGGCTTTCAGGGCGCGCAGTACGGCGAGAGCAGCGCGCTCTCCATCACCTCGCTGGTGCCCTCGATCGTGCTCGGCATCCTGGCCCAGCGCCACCTCGTGCGCGGCCTGACGCTGGGCGCGGTGCAGGGCTGACGCTCAGGCCGGGGCCTCCGCCACCGCAGTCGGCACCCGTTCCGGGTCGCGCAGCACCACGTAGATCGCCGGAATCACCAGCACGGTCAGCAGGGTCGACGACGCGAGGCCGAACAGCAGCGAGATCGCCAGCCCCTGGAAGATCGGGTCGGTGAGGATCGTCGCCGCGCCGATCATCGCCGACAGCGCCGTGAGCAGGATCGGCTTGAAGCGGATCGCGCCCGCGGCCAGCACCGTCTCGCGCAGCGTCTAGCCCCTCGCGCGGCACCGTGGCGGATGAAATCGACCAGCAGGATCGAGTTGCGCACGATGATGCCGGCCAGCGCGATGAAGCCGATCATCGAGGTCGCGGTGAACGGCGCGCCGAACAGCCAATGCCCGGGCACGATGCCGATCAGCGTGAGCGGGATCGGCGTCAGGATCACCAGCGGCAGCCTGAAGCTGCCGAACTGCGCGACGACGAGGATGTAGATGCCGAGCATCGCCACGCCGAACGCGGCGCCCATGTCGCGGAACGTGACGTAGGTGATCTCCCACTCGCCATCCCAGAGCATGCTCGGATGGCTTCACTCGTCGATCGGCTGGCCGCGCAGCTGATCACCGGCGGCGGGCAGGCCTTGCCCCAGTCATGCGCCGCGATCGCCCGCTGCACCGCGATCATGCCGTAGATCGGCGCCTCGAACCGGCCGGCGAGCTCGGCCATCACCATGTCGGCGAAATGCCCGTCGCGGCGGAACAGCACGCGCGACCCGTCCTCGCGCGCGGCCCGCACCACCTCGCCGAGCTCGACGATGCTCGGTTGCCCGGCAGCGCGTTCGCCGGCACCGGCGTCGCCGCGAGGCGCTCGTTCCAGCTGAGGTCGCGGCGTCGGCAGCCCGACCACGGATCTCGATCGGATACGCGTTCCTCGCCGCGATAGGAATAGCCGACGGTGACGCCGCCGAACAGTGCGCTGATCGTGTCGTACACATCGCTCTGCTCGACGCGGAAGATATTCGAGCTCGATCCTGGTCGATGGCGATGCGCAGGCGCGGCCGTGGCTGGCCGAAGCTGTCGTCAACATCGACGATGAACGGCACCGAGCGGAAGAGCGTCTTCACCTCCTGCGCCACCGCGCGCCGCGTCGTCGCGTCCGGGCCATAGATTTCGGCCAGCAGCGTCGCCAGCACCGGCGGGCCGGGCGGCACCTCCACCACCTTCAGCGCCGCGCCCTCCGGCAGCGTGAGCGCGCGCCAGCCGCTGGCGCAGGTCGAGCGCCACCGCGTGGCTGCTGCGGTCACGATGCGACTTGGGCTGCAACTCCAAGTGCAGTTCGCCCAGCTCCGGCGACTGGCGGAGATAGGAGTGGCGGACGAGCCCGTTGAAGTCGAACGGCTGCGCGGTGCCGGCATAGGCCTGCATGCGCGTCACCTCCGGCAGCGCTTCCGTGATGCGCGCGATGTCGAACAGCGTGCGCTCGGTCGCCTCCAGGCTGCTGCCCCTCGGCAGATCGAGCTGCACGGTCAGCTCCGACTTGTTGTCGAAGGGCAGGAGCTTGACGGTGACGTGCTGGGTGTAGAACAGCGCGCAGGCGGCCACGGTCGCGGCGCCGACGAGGCCGCAGGAACACCCAGGCGCGCCAGCGGCGGCGGATGATCGGCGCGGCGACGGCGCGATAGATGCGGCCGAGCGCCCCCTCGCCGTGCTCCGCGTGCGCGGGCGAGGCGGTGCGCGGCGCGAGCTTCAGCATCAGCCAGGGCGCGACCACCATGGCGACGAAGAAAGAGAACAGCATCGCCGCCGAGGCGTTGACCGGGATCGGCGCCATGTACGGGCCCATCAGCCCGGAGACGAACAGCATCGGCAGCAGCGCCGCGATCACGGTCAGCGTGGCCACCACCGTCGGGTTGCCGACCTCGGCCACCGCCTCGATCACCGCCGCGCGCCGGGCTGCGTCCGTCATGCATCGCCCAGTGCCGCGCGATGTTCTCCACCACCACGATCGCGTCGTCGACCAGGATGCCGATCGCGAAGATCAGCGCGAACAGGCTGACGCGATTGATGGTGTAGCCCATCAGGTCGGAGGCGAAGAGGGTGAGCAGGATGGTGGTGGGGATCACCACCAGCGTCACCACCGCCTCGCGCCAGCCGATCGCGAGCGCGATCAGGACGACGATCGAGACGGTGGCGAGGCCGAGGTGGAACAGCAGCTCGTTGGCCTTCTCGTCGGCCGTGGCCCCATAGTCGCGCGTGACCTGCACGCGGATGTCGGGCGGGATGAGCGTGCCTTCCAGCAGCGCCAGCCGGGCGCGCACCGCCTCCGCCATCACCACCGCGTTCGCGCCCGCGCGCTTGGCGAGCGCGAGGCTGACCGCCGGCGTGCGCTGCCAACCCTGCACAGTATCCGGCGCGAAGCTCCATACGCGCGCCTCGATCGGCGCCGCCCCGACCACCACGCGCGCCACGTCGCGCACATAGACCGGCCGCGAATCGCGCGTGCCGATCAGCAGCAGGCCGATATCGGGCACGCCGAGCAGCGTCTGCCCGGCCGCGAGCGTGCGCATCGTGCCGGTGTCGCGCACGGCGCCGGCGACGAAGGAGCGGTTGGCGTCGCGCACCTTGGCGACAAGCTGCTGCAGGGTCACGCCGAACAGCGACAGCTTCTCCGGGTCCGGCTCGACCCGGATCTGCTCGGGATCGCTGCCGGCGATGTAGGTGATGCCCATGTCCGGGATCTTCACCAGCTCGCCTTGCAGCTTCTGCGCGAGCTGGCCGAGGTCGGCCTGCGACCAGCGCCCGGCCGCCGCCGGCGTGGGCGTCAGCGTCAGCACCACGGCGGCCACGTCGTTGATGCCGCGGCCGACGATCAGCGGGTGGGGAATCCCCACGGGAATATGGTCAAGATTGGCGTTGATCTTGTCGTTGACGCGCAGCACCGCGTCGTCCTCGTCGGTGCCGACGACGAAGCGCGCGGTGACCATCACGCCGTCGTCCTGCGTCTGGCTGTAGACGTGCTCGACGCCCGGGATCGCCGTCAGCAGCGTCTCCAGCGGCTTCGTCACCAGCTCCGCGGCGTCTGCCGCCCGCAGCCCGTTGGCGGACACCGCCACGTCCACCATCGGCACCCGGATCTGCGGGTCCTCCTCGCGCGGGATGCTGAGCAGGGCGACGAGCCCGGCGGCGAGGGCGGCGAGCAGGAACAGCGGGGTGAGCGGCGAGCGGATCGTCGCCTGCGTCAGCCGGCCGGAGATGCCGAGCTTCATGGCGCGACCAGGATGTCGCCGTCCGCGAGGCCGGAGAGAATTTCGATGCCGTTCGGCATTTCGGGCGTCGGCAGGTCGCGGCCCCGCTGCACCGGGATCTCCAGCACCTGCCCGTCCGCACCGCGCTTGTGCACATAGCTCAGGCCGAAGCGCGTAAAAATGTAGTCGGTCGGAACGACGTAGGTCATGCGCTCGCCGGCGTTGATCCAGACGCGCACGCGCCCACCCACGAAGTAGCTGCCGATCCCTGGCACGGTCGCGTCGGCGCGCACGCGGCCATCCGAAATCCGGGGATAGACGAGCGTGATGGTGCCGAACACCGGCTTGTTGCCTTGCCCGAGATCGCGCCCGTCGAGTCGCACCTTGTCGCCGGTGCGGATGAATTGCGCATGCCGTTCCGGCACGTTCAGGCGCAGCACGAAATTGGCTTCCGCGATCGTCGCCACGGCCTCGCCCGGCAGCACGACACTGCCCTCCGTCAGCGGCACGCGCAGCACGCGCCCGTCGGTCGGCGCCAGCACTGCGCCCTCGTTCATCTGCTGCGCGACCACGCCGCGCTCGGCGATGCGGGCGGCGAGCGAGCTGTTCGCGACGTCGAGCGCGGTGCGCGCCTGATCGAACTGCTGGCGCGAGGCCGCACCGGTGCGCGAGAGCGATTCGGCACGACCGAAATCCACTTGCGCCTGGGCCACCTGGGCGCGCAGCCCGGTGATCTGCGCGTCGAGCGCGCGAAGCTGCAATTGCAGCTTCTCGTCGCTGACCAGCGCCACCGTCTGCCCCTGCTTCACCTCGTCGCCGTCATGCACGGTGAGTTGGGCGATGGTGCCGCCGATGCGCGTGCGCGCCGGCAGCTCGTTGGCGCTCTCGATTGTCGCGAACACGGCCTTCTCGTCCGCGAACGGGCGCAGCGCGACCGTGAACGCCCGCTCGGCCTGCGCCGGCAGTGTGAGAGCGATGAGGATCGCAAGCCACGACAGCCGGCGCATCGGCCCCGTCCGCGCTCAGCGCGTCGTCGGCAGTAGCGCGGCCTTCCAGGCTTTCAGCCCGCCCCGCATATGCTTCGTCACCGCGACACCCGCCTGCTGGCAGCGCTCGACGGCCTTCGCCGACCGGCCGCCGGCGGCGCAGGAAAACACGGCGCGCTCCGGCTCGCATGGCAGCGCCGCCGGATCGAAGGTCGAGAGCGGCATGCTGAACGCGCCGGGGATGCGCTCCGCCGCCAACTCGGGCGGCTCGCGCACGTCGATCAGTACCACATCGCCTTGCGTGAGGCGCAACTGCACGTCCGCCGGGTCGAGTTCGACGAGCTTGGTCGGGTTCGGGGACACCTGGGATCTCCTTGATTGCGGGTTCAGGCGATGTCGGGCGGGCAGTACAGCTTGAACAGGGTTTCCAGCACGTGCCGCGCGGGCCCGTCGGCGAGGGCGTAGTAGATCGTCTGGCCCTCGCGCCGGGTGGTGACCAGCTCGTCCTTGCGCAGCAGCGCCAGGTGCTGGGAGACGGTGGAGTCACGCACGCCGAGGCTCGCCGCCAGCTCGCCCACCGCCCGCTCGCTGTCGACGAGCTGGCAGAGGATCAGCAGCCGGTGCCGGTTGGCGAGCGACTTGAGCAGCTCGCTGGCCTCGTCCGCGGCGGCGGCCATGGCGTGAGCACGTATTTTCATACTTGCGTATATACGGAGATCGCCATATATCGTCAAGCACCGCATGCGTCATGTCGTGCCTGCGGCGGCCGGGCCGCGCTGATCCAGATCAACGGGCGCCGCGGCGGTTGAAGTCAGGATGCGGCCAAGGCCGCGCGGAGGAGGAAGCCGATGGCAGAGGTCGTCGTTCTCGGGGCCGGGCTCGGCGGCACGCTGATGGCGTTCGAGCTTGCGGCGCAGTTGCGCAAGGCCGATCGGCTGACCCTGATCAGCCAGGGCAGCCGCTTTCATTTCGTGCCCTCGAACCCCTGGGTCGCGGTGGGCTGGCGCGAGCGGCCGGAGATCGAGGTCGATCTGGCCGCGGTCATGCGGCGCAAGCGCATCACGCTCCGCCCCGAGGGCGCGCGGCGCGTGCATCCGGCCGAGAGCCGCGTCGAACTCGAAGACGGCGAGTTCGATCGCTTACGACTACCTGGTCATCGCGACCGGGCCGGACCTGGCCTTCGACGAGATCGAAGGGCTCGGCCCGGCCGCGCACACGCAGTCGATCTGCCATGTCGACCATGCCGAGCAGACGCAGCGCGCGTTCGAGGCGTTGTGCCGCGCGCCCGGGCCGATCGTGATCGGCGCGGTGCAGGGCGCGTCCTGCTTCGGCCCGGCCTACGAGTTCGCCTATATCCTCGACACCGAACTGCGCAAGCGCCGGCTGCGCGATCGCGTGCCGATGACCTTCGTCACGTCGGAGCCCTATATCGGCCATCTCGGGCTCGATGGCGTCGGCGACACCAAGGGGCTGCATGGAGAGCGAGTTCCGCAGCCGCCACATCAAGTGGATCACCAACGCGCGGCTGAAGCGCGCCGAGGCCGCCGCGATGACGGTGGAGGAGATCGCCGAGGACGGCACGCTGCGCGCCACGCACGACCTGCCGTTCGCGTTCGCCATGATGCTGCCGGCGTTCCGCGGCGTGGCGGCGGTGCGCGGGATCGAGAAGCTCGTCAACCCGCGCGGCTTCGTGCTGGTGGACCAGCACCAGCGCAACCCGACCTGGCGCAACGTGTTCGGCGTCGGCGTGTGCGTCGCGATCCCGCCGACCGGGCCGACGCCGGTGCCGGTCGGCGTGCCGAAGACCGGCTTCATGATCGAGAGCATGGTGACGGCGACGGCCCACAATATCGGCGCACTGCTGCGCGGGCAGGAAGCGCGCGCGCAACCGACCTGGAACGCCGTCTGCCTCGCCGATTTCGGTGACAGCGGCGTCGCCTTCGTCGCCCAGCCGCAGATCCCGCCGCGCAACGTGAACTGGGCGTCGAAAGGCGCCTGGGTGCATCTGGCAAAAGTCGGGTTCGAGAAATACTTCCTGCGCAAGATCCGCAGCGGCGAGAGCGAGCCGTTCTATGAACGCTTCCTGCTGCAAGCAGCTCAACATCGAAAAGCTCAAGGCGACGACGGAGTCCGCCTGAGGAGGTGCCATGACACACGTCATCTGCCCGCATTGCGCGGCGACCAACCGGGTCGCGCCGGACCGTCCCGCGGCGGCGGCGAAATGCGGCAACTGCCACGCCCCGCTGTTCGAGGGAAAGCCGCTGGAGGTGGACGAGGCGGGCTTCGCGCGGCACCTGCGCGCCGGACGGGTTGCCGGTGCTGCTCGATGTCTGGGCGCCCTGGTGCGGCCCGTGCCGGGCGATGGCGCCCGCCTTCGCCCGCGCCGCAGCGGTGCTCGAACCGGATGTCCGGCTGCTCAAGCTCAACGCGGACGAGGCGCCGAATGTCTCGGCGCAGCTCGGCGTGCGCGGCATCCCGGCGATGTTCCTGTTCCGCGACGGGAAGGTGATCGCGCAGACCGCGGGGGCGATGGACACGTCGTCCATCATCGCCTGGGTGCGCCGCCACCTGCTGGCCGCCGCCGGGCAGGCCGCCTGACAACTGGAGGGAAACCATGACGATCGACAGCGCGGTGCTGAGCTTCGCGGGCGTGGTGGTGCTGGGCGGGCTCGCGCTCGGCTGGTTCCTCAGCCCCTGGTGGTTCCTGCTCGTGGCCTTCGCGGGGCTGAACCTGATCCAGGCCGGCATCACCGGCTTCTGTCCCGCCGCGATGATCTTCCGGCGGTTGGGGCTGCGGGCGGGGTGCGCCTTCTCCTGAACCGGCGCCGCCGCCATTGACAGGGGCGGCCCGTCCGCGTTTGATAAAACGTATAACAAGAACCATGGGGAGGAGCGCGGGGCCGTTTGCCCGCGCGTCGTCTGGGCATGACCGGAAAGCTGCCCTCCATCCGTACCGTCGCGAGCCTCGCGGGCGTATCGACCGCGACCGTCTCCAACGTGCTCAACGCCCGGCGCAGCGTCGGGCCGGCGCTGGCCGCGCGGGTTCACGCCGCGGTCGCTGAACTCGGCTACATCGCCGACCTTGGGGCCTCCCGCCTGCGCTCGCGCCGCTCGACCGTCGTCGGCGTGCTGGTGCCCGACATCGCCAACGCCTTCTTCGGCGCGTTCGTCGCCGTGCTGGAGGGCGCGGCGCGGCGCGAGGGCTACGACCTGCTCGCCGTCTCCTCCGGCGACGATCCGGTGCAGGAGGCGGCGCGGCTGCGCGCCCTGCTCACCTGGCGCCCGGCCGGCGTGATCCTCATCCCCTGCGATGACCGCCTGCCGGGGCGCGAGGTGGCGCGCGCCGCCGGCGTGCCCCTGATCGCCGCCGACCGCATTCCGCTCGGCGGGCCGCTCGATCTCGTCGCCGTCAACAACCGGCAAGCCGCGGCCGAGGTCGCGCAGCACCTCATCGCCGGCGGGCGGCGGCACATCCTCGCGGTCGCCGCGCGCGCGAGCATCAGCAACGTGGCCGAGCGCATCGCTGGCGCCCGCGCCGCCGCCCGCGCGGCCGGGGCGACTCTCGAGGTTCTCGAAGTCGGCTTCACGCTCGCCGACAGCCGCGCCCGCCTCGCCGCCCGCCTCGCCGACGCGGCCGCTGCCGGACGCGGTGTTCACCCTCAACAACGTCGCCACCCTGGGCGCGCTCGGCGCGCTGAACGCGGCCGGATTGGTCGTGCCCGCGGACATGGCGCTGGTCGGCTTCGACGACGAGGAATGGATGCACGTCGTCTCGCCGCCGATCACGGCGGTGCGCCAGCCCGTCGCCCAGCTCGGCCTCGCCGCCTGGGCGCGGCTGATGGCCCGGATCGGCGGCGACGCCGCGCCGCCCACCGAAGTACCGGCTGACCTGCACGCTGGAGATCCGCGACTCCAGCCTGCCCGTCCGCCGCGCGCCACACGCCACGACACCAGCGCGGACAACGCAAAAAACCTTGGAGGAAACATGACCATCACGCGCAGACAAACGCTCGCCACGCTCGCGGGCACCGCCCTCGTCGGCAGCCTCGCCGCGCCGCGCATCGTGCGTGCGCAGAAACCGCCGCAGATCGCGGTCGTCGTGAAGATCGGCGGCATCCCCTGGTTCAACGCGATGGAGGTCGGCATCAAGAAGGCCGCCGCCGAGCAGCATGTCGATGCCTGGATGATCGGCCCGACGCAGGCCGACGCCGCGCAGCAGGTGCGCGCGGTCGAAGACCTGATCGCGCGCAAGGTGGACGTGATCGGCGTGGTGCCCAACGACGCCGTGGCGCTCGAGCCGGTGTTCCAGCGCGCCAAGGCCGCCGGCATCAAGGTGGTGACGCACGAAAGCCCCGATCAGAAATACAACGACTGGGACATCGAGCTGACCACCGCACAGGGCTACGGCGATGCGCACATGGAGCTGCTCGCCAAGGACATGGGCGAGCAGGGCAAGTACATCGTCTATGTCGGCTCGCTGACCGTGCCGCTGCACAACAAATGGGCCGACTACGCGATCGCGCTGCAGAAGGCAGAAATACCCGAAGATGCAGCTCGTCGCCGACCGCTTCGGCGTGGCCGAGAGCATGGACGACAGCTATCGCACGACGCTCGACCAGATGCGCGCGCATCCCGACCTGAAGGGCATCCTGACCTTCGGCAGCCAGGGTCCGATCGGCGCCGCGCGCGCGCTGGAGGAGCGCGGCAAGGAGAAGTCCATCGTGCTGGTCGGCGGCTTCTCGCCGGGGCAGGGCGCGAAATACGTCAAGAACGGCACCATCCGCGGCGGCTTCATCTGGAATCCGATGGTGGCCGGCGAGACCATCATCCGCGTCAGCAACATGCTGGTGAAGGGCGAGGCGATCGACCGACGGCATGGATGCTGCCGGAGATCGGCAAGGTGCATGTCGATGCCGAGAAGCGGCTGATCCTGGCGCAGAAGCTCGAGGCGCTGGACAAGGCCAATATCGGCCGCCTGGTGGCGATGGGCCTCTGAGGCCGGGCGCGCCGCCGGGGTCCGATGAACGCGCCGTTCCTGCGTCTCTCCGGCGTGTCGAAACGCTTCGGCGGCGTGCTGGCGCTCGACCGCATCGACTGGGACGTGATGCCGGGCGAGGTGCATTGCCTGGTCGGCGAGAACGGCTGCGGCAAGTCGACGCTGATCAAGATCGTGGCGGGCGTGCACCCGCCCGATCCGGGCAGCGTGGTGGCGATCGCGGGCCACGACGTCCTGCCGCTCACGCCCGCGCGGGCGCATGCGCTGGGCGTGCAGGTGATCTTCCAGGACCTCTCGCTGTTCCCCAATCTCTCGGTCGCGGAGAATATCGGCATCGAGCAGGTGCTGACCGGGCTCGCGCGCCCGGCCCGGTTCGCGGCGATGCGCGAGGTTGCCCGCGCGACGCTGCAACGCCTCGCCTTCGACCTGCCGCTGGACGCGCGCGTGGGCGACCTGCCGGTGGCCGAGCGGCAGATCGTCGCCATCTGCCGCGGCCTCGCCGCGCGCGCGCGGCTGCTGTTCATGGACGAGCCCACCGCCTCGCTCACCCGCGCCGAGGTCAACCGGCTGCTCGCGATCGTCGCGCGGCTGAAGGCCGAGGGCATCGCCGTCGTGTTCGTCTCCCACCGGCTCGATGAAGTCGTCGAGATCGCCGAGCGGGTTACGGTGCTCCGCGACGGGCGCAAGGTGGGCACCTATGCCGCCGCCGAGGTGGACGAGCGGCGCATCGCCAGCCTGATGACCGGCGTTGAGCTGAGCAGCCACATCGTCGCGCGCGACCTCACCGGCGCGGCACCGCTGCTGGCGGTGCGCGGCCTGAGCCGCGAGCGGCGAATACGCCGACGTGAGCTTCACGCTTCACGCCGGGCGAGGTGCTCGGCATCACCGGCCTGCTCGGCGCCGGCCGCACCGAGCTGGCGCTGTCGCTGTTCGGCATGACCCGCCCCGACGCCGGCACGATCGCCGTCGAGGGCCACGACGATCGCCGCTGCGCTCCAACCAGGACGCGATCCGCGCCGGCATCGCCTATCTCTCCGAGGATCGGCTGAATCTCGGGCCTCAATCTGCGCCAGTCGATCGAGCGACAACATCGTGCTCGCCGTGCTGGACCGGCTGCGCGGCGCGCTCGGCCTGCTGAGCACCGCGCAGCGGCGCGGCGACCGCGGCGCGCTGGGTGGACGCGGCTGAACATCCGCATCCCCGGCCTCGATCATCCCGTGCACACGCTCTCCGGCGGCAACCAGCAGCGCGTGGTGCTGGCGAAGTGGCTCGCCACCAGCCCGAAGATGCTCATTCTCGACAGCCCGACCGTCGGCGTGGACATCCGCAACAAGCAGGGCATCTACGAGATCGTGCGCGGGCTCGCCGCCGAGGGCGTCGGCATCCTGCTGATCTCCGACGAGATCGAGGAAGTGTTCGCGACCTGCGACCGGGTGCTGCACATGCGCGGCGGGCGCATCGTCGGCGAGGCGATCCCCGGCCGGGTGAGGAAGCCGCGCTGCGGGCGCAGGTCTATGCCTGAGCGCCTGCGCCGGAGCCATGAGGCGTGGCTGCTCGCGGTGATCCTCGTGATCGGCGCGGTGCTGGCCGCGATCGCGCCCGGCTTCCTCACGGTCGCCAACTTCGTCGATCTGATCGAGACCTACTCGGTGCAGGGCATCCTCGCACTCGGCCTGTTCGTGGTGCTGGTCTCCGGCGGCATCGACATCTCCTTCGCCGCCACCGCCTCGGTCGCGCAATACCTCGCCGCGTGGCTTGCCGCGCGCCTGCACATGCCCGGCATCGTCTGCATCCCCGCCGGCCTGCTGGCCGGGATCGCGCTCGGCTGCCATCAACGCGACGCTGATCCACTTCGTCCGCGTCACCTCGATCATCGCCACGATCGCGACGATGAGCGTCTATTTCGCGCTGCTGATGTATTTCACCGGCGGCAGGCTGATCTCCGACCTGCCGGACTGGTGGACCGGGCGGATCGTGTTCGTGCAGTGGGAGAGCGCAAACGGCGATCTGGTGCGCATCACGCTGCCGATCGTCGTGCTGGTCGTGGCCGCGCTCCTCACCTGGCTGATGATGACGCGCAGCACCGCCGGGCGGCAGCTCTACGCCATGGGCGGCAACCCGGAATCCGCGCGCCGGGTCGGCGTCGCGATCGGGCGGCTGCACTACCTCGCGTACGGGTTCCTCGGCTTCATGGCGGCCCTCGGCGGGATCGTTCAGGCGCACCGGGTCGGCGAGAGCGTGCCGAACGCGATGTACGGCAGCGAGCTCACGGTGCTGTCGGCCGCCGTCCTCGGCGGCGCCAGTCTCAACGGCGGCGTCGGCACCGTGCCCGGCGTGCTGCTCGGCATCGTGCTGCTCGCCATCCTGCAGAACGGGCTCAACCTGCTCGGCGTCTCGCCCTACTTCTTCCAGATCGTCATCGGGCTGGTGATCCTCGTTTCCACATCCTTCACCGATGCTCTCGGCGCGCGGCCGGCACGCGCGCCGCGGCATCATCGCGCCGGCCGCCGGTGACTGAGCGCGCGCCCGCCCGGCGCAGCGACGCCGGCCTCGGCGCCGCTGCTGGCGCGCCTGCGCATGCCCGGCGGGCTCGGCGGGCTGGCGGGGCTGCTTGCGGCGCTGGTCGTCGTCTTCGGCGTGGCGGTTCCCGATTTCGCGAGCGGCGGCACGCTGCAATCGGTGATGTTCCAGATGCCGGAGCTTGGCCTGCTCTCGCTCGCCATGCTGTTGCCGCTGATCTCCGGCGGCCTGAACCTCGCGATCATCGCCACCGCAAACCAGGCGGCGCTGCTGATGGCGTGGCTGATGAGAATCCTGGACGCCGGCCGGCGCCTCGGGCGACACCGTGGCGCTCGTGATCGTCGCGGCGATGCTGGCCGGGCTGCTGCTCTGCGTCGTCATCGGGCTGCTCACCGGCGCCCTGGTCGCCTACACCGGCGTGCATCCGATCCTGGTCACCCTCGGCACGCGCTCGCTGATCGACGGCATCAGCATCTTTCTCACCCGCGGCACCATCATCTCCGGCCTGCCGCATCAATACGCCGCGGTCGGCAACGCGGTGGTGCTCGGCGTGCCGGTGCCGTTCCTGGTGCTCATCGCCGCCGCCCTGGCCTGCGGCCTGCTGCTGCGCCGCACGGCATTCGGCGTCGCGGTGTTCATGGTCGGCTCGAACATCGAGGCGACGCGCTACTCGGCGATCGACGTCCGCCGCGTGCTGGTGGGCGTCTATCTCGCCTCGTCCGTGCTCTGCTTCGTCGCCGCCTGCCTGATGCTGGCGCGCTTCAACTCGGCGAGCGCCGAGTACGCGCAATCCTACCTGCTCATCACCATCCTCGCGGCGGTGCTGGGCGGCGTCGATCCGTTCGGCGGCTTCGGCACGGTCTGCCGGCCTGATGCTGGCACTCGCCATCCTTCAGGTGCTGGCCTCGGGCTCCAATCTGCTCGGCATCAGCGACTATCTGAAACTCGCCATCTGGGGCCTGGTGCTGATCGGCGTGATGGCCGCGCAGACCCTGGCGCAGCGCATGAAACGGAGGGGATCATGACCCGCATCGGCATGCATTTCAGCCTGTGGGGCGCGAGCTGGACGCGCGAGGGCGCCGAGCAAGCGGTGCCGGAGGCCGCGCGCTACGGGCTGGAGGTGATCGAGATTCCGCTGCTGCGTGCCCCGCTGCCATCGACGTCGGCCACGCGCGCGACCTGCTCGCGGCGCACAAGGATCGCGCCCAGCGCCTCGCTTTGCCTGCCCAACGACAAGCTCGCCACGCAGCAGCCCGCGGCGGCGCGCGACTTCCTGCTCGAAGCGCTGGAGGTCGCGCACGCGCTCGGCTGCACGCTTCCTCGGCGGCGTCACCTATTCGGCGCTCGGCTACAAATCGGGCGCCGCGCCCACCGAGGCGGAATACGCGGCGATCGCCGAGGCGCTGCGGCCGGTGGCGCGCCGGGCGGCCGAGCTTGGCATGACGCTTGGGCTGGAGCCGTGCAACCGCTACGAGACGCATCTGCTGAACACCGCGGCGCAGACGCTCGCCCTGCTCGACCGCATCGGCGCTGCGAACACGGCGGTGCATCTCGACACCTACCACATGAACATCGAGGAGAAGGGCATCGGCACCGGGCTTGCGCCTCGCCGCCGGCCGCGCGCCCTACATCCATCTCTCCGAGAGCGACCGCGGCGTGCCGGGCAGCGGCACGATCGACTGGGAAGACGTGTTCGCCACGCTGGCCGAAACCGGCTTCACCGGCGACCTCGTGGTCGAAAGCTTCGTCACCCTGCCGCCGGAGATCGCCGCCGCGCTGTGCGTCTGGCGCCCGGTCGCGCGCGACCGCTACGAGGTGCTCGACCAGGGCGTGTCCTACCTGCGCCGGCTCGCGCGCGAACCATCGGCTGACTCGCCTGACGTGGCCTGCTTCCTCGGCATCGATCTCGGCACCTCGGCCGTCAAGGCGCTGATCGTCGATGCGCGGGAGGCAGTGCGGGCCAGCGCCGAGGTTCCGCTCGCCACCGCCCACCCCGCGCCGCTCGCGTCGGAGCAGGACCCGGATGCGTGGTGGGCGGCGGTGGAAACGGCGCTCACGCGCCTGCAGGCCGAGGCACCGGCGGCGGTCGCCGAGGTCGCGGCGATCGGGCTGGCCGGGCAGATGCACGCGGCGGTGTTGCTCGACGCGGCGGACCGGCCGGTGCGCGCGGCGATGCTGTGGAACGACGGCCGCGCGCACGCCGAGGCCGATGCGCTGAAACGCCTCGGCGCGGAACTGGCCGCCACGCTCGGCGTGCCGGCGCTCGCCGGCTTCACCGCGCCGAAGCTGCTGTGGCTGGCGCGGCACGAGCCGGCCGCACTCGCCCGCGCCCGCGCCCTGCTGCTGCCGAAGGACGTGATCCGCCTGCATCTGACCGGCGAGCGCGCGACCGACCCCTCCGATGCCGCCGGCACCTGGCTTCTCGACGAGGCGCAGCGCACCTGGAGCCCGCGCGCCATCGCCGCCGTCGGGCATCGACCCCGCCCTGCTGCCGCGCATCGTCGAGGGCTCCGCGCCGACCGGCGTGCTGCGCGACAGCATCGCCCGCCGCTTCGGCTTCGTCGCCCGGCGTGGTGGTCGCGGCCGGCGGCGGCGACACGATGGCGGGCGGCGTCGGCATCGGCGCGGTCGAGGACGGGCGCGCCTTCGTGGGGCTCAGCACCTCCGCCCAGATCTTCGTCGCCGCGAACGCGCACCGGCCGGCGCCGGAGCGGCTGGTGCACGCCTTCTGCCACGCGGTGCCGCAGCGCTGGTGCCAGATGGCGGCCCTGCTCAACGGCGCGAGCGTGCTCGCCACCCTCGCCCGCCTGCTCGGTGACGCCGACATCGCGACGCTGCTGGCCGAGGCGGAGGCACAGTTCCGCGCGCCCTCCCGCCTGCTCGTCCTGCCCTACCTCTCCGGCGAGCGCACGCCGCACGATGATCCGCATGCCCGCGGCGTGTTCTTCGGCGTCACGCCGGAAACCACGCGCGCCGAGCTCGTGCAGGCGGCGCTGGAAGGCGTCGCGTTCAGCCTCGCCGACGGGCTCGCCGCCCTCGGCGCCGCCGGCACGCGCATCACGGAGGCGGGGATCGTCGGCGGCGGCGCGCGCAGCGGGTTCTGGACGCGGCTGATCGCGAGCGCGCTCGGCATTCCGCTGCGCGTCTATGCCGGCGGCGCGCGCGGCCCGGCCTTCGGCGCCGCCCGCCTCGCCCGTCTCGCGCTCGGCGCCGACGATCCGGCCACCGTCCTCGCCGAGCCGCCGGTGCAGCGCATCGTCGCGCCCGACCCCGCCCTCGCCGATGCCTACCGCCCGCGGATCGCGGCGTTCCGCCGGCTCTACGCCGCGCTGCGGCCGGAGTTCGCGGCGTGAGCGCGGTCGCGGTGCTCGACGTCGGCAAGACCAACGTGAAGCTGAGCGCGGTCGATCCCGAGGGCCGGGTGCTGGAGACGCTGGCCACCCCCAATCCGGTGCGCCCGCCGCCGCCCTGGCGGCATCACGACCTCGCCGCCGTGGAGGACTGGGCGCTGGACGCGCTGGCAGCGCTCGGGCGGCGCCACGCGATCGGCGCGATCGTGGCGTGCGGCCATGGCTCCGGCGGCGTGCTGGTGGACGCGCACGGGCCGGTGGCACCGATGATCGACTACGAGGACACGCCGCCCGCCGCCGTCACCGCCCGCTACCGCGCGCTGGCCGGGGATTTCCGCGCGCGCGGCAGCCCGGTGATGATGGGCGCCTCGCATCTCGCCCGGCAGATGCTGTGGGTCGAGATGGCGCTGCCCGACGCCTTCGCGCGCGCGCAGCACGTGCTCGGCCTGCCGCAATACTGGGCGTGGCGCTTCTGCGGCGTGGCGGCGTCGGAGGCGACGATCCTCGGCGCGCAGTCGCATCTCTGGTCGGCGCGCGACGACCGCGCGGGCCCCATCGTGGCCGCGCGCGGCTGGCAGCGCCTGATCCCGCCGCGCCGCCCCGCCTGGGCCACGCTCGGCCCGCTGCGCACGGACCTTGTGCGCCGCACCGGGCTTTCGCCGGCGACGCGGGTGCTGTGCGGCGCGCACGACAGCAGTGCCAATTTCTACCGTTACCAGGCGGCCGGGCTCTCCGGCATCACCGTGATCTCCACCGGCACCTGGATCGTGGCGCTGAGCGACGCCGCCGATCTCGGCGCGCTCGACGAGGCGCGCGGCATGACCTGCAACGCCGATCCTGCCGGACGCCCGCTCGCCGGCGTGCTGACCATGGGCGGGCGCGAGTTCTCCGTGATCGCCGGCGAACAGCCACCCGGCGCGCACACCGACGCGGCGGCGGTCGCCGCCCTGGTGCGCCGCGGCACGCGCGCGCTGCCGTTCTTCGCCGAGGATGACGGGCTGCTGCCCGGCCGCGCCGGTCGCGGCGCGATCGAGGGTCCGCCGCCCACCGATGCCGCGGAACGCCGCGCGCTCGCGATGCTCGCGGCCGCCCTGCTCACCGACCTGCTGCTGGACGCGCTGGGCCGCACCGGCACTGTCGTGCTCGACGGCAGCTTCGTCGCCGATCCGCTCTATCCGGCGCTGGTGGCCGCGCTGCGCCCCGGCACGCCCTGCCTGTTCAACCTGCATGCGTACGGCGTCGCCGCCGGGGTCGCCCTGCTCGCCGGGCACGAGGCCCGGCGCGAGCCGGCGCCGCTGAGCCTCGATGCGCCGGCCACGCTGGATTTTTCCGGCCTCGCCGACTATCGCGCCCGCTGGCGCCGCCATGCCGGCGCCCCGCCGCCCCTGGAGCACGCACGATGACCAAAGCCGACGAAACCCGCCTGCGCCGCGAGATGGTCGCGATCTGCCGGCAGATGAACGCCTCCGGCATCAACCAGGGCACGTCGGGCAATCTCTCCGCGCGGCTGGGCGCGGACTTCCTCATCACCCCGTCCTCGCTGCCCTACGACCGCATGCAGCCCGCCGACCTCATGCGCATGTCCTTCGACGGCACGTTCGAGGGCCGGCATCGCCCGTCGTCGGAATGGCGCTTCCATCGCGACATCCTGCGCGAGCGCGAGGACATCAGCGTGGTGCTGCACTGCCACTCGATCTTCGCGACCACGCTCGCCTGTCATCACAAGCCGATCCCGGCATTCCACTACATGGTCGGCGTCGCCGGCGGCAGCACGATCCGCTGCGCGCGCTACGCCACCTTCGGCACCCAGGCCCTTTCCGACGCCGCGCTGGAGGCGCTGCACGGCCGCCGCGCCTGCCTGCTCGGCCAGCACGGCCAGATCGCGCTCGGCACCGCGCTGCCCGGCGCGCTGGCGCTGGCGATCGAGGTGGAGACGCTCGCGCGCATGTACGTGCACGCCCTCACCCTCGGCGAGCCGCCGGTGTTGCCGGAGGAGGAGATGGCGCGCGTGCTCGAGCAGATGCAGCGGATGAGCTACGGGCAGATGCCGGAGCCGGAGGGCACGAACGACGTGGCGCGGCCGAAGGGGCGGGCGAAGGTGGCGCGGGGGAAAACGCGCGGGCCAGTGCGGCGCCGCGCTTAGCGGCGACTGGACGCGACTACGCCTGCGTCATACATCTGGGGCGACAGTGCCGGCACACCGCCTGGGAGTGTCCCATGACCGCCCCGATTTCCGTCCGCCTCGACGAGGATGTCCGCGCGACGCTGGAGGCGGAGGCGGAAGCCGAGGGGATCGGGCTGGCGACCTACCTGCGCCGCCTCGCGGCCGCGGCGGCCCGCGACGCGCGGCGGCGGCATATCCGCGCCCAGAGCGCTGCCGTCGGCCGCTACGCCGCCGAGAATGCCGATGCGCGCGCGTTCTACGAGGCCTGGGGCACGCCCGCGACCGATTCGCGCTGACATGGGGCGGTTCGAGGCGGGGCAGATCGTCGTCGTCGACTGGCGCGACGCGCTGCCCAAGGAAGCGAACAAGCGACGCCCCGCCGTGGTCATCGAGGACAGCGCCCTGTTCGACCCCAGCTATCCGAACGTGATCCTGGTCCCGCTCACGGAGGACAGCCGGCTGGTCATGGCCGAACTCTCGGTGCGGATCGAGCCGGCGCCCGAGAATGGGTGTTCGAAGCCCTGCTTCGCCGTCTCGCCGCTGGTGGCGGCAACGTCGCGGGCGCGGGTGCGCGGCACCGAGTCCCGCATCACGCCGGCACAGCTTGCACGCATCCGGCGGCAGGTCGCGGAGGCGATCGGGCTCAGCGGCTGAGCTCCGGCGCGAACACCCGCAGCCGGTGCCCGTCCGGGTCCAGTGCGACGAACGTGCGGCCGAAATCCATGTCGGTCGGCGCCTGCGCGATCGGCAGGCCGCGTGCCGCCCAGTCCGCGTGGACGGCATCGACATCCGCGGCGACGAACACCACCTCGCCGCCTTCGCCCGCCCCCTGCGCCGCCGGCTGCACCATGCGGCGCGACCACAACCCGAGCCCGATGCCCTCGCCCAGCGCAAACATGGCGAAGTTGGGCGACCGTTCGGCCGGCGCGCCGCGCAGCAGTGCTGCGTAGAACGCGACGGACGCTTCCACGCTCTCGACATAGCGAATGACAAGATTGAACTTTGCCACGACGCGCTCTCCTCTTTCCGGACAGCCGCGTCGTAGCCGCATGCCGTGTCAGTTTCCGGCAGCAGCGATCAGCGGTCGATCGCCTGCTGCATCCGCCACTCCGCCAGCAGCAGCCGGCGCCGCTTCGGATAGCGCGCGCCGGTCGGCGCCGCCGCGGCGATGCGGTCGAGGCGGAAATGGCGGAAATCGCGCCGCGTCTCGCACCACGCGGCGAGCACTTCGGCCGCCTCGAAGAACCCCAGCGCCACCGGCCAGATCACCCGCTCGCTCGCCCGCCCCTTCTTGTCGCTGTAGTGCAGATGGAGCTTCTCCTCGGCGCGCAGGGCGCGGCGGATGACGGCGAGATGCGGCGTCTCGCCCGCCACCGGCCCGGCGACCAGCCCGCTCGCCGCCGCCGCATCCTCCATCGCGGGCGGCAGCACCGCGACGATCTTCGCCAGCGCATCCTCCGCCGCCTGCTCCAGCTCCGCATCGCCGCGCTCGGCGACCAGGCGCAGGCCGAGGATCAGCGCGTCCACCTCATCCTCGGAAAACATCAGCGGCGGCAGGAAGAAGTCTTCACTGAGCACATATCCCACGCCCGCCTCGCCGGCGATCGCCGCCCCCTGCGCGCTCAGCGTCGCCACGTCGCGATAGACGGTGCGCAGCGACACGCCGAGTTCCGCGGCCAGCGTCGCCGCCGAGACCGGACGGCGACGCCGCCGCAACGCCTGCAACAGGTCAAGGAGGCGCGCGGAGCGGCTCATTCACGCACCATCCTCCCTCTCCCGCTCGCGGGAGAGGGTCGGGGTGAGGGCGCGCTCCGTCGGCACCACCACGAATGTCTCCCGCGCGGCGCCGCGCACCACCTCCACCGCCACCGGCCGGCCGATGCGCCCGCCGTCGAGCAGGCGGATCAGGTCGTCGACGCCGCCGATGCGCGCGCCGTCGAACGCCACCACCCGGTCGCCGGCGGCCAGCCCCGCGCGCGCCGCCGCCCCGGCGGGATCGAGCGAGGCGATCAGCGCGCCGGAGTCCTGGGCGAGCCCCAGCGCATAGGCCACCCGCCGCGCGATCGGCGCGGTCTGCGCGGCCACCCCGATCGAGCTGCGCCGCACCCGCCCATGGCGCCAGCACCTCGCCGAGCACGAAGCCGGCGGTGTTGCTCGCCACCGCGAAACAGAGCCCCTGCGCGCCCTGGATCACGGCGGTGTTGATGCCGATCACCGCGCCGTTCGAGGCCACCAGCGGCCCGCCGGAATTGCCCGGGTTCAGCGCGGCGTCGGTCTGGATGATGTCCTCGATCAGCCGCCCGGTGCGCGCCCGCAGGGTGCGCCCGAGGGCGGAGATGATGCCGGCCGTGGCCGTGGACTCGAAGCCGAGCGGATTGCCGATCGCGACCACGATCTGCCCCCGCCGCAGCCGCCGCGAGTTGCCCAGCGGCGCCGCCGGCAGCGCGAGGCGGCTGTCGGCGCGCAGCACCGCCACGTCGCTGTCCGGGTCGGCGCCGAGCGTCTCCGCCTGCAGGCTGCGGCCATCGGCCGTCGCCACGGCCACGCGCTTCGCCCCCTCGACCACGTGGGCGTTGGTGAGAATGATCCCGTCCGGCGTGATCACCACGCCCGAGCCGATGCCGCCGCCGCGCCCGGCCCCCTGCGTCTCGACCCGCACGACCGCGGGGCCGATCCGCTCGATCAGGCCGGAGACGGTGCGCGAATAGGCGTCAAGCAACGAGTCGTCCTCCGCCGCCTCGGCCGCGACGGCCGCAGGCATTTCGCGGGAGAGGCCGGTATCGTCCAGGATGAAGCGAGGATCAGGCCGGAACATGCCCTTTGTCCTCCAAGAACAAATTGGGCTGCGATATGGGGATGCGGCCCGGCCCGGCGCATCACTGGCCGGATGCCCGGCTGGATTGCAGCGACCGAAGGCCTCCCACCCCCCGCGGCCCCAGCGCGGGGCGCCGCGCCCGGTCGCGAATCCTTTCGGCCGGCTGGTTCGTCCTTACCTCTGGAACGCATGGAGATGCGAGATGGACCTGAAGCATCAGACGGTTGTCGTGACCGGCGGCAGCCGTGGGCTCGGCCTCGGCGTGGTGGAGGCGCTGGTCGCGCGGGCGGCGCAGGTGGTCGTCGTGGCGCGCAACGCGGAGGATCTTGCCGCGGTCAGGCGGCGTCTCGACGTGGCCACGGTGGCGGCCGACATCGTCGACCCGCTGGCGGCGGCGCGGGTCCTGGCGGAGCGGCGCCCCGCCGCCCTGATCCTCAATGCCGGCACGCCGCCGACGCTGGGGCCGCTCCACCAGCAATCGTGGGAGGGTTTCGCGGCGCCGTGGGAGACCGACGTGAAGGCCGGGTTCCATTGGCTGCAGGCCGCGCTGAAGACGCCCCTGGCGCCCGGCAGCCGCGTGCTCGTCACCTCCAGCGGCGCCGCCGTTGCCGGCTCGCCGCTCTCCGGCGGCTATGCCGGCGCCAAACGCATGCTCTGGCTGATGGCCAACTACGCCCACGGCGTGTCGCTGCAACAGAACCTCGGCATTTGCGTCCAGACGATCGCTTTGATGCAAATGGTCGGCGGCACCGGCGTGGGGCAGGCCGGGGCCGAGGCCTATAGCGCCAAGCTGGGCATTTCCCCCGAGCAGTTCCTCGCCCGCTTCGGCACCCCGCTGGCCCCGCGAGAGTATGGCGAACTGGTCGCAACCCTGCTGTCGGACCCGCGCTACGAAGCGCCCCGCGCGTTCGCCCTCAAGGGCGACACCGGCATCACGATCCTTGAAGGTGCGGCAGCGTGAGCGAGAACTTGCGATCCGCCCCCGAGCACGCGCGCGCCCGCCTCGACGCCGCGATGCCGGAAGTTCGCCGCGCGCTGCACCGCTACTGCGCACGCCTCGTCGGCTCCGTCTTCGATGGCGAGGACATCGTCCAGGACACGTTGCTGCGCGCCTACGCGGCGATCGCCGAGCTCGATCCGGCAACGCCGCTAAAACCGTGGCTGTTTCGCATCGCCCACAACCGGGCGATCGATCATCTGCAGGAGCCAGGCGATGCGGCAGGGCGAACCTTTCGATGCAACGGCCGACGTCGCCGACGCCGACGCGCCCGACCCGTTGGAGATGCTCATGCGGCAGGAAGCGGTCGACACCGCGATGTCGCGCTTCCTGCTGCTGCCGATCGCGCAGCGCAGCGCCGTCATCCTGAAGGACGTGCTCGGCCACTCGCTCGAGGAGATTGCCGACCTGCTCGACCTGACCGTCAACGCGGTGAAGGCGGCGCTGCATCGTGGCCGGCGCCGGCTGCAGGAAATCAACGCGACGCCGCACGCGCCACCCGCCGGCCAGATCGCCTCGGCGGAGGCCACGCGCTATGCGGCGCTGTTCAACCAGCGAAACTGGGACATGCTGCGTTCGCTGCTCGCCGACGACGTGCGGCTCAACCAGACCGCGCGCGCCGAACGGGTCGGCAAAGCCGCAGTCGGCATCTTCTTCACTTTTTATGCCGCGGCGCACGGCTGGCGCGTGGTGCCGGCGCGGGTCGAGGGGCGGGAAGTGATCGCCGTGTTCGAAGGGACCGACCAATCCTTCCCAAGCTATTTCATGGAAATCGCGTGGCGCGAGGGCAGGATCGCCGCCATCCGCGACTTCCGCCACGCCCGCTACATCGCGGAGGGCGCAGAGATCGTGCTTGCTGCCGCGGAGCCAGCAAATCCGGGCTGAATCCGTCAGCCCGCTCGCGCGGTGGAAACGCCCGCCAACCGAAGATTTCGAGGACGAAAGCGACGCAAATCGGCAACGCCCGCCGTCGCAGCGACCGGCAAGTTGCGCGACATCCTGTGGAACGTCGTCCATGATAAC
Organism: uncultured Alphaproteobacteria bacterium; assembly: GCA_963705035.1. Lineage (GTDB taxonomy): Bacteria > Pseudomonadota > Alphaproteobacteria > Acetobacterales > Acetobacteraceae > JAFKFJ01. The sequence continues at coordinate 472,492 of CAVPIQ010000004.1, read as the reverse complement.
CCGACGCGCTTGAAGAAGGTTTGTCGGGACGAGCTCACGAGGGAGCAGGCTTGCACGCGGAAATTAGTCACCTCCCTCTTCCCTTCTATGTCGTCGTGATGCGCGACCGGGTGCCCGCGCGCCACCCGCGACCGAAGTCGCTCCGGGCGGAGCGCCGCATGGTGCGCTTTATGGAAAATCAGGAGCGGCCAGATAGTAGGGGTCGGATCGCTAGAACGTCCAGTCTTCCGCGTCCATGAATTCGGCAAGCGACATGCACCCGACACCGAAATGCGCGCAGATGTTCGGAATTTTAACGGCGTTCGGTTTCATCACTTCAGTCGGTGACGACGGTCCGTTTTTCGCCCGCGGCGCGGGCGATCACGAAAGGATCGGCCACCCGACCGCCACGCAATAGCTTCTTTTGTTCGATGTTCTGCTGGAAGTGCGGAACGGCATAGATTTTCGCGACGAATGCGCCTTCCTCCGGCGTCGGCGTCGCAAACAGCGCGCGATTGTTGTTTCGCCCATTCGAGCAGGCTTTCGCTCGGCCCGTCCTCGATCTCGCGAAACACCTCGCGCGTCGATACAAGACGGCCCTCGTCAACAAGCTGGTCGAAACGCCGCCAGAGGGAGGGGAAGGTTTTGCGGTAGTAATTCCGGAACAGGGCCGAGAGCGGCGAGTTGTCGAAAACGTAACTCACGCACGCCTCGGACGAAATATTCCTCAAGCGTGCCGACATTCTTTGGCTTCATATCGAGATATTCGCCGAGTTGCGTTTCGTCGATGCGGTTCTGATGGTATTGATTGAACGCGAGGGCGACATAATCGCGCCCGAGATAGGCAAGCTTGCTCCAATAGGGATTGCCGCCGCTGCCCTTCCTGCTTTTGCGCCGCCCATCTTTGCGCCGCGCGCGTGTAGTCGTCTTGCGTGATCAGCTCGCGATCGAGGAATTTGCGGAAGATGAATTCGCGGCTGACGTGGAAGCGCTGCGCGAGCATTTCGGCCGTGCGTTCGGTCGGCTTGCTGTCCGGCAAACGCCGCCTCGAACGCCGCTTCCGGCAACAAAAATTGCGCCGCGAAGCGGTTGCACAGCACCTCGATGTGCCGTGGCCGGTCGGGCAGGCGTTCAACATATCCGTCATCAAGCGGATCGATGCCGCTGGTGTGGAACAGTAGATGCCCGAGCTCGTGGAACAGCGTGAAAATCTGCCGCGTCTTCGCCGCGCTGTTGTTGACATAGATGATCGGGAAAACGTCGTCGTAGAGGCTGAAGCCCGAAAAGCCTTCCTCGCGGAACGCATCTTTGAAAACAAAGATGCCGACGCGGTAAAGGGCCTGCCGCCATTGCTTCAACGCCTCCTCGTCATCGCGCCAGGCCAGTTGCTGGTCGAGCGACACGCCGAGGTAGTCGCGCACGCGCGCGGCCATCGTTCGGCCGACATGCGCGCGCGTGAATTCCACGTCGCGCGTTATGAGCCGTTCGGCCGGATTGCGCCCTTGGCTTAGTTCGTGCAGGCCGAGCTGAAACGCCTTTGCCTTCCTGAGCAAATACTGAATCCGTCGTGGAAGGCTGCTCGAACTCGGTATCGGGCAGGGTGCGGAAAGTCTCCTGGATCGGCGGCACGTTGGGCGGCTCCGGAAAAAAGAACACCGCAACCGGAATACGAAATTCTTCGGCCATGGTTCGAGTTGCGGATAGCTCGGCATCGCCTTGCCCGCTTCCCACGCCGCGATCTTCGGTAAATTTTTCTGCCGCTTCCTCCAAGCTCAGCCCGGCGCGTTTGCGCGCCCACGTTATCACGGCCCTGTTGACGGGGATGCCTTCGTTAGCCATGCGCCACCTGTCCGTGGCGCACGGGGGGACCAAGCCGTGAAATTGTGGCTCTGATCTGACGTTGTAGCTGCGGGCCACGCTGCGCTGCGTCTCGCCCGCCGTCGACCCGCGCCCGCGCTTCCCGCTGCTGGTGCGGCGTGAGCTTCGGCTTGCGTCCGAATTTCACGCCCTTCGCCTTCGCGTCGGCACGGCCTCGTGCCGTGCGCTCGGCGATGCGGCGGCGTTCCAGCTTCGCGGCAACGCCGAGCATGGCGAAGCACAATCTCGGCAAAATCGGCCGTGGTATCGAGCACCGGCTCGGCCAGCGAACGGATGCCAGCCCCGGCGCGCTGCATGTCGCGGGCGATCACCAGAAGGTCGGTCGTGTCGCGGGAGAGGCGGTCAACCGCCGGGATGATCACCACGTCGCCGGGGGCGAGGGCGGCCATCAGCTTCTTAAGCTGCGGCCGGTCGGCGGTCGTGCCGGTGATCTTCTCGCGGAACACCTTTTCGCACCCGGCCGCCTTGAGTTGGGCAAGCTGGCTGGCGAGGTCTTGGGCGGCGGTCGAGACGCGGGCGTAGCCGTAAATCATGCCGCGATTCTGCATCAGAATTTCGCATCAGGAAAGCCCAATCGTATTCAGGGCCTAGGGTTGATGCAAACATCTTCCAGACCGTGTGAAAAGTCGTCTGCCGCTGGATGAGATTGGTGCGGCTGATGTTGCCCGACGCCGGGCGATGAGGATGGCGGGCTCTCAGGCCCGCGCGGCGGCCATCAACTTGGCGAATCCGACGATGTTGAGCACCCGGCTGAGATTGTAGGCCAGCGCCGTCAGGCTGAATTCGGCCCGCACCTTCTCCAGCCCACGCATCAGAAACGCGCCCTGGTTCATCCATTGCTTGATCGTGCCGAACGGGTGCTCGACGATCTCGCGGCGCTGCTTCGAGAATGTCGGGTCGCTGCGCCAGCCGGGCCTGCCATCCGGTCCAGCACCGCCTCGTTCTCCAGCCGCGAGACCGTGCGGAACTGGTCTGGCCGTGCATTGCGGCGGAGCGCGACAGTCCTGGCATGCCAGCGCGGTTGGAGTAGTTGATCTTCGTTCAGTCCGCGCATGCAGCGACGACGTATAGCGGATGCAGAGCGCTGGCCCGCCGGGCAGACGATAGCTGTCGCTGGCTCGGGTCGTAGCGGAACTCCTCCTTGCGGAACAAGCCCGCCCTGACCGACGGACCGCGCTGCGGCCGCGGCACATAAGGCATCGATGCCCGGCCTTCTCGCAGGCCTCGATGTCCTCGATCTTGAAGTAGCCCCTGTCGGCGACGACGTCGATCCGCTCGACGCCGAGCACCTCCTTGGCCGGCTCGGCGGTCTGCGCCAGCAGGCCCATGTCGACGACCTGGTTGGTGACCTGCTGCTCGACGATCAGCTTGTGCTTGGCGTCGACCGCGACCTGGACGTTGTAGCCCACGCGCGACATGCGTGTGCGCCGCCATCGCCCGGCTGTCGGGGTCGGTGAGCGAGATCTGGCTCTCACCGGTGCGCTCCAGCTCCGCCAGCATCTCCTGGCAGCGCGCTGCGCCGCTTGCCGGATCGCCGCGATCTTCTCGGCCAGGTTCTTGACCCGCGAGCCGCCCGTCTGCGCTCTCGGCGGCATCGCCCTCGTCGAGGCGCTGCAGATAGTCGTCGAGCTTGGCGTCAGCGAGCCTTGATGAACTCGGCCAGCGACGCGCGGGTGAAGTTGCGGTCCTTGTTGTTGACCGCCTTGATCCGCGTGCCGTCGACCGCCAGCAGCTCGCGGCCGAACAGGTCCAGCTGGCGGCACAGCAGCACGAACTGGCGGAACACCGGGCGGAAGGCGTGTGCGGTTGTCGCGGCGGAAATCGGCGATGGTCTTGAAGTCCGGCTTCAGGTGCCGCAGCAGCCAGATCACCTCGATATTGCGGTGGGTCTCGGCCTCCAGCCGCCGGCTCGACCGCACCCGGTTCAGGTAGCCGTAGATGTAGAGCTTCAGCAGATCCGCCGGCGCATAGCCCGGCCGGCCCGTCTCCTTCGGCTACAGCGCCGGCAAACCCGGCCGCCGCGAGGTCCAGCCCATCGACAAACGCGTCGATGAACCGCACCGGGTTGTCCGCGCCGACATAGTCGTCGAGCGACTCCGGCAGCAGCAGCGTCTGCGAGCGGTCGTGACCGGTGATGTGCGTCATGCCCGGATTCTACCGCGACTCACGCCGCGCCGGAATCCGTCATGCACAGGGTTTTCACACGGTCTGCTTGGTTTACGCACATGACCGCAATGCCAAGCTCACTCTTCGACCTCGCCCGGCAGAAGGTCCTCATGCATTTTATGACCGCACGCTCCTTCGAGAGTGAGAACTATACGCGTGGGAACACGAGCGCCGATCACTGATCCCGGTCAATTCGGCGATTTATAGTTAGTAGGATTCCGTCGGAAGTCCCGCAATAGTAGCATGTCGTGCGATCCGTCCTCGAAGTCCGTCTCGCCATAAAGCCTCGCCCTCACGTGGCCGTTTGCTCCTTCTGGAGTGCAGTTTGGGGTCACCTCACCGATGTCAATAAATAACTGCCCCTGCGGTGTCCCGATTTCTTCCGTCCGAATCTGAATATTGTGGAGCTCCAATGGCTCCTGTTTGAATAGCGCTTGGTGAAAGGCCCCTACGCCGGTCCAATTCATTGACAGCGAAGATGGAGGCTGGCTCGGGTTATGTTTTGGGGTTACTTGGCTCGTATTGGAACTGTTTCCCGATAGTATTATGGCGACAATCGCTATAGCTCCTAGCAATATGGCCACAACCAGTGCCACTCCCGCCAAGCCCAACTTCCGCACCGCGATGAAGAAATCGGCTTGAAAACAAGGCAATAGAGGCCTCGCTGCGGTTTAGGCACCACGGGGTTGGGTGATCAGGCTGCCGTTTGGGTGCGGGGGAGTTCTTGGAACACGGGCGGCAGCGTCACGCCGAGGGCGCGGCACAGCGGATCGACGGTGGGCCCGGGCGCGGTGCGCAGCAGCGCCCTGCGTCCGTCCTGCTCGACTTCGATCTCGCTGAGGTCGACAAGATCATCGACGACCTGCTGCCACTCCGGCACTGCGAGATGCCGCGCCAGCAGCCGGTCCATCAGTTCCTTGCGCAGCACCAGGGCCAGGAAGGTGCAGAAGATATGGCCACGGATGGCGGCGTCGGTACGATGGAAGATCGGCCGCGTGGCCAGCAGCGTCTTGGCGGCGAGAAAGTTCTGCTCCACCGCCAGCAAGTTCCGGTAGCGCAACACCACCTGCAACGGGGTCAGCTTGGTGTTGGTGCGCAGTACGAACAGCCCGTCGTAGGCGGCATCCGCCTCGACCTTGGCGGCATCGATGGCGAAGCCGCCGCCGGTGGGTTCGGCCAGAAAACGGCGGTAGCCGCCATTGCCGACCAGCGCCTTGTCGCCCTGTGCCAGCTTGCGTTCGAGACCGGCGAGCAGCGCGGCGCGCGTCTCGGCGTCCTTGCGGGCCTGTTCCGCGTTGCGGCACAGCACGTAACGCCGCCCGCCGACCATGACCTCGGTGACGGCGAGTTCGGTCTCGCCCTTCTGCCGCGGCATCGTCAGCGGCACCGCCACTCCGTCATCGGTGATCACTGTGGTGCGCACCTCGGCCGTCGAGCGCTCGCGCACGCCGAGGATATATTCGACGCCTTGTGTCTCGAGACCGGCCATGGTCGCCGCGCTGATCATGCCGCGGTCGGTGACGACGCAGGCGCGAGCGATGCCGAAGCGCGCGCGCAGACGTTCAACCACCGGCAGCAGCGTGGTGACATCGGCGGTGTTACCGGGCCAGAGGAACGAAGCGATCGGCCGGTCGTGTGCGTCGAGCACAATGCCGAGCACCACTTGATGGAGTTGCGGCCGATAGTCCTTGGAGAACCCGCGCTGCCCGAGCGTGGCGCCGCCGCGGCCCTCGAAATACAGCGAGGTGGTGTCGAAGAACGCCACCGACAGCTCGCCGAGCAGCGGCTGGCGGTGGCGATACAGCGCTTCCTCGACGGCGTCCGTCATGGGACGGCCATCGGCGTCCAGCTCGCCAAGCCAGGCCATCGCTTTGTAAGCCTGCTCCAATGTCAGCGCCTCGGCTCCCGGCACACGCAGGCGTCGCTGCCAGTCATGCGCGTGGCGGTCGGAGCCGGACACCATCAGCCGGTGCAGCACGGTCAGATAGACGGCCCGCTCGACATCGAAGGTGAACAGGCGCTCGTGCAGCAAGCCGCGCAGAACATCACGACAGCCGGTCTCCTGCCATAGCCGACCGAACATCAGGTCGGGGCCGATGCTGACCCGCCGCAACTCCGGCACCTCGCCGCGATAGAAGCTGGACAGCACGATCGAGCGCCGCGAATGACGGGCGGCAGAGGCGATCAGGCCGTCGAGCATGTCGGAGTTCTCAACCTCATCGCGGCGGCCGAGCGCCTTGATGACACGCTGGACGTGTCGCCCGCCTTCGCGGGCGTTCTCGACGAGGTAGAGGTACTCGTAGGGTCCGATCTTCTTGACGCGGATGAACATGGCGCCGAACCTGACTGCGTTCAGGTCACCACGCCGAATCGTCTAGAGTCAAGATCCTCTGCCGTCTATCAACGTGACGGCAGAGCCAATTTAGCACCACAAATCACTGAGCCTCGACCGATCCCGCAGAATTCTGCGGCTTTCGGACTATCGATTCCGGAACGGTGCCAAAGTTGGGCCAAGAGCAGCTCACGCCGTGCACGGGCGTGAATTTCAGCAAGTTTGCAATCTGCTGTTTTTGCGCACGGGATTGGCCGGAGACGTGACTCGAAAGAATTCTGCCGTAGCTGAAATAGCTTCAAGGCGTTCTTTTTCGGCGTCCTTTTGATGATCTCAGCGCGTCGCTTTAGGTGCGACCTGTATGCGAACAAGAGAGCTGCAGCCACGAAGGCAGTCAGGCTAAGGCCGGTTCCAACATACTGAATGGCATCCCACATGCCTACATTCCTTATGCCCCACGCGGGAACAACCATAGCGCCTTAGCCCGCCGAGCAGAAACCGTCTTTCAGATCACTGATCGGCGTGAGGGGGTGTGACAGATCGCCACACTGCGGAACGCAATTGCTACCTACGGAGTAGGAGGTGTCCCGACGAAAACTTTTGAGTTGTTGCTTGGAAATCGGGAAGAATAGTGTCATTACGACAGTAGAATGCGCCGGCGCAAGCAAGCACCGGCTACGTCCCGGAAGCGGAAGTCTCGGAGCTTGGATCTCTGCCGCATAGGCTCCGTGTATGGAAAGTCGCGGCCGGTTAAACGACAGCGTTCATCGATTTTTGTTTCTACAAGTCTCGCAAACCGCGCCTCGCTCGTCTTGGCCTGCGATGCAAGGCAATCCGCGCCCAAACCACCCCCTACAACCGCACCCCCGCCCGCGCCTCCACCGCATCCAGCACATCCTCCACCACCATCCGCGGCAACCGCGCCAGCAGGAACCGCCGTCGCGGCCGGAACACGCGCGCCCGCGCCTTCGCGCCGCCGATCTCGCGCACCAGCGCATCGAGGTCGCCGAGCCGGTCCACCAGCCCCAGTTCCAGCGCCCGCGCGCCCAGCATCCAGCCGCCGTCGAAGATCGCCCCCTCCTCGCCGCGTAACCGACCGGCCCGCCGCGTGCGCACCCAGTCCTTGAAGCGCGCGTGCAGATCGTCCAGCAGCGCGCGCACGAAGGCGACGTCCTGCGGCCGTTCCGGGCTGAACGGATCCAGCCGCGCCTTGTTCTCGCCCGCCGTGTACACGCCGCCGCTCCACGCCGAACCGCCCGATCAGCCCCTGTAGGCCGAACCCGCCGCCGATCACGCCGATCGAGCCGACGACGCTCATCGCATTGGCGAGGATCTCGTCGGCGGCGCAGGCGAGCCAGTAGCCGCCGGAGGCGCCCACCTCGCCGATCACCGCCACCACGCGCACGCCCTTCTCCTCCGCGCGCCGGCGGATGCGCGTCGCGATCAGGTCGCTCTGCACCGGCGAGCCGCCGGGGCTTTCGATGTCGAGCACCAGCGTGCCGACCCGCGCCGCCGCCGCCACCGCGCGCTCGATCAGCGGGCCCACCGACGCCGCCGAGAGCGTGCCGGGCCGCGTCGCGATCAACCCGTGCAGTTCGAGAACCGGCACCGTCGGCCGCCGCCAGAACATGAGGCGCATGCGCGCTACACCACGTCCGCCGGGCGCAGCCGGCAGCGGTCGGCCAGCGCCTCGGTCTCAAGCTGCAATGTCGCGTGGCCGATGCCGAAGCACGCCGCCAGCTCGTGCGTCGCCCGCGCGATCAGCGCCTCGTCGCCGTCGCGCGCCGCCATCACCAGATGCGCCGTCAATGCCGTCTCCGTGGTCGAGAGCCCCCAGATGTGCAGGTCGTGCACCTCCGTCACGCCGGGCAGCCCGTGCAGGTAAGTCTCCACGTCGGCACAGGCGATTCCGGAGGCACGCCGTCCATCGCGAGGTTCACCGAATCGCGCAGCACGCCCCAGGTGCCGACGACGATCACCGCGGCGATCAGCAGGCTGGTCAGCGGGTCGATCCATGAAAGCCCGGTCGCCGCGATCAGCAGCGCCGCGACGACGACGCCGGCGAACCGCTGCATCCGCCACCATGTGCAGGAACGTCGCGCGGATGTTCAGGTCCTCGTGGCCGCGCGCGAACATCCACGCCGTCACGCCGTTGATCGCGATGCCGATCAGCGCCACCCACGCCACCGTCGCCGCCGCGACCGGCGCGGGCGTGAGGAACCGCTCCACCGCCTCCAGCGCGATCGCGCCCACGCCGACCAGCAGCACCGCGGCGTTGATCAGCGCGGCCAGGATGGAGCCGCGGCCCCAGCCATAGGTCCGCCGCACGGAGGGCAGCCGCCGCGCCAGCGCCGCCGCCCCCAGGCGAGCAGCAGTGCCAGCACGTCGCCCGCGTTGTGCACCGCGTCGGCGAGCAGCGCCATCGAGTGCGCGGCGATGCCGAACACCACCTCCGCCGCCACGAACCCCGCGTTGAGCATGGTGCCGAGGGCGAAGGCGCGGCCGAAGCCGGCCCCGGGGGGGCGGGATTGGGCGTGAACATGGTCGTGATGGTGATGCGCATGATCGTGCACGCACGCAAACTCCGCTGCCGGCGCGGTATTCTAGCATGCGGGCGCGTGGCATGCTCCCGCGATGCCCATTCTGCCCCGCCTTCTCCCCCGCCGTGTCGCCCGCCTCGCGGCCGCGCTCCTGCTGGCCCTCGCCGCCCCCCTTGCCGCAGCCCATGCCGACGGGCTCACGCTGCGCCGGGTGATGCTCTCCGCCGCCGGCGTGGGGTATTTCGAGTACGCGGCCGAGGTGACCGGCAACGCCGAACTCGGGCTCGACGTCCCGCTCGGCCAGGTGGACGACGTGCTGGCCTCGCTGGTCGTGTTCGACGCCGACGGGCGGGTCGCCGGCGTGTCGCTGCCGGGCGCGGACGGGGAAGCGGCGGCCTTCGCCGGGGTGCCGTTCGGGCCGCCGGCGCTCGACTCCGCGCTCGCCTATCTCAACGCGCTGCAGGGCGTCGAGCTCAGCGTGCAGGGGCCGCGCCCGATGACCGGCCGCCTGCTGCGCGCCGAGCCGGAGCCGATGGGCGAGGACGAACCGCCGCGCACGCGCGTGACCCTGCTGACCGCGCAGGGGTTGCAGCAATTCGTGCTGGAGGAGGCGGAGGGCGTGCAGGTCGCCGACCCCGCGCTGCGCACCCGCATCGACGCGGCGGTGGCCGCCCTGCGCGGGCAGGCGGCGCAGGAGGTGCGGCACCTCACGCTGCGCACGGAGGGCAATGGCGCGCGCAGCCTCCGCCTCGCCTATGTCGCCGCCGCGCCGCTGTGGAAGACCACGTACCGGCTGGTGCTGCCCGATGCCACCGGCGACAAGGCGCGGCTGCAGGCGTGGGCGGTGTTCGAGAATGTGTCCGGCACCGATTGGAACGGCGTCGAGCTGGCGCTGCAATACGGCAACCCCGTCACCTTCCGTCAGGCGCTGTATCGCACCTACTTCGTCGAGCGTCCGCAGGTGCCGGTCGAGGTGCTCGGCCGCATCCTGCCCGACGTGGATTTCGGCGCCCATCCCGTCGCCGCCGCGGCCGCCCCGGCGCCTGCCCCCTCCGGCGCGCCGGCGACGCTGGCGTTCCGCAAGTCCGCTGCCCCCATGGCACCGGCAATGGCGGAGCCGGCTTCCGAGGCTGCGACCACGGAGGCGGCGGAGAGCACCGTGTTCCGCCTGCCGGGCCCGGTCGTGCTCGGCGCCGGGCAGACGGCGACGCTGCCGATCCTGGACCGCAGCGTGCCGGCCTCCCGGGTCTGGCTGGTGCAGGAGGGCCGCCCGCACCCGCTCGCCGCCGTCCGCCTCGTCAACGACACCGGGGCGAGCCTGCCCGCGGGCGTGCTCACGCTCTACGACCTCGGCGCGCCGACGCCGCCTTCGCCGGCAATGCGCGGCTCGGCGGCGTGCCGACCGGCGGCAGCCGGCTGCTCGCGTTCGCGGAGGATCTGCGCACCGGCGTTGACTGGCGCACCGCGCGCGCGACCACGCTGCGCGAGCCTCACGGCGGCGGCGGGCGTGCTGCACATCCACGCGCCGCGACGCACCACGCTGCGCATCACGCTCACCGCGCCGCCGACCGAAGCCCGGGCGCTGCTGCTCGAGATTCCGCGCCGCGACGACAGCACGCTGGTCCCCGAGGGCGGCTCAAGCCGCGGAAGAAACCGCCGCCGTCTGGCGCGTTCCGGTCGACTCTCGCGCCGGCGAGACCGCAGACCGTGGCCGCTGAACATCGACCGCATGCTTGCGGAGCAGACCACGCTGCTGCAGGACAGCCGCGTGCTGGTGCACGATCCTCGGCGAGCAGGGCCTCTCGGCGCCGGCGCGCGCGGCGCTCGCGCATGTCGCCGACCTGCGCAGCCGCGCTGGCCGGCAAGCGAGGCCGAGCAGGCGCGGCTCACGGCCCTGCGGACGGCACTGGAGCAGGACGAAGAGCGGCTGCGCAAAAATCTCGCCGCGGTTGCTGCGGGACCGATGCGCTGCATGGCCCGCTGGTTCGGGCGCTCGCCTCGGACGAAGAGCAGCTCACACGCCCTGGCGGGCCAGCTCGCCGCCGCGGCGGCGGCTGCAGCAGGCGCCAGCGGCATTGCAACAGGCGGTGATGTCGTTGCGGATTTAGCCGGCGCGCGAAAACCGCGCTTTCGGTCCCGCGTTTGACGAACTGCGGAGCGACGGACGAGTCCGAGGATGGACCGCACATGGACATTGCATTGGTTGCAGGCCGCCGGGACCCTTGCCCCCTGGCGGCGCGCATCCGCGTCGAGATCGACGCCGCGTTCGAGGCCTGTGCGCGGCTGATGGCGCCGCCGCGGGTGGACATCGTGATCCACCAGATCCCGCACTGGCCGGTGCCGGAACTCGGCTTCGGCGGCACCGCGCCGAGCCGCACCACCATGTTCCTGGCCTTCGACACCGCCCACCCGGCGATGGAGGAACGGCTGGTCGGCGGCCTGCGCCGCGTGGTCGCTGCACGAGGCGCATCACTGCCTGCGCCAGGCCGGCCCCGGCTACGGCAACGCGCTGGCCGAGGTGCTGGTGAGCGAAGGGCTCGCCGACCATTTCGTGTTCGAGGTGTTCGGCGGCCCGCCCGACCCGTGGTGCGTGGCGCTGAGCGAGGCGGAGACGCGCGCCTCGCCGCCGCCGCGCCGAGGCGGCGCTGTGGGAGCCGGACATCGACATTGCCCAGCTGGCTTCGCGGCGACGGGCGGGTGGTGATGCCCTGATCGGGCTACAGCCTCGCGTGGCGGCTGGTCGGCCCTATCTCGCGCAGGTGCCCGGCGCGCCCGCCTCCCGGCTCGCGCGGTCCCGGCCGTCGAGGTGGTGGCGCAGGCGTGGCCGACGCGTCGCCTCCGGAACGGCGGGCCGGTGTCGCTCAAGTATGATGTAGCAGCCACGATATCGCATATCGGAGCGTCGATCGCCTGCCAGCAGCTGCCCGCGCCGCCGCTCCCAGACGACCGGGCACGAACTCGCGCCGCGATCTGCCGCCCGCCACGCGGCGAGCCCGTCCGCCTCCTCGATCGCCGCACGGATCACCCGGCGGCGTCGGTCGCGCAGTCGGGGTCGAAATAGCGCGCGAGCGACCCCCCGCCTCGGGCAGCGAGGTCGCGTCGGAGGCGATGCACGGCCGGCCGAAGCCGAGGCTCTCGGTCACCGGCAGGCCCCAGCCCTCGTACAGGGAAGGGAACACCGTGAAGCGGCAGCCCCGTAGAGCTGGGCAAGCTCGGCGTCGGTGGGGTCCTCGATCAGCACCACCCGCCGTCCAGGAAGCGGGCGTTGTGGAGCTGCTGCATCAGGTCCGCCACCAGCGCGCCGGCGCGCCCGGCAAAGACCAGCGTGCGGCACCGCCTCCGGCGGCAGTCTCTTCGAGCAGCCGGCGCCAGACGCGAAACAGCAGCGCCTGGTTCTTGTGCGCCGAGATGGTCCCGACGCTCAGGACATAGGACCCCGCCGGCGGCAGTCGTGCGGCGCGCGGCAGGCCGGGCGCGCGCCGTGGTGAACCCGGTGCCGGGGCGCACCTGCGCAACGGTTCCGGCAGCGGATCCCCCGCATCGCCGCATAGCGCCGCAGATCGGCCTCACTTGCGGTGGAAATGGTCAGCACCCTGTCGGCGAGCGGCAGCACGCTCTCGATCCAGCCGCCGAACCGCGCGACGAGGCCGGGTCGCACCATTCCGGGCGGAGCATGGGGATCAGGTCATAGACCAGCAGGGCAACGCGCAGCCCGCGCCGCCGCGCGTTGAGCAGCACCCGCGCATAGTCCGGATGGGTCCAGGCCGCGCCGAGCACCGCCAGCACGTCGCCCGCGGCGGCCTCGCGGGCGAATGCATCCTCCGCCGCGCGCGCCGCCCGCGGCGGGCGCGGGGCGCGGGCGCGCGGCGCGCGCCAGGGCGGCCAGGGCGCCGACGCTGGCGCGCTGGTTCACATAGATTTGCAGCAGCGGCTCGCGCACGCGCGGCGGCAGCGCTAGGCCAGCCGGCGCAGCGCCCCCGTCCGGCGCTCGGCGGTCCGGCACCGCGACCCGGCGCGGCGGCCGCGGGGCTGCGCGCCCTGGCTCATCGAACAATGCGGCAACCGCGGGATACGCGACGTGCGCAACGCGTTCCGAGCCGCCGCGTGGCGGACGAAGCCGACCGCCCGGCCGCCTCGGGCAGCTGCGCGAGCGCGTGGAACAACTCGTGCTGGACGCGCTGGATGCCGCTCGGGCGCGGATAGCGCCAAGCGTAGTCAAACATGTCCTCGACATCCAACCAGACTCTGGGCAAAGGATATTCCGAAATGGATCAATCCCGGGCGGTGCCGGCGAGCAATGCCGTGCGCCCCCAGCCAGCGCAAGCAGGGCGGCGCAAGCGGGCGACGGCGGTCAGAAGCGGAGAATGGGGTGGCGAAACCGGCCGCGCTCGCCGCCATACACGAAATGCCGATCAGCGGAGCAGTCGATGCCGCGACGAGAGGATCCTCCTCACCGGCGCCGACGGCTTCGTCGGCCGCCACCTGCTGGCGCCGCTGCGCGCGGCTTTTCCCGCTGCCGACCTGCTCGCGACCGGCCGCAACGCCGTACCCGGCTGCCAGCCAGCTCGACGTCACCGACGCGGCGGCGGTGGACGCGCCGATCGCGCGGCTGGCCGCCGACCGACTGCATCCACCTGGCGGCGATCGCCGTGGTGCCGCTGGCCGCGCGGTCGCCGGATCTCGCCTGGCGGGTGAATCTGCACGGCACGCTGACCCTGGCCGACGCCCTGGTGCGCCATGCGCCCGGCTGCCGCCTCCTCCATCGTCTCCAGCGCCGATGTCTACGGCCGCTCCTTCGCCGCCGGCACGCCGCTGGACGAGAGCGCGCTGCCGGCGCCGATGAACGCTCTACGGCGCCACCAAGGCGGCCGCCGACCTCGCGATCGGCGCGATGGCCGGCGAGCGGCTGCATGCGATCCGGCTGCCGCCCTTCAACCATACCGGCCCCGCCAGTCGGCGGAGTTCGTGGTCCCCGCCTTCGCCCGGCAGGTCGCGCGCATCGAAGCCGGGCTGCAGCCGCCGCGCCTCGCGGTGGGCGCGCTCGACCCGGCGCGGGACTTTCTGGACGTGCGCGACGTCTGCGCCGCCTATGTCGCCTGCCTGCGCGAGGCGGCGACGATCGCGCCCGGCACCATCCTCAACATCGCCTCCGGCATCCCCCGCCGCATCGGCGGCATCCTGGCCGACCTGCTGGCCATGGCCGGGGTCACGGCCGAGATCGCGGTCGACTCAGGACGGCTGCGGGCGTCGGAAATCCCGCTCGCGTGCGGCGACGCGACGCGGGCGCGCGGCGCATGCTCGGCTGGGAGCCGCGATGGCGTGGGAGGACACGCTGGCCGCGGTGCTCGCCGACTGGCGCCGCCGGGCACGCGAGGAGGCTGCGTGACGCCGCCCACCCCACACGCCGGCCGCCGCCCGCCGCGCTGCACCGGCTCTGGCGCCGGCTGCCGGCGGGGCCGCGGCGGCGGGCGTTGCAGGCGGCGGCGACTCTGGCTCGCGCCGCGGCCGGACCGCGTGCCGCCGCCGGCACGCGCCGGCATCGCGGTCGCCGGCGAACTGCTGCGCCCCTCCGGGCCTGGGCGAGGCGGCGCGGCTGATGCTGGCCGGGTTGCAGGCGCTGGGCGTGCCGACCTGGTCGCTGCCCCTCGCCTCGCTGCCCGCGCTGGGGCGCGTGCGGCAGCCCCCGACCTGCCGCCGGGGCGCCGCTGCTGCTGCATGCCAACGCGCCGGTGCTGCCGCTCGCCATGCGCGCCCTGCCGCGCGCGGCGCTGCGGGGGCGGCGGGTGATCGGCTACTGGGCGTGGGATCTGCCGACGCTGCCGCCCGCGTGGCGCGGCGGCGGCGCGTTCGTGCACGAGGTGTGGACGCTCTCGGAATTTTGTCGCGCCGCCCTCGATCCGCTGCTGCCCGGCCGGGTGCGCGCGGTGCCGCCGCCGCTCGCCGCCGCGCCGCCCGCCCCCGCCCCGCTCGACCGCGCCGCGTTCGGCCTGCCGGACGATGCGCTGGTCGTGGTCGTGGCGTTCAGCCTCGCCTCCAGCTTCGCGCGCAAGAACCCGCTGGCGGCGATCGCCGCGCACCGGGCGGCCTTCGGCGACCCGGCCCGACCGGCTGCTGGTGCTCAAGGTGACCGAACCGGGCGCCTTCCCCGAGGATTTCCGCCGCCTGCGCGAGGCCGCTGCGGGCGCGGACAACATCCGCATCGAGGCGCGCAGCCTGCCGCCCGCCGACCACCACGCGCTGCTGCGCTGCGCCGACGTGGTGATGTCGTTGCACCGGAGCGAAGGTCTCGGGCTCGTTCCAGCCGAGGCAATGTGTATGGGCCGCCCGGTGCTGGCGACCGGCTGGTCGGGTAACATGGAGTACATGGACGCCGACTGCGCCGCCCTGGTGAGCTATCGGCTGGTGCCGGCACGCGACCCGCGCGGCGTGTTCGAGGCGCCGGGCGCGCACTGGGCCGAGCCGGACATTGCCGACGCGGCGCGATGGCTGCAACGCCTGGCGGACGATCCCGCGCTGCGCGCCGAGCTGGGCGCGCGGGGCCGCGCGGCGGTGCTGACGCGGCTGGGGCTCGCGCCGCTGCGCGCCGCCGTCGCAGCGCTCGGGCTGGTGGCGCCGTGACCGTGCTCGTCTGGCAATGGGGCCGCCACGGCGCCGGCCCGCGCTTCGCGGCGGCGCTGGCGGAGAGCCTGGGCGCGCTGCCGGACATGGACGTCGCACTGTCGCTCTCCGCGCAGGCGGAGATCATGCACGGCGCGACGCCGCCCGCCTGCGCGCTGCCGGTCGCGACCTATGACGGGATGCGCGGGTTCCTGGCCCGCGTGGCCGCGGCACCCGCGCTGATCAGGCCGCTGGCGGCGCGGCTGCGCGCGATGCAGTTGCGCGGCGCGGTCTGCGCAATGCCGGCGCCGCTCGATTTCGTCATGGCCGCCGGGCTGCGGCGGGCGGGAATTGGCTACGCCGTGGTCGTGCACGACGCCGAGGCGCATGACGGCGAGGCGCGACCGATGGAGATGGCGCTGCAACGGCGGCTGCTGCGCGGCGCGAGCACGCTGATCGCACTCTCGCAGCACGTCGCCGACCAGTTGCAGGCGCGCGGCCTTGCGCACGGCAAGCCGCTGTTGCTGGGCAGCCATCCGCCGTTCGTGTTCGGCCCCAGCCCGCCACCGCCGCCGCGCGCGCATGGCGGCGCGCTGCGCCTGCTCTGCTTCGGGCGACTCAGGCCCTACAAGGGGCTCGATCTGCTG
This sequence comes from uncultured Alphaproteobacteria bacterium, assembly GCA_963705035.1. GTDB lineage: Bacteria > Pseudomonadota > Alphaproteobacteria > Acetobacterales > Acetobacteraceae > JAFKFJ01. The sequence goes on along the minus strand of CAVPIQ010000004.1, from coordinate 456,353 downwards.
GTCGGCGCGCTGGAACTGCTCGGCGCGCGCGACGACTTCGTGCTGCGCGTCGTGGGCGAAGGGGCGGAGAGCCCGGCCCTGCGCGCGCTGCGCCGCATGCCCAACGTGACGGTCGAGAATCGCTGGGTGCCGGAGAGCGAAATCGCCGAGCTGCTCGCATGGTCGGATGCGGTACTGCTGCCCTATCGCGAGGCGAGCCAGAGTGGCGTGGCGGCGGCGGCGATCGCGTCGGGACGCTGGCTGATCGCCACGCGCGTGGGCGGGCTTGCCGAGCAGTTGCAGGACGGCGCGCTGGGCGTGCTGTGCGAACCCTCGGCGCACGGCATCGCGGAGGCGGTGCAAACGCTGCTCGCGCGTGCCCCGGCGCCGGGCCCGTCGCCCGCCGACGCGCACGCCGCGTGGCGGCGCCTCGCCGAGACGGTACGCCCGGCGATCGCGACCACGGCGGCATAGCACGCCGCGCACGACCGCCGGTTGGCCGCCGGCTGTCCCCGTGCTAGTCGATGCGGAAATGAACGCACGACTGCACTGAGGGAGGCATACATGTCGATTTCACGCCGGGTTCTTCTGGGCTCCGCAGCGGCAGCGGCAGCGGCGGCGGCACCGGTCATGCGCGCCCGCGCCCAGAGCAAGCCGCGCATCGTCATCGGTGTGCTCAGCGACCTTTCCGGCACCTATCGCGACGTCACCGGCCCCACCTCGGTCGCCTGCGTGCATCAGGCAATTGTGGATTCCGGCGTCGCCGCCAAAGGGATCGACGTGGACGTCATCATCGCCGACCACCAGAACAAGGCCGATATCGGTGCCGGCATCGCGCGCGACTGGGTCGACACCAAGAGCGTCGACCTGATCGCCGACGTACCGACCTCCTCGGTGGCGCTCGCGGTTGCGCAGATCGTGCGCGCGAAGAACCGGATCATGCAGACCAATGCAACCACGACCGTGCTCACCACCTCGCAGTGCAGCCCGAACACGGTGATGTGGAGCCTCGACACCTATCTGCTCGGGCACTCCACCGGCGGCGCGATGATGAAGGCCGGCGCCAAGACGTGGTTCTTCATCACCGCCGACTATGCGTTCGGCCATTCGCTGGAGGAGGAGACGGCGAAGGTCGTCAAGCAAATGGGCGGCAGCGTGGTCGGCCGCGCGCGCTACCCGTTTCCCGACACCACCGACTTCTCCTCCTACCTCGCGCAGGCGAGTGCGAGCGGCGCCAAGGTCGTGGCCTTCGCCAACGCCGGTGTCGACACCGTCAACGGCGTCAAGCAGGCGCATGAGTTCGGCCTGCCGCAATCCGGGCTGAAGCTGGTGCCGCTGGAGATGTTCGTCTGCGATGCGCATGCGCTGTCGCCGGGCGACTCCGCCGGACTGATCTGCTCGGCCACGTTCTATTGGGACACGAACGACCGCACGCGCGCCTTCACCAAGCGCGTGCTGGCGCGCACGCCCGACCACTATCCGACGATGGCGCACGCAAGCACCTATGCGAACACGCTGCACTTCCTGAAGGCGGTGGCCGACATGGGCCCGGCGGCGGCCAAGAAGGGCGGCGGGCTCGACATTCTGGGGCGCATGAAGGCGATGCCCACCGACGACGACGCGTTCGGCAAAGGCACGCTGCGCATCGACGGGCGCGGCATGTTCCCCGCGTATCTGGTGGAAGTGAAGAAGCCCGACGAGCGCAAGCAGCCCTGGGACCTCTACAAGGTCCTGGCGACGACGCCGGCGGACGAGGTCGTCCATCCCCTCGGCGAAGGCGGCTGCACGCTCGGCAAGGCCTGAACGCGTCGCCGGCATGGCGCGCCGCCGCTGCCGCGGGCGGCAGCGGCGGCCGCGGCGCCCTTGACCGGTCCGGGTTTGTCCAACACTCTGCCGGCAACCGGAGGGAACAACGGCCATGCCAGCAGACGCACCCGTTCACTACGCCGTTGCCGACGGTGTGGCGGTGCTGCGCATCGTCAATCCGCCGGTCAACGCGCTGGGCGCCGCCGTGCGCACCGCGCTGGCGGAGGCGCTGCGCCGGGCGGAGGCCGATTCCGGCGTCACCGCGATCGTGATCGCCGCCGAGGGGCGGACTTTTTCCGGCGGCGCGGACATCACCGAATTCGGCAAGCCGCCCGTTCCGCCGATGCTGCCCGACGTGATCGAGGGGATGGACGGGCTGCGCAAGCCGGTCGTCGCCGCGATCAACGGCGCGGCGCTGGGCGGCGGACTGGAACTGGCACTCGGCTGCCACGCGCGCATCGCGGCCCCGGCGGCGCGGCTCGGTTTGCCGGAAGTGAAGCTCGGGCTGCTGCCCGGCGCCGGCGGCACGCAGCGACTGCCGCGCCTGATCGGCGCCGCGCCGGCGCTGAAGATCATGGCCGAGGGCAACCCGGTCGGCGCGGCGGAGGCGCTGGCGCTCGGCCTCGTCGACGCCGTCGAATCCGGCGACCTTGTCGCCGCCGCCAGCGCCCACGCGAAGTCGCTGGTCGGCAAGCGCGCTGCGGCGGACCCGCGACCTCGCCAATCTCGGCCCGCGCGAGGCGTTCGAGGCGGCGGCCGGCGGCACTGGCCAAGCGCGACCCCGACAACCCGAGCGTTGCCGCCATCATCGCCGCGGTGCGCGCGGCGTTCGAGATGGCGTTCGCGCAGGGGCTGGCGCTGGAGCGCGGCGAGTTCGTCAAGCTGGTGCAGAACGACCGCTCGAAGGCGCTGCGCTACGCGTTCTTCGCCGAGCGCGAGGCGGCGCACATCGCCGGCCTGCCCGCCGGCACCGCCGCGCGCCCGGTGGCGCGCGCGGCCGTGATCGGCGGCGGCACGATGGGCGGCGGGATCGCGATGTGCTTCGCCAATGCCGGCATTCCGGTGACGCTGATCGAAACCGATGCGGCGGCGCTGGAACGCGGCCTCGCCCGCGTCAACGACACCTACGGTTTCTCGATCAAGCGCGGCAGCCTGACGGAGGCCGCGCGCGCGCAGCGCATGGCGCTGATCACCGGCAAGGTGGGGCTCGCGGCGGCGGCCGACGCGGACATCGTGATCGAGGCGGTGTTCGAGGAGATCGAGCTCAAGAAGCAGGTCTTTGCCGAACTCGGCAAGGTCGCGAAGCCAGGCGCGGTGCTGGCCACCAACACGTCGTATCTCGACGTGGACGCGATCGCGGCGGCGAGCGGGCGGCCGGCGGACGTGCTGGGCATGCACTTCTTCAGCCCGGCCAATGTCATGCGCCTGCTGGAAGTCGTGCGCGGCGCGAAGACGGCGCCGGATGCGCTGGCGACCGCGGTGCAGATCGGCACGAAGATCGCGAAGGTGCCGGTGGTCGTCGGCGTCTGCTACGGGTTCTGCGGCAACCGCATGCTGGCCGCGCGCGGCGTGGAGGCCGAGCGGCTGCTGATCGAGGGCGCGCTGCCGCAGGATCTTGACCAGGCGATCGTCGATTTCGGCTTCCGCATGGGGCCGTGCGCGATGAACGATCTCGCCGGGCTGGATGTCGGCTGGCGCATCCGCCGCGCGATCGGCAAGCGCGCGCCGGTCGCCGATGCGCTGCACGACGCCGGCCGGATGGGGCAGAAGAATGGCCGCGGCTACTACCACTACGGCGAAGGCGGCCGCACGCCGCAGCCGACCCCGAGGTGACGGCGCTGATCGAGGGCATCTCGCGCGAGCAGGGCGTGACACGGCGCAAGATCGCGCCCGAGGAAATCGTCGAGCGGCTGATCTACCCGATGATCAACGAGGGCGCGCGCATCCTGGAGGAGGGCGTGGCGGCGCGGCCCGGCGACATCGACGTGGTGTGGCTCTACGGCTATGGCTGGCCGGCGTGGCGCGGCGGGCCGATGTTCCATGCCGACCAGGTCGGGCTCGACCGCGTCGCCGCGCGGCTTGCGAAGCCTTCGCAGAGAAATCCGCCGACGAAACCCTGCGCCCGGCCGCGCTGCTGCGCCAGCTTGCCGAGCAGAAGCGCGGCTTCGCCAGTCTCGCCGGGGAGCGGCGCAAATGACCGCGGCGGCGTCGCAGCCCTGGCGCGCGCGCCTTTCCGAACCTCGCCGACTGGGATGCGCCGATCGCCACCGGCACCGTGACCGCCCTGCTGGATCGCACCGCCGCCGAGGACGGGGCCCGCCCCGTGATCGAGTTCCGCGAGCGGCGCATCAGCTACGCCGACCTCGCCGCCGCGGTCGACCGGCTCGCCGCCGGGCTGCTCGCGGACGGCGTGGGGCGCGGCGACACGGTCGCGCTCTATCTGCCGAACACGCCGTGGCACCCGGTGAGTTTCTTCGCCGTGGCGCGCACCGGCGCGCGCGTGGTGCATCTCAGCACGCTCGACGCGCCGCGCGAGCTGGCGTTCAAGCTGCAGGACAGCGGCGCGCGCACGCTCATCACCACCAACCTGCCCGGCCTGCTGCCGGCCGCACTCGGACTGCTGGAGCAGGGCGCAGTCGAGCGCCTGCTGGTGGGCGAGGACGCGGCATGGGGCCCCTCGCCCGTCGCGCCGCTGCCGGTGGCGTGGGACGCGCGCATCCGGCCGCTGCCCGAGGCCGCGCCGCCGCCGCGCTGGCCGGAGGTTTCGCCCGACGATGTCTGCGTGGTGCAATACACCGGCGGCACCACCGGCCTGCCCAAGGGCGCGATGCTGAGCCATCGCAACCTGACCGCCGCCGTCAGCATCTATCGCCACTGGCGCGGGCCGATGACGGCGGCGGCCGGGCGCGCATCGCGTGATCACGGCGCTGCCGCTGTTTCACATCTACGCGCTGACCACGATCCTGCTGCGCGGCGTCGCCGACGGCAACGAAATGCTGCTGCGCACGCGCTTCGATATCGCGACCACGCTCGCCGACATCGCCGAGAAGCGCGCGACCGCGTTTCCCGGCGTGCCGACGATGTGGATCGCGCTGGCGAACCATCCGGCCGCGCAGGGCTGCGACTTCTCCTCGCTGCGCGCCTGCGGCTCCGGCGGCGCGCCGATGCCGCTGGACGTGGAGCAGCGCATCGGCCGGCTGATCGGCCAGCGCCTGACCGGCGGCTGGGGCATGACCGAGACCAGCCCCGCCGGCACGCACATTCCGCACGATGCGCCGCCGATCCCCGGGCTGATCGGCATTCCCCTGCCGGGGATCGACATGATCGTGGTCGATCGCGACGATCCCGCGCGCGTGCTGGCGCCGGACGCGGTGGGCGAGCTTGCCATCCGCGGCCCGAACGTCTTCGCCGGCTACTGGAACCGCCCGCAGGACAACGCGGCGGCGTTCCACGACGGCTATTTCCTGACCGGCGACATCGGCACCATGGATGCGCGCGGGATGTTCCGCCTGCTCGACCGCAAGAAGAACATGATCATCTCCGGCGGGTTCAACGTCTATCCGGCGATGATCGAGAACGCGATCTACGAGCATCCCTCCGTCGCGGAGGTGATCGTGATCGGCGTGCCGGATGCGTACCGCGGCGAAGCTGCGAAGGCCTTCGTCGCCCTGCGCCCCGATGCGCCGACCCTGACGCTCGAGGAGTTGCAGAAATTTCTCGCCGACCGCGTCGGCAAGCATGAGATGCCGACTGCGCTGGAGCTGCGCGAGGCGCTACCGCGCAGCCCGGCCGGGAAGCTGCTGGCGAAAGTCCTGCGCGACGAAGTGCGCGCGAAGACCGTCTGAGGAGCTGTCGTCATGGACCTGCGCTTCACCGCCGAGGAGATCGCCTTCCGCGACGCGGCGCGCGCGTTCTTCCGCGAGAGGATTCCGGCGGAGATCCGGCGCAAGGTGTCGGAAGGCCAGCATCTCTCGAAGGAAGAGATGGTCACCGCGCATCGCATCATGCATGCGCGGGGCTGGGCGGTGCCGCACTGGCCGAAGGAATGGGGCGGGCAGGATCTTAGCCCCGTGCAGCGCTACATTCTGAACGAGGAGATGCAACGCGCCGCGGTGCCGCCGCCGCTGCCGTTCAACGTGGCGATGGTCGGGCCGGTGATCGCCACCTTCGGCAACGACGCGCAGAAGCGCCGCTTCCTTCCGCCCACCGCCAACCTCGACATCTGGTGGTGCCAGGGATTTTCGGAGCCGGGCGCCGGATCGGACCTCGCCGGCCTGCGCACGCGCGCCGAGCGGCAGGACGGGCTCTACGTCGTCAACGGCCAGAAGGCGTGGACGACGCTCGGCCAGCACGCGGACTGGATGTTCGCGCTGGTGCGCACCGATCGCGAGGCGAAGAAGCAGGAGGGCATCTCGTTCCTGCTGATCGACATGCGCACGCCCGGGATCACGGTGCGGCCGACGATCACGATCGACGGCACGCACGAGGTGAACGAGGTCTTCTTCGACGACGTGAAGGTGCCGGCCGAGAATCTCGTCGGCACGGAAAATCGCGGCTGGGACTATGCGAAGTTCCTGCTCGCCAACGAGCGCACCGGCATCGCGCGCGTCGGGCTCTCGAAGGAGCGGATCGACCGCGCGAAGGCGCTCGCGCAGGCGGTGCCGGTGGGCGACGGCACGCTGTGGGACGATCCCGACTTCCGCAAGAACGCGTCGCCGCGATCGAGGTGCAGCTCAAGGCGCTGGAGATCACGCAGCTGCGCGTCGTCGCCGCCGCCCGGCAGCAGGCGGCGGGCAAGCCCGATCCGGCATCCTCGATCCTGAAGATCAAGGGATCGGAGCTGCAGCAGGCGACGACCGAGTTGCTGAAAGACATCGCCGGGCCCTACGCGCTGCCGCTGACCGATCCCGACGAACTCTCCAACGAGCCGCCGGTCGGGCCGGAATGGGCGGCGACCGCTGCGCCGGTCTATTTCAACACGCGCAAGGTCTCGATCTACGGCGGATCGAACGAGATCCAGCGCAACATCATCGCCAAGGCGTTTCTCGGCCTGTAGGAGCCCGGCATGGACTTCGACCTCACCGACGAGCAGCGCCTGCTGAAGGACAGCGTCGGGCGCGTCGTCGCCGACGCCTATGGCGCGTTCGAGAAGCGGCGCGAGCATCAGGCCGGGCCGCATGGCTGGAGCGAGACGCTGTGGGCGCGCTACGCGGAGCTGGGGCTGCTGGGCCTGCCGTTCGCCGAAGACGACGGCGGCTTCGGCGGCAGCGCGATCGAGACCATGATCGTGATGGAGGCGTTCGGCCGCGGCCTCGTGGTCGAGCCGTACCTGGCGACGGTCGTGCTCGGCGGCGGCTTCGTGCGGCTCGGCGGCAGCGCCGCGCAGCGCGCGCGCCTCATCCCGCGCATCGCCGACGGCTCGCTGCGGATGGCGTTCGCGCATGTCGAGCCGCAGGCGCGCTACGACCTCGCCGACGTGGCGACGACGGCGCGGCGCGACGGCGAGGGGCACGTGCTCCAGGGCGCGAAAGGCGTCGTGCTGCACGGCGATTTCGCGGACCTTCTCGTCGTCAGCGCGCGCACGGCGGGCGGACGGCGCGACCGCGACGGCATCAGCCTGTTCCTCGTCGATCCGACCGCCGCCGAGGTCACGCGGCGCGGCTATGCCGACGCAGGACGGGCTGCGCGCCGCGGAAATCCGCTTCGACGGCGTGCGGGTCGGCGCCGATGCGTGTCTCGGCCCGCTCGACGGCGGGCTTGCGCTGATCGAGCGCGTGGTCGATGCGGCGCTCGCGGCGGTGGCCGCCGAAGCCGTGGGTGCGATGGAGGCGATGCAGCTCACGACGGTCGAATACCTGAAGACCAGGAAACAGTTCGGCGTCCCGATCGGCAGTTTCCAGGCGTTGCAGCACCGGGCCGCGGACATGCTGGTGGCGCTGGAGCAGGCACGCTCGATGGCGATCTATGCGGCGATGATGGCCGACGCGGCCGACGCGGCGGAGCGGCGCACCGCCATCGCCGCCGCCAAGGTGCAGATCAACGAGTCCGCGCGCATGATCGGCCAGGCCGCGGTGCAACTTCACGGCGGCATCGCGATGACGCAGGAATACAAGGTCGGGCACTATTTCAAGCGGCTCACGATGATCGAGAATTTCTTCGGCGACACCGACACGCATCTGCGCGCGATCGCGACCGCCGGCGGGCTCGGCGACGCGGCATAGGCGCCGCGCGGCACCTCCGCTATCGTGCGCGCCGCTGACGAGGGAGGGCGCGGTGGCAGGCAATCTGTTCGATCTGAGCGGCCGGGTGGCGGTGGTGACCGGCGGCAATGGCGGCATCGGGCTCGGCATGGCCGAGGGGCTGGCCGGCGCGGGCGCCGCGGTGTTGATCGTCGGGCGTGACGCCGCAAAGAACGCCGCCGCCGAGGCGCGGCTGCGGGAGTTGGGGGGCAAGGCCGCGAGCCTCGTGGCCGACGTCGCGGACCCCGCCGAAAACCGCCGCTTTGTGGCCGCCGCCGAGGAACGCTTCGGCCGGCTCGACATCTTCGTCGCCAATGCCGGCATCAACATCCGCCGGCCGCCGGAGAAATATTCGCCCGAAGAGTGGAACACGATCCTGACGACCAACCTCTCCTCCGCCTTCTACGGTGCGCAGGCGGCGCATCCGGCGATGCTGCGGCAGAAGGGCGGCAAGGTGATCGTCATCGGCTCGATGACCTCCATCTTTGGCGCCTCGTTCGCGGCCGCGTACAGCGCCAGCAAGGGCGGCATCGTGCAGCTCGCACGTGCGCTCGCCACCGCCTGGGCGCGCGACAACATCCAGGTGAACGCGGTGCTGCCCGGCTGGATCGACACCGACCTGACGCGCGCGGGCCGCAAGGAAGTGGACGGGCTGAACGAGCGCGTGCTGGCGCGCACGCCGGCCGGGCGCTGGGGCGTGCCCGAGGACATGGCTGGCATCGCGGTGTTTCTCGCCGGCCGCGGCTCCGATTTCGTCACCGGCGCGGCGATCCCGGTGGACGGCGGCTACTCGGTGCAGGCCTGAGGCGCGCGGCGGGCGCGCCCGCCACCTACTTCGCCTCGTTCGTGAAGACCTTGCGCACGAGCGTGTCGAGCATGCCGAACACGCCCTCGACACCGAAGCCGGCCAGGAATGCGAGGCCCGAGGCCGACAGCGTGAGCGACGTGACCACGCTCGCCGCGTTGCCGGGCACCGGCGGGGCGGCGGCGCTGAAGAAGAGACCGATGCAAGTCCCCGTCACGAGGCCGAGCACAAGCCGGATCGGCCCCAGGCGCGTGTCGCGCGGATCGAGCCGGCTTGCGCGGACCTTGCCGTAGAAATCGAGGATCACGAAGATCAGCGAGCCGAGCAGGCCGAACAGGACCGGCAGAATATAGTTGCTCCAGACCAGCAACACGGGCGCGACGAGGAACTCGACGTCATCCCCGCAGGCTGGACGACCCTTTTGCGCACGCGGCTTTTGTCCATTCGGGCACAGCTCGGCCGAATCCGCTGCCATGGGGTCCGGCGGCATTGCGGCTGCCGTCACAGGCATGAGTTGACCAAGCTTGCGCACCGCCGATGCCGTCGTTGCGAATACGCTGCCGACCATGGCCGGCCAATCGTTCAGATAGCGCCTCAGGTCATCGTGGGCGATCGTAAAGTTTGTCGCGAGCACGCGGTCGCGCTCGCAAACATCGCGCTCCTGAGGGAATTCGTAGATACGCGGCTGCTCGTCGGAACGAGCCGTCGCGAACTCCGAGCGTGCGCCGTCCACCATCTCAAGCGGCAGAGCCTGCGGCCGAGAAAGGCTGCTGGCCTCATGCAACTCGAGTGGCCGCATCGGCACTGTCGTGGCCGCACGCTCCTCGGCAAGATAGTGCAGCAGGACCTTAGGGTGATCGCAGATCGCGAACGCCGCCAGTGCGATCCGCTTGTGCTCGTCGAGCAGCTTCTCCACGGTTACCGGCCCGTCAATGGGCCGGAACAATGTTGCCTCGAGCTTCGCCTTCTCCAGCGCCATGCCGTCCTGCTGCGTCTTCAACCCCTCGAGGTTCTGCAGCAGCGAGCGCCCGAGCGAAACCTTCGCCGACTCCCAGACCGCCGCCGCCGTCACCATCACCGCGACACAGAGCAGCATCGCCTGCAGCTTCCGGTGAAACCTGGCGGCACGGACAAGCCCGGAGTACGCGCCCTCTGCCATCGTCGCGCGAGACTCCGAGCCACTGCCGCGCCCGTTTCCCGACACCATGGCGGTATAGGCGATGGTCAACCCGGACGCCGGCTTGGTTCGCTGCACGAGCGCATCGCGCAGCACGATCATCAGCCCAACGTCATCCGGTTGCAGCGGCGTCGCGTCGGCTGCGCCGATCCGCCGTTCAATCTCGCTGAGCCGTGCAACGATCGCCCCAATGTCGAGGTCCGCACCGGCGCTCTTGCCATCCTTGCTCCGGAAATCTGCAAGGCTTTGATCCGGCTGGGCCGCGATATAGTCCAGCAGCATCCGGATCTCGCTCAGCACGGCACGCTCATAGGCCAGACGCTTGCCATCGGGTTCGGACATGACGCCGCAGCTCCCGCACCAGAACGTGGTACCATCGCCGGCCATCGCCCGGCTGACACCGCTTGGACCGGAAACTGACTGCGCGTGGTAATCCTGTGATCGCACGGGAGTAACAGAACGGTAACTTTCGGGACGTGGCGAGCGCCGTCCTGACCCGTCGCCGGCGCGAGTGGACAAGGCCCGACCGGGTTGCGCTATCTATCGGCCCAACGTCCAGCATCGGGAGCACGTCCTTGACCACACCCGCATCCATCACGCCGAACTTCGCCCTGCGTCGCATGCGCGCGGGTGAGCTCACGCTTGGCTTCGGGGTGCACCACCTGCGCACCGCCGCCACGCCGATGCTTGCCAAGGCCGCGGGGTTCGATTGGCTGTTCATCGACACCGAACACGGCGCGCTGTCCACGCTGGACGCGACGCAGATCTGCCTGGCCGCGCTGCCGCTCGGCATCACGCCGGTCGTGCGCATCTGCGCCGATGCGCTGGACGAGGGCACGCGGGCGCTGGACAACGGCGCGCAGGGCATCGTCGTGCCGCATGTCGACACGGCGGAACAGGCGCGCCGCGTCGCCGATGCGTTCCGCTTCCCGCCGCAGGGCCATCGCAGCTGGGGCGGCCCGCCCTACGTCTACGGCCTGCGCGCGCCCGCGATCGACGTGGCGCAGGGCGAGATCAATCGCGAGCTGCTGCTGGTGGTCATGATCGAGACGCCCGAGGCGGTGGCCAATGCCGATGCGATCGCCGCGGTGGAGGGGATCGACGCGCTGCTGTTCGGCACCTCCGACCTGACGACCACCATGGGCATCGCCGGGCAGATCGGCCATCCGCGGGTGCAGCAGGCCTACCGCGATGTCGCCGCCGCGTGCCAGCGCCATGGCAAGGTGCTGGGCATGGGCGGCGTCTACGACGAGACGAACGCGCGCATGTATATCGGGCTTGGCGCTCGGCTCGTGCTCGGCGGCGGCGACCACCAGTTCCTGCTGGAAGGCGGCACGGCGCGCACCCGGTTCCTGCGCGCGCTGGTCTGACCCCGCTCGGATGCAACGCGGCGGCCGGACGGAAACGCCGGCCGCCGTGCTGCCTCAGGTCGAATAGTTCGTGAACGCGACCGTTGACGCGCGCGCGGCAGGGTCGGTGCGCACATTCACCAGCGCCGGCACACCGCGACCCACCTGCTCCAGCGCCCGCAGCAGCGCCGGGCGGATCGCCTCCGGCTGCTCGACATACTCGCCGTAGCCGCCGAGCGCCTCGGCGAGCTTGTCGTAGCGCGTGATAGCCGAGGTCGCGGCCCGGCTTCTCCTTGTTCGGGTCGCGCGGTCCAGCCGCCGTTGAGGCTGATCACGACCAGGATCGGCACCTTGTGGCGCACCGCGGTGTCGAACTCCATGGCGTTCATGCCGAACGAGCCGTCGCCGTGCAGCACGATCACCTGCTTGTCCGGGCTGGCGACCTTCGCGCCGAGGCCGAACGGCATGCCGACGCCCATGGTGCCGAACGCGCCGGAATTGATCCGGTGCCGCGCGATGTAGGTCGGGATCGCCTGGCGGCCGTAGTTCAGGATCTCCTGGCCGTCGACGCACAGGATGGCGTCGCGATCCATGAAGTCGCGCACCTCCTTGCACAGGCGCAGCGGATGGATCGGCGTCGCGTCCGTCGCGATAGCCCGCTCCTGCTCCGCCGCCTTGCCGTCGTTCCGGCCGCGCAGCCGCTCGCGCCAAGCGCGAAAGGTGTCGCGTCGTGATCCGCGTGCGCAGCGCGGCGGTGAGCTGCGTCAGCACGGTGCGCGCGTCGCCGACGATGCCGACGTCGAGCCGCGGGCTGGTCGCGATCTCGTCCGGGTCGATGTCGATGCGCACCAGCTTCGCGGCGGCGTTGAAGCGCGGCGGCGCGGCGTGGCCGATGACGTAGTTCAGGCGCGTGCCGACGACGAGGATCAGCGTCGGCGTCGCGGAACGCGGTGGAGCGCGCGTTGAGGTAGCAGTAGGGGTGATCCTCCGGGATCACGCCGCGCGCTCTGCGGCGTCGTGTAGAACGGAATGCCGCTCGCCTCGACGAACGCCCGCAGCGCGTCCGCGCCGTCCGACCACAGCACGCCGCTGCCGGAAATCAGCACCGGCTGCGCGGCTGCGCGGCGAGCAGATCCACGACGGCGGCGAGCTGGGCGTCGTTCGCCGCCGGGCGCGCGTTCTGCGTGGGGTCCCACGGCGCCGGCCACTCGATCGCGCTCTCCTCCACCTCCTGGTACAGAATGTCGCCCGGCAGATCGAGATAGACCGGGCCGGGCTTGCCGGACATCGCCGTGCGGATCGCGATGTTGACCAGTTCCGGAATGCGCTGCGGATGATGCGCGCGTGCCGCCCATTTGGTGCACGGCTGCATGATCGCGAGCTGGTCGATCTCCTGGAACACGCCGCGCCCGGTGGTCGCCGTGGGCGCGGCGCCGCCGAGCGCCAGCACCGGCACGCCGTCGGCCCAGGCGTGCGCGACGCCGGTGACCAGGTTGGTGACACCGGGCCCGGACGCCGCCATGCACACGCCCGGCCGGTTGCGCAGCCGCGCATAGGCGTGCGCCGCCATCAGCGCGCGGCCTGCTCGTGGCGCACGTCGATGCCGCGCAGTCCGAGGCGCATGGCGGCGCTTTCCACCGCCATCATCGGCGCGCCCATGATGAAGAAGAACGTGTCGACGCCCTGTTCCTTCAGCGCGCGGGCGAGAATTTCCGAGCCGTTGAGGCGCATCGTCTCTCCCTTCCCGCCGGTGCGGCGCGCTGTGTTCAGATCACGCCTTCGGCGCGCAGCGCCGCCAGATCGTGCTCGCCGAGGTCCAGCCAGTCGCGATAGACCTCGGCATTGTTGGCGCCGAGCAGCGGCGCCGCCGTCACCGGCACGTCGCGACGCCGACATCTTCACCGGCCAGCCGGGCATGGTGAACGCGCCGCGCACGGGGTGCTCGCACGGTCACGAACATCCCGCGCTCGCGCAGATAGGGATCCTCGGACAATTCCTTCGTGTCGAGCACCGCGCCGGCGGGCACGCCGGCGCGGCCGAGCGTCTGCCATCGCCTCGTGCTTGGTGCGCCCTGCGCCATCCAGGGCGCGATGATCGCGTCGACGGCTTCGACATTGGCCGCCGCGCGCAGCCGGCGTGGCGAAGCGCGGCTCGTCGAGCAGGTCCTCGCGGCCGATCGTCCGCAGCAGCCGCTCCCAGTGCGCGTTGTTCGCGCGCGTGCGTGTAGACGTAGCAATAGTCGTTGGCCCCGTCGCCCTTGCAGCGGTAGGCGTCGCTCGGCGCGGTCGTGCCCAGCACCACCTGGTTCCCCGAGCGCGGGCACGCCTCGCCGGTTGCGCTCTGCCGCGCATAGGCGACGCGGCAGTAGTTCACCATCGCCTCCTGCATGGCGACCTCGACCTTCTGGCCCTCGGCCCGTCGCGACGCGCTGATAGCAGCGCGGCGAGCACGCCGATCGCGCAGTGCAGCCCGGTGCCGGTGTCGCCGAGCGTCGGGCCGGGCTTCAGCGGGCGCGCACCGGCCTCGCCGGTGATGCTCATCACGCCGCCGGTCGCCTGGCGCGATCATGTCGAAGCTGAGGAAGCTCTCGTACGGGCTGCCGGCGCCGAAGCCCTTGACCTGCGCATAGATGATGCGCGGATTGAGCGCGCGCACCGCGTCGTAGCCGAAGCCGAGCCGCTCGATCGCGCCCGGCGCGAAGTTCTCGATGAAGACGTCGGCCTGCGCGATCATCTGCCGCAGACAGCGCCTTGCCGCGCTCGCTCTTGAGGTTGAGCGTGACGCTGCGCTTGTTCGCGTTCAGCAGCAGGAAGTAGTACGAGTCCAGGCCGGGCGCTGTCGGTGGACGCGCTGCGCCCCTGCTCGCCGCTGCCCGGCGGTCTCGATCTTGATGACATCGGCACCGAGCCAGGCCAGCGTCTCCGTGCACCGCCGTGCCCGGCCTCGAACTGCGACAGATCGAGGACGCGCACGCCGGCAAGCGCTGCCCGTGCCGGCTTGCCATCGCGCCCGAGGGTCATCCTGTTCTCCTCCCCCGCGCGCCCAGCGCGGTTGTCAATCGGATTACTGCGGATGGCGCCCGGGAAGCAACGGGCGTCGCTCCGCGTCATGACAACGTCTGCCGCGCGCTGCATCCTTCGCAAGTATGGCGTTGTTTGCAAAGACAAATCCGCGCGCGACGCTTGACGCCTGCCCGCGCCTTGCGTACGATTGCGGCCTTGAAAAATTTCGCTCAGGAGGTGAGCGCGCCTCGCAAGTTGCTCTAAGAATGGCGCGTCGGGTGTCGCTCGTCCTTCGGTCGCGACATGCGCGCGTCTTCGGCTCATCGGAGCGGTCTGACGCTGCAATGCAGCGTGCCCAGGTCGGGCGCCACTGCAACGAGAGCCGTCCGCTACAATAAAAACGGGAGGAAACAACCATGGTTCATACGTCGAAGCGTTCGTTCGGCCTGCCACTGCGTGGTCTTGCGGTGGCAGCGGCCCTGCTGGGCCCGCTGCTGCTCGGTCATTCCGCCGCACGCGCCGAGAGCAAGGGCCTGCTCGTCGTGTTCATGCCGCCGGGAACCGACAACTACCTCGCCCAGTGGCAGAAGGGCGCGCGGGCCAAGGCAAAAGATCTCGGCTACGACATAAAGATCATCGAAAGCAGCCGCGACCAGGCGGAGCAGGACAGCCAGGTGCAGCAGGAGATCGCGTCGGGCGAGAAGGTCTCCGGCTACATCTGGTGGCCGTACGTGAACGCGGCCGGAACCGGCTCGCTGCGGGCGCTGTCGAAGACCGGCGTGCCGATCGTGTTCACCAACCAGTATCCGATCCCCGGAACCGAGAAGTTCTGGACCGCCTATGCCGGCGTCAACGACTTCCTGAACGCCGAGACCGCCGCGCAAGGCGCTGCTGAAGGCATGCGCGGAGAGCAAGACCGTGAAGTGCGACAAGGGGCTGATCATCACCTTCCCGGCCGGCTACTCCGCCGGTTCGGACCGCGAGAAGGCGTTCCGCAAGGCGGCCCCGAAGCTCGACGTCATCCAGACGCAGCCGTCCGGCTTCATGGCGCAGGAGGGATACAAGACGGCGTCGCAGATCATTCCCGCCCACAAGTCGGAGATCACCTGGGTCTATACGGAGAACGACTCGCTCGCCGACGGCGTCATCCAGGCGCTGAAGGAGAACGGTCTGCACCCCGGCAAGGATGTTCTGGTCGTGGGCGGCGTCTGCCACGGCGACACGACCAATCTGCTGAACGGCGTCGTTGATCGGCACCGGCGTCCAGGCGGCGTTCCTGGAAGGCTGGTCGTCGGTGCAATCGACCTACAAATACCTCAACACCAAGAAGGTGCTGGACGGCAAGTCTACCTGCCGGCCGACGCCGAACAAGCCGCCTTCGGATGACGGCGCGCCGCACCGGTTCAACTTCATCCCGAACCCGTGGGTGACAACGCCAAGGCGGATGTGGATAAGCTTCAAGCTCTGGGGCTGATCCGTTCAAGGAACTCTGCAACTACTGATCGCCGCGCAGGCGCCGCGCGTCGTCGCGGCCGAGGGGTGCCGCGGCGACGCTGCTTCCGGACGGAAACGGAATACCATGCAATCCGATGGCGCCGTGCTGCGCATGCGGGGCATCTCCAAGCGCTACGGATCGGTGACCGCGCTGCAGGGCGTGGATTTCGGCCTCGCGGCCGGCGAGGTCATGGCGCTGCTCGGGCGAGAACGGCGCCGGCAAGAGCACGCTCGTGAAGATCCTCGCCGGACTCGAGCGCGCCGACGCCGGCACGATCGAGATCGGCGGCGAGCTGCGCCGCCTGCGCACGCCCAGCCAGTCGCTTCACGCCGGCGTCGCCTATGTCACGCAGGAACTCAGCATCGTGGCGCCGCTGTCGGTCGCCGAGAACATCTGCCTGGGCGGCGACCGCAACGCCGATCTGGATCGCGCGGCCGGCTGGATCGCGACGGTCCGGCGGCTATCTCGAGCTGGTGGGCCTCGGGGACATCGATTCCGGCCACGCCGGCCGGCGATCTTTCATGTCGCGCAGCAGCAGCTTGTCGAGATCGCGCGGCTGCTTTCGCGCAATGCGCGGATCCTGATCCTCGACGAGCCGACCGCCGCGCTGTCGGACGCCGAGATCGAGAAGGTGAAGTCGGTCGTGCGCACGCTTGCCGCCGAGGGGCGGTCGATCATCTACGTCACGCACCGGCTCGGCGAGGTGTTCGAGATCGCGGACCGCGTCACGATCTTCCGCAACGGCCGCAGCTTCGCGCCGATCGAGGTCAAGAGCCTCGACGTCGACCGCCTGATCGAGCATCTGCTCGGCCGCCGGCTGGAGCAGATGTTTCCGGAGCGCGGCGCCGGCGAGCGGCCCGGTCGGTTCTCGCGCTGCGCGACGTCACCGCCCCCGGCCTGCGCCACCCGGTCTCGTTCGACCTGCACGAGCGGCGAGATTCTTGGCCTCGCCGGGCAACTCGGCAGCGGCGCGAACGCCGTCGTGCGCGCGATTGCCGGCGTCGTGCCGCGCCTCGGCGGCACGATTCGCGCTGCGCGGCCGATCGCTCGATCCGCGCTCGGTGCGCGAGGCGATCGCCGCCGGCATCGCCTACTGCTCGGACGATCGCAAGCGCGACGGCATCTTCGCCGTGCGCAACCTGTTCGAGAATTTCACGTCGCCGGCGCTGCCGACGGATCACCGTCGGCGGCGCTGCTCAGCCGCAGCCGGAGGTCAAGCTGGCAAGCGACCTCGCCGCGTTCTTCGAGGTCGCCCGCGATCGCCTCGGCAGCCACGCCGGCAAGCTTTCCGGCGGCAATCAGCAGAAGGTCGCGCTCGGCAAGTGGCTCGGGATCCAGCCGTCGCTGCTGCTCGTGGAGGAGCCGACGCGCGGCGTCGATGTCGGCGCGCGCGCCGAGATCTATCGCCATCTGCGCAGCCTCGCGAACCAGGGTCTGGCGGTCGTGTTCGCCTCCTCCGACAATCAGGAGGTGCTCGGCCTCGCCGACACGGTCGCCACGTTCTTTCGCGGGCGTCTCGTGCGGATCGCCGAGGCGCGAGCACCTCAAGCCCGAGGAACTGCTGCGCGACGTCACGCATCCCGAGGCGGACGCAGCCGCGGGGCGCGCGTGATGTCCTTGCCGGCCGATTGCAGATCTCGCGGGCGCCGGCAATGGTGGCGAGGTCGATCCCCGCGTGGCGGCACGGCGCCGCCGGGTTGCGACCGCGATCGTGATTGCGGCGGTCGTCGTGCTGGCGGTGATCGGCGGCGCGTTCACGCCGACCTTCCTGACGTTCGACAATCTTCTGGTGGTGATCCGGCAGGCCTCGATCACGGGCGTGATCGCGCTCGGCATGTCGTATGTCACCATATCCGGCAACCTGTTTGCCCTCTCGGCGGAGGAGCTTGCGATCCTCACCGCCTGCATCTTCGGCTGGCTGATGCGGGCGAAGTTCGGGCTCGCGCTCAGCCTGATCGCCACGCTGCTGTTCGCCGGGCTGGGCGGTGCGGTGCAGGGCGGCATCATCGCGCTCGGGGCCGACCCGATCATCACCACGCTCGCCTTCGGCGGGTTCTTCCGTGGCCTCGCCTCCGTCGTCAGCCAGAACCAGAACATCCTGCTGGGCACCGATGCCGCGCAATGGCTGGGAACCGGGCGCCCGCTCGGCGTGCCGACGCAGAGCTGGGCGTTCCTGATCCTGACCCCGCTCGCCTGGATCGTGCTGCAGAAGACGCGCATCGGCCGCGTGCTGGTGCTCGCCGGCGCCAACCGTGCGGCGGCGCAGTCGGCGGGGCTGCGGGTCGGGCAGGCCGCGCTGCTCGGCCTCACGCTGCTGGGGCTGTGCTGCGGGCTCGCCGGCATCTCGGCGGCGGCGCAATTCGGGCAGGCGGTCGCCAACCTGTTTCAGGGGCTGAACTTCGACGTCATCGCCGCCGTGCTGGTCGGCGGAATTGCGCTGCGCGGCGGCCAGGGCTCGCCGATCCAGGCCGCCCTCGGCGCCGCCTTCATCGCGCTGCTGCAGAACTTCATGCTGCTCAACGATTTCTCCTCGGGCTGGCGGATGACCGTCGTGGGCAGCCTCGTGGCCCTGGCCACGTGCCTGTTCCACGTCCTGCAGCGGAGGCGCGAATGAACCGGCGCGAGGCGGCGATCGACCTCGGCGTGCGCGCCGCGTTCATGGCGCTCGTCTATCTCGCCTTCGCGCTGCAACTGCCGAACTACTACACCGCGAACGGCATTGCGGCGCTGCTGGACGGGGCGGTGCTGATCGGCACGGTCTCGATCGGCGTCGGCATCACCATGCTGGCCGGGGAGTTCGATCTTTCGGTGGGCTCGCTGGCCGCCGTGACCGGCGTGGTGGTGATCAAGATCGTCGGCATCGGCATCATCCCGTCGCTGATCGTGGGCGTGCTGTTCGCGGCGGCGATCGGCGCGCTGCAGGGTCTGATCATCGGCGCGCTTGGCATCAACTCCCTGGTCTTCACCATCGGCTCGCTGATCGGGTTGCGCGGCATCGCCCTCATCCTTTCGCACGAGAACTCCGTCACCATTCCGATCGACCAGCTCTCCGACACGGACTTCTTCACCGCGCCGCTGCTCGGCGTGTTCTCGCCGCTGAGCGCGGGCATGGTCGTCGTCTTCGTCGCGGCCGGGCTCTTCCTGCGCTTCACCCGCTGGGGACGCGAGATCTACGCGATCGGCGGCGGCCGCAACGAGGCGAAGGCGGCGGGCGTGCCGCTGCTGCGGCCCATGGTCATCGCCTTCACCTGCTCCGGCGCACTCGCCGGCCTCGGCGGCGCCGTTCTGTCGCTTCGCCTCGGCAGCGCCACGCCGCTCGGCTTCGACACGCTGCTGCTGTCGGCGGCAACGACGTGCCTGATGGGCGGGATCGCGCTCGAAGGCGGCCGCGGCAGCGTCATCGGCATCGCGATCGGGCTGTTCACCTTGCGCTTCCTGGTCACGGGCGTGGCGAGCCTCGGCGCGCCCTACTACGTGCAGAACCTTGCCGCCGGTGGGCTGCTGATCTTCGTCGTCGTCGTGCAGTTGCTCGCAACCCGGAACCGGCGGCGCCGCGCGAGCGCGACCCTGGCGCTTCAGCCGGGCTGAGTGCCGCGCGCGCGGATGCTGGTCGAGCCGAGAAAGTCCGCGATCGCCCCGGCCGACGCCTTGCCGAACAACCCGCGCCGAGACGCGACCGAGCCGGTGATGCGGTGCATCGCGACCGCCATCTCGGCGGCCTTCAGCACGGCGGCGATCCCCTCCAGCACCAGCACGTCGTCGATCGTGAACGGAAGCTGCTGGGCGAACAGCAGCATGGGCAAGCCGCCCGCGGGGATCAGCACGTCCGCACCGCGGTCGATCAGCGGGCGAACCTGTTCGACGAACTCCGCGCGAACCGCAGCGTATTCGGCTGGATCGGTGAACGCGCGCATGAATTGCGCGAGGTCCGCCCTGATCGCGGCAACACCGATCACGCGCCGCTCCAAGCCGTGGCGGATGATCTGCTCGTCGTGCCACGGCACGAACACCGGGTCGATGGTCACCAGTCCGATCCTGCGGCCGAGCGAGCAGGCGAACAGCATCGTCGCCTCGCCCAGCCCGACGACCGGAATCCCGACCACGCCGCGGCACTCGGTCAGCCCCGGCTCCTGGAAATGGCCGATGACGAACGCGTCGTAGCCCTCCGCCTCGGCGCGCAGCGCCGCCGCGATCGCCGCACCGGCGCAGCGGAACTCGGTCAGGGGATGAAAATGCCGGTCGGGCGGCACCATGCCATGCACGTCGATCGTGACGCCCGGTCCAGCCAGCGCGCGCAACCGCGCCGCGAGCCGCTCGACATAGGCGGACTGCTCCACCGGATCGACGAAGCTCTGATACCAGATCCGCGTGCGCTGCACCGTGTCGCTCATCCGCATGCCTCCGCTTCCGCCCGGATCACGCCGGCCTGAGCATCGCACGGATGCACCCGGACAGGCGAGCACGTGGGCCTGGGACTGGACGCGCCGGCGGATGGCGCTACATGTGCAGCGCGCACGCCGCACGATCGGGACGAAGAGGACAGCACCATGGCCCATCCGGCTCTGAGCGCCGGCCGCACCGCCGTGATCACCGGGGCGGCGAGCGGCATCGGCCTTGCCGCCGCCCGACGGTTGGCCGGGATGGGAATGAACCTGTGCCTGGCGGACCGCAGCGCCGCGGCACTGGATGAGGCGGCGGCGCTGATCGGCGGCGGGCGGGTGCGCACGCAGGCGACCGACGTCGCTCGGCTCGAGGATCTGCAGCGCCTGCATGCCGTGGCGACGGAAGCGTTCGGCGAAGTCCATCTGCTCATGAACAACGCCGCCGTCGGCGTCAATCCCGGCAAGCCGTGGGAGAACGCGCAGGGGTGGCGCGCGCTGCTCGACATCAACCTGTGGGGAGTGATCCACGGCGTGCAGGCCTTCGTGCCCGGCATGCTCGCGCAGGCATCGCCCGCAGTGGTGGTGAACACGGGGTCGAAGCAGGGGATCACGCTGCCGCCGGGAAACAGCGCCTACAACGTCTCCAAGGCCGGCGTGAAGGCGTACACCGAGCTGCTTGCGCATGAGTTGCGGCAGGCGGCACCGGGCCGCGCCAGCGCGCACCTGCTGATCCCCGGCTTCACCTACACCGGCATGACCAAGCGCGCGGAAAAGCCGCCCGGCGCATGGACCGCCGACCAGGTGGTGGACGTGATGATCGAGGGGATCGGCCGCGGCGACTTCTATCTTTTCTGCCAGGACAACGAGACCCCGCGCACCGTCGATGAGAAGCGCATGGCGTGGGCGGCGGGGGACCTGATCCACAACCGCCCGGCGCTGTCGCGCTGGCATCCGGATTTCGGCGATGCCTTCGCGGCTTTCATGAAGGACTGAGCGGCAAGCGACGGGTTGGGGGACACAGCGTGACCAGAGTAGCGGTGCTGGATGACTGGCAGGGCGTCGCGCAGGCCAGCGCGGACTGGTCGGCGCTGATGGCGCGGGCCGAGGTCGTGTTCTTCGCCGACGCCTTCGCGAGCGAGGATGACGCGGTGCAGCGGCTCGCCGACTTCGACATCGTGCTTTCGATGCGCGAGCGCACCCCGCTCCCGCCGTCGCTGATCGCGCGGCTGCCGAAGCTGCGCCTGCTGGGGATCACCGGCATGCGCATCGCCACGCTCGACCTCGCCGCCTGCACCGCGCGCGGGGTGGTCGTCTGCAACACGGTGAACTCCGGCGCGGGCGATTCCGCCACCGCGGAACTCGCGCTCGGCCTGCTGCTGGCGGCGGCGCGGGCGGTGCCGGCGAGCGATGCCGGCATCCGGGCCGGCCGGTTCCAGCAGGGACTGCCGGTCGGCATCACGCTCGCTGGCCGGACCCTCGGCGTCATCGGGCTCGGGCGGCTCGGCGGCTACATGGCGCGCTATGGCCAGGCCCTCGGCATGCACGTGCTCGCCTGGAGCGAGAACCTTACCGCCGAGCGCGCGGCCGCGGCGGGCGCCGAACCCGTCGCGAAGGCGGCGCTGCTGGCACGCGCGGACGCGATCAGCATCCATCTCGTGCTCTCCGCGCGCACCCGCGGCCTCATCGGCGCGGACGACATCGCGCGGATGAAGCCCGGCGCGATCCTGGTCAACACCTCGCGCGGCCCGATCGTGGACGAGGCGGCGCTGGTGGAAGCCGTGCGTGCGCGGCGGATCATCGCCGCGCTCGACGTGTACGACCAGGAGCCGCTGCCCGCCGACCACCCGCTGCGCACCGCGCCGAACACGGTGCTGACGCCGCATCTCGGCTATGGCGTCGCGGAGACCTGGGCGCAGTTCTATCCGCAGAGCGTGGAGAACGCGCTCGCCTTCCTCGACGGCAAGCCGGTTCGCGTCGTCAACCCGGACGTGCTGCGCCGCGCGTAGCTCAGCGTTCGAGCAGATCGGGCCGCGGCACGATCGTCGCCTTGACGCAGCGCATTTCCCGCGCGGCCGTGATCGCCGCCGAGATGCCTTCCTCGCTGAATGGAAAGTGCATCTGCATGTCGCGAAAGTTGTAGCGGTTGCGGGCGCGGTTCAGCATCACGATGCCGGTCCAGATGTCGTCGGCGGTGAATGCCCAACTGCCGATGATGGTGATGTCCTTCGTGCACACGCGGTGCCAGTTGGTGGCAACCGCGCCGGCATCGGTGAACTGGCCCATCTCGATATAGGTGCCGCCGTCGCGCAGCATCTCGATGCCTTCCGGTCCGGCCGAGGGATGGCCGCTGCAATCCATCACCACGTCGGCGCCGTAGCCGCCCACCAGCGCGCGCACCGCCTCGATGCGCGCCGCGCCGGGCGGCAGGTGCGTGATGTCCACCGTCGCCGCCGCGCCGAACGCGCGGCACAGCGCGAGGCGCGGCGCCTCCGGCGCGCCGGCGACGATCACCCGCCCCGCCCCCATCTCCAGCGCCGCCACCACGGCGAGCACGCCGATCGGCCCGGAACCCTGAATGACGACGGTGGCGCCTGGGGAAAACTGATCCATCTGCTGCGCGCGCTTGAAGCCGCGGATGCAGGACGTGAACGGCTCGGCGAGCGTGCCGAGCCAGAGCGGCATCTCGTCGGGCAGGCGATACACCTTCGTGCCCGGCAGCATGTCGAGATCGAGATACTCCATCTCCGCCCAGCCGCCCCACAGATGCGGCGCCTGCGCGAAGCCGATGTAGCGGCCGTAGTAGACCGGCTTCAAGCATTTGTTGGCATGCTTCGGATAGTGCCGGCACCACTCGCATTCGCCGCACGGCATCAGCGGCGGAATCATCACCTTGTCGCCGACGCGCAGCGGATTGCCCATGTAGTCGTGCGTGAGCCCAGGCCCGATCTCGTCGATGATTCCCGCGACCTCATGCCCGAGCGTGAACGGCCACGGCAACGGCTTCGGCCAATGGCCCGCCAGGATATGCAGATCGGTGCCGCAAACGCCGCAGGCGGCGACGGTGAACAGCGCCGCCGAACGCCCCACCGCGGGGCGCGGCACGGTGCGCATCACCGGCCGCGCGCCCGGCCCGTCGAAGGTCGCGACGGCGATTTGTCCTGCTGCGGCCATGCGAAAACTCCCTCCCGTTGCCTTGACGCTATCCTCGCCGCCCGCCCCGCCGCAAGCGCGGCCCGTTTGCGCGTGCGACGCGCAGAAGCGCGGATGAGGCGGAGCGTGCACGGCGGCGGCGCCGCGAGCCGCTGCCATCGCGACGCGGCACTGTCGCGGCTGCCTCGTGGGGCGCGAGGCCGCCGGGACGCACGACGACCGCCTCCGGCGGCGGCGCGGCGCGAAGCGCTCGGCGAGGACTGGCGGCCCGTGGTAGGTTACATGCAACTATGTTGGAGTGTTGCCATGGCTTCGGCGTCAGGCGCCAGCAGCGTCGGTTTCCGCCGACGCTGATGTTTGCTCCGGCCCTCGCCGCTTGCCGGGGCAGCCGCGGGTCGGGAGAAGCTCCCAACCCGGAGTTTCTGGGAGGGGACAAATGAAGGCGCATATTGTCGGCGGCGGATTTGGGGGCTTGGCAGCGGCGGCGTTACTCATCCGGAACGCTGACATGTCCGGTCCGGACATTACGATTTACGAGGCAGACGAGAAGCTTGGCGGCGGGTTCTTTTTGGCTGGCGATGCGAAAAGCGGCTACAACCTGCCTGGCTCGATCTTCGATAGGGAGTTCCGCTGCGCTTTGGATCTGCTCGGAAAGATCCCCACTCAAGCTTACTCCAATATCAATGTTGCAGAGCAATTCCTCACTTTCAATAAAGAACACCCGTTTGTCGACCAAACTCATATCGTCGATCGGAACCTCCGCCGCATGCATGACCAGCGGTATGGGCTGAACCTTAGCGACGGCCTCCGTCTCGCGAAACTTTCGCTCACCCGCGAAGCGTCGTTGGACGGTCAGCTCATTAAAGACTGGTTTTCCCCAAGGTTCTTCGCAACGGAATTTTGGTTACTCTGGTCGACGCTGATGGGTTCGCTGCCACAGCACACCATCATCGAGTTCCGGCGATACCTGAACCGCTTCGTCTATTTGTTTCCCGACCTATCGACCATGGCAAATGTTCTGCGCTCGCAATTCAACCAGCATGAAGCCTTCGTCGAACCGCTGGTCACCTGGCTTGAAAGGCAGCAGGTGAACTTCTTGAAGGGCGCCTTTGTCAGCGACATCGAGTTCACCGAATCACCTGGCCGCATGACCGTCAATCGACTTGAATACGAACGCGGAGGCGCTTCGATGTCGGTCGACATCGCCTCGAACGACATCGTGTTCGTGACCACCGGCTCGCAAGCCGCCGATCTCTCGGCTGGAACGATGGACACGCCACCGGGGCCGCCGCCTAACCCCGGGCGGTCATGGGCGCTGTGGAAGAAGTTGGCCGGGAAGCACAAAGGCTTCGGCAATCCGGATGCATTCTTTGGCGACGACCGGATCGCCGATTTGCGCTGGGTGACGTTCACCGTGACCACGACCGGCTCGGAATTCCTCGATGAGATTACTAACTTGACCCACAGCGGCCCGGGAAGCGGCGGGCTCCTGACTTTGAAAGATTTCGAACTGGGTGATCTCGCTGTCGATCTTCGAGCAGCCCGAAGTTCTCAGTCAGCCACCAGGTACATTTGTCTGGTGGGGCTATGGGCTCTTTCCGGAGAAAGAAGGCAACCTCTATCCAAAGCCCATGTATCAATGCACAGGCGAGGAGATATTGAGGGAATTGCTGCAACATCTCGGTCTGAAGAAAGGGGAGTCGAAAACGGAAGAGATCGTACGCACGTCGATCTGCATTCCCTGCAACATGCCCTACGTCAACAACATCTGGCTGCGCCGCAAGCGTGGCGACAGGCCGCCCGTGGTTCCGGAGGGCGTAACCAATCTGGGCCTCCTGGGTCAGTACGTCGAGCTTGAACGGGACATCGCGTTCACGTTTGAATACTCCACGCGCACGGCCTGGGAAGCGATTTATCGTCTGCTCAAGCGCGGTCCCGCCCCTCCGGATGTCTACCAGGGCCAGTTCGATCTGAAGGGCGTGTGGGCGGCTACGAAAGTGTTTCTGGGTCTGACGAAGACCTAGGAGGAGAGGCTCGTGCGCGGCCGGGAGCTGGTGGACAATCTGGCGGCGGCCCTGGCCCATAGATGAATGTCCAGGGTGAAGGATGTGGAGGCTGTTTTTCAACCCATCGCGGTGGTGGGAATGCCGTGGCGCCAAACCGGTATGTCGGGTGTCGGCGTGAGTCGTTCAGGACTTACGTCGGGCGCCAGTCGGGTAGCAACTGGAACGAGTTCGGGTCTCCCGCTTACTCGGTTTCGATGTCCTCGAAGTAGTCGAGGTCGATGCGCTTGACCTCCACGGTCCGCGCGACTTTGACGCCGACATTAAACTGGATCATCAGCTTCGTCAGTGTCTCGCCGTCGATTAGGACGAGGCGCAAGCCGCCAGATTGGCTCGCAGTCTCGAGGGCCTTGCTGGTGAACATCGACGTGGTGATCAGCACGCCCTTCTGGGAACCCTTGCCGACAAGCGCTCCAATGAATGCCTGCACCGCTTCGCTGCCTACTGCGTTTCCCGGTTTGTAGCGTTTCGCTTGCAGGTAAACGCGATCTAGCCCGAGCCGGTCCTCTCGGATAACGCCGTCCACCCCTCCGTCTCCGGTGCGGCCGAGGTGTTCTCCAGCGTCCTCGCGCGATCCCCCGTAGCCCATGTGAAGTAAGAGGTCGACGATCAGCCTCTCGAAGGATGCCGGGGAAGCCTCCAGCACCCTCGCCAGGAGAGCATCCCGCAAGGACTCGTTCAACGTGCCCGACGCGGCCTCCAGCTGCTCTTCGGGCGTCCCGGCTGGAACGGCTTGAGAGGCAGGCCCAGGCACCACCTCGGGCTTTTCCTGGGGCTTGGTTCTGCTGAGGAATGCCTGAAATTCGGGGAAGCGCTGAAGCAGCTGGGCATCGATCTTGCTCGGCTGCGCACTCACGGCACCTCTTGGCCCCTCGCCGTGATCTTGATCTTGCCCCGCTTGGGCTGCTCCACAAGCCCCGCCTGCTTGAGGTAGGTCTTTGCCCAGTGGACGCGGTTCGCGATCAGCTTCGTGCCGCCGCTCGGGATCTCCTGCTCACGTTCTGACTGCGTAAGGTGGAGGTCGTCAGCGATGCGCGCTATCAACTCGCGCATGTCCCAGGTCCTCTCGGCAGAAAGCCGTAGGACGGGCAGCATGAGCTGGTCGTAGGTGGGGATTGGCAGGAGTGCCTCCGGCGGGGAGTGAGCCAACTATGCGACCGTCGGCGCAAGTGTCATTACAGCCGCAGCCCGCAATATGGCAACACTCCGCTGCCGATCAGCGGCTCAGGGCCAAGCGGTCCCAGGACCCCTCATCGCGGCATGAAAGCGCAACTCCGCCCGCCATGAGAGTGGGGCTATGGCGCACCAGCGACGCCTTCGGAGCGCCTGAGCGGCGTCCGAGGCCGACCAGCGAAAGTATGAGGTGTTGGACAACGGGCGGCACGGTTGATACAGCTGCTGCGGTCCGCCCCGCTGTCGATCGCCCGGGGCTAGTGGCTGATTGCAGTTGACCGAGTTCCCGAACGCATTGCAGTTGGTGATCGTTGGGCGATTGAGGGCGTTGATCATCTGTTCGGTTTGAAGGAATTGCCCCATCGCGTTGAGGGCAGCCTGCCGTTGCTGAAGCTCATTCTGGTGTTCGATCTCAAGAGCTGCGGATGTCTGCTGAACAGCGCCCATGACCTTCTGCCTGCCCTCATCGGCGATTTGCTTTGAGCGGCTGACATATTCGCCCCAGGATATGTTCTGTCGCGCGAGATCAAGTAGGGCTTGATCCGCCTTCGCATATGTCTCCAGCAGTGGGGGGATCGCCAGCGGGAGAGCGTGAGCGACGTGTTCCAGCAATGCCCTTCGACAGGTCAGGACGGCAGCGTGTGCCTGTGATAGCAACGGTATGTCCGATGCGGATACCTTCGTCTGGTCGAGCATCTGTTCGAGCGTTGCGTCTTCGGGCAGCAGAGGTCGGTGTGGGCGTAGGGAAGCGAAGGCGGGATCATCGTAAACGATCTGGAGGCACTGCTTTGCCTCCGCGGTAGCCGCCTTGATCTCCGCGCTCATAGCCCGCGCGTGTCGCTGCGCAGGCGTTGTGCACGCCGCGAGGGTGAGTGCTACCGCAATGGTGACGGCGCGGACCATTCTTCGGGCCTCCCGATGTCTCGCCGAACGTAACGAGAGGGGATATTTTCCGCAAGTGGGTCGTTCCGGAGTGCACATCGTCCTATTCGCTTTCCAAAGGGGGGCGTGGCGCTGGTCGTGACGACCAACCGCGGGCTCCTCGACCCGCGTGGTCGTCGTTCACGGACGCAGGCGCACATTCGGCAAAGAGCGATACAGACCGCGCGGGTCCACCTCGCATTCCGGCAATCTTCTGTGGGACGCTTCGGCGAGGCCATGCGGTGCTCGCGATAGGCTCAGCCGCGGCATGAAACTACCGCTATTGCTGCATCCTGCGCCTAATGCAGGCGCCACGCGCAGCCACTTCCTTGCCAGAGCGTGGCACAGCCACTGTGTGGGGTGGTAGATGTGAGGTGGTGCGTGGGGCGGCTGGTTTCTCGACTGGCCTCGTAAGCCATTGTTTTCGCAGCGAGAAATGGATAGAATATTGCGTTGGCGGAGAGAGTGGGATTCGAACCCACGGTACGCTGTTAACGCACACACGCTTTCCAAGCGTGCGCCTTAAGCCGCTCGGCCATCCCTCCCGCCGGCGGGCCGGAAAATACCAGCCCGACCGACCGCGCAAGCCGCCGCTCAGGCGTCCATCTTCAGGGCCGCCAGGAACGCGCTCTGCGGGATTTCCACCTTGCCGAACTGGCGCATCCGCTTCTTGCCCTCCTTCTGCTTCTCCAGCAGCTTGCGCTTGCGGGTGATGTCGCCGCCGTAGCACTTCGCGGTCACGTCCTTGCGACAGCGCGCTGATCGTCTCGCGCGCGATCACCCGCCCGCCGATCGCCGCCTGCACCGCGATCTTGAACAACTGCCGCGGGATCAGGTCCTTCAGCCGCGCGCAGATCGCCCGCCCGCGCGCTTCCGCGGCGCTGCGGTGGGCGATGAAGCTCAGCGCATCCACCGGGTCGCCGTTGACCAGGATGCTGATGCGCACGAGGTCGCTCGCCGCATAGTCGTCCATCTGATAGTCGAAGCTGGCATAGCCGCGGACTGACCGATTTCAGCCGGTCGTAGAAGTCGAACACGACCTCGTTCAGCGGCAGCCGATAGACCGCCATCGCGCGGTTGCCGACATAGGTCAGGTCCACCTGCTGGCCGCGGCGGTCGTTGCACAGGCTGAGCACCGCGCCGAGATGCTCGTCGGGCACCAGGATCGTCGCCTTGATCCACGGCTCCTCGATGTGGTCGATCACGCTGCCGTCCGGCATGTCGGCCGGGTTGTGCAGCTCCTCCACCGCGCCCGTTGGTGCGGTGCACGCGATAGACGACCGAGGGCGCGGTCGCGATCAGGTCGAGGTCGAACTCGCGCGACAGCCGCTCCTGGATGATCTCCAGGTGCAGCAGCCCCAGAAAGCCGCAGCGGAAGCCGAAGCCGAGGGCGGCCGACGTCTCCGGCTCGTAGTGGAAGCTCGCGTCGTTCAGCCGCAGCTTCGCCGAGGCTGTCGCGCAGCTTCTCGAAATCGTCGGCATCGGTCGGATAGAGGCCGCACCACACCACCGGCACCGAGGGCTTGAAGCCGGGCAGCGGCTGTTGCGGCGGGGTGGCGGTCGTCGGTGATCGTGTCGCCGACATTGCAGTCGGCGACGGTCTTGATCGCGGCGGTGATGTAGCCGATCTCGCCGGGGCCGAGGTCATCGGCCGGCACCAGTCGCGGCGTGAACACGCCCACCTGCTCGATCGCGTGCACGGCGCCGGTGGACATCATGCGGATCTTCTGGCCGTGCTTCAGCCGCCCGTCCTTGACGCGGGTCAGGAT
Source organism: uncultured Alphaproteobacteria bacterium (assembly GCA_963705035.1). Taxonomy (GTDB): domain Bacteria; phylum Pseudomonadota; class Alphaproteobacteria; order Acetobacterales; family Acetobacteraceae; genus JAFKFJ01. The sequence continues at coordinate 427,043 of CAVPIQ010000004.1, read as the reverse complement.
CACGACGCCGAGATAGGGGTCGTACCAGCTATCGACCAGCAGCGCCTTCAGCGGCGCCGCCGCGTCGCCGCGCGGCGCGGCAGGCGCGTCACCAGCGCCTCCAGCACGCCCTCGATGTTCAGGCCGGTCTTGGCGCTGATCAGCACCGCGTCGGAGGCGTCGAGCCCGATCACGTCCTCGATCTGCTGGCGCACCCGCTCGGGCTCGGCGGCCGGCAGGTCGACCTTGTTGAGCACCGGCACGATCTCGTGCCCGGCCTCGATCGCCTGGTAGACGTTGGCGAGCGTCTGCGCCTCGACCCCCTGGGTGGCGTCCACCACCAGCAGCGAGCCCTCGCAGGCGGCGAGGCTGCGCGACACCTCGTAGGCGAAGTCGACGTGGCCGGGCGTGTCCATCAGGTTCAGCGCGTAGGTCTGGCCGTCGCGGGCGTTGTAGGTCAGGCGGACGGTCTGGGCCTTGATGGTGATGCCGCGCTCGCGCTCGAGGTCCATGGTGTCGAGCACCTGCTCGGTCATCTCGCGCGCCGACAGGGCGCCGGTCGCCTGGATCAGCCGGTCGGCGAGCGTGGACTTGCCGTGGTCGATATGGGCGATGATCGCGAAGTTGCGGATCCGCTCGGTCGGGGTGTCGGTCATGGCCGGTCAGATAGAGCACGCCGGCCCGGTTATCCACCCGCCGCCGCGCCGCGCGGTCATGCCCCCGCATTGGCCTCGCGCAAATGATTGAAATTGGCGACCGGTCGCCCCCGTTTGAGCGCACTCCGGTAGAGGTCGAAATCAGCCGTCAGCAGCGTCGCAGGCTGCCCGGGGATCATCAACAATGCTGCGTCGGTAAGGCCGAGCCGGGAAAACTCTCGATGGCTCGCGACCGAACGGCCGGCAACGTGGTGCTCATCGACTTGGTCGATGAGACGTCGGAACACCGTGAAGATTCGCGATTTGTCAGGCTCCGAAATATGCCCGAGAGATTCGAGGCTTCCGTGAGCGTGTGCGGAGTGACCAAAATGCTACGGGCGGCGTTGACAAGAGACGAAAGCAGCCGAAAGTCCTGGACGGAATACGCGCGAAGGCGCCTATGCTTCGCGATGAGGTCAATAGAAGTGCGGCCAACAACAAATAATACAATTAAGTTAGCATCCAAGATCAAATCCGACGTCAAATTTTACCCCTCCCGATTGCGCACGGCGAGAATAGATTTTGCGTCATCGGAAATGTCCACTTTCTTGTATGAGCGTCTGGCCTCCGGAGGGTATTCTGAGACGATACTCCATGTCCCCGGGAGCTCCCAAGGGCGCGAGAAGCCAATGGTGACGTGCCAAGTCCGGTCCCGATCGTCGAACTCCACTTCTTCTAGTCCGACGTTCTGGATACGCTCTTCTTTGAAGAGCTCCAGAATATAGCCTTTCGCCAGAGAAACTGCCTCATGCACGTCCATACCCAACTCCTAGGTGCGACACGGCCGCATCGCAAGGTGCACTTCTGGCAGCCCCCGCACGCTGGTTGAACGGCTTATCCTGACACCGCCTGTTGCGCCACCTTCCCATGCGCCTCCGCCAGATGGTCGAAGCGGCGGCGGTAGGTGCCCAGGCCCATCGTGATCGAGCGCAGCTCGATGATCAGGTCGTGCAGCTCCGCCTCCGGCACCAGCGCCTCCACGTCGTCCCAGCCGGGCCAGTTGTCGCGCTCGGCATAGCCCAGGATCTGCCCCCGCCGGCCGGTCAGCAGCCGCTGGGCGGCGGCCGTGTAGTCGTTGGGCACACTGATCGTCACGTGGTCCACCGGCTCCAGCAGCACCGGGTCGGCCTTCGGCAGCGCCTCGTTGATCGCGATGCGGGTGGCGGTGCGGAACGCCATGTCGCTGCTGTCCACGGAATGGAACTGGCCGTCGGTCAGCGTCACCTCGACATCCACCACCGGATAGCCGAACACGCCCTTGCCCAGCGCCTCCTCGGCCGCCTCGCCGACGGCGGGGATGAAGTTGCGCGGCACCGCGCCGCCCACCACCTTGTCGACGAAGCGGAACCCCTCGCCGCGCGGGCGGGGGGCCACGTCGATCTTCACGTCGGCGAACTGGCCGTGCCCGCCGGTCTGGCGCTTCAGCCGCCCGTGCTCGTGCACCGCGCGGCGGATGGTCTCCTTGTAGGGCACGCGCGGCTTCTGGGCGGTCACGCGCACGCCGAACGCGCTCGCCAGCCGCTCGGTCACGCTGCGCAGGTGCATCTCGCCCTGCCCCTCCAGCACCGTCTCGCCCAGCTCCGCGTCGTGGCGCACCGTGAGCGAGGGGTCCTCCTCGGCGAGTTTCTGCAGCGCGCCGGAGAGCCGCACGTCGTCCTTGTGGTCGGCGGTGGTGATCGCCATCGCGTAGAGCGCGGCGGGGGCGTCGCGGGAACGGCAGCATCGCCTCGCCGGCCTCGCCGAGCACCGCCCCGGTCGGGAACCCTTCCAGCCGCCCGAGCGCCACCAGCTCGCCGTCCCCTGCCTCGGCGATCTTCGCCGGCTCGCCGCCTGGCAGGCGCCAGATGCCGGAGAGACGCACGCCGTCGAACGTGGCGCCGTCCTTCAGCGGCCCGCGCCAGATGCGCGCCCAGGAGACCTTTCCGCCATGCCCGCCGTTGATGGTGCGGAAGATCTGCAGCAGCGCGCCGCTGCCTTCGCTCACGCCCGCGGCGGGCGGCGGTCTCGCTCGCCGCCGGCGCGTCGTGGCGTAGCGCCTTCCACAGCCGGCGCACCCCCCAGGCGCGATCCGCCGCGCCGAGCAGCGCGCCGGCGACCGTGCCCGCCGCCTCGTCGGCGCGCAGCCGCGCGTAGATCTCGTCGGCGCTCGGCGCGATGTCCTCGACCACCTTTTCCAGCAGCCCGTCGTCGTGGTCGGCGAGCACCTCGATCAGCCCGGCCCGCGCCTCCCGCCCGCGCTCGTCCATGCCGTCAGGCACATCGACGCGGTCGGAGGCGGCGCCGCGGCGGTAGCGGTAGGCGCGTTCGGCGACGACATCGACATAGCCGACCACGTCGGCGTCCTCGCGGATCGGCACCTGGCGCAGCACCAGCGGACGCTGGGTGAACGGCTGCAGCGCGGCCACCGTGTCGCGCGCCCGCCCGCCGAGCATGTCGACGCGGTTGATGAACACGATGAACGGCACGCCGTAGCTGTCCAGCAGGCGCAGCACCGGGGCCGCGGTGGCGGCGCGGGCGGGGTCGGGCTCGCACACCAGCACGGCGATGTCGGCGGCGGCCAGGGCGGACTGCGCGGCATAGGCGAACTCGACCGAGCCCGGCGCGTCGATCAGCGCCCAGGGTTGGTCCATGAACGTCGCGTGGGCGAGCCGCAGCTCGCCGGCGATGCGTTCGGCGCCCCGCCGGGGCGGGCTGCCGGCGGTGGCGAGCAGGGCGTCGAACAGCGTCGACTTGCCGCTGCCATAGGGGCCGACGAGGGCGACGGTGCGGGGACCGGATGGCGACGTGGGACATGGCAAGCTCCTCCCGGGTCGGCGTTTGCCGTCTCGCCTGGCCGGGCGTGCCAGGCCGCGCGCCGTCCTCAATCCGTCATCTCACCAGCGCCGACGCCAACCTGCCAAGGGGTTTGTGCGCCCCCTACATGCCGAGCGCGCGCCGGTAGACGTCGAGCAGCGTCTCCTGCTCCTCTACCTCCGCCGGCTCCTTGCGCCTCAGCGCGATCAGGGCACGCAGCACTTTCGTGTCAAACCCGGCGCTCTTGGCCTCGGCGTAGATGTCCTTGATGTCGCCGGAGAGCGCGCGGCGCTCCTCCTCCAGTCGCTCGATGCGCTCGACGAGGGTGCGCAGCCGGTCGGCAGCGATGTTGCCCCATTTCGCGGGCTCGTCGGTTGCAGCCTTGCTGGTGGTATCGAGCGCCATGCGCGCCTCCCCTCGTTGCGGGCGGGCGGGCTTAGCGGCGCGGGCTGGAGGGGTCAACCGGCCTCCGGATCACACGACCGGCGCGATGTCGAGGCGCCGTTCGATCCGCTCCAACCGGTCCTCGATCCGGTCGATCCGGCCCGATTGCCCCGCGAAATCGCTGTGGACGTTCGCGAGCTGAACCTCCACCGCGGTCATCCGCCGCTTGATCTCCCGGACATCGTCCCGGAGCGCATCGAGGCCGCTGCGGATGTGACGCAGGTGCTCGAGCACGAGACTTTCCGGTTCGATCGCCATGGCGAGAATTTTAGTGTTTCGGGTGCGTGCTGGCAAACGCCGCCTTCTGCTCCGGCGTCGCTTCGCGCTGGTGCTGCGCCTGCCATTCCTTATACGGCATACCGTATATGATCTCCCGTGCCTCGGCATCCGGCAGCGCCATGCCCGCGCGCCTCCGCCGCCTCGCGATACCAGCGGCTGAGGCAGTTGCGGCAGAAGCCGGCGAGGGTCATCAGGTCGATGTTCTGCACGTCGCCGCGCTCGCGCAGATGCTCCACCAGCCGGCGGAACGCGGCGGCCTCGAGCTCGGTGCGGGTGGCGGGGTCGATCGCTTCCTGCGGCATGATCGGGTCTCCTTCCTGCCGCCACACATGGCGCGGGACGCGGCGCTTCGCCATACTCGGCCGGGCGGCCGGGGAGAGCATTTCGATGGACTGGGACGATGCCCGCGCACGGCATCTGTTGCGCGCGGCGTTCGACGCGGCGGTGGCCGCGGCCGACCCGCGCCGCGTGCTCGCCGCCCACCTGCCCGAGCGCCCGCGCGGGCGCTGCGTGGTCGTCGGCGCCGGCAAGTCGGCGGCGATGATGGCCGCGGCACTGGAGGATGCGTGGCCCGACGTGCCGCTGACCGGCGTGGTCGTCACGCGCTACGGCCACGCCGTGCCCACGCGGCGCATCCGGGTGCTGGAGAGCCTCGCACCCGGTGCCGGACGCCAACGGCGAGGCGGCGGCGCGCGACATCCTCGCCGCGGTGCAGGGGCTGGCCGCCGGGCGATCTCGTGCTGGCGCTGATGTCGGGCGGCGCCTCGGCGCTGATGCCGCTGCCGGCGCCGGGCCTCACGCTCGCCGACAAGCAGGCGGTGAACCGCGCGCTGCTCGCCTCGGGGGCGACCATTCACTGAAATGAACTGCGTGCGCAAGCATCTCTCCGCCATCAAGGGCGGCCGCCTCGCCGCCGCCGCGGCGCCGGCGCGAGTGGTGACGCTCGCGATCAGCGACGTGCCCGGCGACGACCCGGCGGTGATCGGCAGCGGCCCGACCGTGCCCGACCCCACGACCTTCGCCGACGCGCGCGCCATCCTCGCCCGCTACGGCATCACCCCGCCGCCATCCGTCGCCGCGCATCTGGCCGCCGCGGCGGACGAGACGCCGAAGCCGGGCAGCCTGCCGCATGCCCGACTTCACGCTGATCGCGACGCCGCATGATGGCGCTGGAGGCGGCGGCCGCGGCGGCGCGGCGCGGCGGGGCCCACGCCGCTCATCCTCGGCGATGCGCTGGAGGGCGAGAGCCGCGAGATGGGCACCGTGCTCGCCGGCATCGCCCGCGCGGTGCGCACGCACGGCGACCCCGCTCGCCCCGCCCGCGATGCTGCTCTCGGGCGGCGAGACCACGGTGACGATCGGCAGCAGCGCCGCCGGGCGCGGCGGGCGCAACACGGAATTCCTGCTCGGCCTCGCGGTCGCGCTGGACGGCGCGCCCGGCATCTGGGCCGCCGCCGGCGACACCGACGGGATCGACGGCGTGGAGGACGCCGCCGGCGCGCATCGTCACGCCCGACACGCTGGCGCGCGCCCGCGCGCAGGGGCTCGATGCGCGCGCGCTGCTCGCCGGCCACGACAGTTATCGCGCTGTTCGCGGCGCTCGGCGACCTCGATCGTCACCGGCCCGACGCTGACCAACGTGAACGACTTCCGCGCGATCCTGATCGCCTGACATCCCCAGCACACACGCGAGGCCCCTTTTGCGCCAGAAGCTGCGCCGCCGCCGCCGCACGAAGATCATCGCCACGCTCGGCCCCGCCAGTTCCACGCCCGAGATCCTGTCGCGCCTGTTCCACGCCGGCGCCGACGTGTTCCGGCTCAATTTCAGCCACGGCACGCACGAGGACCACGCCGCAGCGCATCGGCATCATCCGCGACATCGAGCGCAGCGAAGGCCGCCCGATCGGCATCCTCGCCGACGTGCAGGGGCCGAAGCTGCGCGTCGGCCGCTTCGGCGGCGGGCGCGTGCAGTTGCAGTCCGGGCCAGGCGTTCACGCTCGACCTCAACCCCACGCCGGGCGACGTGCGGCGCGTGAACCTGCCGCATCCGGAGATCATCGCCGCCGCCGCGCATCGGCACCACGCTGCTGCTGGACGACGGCAAGCTGCGGCTGCGCGTCGTGCACAAGCGCGACGACCATCTGGAGACGGAGGTGGTGGTCGGCGGCCCGCTCTCCGACCGCAAGGGCGTGAACGTGCCCGACGTGGTGCTGCCGATCCCGGCGCTGACGGCGAAGGACCGCGACGACCTCGCCTTCGCGCTCGACCACGGCGCCGACTACATCGGCCTCTCGTTCGTGCAGCGGCCGGAGGATGTGGCGGAGGCGAAGGCGATCGCCGCCGGCCGCGCCTGGATCATGACCAAGCTGGAGAAGCCGCAGGCGCTGCGAGAACCTCGACGCCATCCTCGCGCTGTCGGACGCGGTGATGGTGGCGCGCGGCGATCTCGGCGTGGAACTGCCGCCGGAGGAAGTGCCGCTGGCGCAGAAGCGCATCGTGCGCGCGGCGCGCATGCTCGGCCGGCCGGTGGTGGTGGCGACGCAGATGCTGGAGAGCATGATCAACGCGCCCGCGCCGACGCGCGCCGAAGCCTCCGACGTCGCGACCGCGGTGTTCGACGGCGCGGATGCGGTGATGCTGTCGGCGGAGACCGCGGCGGGACAGTACCCGTTCGAGGCGGTGAACATCATGGACCGCATCGTCGCGCGCGTGGAGCAGGATCCCGGCTGGCGCGACGATGATCGAGGCGTCGCGGCCGGCGCCCGAACATGCCGTCGCCGACGCGATCGCCGCCGCGGCGCGGCAGATCGCGCACACGATCGACGCCAAGGCGATCTGCGCCTTCACCGAGTCCGGCAGCACCGCGCTGCGGGTTGCGCGCGAGCGGCCGGAGGCGCCGATCATCGGCCTGACGACCTCGGAGCAGACCGCGCGGCGGCTCGCCGTGGCGTGGGGCGTGCATGCGGTGGTGACGCCGGACACGCACTCGATGAGCGAAACCGTCGGGCGCGCCGCACGGCTGGCGGCGCAGGAGGGATTTCGCGTCGCACGGCGACCATATCGTCGTGATCGCCGGCCTGCCGTTCGGGCATCCCGGCTCGACCAACGCGCTCAGGGTGGCGGTGGTGAAGTGAGCGCCGACCTCGCTGACCCCGTGCCGCGGCATAGTCGCTCTGTGATGGTGGTCGCTACAGATTTCTAACCGATCTCCCGCCCCCCCGGTTGATTGGGACACCTCGTAAGCGGACGATTTCCGCGAGTGTCAACGCGCGGGCAGAATTGTAGTGGCTGGCTACTTTCCGCAAAGCTACGTTATTCGGCGCTACACGGAATGGCTGTCGCGCAACTTCCGGTTCGTCCCTGGCATCGAGCGAGCGGCCAATGTGAGGACGCCAAGCGCGGCGAGGCCGGATCCCAACAGCACGAGCGAGGAAGGCTCTGGAACGTCGATCGACAGATCGTCGGCGTAGGCCTGGCTGGTCGCCGTCCCATTTGCAAAATTGATCCCCATGACGATGCCCGTCAACAGCGTACCGGGTGTTGCAAAAGGACCAGAGCCGATCAACGTGCCATCGACATATGCCGTTTGCACGTCCGTCAAGAAGTTGAAATCCATCGTGTAACTGTGCCAGGCCCCATCCGTAACCGCCACAGAGCCGACGGCTGTGCTGGCGAGGCCGAGCTTAACGTGGTCGTTATTGACCACCAATTGCCCCAGGAACCCGGCGTCGCCGAAAACCCCGAGGACCTCCCAAGAGGAGTCGCTCGCGCTCACGAAGAACTCTTCGGTTACCCGCTCGACTGATCCCTGGCCAATGGAGGGCACTGGAGTGCCATTGTAGGCCTGACCAGATACGCCCGTGGCATCAAATCCAACCGCCTGTGTCCCCGCGAACACCGTGGCCGTCTCTACGATACCAGGAGCACCGCTCCACCCGCCCTGACCCGCGAGCGCGCCGGTCGTGTAGGACGGCGGCTCGAACCCTGTTGCATAAACAACATTCGCCGATGCCACTACGGGGAATGTCAGACAGCAGAGGCAAGCTATGGAGGCTCCGACCGGACGATACATTGGTTCTGCTCCCGGATTGCGTGAGGGGATCTTGCTTGCAGGCACTCGGCGCGTGTTGCGCGCGTTTTGCGACACCTTGCGTCGCTCGGTGCGGTTCGCTTTTGCCTCATGTCATTTCTTATTGGGGCAATGGGCCAAGAACGGCGATGTTGTGTCGTTCAGCGGCCGCTGCCAGCAGCGCCATGTCCGGGGCGGCCGGCGGCATATCGCTCCGCACGCTGGTCTCGGCGACGAAATCGGCAAAATCGCCGCCCGTCGTTATCAGCAGGATTTGGGCCGGCCCGTCTCCTTCGATCCGAAAGCCGTGTGGAATGCCTCGCGGACCGAAGGCGACGTCTCCGGCGTGCAGCAGCATTCGTCGGTCGTTGCGGATAACCGTCACCTTTCCTTCGATCACATAGAACGACTCGTCCTCGGAATGATGGATGTGCCAAGGCGACTCGAAGCCAGCCGGAATGACCTGCTCGATCAAGCTCAAGCGGCCGCCGGTCAGTGCGCGATCGGCCTTGATCCAAGTTGGAAGGCTAAGAAACCGACGCTCCTCGACACCGAATGGCGTGGTCGTTCGGGTGGGCCCATTCATGTTCATGGCGCGATTCTCCAACGGATATGTGCTCCGTCGTCCGGCAATCTCGTATGCATCATGCTCAGGGTGGGGGCGCCGCGGGCGTCAGGCCGTGAGCGCGCATGATCGCCACCATCTTCGCCACGTCGGGTGGACCGCCGGCCGTCGCGTTGATCACCTCGGCACACTCGCGAAAGAACCGCGGGCCAATTGCGGCAGGCGTGATCACGCAAAGTGCCTTGACGTCCCGGCTGCCATTGTTATCGAAACGGTGAACGGCACCGCGCGGAATGCACAATGCCTGCCCCGGCCCGACGTCGAATCGCTGTCCGTCGACCGTCCATGTGAGCACACCATCGATCCCGTAGATCGTCTCCTCATAGTGATCGTGACTGTGAGCCGGCGATGCCAGACGTTGCGCAGCCGGGACGCCGAGTTCGAAGGCCGCAATGCTTCCTCCCGAGTCCTGCTCGGTGATCAGGAAGTGCACCGTGAGCGGCCCGAGACGGATGACCTCGTCCGACGGGTTGCCGCGCAAGCCGATGATATCCTGCGGCATGAGCACTCCTTTCGGGTAACCTCAATTTATCAACCGAAGGTAAATGGGATTTACCCTCAATGTCAACATCTTCGCGTGCCCCATCCGCGGTCGAGAGCAAGGACCTGCTGATCGGCGCCTTGCTGCGTGTTCCGGCCCAAGCGATCCATCGCCGAATCATCGGCGAACTCAATGCGTCCGGCTTCAAGGAACTGCGCGTTCCGCATATGGCGGTGCTGCAATTTCCCGGGCCGGACGGGGTCCGGCCGAGCGCGCTTGCCGAGCGCGCCGGTATGAGCAAGCAGGCCATGAACCAATTGCTTCGCAGCCTCGAAGGATACGGCTACCTGAGACGTGCCGACACGCCTGGTGAGGCGCGCGCGCGGACTGTCCATTTGACCGAATATGGTGCCGCAGCCTATGCGGCGAATCCACGATATTCTGCGCGATATTGAGCGTGAGTGGAGCACGGAGCTAGGACGGAAGGACTTTGTTCTGCTCAAGACATTGCTGCTCCGCGTTTGGAACAGCCGGCTGGTCGGCTAGCCGATCGCCCAAGCGCCGCGCGTTGGTCGGCCTCGCGTTCCGGGCGCCGGCCAACGTGCGCGCCGGCGCGGGCGCAAAGTTGCCGTTGGTGCGCTAGCGAAGGACCCGCAGGCGCGTCGCCCTCACCCCCGGCTGCACGCCGCCCTACCCAGCACGCAGAACCGCGCGCAGTGCGGGTGGTTCAGCGGCACCGGGCGCATCGCCTCGCGCAGCATGGTGCCGAGTTCGAAGCGCACGTCGTAGGGCAGCAGCGTGCACGCCGCGACGACCGGCGTTGCCGCGCCGCGGCGCTTCACCACCATGCGGCGCTGGCTGCGCGGAGCCACCCCGAACGCCCGACCGCCGCCGACGGAAGCCGCATTCTCAACGCCGATCCGGTCGCGCGCTCGCCGCCGGCGCGTTGCCGGCGGCCTCCGCCTTCCGTCCATCCAACGAGCCCGGCATATCCACAGGACCCCGGCCGGAACACGCCAGCCGGGGCCCTGTACCGGGCTCCTGGGGTGCGGGGAAGACGCCGCAGTGCTGCTAGGCGGCGATCGTCGTGAGGCTCGCCCTGAGGGCGTCGATGGTCGGCTTCAAGGTGGCCGATACCTCCGGAATTGCCAGCAACTTGTCAAAGAGCTGGTTCAGCGTCGGCAACATCGGGCTGACCAGTCCGGCGGCGATTTTTCGCTGATCAGGGGAAAGTCGGGAAACCAGGCCGGCGATCTTGTCGAACTGCGCCGCGACGCCCTGCAACTTCGGAAGCGCTGCCTGGGCGGAAGCGGCGTCGGTCACGCCTTGCAGGGACGTCTGCAGGCTGGCCAGGTTGTCCCCCAACTGCGTGCGCACATTGACGCCGTCGACGACCAGTTCCGGCGTCTGAGTGACGCCCTGCTCGACCGGCCTGGGAACCGTCCGCGTGCGGTTGTCGAAGACAAACCAGGCGACCACCGCGACCACGACGGCTGCGATCAGCACATAGAGCCACCGGCCAACGCCCGAGGTTGCGGCGCTGGCGGTGCGCTGCGCTCCGGAGCTCACCGAAGCAGTGGCCGCGCGCGTCGCCTGACCCGCGGCGGCGGTTGCGCTACCCGCCAGACCGCCGACCCTGTCGAGCAGACCGGTTCCGCTCAGCAGTCGACTGAAGCCCGAAGGCAGCGCCTCGGCGATATTGTCATTCTGGGACGCGAGGAGATTGCCGAGCGCGCCGGAATCGCTGCCATACGCCGCGGGTTGCCGGCCGATGACGCCCATGACGACCGGCGCCAGCATCCCCAGCAGCGAACTCCCCGTCGCCGTGGTCAGCCCGGAGAACTTCGCGACCGCACCGGCGAGCGCGTTCTGCTGCTGGCTGCCGACCAGCGACGACAGCATCTGTGATCCCTTGTCGATCAGGGCCGCCTTGTCGCCGCCGACCATGGTGGAGAACTTGTCGAGCGTCCCGCTCTGCTCTCGTGCGGTATCCAGGAGCTTCTGAGCCCCTCCCGTCTGCGTCGCGACGCCGCCGATACCGGCCAGCAGCGCCGGCACCGACGCACTGACCGCGGCGCTGGCGCTGCTGGTGTCGATACCCAGTGCGGCGGCGATGCGTTTGATCATGTCGGGGTTCAGATACTGCATCACGAGGGTGACGAGATTTTCGGCCATCGAAGTGCTCCCTTTCGCTTACGAGTGTCGCGCGAGATCCAAGTGTGGCTGCGTGGCGCAATCCAGCGACCACCTCGTTGGGCAGAGTGGGTTCGGCGCGACGGCATCGCGCCGACCTGCTCCCTTCAGCGCGCTTCCCGGACCCTTCCGTCCGAGCCAACGCGTTCGAGCTTGACCCCTTGGCGATGCAGCTTCCCGTGCAGGGTCTGAACGTGTTCGCTGCCGACCAGCTTGAGCGCGACTTCCGCGACGACACCGGCGGTCTTGCCTACCAGCGCCGGTTCCGCGGTCTCGGGGGCCTCGATCGTCCTGCCGCCGCGCCGCTGCGCTTCGGCTAGGCGAAGCGCCTGATCGTGCGCGTCCGCCAGCTTCGGGGAAGCCGCGACCTTCTGCTTGCTGGGAACCGGCGGCGGGCCGACGGCGGCGGCCCCCGCTTCCACACGAGCGAGGGCCTACTTCGAGCCGACATTCCCCCGACCGGCGATCTGTCTGCCATGTGGCCAACAGCCTTGGGGCGGGTCGAGGCGATTTTCAACGATCAGGTCGCGGGCAGACTGGCCCGCATCCTCAAAACGCCTTGATCGCACGCGCGCGGGTTGAAATGCCCGCCGCCCGCGGCGGCGGCGGACGGAGCGCCGCGAGCGCAGCCCACGTGCCGGAACAATGCACACGGCACCGCGACCTCGGCCATTTGGAAGGTCACGGAGCGGCCGTGATGAACGATCCTGGCGCCGATCTTCACCCACCGCTCGCCCAGCGTGGTCGCCTTGCCGGGAAGCTTGCGCCTCCTACCCCCGGCTGCACGCCGCCCCGCCCAGCACGCAGAATCGCGCACAGTGCGGGTGGTTCAGCGGCACCGGGCGCATCGCCTCGCGCAGCGTGGTGCCGAGTTCGAAGCGCGGGTCGTAGGGCAGCAGCGTGCAGGCCGCGACGACCGGCGATGCAGCGCCGCGGCGCTTCACCACCATGCGCGAGGAGGCGCACATCACCTCGCTCGGCGCGCGGCCGAGGATCTCCCAGCAGGCGGTGGTGATCTCCGGCACGTCGGCGGTCGCGTCCATCTGCGGGAACAGCGTCAGCGCCACGCTGTCCTGCGCGTCGATCGGCACGCCGAGTTCCGCGAACAGGGCGGCGAAGCCCGCGCGCAGCGAGTCCTCGGGCTCCTCCGTCAGCCGCCGGGCCGCGACATGCACGCAGAACCCCTGCTCGGCCAGCCAGCGCAGGCCGGCCACCGTCGGCGCGAAACTGCGTGCGCCGCGCTCGGCCTCATGCACCGTCGCGCGGTGTAGTGATCGAGCGAGACGCGGATGACGAGGCGCGCGCCGTAGCGGCGCAGGTTGCCGAGTGCCGCTTGCATCTTGCGCATCGGCCGCATCGCGTTGGTCAGCACCAGCGCGCGCAGGCCGCGCGCCAGCACCGCCGCCAGCATCGCCGGCAGCTCGGGGTTCATGAACGGCTCGCCGCCGGTGAAGCCGACGAGTTCGGTGCCCAGGTCATCCTGCACCGCCTCATCGAGATACCGCGCCACCTCCGCCGCGCTCAGATAGACGAGGCGGTCGTTGCGCGGCGAGGACTCGATGTAGCAGGTCTGGCAGGTCAGGTTGCACAGCGTGCCGGTGTTGAACCACAGCGTGTGCAGCCGGTCCGGCGCCACCCAGGCGCGCGTCTCGCCGCGCGCCGTGCGGAAGGGGTCGGAGAATTTCGCGCGCGCCGGCGCGTCGGTCGCCGACATGGCCGGTCAGCGCCGATACGGCAGCGGCAGGAGGGAGCGCACCGGGACTTTCAGCGGCGCCAGCGGTCCAGGGACGATCACCATCGCCTCCGCGATCGTAGTCGACGATCAGCTCGCGGCAGGCGCCGCACGGGGCGACCACCGCCAGTTCGCGGTCGTCCTCCTCCGGCTTCGGGTGGCGCAGCGCCACCACGGTCGCCACCGACCCGTCGCCCTCCAGCAGCGCGCGGCCGAGCGCCACCGCCTCGGCGCAGACCGAGAGCCGGCCGACGGTGGCCCCCAGGTGCAGGCCGGTCCAGATGCGCCCGTCACGCGCGCGCAGCGCGGCCGCCACCATGTGGCGCAGCGGGCGGTAGTGCTCGGTCAGCACCGCGCGCGCGGCGGCGATCAGCGCGTGATCGTCCGCATCCAGCGGCAATCCCTGGGCCGGGTCGGGCGAAGCGTCGAGCACGGGCCTAGTCTGCCGCTTCGGCTTCTTCTTCGCTCGCCAGCATCACCGTCGCCATCATGCCGGACTGCTCGCGCACCCGCCGCTCGACCATCTCCGCCATCTCGGCGTGCTCGCGCAGGAACTGCTTGGCGTTCTCGCGGCCCTGGCCGATGCGCTGCGAATCGACGCTGTACCAGGCGCCGGACTTCTCCACCACGCCGACCTTGGTGCCGAGGTCGACCAGCTCGCCGACCTTGCTGATGCCCTCGCCGTACATGATGTCGAACTCGACCTGCCGGAACGGCGGCGCCAGCTTGTTCTTCACCACCTTCACGCGCGTCTGGTTGCCGACGATCTGCTCGCGGTCCTTGATCGCGCCGATGCGGCGGATTTCCAGGCGCACCGAGGCGTAGAACTTCAGCGCGTTGCCGCCGGTGGTGGTCTCCGGGTTGCCGAACATCACGCCGATCTTCAGCCGGATCTGGTTGAGGAAGATCAGCATGGTCTTGCTGCGCGAGACGCTGCCGGTGAGCTTGCGCAGCGCCTGGCTCATCAGCCGCGCATGCAGGCCGACATGGCTGTCGCCCATCTCGCCCTCAAGCTCGGCGCGCGGCACCAGGGCGGCGACGGAGTCCACCACCAGCACGTCGACCGCGCCGGAGCGCACCAGCGTATCCGCAATCTCCAGCGCCTGCTCGCCGGCATCGGGCTGGCTGATCAGCAGGTTGTCCACGTCCACGCCGAGCTTGCGCGCATAGATCGGGTCGAGCGCGTGTTCGGCATCGACGAAGGCGCAGGTGCCGCCGCGCCGCTGCGCCTCGGCGATCGCGTGCAGCGCGAGCGTGGTCTTGCCGGAGCTTTCCGGGCCGTAGATCTCCAGGATCCGCCCGCGCGGCAGGCCGCCGATGCCGAGCGCGATGTCGAGGCCGAGCGAGCCCGAGGGGATCACCTCGATCTGCTCGTCGCCGGCCTTGGCGCCCATGCGCATGATCGAGCCCTTGCCGAACGCGCGCTCGATCTGCTGCAAGGCGGCGTCCAGAGCCTTGTTTTTTTCCATACCCATTCCCCTGCCACGGCCGTCGAGCCGCGGACTCTGGCAGGAGTTCTCATCGGGCCGCGGAGCGCCGCAACGGGGGGCCGTTAAGGATTTGTTCGTTAATTGTTCTCGGCTCAGGAACAATTGCGAACACGCACCTTGCAGCCCGCCGGCCCGTGACCTCCAGCAGCCGCGCCGCCAGCGCCTTTCCGTCATACGGCTTGGGCAGGAACAGCGTCGCGGCGTCGTCGAGCGCCGCGGCCATCGACGGCTGCACCTCCTCGGCGGCGTAGCCGGACACGAGGATCGCCGGCAGGGCGGGGGCGCCGAGGCGCGTGCGCACGGCGCGAACGAGCGCGGTGCCGTCCTGGCCCGGCATCATGAGGTCGGTCACGATCGCCGCGATCGGCGGTGGCGGCGTCGCCGGCCAGCAGCGCCAGCGCCTCCTCGCCGCATTCGGCCGCCAGCACCTGCCAGCCGGCCCGGCCGAGCGCCCGCTCGGCAACGCGGCGCACCACCGGCTCGTCCTCCACCAGCAGCACCAGGCCGCGGGCACAGGGCGCGGGGGGCGGCGGGAGCGACGGCGCGGGCTCCCGCGCCTCGGCCGGCGGATGCGGAATCGCCACCGCCTCCCCGTCCCAGCGCGGCAGATAGAGGCGCAGCCGCGTGCCCTGCCCCACCTCGCTCTCCACCGCGAGGAAGCCCGCCGATTGGCGGACGATGCCGTGCACGGTCGCGAGGCCGAGGCCGCTGCCGCCCTGCTCGCGCCGCGTGGTGAAGAACGGCTCGAAGATGCGCGGCTGCAGTTCCGGCGGGATGCCGACACCGGTGTCGGCGACCTCGACCATCACGTAGCGCCCGGGCGGGATCGTCTCCGGCCCGCGCGGCAGCGGCCGGTAGAGCGTCATGTGCCCGGTGCGCAGCGTCAGCACGCCGCCCTGCGGCATGGCGTCGCGCGCGTTCACCGCGAGGTTGAGCAGCACCTGGTCGAGCGCGGTGCGGGTCGGCGCGCACACGCTGGCCCGGCTGTTCCAGCGCGAGGTCGAGCCGCACGTTGCTGCCGAGCAGGCGGCGCAGCAGGCCGCGCATGTCCTCCAGCACCTCGTTGATCGCCAGCACGCGCGGCTGCAGCGTCTGGCGGCGGCCGAAGGCGAGCAGCTGGCGCACCAGCGCCGCCCCGCGCTCCGCACTGGCACGGATCTGGGCGAGGTCGTCGCGGGTTTCGGCATCGTCGCCCGACCCGCGCCCGCGATCGCGTCGGCGGCGCCCAGCACGGCGGTGAGCAGATTGTTGAAATCGTGCGCCACGCCGCCGGCGAGCTGCCCCGCCGCCTGCAGCCGCTGGCTGTGCAGCAGTTGCGCCTCCAGCCGCGTCTGCTGGGAGATGTCGCGCAGCGAGCAGCAGCGCGCCGCTCGCAGTCCCGTCCGCCTCGCGCACCGGCACCGCGGCGATGCTGACCGTGACCGGCTCCGGCGCCGGGGCGGCGAGGCGGACGCGGATCGGGTGCGGCGGCCCGGGGCTCGCCTGCCCGCGCAGCAGCGGCGCGAGCTCCGCCCAGGCCTGCTCGCGGTCGGCCTCGGCGAACAGCAGCGCCAGCGGCCGGCCGGGCGAGAGGTCGGTGGCCGGCCCGACCAGCCGCCGCAGCGGCTCGCTCGCCCGCACGATGCCGCCGTGCCGGTCGACCACCACGCGCGCCGCGGACGGGTCCTGGAGCAGCAGGGCGAGGACCGGGTCGAGCGGGCCGGCGAGCGTGTCGATCAGCCGCCGTGCCGGCCCCGGCGGCCGCCCGCGCGCGGCGCCAGCGGCCGATCACAGCGCCCGGCTCCGCAGCCGCCAGACATAGGCGATCAGCTCGGCGACCGCCTCGAACAGCTCGCGCGGGATTTCCGCGTCCAGCTCAACGGCGTGCAGGGCCCGCGCGAGCGGCGGGTTTGCGACCAGCGGCACCCGATTCTGCTCCGCCACCTCGCGGATTCGCGCCGCCACCTCGTCCACCCCCTTCGCGACCACACGCGGCGCGGCAGTGGAGCCTCGCTGATACGAAAGGGCAACCGCGTAGTGCGTGGGGTTCATCACCACCACCGTCGCCTTCGGCACCGCCGCCATCATCCGCCGCCGCACCCGCGCCATGCGCAGCCGGCGGATGCGCGCCTTGATCTGCGGGTTGCCCTCGGTCTCCTTGTGCTCCTCGCGCAACTCGTGGCGGCTCATGCGCATCTCGCCGGCGTGGCGGATGCGCGTGTGCAGGATGTCCAGCCCGGCGATCGCCGCCTGCACCGCGATCACCACCGTCAGCACCCGCACCGCCTCGTGCATCGTGTGCGCGAGCAGGGTGGGCGCGTTCCAGGCGAGCGCGGTCGGCAGCAGCGGCAGCGCGCCGGCCAGCACCACCCAGGCGGCGGCGCCGGCCGCGGCGACCTTGGCGAGCGCCTTGGCGGCTTCGAGCAGCCCGCCGATCGAGACGATACGCGCAATCCCGCGCTGCGGCGAAAGGCGCGTGAAGTCCGGCGCCAGCGCGCCGAGATGCACGAGGCCGCCGGTCTGCGCGAGCACGGCGCCGATCGTCGCCAACGCGCGCCACCAGCATGAACGGCGCGGCGCGCGAACAGGCCGCGCGCGCGCGGCGAGCTTGGCGCCCGCCAGCGGCGAGAGCGCATGCGCCCCCGCGAGCAACAGTGCCAACTGCCCGGCGAGCCGGCGCGACGCCGCCGGCGCCAGCATGACCAGCGCCAGCGTGACCGCCGCCAGCACGGCCACGCGGCGCCGCCTCGCGCGACAGCGGGACCTGCCCGGCCTCCCGCGCCCGCGCCAGCCGCCGCGGGGTTGCGGCCTCTGTGCGGTCCTCGCCCTCTGCCAACCGCTACAGCCCCGGCAGCGCGGCGAGCCCGCTGGCCACCCGGTCCTGCCAGACGCCCAGCAGCGACGCGCCGAGCGCGGCGAGCAGCGCGAGCCCGCCCAGAAGCTGCGCCGGCGCGGCGAGGAAGAACACCGGGATCTGCGGCGCAAGCCGCGCCAGCGCCGCGAGCGCCACCTGCCACACGATTCCGGCGAGCAGGAACGGCGCGGCCAGTTGCAGCGCCAGCGCGAAACATTGCCCGACCGCCGCGACCGAGGTCTGCGTCGCATCGGCGGCCGGCAACAGCGCCGCCGGCGGGAACCAGCCGGTAGCTGCCGGCCAGCGCCTCCAGCGGCAGCGCATAGAGCCCGGAGGCGAGCAGCAGCACCGGCGCGGCCAGCCCGAACAGCCGCCCCAGCGCCGCCCCCTGCGGACCCAGCACGCTGTCCGGCTGCAGCACGCTCGCCTGCCCGGTGAGGTCGGCGATGATCTGCCCGGCCAGCGGCAGCGCCGCCATCAGCAGCCGCGCCAGCCAGCCGAGAAACAGGCCGGTCGCCACCTCGCCGGCCACCATCGCGAAGCCGCGCCACACATCGGCCGGCGGCGCCGGCATCGCGGGCGCCAGCACCGGCACCAGCAGCAGCGCCAGCGCCAGCGCGAAACCGGCACGGATCATCGCCGGCAGCTCGGCCTCGCCCACGCCGGGGATCAGCATGCAGGCGGAGGCGGCGCGCGCCAGCACCAGCACGAAGGCGAACGACCAGTCCGGCAGCCGCGCGAGGAGCGCCGCGTCGTCCCCGCTCACGACCCGCCGACCGCCACCAGCCGGTCGAACACGAGCCGCGCGAAGTCGTTCAGCGTGGTCAGCATGAACGGGCCGAGCACCACCACGGTCGCCGATCACCGCCGCGATCTTCGGCACGAACGCCAGCGTCTGCTCGTGGATCTGCGTGACCGCCTGCAACAGCGACACCACGAGGCCGACCAGCAAGCGCCGACGAGCAGCGGCGGGCCGCCGAGCTTCAGCACGACCATCACCGCTTCGCGCATCGCCGCGCCGACATCGCCCTCACTCATGACCGCCGTGCTCCCGCCGCGAACGCTCACATCGGCATTCGCATGATGTCCTGGTACGCCTGCACCACGCGGTCGCGGATCGCGGTCGCGGTCTGCAGCGTCAGCTCGGCGCGCGACACGGCCTGCACGACTTCGGTCAGGTTGCCCTGGCCGGCGACGGCATTCTCCGCCTAGCGCCTCCGCCTGCTCGCCGCTCTGCACCGCGCCCTGCAGCGCGCGCTGGAGCATGCCGCCGAAATCGCCGCCGCCATCCGCCGCGGCCGCGCCGTCGGCGGTGCGATAGGCGCGCGCCGCGTCCTGCGCCGAGACCCCGGCGGGCGCGAGCGGCGAGCGGCGCGATCGCCATCGCTATTTCAGCATTTCGATCGTGCGCGTCAGCATGCCGCGCGTGGACTGCATGACCGCGAGGTTGGCGTTGTAGCTGCGCTCCGACTCGCGCATGTCCATGATCTCGATGAACGGGTTGACGTTCGGCGTGCGCACGTAGCCGTTGGCGTCGGCGGCGGGATGCGCGGGATCGTAGCGGCTGGGAAAGGCGCTGCGATCCCGGCCGATCTGCTTGACGCCGACGAGGTCCACGCCGAGCGCGCGGTCGAGCCGGTTGGCGAAGGTGATGGTCTTGCGCCGGTACGGGTGCCGCGCCGGGCGTGCTGCCGGTGGTGTCCTGGTTGGCGAGATTCTCGGCGATCACGCGCAGCCGCGAGGTCTGCGCCATCATGCCGCCGCCGAGATGTCCAGTGCGCGCCCGAGTTCCATGCGTGCGTCCCCCTACTTGCCGATCACGGTGCGAAACAGGCCGAGATATTTCATGTCGATCAGGCTGACCAGCTCATGCGCGCTGTCGGTGTCGGCCACCTTCTTCAGCTCCTGGTCGATGGCCACGCCGTTGCCGTCCGGCGCGCGCTCCGTCTTCTCCTGCTCCGACCGCAGGTCGCCCGCCGCGTCGTCGGCCACGAGGTGCGCGGGATCGGTGCGCGCGAGCGCGATGCCCGCCTGCTGGAGCGTCTTGACGAACGGCACCAGATCGTGCGCCCGCCACCCCGGCGTGTCGGCGTTGGCGATGTTCTCGGCCAGCAGCTCCTGCCGCCGGTCGATCCAGGCCAGCCGCTTGTCGGCCAGCGCGAACAGCGGGATATGCGAAAAATCCATCATGGCGTCGCGATCGTGCGCGGCGTTCGTCAACGAAGGGTGAAGGCGGCGCGGGTCCGGCCGGCATGCCCCGCCGGGCGGGAAAGGTTTTGTAAACCCGCGGCGGCGTAAGCGCCGGAGCATGGCGCCAGAAGCCCGTGCCGTCGGTCTGCTCGATGCCGCGACGCATCTGCTGATGCTCGCACGCGCGCTCGCCGAGGCGCGGCGCGCCCTCGATCTCGCCGGGCTCGACACGCTGGTCGGCCGGGCCTGCGCCGCCTGCCTCGACCTGCCGCCGCAGCAGGGCCGGGCGCTGCGCCCGCGCCTCGCCGCGCTGCTCGCCGAACTCGATGCGCTCGGCGACGCCATCGCCCGCGGGGCCGGCGCATGAGCGGGCCGTCGCCGCTGCTCGTGCTGGGGGCGCTGGCGCTCGTGCTCGCACTGATCTGGGCGTCGCGGCATGCCCTGTCCGCGTTCCCCGGCATGCTCGCCCGGTTCGGGCTCGACGCGAAGCGCGTTGGCCCGGCGCGCGGCGGAGCGCTGGCGCTGGAACAGGTCATCACGCTCGATGCGCGCCGCCGCCTCGTGCTCGCGCGCTGCGGCGCGCGGCAGGTGGTGTTGCTGACCGGCGGCGCGCAGGACCTCGTCGTCGGCTGGCTGGACGCGCCGGCCGAGCGTGCTCCGGGCGAGACGCCATGATTCGCATCGCCGTCCCGCTGCTCGTGCTGCTGCTGCCGAAGCTGGCGTTCGCGCAGTCGGTCTCGCTCGATCTCGGCGCGGGCGGCCCCGGCGCCACGTCGCGCATCGTGCAGCTCACCGCCCTGATCACGGTGCTGTCGCTCGCGCCCAGCCTGCTCGTGATGGCGACCGCCTTCACCCGCATCGTGATCGTGCTGTCGCTGCTGCGCAGCGCGCTCGGCGCGCAGAGCACGCCGCCGAACATGGTGCTGATCGGGCTCGCGCTGTTCCTGACGTTCTTCGTCATGCAGCCGGTGCTCGACCAGGCCTGGCATGCCGGGCTGCTGCCGATGAGCGAGGGGCACGTCGGCAACATCGAGGGATTGCAGCTGGCGGCGGAGCCGTTCCGCAAGTTCATGGCGGCGAGCACGCGCGGCGACGATCTGCGCCTGTTCCTCGACCTCGCGCACCTGCCCGATCCGGCGAAGGCCGACGCCGCGCCGTGGCGCGCGCTGCTGCCCGCCTTCCTGGTGGGCGAGCTGCGCCGCGCGTTCGAGATGGGGTTCCTCATCTACCTGCCGTTCCTCGTCATCGACATGGTGGTCGCCAGCGTGCTGATGGGGCTCGGCATGATGATGCTGCCGCCGAACGTGGTGTCGCTGCCGTTCAAGCTGATCTTCTTCGTCCTCGTCGACGGCTGGCGGCTGGTCGCCGGCAGCCTGGTGCAGAGTTTCACGCCGAGCTGAATGCGGGCGATGCACGGTCAGAACGGCAGCAGGATGTCGAGCAGCTGCTGGCCGTAGCGCGCTGTCTGCAACTCCGTCAGCTGGCCGCGCCCGCCATAGGAGATCCGCGCCTCCGCCATGCGGTCGTGCTGCACCGTGTTGTCGCTCGCGATGTCCTCCGGCCGCACGATGCCGCTGACCTGCAGTTCGCGCAGCTCGGAGTTCACCCGCACCTGCTGGCGCGCGATCACCACCATGTTGCCGTTCGGCAGCACCTGCGTCACCACGCCCGCCAGCCGGACCACCACGGTCTCGTTGCGCGAGATCTGGCCGGTCGCGATGTTGGCGTTGGTGCTGACGGTGGCGAGGTTGGCGTTGCTGCTGCTGACCGAGGTGACGCTCGGCGGCGTGCCGCTCATCTTCACGCCCGGGATCGCCGGGATCGCCATCGCCTCGTTGCCGTTGCGCTGCGCGGTGGTGTTGTCGTTGAACAGCGCCGTGTCGGCGATGTTGACCAGCACCGTGATCACGTCGCCGACCGCGCTCGCGCGCTGGTCCTTGAAGAACGCGCGGGCGCCGGGCCGCCACAGCGAGTTCGCCGGATATTGCTCCGACACCGCCGTCGGCATCGGCAGGCTCACCGGCCGCCAGCCGGGCGCCTTCGTGGGGTCGGAGGTCGGCGTCATGCGCGGCGGCTCGCCCACTTCCGACAGGCGTTGCAGCGTGTTGCAGCCGGCGAGCAGCAGCAGGCCGGCGAGCATCGCGCGCCTCATCGCGCCGACGCCTCTTGCGCGGTCGCGGGCGCCGCCATGCTGCCCGGGGCCACGGCGACGATGCCGGAGGGCAACACCTCGCCCGAGACCACCATGCGCGAGAGCGGGTTGAGGACGCGGATGCGCTCGCCGGGCGCCGCGGCCGAGAGCGCCAGCCCTTGCGCGGTCGCGGTCAAGCCGCCGGTCTGGATCTGCATCGTCACCGACGCGCCCTTCTCGACCGTGCCCGGGCGGATCAGGTCAGCCAGCGCCAGCGGCTCGCCCGCCGCCGCCGGCCGGCGCAGCCGCATGCCCAGCACCTGCTGCTGGTCGCGCGCCACCTCGCCGCGCAGCGGCATGCGCGCGCACCCGCGCCATCTCCAGGTCGTAGGCCGAGATCACGCTGCCCGCCTCCAGCCGGTGCGAGGGCACCGGCAGCTCCAGCACCTCCTCGGCGCGTCCCGGTCAGGCGCAGGCGCATCGGCGCCATGCCCTCGCCGGTCACCAGCAGCCCGGCGGTGAAGCGCGCGCTCTCGGCGTCGTAGTCGAGCTGCTCGATGCTCGCCTCGGGCTTGGTGTCGACCGGCACCAGCGGCGGCGTCGAAGCCGGGCAGCTCGATGTCGCACTCGGCGGGCGCGCCCACGCCGACGAGCGCCGCGCGCAGCGCGCCGAGCACCAGCGCGCGCGGCAGCAGCCTTGCCCGGGCGCTCGAGCACCGCCCGATCGGCCGGCGAGGTCGGGTGCCAGTCGACGCCGAACTGCGCGCGATCGCGGCAAGCTGCGCGCGCCTCGACCACGATGCGCCCGCCCGGCCCCGGCGCCGGGCCCGAGCACGCGCTCGGCATGCCGGCCGGCATCGTCGAACAGGTCGGACAGCAGCACCACCGGCGCGTGCAGCGTGGTCATCGGCCGCAGCGTGGCCGCCGTGCGGCGCAGCGATGCCGGCAGCAGCATGGTCGCGGCAAGGAGAAGCGAGCGCATGGCGAACACCTCAGCGCAGGTTGGTGAGCGTGGACAGCATCTCGTCGCCGGCGGTGATCACCTTGCTGTTCATCTCGTAGGCGCGCTGGGCGGTGATCAGGTTGGTGATCTCGGTCACCACGTTGACGTTCGAGGTCTCGATGAAGCCCTGCAGCACGGTGCCGAAGCCGGGCGTGCCGGGCTTGCCGGTGACCGGCATTGCCCGACGCGGCGGTCTGCAGCAACAGGTTGTCGCCCTGCGCGTCCAGCCCGGCCTCGTTGGGAAACACCGCGAGCTGGAGCTGGCCCACGGTCTGCGGCGCGGTCTGGCCCGCGATCGTCGCCTGCACCTGGCCCTGCGCGTTGATCGTGACCGCGGTGGCGTTGGTCGGGCACCGTGATGCCCGGCTGCACGATGTAGCCGTCGGCGGTGACGATCGTGCCCGGTCGGGCGACAGGCCGAACGTGCCGTCGCGCGTGTAGGCGGTCTCGCCGGTCGGCAGCGTGACCTGGAAATAGCCGTTGCCCTGGATCGCCAGATCGAGCGTGTTGCCGGTCTGCTGCAGGTTGCCCTGCTCGTTGATGCGGATAGATCGCCGCCGTCTTCACGCCGAGCCCGACCTGCGCGCCGGACGGCACGATCGTGCCGGCGTCGGAGCTGTTGGAGCCGACGCGGCGCAGGTTCTGGTAGATCAGGTCCTGGAACTCGGCGCGCCGGCGCTTGAAGCCGGTGGTGGTCATGTTGGCGATGTTGTTGGAGATCACCTCGACGTTGGTCTGCTGCGCCTGCATCCCGGTGCCGGCGATATCGAGCGAGCGCATCTGCTAGCTCCTCGCTTGCGCGGCAGCATCTTGTCGATCGCGCCTGCCTGCCGGTCGGCTCTCGGCCTGGATGCATCTGCGTCGACGAACTGGAACGCGCGCATGTCGTCCATCATCCGGGTCAGCTCCAGCACCGGCTGCACGTTGCGATTCCTCGATCGCGCCCTGCACGATCTGCGGCGCGGCGCACCGGCGTGGTGGGCGTGTCGGCGCGCGAACAGGGTGCCGCCTTCGGCGCTGCAGCTGCATCGGATCGCTGCGGCCTGCACCACGCCGATCTTGCCGATCTGGCCGTTCTCGCTCGACGACCGTGCCGTCGCCGGCGATCGGTCAGCCTGCGTGTCGGCTGGCGGCGATGCTGCGATCGGCTGGCCGTTCGCTGTCGAGCACCGCGTTGCCGGCGCGCGTCGGCGATGGTGCCGTCGGGCATCAGAGCCGAACCGGCCGTCGCGGGTCAGCCGCGGGCCGCTCGGCGTGCATGACGGTGAAGCAGCCGTCGCCGGTGATCGCGAGGTCGAGCGGATTGCCGGTGTGCGTGCAGCGCGCCCGGCGTGCGGTCGCGCCAGGTGGCGCGGTCCTGCGTGTAGGCGATGGTCGTCGCCGCCGCGGCGGCTCGCCGGCCGCGGCTGGCGCGCTCGAGCCAGTCGCTGAACAGCATGCGCTCGGCCTTGAAGCCGGGCGTGTTGGCGTTGGCGATGTTGTCGCCGATCACGTCCATGCGCGCGCTGCTGCGCGACCAGGCGGGAGAGCGGCGACGGTGGTGATGTTGTCCATGGCGCACGTTCCGCGGCGTGCCTGCGCGTCGTGGCAGCACTGGCGCAAGCCGCCGTGCCAGCGCGCGGCGCCGCGGACGTCGCGCGGATCGCGCCGCGGCGTGACGGCCGGCACGCGGCAGATCGCTGCCGGGCCGGCGCGAGCCTGCCGGGCCGGCACGGTTCGGCCGGGCGCGAAAGCGCATTCGTTAACCGCCCGCTGACAGGCTCTGCCGCCGGCAGCATGCGTGACGGGCGACAGGCGGCTGCAGCAGCGTCAGGCGGCAGCATCGGCGGACAGCGGCGGCGGCAGGCGAGGCCGGCGCGCGCAGAAGGGCAGGCGCAAGCTGCTCCTGCATCGCGGCGCCCGGTCGCTGCTGGCGGCGGTCGGCGCCGGGCTCTGGTTCAGCGGCGTTCTGCCGCGCCTGCTCGGCCACGGCACGAACGCCGCAGGGCGGCGCATCCGGCCGAGCAGCCGGCGCGCCGGCCGGTCAAGCCGCCGATCTTCGTCGACCTGCCGGAGATGATCGCCAACCTGAACAGCAATCCGCGCGCGCCCGAGCTACGTGAAGCTGCACGCGCGGCTGGAGGTGGCCAAGCCGAGGACGATGTCGGCGGTGACAGGCGGCGATGCCGCGGCTGCAGGACCTGTTCCAGACCTATCTGCGCGAGATGCGGCCCGAGGAGCTGCGCGGCTCCGCCGGCACCTACCGGCTGCGCGAGGAACTGATCGCGCGCGCCAACCTCGCCGCCGGCGCCGGCGCAGGTCACCGACGTGCTGTTCACCCAGATGCTGATCCAATGAGCGACGAACCGCGACCGACCGGCAGACCGACGAAGAGCTCGCCGCCGCCTGGGGCGCGGCGACCGACGCCGACGCGCGAGGCGACGCCGACGGCGCGGCAGCCGGCGCGCGTGCTCAACCAGGCCGAGATCGACAGCCTGCTCGGCTTCGACGACGGTCCCGCGGGCGGCGAGAACCGCACCGGCATGCAGAAGATCATCAGCTCCGGCCTCGTCTCCTACGAGCGCCTGCCGATGCTGGAGATCGTGTTCGACCGGCTGGTGCGCATCATGTCCACCTCCCTGCGCAACTTCACCTCGCGACAACGTCGAGGTCGGCATCGACAACATCCTCGTCGCTGCGCTTCGGCGACTACCTCAACTCGATCCCGCTGCCGGCCATGCTCGCCGTGTTCAAGGCGGAGGAATGGGACAATTACGGCCTGATGGTCGTCGACAGCGCGATGATCTATTCGATCGTCGACGTGCTGCTCGGCGGCCGGCGCGGCACCGCGGCGATGCGCATCGAGGGCCGGCCCTACACCACGATCGAGCGCACCCTGGTCGAGCGGCTGATCCAGGTGGTGCTGGCCGATCTCTCGGCCAGCTTCGATCCGCTCTGCCCGGTCACGTTCCGCTTCGAGCGGCTGGAGGTCAACCCGCGCTTCGCCACCATCAGCCGGCTGTCCAACGCCGCGGTGCTGGCGCGGCTGCGCATCGACATGGAGGATCGCGGCGGCCGGCTGGAGCTGCTGCTGCCCTACGCCACGCTGGAGCCGGTGCGCGAGCTGCTGCTGCAGCAGTTCATGGGCGAGAAGTTCGGCCGCGATTCGATCTGGGAAACCCATCTGGCCGAGGAGCTGTGGAACACCGAGGTCGAGCTCGACGTGGTGCTCGACGAGCAGATGATGCGGCTGTCCGACGTGATGGCGCTGCAGCCCGGCAGCCGCATCGTGCTGAACGCCGCGCCCGGCGCGCCGGTGCAGCTGCGCTGCGGCGCGGTGCCGCTGTTCGAGGCGCAAGGTCGGCCGCCGCAAGAACCGCATCGCCGTGCGCATCGAGCGCGACATGCCGCGCGCCGCAGCCGAGCGGTGAGCGCGTGACGCGATCGACGATTCGCTAACACTGAGCGCGCCAGATGGCCGGCATGGAATGGATGCTCGAACTCGTGCTGGTCGTGCTGCTCGCGGCGACGCTGTTCCACGCGCGTGCGGCTGGAACGCGCGCTCGGCGTGCTGAAGCGCGACCGCGCGGCGCTGAGGAGCTGGTCGCGGGCTTCAACGCCAGCACGCGTCAGGCCGAAGCAGGGATCGAGCGGCTGCGCGCCGCGGCCGACGGCGCCGGGCGGCAGATCGCGCGGCAGGTCGAGGCGGCGACGGCGCTGAAGGACGACCTGACGTTCCTGATCGAGCGCGGCGAGCGGCTCGCCGACCGGCTGGACGCGCTGGTGCGCGCCGCGCGCCCGCGCGCCGAGTCGCGCGCGCCGACGCGCGCGCGCTGCCGCGTCGGTGCGCCGGACGCCGAGCGCGCGAGCCGAGCCGCGCGTGCGCAGCCAGGCCGAGCGCGACCTGCTGAAGGCGCTGAGGATGGCACGATGATGCTGCGCATCTCGCCGCCCCGCGCCTGCTGCCGGTGACGATCGTCGCGATGGCGCGGCCTGCTCGGCGTGAAGTCGGTCGACGCTGGTGCGCGCCGCGGCGCCCGGCGCAGGCGACCAGCGGCACCGGCCGGTCGGTCGCCGCCGCCAGGCGGCCGACGCCGCCGGAGCAGCCGCGCCGGCCCGCCGCAGCCGGCCGCCGCGCCGGCCGCCGCCACCGCGGCGCCGACGCCGGCGCGCAGCCGCCGGTCAGCGACAGCGAGCGCACGCTGCTGCTCGACCTGCGCCAGCGGCGGCAGGAACTCGACGCGCGCGACGCGGCGCTGGCCGCGCGCGAATCGGTGCTCGCCGCGGCCGAGCAGCAAGCTCTCCGCGCGCGTCGACGAACTGCAGGCGCTGCAGAAGAGACTGGAGGCGCTGGAGGCGCGCGCGCAAGCGAGCGCGAGGACGCCAGCTGGCACGGCCTGGTGAAGCTCTACGAGAGCATGAAGCCGCGCGACGCCGCGACGATCTTCAACGACCTCGACATGCCGGTGCTGCTGCAGGTGGTGGATCGCATGAAGGAGGCGAAGGCGGCGCCGGTCCTGGCGGCGATGCAGCCCGACAAGGCGCGCGACTGGTCACCGCCGAGCTCGCCGCAGATGCGCACGCGCACGCCGGCCGACGGCCAGCGCGCGCCGGCGGCTGACCGCCGCAAGGACCGAGCGGCGGAACAGCCGGAAGCGACTGAGCGACGGATGCCGATCGACAAATCCATGAACGTGCTGATCGTCGATGACTACAAGACGATGCTGCGCATCATCCGCAACCTGCTGAAGCAGATCGAGTTCAACAATGTCGAGGAAGCCACCGACGGCGCCGAGGCGCTGGCCAAGCTGCGCGCCGGCAATTTCGGCCTGGTGATCAGCGACTGGAACATGGCGCCGATGACCGGGCTGCAACTGCTGCAGGAGGTGCGCGCCGACGCCAGGCTGAAGGCGCACGCCGTTCATCATGGTCACCGCCGAGAGCAAGACCGAGAACGTGGTCGCGGCCAAGCAGGCCGGCGTCTCCAACTACATCGTCAAGCCGTTCAACGCCGAAACGCTGCGCGACAAGATCGAGAAGGTGCTGGCCATGCCTGACGCGCCGCTCGACGCCGACGCGCTGGCGCGACGCCTCGGCGACGATCCGCGCGCGCCATCCGGGCTCGGACCCGGAGATGGTGGCCGAGGTCGTGCGCGCCGTGCTGGCGACGCATGAGCGGCGACCTGACCGCGCAGGAGACCTCGCTGCTGGCCGAGGTGGAGGAGCTCGGCCGCACCATCGCCGCGGCCAAGGCCGAGATCGCCGCGTTGCGGGTGGACGACATCACCGCCAGCCACATTCCCTTCGGCGACCGACGAGCTGGACGCGATCGTCGCGCACACCGCCGCCGCCACCCACGCGATCCTGGAAAGCTGCGAGACGCTGGACGACGTGGCCGGCGGCCTAGACCGGCGAGCCGGCGGCGCAGCTGCAGGACGCGACCACGCGCATCTACGAGGCGTGCAGCTTCCAGGACATCACCGGCCAGCGGATCACCAAGGTGGTCGCGACGCTGAAGACGATCGAGGCGAAGGTCGCGCAGATCGTCGCCACGTTCGGCGCGCGCCGCGCCGCGCCGCCGCCGCGCGCCGCGGCCGCCGCGCGCGACGCGAGCGCCTGCTGAACGGCCCGCAATTGCCGGCGAACGCGATGGAGCAGTCCGACATCGACGCGCTGCTGGCGAGCTTCGACTGAGGAGGTGCGGATGCGCGGTCTCGGCTGCTCGTCGGCTGCTGCTCGCTGCCCTGGCTCGGCTGCCGGCCGGCCGCGGGCGGACGCCGCCGCCGGCATCGGCCTGCGCAGCGGTGAGCACGCCGGGCTTCGGCCGGCTCGTCTTCGACCTGCCGCCCGGCGCGGCCGCGACCGCGGCGGCGCAGGACGGCGCCTGTCATCGTGCACGCGACCGGCGCGGCGATCGGCGCCGCCCCGCATCCTGCCGCGCAACGTCGCCGCGCTGCGCATTGCCGGCGCGACGGCGACGCTGACCCTGGTGCCCGGCGCCACGTGGCGGGTGCTGCGTCTGCGGGACCGGCTGGTGATCGACATGTCATCGATCCGGCAGCCGGGCGCGCGACGGCCGGCGCCGCGCACGCCCTGCCGCAGCCGCCGGCGCGCACGCTCTTCTCCGGCCCGCCGCCCCGCCGCCAGGCCGCGACCCGGTCGCCGCCGCACCGCCGCCGCCGAGCCCAGGCCGACCGGCGCCGCCTCCGCCGCCGCGCGCCGCCGCTGCAGCGCGACGCCGCGGCCGCCGCCGGCAGCGACCGTGTCCGCCCACGCCGCACCGGCCGGAACCCGCGCCGCTCGCCGCCGTCAGCGAAACCGCGCTGCCGCGCCGTCGGCTGCCGGCCGGGCCCGTTGCGCTCGCGGCCACGATTGCGCGATCGGGCGCTGTCGTGCTCCCGTTCGCGCCGACCGTCGGCGCCGCAGCGTTCCGCCGCGGCCGGCACGGCGTCGCGGTGTTCGACGAGCGCCGGCCGCTCGATCTCGCGGCGGTGCAGAGCGACCCCGGCTTCGGCGCCGCCACGGTCCAGCTGCTGCCGGCGGCGACCGTCCTGCGGCTGCCGCTGCCGCAGGAGACGGTGCTTCGCCTCGCCCGCACCGCCGGCGGCTGGGCGCTGCACGTGCTGCCCGCCGAGCAGGCGGCCGATGCCGCGCCGATCCGGCCGGAGCGGTGCGACCGGCGAAGTTCGGCTGCCGGCCGCGCATGCCGGCCAGGTGGTCTCGGTGCCGGACCCGGTGACCGGCGCCGACGCTGCTCGTCGGCACCGAGACGGCAGCCGGGCGAGGCGGTCGCCGCTCGAGCGGCGCACGCCCGATTACGCGCTGCTGGCGACCTTGCTAGGCGTCGCGGTCGCGCCGGTCTCGGATGCCGACACGCTGCGCGTGGCCGCGCCCGGGCTTCGTGCTCGAACCGGGCAACGGCCGGCGCGCTCGCGCTCGGCGCGCCGGACGCCGACGTGCAGGCGGTCGCCGACGCCGCCCGCCTGACCCGCCGCTGGGACTTTCCGGCGCTGCCCGACGCGGCGCTGTGCGCGGCGGCTGCAGGCGGCGATGGACGCGGCCGGCGAACGCCCCGCCGCAGGCGCGCGCGGCCGCTGCGGCTGGCCGCGGCGCAGGCGCATGCTCGCGCTCGGCATGGGCGCCGAGGCGGAGGCGCTGGCGACCTCGCCGCAGACCGAGGACGCCCGCGCCGCCGAGGCGCCCGACGCGCCCGGCCTCGCCGCCGTCGCGGCCCTGCTCGCCGGCCGGCTCGGACGAGGCCGACGGCCATCGACGACCCGCGCCTGACCGGCACCGACGAGGTGGCGCTGTGGCGCGCGGTGCGCATCGCCCTGCGCCACGAGGGCGCGCCGGAGGCGGCGCCGGTGTTCGCCGCGACGCTGCCGCTGCTGCTCGCCTATCCCGCGCCGCTGCGCGCGCCGCCTGCTGCCGCTGGCGGCGGAGACGCTGGTGGCGGGCGGCGAGCGGGCGGCGGCGCGGCGGCTCCTCGATGCCCGCAAGGACGACGCGACGCTCGACTACGCCCGCGCGCTGCTCGACGAGGCGGAGGGCCACGCGGCGCCCGGCGCTCGCGATGCTCGACCGGCTGGCGCGCTCGCTCCGACCGGCCGCACGCGCGCCCGCGCCGCGGTGCGCGCGGTGGAGCTGCGGCTGCGCATCGGCGGCCTGACCGCCGGCCCAGGCGGCGGACGCGCTGGACCGGCTGCTCTACGCCTGGCGCGGCGACGCGCGCGAACTCGCGCTGCGGCTGCGCGTCGCCGCGCTGCGACGCCGAGAGCGGCAAGTGGCGCGCCGCCCTGGCGCTGCTGCGCGAGACCGCCGGCGGCGCGGTCGCGGACGGCTGGCCGACGCAGCGCGCCGCGCTGCACGCGCGCCTGCAGGACGACCTTCGCCGCCGCGCTGGCCGCCGACGCGCGGACGCCGCTGGCCGCCGTTCGAGCTGGTCTCGCTCGTCGACGAGAACCCCGACCTGCTGCCGCACGGCGAGGCCGGCCATGCGCTGGCGGCGCGCCTCGCCGACCGGCTGGCTGCGCTCGACCTGCCGCAGCGCGCGGCGCCGCTGCTGCAGAAGCTGGTGCGACGGCACGCCTGCCCGGCGCCGGCCCGCGCCGAGCTGGGCGCGCGGCTTGCCGCGCTGCGAGCTGGCGCAGGGCGACGCCGACGGCGGCGCTGACGGCGCTCTCCGCCTCGGTCGCCGACCGATCTGCCGGCGGCGCTGGACGGAGCGGCGCACGCTGACCTTCGCCCGCGCCAGCGCCGCGCGCGGCGCGCTGCGGGCCGGCGGTCGCGGCGCTCGCCGCGCTCGACACGCCGGCCGCCGACGAGGCGCGGGCCGGGCTTCTCGAAGCCGCCAAGGACTGGCCGGCGGCGACCGCGGCGCTGGTCGCCTATCGCGGCGCGCAGACCGTGCCGCCCGACGGCACGCTCGACGAGCCGCAGGCGCGCATCCTGCTGCGGCTCGCCTCCGCCGCCGCGCAGGCGGGCGACGAGGCGGTGCTGACGCCGCTGCGCGAGCACGACCTGCCGCGCATGCCGCCGGGCAAGCTCGCCGACATGCTGAAGCTGCTCACCGACGGGCCGGTGCAGGACCTGCCCGACCTGCCGCGCGCGGCGCAGGAAGCGGCGCTGGCGCAGCGAACTGCCGGTGCGCGCTGCGCGCGCTGGACCCCGCCGCCGCGCGCTGAGCAGTGCGGGCGCAAAACGCCAGGGGCGCGAAAATCTGCCGCGCCGAGGGCGCAGTTTCCTCTTGCACCCCACCCCCCGTTTCCTTATGTCCCGCCGCCTTGGCCCCAGGGGACGCGCGGGCAGCGCGCGCGGCGTCCAACAGGCCGTCTACTGGTTGGAAGGGGGATGCGTGATGAACGCACTCACGCCACTGGGGATGGTCTCGGAAGCTCCCGAGCGAGAACCAGACGATCCACGCGCTCGCGGATGCGGCCGAGGCAGAAAGACTATTTCGTCGAGCGCGACGGCATGAAGTTCGCCGGCACGCACCTGCTGGTCGATCTGTGGGAGGCGCGAGCACCTGACCGATCCCGACCTATATCGACGCGCGCGCTGCGCGAGGCGGCGCGAGGCCGCGCGGGGCGACGATCCTGCACGGCGCATTTCCACCACTTCTCGCCCAATGGCGGCGTCTCCGGCGTGCTCGTGCTCGCGGAGAGCCACATCTCCATCCACACCTGGCCCGAGCGCGACTTCGCCGCGATCGACATCTTCATGTGCGGCGCCTGCGACCCGCACGATTCGGTGCCGGTGCTGCAGGCGCGCCTTCGCGCCGGCGCGTCGACTCGACGAGCAGCGGCGCGGCCGATCGACGAGCCGGCCGCGCGCCGGACGTCGCGGCCGGAGCCGCGGCGCCCGGACTTTCCTGCTGGAGAGGGCGATGGCGACCGATGCGTGGGTGAACGAAACGCTCTACGCCGCCTGGGGCCAGCGCTTCCTGGTGAAGCGCGAGCTTGCGCGCGTGCAGAGCGCGTTCCAGGACATCGTGATCTTCGAGAGCGTCACGCACGGGCGCGTGATGCTGCTCGACGGCGTGGTGCAGATCACCGAGGCGGATGAGTTCGTCTACCAGGAGATGCTGACGCATGTGCCGCTGCTGGCGCACGGCGCGGCGCGGCGCGTGCTGATCATCGGCGCCGGCGACGGCGGCGTGCTGCGGCGCGTGCTGATGCACCGCAGCGTCGAGCGCGCGGTGATGGTGGAGATCGACGGCGAGGTGATCCGCCTGGCGCCGCGAGTTCCTGCCGGCGATCGGCGGCGCCGCCTGGGAGCGATCCGCGCGCCGAGGTGATCGTCGGCGACGGCATCGACTACGTGCAGCACCGCGCCGGACGCGCAGCTTCGATGCGATCATCGTCGACTCCACCGACCCGATCGGCGTCGGCGAAGTGCTGTTCACCGACGATTTCTACGCCAACGCCGCGCGCATGCTGGCGCCGGGCGGGCTGATCGTGAACCAGTGCGGCGTGCCGTTCATGCAGGCCGACGAACTGCGCGAAACGAGCGCGCGGCGGGCCGGCATTTTCCCCATGTCGGCGCCTATGTCGCCGCGGTGCCGACCTATGTCGGCGGCTTCATGACGCTCGGCTTCGCCGCCAAGCGCGCGGGGCTCGACGGCGCGTGGACGCCGCCACGATCCGCGCCCGCGCCGCCGACGCCGGGGTGCTGGGCAAGACGGAATACTGGACGCCGGAGGTCCATGCCGCCGCGTTCCAGCTGCCGCCCTACATCGCCCGGCATCTTCCGGATCAGTCGTCCGCTGCGCAGGCGAACAAATAACGACTCGCCGCCAAGCGGCGGAAAGTTGCGCCGAAGACATCGCGCTTCCGTGTATCACTGAGTCGTGATACTGCATTGCCGGCGTCATTCCCCGGAGAGCGGTTCATGCACAGCGGCGAACCAGGAGATGCGGTCGGCGACATCGTGCGGCTGCTGCGTGCGGTGCTGCACCTGCCGCCGGCAGCGCTGACGGCGCAGACACGCCTCGACGCACTGGGGCTGGACAGTCTCGACCTGGTTGAAGCCGGGCTCGAGCTGGAGGCGATGGTCGGGCGCGAGCTGCCGGAGGGCGCGCTGGCCGACGCGCGCACCGTCAGTGACGTGGCGCGCCTGTTCGCGGAGCCGGCGACCTGACGCGCGTCAGGAGACGGCGCTCGGGTCGATCGGTTCCAGCCCGTTGATCATCGTCCCGTCCGGCCGCAGCAAGTTGGGCGGCACGTCGTACATCGGGCTGAGCGGCGGGCCGCCGGCGCCGCTCGTCGCCGCCGGCCCGGCCACACAGGCGCCGAGCGCGCCCGCGAGCGTGCCCGCGAGCGCGATCGAGGCAAGACTGCGAGGGCCTAGGAAGGTGCTCCGGTTCATGACG
Source organism: uncultured Alphaproteobacteria bacterium (assembly GCA_963705035.1). Lineage (GTDB taxonomy): Bacteria > Pseudomonadota > Alphaproteobacteria > Acetobacterales > Acetobacteraceae > JAFKFJ01. The sequence continues at coordinate 393,257 of CAVPIQ010000004.1, read as the reverse complement.
CTGGCCTCCCCGGCCACGCGACGCCGTCAGTGCTGGTCGTTCGGATTGATCGGCAGAAGCCCGTTGGTCATCGTCCCGTCGGCGCGCAGACATTCTCGGGACGGGCATTGCCGAATCCGCATGACGTCGCGATCGCGCTGATATGGGCGGACGCCGCCGGCGCGTTCAGCGTCCAGGGCGGATAAAATAACTGTTCGCCCCGCCCGGAATGCCGTCGTCGCCAACGCCCGCGAAACGGCCGCCGCGGCGTTTCAGCGGCCCCACACCCGCGCCGCACACGGCCGGTGGTCCCGCCGCAAGCCCGGCCTATCCCCGGGGCACGGTCGCTTGCCGGTTGACAGCGGCCCGGGTCCGGGCCGATCATATGTATGCAAATGATCTTGGGTCCGCGGCATGGGCCTCTACCTCCGTCCGGTCACGCTTGAGACGGCGCTGACGCAGCTTGCGGAGCGTCCACGCACGATCCTCGCCGGGGGCACCGATCATTTCCCGGCCCGCGTTCTTTCCCGCCCGGATGAGGATATTCTCGACATCACCGCGCTGCCGGGGCTGCGCGGCATCGTGCGGCGCGACGACCATTGGTGGCTGCCCTGCCAGACGACCTGGACCGACCTGATCGAAACCCCGCTGCCGCCCGAATTCGACGCGCTGAAGGCGGCCGCGCGGCAGATCGGCGGCGCGCAGGTTCAGAACGCCGCAACGCTGATGGGGAATGTCTGCAACGCGAGCCCGGCCGCCGACGGCATTCCGTGCCTGCTGGCGCTGGATGCGTCGATCGAGCTGGCCTCGGCGCATGGGCGCCGCGTGGTCACGGTGGACGCGTTCGTGCGCGGGCCGCGGCAGACGGCGCGGCGCCCCGATGAACTCGCCCTTGGCCTTCGCGTGCCGTTCACGACGGATGCCGGGTCCAGCTTCGAAAAGCTCGGCGCGCGCCGGTATCTCGTCATTTCCATCGCGATGGTCGCGGCGGTGGCGGCGTTCGATGCCGGCAGGACGCATCCGGCGCGCCGGGATCGCGGTCGGCGCGTGCGCGCCGCGCGCGCGGCGCCTGCCGGCATTGGAGGCGGCCTTGATCGGCATGCCGCCGGACCCGGCGCTGGTGCGCGCGGACCATCTCGCGCCGCTCGCGCCGATCGACGACGTGCGCGCGACCGCCGCGTATCGCCGTGCGGCGGCGTTGGAACTCGTGCGCCGCGCGATCGGCCGCCTTGCCCCGGCAATGGCGCGCGCCGCATGAGATCGCCCGCCGAAACCGTCGCGTTCTCCCTCAACGGCCGCGCGGTGACGGTGCACGCCGACCCGGCACGGCGCCTGGCGGACGTGCTGCGCGACGATCTGCGGCTTGACCGGCACCAAGATCGGCTGCGACGCCGGCGATTGCGGCGCCTGCACGGTGCTGCTCGACGGGCGAGCAGGTCTGCGCCTGCATGATCCCGTTCGCGCGCGTCGCCGGCTGCGCCGTGATGACGGTGGAAGGGCTCGCGCGCGACGGCGCAGCTCTCCGCGCTGCAGGCGCGCCTTCCTGCGCCACGGCGCGGCGCAGTGCGGCATCTGCACGCCGGGGATGCTGATGGCGGCGAGCGATCTGCTGGCGCGCACGCGCGACGCCGAGCGAGGCCGAGGTGCAGGACGCGCTCGGCGGCGTGCTCTGCCGCTGCACCGGCTATCGCAAGATCGTCGAGGCCGTGCTGGACGTCGTCCGCGGCCGCGCCGGATGCCGCCGGCGGCGGCGCGGTCGGCGCGCCGGCTCGCCAAGGTCGACGGCGTCGGCCAAGCTGACGGGGCGCGAGCAGTTCGGCGCCGATGCCCTGCCGGACCAGGACTTTTCTGACGCTGCGCGCGATCCGCAGTCCGCATGCGCATGCGCGCTTCACGCTCGGCGATTTCGCGGCACTGCACGCGGCGCATCCCGGGCTCGTGCGCGTGCTGACGGCCGCCGACGTTCCCGTGCAACTTGCTTCGGCATCTATCCCGACCGGGAAGGATCAGCCGGTGCTCGCCGACGGCATCGTGCGCCATCGCGGCGAGCCGGTCTGCGCGCTGGTCGGCGATGCCGCGACGCTGCGCGACATCGCCGACGACGACGTGCCGATCACCTGGACGCCCCTGCCGGACAGTCGCGTTCGCGCATGCGCTGGCGCCGGAGGCGTTGCACGCACCATGCGCCGGACAACGTGCTCTGCCGCGGGCGGGTCGCGCGCGGCGATGTCGACGGCGGCGCTCGCATCGGCCGCGGCGCGCGCCGCGATCGCACGTGCGAGACCACGTTTCGTCGAGCACGCCTATATCGAGCCCGAAGCCGGCTATGCCGCGCCGCGTCGGCGACCGCATCGAAGATCGTCGCCTGCACGCAGACGCCGTACATGGACCGCGACGAGCTTGCGCCGCATCCTCCGCCTCGCGCCCGAACAGGTGCGCGTCGTGCCGACGGCCGTCGGCGGCGGCTTCGGCGGCAAGCTCGACCTGTCGCATGCAGCCGCTCACCGCCGTCGCCGCATGGCGGCTCGATCGTCCGGTGCGCATGGTCTACGCGCGCCCGGAAAGCATGATCGCGACCACGAAGCGCCATCCGGCGCGCATCGACGCGGAGGCCGGCGCGGATCACGAAGGCCGGCTCACCGCCTTCCGCTTCCACGGCGACTTCGACACCGGCGCCTATGCAAGCTGGGGCCCGACCGTCGCCAACCGCGTGCCGGTGCACGCGATGGGGCCGTATGCGGTGGCGAACGTGGCGTGCACGACCGCGCGCCCTGCACACCAACGGCCCGCCGAGCGGCGCGTTCCGCGGGTTCGGCGTGCCGCAGGCGGCGATCGCCGGCGAGACAACTGCTCGACATGCTCGCCGAAAAGCTCGGCCTGGACCCTTGGGAATTCCGCCGCCGCAACGCCCTCGCGCCCGGCGACTCGCACGGCCGACCGGCCAGCGGCTGGGCGAGACCGCGGCGCTGCCGCGACTGCCTCGACGCGATCCGCCCGCGCTGGATCGGCCTGCGTGCGGAAGCGGAGGCCTTCAACCGGACGCATGCGGCGCGCGCTGCGGCGCGGCGCCGGGATCGCGTGCATGTGGTACGGCATCGGCAACACCAGCCTGCCGAACCCGTCGAGATGGTGATGGGCCTGCAGCCGCGACGGACGCGCGGTGCTGTTCTCGCGGCGCGCGTCGATATCGGCCAGGGCTCCAACACCATCCTGCTGCAGATCGCCGCCGACGCGCTGGGCGTGCCGGTCGAGGGCATCGGCCGGTGATCGCGGCGACACCGACCGCACGCCGCGACGCGGGAAAGACCACGCGCCTCGCGGCAGACTTTCGTCAGCGGCAACGCGGCGCGGCGGCCGGCGGTGGCGCTGCGCGGCGAGATCCTGCGCCGCTGCAACGCCGGCGCCGGACGCGGCGATCACGCTCGCATCCGGTCGGGTCGCGGTGCGCGACGGCGCCGTCGCCGCCGTGCTCGACCCTGCTGCGCTTGCCGCCGACGACGAGGGGATCGTGCTGCGCGGCATCGGCCGGTTCGACCCGCCGACGACGCCGCTCGATGAGGACGGCCAAGGCGTGCCTTACGCCAGCTATGCCTTCGCCGCGCAGGCAGCGCTGGTGGAGGTGGACATCGACGCTCGGCACGGTGCGCGTGCTGCGCATCGTCGCGGCGCACGATGTCGGCCGCGCGATCAATCCGACGCTGGTGGAGGGGCAGATTCATGGCGGCATCGCGCAGGGGCTCGGCATGGCGCTGATGGAGGAATACGTGCCCGGCCGCACCGACAACCTGCACGACTACCTGATCCCGACCATCGGCGACATCCCGCCGATCGAGACCATGCTGATCGAGCGACCCGACCCGCTCGGCCCGTATGGCGCCAAGGGCGTGGGCGAGCCGGCGCTGGTCGCGACGGCGCCGGCGATCCTGAACGCGATCGCGCACGCGACCGGCGCGCGCATCACCCGCGTGCCGGCGACGCCGGACCGCGTGCTGGCGGCGCTCGGCCGATGACCACGCACGCATGCCGATCCGCGCGGCCCCGGACGAGAGCCGCGCTGGCGGCGGCGAAGGCGCGCGAGCCGGGCCTCGTGACCTGCGATGCCTGTCCCGTGCTGTGCCGCATCCGCCCTGGCAAGACCGGCGCGTGCGACCGCTACGGCAATGTCGAAGGCCGGCTCGCGCGCATGGACCCGCTGACCGTGCTGGCGCGGCGGCCGGAGCTGGTGCGCTTCGCGGGCGCGGAGTGGTCCGGCAACCCGCTCGCCGGCGCAGCGACGTGTTCGTCAGCGGCGATCGGCGCCGGCACCACCTATCCCGACTACAAGCCCGCCCCGTTCATCGTCGGCGCCGAGATCGACGGCGTCGACATGGTGACCGTGGTGACGGAGGGAATCTTCAGCTACTGCGGGCTGAAAGTGAAGATCGACACCGACCGCCATCTCGGCCCCGAATGCGCGCCGGTGCGCGCGCAGGGCGAGCAGGTCGGGCACGTCACCACCGCCGAATACGGCAGCCAGATGCTGAGCCTCGGCGGCGTTCGGCATCTCACCGGCGGCACCAAGCGCGAGGGCGTGGTGACGTGCGAGACGCTGCTCACGCTCGCCAACGGCGGCGCGGCGGAACTTGCGCGTCGATGGCGGCGCCTCGGTCGTCGTGCAGTCGGGGCAGGCGCCGATCGTCGACGGCGTGCGCGGAGCAGCCGCATGCGCGTCGGCTGCGGCTCCGCCGACGATCGGCATTTTCGCCAGGCCAGTGGCAGGACCATGCCGACGAGGTGATCGTGGTCGACGACCACATCACCGGCGTGCTGACGCGAGCATCAGGCCGGCCGCTTCCTCGACATGCGCCCGGCCGGCGTGCGCGTGCGCGGCCGGCGTTCCACGCCGGGCCGCTATTTCCAGGTGGCGGACCCGGGCCTCGGCTGGGGCGGCACCGACATCACCGATCCGCTCGCCGTCATCGAGCGCATCGATCCGAAACTCGGCCTGGCCGGGCCTGCGGCTTCTGATGGTCTCGACCACCGGCGAGCATGCGGCGTGGTTCGTGCTCGATGAGGCGCTGCGGCCGGTTGCCGCGCCGATGCCCGACCCGGTCGCGGCGGCGGTGGCGCGGATCGCGGAGAACTGCGAGCCGGCGCTGTGCACGGTGCTGTTCATGGCCGGCGCCGGCGGCAGCCTGCGCGCCGGGGCCACCGAGAACCCGGTGCTGCTGACGCGCGCGGTGCAGCGCGGCCGGGCGCGCGTCACCGCCGGCGGCGCGCCGGTCTATGTCTGGCCGGGCGGCGGCATCACGTTCATGGTGGATGTCGCGAGCCTGCCCGCCAACGCCTTCGGCTACGTGCCGACGCCGGCGCTGGTCGCGCCGATCGAGTTCACGCTCCCGCGCGCCGACTACGAACGGCTCGGCGGATATGCCGGGCGCGTCCGGCGCCTCGCCGACGTGCTCGGCCGAGGCGCGGCCGCGCGCGGTGACGCAGCCGGCGGGCGTGCCCTTCCCGGTGCCGCGGTGACGGCCCAGATCGCCCTCCTGCCCGACGGCCGGCTGCATCTGCAGCACGGGCCGATCGACTGCGTCTGCCGCGCCTGGGGCGACGCGGAGGAGGTGCGCGCGGCGTATGCGCAGGCGGCGGCGGCGTTCCCGGCGATCCTGCCCGGCCCTCTGCGCCGAGCTGCCGCGCCTTCGCACGCCGCTGCCCTCGTTGCCGCCCGCGGGCGCGGTCGCGCGCGCCATGCACGCGCGCCGCGGCACCCTACGCCGACCAGTTCATCACGCCGATGGCGGCGGTCGCCGGCGCCGTTGCCGACCATGTGCTGGCGGCGCTGATCGCGGGACCGCGGCCTCGCCCGTGCCTTCGTCAACGACGGCGGCGACATCGCCTTCCATCTGGCACCCGGCGAGCATCTGCGCTGCGGCCTCGTCGCCGACCTCGCGGCACCCGCGATCGACGGCGTGCTGGCGCTCGACGCCGCCGTGCCTGCGCGCGGCCTCGCGACGTCGGGGCGTGCCTGCAAGGGATCGGGCGGGCGCAGCTTTTCGTTCGGCATCGCCGATGCCGTCACCGTGCTTGCGCGCACCGCCGCCGAGGCCGACGCGGCGGCGACCATCGTCGCCAACGCCGTCGATCTTCCCGGCCACGCGTCCGTCATCCGCGCCCCGGCGCGGGACATCGACCCCGACAGCGACCTCGGCGATCGCCCGGTCACGCGCCATGTGGGTCCGCTGACCGCGGCCGAGGTCGGCGCCGCGCTCGACCGGGGCGAGGCAGTCGCACGAGGGCTGCGCGGCGCGGGCCGGATCGCCGGTGCGGTGCTGGCGCTGCGCGGCCATTTCCGTGTATGCGGCATCCCGGTACCGGCGCTGGAACCACCATGATCCGCAAGCTGTTCACCATCGTCGAGGAAACCCATCGCGAGGCCGAGCAGGAAATCCGGCCGCCCACGCGCAAGGCAGCCGCCGTCGCGGTCATCGCCAACCCGTATGCCGGCCGCCACGTCGCCGATCTCGCCGAGCTGGTGGCGCTCGGCGAGATGCTCGGCGGGCTCCTGGGCGAACGCGCCGTGCGTGCGCTCGGGATTCAGCCCGGCCAGGCACACAGCTACGGCAAGGCGGCGATCGTCGGTGAGGACGGCGAGCTGGAACATGCCGCCGCCATTCTGCACCCGAGCTTCGGCGCACCGCTGCGTGCCGCGGTCGAGAAGGGCGCGGCGCTGATCCCGAGCGCCAAGAAGCGCGGCGGCATGGGCACGCCGATCGACGTGCCGCTCGGCCACAAGGACGCCGCCTTCGTGCGCAGCCATTTCGACGCGATGGAGGTGCGCGTGCCCGATGCGCCGCGCCGCGACGAGATCCTGGTCGCCGTCGTGATCACCGATAGCGGCCGGCCGCTGCCGCGCATCGGCGGGCTGACGGTGGATGCGATCGTCGGCAAGGACGGGCTGCGCTGACGTGTCGCTCGCGCTGCGCATCGTCCGCGGCCATCCGCGTCTGTTTGCCGCGGTCCTGATCGGCGTCATCGTCGGCCTCACCCTGCCGGCCACGATGCAGCCGCTGACGCGCGCGCTGACGGCCTGGAACACGACCTGCGTCGTCCTGCTGCTGCTGGCCGCCCATCTGTTCGCCACCGAGCGCACCGGCGGGATCGCCGCCGATGCGCGGCGCGAGGAAGAGGGCGAGTGGACGGTCTTCTGGTTCACCGTCGCCGCCATCGTCGTCAGCTTCGCCGCCGTGGTCGGTCAGTTTTCCGAGACCAGGGGAATGTCGGCGGCGCCGCGTTCCTTCCACATCGCGCTGGTCGCGATCACCCAGGTCCTGTCCTGGCTGACCACGCAGGTCGTGTTCGCGATGCGCTACGCGCACGAGTACTACGAGGATGCCGGCGACGGCACGCTGGCGCGCGGCCTCGTGTTTCCCGAGGAGAACACGCCGGACTACTGGGATTTCCTGTATTTTTCCCTGGTGCTGGGAATGACGTTCCAGGTTTCCGACGTGCAGATCACGCGCCGCAGCCTGCGGCGCGTCGCCGCCGCGCACGGGCTGCTCGGCTTCCTGTTCAACACGGTGATCCTGGCCTTGTCGGTGAACCTCGCTGCCGGGCTCTTGTAGGAGGAGTTTGTGATGCCGCTCGCCCGCCGCTCCCTGCTCGCCGCCGCCGCGGCGCTGGCCACGCCCGCGATCGGCCGTGCCGCCAACGCGCAGCCGATCCGCATCGGCGAGATCAACTCCTACACCGCGGTTCCCGCCTTCACCCTGCCCTACCGGAACGGCTGGCAGCTCGCGGTCGCAGCAGATCAACGCGGCGGGCGGCGTGCTGGGCCGGCAGCTCGAAGTGATCAGCCGCGACGACGCCGGCAAGCCGCGGACGCGATCCGGCTCGCGGGCGAGCTGGTCAACGAGCAGAAGGTCGATCTGCTCGCCGGCGGCTTCCTCTCGAACATCGGGCTCGCGCTCAGCGATTTCGCGAAGCAGCACGGCGTGCTGTACATCGCGGGCGAGCCGCTGACCGACGCGCTGGTGTGGGAGAAGGGCCATCGGCTGTGCTTCCGCCTGCGCCCCTCGACCTACATGCAGGCGGCGATGCTGGTGCCGGACGCCGCCAAGCTGCCGGCGAAGCGCTGGGTGACGGTGGCGCCGAACTACGAGTACGGCCAGTCGAGCGTGAAGTGGTTCCGCCAGCTTGCTGAAAGCCGCACGGCCCGATGTCGAGTTCGTGGCCGAGCAATGGCCCGCGCTCGGCAAGATCGACGCCGGCGCCACGGTCGCGGCGCTCGCCGAGGCCAAGCCCGATGCGATCTTCAACGTGACGTTCGGCGCCGACCTGACGAATTTCGTGCGCCAGGGCAACACGCGCGGCTTGTTCGAGGGCCGCGCCGTCGTGTCGATGCTGACCGGCGAGCCGGAATATCTCGATCCGCTGGGGGAGGAGACACCGGAGGGCTGGATCGTCACCGGCTATCCGGGTGCCAGCGACACGGCGCCCGCCAATGCGGCCTTCAGCGCCGCCTACACGGCGAAGTTTCAACGAGCCGCCGAAGATGGGATCGGTGGTCGGCTACACCCTCATGCACGCGATCGCAGCCGGCATCACGCGCACCGGCAGCACGCAGACCGACGCGATGGCCGACAAGGGCTTTCCCGGTGCCTCGTTCCACGACGCCGTTCGGACAGGCGATGTGGCGGGCGATCGATCACCAGTCGCACGCTGGGCACCTTCGTCGGCCGGACCGCGCTGAAGGACGGGCGGGGCGTGATGGTGGACTGGCGCTACGTGAGCGGCGCGACGGCGCTGCCGCCGGACGCGTTCGTGCGGAGGTTGCGGCCGGCTTAGCGCGCCGCCGTTCGCGGCCGCGCGCGTGACGTTCCTCCTCGTCCAGTTCCTCACCGGCCTGGCCGGCGCCTCGTCGCTGTTCCTGGTCGCCGCCGGCCTGACCGTGATCTTCGGCGTCACGCCGGGTGGTGAACTTCGCGCATGGCAGCCTGTTCATGCTCGGCGCCTATGTCGCATGGAGCGTGCTTGCGCATCTGCCGCGCACGCCGGCGGGATTCTGCGCTCGGCATCGTCGCCGACCGCGCTCGGCGCTCGCCGCGCTCGGCGCGCTGCTCGAAGTGGCGCTGCTGCGCCGGCTCTATCGCGCGCCGGAACTGCTGCAGTTGCTCGCGACCTTCGGCGTGGTGCTGATCGTGCAGGACGTGACGCAGGCGATCTGGGGCGCCGAGGATCTCGCCCTGCCCCGCCCGCACTGGATGCGCGCGTTCGTCCGCTTCGGCGACGAGCGGTTCCCGCTCTACGACCTCGTGCTGATCGCCGCCGGCCCGCTGGTGCTCGGCGCGCTCTGGCTGCTGCTGCACCGCACGCGGTTGGGGCACGCTGGTGCGCGCGGCGACCGCGGACCGCGACATGGTGGCCGCCCTCGGCGTCGATCAGCGCGTGCTGTTCACCGCCGTGTTCGCGCTCGGCGCGGGGCTCGCCGGGCTCGGCGGCGCGCTGTCGCTGCCCGACGCATTCGGCCAATCTGCAGCTGGACCTTGCCGACGATCACCGATGCGTTCGTCGTGGTGGTGGTGGGCGGCCTCGGCAGCCTCGGCGGCGCCTATCTCGCGAGCCTGCTGATCGGCGTGTTGCAGGCGTTCGGCATCGTGCTGTTGCCGAAGCTCACGCTGGTGCTGGTCTTCGCCGTGATGGCCGTGGTGCTCGTGGTGCGGCCGCAGGGACTGCTGGGGCGGCCGGGCGCCGCACGCGCGCGAGGCCGCGGCGCCGCCGCTCGTGCTGCCGGCGCCGCCGGTCCTGTGGCGTGCTCGGGCTGGTGCTGCTGGTCGCACTCGCCGCCGCGCCGCTGCTGCGTCGGGCCATTCGCGATTTCGGTGCTGACCGAGGCGATGATCGCGGTTCTGTTCGCCGCGTCGCTGCACTTCATGATGGGGCCCGGCGGCATGCCGAGCTTCGGCCATGCCGCCTGGTTCGGCATCGGCGCCTACGCGGCGGCGCTGACGACCAGCGCGCTGGCGTGGCCGCTGCCCTTCGCCTTGCTCGCGCCGTGCTCGCGGCGGGGGCCGTGGCGGCGGCGTTCGGGTGGTTCGTCGTGCGGCTTGTCGGGCGTCTATCTCGCGATGCTGACGCTCGCCTTCGCGCAGATCGTCTGGGCGGTCGCGCTGCAATGGTCGGATGTCACCGGCGGCGACAACGGCATCCTGGGCGCTCTGGCCGCGCGGCTGCGCTCGCCGACCCGCGCGTCTTCTACTGGCTGGCGCTCGCGCTTTGCACCGGCGGGCGCGCTGCTGCTGCGCCGCATCCTCTATGCGCCGTTCGGCTACGCGCTGCGCGCGGCGCGCGATTTCGCCGCTGCGCGCCGAGGCGATCGGCCTGCCGGGCACAGCGCGCTGCGCCTCGCCGCGTTCGCGATCGCGGGCGCGGCGGCCGGGCTCGCCGGCGGCGCTGATCGCCTTCAGCAAGGGCAGCGTGTTCCCGGCGACGATCTCGCATCGGCCGCTCGGTCGATGCGCTGCTGATGGTCCTGCTCGGCGGCGTGCAGACGATCGCGGGTCCGATCGTCGGCGCGCTCGCCTATACCGGCCTGTACGATGCCCTGCTGCTCGCGACCAGCGCAGTGGCGGCTGGCGCTCGGCGCGGCGATCGTGCTGCTGGTGCTCGCGTTTCCCCAGGGCATCGCCGGCGCCGCGCAGCAGGCATGGCGGCCGCGCCGCGTGAGCGTTCTCGCGGCCGAGGGCCTGCGCAAGCGTTTCGGCGGCGTCGCGCGCGGTGCGCGACGTGTCGCTTCGCCGTCGCGGCCGGGGAGATGGTGGCGCTGATCGGCCCGAACGGCGCCGGCAAGATCCACCTGCTTCAACATGCTCAGCGGCCAGTTGCGCCCCGATGCCGGGCGCGTGCGCATCGCCGGGCGCGACGTCACCGGCCTGCGCGCCGCGCCGGATCTGGCGCATGGGCGTCGGGCCGCACCTTCCAGATCACCGCGACGTTCGCGTCGATGACGGTGCGCGAGAACGTGCAGATGGCGCTGCTTTCGCATCACGACGGCGTCTGGCGCTTCTGGCGCGCCGCCCGCCATCGCCGCGTCGCCGAGGCCGACGCGCTGCTGGCATCGGTGGGCCTCGCCGACGCAGGCCGCGCGCGCCGCCGGCGTGCTGGCCTACGGCGATCTCAAGCGGCTGGAACTGGCGATCGCGCTCGCGAGCGCACCGCGTCTGCTGCTGATGGACGAGCCCACGGCCGGCATGGCGCCGGCCGAGCGTGCGGCGCTGATGCGGCTTGCGCGCGACGCTCGCGACCGGGCGCGGCATCGCGGTGCTGTTCACCGAGCACGACATGGACGTGGTGTTCGCCGTCGCCGACCGGATTCTCGTGCTGCACCAGGGCACGCTGATCGCCGAAGGGCGACGGCCCCGCGATCCGCGCCGATGCGCGCGTGCGCGAAGTCTATCTCGGCTCCGGCGCCACCAGCGGCGGGCATTGATGCTGCGCGTGGAAGACCTGCACGCGCTCTACGGGCGCGCGCACATTCTGCAAGGCATCAGTCTGCACCTCGATCGCCGGGCGAAGTGCTGGTGCTGCTCGGCCGCAACGGCGCCGGCAAGAGCACGACCATGAAGGCGCTGATCGGCCTGCTGCGCCCCGCGCGCGGCCGGGTGGTGTTCCGCGGCCAGGACGTCGCCGGCTGGGAACCGCACCGCATCGCGCGCCTCGGCATCGGCTACGTGCCGGAGGATCGGCGCATCTTCGCCGATCTGACGGTGATGGAGAACCTGGAGGTCGGCCGCCGGCCGCCGCGCGACGGCGTGCCGGCATGGACGCATGCGCGCCTGTTCGCGCTGTTCCCCAATCTCGGCCACATGCGCAACCGGCCCGGCGGCGCGGATGAGCGGCGGCGAGCAGCAGATGCTGACGATCGCGCGCACGCTGATGGGCAACCCCGCGCTCGTGCTGCTCGACGAGCCGAGCGAGGGTCTGGCACCGGTGATCGTCGAACAGATGGCGGAGGCGGTGATCGCGCTGAAGGCGGCGGGTGTGACGGTGCTGCTCGCCGAACAGAACTTGCATTTCGCCGCGCGCGTTGCCGACCGCGCGGCGGTGATCGAGAGCGGGCGCATCGTGTGGGATGGGACGATGGCGGCGTTGATGGCGGATGAGGGCGCGCGGGCGGCGCATTTGCAGGTGTGAGGTGGGGTGGGCTCTCTCCTGCCCTTTTCGGAAAGGCGACCATGCACTTTGCAAGCACGGGGCTAGATAGAGAAACGCTGTTCTCTGCGGGCTAGCGTCTGGTGCCGGGTGCAACCGGCTTGGTGATGCTCTTCGTCGCCCGCTTCTTATTAGCCAAGACACGCTGTCCCTTGTCCCGCATGCCGATCCGGCCCGCCGACCAATTTGATGCTGAGAAGGCCCCCTTCGCCTTCCGAGCCGGTAGCACAGTCACGGGCTTCCCAGCCCTTCCTTGAGAAGGCTCCGTCGGAGTTACACGTGCGGTCCTTGCTGGCCCGCGGAAAGCGGTGTCGTCCGCATCAGCGCCGAGTTCACGGGCTGATTCGATCGAGCGTTCACGCTGCTCAACTACGTCAGGCTTTCTTAGCAAAGAGCGGCCCTTCCGTTGTTTCATCGGGATAAGTTATCAGAACAGGAGTGCCGTTTCGACAAATGTGTTTCAAGCTTAATTGGATCAAATGATCAGCGTCATAGGTATGAAATGTCGAGATGTCCCAGCGAATGGCCGACGCCAAATGTGCGGCATCTTGCCACTTTCCGAGCCCCGGAACATATGCCATAGTTCGCGAGCGTGTTCAGCAATGTCTACGCCCATTGGTATTGGCTTAACGAACGGTTGCTTGAATATGTTGCTTATCGTCTTGAGATTTTCAGCTTTCAGTGGTTTTACGTCAGATTTCTCCGAATCTAGTCTACGAACTTCAGTGATTGCTATTGTAGAAGTCCATAGTTCATGTAATTGCTCACCCGGGTAGCGCCTGAGGTTCTGGTTTGGCGGCGGCGTTGGTGATCGCGGAAGTGGTTGACGCGGTCACGGGCGACTCGATTCAAGCTCTGTGTGCCGCCCGAGATCGACCTCAGCAAGCTGACCGTCGCGGAGAAGGATGGGCTCATCCTGTCGCTGCTGCCGCTCGTCGGGCAGTTGCAAGCGGCGCTGGCCCGCATCGCCGAACTTGAGAAGCGGCTGGCCAAATTCGAGCGTCCGGCCAAGACGCCGGACAATTCCTCACTGCCGCCGTCGAAGGGAGAGAAGCCTGATCGTCCCGCCGGCGACAAGCCGCCGCGCCAGAGCCGCCCCGGCGTCGGCCGCGCGCTGGAGGCGAACCCTGACCGCGTCGTCGATGCCACGCTCGGCGCTTGCCCGCATTGCGCCGCCGTGTTCCCGGCCGGACAGCAGACGCCACAGCTTGTGTATGACCGCATCGAGTTGCCACCGACCAGGCCGGACGTCACGCGGGTACGGCTGTTCGGCGGCCGTTGCGCCTGCTGCGGCGAACGTGCGACCGCGCCGGCGCCGAGCGGACTGGAACCCGGTTCGCCGTTCGGTCAGTCGATCGCCGCCCTGGTGGTTTACCTGCATTACGCCCACGCCATCGGGCTGGAACGCCTGGCCGCCCTCATGGGCGACATTTTCGGGCTCGCGATCAGCGAAGGGGCGATCAGCAACATGCTGGCCCGCGCACGCGAGCCGCTGCTCGCCGCCTCGGCGGCGATCCGCGCGACGGTGACAGCAAGCCCGGTGGTGTGTTCGGACGAGACCTCGGCGCGGGTGAGTGGCAAGACCTGGTGGGAATGGGTGTTCATCGGCACGCTGGCCGTGCTGCACGTCATTCGCCCCAGCCGCGGCAAGGCCGTGGTGCAGGGCCTGTTCGGCGCCAGCCAGCCGCGGGTCTGGGTGTCCGACATGCTGGGCAGCCAGCGCGGCCATGCGGTGCAATGGCAGGTGTGCCTGGCGCATCTGCTGCGCGATGCGCGCTATGCGGCGGAGTGCGGCGATACCGAATTCAGCGCCGCGTTCAAACGCCTGCTGCTGCGCGCCATCGCCATCGGCCGACGACGGCCGACATTGAAAGACACGACACTGGCGCAGTATCGCGCCGATCTGGATCGCCGGCTCGATCGCATCATCGCGGCCATCCCACTGGGCGAGCCGGGACGCAAGCTCCGCAAGCGCATCGCCGCCAACAGGGCGCATCTCTTCGTGTTCGTCACCAACCGGGATGTGCCGTACACCAACAACGTCTCCGAGCGACATCTCCGCCCCAGTGTGATCTTCCGCAAGGTGACCAACGGGTTCCGCTGCGAGTGGGGCGCCGAAACCTACGCCGCCTTCCGCTCCGTCGTCAGCACCGCAAAGGCAAACCGTGCCTCGGTGCTCGACGTCCTCCGTTTCGTGCTGGCCGCCCATTCACCCGCAGAGCCACATCGCCGGGGTAGGGTGAGCAATTACTAGTTCATAGTGACCCTTCTTGGCATGGTTATATACAATTTCCAATTCACGCTTCTTGTCGGGCTCACCGTTTAGGAGGCCGAGCCAAGCGCAACTATCCCAGTAGATCTTTATGACCCTAGCCAAGTTACTCCTCCCGAAGCGCATTAAGATGCGCTGAGACCGTTGCGCCTTGCAGTATGTCTATTCCACGAAATTCTGTCAATGTGACATCTGTCCAAGGCATTTCTTCAACGTCCGTCGCGTCCACGCGCTTCAGGTTGCCGTCTTTCCCAAAATGGAGAGCGCCCGTAATCAGAATACGACGACCATCCCATGCCTCAAGCCATTTGTGTTCTGGACCCAATCTTGCGGCAAGCTCATCGCTTAAAACGCACGTCGCTTTTTCCTCAGAAAGCCTCTCTACTACAGTCAGAGCTGGCCTTTCGTTCCATCGAATGATTTCGAATATCTCTGCTTCTACAGCGCCGTACTCTGTCCTTGTGTAATCTGGCCGTGCGGCCTCTACCGCTAGTAGCAGACCATCTAAGGTCGTTGTCGCAATTTGCGCATTCCCGGGTAATATGTTGAACGACTCCTCGTCCTGCACATCTATCGCAGTTCTGCCAATGCCGTTCAGGTTACGCTGGAAAACCCGCTTGAGCGGCGCGGCTATTTTCGAATCGATCCAAGCGGAGGCCCTGCCCTCTAGGAGCCCCTGAACGCCCTCCGAAAACATAGAAGATATCCGGTCTGCCTGCAGCGACACCGACACGACAGGATCGACCGAAAACGCTCCAGCCGTCACTGTAAACGGCGGAGAATGGGTATGTGCTTTAAGGAGGCGCCATACGATTTGGCGCCCTGAGCCCTCGGATGCCTCCGTCTGCTCAAGAGCGTCAATCAGGTCCAAAACCTGCCGCATGGCATCGGCAACAGACAGATATTCGGCGCCGTCCGCGGCAGGATAAACGGTTACGGAAAACGACTTACCCATCCTCCCTTCCTCAGGCCGCTTTACGCGGCCGGTGGTGAGCCACGTTAGGTCAGACTTTGCCCGACAGTACCACGAAGGGCATTGGCGGTACGAGCCAAATCGTCCACGCGCAGCTTCACGCGGTTATGGTATCGGAAATCGAACTCTGCGACGTGGCGGTGCAGGTGCTTCTCAGAGCAGTGCCGACAGACGCCCTCCATGCCGAGCTTGAAAGCGCCGTAGAAGCCTTCCACCATGTTCATGTGTGCATCACCACGTACTGAACGTCCGGCGTGCGCATGTGCTAGTGGCTCCGATTCCCTTCTTGGTGTGGCGTATGGACGGCCTGCAGCCAGAGGTTCAGCGGGCCGTGGCTGCACTCGTACACCGTGCCAACCTTCACCGTGAACCGGCGCTTGCAGGAACCACGGCGATAGAGACCGATCTGGCCGCCCTTAACCGGCGTGATCCGATGTATCGCGCCGCAGCGGGGGCAGACCGGGTCGTGTAGCGACAAGGTCGCCTCTAGGTCCGCGTAGGCGGCTGCCACATCGTGGAAGTGGGGTGCGTTCAGGAGGACATCGGTCTGTCTCGTTGACGAAAATTCCATACCCAGCCGGAGTGTTTGTCAACTACGTAATCGACCTACGAACTACGTAATCGACCTACGGTAGACTCGCCGCCGGCCATGCCGCGAGTGCCGTTCGTCACCCTCGTCCGGCTATCGGCCAGCCGAACGTCCTATTTGCCCAGCCGGGCAACGCTGTGTTCTAGTTCCGTTCATGCCCCGCCCGCCTTCCGCCGCGGCAACCCACCTCGCCGCCATCATCGACCTACTATGCCAAATGGTCGCGGCGCGGATCAGCGGCGGGCGGCTTGCCGGGCCGCTGATCGTGCTGATCTGCACGCGGCTGCGCCGCATGGCCGCCCGGTTCGCGGCACACGCCGCCCGCGCCGGAACCCCATCGCCGCCGCGCCGCAACCGGGGCGCCGCCAAGCCCCGCCCGGCGGCGGCCCCGAAAATGCGCCCGCCCTGCCACGGCGCGTCGCCTGGCTGCTGCGGCTGGTGCCGGAAAGTGCCGCCGGGGCATCGCAGTTGCAGCACCTGCTGGCCGGCCCGGAGATGGCGGCGCTGGTCGCCGCCGCGCCGCAAACCGGGCGCGTCCTGCGCCCCCTCTGCCGGATGCTGGGGGTGCGCCCGCCGGCCTTCCTGGCGCTGCCACCGCCGGTCCGGCGGGCGCCCCCGGCCCAGGCCGCCACCGCCGGCCGCGCTGCCCCGCCCGCATCCGCGCCCAACCCGCCGCGCCGCAAGGGGCCGCCGCGCCGCAAGGGGCCGATGCGGGCGCCACCGATCCTGCTCCGCGCCTGCGGCCCGCCCAATGGTGTGACGTGAGGCGGCGTGACGTGACGGCGCGACGTGACGCCGCGACGCCCGGGCGCGCCGTTAATGTTGCGAAATTGCTACGACTTCTACGAGGCAGATGTGCCCCGTATCTGCGCCAGCCCCCGTTTCGCGGTGCCATCCGGGGAAAAATTCGCCGCATCCAGCCACGCCGCGATCGCATCGCGCGCCCGTGGCCACTCGTCGTCGACCATGCTGTACCACGCGGTGTCGCGGCGCCGCCCCTTCACCACGTAATGCGCGCGGTGCTCGCCCTCATAGGTGAAGCCCAGCCGCTCGGCGGCGCGGCACGAGGGCGCGTTCAGTGCGTTGCACTTCCACACCAGCCGCCGATAGCCGAGATCGTCGGCGGCCAGCCGCAGCAGCAAAAACATCGCCTCGGTGGCGGCCGGCGTGCGCTGCATGCGCGGCGCGAACCAGATGTTGCCGAGCTCGATCGCGGCGTGCTTCGGCTGGATGTCCATCAGCGTGAGCCAGCCGGAGACCTCGCCGGTGGCAATGGGGCGCACCGCCCAGGCCATGGGGT
The DNA here is from genome assembly GCA_963705035.1 of uncultured Alphaproteobacteria bacterium. Lineage (GTDB taxonomy): Bacteria > Pseudomonadota > Alphaproteobacteria > Acetobacterales > Acetobacteraceae > JAFKFJ01. The sequence continues at coordinate 375,958 of CAVPIQ010000004.1, read as the reverse complement.
CGTGCGTCGCGGCGAGATCGGCGACCACGCCGCGCATCGCCTCGGCCGAGGCGAACGGGCCGTAGCCCAGCCAGGTCCAGCTCGCATCGCCGCGCGGCGTGCCGGCCTCGGCCGCGCGCCAGAGGTCGGGCGCGTGGCGCACGTGCAGCGGCTCAAGCTGCACGAACCGGCCGGCCAGCGGCACGCGCGCCGGCAGCGGGCGCGGCGTCGGATCGACCACCGGGCCGAGCGGCTCGTCACTCATGCGAGAACCTCCGGAACGCGCTCGGCGGGCGGCGTGTTGCGGCTGCGCCCGCAGCGCACGATGCCGTCGATGATCACCATGCCGATGCCGGGCAGGTCGCCCTTGCGCACGGAATCCAGCAGATCGGTGCCGGCGGAATGCTGCGCGCGGTCCATCAGCACGAAGTCGGCGGCGCGGCCGGGCTCGATGATGCCGGCATCGAGCTTGCGCAGCCGGGCGGTGTTGCCGGTGGCGCAGGCGAACGCGATCTCGGCCGGCGCGTCGCCGAGCGAGGCGAGCAGCGCGATCATGCGCAGGATGCCCAGCGGCTGCACGCCCGACCCCGGCCGGGCTGTCGGTGCCGAGGATCACGCGCGACATCTGGTCCAGCTCGCGCGCGTAGCGAAAGGCGCTGAGCGCGGCAAGCTCGTTGCCGTTGTGGACGATCTCGATCGCGCGCCGGCAGCCTTCGCACAGGCACCGGATCTGCGACAGCGGCAGCGCGGTGTGGCCGCCGTTGATGTGGCCGATGATGTCGGCATCGGCCTCCAGCACCGTGTCGGCGTCGATGTAGCCGGAGCCGGGGACCGAGGGACCGCCGGTATGGATCGTGCTCTGAATCCCGAATTTCCGAGCCCAGGCCACCATCTCCTTCGCCTCGTAGCCCGCCTTCACGCTGCCGAGCCCGACCTCGCCGAGCAGCGTGACGCCGGCCGCCGCGAGTTCGGCGAAGTCGCTCTCGACCATGCCTTTCTCAAGCACCGGCGCGCCCGCATGCAGCTTCACGCCGCCCGGCCGGAAATTGCTGAAGCTGCGCTGCGCCGTGATCGCGAGCGCCTTCAGGCCGACCACATCGCGCGGCCGGCCGGGCAGGTGCACCTCGCCCGCCGACACCATCGTCGTCACGCCGCCGTGCAGAAAACTGTCGATCCAGCCGAGCTGGTTCTGCCGCGGCGTCCAGTCGCCGAACACCGGATGCACGTGGCTGTCGATCAGGCCGGGTGCCAGCGCGCAGCCATGCGCGTCGATGCGGGTGCGCGCGCCTTCGGTGTCGCAGTCGGCCGCCTTGCCGAGTGCCACGATCTTCCCGTCCTCGGCAACGACGGTGTCCGCGTCCAGCAGCGGCGCCTCCAGCTTGCCGGACAGCATCAGGCCGATATTGGTGATGACAAGCTTGCCGACTTGTTTCTCCGGCCCCGCCGCGAGCGCCATGCCTGGCCTCCCCTACTCCGCCGCCCCCTACTCCGCAGCGACTGGCGGCCGCGCGTGCAGCAGGTGCAGTGCGCGGTCGATCCACTGCGCCGTCAGCTTCTCCTGCACGCCGTTCTGCCGCAGCCGCTCATTGAGCGCCGGGAAGTCCACGCGGTCCAGCGCCTGATCCTGGTTGAAGCAGGAGAACACGACGCTGCGCGCCCCGCTCACCGGGTCGATGTGCGGCTGCAGGCACTGCGCGCACACTTCCTTCATCATGCACTGCATGGGCGAGTTGATCGAGCCGATCGCGGTGTGCCCCGGCTGCAGATACGGCGCGAGCACGCCGTGGCGCGCCGCGCCCACCGCCGCCATCATCCGGTCGGAGCCGATCACGATCATGTGGGCGACATCGCTGAGCGCGATCGGCGCGGCGCCGAGGCGGCCCGCGCCGTACGCCGCCATCGCCTCGACGATGTTGCCGACGAAGCTGCAGATCCTGCGGCCGTGTCGGCACGAAGCCCGGCGCCTCGTCGCAGCACCAGACGATCGCATCCGCCGCGCGCTCGATCTCCGCAACCTTGTAGCGGTCCTGCCGCGCCTTGTAGCCGGCGAAATACAGCACGCGCGATCCGGCCGCCCGCAGCGCCGCGCCGATGCTGAACAGCACGGCGTTGCCGAGGCCGCCGCCGATCAGGGCCACGGTGGTGTTCGCGTGAATCTCGGTGGGCGTGCCGGTCGGCCCCATCAGCACCACGGGCTCGCCGGGCTTCAGCGTCGCGCACAGGTCGGAACTGCCGCCCATCTCCAGCGCGATGATGGAGACGAGGCCGCGCTCCGGATCGGTCCAGGCGCCGGTCATCGCGAGGCCCTCCATCGCGAGAAGCGTCGCGCCGACGCCCGCCTCGCTCACGCGCGGCGCGTGCATCTCGTAGTTCTGCAGCCTGAAGAACTGGCCGGGCCGGAACGCGCGCGCCTGGGCGGGCGCGTGCACAACGACCTCGACGATGGTCGGCGTAAGCCGATGCACGGCGTGCACGGTGGGCGTCAGGGCCGTGCGGCAGGCGGTGATGAGCTCCGCGCCGCGCTGCGACGATCGCGGCGCCTGCTGCATCATGGCGCTCACCACCGGATAGCCGCGCTTGGCGCTGCCCATCGCCTTCACGACGTTGCCGAAGAAGCTCGGGTGCAGATCGCCGAAGAAGCTGATGAAGCGGCCCGCCTCGGCGCGATGCATCAGCACGTCCGCGCGGTCCGGCTTCGCGAGGCCGCGTGCCGGCACAACCGCCGCCCCCGTCGCATCGACCGCCTGGAAATACTTGCCGTCGAGCTGGATGCGGCCATCCTCGCGCGCCAGGACCGTGTTCGGCGATGTCCCGGCGGCCACCAGCACCGCGCGGGCGGGCAGAACCGCCTCGGTGCCGTCGGCGCGCGTGCAGCGCAGGGCGGATGCATGTCCGAATGCATCGGTGTCGATCGCGCGCGGCGTCAGCCCTTCGGCGAAGCGCACGCCCTCCTCCATCGCCTTCGCGACTTCCTCGTGATTGAGCGTGTAGCTCGGCGCATCGGTGATGCTGCGGCGATACGCGATCGTCGCCCCGCCCCACTGCTCCAGCAGCGGCGCGAAATGCGGCGCACGATGCTCGGCCGCGGCCGCCGCGCGCTCGGCCGCGACGGCGGCGGCGTGTTCGAGGAACTCCGTGGCGACCGCCGCCTCCTCGGCGCTCCACCGCGCCCGCACCGCCGCCTCGCCGCGCTCGGCCACGAGCGTTCGGTAGCGCAGCGCGAATTTCTCCACCTGCCGCACGTAGTACGCAAGGCTCTCGGTCGCGGTGTCGATCGCCGTCAGGCCGCCGCCGATCACCACCACCGGCATGCGCACCTGCAGGTTGGCGATGGAGGATTGCTTCGCCGCACCGGTGAGCTGCAACGCCATCAGGAAGTCGCTCGCCTGCCGCACGCCGCGCGCGAGCCCGCCCGGCATGTCGATGACCGTGGGCTTTCCCGCCCCCATGCACAGCGCGATGTGATCGAAACCCATCGGCCCAGGCTTCGTCCATCCCGAGCGTGCCGCCGCCGCCGAACCGCACGCCGCCGAACGCGGCGAAGCCCGCGCGCCGTTCCAGCAGCAGGCGCACGAGCTTCAGGTAGTTCTTGTTCCAGCGCACGGTGATGCCGTATTCGGCCACGCCGCCGAAGCCTGCCATGATGCGGTCGTCGAGATTCTCGAACAGCGCCGCCGTGTCCTGCACCGGCTGCAACGGGTCGAACCCGAGCGGCTCGATCTTGAGGCCGTCGATGGCAACCACCGTGTGCCCGTCATTGAGCAGATGGTGCGCGAGCGTGAACCCGGCCGGCCCCAGGCCCACGATCAGCACCTTGCGCCCGCTGTCCGGTCGCGGCAGCGGGCGGCGCAGGTCGAGCGGGTTCCAGCGCGTCAGCAGCGCGTAGATCTCGAACCCCCAGGGCAGCGCCAGCACGTCCTTGAGGATCGAAGTCTCGGCCTGCGGGATGTCCACCGGCTCCTGCTTCTGATAGATGCAGGCCTTCATGCAGTCGTTGCAGATGCGATGGCCGGTCGCCGCCAGCATCGGGTTGTCCACCGTCGCGACCGCGAACGCGCCCAGCACGCAGCCCTGCGCGCGCAGCGTGTGCATCTCGCTGATCTTCTCATCGAGCGGGCAGCCGGCGAGGGTTACGCCGAACGCGCTCTTCTGAAACTCGCCGGTCTTGCGATCCTTCAGCCCCTTGCTGCAGGAATCCTTGCCCTGCGTATGGCACCAGATGCAGTAGTTGACCTGGTCCAGCGCCTGCTGCGTGTTCATCCCGGCGTCGGTCAGCGCGAACCCGTCGCGCGGGCGCCAGTCGTGCTCCGGCAGCCGGCGCATGGTGACGCCGTCGCGCACGATGGTCTCGAACGGCACCAGATGCTGCGGATCGACCTTGCGGGGAACATGGAACAGCGTGCCGCCGTGATGCGCAGCCCGACCCGCTGGCGTCAGTGTCGCCCAGGCGGCGTAGCGCAGCGCCGCGTCGAGCAGTTCGGCGGCGCCGTCCTGCTCCCACCGCGCCACCGCCTCGGCGAACGCGCGTTCGGTCAGCGGTCGCCGCGATGGCGGCCTCCAGCGCCGCCCGCAACGCTGCCCCGTCGAAGCCGGCGGGGTCGGGATATTTCTTCACCGCCTGGCGCTGCACGAACAGCCGCTTGCAGGCATGGATCGGGTCGAGCCGCCGCGTCTCGGTCGCCAGCGCCGCGACCGCGGCCTCGATGTCGAACACCTCGGCCACGAAGCTCTCGAGGTGCGCGCCGAGCGCCACCAGCAACTCGCTCTCCGCCTTGGCCTCCAGGGCCGCCGGGGCGGCGCGGGCGGTCAGCAGGCGTGCGTGCAGTGCCGCGTCCTCGGCCTCCAGGAAGGTGAGAAACCGCTGATCGAGCCGCACCAGCCCCTCGCGGGTCGCCAGTTCGGCAAACAGAGGCTGAGAGGTCGGCGTGGCCGCATCCATCAAATGGTCCTCACGCGAGCTTGCGCAGCAAAGTCAGAAGGTGCCGCCGTTCGCCGGCGTCCAGTGGGGAAAGCGTCGCCTCGGTCGTGCGTCGCGCGCAGGCCACGGCGCGGGCCGCCACGTCCAGCCCCTCGGGGGTCGCCGTCAGCACGGCGGTGCGGCGGTCCATCGGGTCCGGCATGCGCCGCAGCAGGCCGCGCGTAGTCAGCCGGCGCACCACGCCCTGCACCGTCGCCGGATCCATGGCCGCCAGCCGGCCAAGCTGGTTCTGCGTCACGTGTCCCATCTCGACCGTCTTGATCAGCGCCGTGAACTGCCGCGGGGTCAGTTCGATATCACCAATGGTCGCCAGGAACAGGGCCACGTGCCGCTGATGCGCGCGGCGCAGCAGGAAACCCACCTGCTCCTCCACCGCATACCCGTCCAGCGCGCCCGCCGCCGGCGCCTCGGCGCCCCGGAAGGCCGGCCCCGTGCCTGCCACGGCAATCCCCCGACCTGCGCGACTGTTTGTATACAAACGATCGCCCGGGATCAACCCCGGCCGCGCCCCGCCCCCGACACCCCGCGCTACACGCCGAGATGGCGGTGCAGCACGTCCGGCTGCGCCCGCACGGCGCTCGCCGACCAGCTCCTCGACGATGTGGCCGTTGTTGATGATGTAGACGCGGTCCGCGAGGCTCATCGCGGCCGCGATGTTCTGCTCGACCACGATGATGGTCTGCCCGGCCTCGGCGAGCTGGCGGCAGGTCGCCAGCAGGTCGCGCACGATGATCGGCGCCAGCCCCTCGAACGGCTCGTCGAGCAGCACGATCTTCGGGCTGCGCACCAGCGCGCGCGCGATCGCCAGCATCTGCTGCTCGCCGCCCGAGAGGTCGGTGCCGCGGCTGCGCCGCCGCTCCCGCAGGCGCGGGAACATCTCGTAGACCCGCTCCAGCGGCCAGCGCGATGCCTTCGCGGTCAGGCCGGCGAGCACCAGGTTCTCCTCGACGCTCAGGCTGCCGAAGATGCGCCGCTCCTCCGGCACCAGCTGCATGCCCGAGCGCGGCGATGGCGTGCGGCGGCAGCGCCTGCGTCGCCGCGCCGTCGAACACGATCCGCCCGGAGCGCGGCCGCACCAGCGCCGATCAGGCTCTTGAGCGTCGTGCTCTTGCCCGCGCCGTTGCGGCCGAGCAGCGCCACCACCTCGTTCTGCTCGACCTGCAGCGACACGTCGAACAGGATGTGGCTGTCGCCGTAGTAGCTGTTGAGGCCGCTCGACTTCGAGCAGCGCGCTCATGCCGCCGCGACCCCGCCGAGATAGGCTTCCTGCACCAGGCTGTTGCGCTGGATCTCCGCCGGCGTGCCCTCGGCGAGCAGCGCGCCCTCGTGCAGCACGGTGATGCGTTCGGCGAGCTCGAACACCGCGTCCATGTCGTGCTCGACCACGACCAGCGTGCGGCCGCGGCGGATGTTCTTCAGCAGCTGCACCGTCTCCGCGCGCTCGCGCGGGCTCATGCCGGCGAGCGGCTCGTCGAGCAGCAGCAGCGACGGCGAGGTGGCGAGCGCCAGCCCGATCTCCAGCCGCCGCTTCTCGCCATAGGCGAGTTCGGCGACCGGCACGTCGGCGCGCGCGGTCAGGCCGACCAGCGCCAGCGTGCTGCTCCACCTGCGTCGTCGAGCCCCGGCACGCGGTCGATGCGGCGCAGCAGGTCGAGGCGGAAGAGGCCGCGCCGCTCGGCCAGCGCGGCGATCACGATGTTCTCGCGCAGCGTCAGGCGCGGGAAGAGCTGGTTGACCTGGTAGCTCTTGGTCAGGCCGAGCTGGCACACGCGCGGCGACGTCCATGCCGGTGATGTCGCGGCCGTGGAACAGGATGCGCCCGGAGGTCGGCGGCACCTCGCAGGTCAGCATCTTGAAGAAGGTGCTCTTGCCGGCGCCGTTGGGGCCGATGATGCCGCGCAGCTCGCCCTGCGTCGACGCGAGAAGTTGATGTCGCGGTTGGCGACGATGCCGCCGAAGCGACTTGGTCAGCGCCGCGCGCCTCCAGCACCGGCCGCCGAGAACGGCGCCTCGCTGGCGCGGCGCGGCGGGCCGACGCTGGCGAGCGGCGGCGGCGCCGTCGGCGATCGGCGGCGCTCTCCTCCGGCGCCGGCGGATGCGGCTGCGCGGTCGAAGCGCCGCGACCAGATCGCGCAGACCGCCGATGAGGCCGCGGCGCAGGAAGCAGACCAGCAGCACGAAGACCACGCCCGAGCACCAGCTTCCACGTGCGCGCCGAGCCCGAGCGCCTCCTGCAGGAAGTCGCGCAGGATACAGCCAGACCGCGGCGCCGAGCAGCGGGCCGAACAGCGTGCCGGTGCCGCCGATCGCGGTCTGCATCACCAGCTGGCCCGACGTGTCGAAGGTGAACGCATCGGGCGGCATGAAGCCCTGCAGCACGCCGAGCAGCCCGCCGGCGAAGCCGGCATAGGCGGCGGCGATGACGAAGGCGGCCAGCTTGTAGCGCGCCGACCGCGTGGCCCACCGCGCGCGCGCGCGCAGCGGATTGTCGCGGATCGCGCTGAAGATCGCGCCGACCGGCGAGCGCACGATGCGCAGCGCGATCACGATGCCGATGAAGTAGCAGACGGCCAGGAAGCCGTACATCGACCAGCCGGTGCCGACCTGATAGGACGAAGCCGCCGAGCTCGAAGCTCGGCGTCGGCACGCCGGGCAGGCCGTTCTCGCCGCCGGTCCAGGCGGAGAGCGGCGAGTTCTCGACGAAGAAGAACGTCTCGGCGATCGCGACCGTGATCATCGCGAAGTAGATGCCGGTGCGCCGCAGCGCGATCAGCCCGACCAGCGACGCCGACCAGCGCCGGCGCCGACCGTGCCGATGAGCAGCGCGAGCGATCACGTTCGACATCAGGTTGCTGGTCGAGCAGATAGGCGGCGACGAAGCCGCCGGTGCCGTAGAACGCCGACTGGCCGAACGAAAGCAGGCCGGTGTAGCCGAACAGGATGTCGAAGCCGATGCCGAACAGGCCCCAGACCAGGATCTGGTTGACCGTGTCGGGCGCGAAGCCGAGATAGCGGCAGCACGAACGGCGCCGCGATCGAGGCCGAGCGCGGTCAGCGCCTCGACCAGCAGGGGCCGGCGGCGCGGCATCAGCGCCGCCGCGCTCATTCGCGGCCCCGCTGCGCCGAGCAGGCCCTGCGGCCGCAGCAGCAGCACGAGCGTCATCACCGCGAACAGCATCACCTGCGAATAGGCCGGATTGACCATCGAGGTCAGGCTGAGGATCTCGCCGGCGATCAGGCCGCCGAGGATCGCGCCGGGAAACGAGCCGACGCCGCCGATGACGACGACGACGAAGGTCTGCACCAGGATCGCCTCGCCCATGTCGGGCGTCAGCGACACCACCGGCGCGTTGACGATGCCGGCGAAGCCGGCGGCCATCGCGCCGATGCCGAACACCACCATGAACACGCGGTAGACGTTGATGCCGAGCATGCCGACCATGCCGGAATCCTCGATGCCCGCGCGCACGATCATGCCGAGCCGCGTGCGGTAGAGCACGATGTAGAGCGCCGCCGAGCGCGACCGCCGCGATCCCCAGCACGACGATGCGGTAGGTCGGATAGATCATGAACCCCATCGGCGTGACGCCCGCGGCCCAGGCCGGCGGCGGCACCGTCAGCGACAGGCTGCCGAAGCCGAAGCCGCACCAGCTCGACGAGCACGATGCCGATGCCGAAGGTGACGCAGGATCTGGTCCTCCGGCGGGCGGTCGTAGAAATGGCGGATGACGACCCGCTCGAGCAGCCGCGCCGACCACGACCAGGAACAGCGCGCCGGCGATCACCGCGACGACGAACGAGCCGGTCGCCTGGAAGGCGACGTAGCCGGCATAGCCGCCGAGCATGAACATCGCGCCGTGCGCGAGGTTCAGCACGCCGAGCGTGCCGTAGATGATCGTCAGGCCGGAGCTGATCAGCGCCAGCAGCGCGCCGGTCGCCAGCCCGTTGAACAGCTGCGAGACGAAGTTCGGCCAGGTGATCATGCGCGCGGCCCGGAGCGGCGGAGAAGGTTCATGGCCACGTCAGGTTTGACCGCCGCCGCAGCGCCTGCCAAGCCCGCGCCCACTCCCCCGCGCCGTGGCGTCGAATCCCTCAGGTGTAGTCGCCGAGCTTGCAGCCGAACGCGTCGGGCTTCTGCATCAGCCCCTCGCCGGGAACGATCTCCAGCGACGTCCCAGAAATCCTCGGGGTTCTTCATGTCGGCCGGCTTCTTGCCACGGACGATGATGACCGGCCGCACGAGCTGGTGGTCGGCGGCGCGGAAATCAGACCTCGCCGACCGTCGACTGGATCTGCTTGCCCCGCCTCGTAGGCCTTGATGACGGCGGGCGGATAGAAGGTGCCGGCGCGCTCCACCGCGTCGGCCCACAGGGCGAACTCCATGTAGGCGTTGTTGGCGCCCCATTCCGGCTTGTAGCCGTATTTCTTCTCGAACGCCTCGACGAACATCTTGGCCAGCGGATACTTGTCCTCGAGCGTCCACCAGAAATCGGTGGCGGCAAGACGCCGGCCATCAGGTCCGCGCCGACTTCCTTGGCCAGGAACGGCGATCTGGTAGGGGATCACCAGCTTCTGCTTGGCCAGGATGCCGAACTGCTTGGCCTGCTGGATCGACAGCACGGCGTCGTGGCCCCAGTTGACGTTGAGCAGCACCTCGGCGCCGGAATTGGCGATGTTGAGCAGGTAGGAGCTGTAGTCCGGCGCGCCGAGCGGCGCCACCTGGTTGGTCACCGTGGTCCAGCCGCCCTCCCGCTTGAGGAAGTCCTCCATCGACTGCTGGACGGTATGGCCGTAGGTGTAGTCCGGCGTCAGGTAGGCCGCCTTCTTGTTCTTGCCGATCGTCTTCAGCAGCACCGGGGCGATCGCGGCGGCGGCGGTCTGGCCGTAGAAGCACTGCCGGAAGCCGTAGCGCACGCAGTCCTTGCCGGTGGTGTCGTTCGAGCCGGAGATGCCGGCGACGTAGAGCACCTTCTCGCGCTGGGCGAGCTTGTTGAGCGCCACCGCGACCGCGCTCGAGGTGCGAGCCGGTGATCAGCACCGCCTTGTTCTCGCTGATGAAGCGCGACTGCTCCTGCACCGCGGTGTTCGGCTTCGCCTCGGAATCGGCGACGCCGTATTTGAGCTGCTTGCCGAGCACGCCCTTCGTCGTGCGCGGCGAGATCTGCTTGATCAGCGGGTCGCCGGTGTTGATGTGCTCGACCGCGAGCAGGTAGCCCTTGAGCTCGTCCTCGCCCTGCACGGCATAGGTGCCGGTGCGCGGCACGGTGATGCCGATGAAGACGGAATTGCCCGCCGAGCCCGCGGGATAGGTGCCGATCGGCGGATTGCTTTCGGCCGCCAGCGCGCTGCGCGCGAAGAGGGGGGGCAACGCCGCGGCGGCGACGAGGCCGCCCCCGGCGTTGAGCAAGGCGCGCCGGGTCGGCGCCCCCGAGACAAATCGCTCCATGGACGTTCTCCCTGCCCCACGCAGACCGTTCCGCGTAGGTGATTCTGCCGCACTCTATTCTCCGCGCGAGGTTCGATGGCAAGATGCCAACCCTAAAGAAAATTGCCGTCCAGGAAGCACCGCCGATGGACTACGCCGCCGCCTACGCCGCCTGGCAGGCCGATCCGGAGGCGTTCTGGGCCGCGGCGGCGGAGGGGATCACCTGGGAGCGGCGGTGGGACCGCGTCTTCGACCCCGCGGGCGGCACGTTCGGCCGCTGGTTCCCCGGCGCGGCACTCAACACCTGCGCGAACTGTCTCGACCGGCACGTCGCCGCCGGGCGCGGCGAGCAGGCGGCGCTGATCTGGGACAGCCCGCTCAGCGGCCACACCGATCCGGTTCACCTACCGCGCAGCTCCGCGATCGCACCGCGCGGGTTGCCGGCGCCCTCGCCCACCGCGGCGTGCGGCGCGGCGACGTCGTCGTGATCTACATGCCGATGGTGCCGGAGGCGGTGATCGCCATGCTCGCCTGCGCCCGGCTAGGCGCGGTGCATTCGGTGGTGTTCGGCGGCTTCGCGGCCCCCGAGCTTGCCAAGCGCATCGAGCATGCCCGCCCGCGCGCGATCGTCTCCGCCTCCTGCGGGCTCGAGCCGGGGCGGGTGATCGCCTACAAGCCCATGCTGGATGCGGCGATCGCGCTCTCGGCGCACAAGCCCGACGCCTGCCTCATTCTCCAGCGCGAGGCGGTCCGCGCCGCGCTGGTGCCCGGGCGCGACCACGATTTCGCCGAGGCCGAGGCGGCGGCCGCGCCGCATGCGCCGGTGCCGATCGCGGCGACCGACCCGCTGTATGTCCTCTACACCTCGGGCACCACCGGCAAGCCCAAGGGCGTGGTGCGCGACGCCGGCGGGCATGCCGTCGCACTGCACAACTCGATGCGCATGATCTACGGCATGGGCGCGGGCGACGTGTTCTGGGCGGCCTCGGACGTGGGCTGGGTGGTCGGACACAGCTACATCGTCTACGCCCCGCTGCTGGCCGGCTGCACCAGCATCCTCTACGAGGGCAAGCCGGTCGGAACGCCGGATGCCGGCGCCTTCTGGCGGGTCTGCGCCGAGCACGGGGTGCGGGTGCTGTTCGCGGCACCCACCGCGTTGCGCGCGATCAAGCAGCAGGACCCGGAGGGCGCGCTGGTCGCGGACCACGACCTCCGGCACTTCGAGGCGCTGTATCTGGCCGGCGAGCGCTGCGACCCGCCGACCGCGATCTGGGCGGCGGAGAAGCTCGGCCGGCCGGTGGTGGACCATTGGTGGCAGACCGAGACCGGCTGGCCGATCACCGCGGGCTTCCGCGCCTACGGCCTGTTCCCGCCCAAGCCCGGCTCCGGCGGCCGGCCCTGCCCGGGGTACGACGTGCAGGCGCTCGACGACGCCGGCGCGGTGCTGCCGCGCGGCGAGAACGGCCACCTGGCGATCCGCCTGCCGCTGCCGCCCGGCGCCGCGCCGACGCTGTGGGAGGACGATGCCGGCTACCGCGCCGCCTATCTCGCCGATTTCCCGGGCTGGTACCGCACCGGCGACGGCGGCGTGATCGACGCCGAGGGCGATGTCTGGGTCATGGGGCGCACCGACGACGTGATCAACGTCGCCGGCCACCGGCTCTCGACCGGCGCCATCGAGGAGGTGCTGGCCAGCCACGCCGACGTCGCCGAATGCGCCGTCGTGGGCGCGCAGGATGCGCTGAAGGGCCAGGTGCCGCTCGGCTTCTTCGTGCTGAAGGCCGGCGTCGCGCGGCCCGGCACGGCGATCGCGGCCGAGCTGGTGGCGTTGGTGCGCGCGCGGATCGGGCCGATCGCCGCCTTCCGCACGGCGCTGCCGGTGCCGCGGCTGCCGAAGACGCGCTCCGGCAAGATCCTCCGCGGCAGCCTGCGCCGGCTCGCCGACGGCCAGGACCCGGCGGCGCCCCCGACCATCGACGATCCGGCCGCCCTCGCCGAAGTCGCCACGGTGCTGCGGCAGCGCGGCGACTGAGCGCCGCCCCGGCCGCCCGCAAGCGGCATTCTGACATTTTTGTCATTGTCCCTCGACAAGGGGCCGGCGGTCGCGCACGGTGGCGTTGGTTGATCCAGATCAACGATCCGTCGGGCGCTCCACACTAACGCGACCAGGTTGCCGGGCACCGCCAGGGGGGAGCACCGATGCCGGACGAGTGACGTCGCGCGCGACGTGTCGCCGCGTGATGCGCGCCGGCCCGTCCTATCCCGAGGAAACCCCCGCGCACACGGTGGCGGTGGACGGCTTCTGGCTTGATCCCTTCGCCGTCACCGATGCCGACTTCGCCGCGTTCGTCGTCGCGACCGGGTACGTCACGCGCGCCGGTGGGCTCGTCGTGGCTGCGCGCTGCTGCCTGACGTCGTCCGCCAAAGGAAATCCGCGATGAATCGACGGCAACTGTTTCTCTCCACCGCGAAGGCGGCGCTGGCAAGCGCGCTCGGCGTATCGTGGCTGACGCGCGGCGCCACGGGCGCGGCGGCGGCCAAAACGCCCGCGGCGGCCGCGGCGAGCGGCAGCGCCGTCGGCTCGCCCGAAGGCACCCGCACGATCCTGGGCGACGTTCTGCCCGCGCCCGATCTGTCGTTCGGCGGCCAGATCAACCTCAACGCCGCGCAGTCCACGCCGTGGTGGCAGCCGCGCATCGTGCCGCCCGAGGGCGCGCCGAACATCCTGCTGATCATGACCGACGACGTGGGCTTCGCGGCCCCGAGCACGTTCGGCGGCGTGATCCCGACGCCGGCGCTCGACCGCATCGCCGCGAACGGACTGCGCTACACGAACTTCCATTCGACCTCGCTCTGCTCACCGACCCGCGCGGCGCTGATCACCGGGCGCAATCACCATTCCGCCGGTTTCGGCGTGGTGTCGGAGCAATCGACCGGCTATCCCGGCTACGACAGCCTGATCGGGAAGGACTGCGCCACCGTCGGCCGCATTTTGCGCGAGCACGGCTATCGCACGTCGTGGTTCGGCAAGGACCACAATACGCCGACCTATCAGGCAAGCCAGGCCGGGCCGTTCGACCATTGGCCGATCGGCATGGGGTTCGAGCACTTCTACGGCTTCGTCGGCGGCGACAGCAGCCAGTGGCAGCCGAACCTGTTCCGCAACACCACCGCGATCGACCCCTATGTCGGCAATCCGGAGTGGAACCTGACCACCGCGATGGCCGATGACGCCATCCACTGGATGAACATGCTGAACGACCTCGACCCGTCGCTGCCGTTCTTCGTCTACTACGTCCCCGGCGGCACCCATGCGCCGCACCACCCGACGCCGGAATGGGTCGAGAAGATCAGCGCGATGCACCTGTTCGACGACGGGTGGAATGCGCTGCGCGACACGATCTTCGCGAACCAGAAGCGCCTGGGCGTGATCCCCGCCGATGCCAAGCTGACGCCCTGGCCGGACGATCTTCTGAAGCGCTGGGAGCGGCTGACGGAGGATGAGAAGAAGCTCTTCATCCGCCAGGCGAACGTGTACGCCGCCTTCCTCGCCTACACCGATCACGAGATCGGCCGGGTCATCCAGGCCGTCGAGGACATGGGCAAGCTCGACAACACGCTGATCATCTACATCAGCGGCGACAACGGCGCCTCGGCCGAGGGCACGCCGATCGGCACGCCGAGCGAGGTGATGGCGTTCAACGGCGTCGACGTGCCGGTCGAAGATCAGCTCAAGTATTTCTACGACGTTTGGGGAACCGATCAGTCCTACCCGCACTTCGCGGTCGGCTGGGCCTGGGCGCTCGGCACGCCGTACAAGTGGATGAAGCAGATTCCGTCGTTCTTCGGCGGCACGCGGCAGGGCATGGCGATCTCCTGGCCGGGACGCATCAAGGAAAAGGCCGGCACTCGCTGGCAGTTCCACCATGTGATCGACATCGTGCCCACGTTGCTGGAAGCGACCGGCATCCGCGCACCGGACATGGTGGACGGCATTGCGCAGAAGCCGATCGAAGGCGTCAGCATGGCGTATACGTTCGATCCGGCCAATGCGGGCGCATCTTCCACGCACAAGCTGCAGTATTTCGAGATGTTCGGGGTGCAGGGCCTGTACAGCGACGGCTGGATGCTGAGCGCGGTGCCCATCCGCCCGCCGTGGGAGATCGTCGGCAAGGCGATCCTCGACCCCGCCGGCGCCTACAAGTTCGAGCTCTACGACCTGCGCAGCGACTGGACGCAGTTCACCGACGTGGCCGAGGCCAACCCGCGCAGGGTGCGGGAGCTGACCGACCTGATGTTCGCCGAGTTCGCAAAGCATCAGGTGTTGCCGCTGGACTCCTCGGTGGCGACGCGGCTGGTCACGCCGCGCCCGACCTTGTCGGCCGGCCGGACGCTGTTCACCTTTTCCGGCCAGACGGTCACCGGCACACCCTGGAACATGGCACCGAACATTCTCAATACGTCGTACACGATCACGGCGGACATCGACGTGCCGGCGGGCGGCGCGGAGGGCATGATCGTCACCTGTGGCGGGCGGTTCGGCGGCTACGGGTTCTATCTCCTCAAGGGCCGGCCGGTGTTTCTGTGGAACCTGCTGGACCTCAAGCGGATCCGCTGGGAGGGCACCGAGGCGCTCGCGCGTGGCAAGCACACGCTGGTCTACGACTTCAAGTATGACGGGCTCGGCTTCGCGACGCTTGCGTTCAACAACCTGAGCGGGATCGGCCGGCCGGGCACCGGAACGCTCGCCGTTGACGGCAAGGTGATCGCGACCGAGCGGCTGGAGCGTACGATTCCGCTGATCCTGCCTTGGGACGAGACCTTCGACATCGGGGCCGACACGGGCACGCCGGTGGATGACCGCGACTATCACGTGCCGTTCAAGTTTTCCGGCAAGATCGACAAGTTGACGATCCAGCTCGAGCCGCCGAAACTGACGCCCGAGGACGAGAAGAAGCTGATGGACGCGTATCGCGCGGCCCAGGACGCGAACTAGCCGGCCCCACATTATCGAATTACGATACCCAACAACGAAGGGACGACGACGATGATCTATCGGATCAATCGGAGCCTTGTCATTGGATCGTTGCTCTCGGCCGTTATGCTTGCCGGCTGCGTCTCGCAGTCCGAATACGACTCGGTGAAGATGCAGAACAAGGATCTGCAAGACCAGGTGGCGGCGCAGAAGTCCGAGATTGCCGCCAAGGACGCGCAGATCAGCCGCCTGCAGGGCGCGATCAGGTACACGGTGGACAGCGACCTGCTGTTCCCGCCCGGCGGATGGGAAATGTCCGAAGCCGGGAAGAAGATCATCGGCGACATGGCGAAGAAGCTGGCCCCGACGCAGCAGAGCAAGCTGTATATAAGCGGGTACACCGACAACGCGCCGGTCGGCCCGGAGCTGGTCAGGGAAGGGATCACGTCGAACGAGATCCTGTCGCAGAAGCGCGCTGAGAGCGTCATGCAGTTCCTGATCTCCCAGGGGGCCAAACCGGACCTCGTCGTGGCCAAGGGATTTGGCGCGAGCAATCCGATCGCCACGAATTCGACGGCAGCGGGGCGGGCGAAGAACCGGCGCGTGGAACTGTCGCTGGCGCCGATGTAGGCGAGCGTTGATCGTATCCTGGCGCCTGCGACACGCGAGCGTCGCAGGCGTCATGTGACCCCTTGGCCGGCGCCGGAACTGGCGGGACGGCACGCGAAGACGCCGAGGTGCCGCCCATGCCGCCGCGGTCGTTGCTGCGCCTGACGGCGGTGATCGAGCTGCTGACGGGACTGGCGCTCGTGCTGGTGCCGTCAGTGCCCGTTGCGCTCCTGTTCGGCCACCCGCCCGAGACGCCGCTCGGGTCGCTGTTCGCGCGTTTCGCGGGCGTGGCGCTGCTGGCGTTCGGTCTGACCTGCCCTGCTTCTTCGGACCGCTGCTAACTTGAGGTGCTGGCTCCCGCTTGCTCCGTTTGCCCCTGACGGGGCGATGATGCAACGGGCCGGGGTGCGCAGGCTCCAGATACCGCAGCGACCCGGCCCGTTGCATCATGGGGCGCTGGTGGCGTCAGTCCAGCGGCGAACGCCGCCGGCGTCAGATAGCCCAGGCTCGAATGCGGCCGCACCGCGTTGTAGTGCCGTCGCCACGTCTCGATCACCACCTTCGCTTCGGCCCGCGAGCGGAACCATTCGAGGCTGAGGCACTCGTCGCGGAACTTGCCGTTGAAGCTCTCGCACACCCCGTTCTGCCAGGGCTTGCCCGGATCGATCAACGCCGTGCCGATCCCGGCCCGGGTGATCCAGCCCAGCAGTGCCCGCGAGACGAACTCCGGACCGTTGTCGGAACGCAGAAACGCCGGCGCGCCACGTTCGCTGACCAGGCGCGACAGCACCTCGATCACCCGCGCCGAGCGCAGCCGTGCGTCGACCTCGATCGCCAGTCCCTCCTTGGTGAATTCATCGGTCACCGTCAGGCACTTCAACTGCTGGCCGTTGGCGCACCGGTCGAACACGAAGTCGTAGCTCCACACCTGGTTCGCCGCCGCCGGCGCTTGCGGCCGTGGTCGCGACGAGGCCACCCGTTTGCGGCCGCGCTTGCGCGGCACCTGCAACCGCGCCAGTCGCCACAGCCGATACGCCCGACCAGCGCTCATCGCGTGACCGTCGCGGTCGAGAAAAATCCGGATGCGCCGGTAGCCGTAGCGCGGATACGTCGCCGACAGCGCCCGCATCCGCGCCATCGCCGCGGCATCCTTGGCCAGTTTGCGCCCGCGATAGCCCAGCGCCGACCGCGCCACCGAGAACAGCGTGCAGGCCCGCCGCGCCGAGAGACCACGCTCCCGGCCATACGCCACTTGCTGACGACGGACCGGCACGCTCACCAGTTTTTTGCCGCAACCTCTTTCATCACTTCGATCTCCAGGTCGCGTTCCGCCACCAGCTTCTTCAGCCGGGCGTTCTCCGTCTCCAACTGCCGCAACCGCCGTACATCCTCCGATCGCAGCTCACCAAACCGCTTGCGCCACGTGTAGATCGTCTGCTCGCTGATCCCGTGCCGCTTCGCCACATCGGCAACCGGCTCCCGATCCGCCTCCCGGATGATCGACACCATCTGTTCGTCCGTGAACCTCGACTTCCGCATCGCTCCCTCCAACCAGGGAGCCAGTTTCTCACGTTATCGCTGGTCCAAAATCCCGGGGGCAGGTCAGGTCTTCGTGCTGGTTGACCGCCGGCGATTGCGAAGGTCGCGCCGCCGCGCGTCTCGTCAGCGCGGTGCTGCTTTACGACGTTGCGGCGGCGCTCCTTCTCTTCTACGCTGCAACGGCCCTTCGACTGTCCGGAATTGTGCTCTGGCCCGCGCTCTTCGTCCACACGGCGCTCGGCGTCTGGTGCGCCTTCGCACTCGCGCCGCGGTGAGAGCGTGTGTCGCGGCGCGCGCCCGATCGGCGCGGGTCGAAGAAACATGATACGGTCGCTGCGACCTTCCCGCTCCGCCCACCCATCACGAGGATCGACGATGAACGTTCTGCGCACTGGCCTTGCGATGCTCGGCTTGGCCGCCTTGCTGCTCGTCGGCGGCTGCGCCGGCTCGGTGAAAGTCGGCCCCGAAGCCGTTGCCGGGCTTTCGCCCGACGGCACGGTCGACATGGATGAAGTGCAGGTCGCCTATATCGGCAGCGGCGGCGGCGGCAGCGGCACGCTGTTCTATCAGGGCCGCAGCTATCCCTTCACCGTGGCCGGCCTCGGCGTCGGCGGCATCGGCGCGTCCACGATCAGCGCCCACGGCGAGGTCTATAAGATGCAAAACATCTCCCAGTTTCCTGGCGCCTATGCGCAGGGCCGCTACGGCTTCGCCCTCGGCGCGACGAGCGGCGGCGATCTGTGGATGCAGAACGAGGCCGGCGTGATCATGCACCTGAAGGCAAAGCGCGAGGGCCTGATGCTGAGTCTCGGCGGCGATGCCGTCGTGATCTCGATGAAATGACGCCGGGCGGCATAACGACGAAAGCAAACAAGGGAACTCCTCTCATGCTCAAAAGGCTGGCCGGGGCATTGTCGATGCCCCTTCTCGCCTTCACGCTCTCCGCCTGCGTGTCCATGCAGACCTATGATGCGCTGGAGGCGAAGTATCAGCAGCTCAAGCAGCAGCTCAGCGCCGAGCTCGCGGCCGATCAGGTGACGATCACGAAGCTGCAAGGCGAGCTCAAGGTGACGATGAAGGACGAGGTCCTGTTCCCGGAGGGCGGCTATCAGCTTGAACGCGGCAGCAAAGGCGACGCTGAGCAAGATCGTGCCGGCGCTGCAGGGGTTGCAGCAGACCAAGGTCGTCGTCAACGGCTACACCGACAACCTGCCGATCGGCCCGGAGCTGAAGGCGCAGGGCATCGCCGACAATCTCGATTTGTCGTCGCGGCGCGCGGATGGCGTGGTCGAGTATCTGGCGTCCCAGGGCGTGAACCAGAACCTGCTTTCCGGCGCAAGGGTTCGGCGCGACCAACCCGATTGCCTCCAACGACACTGCCGAGGGACGGGCTAAGAACCGCCGGATCGAGGTGACGCTGGTCGGGCCCGGCACGTAAACCGACGCATGAACATCGTCACGCACTGCGATCTCGAATCCAGGAGGGGCACAACGTCGATGTCTCTAGCAACGAAGAAACAAAGCCGCGGCGGTTCGGATGTGCGCCGCCGCGGCGCCGCGGCGCGGTGCGTGGCGGTCGTCGCGCTGGCCGTCGCAGGCATCGCGGCACAGGCCGCTCCCGCGCGCGCGGGCGTGTCGGCGCAGGACGGCTATGGTCCGAATGGCGCCTACCAGTTCCATGTCGATCTCGACCTGTACGGCTGGCTGCCCGCGACCGGCAGCAGCGTTACGCTGAGCAACGGCGCCCAGCGCAGTGGCGGCCAGGGCATCCCGTCGCCCAGCACGATTGCGGACGTTGTCAACGGCGCCTTCATGGGTGCCGCGCTGGTTCGCTATGGCCCATGGTCGGTGCTGGTCGACGTCGACTATGTGAGCCTCTCGCAGAGCGCATCGCTCGGGGCCGATGCGCTTGGCCGGCCGCTGTCGCTGAAGACCACCATCTCGGCCACCCGGGTGACGCCCGGCATCGGCTATCAGGTGTACAACGGCATCACCGGCCACATTCCGACAACGCTGGACGCGCAGGTCGGCGCCGCATGGTTCGGCACCAGCCCGTCACTCGATCTCGAGCGCACCGATCCCACCGGGACGACGCATGTCGGCGGCGTGGGCGCCAACCTGAGCCTGGTCCAGCCCTGGGTCGGGCTGCGTGCCGCGATCTATCCCGGACCGCGCTGGCGCCTCACGCTGGGCGCGCTGGTGCAGGGCTTCGGCGTCGACGGCGGAACGTGGGGCTGGGGGACGCAGTTCACCGTCGCCTGGGCGGCGACGAACTGGCTCAACCTGCTCGCCGGCTTCCGCGCGCTGAGCAGCTCGGGCAATCCCGGCGAGAGCGAGAGGATCAGCTCGATCCGGTTGACGACGTACGGGCCGCAACTCGGCGTGGGCTTCAGCTTCTGAACGCCTGTCCATTCCGCTCCCCCCGACCAGCCTTCGCTTGACAGCCACTCGGCGCCACGCCGAGACTCGCGCCCGGGGTGGAGACAACCAAGGCAGGACAGGCAGACATGAACAAACGTCTGGTGCCGCTCGCGTGCGCGGCTGCGGGGTTTTTTGGCGCGGCGCTGCTGGCCATGGGCGCCGCTGCGCAGGACCACAAATCGTTCACGATGGGCTATTCGGTCGGCTTTCTCACCGATCCCTTCCAGGCGATCCAGGTCGATCTGACGATCGCGGAAGCCAAGAAGGCGGGGCTGAAACCGTTGCCGGTCGCCAACGCCAACGGTGACGCCGGAAAGCAGATCACCGACTTCCACAACCTGATCTCGCAGGGCGCGCAGGGGCTGATCGTCGTGCCGACCGACAGCGACGCGATCGTGCCCGCGCTCGCCTTCGCCGCGAGCAAGCACGTGCCGGTGGTCGACATCGACATCGGTCCCGGCGGCGGCAAGGCCGCGATGATCGTGCGCGCCGACAACCTGCGCATGGGCGAGGATGCCTGCCACCTGATCGGCAAGCAGCTCGGCGGCAAGGGCACGGTGCTGTCGATGATGGGCGATCAGGCGACGACGAACGGCCGCGACCGCACCACCGGCTTCGCCGACTGCATGAAGAAGGACTTTCCCGGCATCAAGGTGATCGCAGCAGCCGACCTACTGGAAGACCGACAAGGCGACCGCGGTCGCGCAGACCGTCGTGACCTCGACGCCCGACCTTGCGGCGATCTACATGCAGAGTGACGCGGTCATGCTCGCCGGCGTGCTGAACGTGCTGAAGAGCGCCGGCAAGCTGACCAAGGTCGGCGAGCCGCACCACATCATGCTGGTGAGCATCGACGGGACGCCGCTTGCCTTGCAGCGCGTGCGCGACGGGCTGCTGGATGCCGCGATCTCGCAGCCGCTCGACCTCTACGTGAAATACGGGCTGCAGTACCCTGCAGGCGGCGGTGAACGGCGAGACGTTCAAGCCGGGGCCGACCGATCACGGCAGCCACATCGTCGACTTCAAGGGCAACCCGATGGACCTGCTGCCGGCGCCGACCGTGACGAAGGAGAATGCGTCCGACCCGGCGCTGTGGGGCAACAAGGCCAAGGGTTGAGCGCGGTGACGGCAGCCGCCGCGCGCGCCGCCGAGGCGGGCGGCGCGGCGGCGGAGGTCACGGAGGTGAGCAAGCGGTTCGGCGCGAACGAGGCGCTGCGCCGCGTCTCGCTCACCGTGCCCGCCGGCGACGCACGCGCGCTGGTGGGCCGCAACGGGGCGGGCAAGTCCACGCTGGTCGCGGTGCTGACCGGGCTCATCGCACCGGACACCGGCGCCGTGCGCCTGGCCGGCGCGCCCGCCCCGCCCCTCGCCGATCGCCGCGCCTGGCGCGAGCGCGTCGCGTGCGTCTATCAGCGCTCGACGATCGTGCCCACGCTGACGGTCGCGGAGAACCTGTTCCTCAACGCGCAGCCCTGCATCGCCGGCGGATGGGTACGATGGGCGGCGCTGCGCCGCCGGGCGGAGGCGGTGCTCGCCGAATGGGGGCTGGAGATCGACGTCACCCGCGACGCGGCGGGACTGACGGTGGAGCAGCGCCAGATCGTCGAGATCGCGCGCGCGCTGGTGCAAGGCACGCGCTTCATCATCCTCGACGAGCCGACGGCCGAGCTTGAAGGACGCGAGGTGGCGCGGCTGTTCGACCGCATCCGCCGGCTGCAGCAGGGCGGCGTGACGTTCCTCTACATCTCGCATCATCTGCAGGAGATCTACGAGATCTGCCGCAACGTGACGGTGCTGCGCGACGGACGCGTGGTCGCGAGCGCGGCGCTCGCCGACATGCCGCAGGCCGAGGTGGTCGCCGCGATGGTGGGCGAGGTCGTGCGCACGCCGCCGCCGCGCGGCGCCACGCCTGCGGCCCGCGCGGGCACCCCGAGCCTCGCGGTGTCGGCGCTCAGCGTGGCCGGCGCCGAGGACGTCAGCTTCGCGCTCGCACCCGGGGAATGCGTGGGACTGGCCGGGCCTCGCGGGGTCGGGGAAGGAGGCGATCGCGGATGCCGTCGCCGGGCTGATCCGCCCGCGCAGCGGCGAGATCCGCGTCGCGGGCACGCTGCTGCACGGCGGCGATGTCGTCGCGGCGCGGCGCGCGGGCGTCGGCTACGTGCCGCGCGACCGGCACGCACAGGGGATCGTGAGCCTGCTGTCGGTCGCCGAGAACCTGACGATGACGATCCCCGAGCGGCTCGGCCGCGCCGGGTTCATCGTGCCGGCGCGGCGCACGCGGCAGGCGGAGCGCATGATCCGCGACCTCGACCTCGTCACCGCCTCCGCCGAGCAGCCGGTGAGCGAGCTGAGCGGCGGCAACCAGCAGAAGGCGGTGTTCGGGCGCGCGCTGGCCGCGGACCCGAAGCTGCTGGTGCTGCTGCACCCGACGCAGGGCGTCGATATCGCGTCGAAGGCGGCGCTGTTCCGCATCATCGCGGCGGCGCGGGAGCGGGGGATGGGCGTGCTGGTCGTGTCCGATGATCTTGACGAGCTGACGATCTGCGACCGCGTGATGGTCGTCTTCCAGGGCCGCCTTGGCGCGACCTTCGCCGCGGGCTGGCAGGACCGCGCGCTGGTTGCCGCGATCGAGGGCGTGGCAGCGAATGAGTGAGCTGCCCGGCACCGCCGGCCGCGCCGAGAGCATGCGGCCGCGCCGCCGCCGGTTCGCGTTGGCCCTGCGCGAGCTGGCGCTGATCCCTGCGATCGCGCTGACCATCATCGCCGGGACGCTGATCAGCGACGCCTTTCTCACCACCGAGAATTTCCTGAACGTCCTGCAGCAATCCTCGGAACTCGCCGTACTGGTGATCGCGGAATCGATCATCCTGATCGGCGGCAAGTTCGATCTCTCGCTGGAATCCGTGGTCGGGCTGGCGCCGATGCTGGCGGCGTGGCTGATCGTGAAGGACACGTCGATCGGCGGTTCGGGCGTGGGGCTGAACCCGCTGCTCGCCATCGCGCTGCTGCTGCTGGTGGGCGCGCTGGTGGGGGCGGTGAACGGGTTCCTGGTCGTGCGGCTGCGCCTCAATGCGTTCATCGTCACGCTGGCGATGCTGATCCTGCTGCGCGGCGTGACGCTCGGCATCACCAACGGCAAGACGCTGTTCGAGCTGCCGAACGCGTTCCTTTATCTCGGCACGGCGAAGTGGCTGGGCGTGCCGGTCGCGATCTGGATCGCCGGACTGCTCTATGTCGTGTTCGGGTTGTTCCTGCGCTTCCACAAGACCGGCCGCGCGATCTATGCGATCGGCGGCAACCCCGAGGCGGCGCGCGTCGCCGGCATTCGCGTGGAGCGCGTGACCTGGGGCGTCTACGTGGTCGCGGGCCTGCTGGCCGCGCTGGCCGGGCTCATGCTGACGGGGCGCATCGCCTCCGTGGTATCGAGCCAGGGTCAGAACATGATCTTCTACGTTTTCGCGGCTTCCGTGATCGGCGGGATCAGCCTCAACGGCGGCCGCGGGCGCCTGCTGGGGGCGCTGACCGGGGTTCTGCTGCTCGGCATCCTGCAGAACGTGCTCACGCTGGCGCAGATCCCGGCCTTCTGGATCGACGCCGCGTACGGCGCGATCATCCTGGTGGCACTGGTGCTGGCGCGCGTGTCGGCCGGCACGGCGCAGGAAACCTGAGCCTCCCGCCTCGCTGCTTTCGGCTCCGGCCCCGGCGGCGGCGCGACCCGCGCCGCGCCGCCGATCGACGAGGAGCCACATCGCCACCGCGCCGGCGAACAGCGGCAAGGCCCCGGGCTCGGGAACGCTCGTGACGACGACCAGCGGGCTTGCAGTCACCGTATCCGCCGGCGCCGGATTGAAGGGCCCGTTGGCGGCGGCGAACGTGCCGTCGCAGATGCCGACGCTGCTCTCGCAGTCGCCGCTCGGGTAGGTGGAAAGGTCGGACAGGAACAGGAGGTCGCCCAGGTCGTCGCTGATCGAGGGGTTCGTATCGGTCAGCAGAGGGGTGTAGTCGGAGCACTCCATGCAGAACGCATTGCCGAGATCCACGCCGCTCGGGTCGAGGCCGGGCCCGTTCAGGAACACGTCCTCATCGGTCATCAGCATGGACAGGCGGTCGCCCTCGCCACAATCGACCAGACTGAACCCGGACAGACACTGTTCGGGCGAGTCGACCTCATGGCCGGTGGCACCGACGTCGATGAAATCGCCGGTCTGGGTGTCCCTGAAGGTGATTTCAAATTCGCCGGGAATGTCCGTTCCCGAGACATGGTCGAACACATACCGCTCGGTCAGCTCGTCCGCGAGGTGCGAACCGACGTCGATCGTAAACGGCTTCGCGGTGATGTCGCCCAGCGGCTGATCGAACGAATTGTCGTAAAGTGGCAGCTTCAACAGCGGATCCGAGTCCAGGGTCGCGGTGGGGACCGGGCCGAGATCGCCGAACGGCGTGCTCAGCGACGGGCCATCGACCGTGAGCGACGCGCCGACCTCGATGCCGGTCTCGTTCGTGAAGGTGTCGGCGAGGATGTACGTGGGCTGAATCGTCACCTGGCCTTTCGTGCCGACGGGGACTTCGATGTTGAGCGGATCGCCGAGATTGAGGGTGACGCTGTTTGTCGGCCGATAGACGCCGTCGCTGTCCTGCACGAGGAGCTGCTGGCTGAAGTCGAGCGCCACCTCGGGACGCGGCGTGAAGCTGAAGTCCTGGTAGAGGCTCAGCGTCGGCCCGCCCTGCAGCGACAGCAGATTGTAGCCGAATGGGCCGATCTCGTTCGACAACAGGTCGACGAGCGGCAGCAGGTCGTCGAGGTTCACGTTCATCCCGATGATCTGCTGCGCGCCGCTACCGGTCAGTGCAGCGCTGCCCGCAGGCAGCGGGTTCGAGGTGACACGCAGATTGGGGGAGTTCACGGTTGCCGTCAGTCCGTCGATCGGCGCAATGGTCGTCGGCAACGAGCCGACGGTATCGCCGAGAACGCTGACGTGGCTCCCGCTGATGTCGACCAGCGGCACGGTCTGGGCGGAGTTGATCGTGAAGGTCTGGCTGGCGCAGACGATGCACGCGCCCAGGACCTTCAGGTCGGCGTTGAGCGAGATGCCGAGGTTGACGTCGTAGGCGGCGTTGGCCCAGGCGGCGAAGCTGGGGAAGCTGGTGGTGAAGACCGGGTCCTGCATCCTGGTGACGTCGAAGCCGAGCGTGCCCGGCCCCAGCGCATATCCGCCACTCTGCAACTCCGTGAGCGAGGCCGCGCTCGGGATGAAGCTCTGCTCCAGGCCAGGCTGGAACTGCGTCGTCAGCGTGAAGGCGGAGTTGGTGATCCGGTTGGTGCCGCTCACCGTCGGAACGCTGATCGTGCCGACCGCCGGGTAGTTCAGGTTGACGTGGCCGCCGCTGACCGCATAGCCGAGATCGAGCGAGACGTTGCCGTCGGCATGCGGGGCGATCGAAAGGCCGACATCGACCGGCAGCGGAATGCCGAGCAGCGAGGACAGCGCGTCGAGCGCGGCGCCGGTCGGGTTCGCGTTCACATTCGGCAGATCGACGCTGAAGCTCTTCGACAGGTTGACGTCCCGCTCCAGATCGACCGCCTGTCCCTCAGCCCACGGGCTCAGATTGACCGCGGTGAACGCGACATTGCTGCTGGCGTCGAGCGCGACGGCGGAACGCGCGCCCGGCAGGGCCATCGCCGCGAGGCACGACAGGGCGCACAGAACACGGGTGTCTTCATCGAAACGTCCTCTCTCCAAGCCAAAACGTCGACGACAGGCCCCCGAGCCCAACAGCAACAGGCTCGGCTGCCGCGGCACTCATCGAAACGCCAACGTTAGGAGTGCGTCTGGCGCGCCGCATCAGCCGTTTGGTGGAGCAACCCGGATCGACGCGCAGGCGAAGCCCTGTGGGGGGACCCCACCGTGGGTTGCAGGCTTCGATCTTGACTGTTCCACAACGCGAGTCATTGCGTGTAGCGTGAGTTGCCATGCCCGGTACCGACGACCTTCTGCGCCTGATCGGGGACATCTACGACGCGGCGCTGGAGCCGGAGCGCTGGCCTGACGTCGTCAACCGGCTGGGCGACGCGATGCGGGCGACGATGCCGGCGCTCGGCATCTACGATCTGAAGACCCAGACCGTCTCCGTGGTCGCGCCCCGCAACGATCCGGATTGGCAGCGTAGCTATTTCGAACACTGGGCGGCGCGCAATATCCTGTGGCAGCGCAGCGCGTCGCTGCCGGTCGGGACGCTGTTCCGCTTTGAGACGTTCCTTCCACGCGACGAATTCGACCGCAGCGACATCTACAATGAATGGTTTCACCCGCAGCGGATGGACATCGCGCTGACCGGAAACATCCTGGCCGAAGGCTCGGCCTCGGGCGTGATGAGTTTCTATCGGCCGTGGAAGGACGAACACTTCCGGCCCGAGGAGGAGAAATTTGCCGGTGCGCTGCTGCCGCACTTGCAGCGCGCGGTTCAGCTGCACATCCGGCTGGCGCGGCTGGAGATGCAGCGCGGCAGCGATGCGGCGATGCTCAACCGTCTGGAGCACGGCGCCCTGCTCGTCGATGCGCAGGCGCGGGTGCTGTTCGCCAACCGCGCGGCGGAAGCGATGCTGGCCGATGCCGGGGGCGTGCGTCTCGAGCGGGGACGGCTGGCGGCGCGACGCGGCGCCGACAGCGCGGCATTGCATCGCACGATCGCCAGTGCGTCGCAGGGCGGTTCCGGCGGACTGCTCGTCATCGCGCGCGACGAACGCCCGCCGCTCATGCTGCTGGTTGTGCCGCTGCGGACGGAAACCGGCTGGCTGGCCGGTGACCGCCCCCAAGCCATCGCCTTCATCAAGGATCCGGAGCGGCCCGCCAAGCTGTCCCTGCTCGGTTTCGCGCAACATTTCGGGCTCACTCCGGCACAGGCGGCGCTGAGCCGTGAGATTGTCCAGGGAGACGGCGTCGCGGCGGCGGCGGGGCGCCTGGGCATCGCCTACGCCACCGCGCGGACGCATCTGCTGCAGATCTTCCAGAAGACCGGAACCGCGCGCCAGACCGCGCTGGTGCGCCTGATGCTCGACTGGAACGAAGGGTCGATCGTCGATTAGTCGCGTCGCGTCACCATGCGCGTCACCCGCCGCCTGCCGGACAAGCTTCGTTGATGCAGATCAACGCTTTCCGTTCGGTTGCATGGGATGCTTGGCACGATCTCGGCTTCCGCCGCCGACGCGTTCGATGGATCGAACAGAGGTGCGCCATGACATTGCCGGCCAATCGCTACGGCCCCACGGAAGGTCCGCGCCGCGCCGGGCGCGCGCAGGACTCCGCGGTCACCGACCCATACCGGCAGACGAAGAAATTGCGCGAACCCACCGTCTGCCCGCAATGCGGCGCGGTCTATCATCACGGCCGCTGGCGGTGGGCCGCGCATCCGCCCGGCGCGCATGCCGCGCTGTGCCAGGCGTGCCATCGCATGAATGACGATTTCCCCGCCGGGATCCTCACGGTCGGCGGCAGTTTCGCCGCGCGCCACCGCGACGAAATCCGGCGCATCGTGCAGCGCCAGGAGGAGATCGAGAAGCCGGAGCATCCGTTCAACCGCATCATGCGGCTGAGCGAGGAACCGGACGGGCTCGTGGTGACGACGACCGATCTGCATCTGCCACGGCGGATCGGTGAGGCGCTGAAGGCGGCCTATGACGGCACGCTGACGCTCGACTACGACGAGGACGGATACTTCCTGCGCGCCCGGTGGCAGCGCGACGACTGACGCAGTTCGCCACGCGAGCGGGTCCGGCACGACTCGCGCCGCGGGGCGGACTGCGTCTAGCCTCGCGCCACGACCCCTCTCGCGGTCAAGGAGGCTGGCCATGTGGCTCGAAGGTTCATGCCATTGCGGCGCCGTGCGATTCCGCGTGCACTCGCCGCACCCCCATCCCTACCAGCGCTGCTATTGCGGCATCTGCCGCAAGACGGCGGGCGGCGGCGGCTATGCGATCAACCTCAGCGGCGAGGCGAACACGCTGGAGGTGACCGGTCGGCGGCATGTGAAGATCTATCACGCACGGGTGCAGAACCCGGAGGACGAAGCGCCTTGGACGAGCAGCGGCGAGCGGCATTTCTGCAAGGAATGCGGCTCGCATCTCTGGCTGTTCAGCCCCGAATGGCCGGAGCTCGTGCACCCGCTCGCCTCCGCGATCGACAGCGAACTGCCGGTGCCGCCGGAACATACGCATCTGATGCTGGACTTCAAACCGGCGTGGGTCGAGCTGCAGATCAAGCGCGGCGACAAGCAGTTCGGCCGCTATCCGGAGGAATTGATCGCCGAGTGGCACACGCGGCTGCACCTGGTCGATCCGACCTGAGCGGGCCCACCTGAGCGGACCTTGACCCCCCCGCGCATCCGACCTATGCGCGCTGGAGGCTTGGCATCGGCGAGCGGGGGGACGCGTGACGAAGATCCGCGACGTGCAGATGGTTCCGCTGGTGGCACCGCTGCCGCCAGGGGGCGCCTATGGCATGGCGCGCGGGCTTGCCACAGCGCGCCACGCCACGATCCTGCGCGTGCGGACCGAGGACGGCGTGGAAGGGCTCGGCGAGGCCTGGGGGCCGCCGGGGATCACGCGCGCCTGCCTCGACCTCGTGCTGCCGTACCTGGTCGGGCGCGAGGTGTACGACTTCGAGCACGTGATGGGCCTCGTGCTCGCGAAGCACTACCATTTCGGCGTGCAGAACCAGATCATCGCCTGCCTCGGCGGCCTCGACATGGCGATGCTCGACGCGATCGGCAAACTGCACGGGCTGCCGGTGGCGAAGCTGCTCGGCGGCATCGCGCGCACGCGCCTCGCCTACTACGGTTCCGGCGGCTACATCACGGAGGATCCGGCGCGCGGCTTTCCAGGGCAACTTGCGCGGCTGGCGGCAAGCGGCGCCGCGGCGGCGAAGATCAAGATCGGCCTCGGCCCGCGCTCCGACGCGGTGCGCGTGCGCGAGGCGCGCGCGGTGCTGGGCGAACAGACGTTGCTGATGGTGGACGCCAACGGCAACTACACGCTCGACGAGGCGCTGGAGAGCATGCGCCACATCGCCGATCACCGCATCCACTGGTTCGAGGAGCCGCTGGCGCCGCAGGATTTCGCCGGCTACGCGGCGCTGCGGCGGCGTGCGCCGATGCCGCTCGCGACCGGCGAGGCGCTCTACACGGCGTTCGATTTCAAGCGACTGCTTGACGCCGAAGGCGTGGACGTCGTGCAGCCCGACCTGACGCAGTGCGGCGGGCGTGCGCGCGGGGCGCGACATCGCGTTGCTGGCGCGGCTGCACCATGTGCGCCTGTCGCCGCATGTCTGGGGTAGCGGCGTCGGGCTCGCGGCGGCCTGCCATTTCGTCGCCAGCCTCCCGGAGTATCCGCATCACGGCAACGCCCCCTACCCCGCCTTCATCGAATACGATGTCGGCGAGAACCCGCTGCGCGACGGCATCCTGACGGCGCCGGTGCAGCGCGCCGACGGGTTCCTGCTGCTGCCCGAGGGGCCGGGGCTCGGCATCGCCCTGGACGAGCATGCCCTCGCGCGCCATCGCGCCGACGCCTGACCCCTTGCGCGTGCTCGCGGTCGAAGGGCTGAGCACGCATTTCCCGACCGGCCGCGGCGTGGTGCGCGCCGTCGATGGCGTTTCGTTCAATCTTGCGCGCGGCGAAATCCTTGCGATCGTCGGCGAGTCCGGTTCCGGCAAGTCGGTCGCCGGGCTCTCGATCATGCGCCTGCTGCATCGCGCCGGCGGGCGGATCGTCGGCGGGCGCGTGCTGCTCGACGCGGCGCGACGGCACCGAGGTCGATCTGGCGCGGCTCGCCGAGGCGCCGATGCGCACGGTGCGCGGGCGCGAGATCGCGATGGTGTTCCAGGACCCGATGTCGAGCCTCAATCCGGTGCTCACGATCGGCGAGCAGATCGCCGAGACGATCGTGCAGCATCGCCGCTGCAACGGGCGGGAGGCATGGCGCGAGGCGGTGGCACTGCTCGGGCGCGTCGGCATCCCGGCGGCCGAGGCGCGCGCCCGCGACTATCCGCACCAGCTTTCGGGCGGCATGCGCCAGCGCGCGGTGATCGCGATCGCGCTGGCCTGCGAGCCGCAGATCCTGATCGCCGACGAGGCAACCACGGCGTTGGACGTCACCGTACAGGCGCAGATCGTCGCCCTCATCGCGCGCCTGTGCCGCGAGCAGCAGCTGGGCGTGATCTTCGTCACCCACGATCTGCGGCTGGTGGCCGACATCGCCGACCGGATCGCGGTGATGTATTGCGGCCAGGTGGTCGAGGAGGGTCCGGCGCGCACGGTGCTCGCCGCGCCGCGGCATCCATATACGCGCGCGCTGCTCGGATGCCTGCCGGTGGTCGGCAGCGCGCTGCACCCGATTCCCGGCGCGCCGCCCGATCCCATCGCACCGCCCGCCGGATGCCGCTTCCATCCGCGCTGCGCGGAAGCCGAAGCCGCGTGCCGGCACGCGCCGCCGCCGCGCCGCGCGGTCGGCCCCGGGCATGCCGCAAGCTGTGTCCACGCGTGATGCAGGACACCGCGGCACTCGTCGAGGTCGAAGGCGTGCGCAAGCACTTCGCGGTGCGTGAGAGCCTCTTCGGCCGCGCGCGCGGACAGTTGCGCGCAGTGGACGCGGTGGATCTGCGCATCGCGCGCGGCGAGGTGCTGGGCGTGGTCGGCAAGTCCGGCTCGGGCAAGTCCACGCTCGGGCGGCTCGTGCTGCGCCTGCTGGAGCCGAGCGGCGGGCGCATCGTGTTCGACGGCATTGAGCTGACGCATCGCACGCCGGCGCAGATCCGGCCGCTGCGGCGGCGCATGCAGATGATCTTCCAGGACCCGTATGCGAGCCTCGACCCGCGCATGCAGATCGGCGACGCGCTGTTCGAGGCGCTGCGCGTGACAGCGCCGGCCCCGCGCGCCGCGCTGCGCGCGCAGGCCGCGGCCCTGCTGGATCAGGTGGGATTGCCGGCGGACGCGATGCAGCGCTACCCGCGCGCATTCTCCGGCGGGCAGCGCCAGCGCGTCGCGATCGCACGGGCGCTCGCGGTGCGGCCGGAGTTCCTGGTGGCCGACGAGCCGGTCTCGGCGCTGGACGTGTCGATCCAGGCGGGCATCATCGCGCTGTTGCAGCGTCTGCGGACGGAATTGCACCTGGCGATGATGTTCATCAGCCACGACCTGTCGGTCGTGGAGATGCTTTCCGACCGCGTGCTGGTGCTCTATCTCGGCCGGGCGATGGAGACGGGAGCCGACCGCGGAGGTCTTCGCCGCCTCCGCGCCATCCGTACACGCGGGCGCTGCTCTCGGCGGTGCCGGGCCGCGACCGGGCGACCGGGCGGCGGCATTTCACGATCGACAGGCGAGATGCCGAGCCCGATCGCCCCGCCCTCCGGCTGCGTCTTCCGCACCCGCTGCCCGTTCGCCGCGCCCGCCTGCCGCGAAACGGTGCCGATGCTGGAGCCGGTCGGGCCGGCACATCGAGCGCGTGCATCCGCCGCGACGCGATCGACCTGAGCTGAGGGCGGCGATGGCGGAGCTTGCGACCTCCTGATCGTCGGCGCCAACGGCTTCCTGGGCGCGCGAACCGTGAGCGCGGCGCTCTGCCGCCGGCCGCAGCGTCGCGTGTTCGGGCCGCCGCTCCCCGGACCGCGACCTGCTGGCGCCCTGGCGCGACAGGCATTTATCGAATGTCGGCTCGATCACCGAAGCCAACGGCAGATCGCGGCGGCGCTGGCCGCGGCCGTCCGCGAGGTCGTGTTGTGCTTCGCGGCCCATGGCGAGGGTCGCGAAGGGCTCATGCGGCGGGCGAGATCGCCGCCGATCGCGCGTTCGCCGTGAATGTCGGCGGATTCCGCACGCTCCTGGCCGCCTGTGCCCAGGCCGGCGTCCGCGCGTGGTCTGGGCCAGTTCGACCACCGTGTTCGGGCCGGCCGACGAGTACGCGCCCATGCGCGTCGACGAGACGGCGCCGCGGCACCCCGCAGCAATCTACGGCCTGACCAAGGCACTGGCGGAGGAAGTCGGCCGGTTCTATCGGCGGCGCACGTGCATGGAGATCTGCGCGGTGCGGCCGCCGCTGGTGTTCGGACCCGGGCGCTGGTATGGCGGCGCGGCGCAGGTTCGGACACGCCTTCTCGCCGCCGCGGCGCGGCGCGAAACGATCGCGCTGACCGTGCCGGCGGAACACTTCGACCTCATGCACGGCGATGATGTCGCGGCAGCGTTCCTGCACCTCGCGCGCCATTCGCGGCCGCTGGCGCCCTGCTATCACGTCAACGGCTTCGCCACGTCCTATCGCGAGATCGCCGGCGCTGCTGATGCCGGGAATGCCCAGGCTTCCGCCCATTGCTCGACTTGTGCAGAGTTCGATCGTCTATCCGCTGATCTCGGCCGCACGCATCGAGCGCGGAGACCGGCTTCCAGCCCGCGCTTCGACCTTCGGGCGCGCTGCGCCGACCTTGCAGGAGTTCGCGACATGATCGAAGCGAGACTTGCCGCGCTCGGCCTGACCTTCCCGGCGGCGGCCGAACCCAGCTTCCACTACCTGGCCGTCACCGTGCACCAAGGCGTCGCCTATGTCAGCGGCCAGTTGCCGAAGCGTGGACGGCGAGATGTCCGGCATGTCGGCAAAGTCGGCGCAGAAATCCCGTCGCAGCAGGCGCAGGAGGCCGCGCGGATCTGTATCCTGCAAGGCCTTGCCTGCCTCGGACAGACGCTCGGCAGCCTGGACCGTGTGGAGCAAGTTGCTGAAGCTCACTGGCTTCGTCGCCTCCGCCGCCGGCTTCATGCAGCAGCCGAAGGTGATCGATGCCGCGTCCCGCCTGCTGACGGCACATATTCGGCGAACACGGCCGCCATGCGCGTTCGGCGGTCGGCGTCGCCGAGCTGCCGCGCAACGCTCCGGTGGAGATCGAGATGATCGTGGCCGTAAGCAGCACGGGAGACTAGGCACGTGTCCGCGTTCTACGAAATGTCGCGCATGACCTCCACGGAGTTCGCGCGCGCGGCGGCGACGATCCGCCTCGCGCTGCTGCCGGTCGGCGCCACCGAGCAGCACGGGCCGAACCTCGCGCTCGCCACCGACTATGTGATCGCGCACCGGCTCGCCCAGAAGCTCGCCGAACGGCTGCACCCCGAAGCGGCGGTTGTCGTGCCGCCGATCCCGTTCGGCTTCTCCCACCATCACATCGGCTTCGCCGGCACGATCACGCTGTCGCCGGAAACATTGACCGCGCGTGTGCATGGATACGGCCGCTCGCTGCAGCAAAACGGCATCAGCCATCTGCTGCTGGTGAACGGCCACAACGGCAATACCGGCGTGCTGAACGTCATCGCGAGCAGGATCCGCTATGAGCTCGACATGCACGCCGCCGTCGCCTTCTACTTCGCACAGGCGGCCGACCGGGTGAAGGCGCATGGCAAGACCGAACGCTACGGCCATGCCTGCGAGATCGAGACCAGCGTGGCGCTGTACCTGGCGCCCGAACTGGTGCGGCCGCGACGCGCTGGAGCCGGGGCGCATGCGGCCGAAGACGATCCCGCACGCCTTCAACAACCAGCCGTTCTTCCTGCAGATGCCGATGCCCTTTCACCAGCAGACGGAGAACGGCGTGTTCGGCGACGCACGGCTCGCCGACTGAGGCGATCGGCCGCGACATCGTGGAGACGGCGCTGACCCGCACGGTCGCGTTCGTGCGCGGCTTTCTGCGCATGCGGCCAGCGCGGGAGCAGAACGCATGAACGCGTCCATGCTCCGCCGCTGCCGCGGCGTCCCTCGCGTCGCTGCTGCTGCTCGCCGGCACCGCACAGGCGGCCGACCTCTACGGACCGAAGGATCCCGCAGGCGCAGCAGGGCGGCTCGCTCGCCATCGGCTCGCTCGTGCAGCCGCCCGGGCTCGATCCGTTCCACCAGGCGGCGGAGGCGCGGATCGCGATCAGCGTGCTGATGTATCAGGGCCTCATGTACGAGGACCCGAGCGGCACGGCCGGCGCCGCTGCTGCGCGGAGAGCATGACGGTGGCGCCGGACGGGCGCACCTACACCTTCCGCCTGCGCCACAACGTCAAGTTTCACGACGGCCGGCCGATGACCGCGGCCGACGTGAAGTACAGCTACGACTACATCCGCGACCCGCACAACGGCTCGCCCGGGGGCCGCCGATTTCCGCGACATCGCCAGCATCGACACGCCGGACGACTTCACTGTCGATCTTTCGCCTCGCGCAGGCCCAACGCCTCGCTGCCGATGACGCTGGGCAACAAGTACGGCGCCGTGGTCCCGAAGGACTATTTCGCGACGCCCGGCGCGAGCGCGCGGATGAACCAGCGCGACGTCGGCACCGGCCCGTTCCGCCTCGCCGGCTTCCAGCCGAACAGCTTCCTGAAGCTGGAGCGGTTCAAGGACTACTGGGAGCCGAACACGCCGTATCTCGATCAGGTCACGTTCCTGTTCCTGCCGAACAGCGCGAGCCTGCTGGTGGCGTTGCAGAACGGGCGCGTGGGCATGACGCTGATCTCGCGCCCGGACGACATCGCATCGCTGAAGGGCAAGCCG
Organism: uncultured Alphaproteobacteria bacterium; assembly: GCA_963705035.1. Taxonomy (GTDB): domain Bacteria; phylum Pseudomonadota; class Alphaproteobacteria; order Acetobacterales; family Acetobacteraceae; genus JAFKFJ01. The sequence goes on along the minus strand of CAVPIQ010000004.1, from coordinate 341,469 downwards.
GGGATCACGATCAAGACCTGGCCCTCGCTGGTGCAGAAGAGCCTCGACCTGGACTGCGCGCAGCCGCCGCTGAACGATGTGCGCGTGCGCCAGGCGATCGCGCTCGCCATCGACAAGAAGGCGGTGCTGCAGGCGGCGTATCAGGGTTACGGCCAGGTGCTCGGCACCATCGTCGGCGGCATGCAGGCGAACTGGGGCCTGCCGCTCGCGCAGAATCCCTTCCAGACGCCCGATCCTGCAAAGGCGACGCGCGCTGCTGCGCGAAGCAGGGCATCCGGACGGCGTGAGCCTCGATCTGACGACGATCATCGGCTACGACTGGATGGACCCGGCGGCCGTCACCATTGCGGACGAGCTGCACGCGGTGGGCATCAACGTCGCCATCAAGAAGGTCGATCTCGGCGTGTGGATCAACAACTTCCGCACGCATCACATGGGGTTCACGTTCAACGACTGGGGCACCTCGCCCGATCCGAACCTGCTGTTCTACCGCCACTTCCACCAGCGGCCGGAAGGCGGGGATTTCCGCAACTGGAACAACGCGGCGGCGAGCCGCCTGCTGGACGCCGGCAAGGCCGCGACCGACCCGGCCGAGCGGCGGAAGCTGTATGAGCAGTTCCAGGCGGTCCTCGCCGAGAGCGTCCCGACCATCATGCTGTTCGGGCCCGACCTGATCGTGGCGACCGGCAAGGGCGTCGAGAACTACACGCAGCATCCCACCGGCTGGTATTTCGGCGTGGTGCGCACCTACCTGCAGCAGTAGCGCCGCCGGCCGCGCCGTCATGCAGGACTATGTCGCACGGCGGCTGTTCGGCTCGCTCCTGACGGCGTGGCTCGCCAGCATCGTGGTGTTCCTGCTGGTCCACGCGGTGCCCGGCGACGTCGTGGGGCAGATGCTGGGCCAGGCGGGCGATGCCACCGCCGAGCAGGTGCTGCGCGGCTTCTTCGGGCTCGACCGGCCGCTCTACCGCCAGTACCTCGCCTGGCTCGGCGACGCGCTCGCCGGCAATCTCGGCATGAGCTGGACGCAGGGCCTGCCGGTGACCGGCATCGTGCTGCAGGCGTTCGCGGTGACGCTGGAACTCGGCCTCGTCACGCTGGTGCTGGCAACATTGGTCGGCGTGCCGCTCGGCATGGTGGCCGGCGTCAACGAGGGGCGCTGGATCGACCATGTCGTGCAGGGCGTCAACCTGTTCGGGCTCTCGGCGCCGGTGTTCTGGGTCGGGCTGATGCTGCTGATCGGCGCCTCCTGGGCGTTCGGCTGGTCGCCGCCGCTGCTGTTCCAGTCGCCGCTGGCCGCGCCGGCCGACAATCTCGGCATCATGATCCTGCCGGTGCTCAGCCTCGGCGCTGCTGCAAGCGTGCGCCTATGCGCAGTTCGTCCGCCAGCTCGTCGTCGCCGCGCTGCGCGAGCCGTATGTGACGACCGCCGAGGCGAAGGGACTCGCGATGCGGCGCATCCTGTTCAAGCACATCCTGCGCAACATCCTGATCCCCGTCGTCACGTTCATGGGGCTGATCCTGATCCAGATCCTCGGCGGCGTGGTGGTGACGGAGACGCTGTTCGCACTGCCGGGGCTCGGCCGGCTGCTCGTCACCGCAATCGCGCAGCGCGACTACCCGGTGGTGCAGGGCGGGCTGCTGCTGATCGTCGTCGTGGCGCTCGGCGTGAACCTCGCAGTCGATCTGCTGTACCACGCGATCGACCCGCGGCTGCGGCGCTGAGATGCGCGGTCCCCTGACCGCACGGGCACTGCTCCGCCGCCAGCCGGCGCTGCTGCTCGGCATGGTGCTGGCGGCGCTCATGCTCTACGTGGTGGCGCTGCCGGGCACGCTCACGGCGCATTCGCCGACCGCGGTGCAGGTGAGCGCGGCGCTGCAACCGCCCTCGGCCGCGCACCCGTTCGGGACCGACGACACCGGCCGCGACCTGTACGCGCGCGTGCTGTACGGCGCGCGGATCACGCTCGGCATCGTCGCCGGTTCGCTGGGCCTCGCCGCGGTCGCCGGCGGCGCGCTCGGGCTGCTCGCCGGGTTCTTCGGGCGCGCGAGCGACATGGCGGCGAGCCGGCTGGTGGACGTGGCGCTGAGCTTTCCCGCCGATCTTCCTTGGCGTGGTCATCACCGGAATTCTCGGCCCCGGCCTGCGCAACCTCGTGCTGGCGATGGCGATCGTCTATGCGCCGGTGTTCTTCCGCATCGCCCGCGCCGGTGCGATCGCCGAGGGCGCGCGCACCTATATCGAGGCGGCGCGTGCCCTCGGCCTCAGCGAGTGGACGATCCTGCGGCGGCATGTCGCGCGCAACGTGTGGCCGCTGATCTTCCTGCAATACATGATCCTGTTCCCGCTCGCCTTGCAGATCGAGGCGGCGCTCGGCTTCCTCGGCCTTGGCGTGCAGCCGCCGACGCCGGACTGGGGCAGCATCCTCGCACAGGCGAAGGACCTGCTGCTGGCGGCCCCGTGGATGTCGATCTTTCCCGGCGCCTTCATCCTGATCTCGGCGGCGGCCGTGATCCTGATCGGGCGCAGCCTGCAGCCCATTCTCGATGCACCCGGATAGCACCGATCGCGCGGCGATCGTCTGGTTCCGCGACGACCTGCGCCTCGCGGACAACCCCGCGCTGCATGCCGCCGCGGACTCCGGCCGGCCGCTCGTCTGCGTCTACGTGCTCGACGAGAGCAGCGACGGCCTGCGTCCGCTCGGCGGTGCCGCGCGGTGGTGGCTGCACGGGTCGCTGGCCGCGCTGCGCGACGCGCTCGCGCCACACGGCGGGACGCTGCTGCTCCTGCACGGCGCGGCCGCCGACGTGATCGCGGCACTCGCGCGCGACGTTCGGGCGGACGCGGTGTTCTGGAACCGGCGCTACGATGCGGCGGGCCGGCGGATCGACACGGCGCTGAAGAGCACACTGCGCGCGCACGGCGTCGCGGTCCGGAGCTTCGGCGCCAGCCTGCTGCACGAGCCGTGGACCGTCGCCAACAGCGACGGCGCACCGTTCCGCGTGTTCGGCGCCTTCTGGCGAGCGGCGCGGCGGCAGGGCGAGCCGGACGCGCCGCTGCCCGCGCCATCCCGTCTCGACGTCCTCCCGCTTCCCGACACCATCCTTGGCCGCGCGACAAGCCTCGACGCGCTGGCGCTGGAGCCGCGTGCCCCCGACTGGGCCGGCGGCTTGCGCACCGCGTGGCGGCGCGGCGAAGCGGCGGGCCGGGCCGCGCTCGATGCATTCGTCGCGACCGCGCTGGCGGACTATGCAACGCGGCGCGACGCACCCGATGCGGCCGGCACATCGCGGCTTTCGCCCTATCTCCGCTTCGGCAACGTCTCGCCCCGACAGGCGTGGCAGGCGGCGAGCGCGGCGCCGCCCACGCCGGGGCGCCAGAAGTTCCGCGACGAGCTCGGCTGGCGCGAGTTCTCCTATCATTTGCTCTATCACCATCCGGACCTCGCGCGCGCGAACATGCGCGCGGCGTTCGATGCGATGCCGTGGCGCAGCGACGCGCCGGCGCTGCGCGCGTGGCAGCGCGGGCGCACCGGCTATCCGATCGTCGACGCCGGCATGCGCGCGCTCTGGACGACGGGGTGGATGCACAACCGCGTGCGCATGATCGTGGCGTCGTTCCTGACCAAGCATCTGCTGATCGACTGGCGCGAAGGCGAGGCGTGGTTCTGGGACACGCTCGTCGATGCCGACCCCGCGAACAATCCCGCAAACTGGCAGTGGGTCGCCGGCAGCGGCAGCGATGCCGCGCCCTATTTCCGCATCTTCAACCCCACGCGGCAGGGCGAGACGTTCGACGCCGATGGCGCCTATGTGCGGCGCTGGGTGCCGGAACTCGCGCACCTGCCGGCGTCGCTGATCCACCGGCCCTGGGCGGCGCCGGCAGCGCAGCGTGCGGGCCCGGCCTATCCGGACCCGATCATCGCGCATGACTTGGCGCGCCGGCGGGCGCTGGACGCATGGAGCGCGATCCGCTGAGCGCGCGCGGCGCTCAGTCCTCGTCCGGCCAGCGGCGGTGCATCCACAGCCAGGCGTCCGGGTGCTCGCGAATCCAGCGCTCCAGCGTGGCGTTCATCGCTGTCGTCAGCGCGACCACGTCGGCGGCGCGGTCGCCGGTGTCGGGAAGTTCCATGAATGGATCGCAGAGAATGCGGAACCGGGCGGGGCCGATGCGCACCGGGCGCAGCGGCAGCACCGGGCAGCGCAGGCGCAGCGCGAACTGCGCCAGCGCGGTCGTGGTCATCGCCGGGCGGCCGAAGAACGGCACGGCGATGCCCTCGTTCAGCTTCTGATCGACGAGCATGCCGAGCAGGCCGCCGCGGCGCAGGTGGCCGAGGGCCGCGCGCGCGCCCTCGGCCCCCTTCGGAAACATCGGCACGCCGGGCCCGGTCGCGGCCTCGCGCATCGCCTGGATCACATGCTCCACCAGCGGGTTCGAGGCGGCGCGATAGAACCACGACACGCTGAGCCCGAACGCGGCGGCGACCGGAAACCCGACCTCCCAGTTCGCGAGATGCCCGGAGAACAGCAGCGCCGGTCCGCCGCGCTCATGCAGCGCGCGCATGGGCGCATCGTCGGGGCACTCCCAGCCGGGGCCGGACGCCGACTGCACCAGCCGCGGCAGATGCGGCAGTTCCGCTGCGGTGCGGCCCAGGTTCTCCCACACGCCGCGCACGATCCGCGCGCGCTCGGCACGGTCGAGTTCGGGCATGGCGCGGGCGAGGTTGCGCTCGGCGACTTTGGATACCGGAAGCCACGGGCCGATCGCCCGCAGGACGCGGCCGCCGAGATTGGAGGCGGTCTCCGGCCCGAGCAGCCGCAGCGTGCGGAGCCCGGCGTGCAGCGCAGCCGCTTCAAGACGCTCGCTGAGGCGCGGCGCGCGCACGATCCCTCCCCTCTCGACTCCGACCGGACGCGCGTGCACGGCGCTGGCGCGCGAATTCGTCCCGACGCCTTCCCGCGCGCGGCCTGTCGCGCCGGTGCGGTGCCCGTCGCGGCGGTTCTAAAGGCGGTGCCCGCGCCGCGCCAGGGGTCGGGCCGGGCATCGCCCGCCGCACATCAACGGCCTTGCGAATGCGTGCCCTTGCTCATTACGTTCCGTTTAATCGGGAACGGAGACAGGCGGATGCGCGAAACGTTGCGTGCCGGTGGTGTCGGCCTTCTCGCCGGGGCGTTCGCCGCCGGCGCCGCCTGACGGGCACGCGCCGCGCATGCCGCCCCCGCCGGTTCCCGCCGCCTTCAACCTGCCGCCCCCAATCGCCGCGCGCCTCGCCCAGGCGTTCACCGACGCGCTCGCCGCGCCCGACACGGGGCTGCTGCTCGACCTCGCGGGCCTGCCGCCGGTGCCGGCCGGGTTCGTGCGCTGGCTGCTGGTGCAGGCGGTGCCGCAGTGCGACGCGACGCTCACCCGCGTGGCCCTCTGGCACGCGGCCGTCACCGGCGTGCTGGCGCTCGACGGGGTCACGCTGAAACTGACGCCGGCCTTCGCCAACTGCAGCTTCACCGCGATCGACCTGACCGATGCGACGGTGCCGGGGTTCGAGGCGATCGGCGGCGCGCTCGGCACCGTGCGGGCGGACCGGCTCGACGCCAGCGGCTCGGTGCTGCTGCGCGGCGTGCGCCCCGATGCGACCTATCACCACGCGCTGCCCGCCGACGCGCAATCCGACGTGGTCATCGCCGGCGGGCTGCTGCTGTGCGGCGCCAAGATCCGCGGCAACCTCGACCTGCGCGGCGCCCGGCTCGGCCGCGTGGCGCAGCTCGGCGACGTGGCGGTGGAGGCCGACGGGCTGCGCGTCGAGGGCAACGCGCTCCTCAGCGACGGGTTCGGCGCCTGGGGCGAGGTGCGGCTGAACGGCAGCACGATCGAGCGCGATCTCGATCTTTCGGCCGCGCAGCTCGTGAATCTGCGCGGCCGCACGCTGGCCGCGGCGGGGGCGACGGTGAAGGGCAGCCTCTATCTGCGCCACGATGGCGCGAGCACGCGCGTTCACCTCGCAGGGGCTGCTCCGCCTCGAAGGGGCGACGATCGAGGGCACGCTGGACGCGCGCGGCGGGGTGTTCACCGCCTGCGCCTTCGCCCGGCCGGGATGGACGCGCGAGACTGCGCCCGGCGTCGACAACGTGTTCGAGATGCGCGCGATCGACGCCAACGGCATCACCGTCGGCGCGCATGTGCGCCTCGACGACGGGTTCGTGGCCCATGGCAGCGTCTGGTTCCTGCTCGCGCGCATCGGCGGCGAGTTCAGCCTGAGCGGCGGGCGGTTCGACTTTCCGGGCGAGGAGGCGCTGCTCGCCGATGCGGCAACCATCGCCGGCGCCACCTTCCTCGTCGGCTGCGAGACCAACGGCCTGCTGCGCTTCGTGCAGGCAAAGCTGCTGCAGGGCTGCATCTGTCGCGGCCTCGCGCTCAGCGCGCGCGGTGTGTGGCGCGGCTGGTCGATCCTCGGCGCGCCGGTGGAGAGCGAGCTGGGCCGCAACCTGTGCGGCCTCGCCGCGGCCAGCGCCGAACTTGGCGGCAGCTTCATCTGGCGCGACGTGGTGCGCGATCCGACGCCGGAGCCGGCGGGCGCCGCCGAGCCGCGCCGAATTCTGGCTCGCCGCCCCCGGCGCCTCGGTGGTGGAACTGGACGACGACCGGCCGAGCTGGGAGCTGCTGGACCGCATCGACGTGGGCGATGCGCGCTACCAGCGCATCACCACGCTCGGCAGCGACACGTTCTGGCGCACGCTGCGGCTCGACCGCGAATACGCGCCGTGGAACGACGGCGTGCCGGACCGGGTCTTCTCGCGCCGGCGCTGGCGGCTGGAGGCGGACGTGCTGCGCCGCACCCGGCGCGGCGAACAGAATTCCGCCGACCCGGGATCCCTCGGCGCGCAGGTGCGCCGTTTCGCGCCCGGCCCCTATCTGCAACTCGCCCGCGTGCTGCAGGCGGCGGGCTACGTCGGCGCGGCCGAGGAAGTGCTGCTGCGCCTGGAACGCAACCGCACCCGCTACGGCGGCCTCAGCGCGCGCCGGGTGGTGACCCGCTGGGGGCTCGATCTCGCCCTGCGCTACGGCCAGCGGCCGTTCCGGCCGCTGTGGTTCTTGCTGATCTGGACGCTGGTCAGCGGGGTGCTGCTGAAATGGGTGCATGACACCGGCGGGATCGTGCCGGTGGGCAAGGACGGCGTGCATTTCGACTGGTTCTTCTACGCCCTCGACACCCTCGTGCCGGTGTTCGACTTCGGCCAGAAGAAGAGCTTCGCGGTCGACCCGCTGGCGAGCTGGGGCGGGGCGCTGCTGCTGTTCAACGCGCTCTGCGGCTACGCGGCGCTGGCGTTCCTCGCGGCCGGGCTGGGCGGACTGGTGCGCACCGGCAAGGACGGCGGCTGAGGCCGGGGGCGCGGCCGGCTTGGCGCTGCGGCGCGATCCCGCTTAGGTTCATCCGGACCGCTGCACGGGACAGAGGCATGGGCACCGCCCCCGCGCCGGCCAGGCTCGGCGTGACCGAGGCCGACGGGACGGTGACGATCGCCCTTCGCGGCGGGCTCGACGCCGCCTCCACCGGCGCGCTCTGGCGGCCGACGGTGCAGGCCGCCGCCGCCGCGGCCGGCCGGCCGCTGGTGCTCGACCTCGCCGCCCTCACCCACTGCGACACCACCGGCGCGGCCCTCCTGCTCGCCGCGGAAGGCGCGCATGGCGGGCCGGTGGCGGTGCAGGGCGCCGCCGCTTCGGTCGCGGCGCTGCTGGCCCGGGTGCGCACGGCCGCGACGGCCGGGGTGCCGGCGATGGAGCCGCCGCTCGCCGTCGAGCTGCACCTGCGCCGCCCGATGCCGGCGCGTATGCTGGCCGGGGCCACGGAGGGGCTGGCGTTCCTGGGCGAGGGGCTGCTCGCGCTGGTCGGGTTGCGGGCGCGGCGGCGAATGGTCCGCCTCGGCGATCTCGCCCGCTTCACCGATCAGGCGGGCGTGCAGGGGTTGCCGCTGGCGCTGTTGCTGGGCGGCCTGCTTGGCCTGATTCTTGCGTTCCAGTCGGCGGTCCCGATGCGGCGCTTCGGGGCCGACATCTTCGTGGCCGACCTCGTCTCCATCGCATTGCTGCGCGAGCTCGGGCCGCTGGTCGCCGCGGTGATCCTGGCCGGGCGCACCGGCTCGGCCGAGGCGGCCGAGATCGGCACCATGAAAGTCAACGAGGAACTGGACGCGCTTGCCACGATGGGCCTCGACCCGATGACGATGCTGGTGCTGCCCCGCATCGCCGCCGCCATGCTCGCCATGCCGGCGCTGGTGCTGGCGCTCGATCTCGCGGGACTCGCGGGCATGACGGTGGTGATGGCGGCGTTCGGCTTCCCGCCGGCGCTCGTGATCACGCGGGTGATCCAGGCGGTGCGGCCCGGCGACCTGATCGGCGGCCTGTTCCACGGCATCTGCTTCGGCGCGCTGGTGGCGGCGATCGGCTGCCGGGCGGGGCTCGCGACCGGCGTCGGGCCGCGCGCGGTGGGGATCGCCGCAACCCGCGCGGTGGTGGGCGGAATTGTCGGCACGATCGTGCTCGACGGGCTGTTCGCCGTGTTCAACTACCGGCTCGGGCTTTGAGCGAGACCGTCATCCGCGCCCGCGGCCTCGCCCAGCGGTTCGGGGCGCGCGAGGTGTTTCACGACGTCGGCTTCGAGGTGGCCGCGGGCGAGATCTTCGCCATCCTCGGCGGCTCCGGTGCCGGCAAGTCGGTGCTGATGCGCCAGCTCATCGGCCTGCGCCCGCCGAGCGCCGGCAGCGTGGAGATCATGGGGCACGACGTCGCGCGCGAGCGCGCCGCGGTGCGCCGCGCGATCGGGGTGATGTTCCAGTCGGGCGCGCTGTTCGGCTCGATGACGCTGCTCGAAAACGTCATGCTGCCGCTGGAAGTCTTCACCGAGCTGCCGTCCGAGGCGCGGGTCGCCGTGGCGCGGGTGAAGCTGGCGCTGGTCGGGCTGGCGGAGGCGGCGGAGCGGATGCCGGCGGAGGTTTCGGGCGGCATGGCGCGGCGGGCCGCCATCGCGCGCGCGCTCGCCCTCGATCCGCCGCTGCTGTTCCTCGACGAGCCCTCCGCCGGGCTGGACCCGATCACCTCGGCCGGGCTCGATCAGCTCATCCTCGAACTGCGCAAGGACCTCGGCGCGACCGTCGTCGTGGTGACGCATGAGCTGCCGTCGATCTTCACGATCGCGGACCGCTGCATCCTGCTCGACCACGCGGCGCGCGGCGTGATCGCGTCCGGCGATCCGCGGCGCCTGCGCGAGGAGAGCACCGATCCCACGGTGCGCGCCTTCTTCCGCCGCGAGGTCGCATGAGCGACACGCGCGCCGCCTTCGTCCGCGCCGGGCTGATGATCGTGCTCGGCGCAGCGCTGCTCGTCGGCGCTCGTGTTCCTGCTCGGCGGCCCGCGCTTTCAGCACGGCCTGCCGTGCGAGAGCTATTTCAGCGAGTCGGTCGAAGGGCTGGAGGTGGGCACCGCGGTGAAGTACCGCGGCGTCGCGGTCGGCGTGGTGAAGACGATCGGCCTCGCCGCCTCGGTCTACGCGCAGCAGACGCCCGCGGACATGCGCAGCGATGCCGCGCGCCTCGTGCTCGTGCGCTACCAGATCAACCCGCGGCGCATCGGCGGGAACTTCGATGCCGAGACGCTCGCGGCGGCGGTGCGCCAGGGCCTGCGCGCGCGCCTCGCGATGCAGGGCATCACCGGGGTCAGCTATCTCGAACTCGATTTCGTCGACCCGGCGGCGCATCCGCCGAGGGCGCTGCCGTGGACGCCGCAGGACGCCTATATTCCGGCGATCCCCAGCATCATCGCGCAGGTGCAGGATGCGGCGCAGCGTTTCGTGGCCCAACTCGACCGGGTCGATATCGTGGCGCTCGTGGCGAGTTTGCAAAGCCTGCTGGTGACGCTGCACGACACGGTGGCGAGCGGCGACGTGCACGCCGCGCTGGATGAGGCCACGGGCCTGATGCGCGACGCGCGGGTGGCGCTGCGCAAGGCCGATGTTCCGGGTCTCACCGCCGACCTGCGCCAGACCTCGACATCGCTGCGCGAGGTGGCGACGGGGCCGGAGGTGCATCGCGTGCTGACCAATGCCGCCCAGGCGGCCGACCGGCTGGCGGCGGCGGCGGACCGGCTCGGGCCGCTGATCGGGGTGCTGCAGTCGGCCGCGCGGCACGCCAACGGCGTCACCGCCGACGTCGAGCAGTCGCTGCCCGGCATCCTGCGCGATGTGCGGGAATCAGCGGCCAACCTGCGCTCGGCAACGGACGTGATCCGCGACAATCCCGGCCTGCTGCTGCGCGCCGTCCCGCCGCCGCCGCGCGGCCAGGGCGGGCGATGAGGGGGACGATGAGGCGCCGCGCACTGCTCGGGCTCGCATTCGCACTCGCCCTGGGCGGCTGCGGCGCGCTCTCGCCCACGCCCTATGTCGCGCGGCGCACCTGGCCCCTGGTCGTGCGCCGGCCGGACACGGCGGCGGCCCCGGCTGCGGCGGGCGTGCTGCTCGTGCGCACCATGACCCCCGCGCCCGGGCTCGACGCCCGCGGCCTGCTCACCATGCAGTCCGACGGCAGCATCCATGCGGACTACTACGAGGAGTGGGCGGTCTCGCCGGCGGATGCGATCGAGGACGATCTGCGCCGCTGGCTCGCCGATGCCGGGCTGTTCGCGGCGGTGCTGGCGCCCGGCAGCCGGATCGACGCCGACCTGGTGCTGGAGAGCGAGCTGACCGCGCTCTGGTTCGATCGCCGCAGCGGCAAGGTACGCCTCACGGTCTCGATCGTGCTGAGTGCGCCACGGGGCGCGGAGGCGCAGGTGCTGCTGCAGCGCAGCTTCGCCGCCGAGGTGGCGCCCGCCGGCACCGACCCTGGCGCGATCGTCGCGGCGACGCGCCAGGCGCTCGCCCAGGTGCTCCGGGAGATCGAGGACGCCGTCGCGCCCTACGCCCACGCCCCGCGCGCCGGCGGGCTGGCGCCGCGATCCAGCCACCGTTAGCGGGGCGCGTCGGCCTCCGGCTGGTGGACGAACAGCAGCACCGCGAGGGCGGTGATGTAGAAGCGGAACGCCGCCTGCTGCCCGTTCCAGACCTTCGACTGCCACATGGCGAACCACTCGCCGCCGATCACCGTGAAGCCGGTGAACCACAGCAGGAAGGCGAGCGTAGCGCCGATCGCAACGAAGCGGCGCCCCCGGGCCAGCGCCCCCGCCCCGCCGCGCAGCCCGCCCGCGAGTGCCACCGCCCCGGCGGCGAAGGCAAGCGCCGTCAGCCCCTCCACCGCGATGATCAGCGCATAGGCGAGATGCCAGACGCGCGGGTCCGTCAGCGCCCGGCCGTGCAGCGCATTGTCGGGAAAGGTCGTGTCCATGCTCAGCACATGGCCCACGAAGGCGAAGTTGAACTCATAGTCGACGATGTTGTCGAACGTGACGATCGCGGCGAAGGCGGCGAGCGAGGCCACCATCACGGCCTTGGCGATCCGGGTCGCGAGCATGGCGCAATCTCCTCGGCGCGGCGAACCGCCGACAGATAGCGCGGGCTCCGGCGCCGCGGGGCGTTTTAACCCGGCGCCCGACTATTTCGCCTTGCATATCCGTATCGGGACTGATAGGAGTTTGCCATGGTTCGGTCGGGACATTTCCGGGATTGGCTCGCCGCCGCGGCGCTGGTCGTGGCGGCATTGGCCTATGCCGGCCCGGTCCGGGCGCAGTCGCTTTCGGACGAGCCCGATCCGCTGCACGGCTTCTGCTTCGGCAGTTCGACCTGCACCGATAACGGCACCATCACCCCGACCCTTTCCAACCCACCCGAGTTCGGCTTCAACAAGAGCCCACCGAACGGCAGCACGGACAAATTCCTGCTCGAGGTGCTGGTGCCGAATAGCATCACCGGAGCCGCGAGCCAGAGCTTCATGCTGAGCGGCACCGACACGTCGGTGAGCACGGCGACGTCGTCGCTAGTCAGTACCACGGCGTGGACCAGCGGTTCGCTCGACACCTATCTCGACATCTCGGGCAGCGTGACGAACCCGATCAGCGCCTTCCTGCCGACCACGCAGGCCTACCAGCCGGCTGCGACCGGGTATTTCGACTACCAGCTCAACTTCGGCAGCGTCCACTTCAGCATGTCGAAGAACCCGGAATTCACCAGCAGCTCGCCATTCCCGCAGGGCACGATTATCGTCGCGTTCGCCGATAACGCGAGCCAGACGTGCAATAAAAGGACCGGGCTCTGCCTCGAAGACTACGTTGCGACCGCCAGCAGCGGTGCGATCGCGATCACCGGCTCGCACCACCACGAGGTGCCGGAGCCGGCGACGATCGGCCTGTTCGGGCTGGGCACGCTCGCGCTTGCTGGGTTGCGCCGCCGGCGGCGCTGAGCCCGTTGCCTGGCCCGCCGCGGCGGGCGAAAATGCGGGCATGAACGCCCGTCGCCCCGGCCGCCATTTCCTGCAAATCCCCGGCCCCACCAACGTGCCCGACCGGGTGCTGCACGCGATCGCGCTGCCCACGCTCGATCATCGCGGCCCGGAGTTCGCGGCCCTTGCGCTCAGCGTGCAGGCGGGGCTGCGCCGCGTGTTCCAGACCAGCGGCCCGGTCGTGATCTACCCCGCTTCCGGCACCGGCGCGTGGGAAGCGGCGCTGGTCAACACGCTCAACCCGGGCGACCGGGTGCTGATGGTGCGCACCGGCCAGTTCGCGACGCTGTGGCACGCGATGGCCCAACGGCTCGGGCTCGACGTGCTGCTGCTGGAGACCGACTGGCGGCACGGCGCCGACCCGGCAGCGATCGGCGCGGCCCTGGCCGACGATCCCGAGGGACGCATCCGCGCGGTGTGCGTGGTGCACAACGAGACCTCCACCGGCTGCGTCACCGACATCCCGGCGGTACGCGCCGCGATCGACGCCGCACGGCACCCGGCGCTGCTGCTGGTCGACACGATCTCCTCGCTCGCCTCGATCCCGTACCGGCACGAGGCCTGGGGCGTGGACGTGACCGTGGCGGGCTCGCAGAAGGGGCTGATGCTGCCGCCGGGGCTGAGCTTCAACGCGATCGGGCCGAAGGCGCTGGCGGCGTCGGAGCGGGCGCGCCTGCCGCGCAGCTTCTGGGACTGGGGGCCGATGCTGGCGGGGGCCGAGCGCGGCAGCTTCCCCTACACGCCCGCGACCAACCTGCTGCGCGGCCTCGCCGAGGCGCTGGCGATGCTGCAGGAGGAAGGGCTGGAGACGGTGTTCGCCCGCCACGCCCGCCACGGCGCAGCGACCCGCGCGGCGGCGGCGGCGTGGGGGCTGGAGGTGCAGTGCGCCGACCCCGCCGCCTATTCCGGCACGCTCACCGGGGTGCAGTTGCCGGAAGGCCATTCCGCCGACGCGCTGCGGGCGCTGATCCTGGCGCGGTTCGACATGAGCCTCGGCGCCGGGCTGGGGCGGCTCGCCGACCGCATGTTCCGCATCGGCCATCTCGGCGACATCAACGACCTGACCCTGCTGGGCGCGCTGGCCGGCGTGGAGATGGGGCTCGGCATCGCCCAGGTGCCGCATCGCCCGGGCGGGGTGGATGCGGCGATGGCGGTGCTCGCGGAGGCATAGTCCTGGACGCCCGGACGCGAAAGGTTGCGGCGGACCTCCCATCAGCCTTGCTCTGCCGGGCGCTCTTCCAGGAATCCCGAGGGGTCGTGCGCCAGCGGCGTGGCCTGCGGCGCCAGAATTCCGAAGGTGCGCCTCAGGTGCAACGGCGCCGCCGCGACCACGCTGCCCGCCATGGCGACCAGCGCCAGGACGAGCGCCGTGGCTGCCATGAAATAGAACACGCCGTTGATGCCGAAGCGCGCCATCACGCTCGCGCCGATCAGCGGACCGAGCACCGAGCCGATCCCGCTCACCAGGATGAGCCGGCCGCTCACCGCGACGACCCGATCGGCCGGCATCCGATCGTGCGCGTGCGCCACGCAGACGGGGTACAGCGTGGACATGAAGCCGCCGAGCAGCGCGGCCGCCGGAAGAACCACGCGCAGCGCATGTGGAAGCGCGATCAGCGCGACGGCGGCCACGGCGAACCCGACGCCCAGCGCCGCCAGGACCACGCGCCGGTCGAACCGGTCCGACAGCGCGCCAACCGGGATCTGGAACGCGAGCCCACCGAGGACCGCCGCCAGCATGGCGAGCGCGATCGTCCCGCGCGCGATGCCCTCGCCCTGCATCCATGCTGGCACCAGCGCATAGAACGCGCCGGAGACAAGGCCGCTCAGGGCGCAGCCGACGACCGCGACCGGAGCCGCCCACGAGAGTTCACCGTAGGGCAGCGGCGCGGCCGCGATGACGCGCGGCGGCTCCGCCCGTGCCGTGCTCACGATGACCAGCGCCACCGCGAACAGGGCGACGATCGCGTTGAACGGCGCCGCCGTCTCGATCTCCGCGCGGGCGATCAGGAGCTGCCCGGCCGCGAGTGCGACGAACGTGCCGACCATGTAGATCGAGAACACGCGTCCCCGCTGCGACGGGTCGGCCTTGGCGTTCAGCCAGCTCTCGGTGGTGACGAAGATTCCGGCACAGCCGAAACCGACGATCGCGCGCAGCAGCATCCAGGGCACGGGTGCGACGAGGAGCGGCATGACCGCGGTCGCGGCGGCCACCAGCCCGGCAAAGGCGGCGTAGGCGCGAATGTGTCCCACGCGCTCGATGAACCGGCCGCCGCGCAGCGGCGCCAGCGTGAACCCCGCAAAGTAGGCGCTGAGCACAAGGCCGGCCGTGATCGCATCGAAGTCTTCGGTTGCAACCCGCAGCGAGAAGAAGGTCCCGAAGAAGCCGTTGGCGAGCTGGATCGCGCTCGTCGCGATGATGAGCGTCCCGATCTGCGCCCGCAGGGACCCGTCCGGCTGCATCGGCCCTCCTCCCCAGACCGGCCGATCCTGGACTCCGCGTCGGCCGCATTGCGCGGACGTTGCCAGGGTCGCGCGCGCGCCGTCGAGGCTGAACAATGTCGGGATCATCACGACGTCGCGCGGGGTTATACGATCGGGACGGCGGCCGTACCGGCCCGCCAGAACGGATGCGGCGATGGCAGTGTCGGCCGTGGCGTAGGCCGGAGGTCGCTGCCGCGGGTAAGCTTGGCGCCGGTCGATGGGCCGCGCGTCGCACAGCAACCAAAGGAAACACATCCATGAATCCAACAACCGGCCGACGGACCGCCCTGCACGTATTCGGGGCGGCGCTCGCCGTCGGCGCCACCGACGTTCTTGCGTCGAAGGCCGAGGCCGCGGCGGAGCCGGGCGAGGCGCTGGTGCCGCATGGCGCCACCGCGCTGGCGGAGCTTTCCAAGCGTCTCGCCGCCGCACCGCGCCGGCGCGACTTCAAGTCCGTGCCGATGATCCTGACCGACCCCGCGCAATGGGACCACGAGGCGCTGTCGGAGGTGCTCGCCTACCGGCCGGCGACGAAGCAGGCGTGGGACAATTCCGATATCGGCGGCCCGTGGATCAACGTGATGCGCAACAGCCTGAACGCGCAGATCTGGTCGTTCAGGCACCCGGATTTCCTGGTCGTCTCGGCAACCCACGGCAGCGCCCAGTTCGCGCTCTACGATCAGGCGACCTGGGACAAATACGGGCTGGCGAAGCTGGCCGGCGGCAAGTTCGAGAAGAACACGCTGATCCTCGACCGGCCGGCCGACGCCGCCGATGCGGCAAACTACGAAGACCCGGCCGGCGCCTTCTCGCCCGAGAACAACTCGATCCCGGCGCTGCAACGCCGCGGCGTGGTGTTCATGTCGTGCCACAACGCGATCTGGGAGCACGCCTCGAAGCTGCACAAGGCCGGCGCCAATCCCGACAAGGCGAGCGTCGACGTGATCGCCGCCGACCTGACCAACCACCTGATCCCCGGCGCCGTGCTGATCCCCGGCGCGGTGGCGACCCTGCCGGAATTGCAGCAGGCCGGTTTCCACTATGCGCGTTAGCGCGGCCGCCCGGCTGGCCGCACTCCTGCTCGGCCTCGCTTCCATGCAGGCGCACGCCCAGCCCGCCCGGCCGGCGGCGAACGACATCGGCGGCGTGCTTCCACCCTGGCAGCACGGCGCCAACAGCGACGTGCGCGACCGCGGGCTGGAGTTCACGGTGCCGCAGATCGACGACCTCGCCGACTTCCACGGCGATGTCACCGACCCGAAGCTCGTGCTCTATGTCGGCGGCAACTACTTCTTCGCCATGGCGCCGCTGGTGCAGGCGTTCGAGAAGCAGCACCCGGAATACCGCGGCCGGCTGCTACTGGGAGACGATCCCGCCCGGGCTGCTCGCGCAGCAGATCCGGGCGAAGGGCGTCATCACCTCCGGCAACATGACGTGGACGGCGAAGGCCGACGTCTATCTCGCCGGGCTGCGCGCGGTGCGGGCGCTGGTCGATGAGGGCCTGCTCGAAGGCCCTGTCGTGCCCTACGTCACCAACACGCTGACCATCATGGTCGCGCAGGGCAACCCGCACCGCATCACCGGCCTGAAAGACCTCGCCGATCCGAAGCTGCGCCTCGCGATGCCGAACCCGGCATTCGAGGGCATCGGCCGGCAGATCCAGGAGGCGCTGCGCAAGGCCGGCGGCGAGTCACTGGTCAAGGCCGTCTACGCGACCAAGGTGCATGACGGCACCACCGTCCTGACCCGCATCCATCACCGGCAGACGCCGCTGTTCCTGCTGCAGGGTGCGGTCGATGCCGGCGTCACGTGGCAGTCGGAGGCGCTGTTCCAGGAACAGATCGGGCAGCCGATCGCCCATGTCGACATCCCCGCAGGCGTCAACGCGACGGGCGTGTACGCGGGCGCGATCGTGAAGGGCGCGGCGCATCCCGAGGCGGGCCGCGCGTGGCTGGCGTTCATCCGCTCGCCCGAGGCGCTGGCGATTTTCGCGCGCTACGGGTTCCAGCCGTACCGCGCGGCACGCTGAGGCGATGTTCAAGCCGGCGCCGACCGCGCTCATTCCTCCGGCAGACTGAACACCGCGCAGGGCGCGGCGATGCTGCGCAAGACGTGCTCGCCCAGCGGAACCAGCGGCGTTGTCGTCTCCGCCGCGACCGCGCCGGTCACCAGCACGCTGCGGCCAAGCGGGCGGCACAGACCTTCGAGCCGGCTGACCAGGTTGACGGCCGGGCCGATCGCGGTGAAGTCCAGCCGGTCGGCGGTGCCGACATTCCCCCAGAAGATTTCGCCGAGATGCAGGGCCAGGCCGAAATGCAGCGACGGCAGGCCCTGCCGCTGCCGCGACTGGTCGAGATGGTCCATGCCCGCCCGGGCCGCCCGGACGGCGCTCAGCGCGGCGTCGCAGGCAGCCGCAGCCGGCCGCGCGCCGATCGGGAAGATGGCCAGCACGCCGTCGCCGATGAATTTCAGCACCTCGCCGCCGAAGGCGTGCGCGGCGCCGGCAATGCGGTCGAACCAGGCGTCCAGCACCGCGACCACCGCCTCCGGCGGCGTGGACTCCGACAATTCGGTGAAGCCGCGCAGATCGGCGAAGAGAAGCACGGCGCGGATGCGCTCGCCCGTCTCCCGCCGTGACCGCCCCGCCAGCACCTGTGCCGCGCTGCGGCGGCCGAGATAGGCGTCCAGCAACGCCGCGAGCGTCGCCCGCGCGCCCAGTGCCGCCAGCGGCGCGGCGGCGAAGCGCGCCGCCTGCGCCAACAGCGCGGCTCCCGGCGCGGCAGGCGGGCGCGCGACCGTCCAGGCGAGCACCGGGCCGCCGGACGCCGGATCATCCGCCGCAGCGCCCACGACCGTTTCGTGCACCGGCCCGGCACCCAGCCCGGCCAGCCAGTCGCGGCCGACCTTGCCAGGGTCCGAGCCCGCTCCCGGCTCGGCATCGTGCGCCGGCCCGAACCCCAGCGCCTCGATCACCGCGCCGCTTTCCGCGCGCCACAGCCAGGTCCGGCGGGCGATGATCGGATGTGCCGGCGTCAGCGTCAGCGCCCCGCCGGCGAGCGGCAGACCGTCCGCCACCAGCTTCGCCCCGAGGGTCGCAAGGAAGCGATCCGCGCCGCGCACGGTGCTGGCCGCATCGACGAGCCAGGCGAGGGTGGCGGGCAGCCGCATCAGTGGGATCATAGGTGCCCGCCGTCACCTCCGGCTAAGATTTCACGCGAACCCGGAGCCGTCTTGCCCGTCTCATATTGTCGGCGGCCGTGGCGCCTCGCGCCGCATGTTCGCCAATGGAGGTTTGCCATGGCCGAGCCGTTTGTCGTCCGGCGCGAGGTCGAGATCGCCGCACCGCCCGCGACCGTCTTCGCCTTCCTCATCGATCCGGACAAGATCCTGCGCTGGATCGGCACGGAGGCGACGGTGGAGCCGCATCTCGACGGTCTCTACCTCGTCAACGTCACCGGCCGGGACACCGCCGAAGGCCGGTTCACCGAGGTCGTGCCCGTCCATCGTCTCGCCTACAGCTTCGGCTGGAGAGGACGCGACACCATGCCGCCGGGGTCGAGCCTGATCGAGATCGACCTGATCGAACAAAAGCCGGGGACGTTGCTGCGCATGACCCATAGCGGCCTTCCCGATGCGGAAGCCTGCGCGTCGCATGCGGAGGGCTGGGCGCACTATCTTGCGCGTCTGGCGGTCGCCGCCGCCGGCGGCGACCCGGGACCGGATCTACGGCGCCGGGCGTGACGGCGCGTCAGCCGACATTCACCGCGAAAACGAAGCGCGAATCCGCACCCCCCGCGATCACCTCGTTCGCGCCCGCGCGCAGGGCCACCTCGTCGCGGCCGAAATGCTCGCCCACCGGCACGCCGTTCACGACCGTCCCGAGCGTGCTGAACAGGTCGCGCAGGTGGCAGTCGTCGCCACGCTCGACGATCGCGAAGTGGTCCCGCGACAGCCGGAACGGCTCGTGGTCGTCCAGCAGCAGGTCGGGCCGCCGGCGCGCCGCGCGCTCGCCCGCGAGCGGGCGGCGGCCGACGATGAAGGGCAGATGCCCCACCGCGACCGGCTCCGGCATCTGCCGGCGCAGCCACGCGCCGGCCGCGCCGATCCGCACCGTTCGCGCCGGCGCCGGCCGCGCGTCATGCCGCGCCTCGTCGCCGACGATGCGCTCCTCGGCGGCGTGGAGGCGCTGGCTGAGCCGGCGGATCAGGTCGCGCGCCGTGCCCGGCGACTGGTCGAGCCGGTCGAGGAATTCCGCCGGTGTCAGAACCTCGGTCTCGATGTCGGAGCCCGCCCGGGCGGTGGCGCTGCGCCGCGAGCGTTCCTCGATCACGCCCATCTCGCCGAGGAACTGCCCGGCGTTGACGCGGCCGAGCACGATGGTCTGCTCGCCGGCCTGCCGCACGATCTCGACCTCGCCGGCGAGCAGGCGAAACACGCAGTCCGCCGCATCGCCTTCGCGAAACAGCACGGCGCCCCTGGTGAAGCGTCTGGCAACCACGACCACCCCCGCGTGCAACGTTCCGCGCCACGTCTAGGACGCGGCGCGGGCCGGCAGGGAGTCACAGTGTCGTGGCGGGCGCGCCGCTCAGTCGGCGCTGATGTCGACGGCCTGCGGACCTTTCGCGCCCTCGCGCACCGTGACCCGCAAGGCCATGCCGGGGGCGAGCTGCAAGCCGGCGCGCGCGGCGGTCGCGGCGCTGACGAAGATGTCGCGGCTGCCGTCGTCGGGCACGATGAACCCGAAACCCTTCTGGTCGCTCCACCACTTCACGACCCCGCGCACCGGCTCGCCGCTGACGGGCCCGGACTCGGCATCGGGGTGCGGGCGCGGGCGGAAGCGCGGGCGTTCGGCCGGCGGCGGCCCTGCCTCGAGCACCGTGCAGCTCCGTCACCTGCCGCCCCTTCAGCCCGGCGCCGACGCCGACCTGCACCACGTCCCCGGCGTTCACGGTCAGCCCGGCACGCGCGAGCACCGAGCCGTGCAGGAACACATCGCTGCCGTCATCGAGGGCGACGAATCCGTAGCCCTTCTCGGTGTTGTACCATTTGACCCGGCCGCGCGCCGTCTCCTCGGCTTGGCCGCCGGGGGAATATCCGCCGGCGGCGTATCCACCGGCGGCCGGGCGCGTGAAGCGCGGCGGGCGCGAATCCCGCCCCTCCTGCGTGCGCCGATCAAACGGCCGGCGCGGCCGATCGTAACCCGACATGAACTTCATCCGTCCAGGAGGCGGCAGCGGGAACTCGACGGGGCGGAAGCTCCGGACGACGGCGAGAACGCATGCAGCCGCGGCACCGCGTGCCAAGCCAGCCATATAGCCTACCCACGGCGGATTGAAAGCCCGCCGCCGCGCGCGCCGCGCCGCATAGCCGCGCGCGGCCCCGGCTTGACAAGTGCCGCGCTGCACCGCAACCGGCGCAGTGTCAGCGATGACGCATTGGGAGCATGAGTCCGTCATGTCGCTCACGCCGCCGCCCTTGGGCCTGGAACTGGCATCGCGCCATATCGGCGACGCGGCCGTGGTCGCCGCCGCCGATCACGCCGCCCGCCACTGGCAGGCGGACGCGCGCGCGACCATTTCGCCCGGCAGCGACGCGCAGCGTGACGCCGTCTGTCGCATGTTTCGCGACACGTTCAATGCGTACAAGCCCTCGATCATCGACTGGCCGACAACTCGACGCCGAGGCGCTCGAGCGCCTCACCAGCCTGCCGATCTGGGACATCGCGGTGCAGACCGAGGGCAAGGCGCGGCTGCGCATGCTCTCCTACGCGGAGTCGCTGCAGGATCGCGCGTGGCACGACGCGATCGGACTCAACGGCTGGGAGGAAGGGCGGCACAAGGAGGTGCTGTCGAACCTCGTGCAGGCCTACGGCATCGTGCTGGAGCCCGAGCCGCCGTACCTCACCCCGCGCGATCCCGAGTGGGCGTATCTCGTCACCGGGTTCAGCGAATGCATCGACAGCTTCTTCGCCTTCGGCCTGTTCGAAGTCGCCCGCCGCTCCGGCTTCTTCCCGCCCGAGCTGGTGGACACGTTCGAGCCGGTGATGCAGGAGGAGTGCCGGCACATCCTGCTGTTCGCGAACTGGCTCGCCTGGCATCGGCGCCATCTGCCGTGGTGGCGCCGCCCGGCGTTCGAGGCGCGCGTGCTCGCGGTGTGGGTGTTTCTGGCGTGGGAGCGCATCGGCATCGCGCGCGGAATCGACGACAAGGGCAAACCCGCCGCGCAGGACAACAACTTCACGCTCACCGGCAGCAAGGCAGTCAGCAACGTCGACGTCGACCCGGCCGACCTCATGCGCATCTGCCTGCAGGAGAACGACCGCCGCTTCGCTGGCTATGACCTGCGGCTGAAGCGCCCGACCACCGCGCCCGCGCTGACGCGCTTCGCGCTGCGCTTCATGCGCCGCAAGCGAACCCCCGCACCTGCGGCCTGAGGCCGCGCCGCTGCGCGTCACGTGTGGGTGAGGATGTTGACGAGGCGCCCGAACGGATCGCGCACGTAGAAGCGCCTGACGCCCCACGGCTCCTCTGCCGGGCCGTACTCGACCGGCAGGCCGGCGGCGGTGACGCGCCGGAGAACGGCGTCGAGATCGTCAACCTCGACGGAGATGTCCGGAACCGGCGTCCCCGACCCGCCCTCGCTTGCGACGCTGATCTGCGGCGCGGCGCTGGCGTCCGGGGCGGTCAGGGTCACGATCCAGCCGAGGTCCATCGCCACCTCCAGGCCGAGGATGTCGCCGTAGAAGGCGCGCGCGTCCTCAGGTCGCGGGGCTGCGATGTTGGTCACGATGCGTCTTACGGCCATGCTGCTCACCTCGCCCGCCACCATAGCGCGGCACGGCGAGCGGTTCCTCAGTTCGGCAGGCACGTCTCGCAGATGGCACGGACATGGCGGTGATCCGTGCCGCAGCAGCCGCCGAGCACAGTGATGCCGGGCAGCGTCTCGCGCAGCGCCCGATACTGTTGGCCGAGTGCCGCCGGGTCGCCGGCGTCGAGCTCGGTCGCCGCGTCCAGCTCCGCGTGGCTGCGCGCCGAGGCATTGGCGCGCAGGCCGCGCAGCCGCGCCTGCCACGCGCCGCCCGGGCCGAGCGTGTCGGCGAAATGCGTGGGGTGCGCGCAGTTGATCATGTAGTAGGCCGGCGCCCCGCCGGTCGCCGCATCCACCGCTGCGATCGCATCGGGCAGCGCCGTTCCCGCGGGAAGCTTGCCGTCGGTCTCGACGGTGAACGAGATCACCGCCGGCAGCCCCGCCCGCCGCGCCGCCCGCGCGATGCCGATCGCCTCCTCGACATAGGTCATGGTGAGCGCGCTCACCATGTCCGCCTCGGTGTCGGCAAACGTCTCGATCTGGGCCGCGTGGTAGCGCTCGGCCTCCTCCGCGCCCATGCGCGCATCGGCGCGGTAGCCGTCGCCGCGCGGGCCGAGCACGCCGTTGATGACGATCGGCACGGCCGTGCCGGTCGGCGCGTCGTCGCGCAGCGCGGCGGCGAAGGCGACCCCGTCGCGGTTGACGGCGGCGAGCCCCTTTGAGTCGTAGCCGAGCCGGCTCCCCCACTCGGGGTTGGCGCGCCAGGTCGGGGTATCGAGGATGAAGCCCACGCCGCGCTCGGCGGCGATGCCCAGATAGGGGGCGAAATACCGCGCCATGTGTTCGCGCCCCTCTTCGGTCGCAAGCAGCGGAAACGAGGCGAAGCACGGCAGTTCCATGCCCTCCTGAAAGACCAGATGCGTCTCCATTCCGCCATCGGTGAGAAATATTGCGCCGTCCAACTGGGGAAGCGCATGCCTGTAGCGTGCCATTGCAACGTCCCTTCCTTGGTATTTTCAGGTTGGATCGAAGCACGCGGCAAACGTATTTGGGCTTTCTTCTTGGTAACCTTGCTTCGTTGTGAGCACCGGCGCCGCGCCGCGGTCACAGCCTTATTGTTCGGCAGTGCCGCCCCGATCCCCTAGGCCAGCACGGAGCAGCCACGGCAATGGAAGAGACCGCCATGATCCCGCGCGTCCTCGTCCTCGGCCTCCTCGGCCTCGCGGCTGGTCCCGCGCTCGCCCAGGACCCGCTCGCCGATCAGGCGCGCCTGCTGTTCCAGCCGATCCCGGCGACCCCGCCGGCACTGACCGGCAATCCATCGAGCCCGGCGAAGGTCGAACTCGGCAAGATGCTCTTCTTCGAGCCGCGTCTCTCCGCGAGCCATGCGATCAGCTGCAACTCCTGCCACAATCTGGGCCTCGGTGGTGCCGACGCCGAACCGACTTCCCTTGGCCATCGCTGGCAGCATGGCGGGCGCAACGCGCCGACGGTGCTCAATGCGGTGTTCAACACCGCGCAGTTCTGGGACGGGCGGGCCAAGGACCTCGAGCAGCAGGCGGGCGGGCCGATGCTCAATCCGGTCGAGATGGCCTCGCCGGCGGCGCATGTCGCCGCGCAGCTGAAGGGCATCCCGGGCTACGTCGACCCGCATTCAAGCGCGCTTTCCCGGACGAGCCTGACCCGATCACGCTCGCCAACGTGCAGAAGGCGATCGCCGTGTTCGAGGCGACGCTGATCACGCCCAACGCGCCGTTCGACCGCTTCCTCAAGGGCGAGGCCGATGCGCTCTCGGCGAAGCAGAAGGAGGGGCTGGCGCTGTTCATGAAAAAGGGTGCGCCGCCTGTCACAACGGCATCAATGTCGGCGGCGGCATGTATGCGCCCTTCGGCGTGGTGGAGAACGCCGGGCGGCGACCTGCTCCCGCCCGGCGACAAGGGCCGGTTCGTGGTCACCAGCACCCCGAGCGACGAGTACGTGTTCAAGGTTCCCACACTGCGGAACATCGCCCTCACCGCCCCCTATTTTCACACCGGCCAGTCCTGGGACCTGCGCCAGGCGGTGGCAGTGATGGGGGCGAGCCAGCTCGGCGCCGAGCTCACCGCCGGCGAGGTCGACCGGATCGCGGACTTCCTTACGAGCCTCACCGGCCGCCAGCCGGAGGTCGTCTATCCGGTCCTGCCGCCGAGTGTCGCGAGCACGCCCCGGCCCCAGCCGTGATGGCCGCGTCGGCTGGCGCGCGCGAACCGAGCATGGCGGCGAGCACCCCGTCGCGCCGCCAGAAATGATGGTAGAGCGCGCCCAAGACATGCAGGCCGACCAGCACCAGAATCACCGTGCCGCCCGCCTCGTGCCAGTCCTTCACCTGCCCCGCCAGCGCCTGATCGGGGTTGGCGAGCGCCGGCAGCACCACACCGAACAGTGTGGCCTCGCGGCCTTTCAGGCCCAGCATCAGCCAGCCGAGCAGCGGCTGCGCGATCATCATGATGTAGAGCCCGGTCTCGGTGGCGCGCGCGAGGAAGCGCTGCCAGCGCGGCATGTCGGCGAGCGTCGGCGCCCGCGCCCACCAGCGCGCCAGCAGACGCGGGGCGAGCGAGGCCAGGACGAGCAGCCCGGCCCACTGGTGCCAGACCAGCATCGCCGCGCGCAGGTCGCCCTTCGGCAGGTCCTCGCGCAGCCAGACGAGCGCGAACGCCAGCAGCATCACCATCGCGCCCGCCCAATGCGCGAGGCGCGACCCGAGTGGATACGCCGCGGGCGCGCCGTGGGCGGTCGGCGCATTCCCTGCCGGCAAGATTGCTCCGAATGACGTCATGCCTCTATCTCCCGGCGTCCGTGGGCCGCGGGGGTTCGCGCCCCTGCCGCAGCGTGTCGTCCAGGAGCTGAACCGAGCCTGATCGCCTCGTTCAGCGCGCGTTCAGGACCGTGTCGCGGAGAGTGTCGCCATGCGCCGCCGCCTGCTCCCGTTGCTGTTCCTCGCCCCGCTGCTCGCCGTGCCGGCGCGCGCGGACGAGGACGAGTTCGAGAACGAGCGCGACAGCGCCCGCGCCCGCGCCGCGGTCGAGGCCGGTGAGATCCGCCCGCTGTCGCAGCTTCTGGCGCGGATCGAGGCGCGTTATGCGGGGCGCGTGATCGCGACCGAGCTGGAGCACGAGCACGACCGCTGGATCTACACGTTCAAGCTGCTGCCGGAGGCCGGCCACATCTTTTCGGTCGAGCTCGACGCCGCCAGCGGAAAGGTGGTCAGCACGCGCGGGCCGGTGCAGGAGAAGCGGTGATGCGCGTCCTGGTCGTCGAGGACGCGCCCGCGCTGGCGACGCAGTTGCACGCCGCGCTCGTCGCCGCCGACTTCGCCGTCGACGCGGCCCACGATGGCGAGGAGGCGCTGTTTCTCGGGCAGACCGAGCCCTATGACGCCGTGGTGCTCGATCTCGGCCTGCCGAAGCTCGACGGTCTCAGCGTGTTGCGGCGCTGGCGCGCCGAGGGCCACACCATGCCGGTGCTGATCCTGACCGCCCGTGGCGGGTGGACGGAGAAGGTCGATGGCCTCAATGCCGGCGCCGACGACTATCTCGGCAAGCCGTTCGCAATGGCGGAGCTGATCGCCCGGCTCAAGGCGCTGATCCGCCGTGCGCATGGCCACGCCGGACCGCGCATCGTGTGCGGCCGGCTGCGCATCGACACGGTGGCAAAGGAGGCGACGATCGACGGCGCGGCGGTGCGCCTGACCGCGCTCGAATACAACCTGCTCGCCTATCTGGCGCATCATCTCGGCCAGCCGGTGTCGAAGACGGAGCTGACGGAGCATCTCTACGCCCAGGATTTCGATCGTGACTCCAACACGCTCGAAGTCATCGTGGCACGCCTGCGCCGCAAGCTCGGCGAGGGGCTGATCGAGACGATCCGCGGCCAGGGCTACCGGCTCGGCGCGCCCGCGGCGCAATGAGGCGGGCAGCCCGATCGCTCGCGGTCCGGCTTGCGCTGTTCACCTCGCTGTGGGTCGCGGTGGGGCTGCTGCTCGCCTGGCTGCACGTCACGGCGCTGGTGGTGCGGCAGATCGAAGAGTTGTTCGACGCGCGCCTCGACGGGCTGCTCGACGCGGTGGTGGCGGGGGCGGCGCGCGACGCCTCCGGCCAGCCCTACCTGATCCGCCCGATCGCCGAGCCGCGCTTCGATCAGCCTTTGTCCGGCGCCTATTGGCAGATCGAGGCCCCCGGCGGGCGGCTTGCGACCTCCCGCTCGCTGTGGGACGAGCGGCTGCCGCCCGGCCCGCCCGGCGACGGGAGCGTGCAGAACCGCGATGTCGTCGGCCCGCGCGGGCAGCGTCTGCGCCTCGTGGAGCGCGACATCGTCCTGCCGGATGCCGCCGGCTCGCTGCATGTCGCGGTCGCGATCGCGCACGATGCGACGCTGGCGGAGATCAGCCGGCTGCGCGGCGGGCTGGCGTTGAGTTTCGCGGCGCTCGGCGCCGGGCTGGTCGGCTTCGTCGTGGCGACAGTTTCGTTCGGGCTGCGCCCGCTGCGGCGGCTGCGCCAGGCGGTGGCCGACCTCAGGGCCGGCCGGCGCACCGATCTGCATCTGCCGGCGCCGGGCGAGGTACAACCACTGGTGGCGGAGATCGACGCGCTCGTCGCACAGAACCGCGCGACCGTGGAACGGGCACGCAACCATGTCGGCAATCTCGCCCATGCCCTGCGCACACGGCTCGCGGTCCTGCGCAACGCGCTGGACAGTCCAGCGGGTGCCGACCTCAGCCTCGCCCAGCGCGAACTCGCGGCCGCCGAGCATCTGGTGCAGCACCATCTCGCCCGCGCGCGCGCCTCGGCGCTGACCGGTGCCGCCGGCAGCAACTCCGATGTGGCCGCCGTCGCTGAGGAGATCGCCCAGGCGCTGCGGCAGTTGTTCGCCGAGCGAGGACCGAGCGTGACGGTTTCGGCGAAGCCCGGCCTCGCGGTCGCCTGCGAGCGCCAGGATCTCGCCGAGATGCTGGGCAACCTGATGGAGAATGCTTGCAAATGGGCCGAGCAGCGGGTGGTCGTGACCGCGGCGCGGCAGGCGGCGCTGGTCGCGATCATGGTCGCGGATGACGGTCCCGGGCTCGCCGAGGCGCAGCTTGCCGCGGCACGGACACGCGGCGCCCGGCTTGACGAGGCGACCCCGGGCTCGGGGCTCGGGCTTGCGATCGTCGCCGACCTCGCCGCGCTGTCACCGGGGCAGCCTGGAGCTGCAGCGGTCGGAACTCGGCGGCCTGGCAGCGCGGCTCACCCTGCCAGCCGCCTGACCGACGGCCGGGCCTAAAGATCCTCCGGGCGGCCCGGCAGGATCTTCCGGCCGGTGAACATCGCCGAGACGATCGTGCCGCCTTCGCGCAGCTCCGTCACCACCACCGCCGCGAGGTGCAGCACGACCAGGGCCGCGAGCACGTAGAAGACAATCTCATGCACTTCGATGAAGGGGCCTCGGAATGCCCGCATCGCCGGCATAGGCGCCGGGGTCGAACAAATCGCGCGACAGCGGTGCGAGCGTCGCCGGATCCACGTTCGGAGCCGCGATCCATTGGGCGATCCAGTGTCCGAACGGCGGATAGAAGATGTCCGTCCCCGCGAGGACGAGCCCGGTCACGGCCTGGATCACGAGCAGGACCAGAATGGCCAGCACCGCGAGCCGGCCCACCGGGTTGTGGCCCAGGTAGTGCCTGGGCTGGCCGGCGAGGAAGGCGGACACGTACGCCTCCAGCGCGCGAAGGTAACCCGGGCCCATCGGCAGGATGGCCCGCCAGCGCGCGTAGCGGTTGCCGAGCGAGGCCCACACGAACCGCCACAGCAGGTTGACGGTCATGACATAGCCGAACCAGACATGGATCGCCTTGACTGTCACCCGCCCGGCCGGCGACATGCCAAGCGCGCCCGCGAACAGGATGAGCAATCCGACGAGGATCAGCCCCAGGACCGACACGGCGTTGATCCAGTGAAACCACCGCGTGGGTCCGTCCCACACGCGGTAGGCCACGAGCGGCCCGCCCGCCGCTCCGGCCGCGCTCATGCCGGCGGGGTCTTCGCGCTCAACGGTCACGGTGCTGCCTGCCGCTGATCGTCGCAGCGGTGCTGCTCACCGGTGGACATCCGCGTCTGGGTCCGAAGCCGGCTCGGGCGCGCGGTGGCTTCCGGGGTCCATCCTCTGCGCCGCGAAGACGCCCGGGGAATCCGGACAGTCGGGGGCGAAGTCGGGGGCGAGGCCAGTGGCCGCGCCCGTTGCCGCCGCCATCCCCGGGCCGGGGTAGGGTGCCGCCGGTCCCGCAGGCTGCGCTGATGCGGCGCCGCCCAGCAGCGCGAGCGCCGCGCCCAGGATCATCGGTCTTGTCAGATTGCGCATTGCTCTCTCCTGTGCTCGAAAGCCGGAGAGCGGCGACGACGCGCTCGCCGACTTCCGCGCACGACGATGGCTGCATCTCGCGCTCGCCGCCGGCGCGTGCATTGATCTGCGTCAAGACGGTCGCTCCTGGAGCTCGGTCGCACATGTCGAAGGCTGCCGTGGCGCGCGCGAACCATGCATGAACTGCTGGCGGTGCTGTCAGGCTCGCTGGTCGGCTTCTCGCTGGCACTGACCGGCGGCGGCGGCTCGATCCTGGCGGTGCCGCTGCTGCTCTACGTCGTGGGCGTGCCCAGCGCGCATGTCGCGATCGGCACCAGCGCGCTCGCGGTCGCCGCCAATGCCTTCGTCAACCTGGTGGGCCACGCCCGCGCCGGGACGGTGAAGTGGCGCTGCGCCGTGGTGTTCGCGGCCGCCGGCAGTTTCGGCGCCGCGATCGGCTCCACGGTCGGAAAACTCGTCGACGGCCAGCGCCTGTTGCTGGTGTTCGCCTTCGTGATGATCGCAGTCGGCGCGGCGATGCTGCGCCCGCGCGCCTCCGGCGGCAACCCGGCAGTGCGGCTCAATGGCCCGATCGCGGCGCGGCTGGCCGCGGTGGGCATGGGCGCGGGCACGATCTCCGGCTTCTTCGGCATCGGCGGCGGGTTCCTGATCGTGCCCGGCCTGATGCTCGGCAGCGGCATGCCGATCCTGAACGCGATCGGCTCCTCGCTGGTCTCGGTCGGCGTGTTCGGGCTGACCACGGCGGTCAACTATGCCCGCTCGGGCCTGATCGACCCGCGCCTCGCCGCGGAGTTCATCGTCGGCGGCGCGGTCGGCGGCGTGCTCGGGTTGAAGATCGCGGTGCGGCTCGCCTCGCACCGGCGCAGCCTGACACTGCTGTTCGCCGGCGTGATCTTCGCCGTCGCCGCCTACATGCTGGTGCACACCGCCCTCACGCTGCGCGGCTGAGCGGACCGTGGCAGTGCTCGTCTCGGTCATCATTCCCGCCTGCGACGCCGAGGCCACCCTGCCGCGCGCGGTGGCGAGCCTGCGCGCGCAGCACTGGCAGGACTGGGAGGCGCTGATCGTCGCCGATGACGCGCGCGACTATGCGGCCCTGCTCGGCGCGCAGGGGCTGGCGGATGCGCGGCTGCGCTTCCTCACCACCGGCGGCGTGCGCACCGGGTGCCATCGGGCGCGCAATGTCGGACTTGCGCAGGCGCCGTGGCGCCCTGGTGGACATGCTCGACGCCGACGACCTGTTCCACCCCGATCGCCTCGCGACCCTCGCCCCGCTCGCCCTCGCGCACGGCGCGGCGGCCGACAACCTCGCGGTGGTCGCGGAGGCGACGGAAGCGCCGCTGTATCGCGTGATGGGCGCGATCGGCGCGCCGGCCCGCGTCGATATCGCCGGCCTGCTCGCCCTCACCGCGCCGCTGGTGCCGCTCGTGCGGCGCGAGCACGCCCTGCCGCGGCTCGACGGCGTCGAATACGCCGAGGACGTGATCGGCAATCTGCGGCTCATCGACCGGCTCGGCCCGCTGCCGGTGGTGGCGGAGAGCCTCTACGAGTACCGCGTCATGCCGGGCTCGATCGCGCATGACGACCGCGCGGCGGCGGCGTTCGACGCGGCCTATGCGCGCTATGTCGCACGGCTGGAAGCCGGCGACGGGCTCGGCCTCGCGCCGGCCAATCGCGCCGTGGCGGCGCGCGGGCTGGCGGCGAAGCGCGCGCTGAACCAGGACTTCGCGCGGGCGCATGCCACGGCACCGGGGCTGAATTTTCAAAGCTTCGTGGCCGCCCGCCAGTCGCGCGCGACCGAAGGAAGCATCGGCACGTTGGCACCCGGATGAAATGCGGGACATGCTTGATGCAAATCAAAGCAATTGATGCGTTCCTGTGGCCTCCTTCATCCAAAGCTGACTTCCCGGCTTGGCGCGATACTGCGAGCGGAGAATGACACCATGAGTATTCGAACAATGGCGGTTGGCGCGGCGGCGATCCTGCTCCTCTCCGCCGGAGCCCATGCCCAGAGCACGACGGGCGCGAAGCCGTGCCCGCCCGGCCAGTCGGCCGGCGGCGCGGCAGGCGCACCGCCCGGCGCACAGGGAGCCTCGCGCGGCAGCGCCACCGGGGCGCCCCCCGACTCCCAGGCCGCCTCGCGCGGCAGTGCCACCGGCGCGCCGCCCAACTCGCAGGCCGCCTCGCGCGGCAGCGCCACCGGCGCACCGCCCGACTTGCAGGCCGCCTCGCGCGGCAGCGCCACCGGCGCACCGCCCAGCTCGCGCGGCAGGCGAGCCGTCCCGACGCCCGCGCGCCGCCGCAGGTGCAGATGGGAGCGGAGTGCCAGTAGCGCGCCGGGGTCGGCGCCCGAGCCGAGCGCCGCCGCCGGAGCTGCTAGCGCGGCGTCGGCGGCAGGTCCGGCTTCAGGTGCAGTTCCTTCCAGCGTGCGGGCGCAATCTCGGCGGGGGCGCCCATCATCAGGTCTTCGCCCTGCTGGTTGAGCGGGAACAGGATCACCTCGCGGATGTTCGGCTCCTCGGCCAGCAGCATCACGATCCGGTCGATCCCCGGCGCCGAGCCGCCGTGCGGCGGCGCGCCATAGCGGAACGCGTTCAGCATGCCGCCGAACCGCGCCTCCACATCCGCCGCCGTATAGCCCGCGATCTCGAACGCCTGGATCATGATGTCCGGCCGATGGTTGCGGATCGCGCCGGATGACAGCTCCACGCCGTTGCAGACGATGTCGTACTGGAACGCCTTGATCGTCAGCGGGTCCTGCGTGTTCGAGCGCCTCCATCCCGCCCTGCGGCATGCTGAACGGGTTGTGCGAGAAGTCGATCTGCCCGGTCTCCTCGTTCAGCTCGTACATCGGGAAGTCGGTGATCCAGCAGAAGCGGAACTCGCCCTGCGCGATCAGGCCGAGATCCGTGCCGAGCCGCGTGCGCACGGCGCCGGAGAACTTCGCCGCCGTCTCGCGCGGACCCGCCACGAAGAACACCGAATCGCCCGCCGCCACGCCGCAGGCCGCACGGATCGCCTCGGCGCGCTCGGGTTCGAGGTTGCGCGCGATCGGCCCCTTCGGCCCGTCGGCGTCGTACACGATGTAGCCGAGGCCGCCGCCGCCCTCCTCGCGCGCCCATTCGTTCAGCTTGTCGAAGAAGCTGCGCGGATTCTTCGCCGTCCCCGGCGCCGGGATGGCGCGCACCACGCCGCCGCCGGCCACGATGCGCGCGAACAGGCCGAAGCCCGAGCCCGCGAAATGCTCGCTCACGTCGCTGACCAGCAGCGGGTTGCGCAGGTCGGGCTTGTCGCTGCCGTAGCGCAGCATCGCCTGTTCATAGGGAATGCGCGGGAACGGCGGCGGCGTCACCCCGCGGCCTCGCGCGAATTCCTCGAACACGCCGGCGATCACCGGCTCGATCGTGTCGAACACGTCCTCCTGCGTCACGAAGCTCATCTCGAAATCGAGCTGGTAGAACTCGCCCGGCGAGCGGTCCGCGCGGCTCGCCTCGTCGCGGAAGCAGGGCGCGATCTGGAAGTAGCGGTCGAAGCCCGCGACCATCAGCAACTGCTTGAACTGCTGCGGCGCCTGCGGCAGCGCGTAGAATTTGCCGGGATGCAGCCGCGCCGGCACCAGGAAGTCGCGCGCGCCCTCGGGCGAGGATGCGGTCAGGATCGGCGTCGTGAACTCGGTGAACCCGGCCTCGATCATCCGGCGCCGGATCGAGGCGATCACCTGCGCGCGCAGCACCATGTTGTCGTGCACGCGCGCGCGCCGCAGATCGAGGAAGCGGTATTTCAGCCGCAGCTCGTCGGGGAATTTCTCCTCGCCGGCAACCTGGATCGGCAGCACCTCCGCGGCCGACTGCACGGCAATCGCGGCCCCGCGCAGCTCGATCTCGCCGGTGTCCAGTTTCGGATTCACGGTGCCGGCCTCGCGGCGCACCACCTCGCCCGGTCACCGTCACCACGCTCTCCACCCGCAGCGCATCGGCGGTCGCGAAGGCCGGCGAACCGGCCGCGAACACGCATTGCGTGAGGCCGAAATGGTCGCGCAGGTCGATGAACAGCAGCCCGCCATGGTCGCGCTTGCTGTGCACCCAGCCGGACAGGCGGGCCGGGCGGCCGGCATCGGCGGCGCGAAGCTGGCCGCAGGTGTGGGTGCGGTAGGCGTGCATGGCGGCGCGGGCTCTCGGTCTGGGGGCGCGGCAGACAAGCGACGCGGCCCCCCGCTGTCAAGTTCGGGCCTGTCAAGTTGGCAGCCGCCCAAGCTGGCAGTTGCCCAAGCTGGCAGCCAGCCGGCCCGCCGTGTAGAAGCCGCGGATGCCCCGCTCGAAACGGGCGGATTTCCCGCCCCCCGTCCTGATCACCCGCAGCGCCGACCTCGCCGCCCTCTGCACGCGCCTCGCCGCCGAGGCGTTCGTGACCGTCGACACCGAGTTCATGCGCGAACGGACCTACTGGCCGGAGCTGTGCGTGGTCCAGCTCGGGGGAGCCGCCGAGACGGCGGTGATCGACGCGCTGGCGCCGGGGCTCGACCTCGCCCCGCTCGGCGCGCTGCTCGCCGATCCGGCGGTCCTGAAGGTCTTCCACGCCGCGCGGCAGGACATCGAGATCTTCCTGCTGCGCTTCGGCGCGGTTCCGACCCCGCTGTTCGACACCCAGATCGCCGCCATGGTGGCCGGGTTCGGCGACCAGGTGGGCTACGACGCCCTCGTCGCGGCCCTCGCCGGCGGGCAGATCGACAAGGCGCACCGCTTCAGCGACTGGGCGGCACGGCCGCTGTCGCCCGACCAGGTCACCTACGCCGCCGCCGACGTCACCCATCTGCGCGGCGTCTATGAGAGCCTGCGCACCCGGCTGGACCGCGACGGCCGGCTCGACTGGGTCGCCGAGGAGATGGCGGCGCTGGCCGACCCGGCGACCTATCGCCCCGACCCGGAATCGCTATGGGAACGGCTGCGGCCGCGCACCGGCAACCGGCGGATGCTCGGCGTCCTGCGCGCCATCGCCGCCTGGCGCGAGCGCGAGGCGCAGCGCGCCAACATCCCGCGCAACCGCATGTTGAAGGACGAGACCCTGCTCGAAATCGCCGCGACCATGCCGGCGACGCCGGAGGCGCTGGCGCGCGCCCGCGGCATCTCGCGCGGCTTCGCCGAGGGGCGCGTGGGCGCGAGCCTGCTCGCCGCCATCGCGGAGGCGAAGGCGCTGCCGGAGGAGGTGCTGCCGCTGCCGGAACGCGGCCGCGACGGCCCCCGCCCCTCGCCCGCGCTGATCAGCCTGCTGAAAGTGCTGCTGGCGGCGAAGTGCGAACAGAACCACGTGGCAGCGCGGCTGGTCGCGAGTTCCGAGGACATCGAGCGGCTCGCGGCCGAGGATCAGCCCAACGTCCCCGCCCTGCACGGCTGGCGGCGCGACGTTTTCGGCGCCGATGCGTTGGCGCTGAAGGACGGGCGCATCGGGCTCGGCGTCGAGGGCCGCCGCATCCGCCTGCTCGCGCTCTGAGGCGCGGCGCGAAAACACTCGGGCGCATCGCGCTGCTGTGATAGTCTCCGCGCAGTCATGGCAGGGCAAGAGCCGAGCACCGCGCAGGAATCGGCGCCCGTGGCGGCGCTGCGGGACCCGACGTTGGGCTTCATTACCGCCCTCGAAAATATCTCGCAGGGGTTATGCTTCTTTGACCGCGCCGGACGGCTCATCGTCAGCAACCGTCGCTATGCCGAGCTCTACGGGTTGCCGCCGGAGCAGATCCGCCCCGGCATGACGCTGCGCGAAATCCTCGCCCTGCGCGAGGCGGCCGGCAGCGCGCCGATCGAGCCGGTCGAAGACTACCTCGCCTGGTCGGAGGCGGCGGCCAGCACCGGCGCGCCGGCCGGCAAGATGGTCGAGCTGCGCAACGGCCGAGCCATGAACATCCGGCATCAGCCGATGCCCGACGGCGGCTACGTCGCCACGCACGAGGACATCACCGAGCGGCGGCTCACCGAGGCGGCGCTCCGGCATGGCGGAGAAGCTGCGCGCGCTGGGGCAGATGACCGGCGGGATCGCGCACGACCTGAACAACGCGCTGATGGTGATCAGCGCCAACCTCGAACTCGCCTTGCAGCGGTCCGGCGATCTCGGCGGCGTACGGCCGAAGCTGGAGGCGGCGATGCGCTCGGTGGGCGCGGCGAAGGAATTGCTTGGCCGCATGCTCAGCTTCGCCCGCTCGCAGCCGCCGCTGCGCGAGCCGACCGATCTCGGCGCGTGGCTCCCCCCGCTGCGCGACATGGCGGCGCGCATGCTCGGCCGCTCCTACCGGCTGGAGCTGCAGCACGACCGGCGCCTGCCGCCGTGGCCGGTGGACCGTTCGCAGCTCGAAAGCGCGTTGCTCAACCTCATCCTCAACGCCCGCGACGCGATGCCGGCGGGCGGCACGATCAGGCTGCGCACGGAACGCATCGCGCCGGACACGGCGAACGGTGAGCACGAGTATGCGGCGATCTCGGTGCACGATAACGGCCCCGGCATGCCGCCCGAGGTCGCGGCGCATGCGTTCGAGCCGTTCTTCTCCACCAAGCCGGCGGGCAGCGGAACCGGCCTCGGCCTGAGCATGGTGCGCGAGTTCGCGCGCCAGTCCGGCGGCAGCGCGGAGTTGCAGAGCACGCCGGGCGCGGGAACCACGGTGCGGATCATTCTCGCGGCGCACGGTGTCTCAGTTTGAACTTCCGCAACAGGTGGAGACCGGACGTACCGAGGGCCACGCCTGCTCCAGCGCGGCCACCCGGCGCGAGAGCGTCGACTTGGGCAAACCAAGGACCCGGCCAGCCTCGGCGTCGCTGCCGTGCTCCGCCACGGCGAGGAAGTCACGCACGGCGTTCAGGTCCATCGGCGTTGCAGATATGGGACGCTCGGTTGCCGTCCACCCCGCTTCTTGAGCCCACACCCGCACCCAGATGGTCGTCTGTCGGCTTATATTTGCAACAGGGAGCTCGACCATGACCATCCTCGTAACCGGCGGCACCGGCACCATCGGATCGCAGGTCGTGCAGAAGCTTGCTGCGCAAGGCGCACAGATCCGCGCGCTCGCTCGCGACACGTCCAAGTTGAGGGTCCCCGCGGGCGTTGAGCCCGTCCAGGGAGACATGACGGACGTTGCCTCGATGCGCGTTGCGTTGAAGGGCGTTGATACGCTGTTCCTGCTCAATGCGGTGGCAGCCGATGAGGCGACCCAGGCGCTCGTGACGCTCGACCTCGCGCGCGAGGCCGGCATTCAGCGGATCGTCTACTTCTCGGTGTTCAACAGCGCACTGTTCGACGACGTGCCGCATTTCGCGAGCAAGTACCTCGTCGAACGGGTCATCGACGCCCAGGCCCTTCCCGCGACGGTGCTGCGGCCAGCCTACTTCATGCAGAACGACTTGATGGTCCGGGACGCGCTGAAGGCTGGCATCTATCAGTGGCCCATCGGCGGCGTGGGGCTCGCGATGGTAGATATCCGGGACATCGCTGAAGCTGCCGCGGCGGAGCTGCTGCGCCGGGAGCGAGCACCCCATCCACTGCCGCGCACCACAATCGAGCTCGTCGGTCCCGACACGCTGACCGGGCCGGAAATAGCAGCAATCTGGAGCTCGGTGCTGGGACGCGAGGTTCGCTACGGCGGCGATGATCTCGAAGCGTTCGAGACTCAGGCGGCCAGGATGATGCCCGGTTGGATGGCGCATGATGTCCGCATCATGCTGCGGGCTTTTCACCGCTTCGGCATGGTTCCCGGCAAGGACAGCCGTGCGATACTTGAGGCACTGATCGGTCATCCCTTGCGGAGCTACCGCGCCTTCGCGGAGGAGGCTGCCGTGGGTTCGTGAGCGACGCCTGACCGGTGCCTAGACTGAGGCCCGCATCGAAAATGTACTTGCCGTCCAGAAGCAGCACGACCCGGGCGGAGGCGTAGCACCTCAAGCGAGCTGCTGCGGGAAGGCCGCAACGTCCGCTCCGGGTCAGCGCCACACGGGGGACGGACCGCTTCGGGTCGGACGCCGAAATTCGAAGTGAGACACCACCCGATCGTCAGGGGACTTGATATGGAAGACCGAGAGATTCGCGCGGCGCTGGATCGCCACTGGGCCGCCTCCGATGCGAACGACTTCGAGGCGGAGCACCAGATCTATCGAGAGGACGCGGTGCTCGAATATCCGCAATCGGGCGAGCGCATCCGCGGGCGGCAGAAGATTCAGTCGTCGCGCGCCGCGCAGCCGAACCGGAAGCGCTTCACCGTCCGGCGGCTCATCGGCGCGGGCGACCTCTGGGTCACCGAATTTATCCTGACCTATGACGGGCGGCCGTCGTACACCGTGAGCATCATGGAGTTCGTCGACGGGAAGGTGGCCCGCGAGACCCAGTATTTCGCCGATCCGTTCGCGCCGGGGCCGTCGCGCGCGCAATGGGTCGAGCGGATGTCGTGAACCTTGGCCATCGCAAGGATGGCCATCTGCCGCTCGCGCGCGCGGAGCTGCCGATTGATACCGTCGCACTCGCCCGCTCGCTCATCGGCACGGTATTGGTGCGCGCGTTGCCCGAAGGCGTCGCCAGCGGTCGCATCGTTGAGACCGAGGCGTATGTCGTCGGCGACGCCGCCGGCCACGCCTATCGGGGGATGACCCCGCGCAATCGCTCGCTGTTTCTCGAACATGGCCACGCCTACGTCTATCTCGCCTACGGCACCGCATCCATGCTGAACGTCTCGAGCGAGATGCCCGGGATCGGTGCCGGCGTCCTGATCCGGGCGCTCGAGCCGCTCGAAGGCATCCCGATCATGCAGCGCAATCGCGGCATCGAGCGCGTGCGCGACCTGGCGCGCGGGCCAGGCAGGCTCGCCGCGGCGTTGCGGATTGATCGTGGGCTCGATGGGCTCGATCTCTGCCAGGAAGGCCCGCTATGGCTCGCACGCGGCGACCGCGAACCCGGCGAAATCGGGCAGAGCATCAGGATCGGCATTTCGCGGGATGCAAGCCGCCTCCTGCGATTTTATCTTCGAGGCAGTCCGTTCGTCAGCGGGCCGAGATCGCTCAACGGATAAAAGATCGCCCCGCGCCCGCGACGGGGGTGCCGCGCGTGAACCGCTTCGTGCGTTCGGCGTTCATATTGCCAATCTGCTGTTTCCGGATGGAGCCAGCAGAGCTGTTGAACGAGCGAGGCGAACATGGCGTCGCAAGCCTTTTCATCGATGTCCGATGAAGACCAATTGACACCGACGGTTTCATCGAGCGCTCGCCGCCGGGGTCACGTCGCTGACCTCCGGCAGCAACCTGCTGGTCGTGACCGCGCCCGCCACCATCATCCAGACCGGCGGTTCCAGCACCATCGTCTCGCCCATCAGCCCGATAACGGTCGAGGCAAGCGGCGGCAGCGGCGTGGTGTTCGCCGGCACGGCAGCCGCCTCCGTCAGCACCAGCGGCGACACCAGCCTCACCTTCGTCGGCGGCACGGCGGTGGACTTGCTCTCCGCCCTCGGCAGCGCCGACACGGTTTACTCGGGCTCCGCCGGCCTCGCTTACCAGGGCGGCACCGGCAGCGACCTGTTCGTGGCCGGACCGGGCAGCAACGTGACGCTCATCGGCGCGGCGCAGGAAACGATCTACGCCAACGCCGGCAGCGGGTCCTGGAATCTCTCGAACACGTCGCAAGCCTATTTCGGCGGCGGCGGCGGTGCCGATTTCGGTCACCTTCGGCAATACCAGCGCGACCCTCTGGGGCAACACGAACGAGAATTTCGTCGTTCTGCCTTCGACCGGAACGCAGAGCGTTCACGCGGTCGCGTTCGGCGACAACGATGACCTGAACCTGTTCAGCACCAGCGGCCACGACAGCGTCGTCATCTGGAACGCCAATATCGGCACCGGCAGGAACGCCGGTGGACTTCACCGGCAACACCACGCTCACCGCCTCGAACGCCGGCAACGAGCTGGTTGCCATGTTTGCCGGCGCGCAGTTCGGCACGCCGGCCGAGGCCGCGCACACCATCACGATCTTCAATTGGGAGGCAACCGATACTTTCGACCTGAGCTATGCCCAGGATGCCAGCGGCAACTACCTCGCCGGCTACACGGCCGCCGACGCGGCCAGCGCGACCGCGCAGCTCGCCTCCGGCAACGCCTTCACGCTGTCGGACGGGACCAAGGTCGTGTTCGCGAGCAGCGCGAAGCCGACGATCATCGAGCACATCTGATTCGCGCGGCGGCGCGACCGCGCGCGCCGCGTTGAAACACTGCGCCTATCCGAACCGCACCAGCCGCCCGAGCGGGTTCGCCCAGCACCTCGTCCTCGCGCATCACCACGGCGCCGCGCACGATCGTCGCGACCGGCCAGCCGGTGACGCGCATGCCGGCGAACGGCGTCCAGCCGCAGGGCGAGGCGATCCAGCTCTCCTCGATCACCCGCCGGCGCCGCATGTCGACGAGCGTGAAATCGGCATCGTAGCCCGCGGCCAGACGGCCCTTGCCGACCACGCCATAGACGCGCGCCGGGCCGGCACACAGCAGATCGACCAGCCGCGCCAGCGACAGCCGCCCGGCGTTGACATGGTCGAGCATGACCGGCACCAGCGTCTGCACGCCCGTGAGCCCCGCCGCGCAGTCCGGCCACGGCTTCTCCTTCGCCGCGCGCGGGTGCGGCGCGTGGTCGGAGCCGAGCGTATCGACCGTGCCGTCGCGTAACGCTTCCCACGCCGCCTCGAAATGCCGCCGGCCGCGAATTGGCGGGTTCATCACGGCGTAGCCGCCGAGCCGCTCGTACGCATCCGGCGCCACCTGCGTCAGGTGGTTCACCAGCACCTCGACGGTCACGATGTCGCGGAAGTCCTTGACGTAGTCCAGCTCCTCGGCGGTGGAGACGTGCAGGATGTGCGCCGGGCGGGCGGTCGCGCGCGCGAGGGCGAGGATGCGGCGCGTGCCGAGGAACGCGCATTCCTCGTCGCGCCACTCGGCATGCCGCGCATATGGCTCGCCCGCCGCGAACAGGCCACGCCGCGCCTGCAAGCGATACTCGTCCTCGCTGTGATAGGCGATGCGTCGCCGGCCCGCGCGCATCACGCGCTCCAGGCTCGCATCGTCCTCGACCAGCAGGTCGCCGGTCGAACTGCCGGCAAACACCTTGATCGCGCAGGCGCCGCGCCGGGTCTCCAGGGCGGCAAGCTCGGCCACGTTCGCCTTCGTGGCGCCGACATAGAGCCCGATGTCGCACCAGGCGGCCTGCTCGGCGTGCGTCTGCTTGGCGGCGAGGCGCGCCATATTTGTGATCGGCGGTGTCGTATTCGGCATATCAAATACCGCCGTGAGCCCGCCCAGCACCGCCGCCCTGGTGCCGGTGGCGATGCTCTCCACCCCAGCATCGCCCGGATCGCGCAGATGCACGTGCGGGTCGATCAGGCCGGGCAGCACGTGCAGCCCGCGCGCCTCCATCACCCCCGCGGCCGCCGCGCCGGCCGGGACGCCGAGTGCCGCGATCCGGCCGCGGCGCACGCCGATATCCGTGGCCTCCTCGCCCCAGGGCAACACCGCCGTGCCGCCGCGGATCACCAGGTCGAACGGCTCGCTCATCGTGCCGCCAGCGTCGCGAACACATCCCCCTCCGGCGCCAGCCCCAGGATGTGGGCGCGGTGCCAGAGGGCATAGAACAGCAGGTGCCAGGCGGCGAACTCGGCCCGCCGCCCGGCGGCATGGCGGAACAGGGCCACGACCCGCGACGGCTCGGCGATCTCCGCCACCCCCGGCTGGGCGGCGACGAGCGGTCCCAGCCGCTCGCCCACGCCTGCAATCCAACGTCCGATCGGCACCGTAAACCCCTGTTTTCGTGCGAAAGGCTGCGCCGCCGGGCAGTTCTTTTCCACCCACCGGCGCAGCAGCCACTTGCCCAGCCCGTCGCGCACCTTCAGCCCATCCGGCAGCCGGAACGCCGCCGCGGCCACCCCCGGATCGAGGAACGGCGTGCGCCCCTCCACCCCGTGCGCCATCAGGCAGCGGTCGAGCTTCAGCAGCAGGTCGTGCGGCAGCCAGTCGGCGACGTCGGTCGCCTGCGCCGCCGCCAGCCGGGAGCGGCCGGAATTGGCCGCCTGCGCCTCCACCGCCGCGACGCCGTCGCGCCACGCGACCGGGCGCGCGCGCAGCACGTCCAGCCGGTCGAACGTGCCCCTTGCGCGCATCACCCGCCCGCCGCGCCACCACGGCCGCGCGGCGCTGCGGTAGCGGCCGTAGCCGGCGAAGATCTCGTCCCCGCCCTCGCCGGACAGCACCACCTTCACCTCCTCCCGCGCCCGGCGGGCGAGGAACCAGGTGGGAATGATCGCGTAGTCGGCGGCCGGGATCGTCCATGCAGGCGACGATCTCCGGCAGGTGGCGCCAGACCATCGCCTCGGTCACCTCCAGCGTCTCGTGCCGCGCCCCGAGCGCGGTCGCGACCGCCCCCGCCGCCGCCCGCTCGTCGGCGGCGCCGGGCGCGTCGAAGCCGGCGGTGAAGGCCAGCACCGGGGTGGCATTCAGCCGCGCCATCAACGTCAGAATGGCCGAGCTGTCGATGCCGCCGGAGAGGAACATGCCGTACGGCACGTCGCTGCGCTGATGCAGGTCCACGCTCTCGGCCAGCGCCCGGTCCAGCCGCGCCAGCGCCGCCGCCTCGTCGATCTCCTCCGGCGCGCCCTCGGGCAGGGCGGCGAGCCGGCGATGCTCCAGCACGCGGCCCTCGCCGCACAGCAGCGTCTCGCCCGGCAGCACGCGGCGGATGCCGGGAAAGATCGTGTCGGCGCCGGTGGTGAACTGGATCTGCAGCAACTCGTCGCGCGCCGCCGGCCGCACCGCGCGCCCGACCAGCCCCGAGGCCAGCAACGCCTGCGGCTCGGAGGCGAAGGCGAGGCCGGCTTGGGTCTGCGCGAGGTAGAGCGGCTTGATGCCGAACGGGTCGCGCGCCAGCGTCACCGTCCGCGCCGCGCGGTCGTGGATCGCGAGCGTGTACATCCCCCGCAGCGGCGCCGCGAACCCCACCCCGTCGCGCAGCCACAGGTGCAGCGGCACCTCGTTGTCGCTCGCGGTCGCGAACCGCGTCTCCGGCATCGCGGCGCGCAGTTCGCGGTAGTTGTAGATCTCGCCGTTGCCCACCAGCGCCGCGGAGCCCGCGAACAGCGGCTGGTCGCCGGTCGCGAGGTCGATGATGGCGAGGCGCGTGTGCACCAGGGCGACCCGCCCGACCACGGTGTGGCCGGCCCCGTCCGGGCCGCGATGCGCCAACGCCCGCTCCAGCGCCGCGAGGACCGTCGGCTCCGGCGCGGGTGCGTCGGAGGCGGCGAGCAGGCCGGCGATTCCGCACATGGGATCGCGGCTTAGCACCGGAGCCCCCGCCGTGTCTTGCGCCCCGCCGGAGACGCAACCACCTTGGCGGCAATGACCGAATTTGCACGACTGCCCGACCGCGGCGTGCTCGCGATCGGCGGCGAAGACCGGGTCGCGTTCCTGCAGGGGCTCGTGTCGAACGACGTGAGCACCGCCGCACCCGGGCGCGCGGTGTGGGCGGCGCTGCTGACCCCGCAGGGCAAGTACCTGGCGGATTTCTTCATTCTCGATGACGGGACGCGGTTGCTGCTCGACTGTGAGCGCGCGGCGGCACCCGACCTGCTGCGCCGCCTCGGCCGCTACCGGCTGCGCGCGCGCGTGGCGCTCGCCGACCTCGCGGACACGTGGAACGTGCACGCGGCGTGGGATGGCGTGCCAGACTTCACCGACGTGCTGGCGGCCCCCGACCCCCGGCTGCCGGAGGCCGGCTGGCGCGTGCTCGCCGCGCGGCCGCTGCCCGGCGGTGCCGCGCCGGCGGCGTGGGACGCGCACCGGATCGCGCTCGGCCTGCCGGACGGCACGCGCGACCTGGAGCCGGAGAAGACCGTGCTGCTGGAGGCCGGATTCGACGAGCTCGGCGGCGTGTCCTGGAGCAAGGGCTGCTACATGGGCCAGGAGCTGACCGCGCGGACGAAATATCGCGGCCTCGTCAAGCGCCGGCTGGTGCCGGTGGCGATCGCCGGGCCGGTGCCGGCCCCCGGCACGCCGGTCCGCGCCGGGGACACGGAAGTCGGCACCATGCGCTCCGCCGCCGGCGCCATGGGGCTCGCCCTGCTGCGGCTGGACGCGCTGGCGCGGCCGCTCACCTGCGGCGAGGCGACGCTGAGGGCGCGCGTGCCCGGCTGGATGCGGCTGCCCGAGACGGTCGCCTAGGCGCCGGCCTTCACGGCACCGCCGCGACGCGGCGGTGCGGCCAGGACCTCGTCCAGTTGCTGCGGCGCGGCAAGGAGTGCCGCGATCGTGCAGCCTTCCAGCACCGCGGCCACCGCATCGCGCGCCCGCTGCATCAGGTGCCGCAGCCGGCAGGTCTTCAGATCCGGACAGTCCTCGCAGGCGCGGAACCTGGTGCGGCTGGCGCACGGGGTCAGGGCCAGAGGCCCGTCGATGCTGCGGATGATGTCGGCGACCGTCAGCGCGTCGGCGGGAACCTGCAGCCGATGCCCGCCGCCGGGGCCGCGCCGGCTTTCGATCAGACCGTCATCGCGCAGGCAGACGAGGATCGCTTCAAGGTATTTGTGCGGAATGTGCTCGTCGCGCGCGATCTGCCCGGCATTGACCCAGGTATCGGCCGAGCGCGCTGCCGCCATCGCCAGCACAGCCCGCACGGCATACTTTGCCTTGCTCGACAGCAATCAGTTCAACCCGCCCGGAGGGCGACCTCCCGGCCTCAATTGCGTCCCCACACGCCTTGATAGCACGACATTCCGATTCCGGAACCCGGGCTAGCTGTTCTGGATATCGTCCCCGCCGCCCCAATCGCCGCCGCCGTCATCCGCGGCCTGGTCCCAGCCGCCGCCCTGATCCGAGGCAGCCTGGTCCGCCGCGCCCTGATCGGAGGCGTCCTGCCAGCCGCCGCTGTCGCCCTGCTGCCAGCCGCCGCCCTGGTCGGGCGCCGGCGTCCAGGCCGACTGATCGACCTGCGGGGGTCCGGAGAACTTGTCGGTCTCGACCGGGTCCTTCAGCGCGCCGCCGGAGTCGCCCGCATCGGCGCCCCACGGGTTGGCGAAGCTCGCCGGCACGTTCTCCGCCGCCTGCGGCACGCCGCCGAGGCCGCCGGCGACCGCCTGGTGCGGCGAGAACAGGTTCATCAGCGCATCGGCCGCGAGCACCCCGCCGGCGACCCCGGCCGCGGTGCGCAGCGCCGACCCGAAGAAGCCCGGACCCTGCGACTGGAACAGCCCTGGGTTATACCCCGGCGGATACTGCGGCGGCGGTGGCGCGTATTGCGGCGGCGCGTATTGCTGCTGCGGCGGCGGAGGCGGCGGGGCCTGGCCGCCGCCGAACAACCCGGAGAGGAAGCCGCGCGGCTGCGCCGGCGGCGCGCCCGCGCCCCACGGCGAGCCGCCCGGGCCCGGAGCCGGCGCCTGGCGCTGCTGCAGCTCCCATTGCAGCCGGTTGATGCGGTTCTGTGCCTCGACCAGCGCGTGCTCCTGCAGGAACGCCATCTGCGTGATGCGGTAGCGTGCCTCGGGATTGCGGGCGAACAGGTCGGCGATCAGCCGGTCGGCCTCGGGGTCGATCGGCGGCAGCGGCTGCCCCGCGCCTGCACCCGCACCCGAGCCCGTACCCGCGC
This sequence comes from uncultured Alphaproteobacteria bacterium, assembly GCA_963705035.1. Lineage (GTDB taxonomy): Bacteria > Pseudomonadota > Alphaproteobacteria > Acetobacterales > Acetobacteraceae > JAFKFJ01. The sequence goes on along the minus strand of CAVPIQ010000004.1, from coordinate 297,762 downwards.
CCCCGGCGACCCGCTCGACGAAGCGGGTGATCAGGTCGCGTTCCTCGTTGGTCATGGCGATCCCATGCGTGTCAGTTCACCGCGATGTGGCAAGACCCGGGCAACGCTTCAAGCGCCATCCTTGTTACGCTATGACGCGGCCCGTATGGTGCGCCGCATCACGCAACCGGAGCCTGTACGCGCCGATGGAGGCCTCGTTCCAGTCCCTGATCCTGCGCCTGCACGCGTTCTGGGCGCGCGCAAGGCTGCGTGCATCCTGCAGCCCTACGACGTGGAGATGGGCGCGGGCACCTTCCATCCGGCCACCACGCTGCGCGCGCTCGGGCGCGAGGCCGTGGCGCGCCGCCTATGTGCAGCCCAGCCGGCGGCCCAGCGGACGGCCGCTATGGCGAGAACCCCAACCGGCTGCAGCACTACTACCAGTACCAGGTGATCATCAAAGCCGAGCCCGGCGGAGGCGCAGGAGCTGCTGCTGGAGAGCTACCGCGAGATCGGGCTCGATCCGCTGCTGCACGATTTCCGCTTCGTCGAGGACGACTGGGAGAGCCCGACGCTCGGCGCCTGGGGCCTCGGGTGGGAAGTCTGGTGCGACGGCATGGAGGTGGGGCAGTTCACCTATTTCCAGCAGGTCGGCGGCATCCCGGTCGCGCTGCCGAGCTTCGAGATGACCTACGGGCTGGAGCGGCTGGCGATGTATGTGCAGGAGCGTCGAGAATGTCTTCGACCTCGACTTCAACGGCGCCGGCGTGCGCCTATGGCGACGTGTTCCTGCGGGCCGAGCGGGAATACAGCGCCTATAACTTCGAGCACGCCGACACGGCGATGCTGACGCGGCATTTCGCCGATGCCGAGGCGGAATGCGCGCGCGCTGCTGGCACGCGAATCTCGCGCTGCCGGCCTATGACCAGTGCATCAAGGCGAGCCACCTGTTCAATCTGCTGGACGCGCGCGGCGTGATCAGCGTGGCCGAGCGGGCGGCTATATCGGGCGGGTGCGCGCGCTGGCGAAGGGCTGCTGCGAGGCGTGGCTCGCCGGGGAGGAGGACGTGATGGACCGACGATCCTGACGGTCGAGAGCGACGAAGCCATGTCAGGTTGGCCGCCGAACTGGCGGAGATGACCGGGCAGAGCATGAGAATGCCGTCAAGGCGGCCGTCGCGGGCGTAGCGGCTCGAACGAGCGAGCGCCATGGCCGCGACGCGTGCGGCTAGCATCGATGGCTGCGGCGGCGGAGATGCCGGTCGCATATGCGCCAAGCCTTTGCCAACCCCGAATCACGACTGGCTGTATGACGAGGACGGATTGCCAAGGTGATCGTCGATTCGTCCGCCCTTGCTCGCGGTCTTGCTCGACGAACCGGACGCGGGCCGTTTCGCTGCTGGCGATTGCCGACGCCGATGACGCGCGGATGTCGGCGGCCGAACTGGTTCGAGGCCGCGATCGTGACCGATGCCGCGCGACCGACGAAACACTCTTCGACCAGATGGAGCGCTTCGCGTTGGATCTGCGGCTCGGGATTGCACCGTTCCTGCAACGCCATGCGTCGGAAGCGCGGCACGCCTGGCAGCGATTTGGCCCAGATCGGCCGGCATCCGGCGCGGCTCAATTTCGGCGACTGCTTGGCGTATGGCTTCGCCAAGGCCGAGGGCGAAACGTCTGCTGTTCAAAGGCAGCGACTTTGCGCTCACCGACATCGAGCCGGCGCTGAAGGACTGACATGCCGGAACTCTTCCTCGAACTGTTCAGCGAAGAAATCCCCGCGCGCATGCAGGCCCGCGCGGCGGAGGATCTCGCGCGCCTGCTCAGCGAGGCGCTGGCGCCGCTTGCGCCCGCCGATGTGCAGACCTTCTATCGGCCCGCGCCGCATCGCGCTCGCCGGCGGCGTCGGCGCGGCGGTGCCGGAAACCCGCAGCGTCGAGCGCGGTCCGCGCGCCTACGGCGCCGGAGCAGGCGCTGGCCGGGTTCCTGCGCAAGCACGGCGCTAGCGCGCGAGCAGCTGCGCCAGGAAGGCGACTACTGGGTGCTCGAGAAGTCCACGCCCGGCAGTCGCCGCCGCCGAGCTGATCGCCGCGCGATGCCCGCCGCTGCTGCGGCGCTTTCCCTGGCCGAAATCCATGCGCTGGGGCGGCACGCAGCGCGTTCACCTGGGTGCGCCCGCTGCGCCGCATCGCTCTGCCTGCTCGACGGCGAGCGTGGTCCGCTTCGACCTGCGCGACGGCGACGATGACGGGCACGGGCTCGGCCAGCGACAATCTTACCGAGGGCCACCGCTTCCACGCCCCGGCGCCTTCGCCGTGCGCTCGCCTGCGCCGACTGGCGCGACGAAGCTGCGCGAGCACCGCGTGCTGGTCGATGCCGCCGAGCGCAAGCGCGTCATCGCCGAGGGCATCGCCGCGCTCGCCGCCGCGAAGACGCTGCAGCGTCGTCGACGATCCCGGCCTGCTCGACGAAGTTGCCGGCCTGGTCGAATGGCCGGTGCCGCTGCTCGGACGCATCGACGCCGCGCACATGGACCTGCCGCCCGAGGTGATGCAGGTCTCGATGCGGGTCAACCAGCGCTACTTCGCGCTGCGCGACGCAGGGACGGCGCAGGCGGCGCCGTGGTTCGCCTTCGTCGCCAACATCCAGGCCGACGACGGCGGCACGGCGATCATCGCCGGCAATGAGCGCGTGCTGCGCGCCCGCTTCGCCGATGCGCGGCATTTCTGGGACCTCGACCGGCGCACGCCGCTGCGAAGCCGCGTCGCCGCGCTCGACCACGTCACCTTCCATGCCAAGCTCGGCAGCCAGGGCGAGCGCGTGCGCCGGCTGGCGCGGCTGGCCGGAGAGATCGCGCCGCTGGTCGGCGCCGACCCGGCGCTGGCCGAGCGCGCCGCGCGGCTCGCCAAGGCCGACCTCGTCACCGGCATGGTCGGCGAGTTCCCGGAACTGCAGGGCGTGATGGGCCGCTACTACGCGCTGCACGACGGCGAGCCGCCCGACGTCGCCGACGCGATCCGCGATCACTACGCGCCGCGCGGGCCGCGCGGACGCCGTGCCGGCCGCGTCCGGTTTCGCATCGCGGTGGCGCTGGCCGACAAGCTCGACCAGCTCGCCGGCTTCTTCGCGATCGGCGAGAAGCCGACCGGCTCGGGCGATCCCTTATGCGCTGCGGCGCGCGGCGCTCGGCGTCATCCGCATCATCCGCGAGAACGGTGCTGCGGCTGCATCTCGGTCCGCTGATCGACGGCGGCCGGCGCAAGCCTGCGCGCGCGGCATCAGCCGGACCGTCCGACGAGATCCTCGGATTTCCTCGCCGAGCGTCTGCGTGTGCAGTTGCGCGCCGAGGGCGCGCGCCACGACGTGCTGGCGGCCGTGTTCGCCGCCGGCATCGGACGACGACCTCGTCCGGCTGCTCGCGCGCACCGACGCCGTCGCGGCGCTGCTCGGCACCGATGACGGCGCCAACCTGCTCACCGCCTATCGCCGCGCCGCCAACATCCTGCGCATCGAGGAGCGCAAGGACGGGCCGCTCAACGACGGCCGCCGGTCGACTCCGCTGCTGATGGCGGCCGAAGAAAGATCGCGTCTGGCCGCGAGCGCTTGCCGACGTCGAACCGGCGATCGCGCGGCATCTCGTGCAGCGAAGATTACGCGACGGCCATGGCAGCGACATGGCCCCGCTGCGCGCCCCGCTCGACGCGTTCTTCGACCAGGTCACGGTCAATGCGACGGAGCCGGAACTGCGCCGCAACCGGCTTTGCGCTGCTTGCGCAGGTGCGGGCGATGATGGATCGCGTCGCCGATTTCTCGCAAATCGAAGGCTGAATGGAGCACCGGACCGACATGACCAAGTGGGTTTACAGCTTCGGCGCCGGCATAACGAAGGCCGCGCCGACATGCGCGACCTGCTCGGCGGCAAGGGCGCCAACCTCGCCGAAATGGCCTGCATCGGCCTGCCGGTGCCGCCCGGCTTCACCATCACCACCGAGGTCTGCACCGCGCTTCTACGACAACGACCGCAACTATCCCGACGATCTCGAGGCGCAGGTGCGCGCGGCGCTGGCGCGCGATCGAGAAGGCGGTCGGGCTGCGCTTCGGCGACCGGCACAAGCCGCTGCTGGTCTCGGTGCGCTCCGGCGCGCGCGTGTCGATGCCCGGCATGATGGATACCGTGCTCAACCTCGGCCTGAACGACGTGACCGTCGAGGGGCTGGCCGAAGCGTCCGGCGATGCGCGCTTCGCCTGGGACAGCTATCGCCGCTTCATCCAGATGTACGGCTCGGTCGTGCTCGGCGTCGATCACCACCGGTTCGAGGAGATCATCGAACACGCCAAGCTGGAGGCCGGCGTCGATCGAGGATACCGCGCTGACCGCCGACGACTGGCAGCCGCGTGGTCGACGGCTACAAGGACATGGTCGCGGCGCGAGACCGGCAAGCCGTTCCCGCAGGACCCGCAGGAGCAGCTCTGGGGCGCGATCGGCGCGGTGTTCGGCAGCTGGATGAACCCGCGCGCCATCACCTATCGCCGCCTGCACGACATTCCCGCCGAGCTGGGGCACGGCGGTGAACGTGCAGGCCATGGTGTTCGGCAACATGGGCGACGATTGCGCCACCGGCGTCTGCTTCACCCGCGATCCCTCGACCGGCGAGAACATGTTCTACGGCGAGTATCTGGTCAACGCGCAGGGCGAGGACGTGGTGGCCGGCATCCGCACGCCGCAGCCGCTGTCGCAGCGCCGCGCGCCAAGCCGGGCGAGATGCCGCATGGAGGAGGCGCTGCCGGACGCCTACGCCGAGCTGCTGCAGGTGCGCGAGAAGCTGGAGACAGCACTACCGCGACATGCAGGACATCGAGTTCACGGTGCAGCAGAACAAGCTGTACATGCTGCAGACCCGCAACGGCAAGCGCACCGCCGCGGCGGCGCTGCGCATCGCGGTGGAGATGGCGCACGAGGGGCTGATCGACGCGCGACGAGGCGGTGCGGCGCGTCAACCCGGCCTCGCTCGACCAGTTGCTGCACCCGACGCTCGATCCGAAGGCGCCGCGCACGCTGCTCGCCAAGGGCCTGCCGGCCAGCCCCGGCGCGGCGAGCGGCGCGGTGGTGTTCAGCGCCGACGAGGCGGAGAGCCGCGCGGCCGAAGGGCGAGGCGGTGATCCTGGTGCGCATCGAGACCAGCCCGGAAGACATCCACGGCATGCACGCCGCGCGCGGCATCCTGACCACGCGCGGCGGCATGACCAGCCACGCCGCGGTGGTGGCGCGCGGCATGGGGCGGCCCTGCGTGGCCGGCGCCGGCGGCGATCAGCGTCGATTACGGCGCGCAGACGCTTGCCGCCGGCGGCAAGATGGTGCGGGCCGGCGAGATCATCACCCTCGACGGCGCCACCGGCGAGGTGTTCGTCGGCTCGCGTGCGCGATGATCGAGCCGGCGCTGTCCGGCGATTTCGGCACGCTGATGGAGTGGGCCGACGCAGCGCCGCCGCATGAGCGTGCGCGCCAACGCCGAAACGCCGCTGGACGCCGAGACCGCGCGCAAATTCGGCGCCGAGGGCATCGGCCTGTGCCGCACCGAGCACATGTTCTTCGACCCCGAGCGCATCGGCGCGGTGCGGCAGATGATCATGGCGCAGCGACGAGCCGGCCGCCGCGCGGCGCTGGCGAAGCTGCTGCCGTTCCAGCGCGAGGATTTCCGCAAGCTGTTCCGCATCATGGCCGGGCTGCCGGTGACGATCCGCCTGCTCGATCCGCCGCTGCACGAATTCCTGCCGCATGCGCGACGCCGAGCTGGAGGAGGTGGCCGACGGCGCTCGGCACCGACGTGGAGGCGATGCGCCGGCGCGTCGCCGAGCTCGCCGAGGCCAACCCGATGCTCGGGCATCGCGGCTGCCGGCTCGGCATCACCTATCCCGAGATCTACGAGATGCAGGCGCGCGCGATCTTCGAGGGCGCGATCGCGGTGGCGAAGGAGACCGGCAACGCGCCGGTGCCGGAGATCATGATCCCGCTGGTCGGCATGCAGACGCGAGCTGGAGATCACCCGCGCCCAGGTCGACGAGCGTGGCGCAGGAGGTGTTCGACGAGACGCGGCACGCACGATCGAATACAGCGTCGGCACCATGATCGAGCTGCCGCGCGCCGCGCTGACCGCCGACGAGATCGCCGAAGATCGCCGATTTCTTCAGCTTCGGCACCAACGACCTGACCCAGACCGTGTTCGGCCTGTCGCGCGACGACGCCGGCAAGTTCCTGCCGCACTATGTCGAGCTGGGCATCCTGCCGAAGGACCCGTTCGTCTCGATCGACATCGAGGGCGTGGGCGCGATGGTGCGCATCGCGGTGGAGAAGGGCCGCGGCGCGAAACCGGCGCTGAAGCTCGGCATCTGCGGCGAGCACGGCGGCGATCCGGCCTCGATCGCGTTCTGCGAGGAGGTCGGGCTGGATTATGTGTCCTGCAGCCCCTACCGGCGTGCCGGTGGCCCGGCTGGCGGCGGCGCAGGCGGCGCTGGGCGCGGCCGGCGACCGGACCGCGTAGCGCGCTATTCCATCGACCAGTCGCAGACCGGCAGGCCGGTGTCGGGATCGACGTGCCAGAGGGACAGCACGCGCGCCGGCCGCGCTGGCGGCGGCTGCACGCGCTGCTCGGGCGGCGTCGCCGCCTCGGCCGCCTCGAGAAGGCGCGTGAGGTCATCGAGCGCCTGCGCCACGCTTTCCGTGCGGCACTCGCTGACCGCGCGAATCGTCGCGATCCAACTTCTCCCGCCTTCGCCGGCCGCAGCAGCGGCACGACAGAGAAGACTGACAGGCGGCGGCGGCTGCGCTGCGACCCCGGTCACAGGTGGCCCGAGGCAAGCACGGCGTTTGCCGTCTCGTGCGCGGTCGCATCCATGCCGTCGAAGAAAGCGTTCAGTGCGAAGGCGACCAGCGCAGCCATCAGAATGCGCGAATGCAGCAAAAGTTGCAGCATGGCCGGGCAAGCGCGGACAAGGTCGCGGCCGATCAACAGCATCATCCCGAATCCGCTGCCGTGTCCAAAGGCGGCGAGCAGCATCGCCTCCCCGGCCGACGCGGCCAGAAAGCACAGAAATCGCGCTGGGGCAACGAGCTTAGCGCAGTCCGTCAGCAGCGAGAGCTGGCGCGTGTCGCTCTCGGCGGCGTCCATCAGCGGGATGGGATAATCGCCGGTGAAGCAGGCGTCGCAGAACTGCGGCGCGCGCGGCGTCGCGGCCCGGCTTGCCGAGCGCGCGGTAGAGCCCGTCGATCGAGATGAACGCCAGGCTGTCCGCGCCGATCAGCTTCGCCATCTCCGTCGACGCTGTAGCGCGCCGCCAGCAGCTTGCCGCGCTCGGGCGTGTCGATGCCGTAGAAGCAGGAATGCGTGGTCGGCGGCGAGGAGATGCGCATATGCACTTCCGCCGCGCCCGGCCTGCGCGCACCATCTCCACGATCTTGCGGCTGGTCGTGCCGCGCACGATGGAATCGTCCACCAGCACCACGCGCCTGCCCTTCCAGCACCGCGCGGTTCGCCGAATGCTTCAGCTTGCACGCCGAGATGGCGGATGTTGTCGGTCGGCTCGATGAAGGTGCGGCCGACATAGTGGTTGCGGATGATGCCGAGCTCGAACGGCATGCCGCTCTCCTCGGCGTAGCCCATCGCCGCCGGCACGCCGGAATCCGGCACCGGCACGACCACGTCGGCCGGCACGTGGCTCTCGCGCGCCAGCTCGGCGCCGATGCGCTTGCGCGCGTCGTAGACCGGCGTGCCCTCCATGATCGAATCCGGGCGCGCGAAATAGATGTATTCGAACACGCAGAACCGCTGCCGCTGGCGGCCGAACGGCTTGATGCTGCGCACGCCGTGCATCGTCGATCACGACGATCTCGCCCGGCTCGACGTCGCGCACGAACTCGGCGCCGACGATATCCAGCGCGCAGGTCTCGCGACGCCAGCACCCAGCCGCCGTCCGCTCCATGCCGTGCCCGAGGATCAGCGGCCGCACGCCCAGCGGATCGCGCACGCCGATCAGCGCCTCGTTGGACAGCGCGACCAGCGAATAGGCGCCGACCACCTGCTTCAGCGCATCGATCAGCCGGTCCACCACGGTGGAGTAGAGGCTGATCGCGATCAGGTGGATGAACACCTCGCGAGTCGGTGGTGGACTGGAACAGGCAGCCGCGCCGCACCAGCGCCCGGCGCAGCGCGTGCGCGTTGGTGAGATTGCCGTTATGCGCCACCGCGAAGCCGCCGAACTCGAAATCGGCGTAGAGCGGCTGCACGTTGCGCAGCACCGTGTCGCCGGTGGTGGCATAGCGGTTGTGGCCGACCGCGCTGCTGCCCGGCAGCGTGGCGATCACCCGCGCGTCGCCGAAATTGTCGCCGACCAGGCCCAGGCCGCGATGGGAATGGAAGCGCGCGCCGTCGCAGGTGACGATGCCCGTCGCTTCCTGCCCGCGATGCTGCAGCGCGTGCAGGCCGAGCGCGGTCAGCGCCGCGGCGTCGGCGATGTTCCAGACGCCGAACACGCCGCATTCCTCGTGCAGCTTGTCGTCGTCGGCGAGGATCGCGACGGCATGCGGCTCCATCGCTCGCTTGACGGTCGTCGCTAGCTCGCGGGCCAGATCAGGGTCGCGCGATGCGCCCGGCCCTGCGGTGTCGCGCGCAGAAGTCGCTCGGCCTCGGTCGCCTCCCGCGCCCGGCGGCGGCGCGTGGATCCACCCGCGGGCCGGTACGCCCGGCCGGCAGCAGCTCGGTCAGCCCAGCCCGCGCCGGCATAGGCATACGGCAGGCTGCGCGCGTGCAGCACCGGCTCCGGCCAGCGGTCGATCGGGACCACCCATCCCGCAGGATATAGGCAAAGGCGACCAGCGCCGCACCCCGCACCAGGCCGAATAGCAGAGCCCAAGGTGCGATCAAGGCCGCCCAGCACCGAGCGGCGCACCAGCCCCCGACAGCGCCGAGATGATCAACAGCACGATCAGGGCGACGCAGGAACACCGCGCCGAAGGCCGACCGGGTCGACGAGGTCCGGACGCGTCGAGCCAGCCGCGGAACGGCCGCGCACGAAGGGAAACGCCCACCAGCGCGAACAGCGCCGCGCCGACCCAGGCGCCGATGCCGAGCACCTCGCGCACGAAGCCGCGCAAGAACGCCAGCAGGGCAGAGATCGCCAGCACGCGCGATGACGACGAGATCGACCCAGGTCATCGCAACCCTGCCACTGTCAGATGCCGCCCGGGTATATCAGCCGACGGCCGCGCGCCAAGCGCTCAGCCTCATCGCGCGCGGCCAACTCCGGCCACGCAGATCGGCGAGGTGCCCGATCTCGTGCAGCCGCAAGCCCCTCGGGGGCCGCGAGCAGGCGGTTGCCGCGGGCCACCCGGCGCGGCAGGCAGGCGGCGTCGAACCCCAGCTTCGCCGCCTCCTTCAGCCGCGCCTCGGCCTGCGCCACCTGCCGGATCTCGCCGGACAGCCCGACCTCGCCGAAATAGACGCAGTTCCGGGATCTGGTCGGCCTGGTCGGCGGCGGCGGAGGCGAGCGCGGCGGCGACCGCCAGATCCGCCGCCGGCTCGCCGACCCGCAGGCCGCCGGCGACGTTCAGGTAGACGTCGCGTCGCGCCCAGCCGCAGCCCGCAGCGCGTTTCCAGCACCGCCAGCAGCATCGACAGCCGCCCGCCGTCCCAGCCGATCACCGAGCCGCCGCGGCGAGCCGCCGGGATTGGGCGCGAGCAGGGCCTGCACCTCCACCAGCACCGGGCGCGTGCCCTCGAGCCCGGCGAACACCGCGCTGCCGGCAATGTTGCCGCGCCGCTCGGCCAGGAACAGCGCCGAGGGGTTGGCGACCTCCGCCAGCCCCCGGTCGGTCATCTCGAACACGCCGATCTCGTCGGTGGCGCCGAAGCGGTTCTTCACCGCGCGCAGGATGCGGAACTGGTGGCCGCGGTCGCCTTCGAAATACAGCACCGCATCGACCATGTGCTCCAGCACGCGCGGGCCGGCGATCGCCCCCTCCTTGGTCACGTGGCCGACCAGCGCCAGCGCGAAGCCGCGCGACTTGGCGAGCCGGATCAGCTCGAACGCGCGGCGCGCACCTGCGCCACCGTGCCGGGCGCGCTGTCGATCGCGTCGAGCCACATGGTCTGGATCGAGTCGATCACCACCAGCGTGACGCCGGCGCTCGGCCTCCAGGCTGGCCGCGATGTCGCGCAGGTTGATCGCCGCGGCGAGCCCGATCGGCGCGTCGGCGCAGGCCCAGCCGGCGGGCGCGCAGGCGCACCTGCTCCACCGATTCCTCGCCGGAGACATAGAGCACGCGCTGGCCCGGCGCGGGCGAGCGCGGCGGCGGCCTGCAGCAGCAGCGTCGATTTGCCGATCCCCGGATCGCCGCCGACCAGCACCGCCGAGGCCGGCACCAGGCCGCCGCCGAGCACCCGGTCCAGCTCCGCCATGCCGGTGGCGGCGCGCGGCGGCGGCGCGGCCTCGCCGGCCAGCCCCACGAAGTCCAGCCGCCGGCCGGCGCCCGGCCTTCGCCGCGCGCGAGGCCGGGGCCGGCCTCCGCCGCTTCCTCGACGATGGTGTTCCACTCGCCGCAGGTCTCGCAGCGGCCCGCCCATTTCGGCGGTGACGCGCGCCGCAGGACTGGCAGACGAAGCGGGCGGCGGGCTTGGCCACGCCCGTCAGCCCCGCTTGTCCGCCAGCACCTGCCGCCCGATGACGAGGCGCTGCACCTCGCTCGCGCCTTCGTAGATCCGCAGCGCCCGGATCTCCCGGTACAGCGCCTCGACCGGCGTGCCGCGCGTGACGCCGAGGCCGCCGAACAGCTGCACCGCGTCGTCGATCACCCGTTGCGCCGCCTCGGTCGCGTGCAGCTTCGCCATCGCCGCCTCGCGCGTGATGCGCCGCTGCTGCACGTCGCGCGTCCAGGCGGCACGGTAGACGAGCAGCGCGCTGGCATCGACGCTCAGCGCCATGTCGGCAAGCTTCGCCTGCGCGAGCGGCAATTCGCCGAGCGTGGCGCCGAACATGCGCCGCGCCTTCGCCCGCGCCAGCGCCTCGGCCAGCGCGTGCCGCGCGAAGCCGAGGGCCGCGGCGCCGACGCTGGTGCGGAAGATGTCCAGCGTCGCCATCGCGATGCGAAACCCCTCGCCCGGCTGGCCGAGCAACGCCTCGTCCGGCACCACGCAGTTCTCGAAGCGCAGCGCGCGCGAGCGGATGCGGCGCGATGGTCTCGATGCGCGCGGCGACGGTCAGGCCCGGCGCATCGGCCGGCACGTAGAAGGCGGAAACGCCGCGCGCGCCCGGCGCTCGCCCGTGCGCGCGAACACCACGTAGTGGTCGGCGATGCCGCCGTTGGAGATGAACGTCTTCTCGCCGTCGATGCGCCACCCGCCGTCGATCTTTGCCGCCGTGGTGGCGAGGGCGGCGGCGTCGCTGCCGGCGTCCGGCTCGCTCAGCGCGAAGGCCGCGATGTGCGTGCCGCCGCGCGCCGGGGGCAGCACGCGGGCGCGCAGCGCCGGCGATCCGGCGAGCACCACCGGCGCCGTGCCGAGCCCCTGCATCGCGAACGCGAAATCCGCCAGTCCCGCGTGCCGTGCCAGGATTTCGCGCGCGAGGCAGATCGTGCGCACATCCGCGCCTCTCGCTCACCGCCGCGTCGAGCCAGCCCGGCCTCGCCCAGGCGGCGCACCAGGTCGCGGCACGCCGCATCGACGTCGTCGGGCTCGCCCTGCGGCAGGTTCGCCGCGGCCCAGGCGTCGAGCCGCTCGGCGAACGCCCGGTGCCGCGGCTCGAAGAACGGCCAGTCGAGATGGTCCATCAGTTGCCCTCGAAGTGCGGCCGCGTCTTCTGCACGAACGCCTCGTAGGCGCGCACGAAGTCCTCGGTCTGCATGCAGGCCGCCTGCGCCACCGCCTCGGCGTCGATCGCGGCGTCGATGCCCATCGCGGCCTCCGCGTGCAGGCAGTGCTTCGTCGTGGCATGCGCCCGCGCCGGGCCGGCGGCGAGCGTGGCCGCGAGCGCCTGCGCCTCGGCCAGCAGGCCCGCAGGCTCGCACAGCCGGTTGAAGAATCCCCAGCGCTCCGCTTCAACGCCGTCCATCGCGCGGCCGGTGTAGAGCAGCTCCGCCGCGCGTCCGGCGCCGATCAGGCGCGGCAGCATCTGGCACGCGCCCATGTCGGCGCCCGCGAGTCCCACGCGCACGAACAGGAACGCCACCTTGCTGCGCGCGGTGCCGAAGCGCAGGTCCGACGCCATCGCCAGGATCGCCCCGGCGCCCGCGCAGACGCCGTCCACCGCGGCGATGATCGGCTGCGGACAGGCGCGCATCGCCTTCACCAGATCGCCGGTCATGCGCGTGAAGTCGAGCAGGCCCTGCGCGTCACCCGCGCGCTGCATGGCGACCAGCGGCCCGATGATCTCGTGCACGTCGCCGCCGGAGCAGAAATTCTCGCCCGCCCCGGTGAGCACCACCGCGCGCGTGTGCGTGTCCTTCGCCAGCGCGCGGAAGAAATCGCGCAGCTCGGCATAGCTGTGCAGCGTCAGCGGATTCTTGCGCTCCGGCCGGTTGAGCGTGATCGTCGCCACGCCCTTCGCGTACGCGAGCAGGAAATGCGCCGGCGCATAGGTGACGGCATCGATGCGTGCCATCCGTGCCTCCCGCGCCGCGCCGGGCCGGCGCGGTCGCCGCTAGAGTTCGCCTTCCGCGCGCAGCATCGCGATGCTCTCGCGCAGCGCGGCGGCGGTCGCCTCGATGTCGGCGGCGTCGTGCGCGATCGAGGTGAAGCCCGACAGCCGGCTGTTGACGTCGACGCCGTTGAGCAGCAGCGCGAGCCGCAGGCGCGAGACCAGACGCGCGCTCGGGTTCTTGATTTCCTCGATCGCCACCGCATGCGGGTCGAAATCGTCCGGACGGATCGCGCGGCCCGCCGGGTTGGTGAACAGATGAAACCCGGAGGAGGTGCCGTACGCCGCCCAGGGCACGCCCTCGCTCGACCAGCACGCGGTTCAGCGCCGCGCGCAGCGCCGCGGCCGTGGCGGCGGCGCGCTCGCAGGCATCGGTGCCGGCGACGACGCGTCAGGCACGCGATGCCGGCGGCGGCGGAAACCGGGTTGGCGTTGAACGTGCCCTGATGCCCGATGCTGCTCGCGCCCGGCCGCCGCGGTCGCCGCGACATCGAGCAGGTCGAGAACGTCGCGCCGCCCCGCCACGCACGCGCCGGGCATGCCGCCGGCGACGATCTTCGCGAAGGTCGAAAGGTCCGGCCGCACGCCGAAGGCGCCCTGCGCGCCGCCGGGGGAGACGCGGAAGCCGGTGACCACCTCGTCCAGGATCAGCAGCGTGCCCGCGCGCTCGGTGGCGGCGCGCAGCGCGTGCAGGAATTCGGGGCGCAGCGGCACCTGGCCGAAGCTCGCGCCGGTCGGCTCCAGGATCACCGCGGCCACGTCGCCGCGCGCCAGCAGCCGCTCCACCGCCGGCAGGTCGCCGGGCGGGGCGAGCACGATGCCCTCGGCGACGCCGGCCAGCACGCCGGGCGTCGGCGTGCCGTCGAAATGGCTCGCGTAGCCGGGCGTCATGTGGTCGTGCCAGCCGTGGAAATGGCCGATGAAGCGCAGCAGCTTGCGGCGCGGCCGGTGAAGGCGCGCGCGAGCCGCAACGCCATCAGCGTCGCCTCGGTGCCCGAGGAGGTGAAGCGGATGCGCTCGGCGCCGGGCACCATGCGGCTGGATCTGCTGCGCCCAGGCCACCTCGCGCGGATGGCGAGGCGCCGAACTGCGTGCCCTCCGGCGCCGCGGCGGCGATCGCGGCGGTGACGGCGGGATGCCCGTGGCCGAGGATCAGCGCGCCGTGGCCGCCGAAGAAATCGACGTAGCGGTTGCCGTCCACGTCCCATTTATGCCGCGCCCGCGGCCCGCGCGATGTACGGGCCGTAAGGGTCCTGCAGCCGCGCATCGTGGGTGACGCCGCTCGGGAACAGGCCCGCCGCCTCGCGCGCAAGCTCCGCCGAGCCCGGCGTGCGGGCGCGCCATGCCGCGACGATGCGCGAATTGCTCTCGGCCATGGCGCTACAGCCGCTGATGCGTGCCGTCGCAGAGCGGCTTGCCGGCGGTGTGCTTGCAGCCGCAGAACCACGCATCGCCCGTCGCGTCGGCGGTGTACTGCACCGGCGCAAACCCGCTGCCCTTGTGCGAGCCGTCGCAGAACGGCTGCGCCGCTGCTCCGCCGCAGGCGCACCACCAATACTCCTTGCCCGCCTCCACACTCACCTGGAACGGCGCACGCTGCGCGATGACGGGGGCGGCGGCGGACATGGCGGGACTCCAGAACGGCTGTGCGCGTTATAGCAGCGGCGGTGCCCCGCGCCATCACGCGCGACGGCGCCGCTCCAGCGTCACGATCGCGACCCCGGCGGCGGAGATGGCGAGCCCGACCCAGGCGAGCGGCTGCACCCGTTCGCCGAGCGCCGCCCAGGCGAGCAGCGCCGTGGTCGGCGGCACCAGGAAGAACAGGGAAGAGACGCGCGACGCCTCGCCCAGCCGCACCATGGTGAACAGCAGCGAGAGGGCGAGGATCGAGTTGGCGAGCACGAGATAAGTCATCGCGACGATCAGCCCCGGGGCCAGCACGAACCGCATCGGCTCCAGCGCCGCCGCCAGCGGCAGCATGGCCGCCAGCGCGACCCCGCACTGGATCAGGCTCGCCGTGATCGGGTGGGTGCGGGTGCCGAACCGGCGCTCATAGAGGGTCCCGCCGGTGATCGTGGCAAGCCCGAGGACGGAGAAGAACAGGCCGAGCAGCGGCATGGCGCCGAGCGCCGAGCGCGCCAGGATCACCACCGCCGCGCCGGCCAGCCCCAGCGCGAGGCCGAGCCACCGCCGCGCGGAGACGCGCTCGCCGGCCAGCCATGGCGCCAGCAGGCCGACTAGGATCGGCTGCAGCGACGTGATCAGCGACGCCGCCCCCGGCGAAAACCCGTGGCTCAGCGCGAGGTTGACCGAGGCGAAATGCCCCGCCTGCACCAGCAGCCCGACCGCGATCAGGTGCAGCCACGCGATGCCGCGCGGCCAGGGCAGGCGCAGCAGCAGCACCGCCGGCAGCAGCAGCGCCACCACCAGCGCATAGCGCACGGCGAGCAGCGTCAGCGGGTCGGTGTAGGCCAGCGCGACCTTGACGAAGATGAAGCCGCTCGACCACAGCAGGATGAACAGCGGCGGCGCGCCAACCTGCAACAGACGGGTGTGGCTCGCCTGCCCTGCGCCGCTCTCGACCCGCCCGTGCATGCGCGCGCAGCCTGCCCGCCACCAGCCGGTTTGTCGATGCGCGGTTCAGCCGTGGCTGGTGAGCGCCGGCCTCAGGGAACGGCGCAGTGCCAGCTCGCCGCCAGCGTCGGGTCCGGCCCGGTGAGCTTCGCCGCCTCCGGCCATGCGCAGATCGGGCGCTGCCAGACCGTCTGACCCTGCGCGGTGCGCTTGGTCGCGAGCAGCGAGTCCGGCGCCTTCCCCTCCTCGACCCAGTGTTCGAGGGCGGTGAGCGGGTCGAGGCCGGCGTCGGTGACGCTGGCGTTGTTGGGGTTGATGCCGCAATGGTCCATGCCGGGCACCATGAACAGCCGCGCCCCGTCACGCAGTTTCTCCATCCCGCCGGCCGCCTTCGCGATGCCTCGTACCAGTCGACGGTGAAGAAGGGCGTGACGATCGGATCGCCCCAGCCCTGCCAGACGATCAGCTTGCCGCCGTGCGCCGGCGAACCCGTCGATCGGCGCCGCCTCGACGTGGCCGAGCGCGCCCGGCACCCAGGTCGCAGCGTTGTAGAGTGCGGCCATCGGCGCGAGGCGGGCGGGGTCGCGCTCGAAGTCGAACGTCGCTGGTCCGATAGGTCTGGCCGGCATCGGGCACGAAGGCCATGAAGCGCAGGAAGTCGCGGCCGAAGAGCGGGATCGCGGGCGGGCGCGTCTCGGTGCCGGCGAGCCAGAGCGGCCAGTTCGCCTCGCTGCCGACCGGCACGCCGCCGGGATAGAGCGCCCGGCCCGCCGCGTCGCGCGGGCCGTCGTACCATTTGCGCAGCACGCCGACCTCGGCCGCGCTGAGGCAGTCGGGCCCCGTCGGCGCCCTTGCACTGCAGGGTCTCGGGCTTGAAGTTGCAGCGGCGCGGGTCGGCCACCAGCCCGTCGCGGTCGCCGCAGGCGGCGGCGACGGCGTTCTGCAGCAGCGGCAGCCGTGCCGAGGTCAGGATCGGCTTGCCGTCGGGGCCGGTGTTCGCCTGCGCCTCCCACGCGAACTCGGTCGCGACCAGGCCGGTATAGTCGAGGGCCGGCGCGCCCATGATGATGCCGTCGAAATCGCGCGGGAAGCGCGTCGCCTCCACGCCCGCCATCCGCCCGCCGGTCGAGCAGCCGTTGAAATAGGCGTGCTTCGCCGCCGTGCCGTAGAATGCCTGCACCAGCGCCTTGGCGGTGCGCGCGGTCTCGGTCGCGGCGCGCCACGCCCAGTCGGCCTTCGCCACCGGGTTGTCGAGCGCCCAGCGCCCGTCGACGACGGAGGCGCCCCAATGACCGGAATCCATCGCCGCCACCGCGTAGCCGCGGCGCAGCGCGAAGTTCACCGCGTTGACCATCCCCGGGCCGGTCGGTGTCGAGCGTGCCGCAGAAGCCGCCGCAGCCCGCCTCCAGGAACTTGCCGTTCCAATCCGTGAGCGGCAGGCGGACTTCGAAATTGATCGCGGGCCGGACATAGCCGAGCACCCGGCAATAGGCGGGCAGGTCCTTGCCGGCCGGCACTTCCGCGGCCGAAAGCAGGTTGACCGCCTCGATCTTCATCGCCGCGAGCGCGCCGCAATCCGCCGCCGCGGCGGGCCGTGCCCCGCTGTCAGCACGCCCGCCGCCAGCGCCGCCGCCATGGCCAACCAGCGCATCGTTGCGATCCTCCCATCATGCCGCGCAGGACCCGATTCCGGCAGGATCGGGCGGCGTGTCACACCCTGCCCGCGACAACCGCCGCGAGCATCGCCGCGCGCGCGCCGAAGCCGCGCGGGCCGGCCGGGGCGGCCGGAGTCGCAGGTCGCGCCGCGCCAGCACCGCCGGCAGCGCCGCCGCCAGCAGCGGGCGCGGCAGCCCCCGCCCGCCTCGGCCAGCAACCGCCTGCCCCCGGTCCGCGAGGGTCGCGAGCACCGGCGCAGGCGCGGGTCGCCGGCCTGCCGCCACCGTCTCCGGCGTCAGGCCCTCGGCCGCGAGCAGGTCGCTGCGGCAGCAGGCAGCGGCCTTGCCGCGCGAGGGCTCGGCACGTTGCGCAACTGGCCGGCGATGCCATAGGCGGTGCCGAGCCGCTCCAGCCGCGGCAGCTCCGCCGCCGCGCCGAGCGCCCGCCCGGCCGCGACCGCCAGCGCCCCCGCGGTGGCGCGAACCAGATGCTCGAATTCCGCAAGGCTCGCGACCTCCGCCGCCTCCGCCTCGCGCCCGTCGATCATCGCGCCGAGGTCGCCGGCGTCGAGCGCGCCCGCCGCCAGCGCCGCTTGCAGCCGCGCGGCCAGCGCGTGCGGCCGCGGCGCGCCTTCGATGACCTCCCGCCACCACTGCAGGCGGATCAGCGCCAGCATCGGCTCGCGCGCCACCTCCCGCGCCCGGGCGAGTTCGTGGTTGAAGGCGTAGAGCAGCAGCAGCGTCTCGCGCCGGGCGGGCGGGGCGAACAGTGCGGCGAGAAAACGGTCCGGGTCGTGGCGGCGCACGCTGGCGCCGATCGCGTCCGAGCCCGCTCACGCCGGCCCTGGCTTGACGCTTCCGGTCGCGGGCCATAGCTACCCCGCGCATCCCGTCCATTCCGTCAGCAAGGAGAAGCCGACATGGCCTTCGAACTCCCGCCGCTGCCTTACGCAACCAGACGCGCTCGCCGCGAACGGCATGTGCCAGGAGACCCTGGAGCTGCATCACGGCAAGCACCATCAGGCCTATGTGACGGCGCTCAACGGCTTCGTCGAGAAGAACGCCGACGCTGCAGGGCAAGTCGCTCGACGAGATCGTCAAGCTCTCGCACAACAAGCCCGACCTGGCCGGCGTGTTCAACAACGCCGGCCAGCACTGGAACCACATCCTGTTCTGGCAGGCGATGTCGCCGGGCGGCGGCGGCAAGATCCCCGGCAAGCTGGAGCAGAAGCTCGACCGCCGATTTCGGCGGCGTGGCAGCAGTTCAAGGACGCGTTCAAGCAGGCCGGCGCGACGCAGTTCGGCTCCGGCTGGGCCTGGCTGGTGCTCGGCGCCGACGGCAAGCTGAAGGTGACGAAGACGCCGAACGGCTCCAACCCGCTCGCCACCGGCGAGGGCAAGGCCCTGCTCGGCTGCGACGTGTGGGAGCACAGCTACTACCTCGACTTCCGCAACCGGCGCCCGGACTACCTGCAGAACTGGCTCGACAAGCTCGCCAACTACGAGTTCGCCGCATCCAAGCTGTAGGCCCGTCGCTGCGTCACGCCCGCACCCGCGGGCGTGCACGGCCGCCGTGGGCGTCGACGGCGGTCCCGCGCGTCAGCCCTTCTTCGCGTCGTTCGCCGCGACGGGCTTGATCACGCTGTTGATCGTCTCGCGCACCACGGTCACGCGCAGATTGGGCGCGAGCTCCACCTCGATCTCCCGGTCCTCGGGCTTGGGCGGGCGGGTCACGGTGCCGAGGATGCCGCCGCCGGTCACCACCCGGTCGCCGCGCTTGAGCTCGGCCAGCATCCGCTTCGCCTCCTTCTGCTTCTGCTGCTGCGGGCGGATCAGCAGGAAATAGAACACGGCGAAGATCAGAACGAGCGGCAGGAATTGCCCGACGCCGGCGAGCGAGGCGAGCGGGCCGGCGGCATCCTGCGCGTAAGCAGCGGTGGTCAGCATGGCGTGGTTCCGGATTGCGGGAGCGGCGCGCGGACCATAGTTTCCGCGCCTGCCACGTCAAGCGATCTGCCGCGCATGGAACAGCCGTCCGACCGACCCCCTCGCCCGCATCGCCGCGGCGCTGGAGCGCCTCGCCCCGCCCCCGCCGCCGCGCGTCGACCTCGGCGCCGCCGATGCCTTCGTCTGGCACCCGGCCCCGCCGCGGCTGGAAGCGGTGCCGACGGTCGCGCGCGTGCCGATCGGGCTGCTGCAGGGCGTGGAGCGGCAGAAGCGCATCCTGCTGGAGAACACGCGAGCGCTTCGCGCGCGGCCTGCCGGCCAACAACGCGATGCTGTGGGGCGCGCGCGGGATGGGCAAGTCCTCGCTGGTCAAGGCGGCGCACGCCGCCTGCAACGCCGCCGGCACCCGGCAGCCTCGCGCTGATCGAGATCCATCGCGAGGACATCGCCACGCCTGCCCGACCTGCTGCGCGCTGCTGCGCAGCGAGCGCCGGCGCTGCCTGATCTTCTGCGACGACCTCTCCTTCGAGCGCGAGGACGCCGACTACAAGGCGCTGAAATCGGTGCTGGAGGGCGGCATCGAGGGCCGGCCGGCGCAACGTGCTGTTCTACGCCACCTCCAACCGCCGCCACCTGATGCCGCGCGACATGATCGAGAACGAGCGCAGCACCGCGATCAACCCGTCCGAGGCGACGGAGGAGAAGGTCTCGCTCTCCGACCGGTTCGGCCTCTGGATCGGCTTTCACGCCTGCGACCAGGACACGTTCTTCGCCATGGTCGAGGGCTACGCCGACGCCTACGGCCTCGACCTGCGCGCGCGAGCGGCTGCACGCCGAGGCGGTGGAATGGTCGGTCACGCGCGGCGCGCGCTCGGGGCGCGTCGCGTGGCAGTTCATCCAGGACCTCGCCGGGCGGCTGGGCGTGGCGGTGCGATAACGCCACGCCCGCCGGCGGCGTCAGGCGTTCGGCGCCTTGTAGGCGGACTTCGTGTCGTGGGCGCGCTTCATCGCCGCCTCCGCCTCCGCCCCGGTCAGCAGGAACGTGGTTTCGAAGCGGGCGAACGCGCCGGTGGCGGCGGCCGTCATCGAGCAGCCGGCGGCGGCGGTCATGTCCGGAAACTCGCAGATCGCCACGCCGTCGGTACTCCCCGAACGCCAAGAAGTATTGATGCAGCTTGCCCGAGAAGCCCTCAATCAGCGCCCGCGCCTGCGGGGTGCGATCATGCGGCCGCGCCACCAGCGCCTTGGCGGAAGCATCCGTGAACTGCCAGCGAACCAGGAAATGCGCCATCGTCACCTCCCCGAGTGAAGGGCGCAGCGCGCCCTTTGCAGGCCCCCGGAGGCATCCTGCGCTCAGGCTCGCCCGTTCTCAACGAATACGGCCGCGCCGGCCGGCGGCGGCGCGCTATTGTGCGGGCCCGCCCGGCTTCACGTCGCCGCACTCGGCGCCGAGCCATTTGCCGTGCATCGTGCGATCCATGACCATCGCCTGCGGCCCGCTGCCCACCACGACATGCAGCGTGCTGTTGACGGTCTGGCGGTCCGGCGCCTGGTAGTTGACATCGACGGTGCGCGGCGGGCTGGTGGACGTGCACTCCTCGCGCAGATGCATCGCGTTGGGCGCGCTGGAGACCACGGAATCCTTGCAGCCGGGCTGGTTGCCCGGGCCGATCTTGAACCCCTCGGCGACCTGCGCCGGGGTGAGGCACATCTTCGCCGTGTGCGGCTGCTTCATCTGCTCCAGCTGCGCCTGCTGCGCCGCCTCGATGCGCTGGCGCTGCTCGGGCGTCAGGTTGGCAGCGACGTCGGGCGGCAGCGGGATCTTGCCATTGCTGGTGCCGGCATAGGTGATCTCCCACAGGCCCGGCTTGACGTCGAGCTTCGCGTTGTCGGCGCGGGCGGGGGCGGCAGCGGCGGCACTCAGCAGCGCGGCGGCGCCGAGCGCCAGATAGGCGCGACTGGTCATGACTTTTCCTCCATCGCGGCACCGTGCCGGCCGCCGGGCGAGGCTATAGCGGCATCTCGGGCCCGATAAAACCCCGCCGGCCCGCATGGCGCCTCATTGCGGCGCCACCAGCGCCACGCGGTTCACGCCGCTGCAGGCGAGCACGAGGTCGCCCGTACCCGTCGCCATCATGTGGCGCACGACGCCGCCGCCCGAGGGGATCGGCCACGCGTCGGAAGGTTTCGCGGCCGGGGTCGAACCGCACCAGCGTGTTCGGCGCAAGGCCGGACTCGCTGTACCAGACCGCGCCGCGCGCAAAGGCGATGCCGTAGGGGCCGGACGTCCGCGCCGCCGGGCGAGGGCCATTCGCGCGCCGCGCCGGTCGCGGGGTCGAGGCGGCCGAGCGCGCCGCGCGCAAGTCGGTGATACCAGACCGCACCGTCCGGGCCGATCGCGATCCGCCGCGGCCGGCTGTCGGGATCGGGCAAGGCATATTCGCGGATCGCCATGCGTCGCGGGGTCGATGCTCGCGAGCTTGTTGGCGCCGAACTCCGCGAAGAACGGCACGCCGCGCGGATCGACCGCGATGCCGTAGGGCAGCGCCCCCGGCGTCGGCACGCGCACCAGCCTGATCGCGCCGGTGCGCGGATCCAGCCGGCCGACCATGTTGCGCGCCCTGCACGGTGAACCAGAGCGTGCCCTCCTGGTCGAACACCGGCGTGTGCGGATCGCGCGCCGCCGGATCGGGCATGCGGTATTCGCTGAACTTGCCCGTGCGCGGGTCGAGCTTGCCGATATAGCCCTTGAAGTTCGCGGTGAACCAGATGTTGCCGGCGGCATCGGCGGCGAGGCCGTGCGGGCCGGAGTCCGGGATCGGCGTGCGGATATTCCTTGATCTCGCCGCTCGCCGGGTCGATGCGGCCGAGCAGGCTCGCCATCTGGCCGGTGTACCAGATGGCGCCGTCCGGCGTCGCGAGCGGGTCGTGCGGGTGCGATCCCGGCGTCGGGAGCGTCCATTCGCGAAAAGTGACGCCCGCCGCCTGAACGACGGCGACCCCCGCCGCCTCGCCCGCCCGCGCGGGCGGCACGACGCCGGCCTGCAACACGGCCATGCCGAGCAGGGCCGCGATCGCGAACCTGTGCGAGCGCCGCCCGTGCCCCCTTGCGGCCGGCGCGACGGCAAGGCAAGGCACCGGCACAGGCGAGGAGACAATGGTCATGTTGCGCATAGCCCCTGCCGCTTTCGTGCTGCTGGCCGTGCTTGCCGCGTGCCCGCCGGGCTTCGCGGAGACCCCGTGGGTGCTCCTGGCGCGCCGCGCGCTGGGCAAGGTGCAGGAATTGAAGCAGGAGAACAGCGGCGTCAAGCCGGGCTTCGAGATCGCAACAGTCCTGCTCGACGCGCCCGCCCCGCGCGTCTATGCAACGGCGCTTGCCATGGTGCGGGAAAACAAAGCCGTGCAGATCGTCGCCGAGGACCCGGCGCACTACCGCCTGCAGCTCGCGCAGGGTGCGCGGCAGGGCAGCCTGACCGTGACCGCGCTCGGCGACAATCTCTCGCAGATCCTGATTGCCGCGAACGTCGTCGCGGGCCAGGATTTAACGACATCGCGCATGGCCGACGCGGTGCTGCGCGTCTGTCGCCAGATGCGCAAGCAGTGCTCGCTCACGCAATAGCGCGGTCCGCGGCCATCCGCCGGCGGGCGCATTCTGGCATTGGTCGAAGAGGTTCGGAGATGAGTGAGATTCATGACGTCGCGGTCCTGGTCGGCAGCCTTCGCCGCGAGTCGCTCAATCGAAAAATGGCGAACGCGCTGGCAGCCCTCGCGCCCGCCGCGCTGCGGCTGAGCATCGTCGAGATCGGCCCGTTGCCGCTCTACAACCCGGACCTGGAGGCGGCGCTGCCGCCGGAATGGGCGGCCTTCCGGGCGCGGATCAAGGCGGCGGACGCGGTGCTGTTCGTCACCCCCGAATACAACCGCGGGCTGCCCGGCGTGCTGAAGAATGCGCTGGACGTGGCCTCGCGGCCGTACGGGCAGAACGCGTTCGACGGCAAGCCGGGCGCCATTGTCAGCGTCTCGCCAGGCGCCATCGGCGGGTTCGGCGCGAACCACCAGCTGCGCCAGTCGCTCGCCTATCTCAATGTGCGGACCATGGGACAGCCGGAGGCGTATGTCGGCGGCGCGGGCGATCTGTTCGGCGCGGACGGCGCGATTGCGAAGGAGGCGACGCGCAAGTTCCTGGAAGGGTTCATGCAGGCATTCGTCGCGTGGGTGGCGACGAACGGCGGGGCGTGACGCGGCGCGGCACCACGCGCGCGACGAACGTATCAAGCGACGCAGATGCCCGGCACCGCGACCTTCTGGAACAGGTGCGGAGCGGCGACGGCCGACGCCGGATAGGCCGAGAGCTTCGCCACGAACTCCGGATGCGAGAACGCCGCCCGGAAATGGGCGGTCGATTCCCAGACCGCATAGTTGAGGTAGGTCGGGCTCGCGCCGATCGCGCGATGAAGCTGGGTCGCGATGAAGCCCGGCTGGCGCTTCATGAACGCGGCGTCGTCCTGCCAGACGTCCAGGAACGTCTGCTCATCCGCCGCATCCAGCGTGAACACGTTCACCAGAACGACGGGGGCGGCATCGACCGCAAGCTGTTGCGCGATCGGGAAGGCGGGGTCCAGCGGGCGCAGGAGGGGCATGGCAGGCTCCGTTCTGAATGGTGTTATGGTGTCAACATGGTATGGTGGAGACATAGGAGTTTGACATCATGATGTCAATAAGAAGATATGGAGACAAATGATCACGACCGAGCGAACCCCGGCGGGAACCGCGTTGACCGGCCTCATTCTGGACCTGTTCAGGCTCACCAACCGCCTCGTCGCGTCGGGAGACCGGCTGGTCGCCGAGCTTGGCCTGACCAGCGCCCGCTGGCAGGTGCTCGGCAGCATCGTGGCCGCCGAACGGCCGCAGCCGGTCGCCTGGCTGGCGCGCGACATGGGGGCCAACCGCCAGAACATCCAGCGCATCGTGAACGATCTGGCGACCGAGGGGATGGTCGCGTTCGCGCCCAACCCGCATCACCGGCGCGCGCAACTCGTCGTGCTGACCGCGAAGGGAAGACAGACGTTCGGCGCCGCGATGCGGCTGCAAGCGCCCTGGATCAACAGACTCTCGGAAGGACTTCAGGTCGCGGACCTGGCGGCAACGCACCGCGTCATGGCAGCGCTCCGCCAGCGGCTCGAAGGAAACGCAGACGTTGAAGACGACGCCTGATCGCTGTCGCCGCGGGCCGCCGCCTTCCCTAAACTCCCGCGCATGCGTTGCGGCCGCGGGACGCCGCCGCGCGACTCCTCTCCGTGTGCCTGGAAGCGAGCTGGGTTGCCGTGATCACCGTGTATGACATCCACGAGGGCTGCCTTCGGCGGCGGGAGCCACATCCCGCCGCCACGTTTCCTGCCGCCACATTTCCTGCCGAAGTCTGGGTCGATCTCGTCGATCCCACCAAAGAGGAAGAGCACGCGGTTGAAGCGTCGCTGGGCGTCGGCGTCCCCACCCGCGAGGAAATGCGCGAAATCGAAACATGCAGCCAGCTCTACCGCGAGGGCGACGCCGCCATCATGACGGTGCGCGTGGTCAAGCGGGACACCTCCGCAGTGGCCGCGCTGACCGATGCCACGTTCATCCTGACGCCGCGGAATCTGGTGACGGTGCGCTACGTCGAGACCAAGCCGTTCAGCATCTTTTGTGCCCGTGGCGACAAGCAAGGCGGCCAGATCAATTCGCTCGAAGGCATCCTGGTCGGGATTCTGGAAGCCATCGTTGATCGCGCGGCCGACATCCTGGAAGAAGTCGGCGTGGGCCTGGACACGATTTCGGAGCGCATTTTCAATCAGGCGGAGGCGGCAAATCCCGGCATTGCCAGTGCTGACCTGCGGACCACGATCCAGCGCATCGGCCGGAGCGGCGATCTGGCGGCGAAAGTCCGGGAGAGCCTGCATAGCTTGAGCCGCACCGTGGCTTTCCTCCGCGCCATCGAGAGGCTGAAGCTCAGCGCGGACCTGACGATCAGAACCAATACGCTTCGCCGGGATATTCAGTCCTTGCTGGATCATAATATGTATTTAGCTTCGAATATTCAATTCTTGTTGGATTCTACCCTCGGCCTGATAAACATTCAGCAGAACGCGATCATAAAGATTTTTTCAGTGGCTGCGGTCATATTTCTTCCGCCGACGCTGATCGCGTCGATTTACGGCATGAATTTCGAGAAAATGCCTGAGCTCAAGTGGCTCCTGGGATACCCGGCGGCTTTAGGGCTCATGGTTCTTTCCGCGGTTCTCCCGTATCTGTACTTCAAGCGACGGGGGTGGCTGTAGGACCCTGAGAACGGCTGCGGCGGTTCAATTGGACGACTTGCAAATTCATGCCAAGTCTCTGAAGGCATGACCCTTGGGCCCTCCGCGACGGCGGGTCTGATCCTGGCTGCGAGAGGGCAAGGGGCGGCGCTGATCCTGCGCCGCTGCAGTGCTTCCTCACCGGCTTCAGTAGTGGACTTGGTACTCGAACTGCCACCGCGGCGTGTATTTCGGCACGGCGTCGGTGAGGCCGATCAGGAGTCCGCCGTTCCACTCCAGCGTTCCGGGTCCAAGGTCGAAGATCTTGCCGAACTGACCCTCCCCCTGCTTTCGCTGCCGGAAACCGTCCGGCGCGGCACGCCCCGCGCGGGCGCCTTCGCCGCGAATGACAAGGAGATTTTTCGGCGCCGGACTGTCTGAAAACGAATCTTCAGCCCGCGCCCGCCGCGGAGGGCGGCGCGGGAGAGTGACGCGTCAGGGCGACGGACTATTCCTCATCGAACGGCAGCGATCGCAGCCCACAGCCCGCAACCCGGCCGCGTTTCGACGGCGCGGATGACGGCCGAAGCGCCGCACTCAACCATCGTCGGGATTTGATGCACGGCCCCGTCTGTCCGCCGGCAGGCGCAGCGCGACCGAACGAACGTCATCGCGACCGCCCAGCCGTGGACAGGGCCGCGGGCGGCGCCGGGCGCGGCACCGTGTGCTGCCTCAACCGAAACAGTCGGCAGCAATAAATATCTTGCAGGCCGTCGGTTCCGGGAGCAGCGTCCCGGCAACCACGACCATAAACGCAGCGTAGCCTTAAATATAACAATCACAGCATGGCTCGGAATTGTTATTCCGACTTGAGAAGATCATGATGGGAAAGGGAGCGCCACGCCAATGAGCCACAACGTGCATTTTTCGAATCAAATGGATCCGGCGTCCAAAGCAATCATCACCGGATTGACCCCCGAGCAAAGGGCCAAGATACGCGACGTCATCGTCACATACGCCGATATGTATAACCAGGAAGCCGACCTGACCCGGATCGGACACACGGGCCATCGCTTCACTGTCGATGCGACGAGTTTCGACGTGTTCTTCAGGCCGACAGGACCAATTCCCGAGCAGAGTGGCTATTTCGTGCTGACGATCTACCGGGTGACCCACTGACGCCTGGCTGCCGCGCGGCAAAATCAAAATACGACGGGAGCCTCGGGCGGTGCACGGCAAAACAATCGAAGACGTGCTGAAGGCCGCCGGCAATGCCGACGAAGCCATCGACTATTTTTCCATGGCCCAGGCCCCGGACGGCTCCGACCTGATCTATGTCGAGCAGTTCGGCAAGGACGCGCAAAGTGCCGAGGCGGAGATCCGCAAGGGCGTCAAGGATGAGAGGCTGATCAAGGCCCTGCTTGCGGCATGGACGGCGGCACAGAAGAAGCCTGATCCGGTTCCCCCGGTCCCGCCGGTGGAGTCGCCGGTGAAGACCCTGACCCGCGGCGATCCGCCGCCGGTCGGCACCATCGACGTCACCACGAGCAAGTGGCCGACGCTGACCTCGCGCACCGACCTCGAGACCGTGCAGTTCCGGATTCCGGACCTGCTCAAGGCGGCGGGCCCCAGTCCGCGGCCGGTGTCGTTCGATGCGCTGGAGTGGACCGACTGGATCCATGTTGCGCGCCTGTGCAACCTGACCAAGGCGATCCGCCTGGATGCGGTCTATCTCGGTACCCGCTCGATCCTTCCGGACGGCGTCGCCCTGCGATGGCGGCCGCAGCCGGAGTCCGGGTTCGTCGACGGCGTGACGCCCCAGGACATGCCGGATGGCGGCCTTTCGACCCAGATCTCCTTCACCGCCGAGGAGCATTCGGCCTTCAAGCAGGGTGTCTTTGGCGCCGCGACGGGTGGCGGCTTCTGGTTTGTCAGCACCACCGCGAGCACGACCCGAAAGGCGAAGCTCGCGACAAACGCCCGGAAGCGCCGGCTCTACATGGCGCTGAAGGACGTGCATCCGGTGTGTCGGCTGCATCTGCGACGATGCGTCGAGGCATCCGACGAGTTCAAGGTTGCGGTGACGAAGGCGCTCGGCAACGGCGACGAGGCGCACGCCTTCCTCGCGCTGCTCGAGATCGTCGAGCAGTTCGGCCATGCCGTGCCGCAGAACCTGGTTCTCGGCGGCCTGTTCGTCTTCGAGAACACCAAGAACGTGAAGAGCTGGGACAAGAACCAGGAAACCGAGTGGAAATCGAAGATCGAGGTTTCGTTCAAGTCGGCGGCGACGTCCGCGTCCGGCGCCACCACGCCGCCCGCGGCGCACGGCGAGGCGTCCACCAGCTACGACGATGACAACAAGGACTGGTCATCGAAGGACCAACTGGCGGAGCACATGCGGGCCTATCCCGTCGGCGGGAACATGAACGAGCGCGATCCGGCGGCATGGCGGGCGAGCATCGTCAATCCCGAGGACTGGCGCGTCATCGTGCGCGAGAGCGGCCTGCTCTCGGTGTTCGAGTTTCTGCCGCCGGACCTGAAAACCTCCGTGGATCGGGTCTGGGAGAGCGGGCGGAAGGCGGCCTGGGGCTTCGACGCGGCCCGCAAGTTCAACAAGCTGCCGGAGGCGCTCGACTACTCCGTGCCGCTGTTCTGGACATCGGCCGGCGTCAAGCAGGTGACGATGCTGCATCCCGCGTCCAAGCTGGTGCTGCAGGCGAAGAACGGGGTCGCGCCAATTCCCGCGCACGCCCCCGAAATCGTCCCGGCGAGAACCAGAACCGATCGGCTGCGGCGACGGCCGCCGGTCAGCGTTCCGGAGCAGCGGTTCGAAATCGTTCCCCTGGAAGCCGCGGCACCGGGCCGGTCGACGGGCAATCACTGGACCCATTGCGACCCCGCGCCCCTCGGCCTGCCGGACTACAAGGCCGCGGACGCGCAGGAACTCCGAGGCCCTGTGGCGGTTCGAGTTCAGCGGGGACCTCACGCAGGACGGCGATCCGCTCTACTGGATCGTCAGCCAGGACGGTGCCTGGAAGCTGGCGGCGTTCGATGACCAGCGCAACAAGAAGCTCTGGGCAAAACTCTGGCCCAGGCCGGGGGCCGACGCGTTGCCCGGATCGAGCGTGGCCGCCTGGGTTGCCTACCCGGCCGATCCGACCGGGCTGCGCGGCGACGCCTTCATCAACCGCTATCTGCTGTGGAACCCGGTGGTGCGAGGCTTTCTCGGCGAGCGCATCGAGCTGAGCGGCCACAAGGGCTGGGTGGAACCGGCGCACGAGCAGCTCGGCATCCGGGACAGGAACTTCGACCCCAGAGTGCATGACTACTACATTGAGCGGAGCCAGATCGATCGACGGGAGTTCTCCGAGGGCACCGAGTTGATGCAGCGTTTCTCGATCGTCCCGGCGGCAACGGGCATCAAGGATGTCTACGACCTCCCCGACCCGGAGTTTCTGAAGCTCTGCTGGGAGATCAGGTCCTACAAGGCCGGCTGATGCCAGCGCGGCGGGAAAGCGGGACCGCCGACCCGCCGCGCGCCCTCAATCCACCTCCACCAGCACCGGCACATGGTCCGATGGCTGGTCTTCCCCCCGCTCCCGCCGGTCCGGCACCGCGGCGGTCAGCCGCTCCGCCAGCGTGGGCGAGAGCAGCACGTGGTCGATGCGCAGGCCCACGTCGCGCGGCCAGCATGCGGCCTGGTAGTCCCAGAACGTCCACATCGGCCCGCTGCGGGTGCAGCGCGCGCACCGCGTCCGTCAGGCCGAGCCACAGCAGCGCGCGGAATCGCGACCGGCTTTCGGGATGCACCAGCGCGTCCGTGGGCGGCAGCGCGCCCGGGGACAGATCGGCGTCGGTCGGGCAGACGTTGAAATCGCCCGCGATCGCCAGCGGCACATCATCGGCCAGCAGCGCCGCGGCGTGGGCGCGCAGCGCGTCCATCCACGCAAGCTTGTAGGCAAATCCTGCATCGCCGCCTGAATTGCCGTTGGGCAGGTAGATGCCGGCGACCGTCATCGCCGTCGGTGCGCACCTCGATGAAGCGCGCCTGCGCATCGTCATCGGGCAGGCCCGGCAGGGCGCGCGCCACAACCTCGAACGGCACGCGCGCGAGGACCGCGACGCCGTTGTACGCGCGTCTGTCCCACCGCCTCGCTGCGATAGCCCAGCGCCTCGAACCGCGCGGCGGGGAAGGCCGCCGTCTCGCACTTGATCTCCTGCAACACCAGCAGGTCGGGCTGGGCGCGCTCCAGCCAGCGCGCGACGTGCGCCTCGCGCTGGCGGATCGAATTGACGTTCCAGGTGGCGAGCTTCACCGGGCGGCGGGATCAGTCGACGGCGAAGCTCGTGCCGCAGCCGCAGGCGCTGCTGGCGTTCGGGTTGCGCACCGCGAAGTGGCTGCCCATCAGCTCGTCGGTGAAATCCAGCTCCGCGCCGGCCAGCAGGTCGAGGCTCGCGGGGTCGATCAGCACCCGGGCGCGGCCGTGCGCCACCACCAGTGTCGTCCGGCGTCGGCGCCGGGTCCAGCTCAAAACTGTACTGAAACCCGCTGCACCCGCCGGCCAGCACCGCCACGCGCAGGCGCCGCGCCCCCCTCGCCCGCGCGCGATCTCGGCGATGCGGGCGGCGGCGCGGTCGGTCAGGCGGAAGGACGTCGCTCATGCCCGCAACATAGGCGGAAGGGGCCGCCAATTGAAGGGTGCTCCGCGGAGGTGTAAGGCGCCGCGCCGTGACCGACCTCGCCCCCTGGGCCGTCCGCGCCGAACGCCATGCGCGGCCGGCTCCATCCGGAGCCGGAGAGCGCGACGCGCAGCCCGTTCCAGCGCGACCGCGACCGCATCATCCATTCCTCCGCCTTCCGCAAGCTGCAATACAAGACCCAGGTCTTCGTCAATCACGAGGGCGATTTCTTCCGCACCCGCCTGACCCATTCGATCGAGGTGGCGCAGATCGCCCGCTCCGTCGCCCGCGAACTGGCGCTGGACGAGGATCTCGCCGAGGCGCTGGCGCTCGCCCACGACCTCGGCCACCCGCCCTTCGGCCATGCCGGGGAGGAGGCGCTGGCGCTGGCGATGAAGCCGTTCGGCGGCTTCGACCACAACGCGCAGAGCCTGCGCGTCGTGACCCTGCTGGAGAGCCGCTATGCCGGGTTCGACGGGCTCAACCTGACCTGGGAGACGCTGGAGGGGCTGGCCAAGCACAACGGCCCGCTGCGCAAGCCGCCGGCCTATGTCGCCGACTACGCGGCGCGGCACGAGCTCGCGCTGACCACCCAGCCCTCGGCGGAGGCGCAGGTGGCGGCGCTGGCCGACGACATCGCCTATCACGCGCATGACCTGGACGACGGCTGGCGCGCGCAGCTTTTCGCGCCGGCCGATCTGTCGCACCTGCCGGTGGTCGGCCCGGCGGTGGCCGAGGCGGCGCGGGCGAGCCTCGATGTGCCGCCGCCGCGGCTGCGCCACGAGACCATCCGCCGCGTGATCCACGCGATGATCACCGACCTGGTGGAGGAAACCCGCCGCCGCCTCGCCGCCCTGGCACCGCGCGATGCCGATGCGGTGCGCGCCGCGAAGGCGCCGGTGGTGGCCTTCGCCGCGCCGATGGCGGAGGCCAATCGGGTCATCAAGGAGTTCCTGCTCGGCGCGGATGTACCGCCACTGGCGGGTGAACCGGATGACGGCGAAGGCGCGGCGCGTGACCGGCGAGCTGTTCGCCCTGCTGCACGCCGACCCGAGCCTGCTGCCGGACGACTGGCGCGCCCGCGCCGGCGAGGGGGGCACGGCGCGGGCGGCGCAGACGGTCGCCGACTACATCGCCGGCATGACCGACCGCTTCGCGCGCGAGGAGTATGTGCGGCTGACCGATCTCTCGGTCCGCGGCTGACATAGCAGGTTGCAGATATGACATATGATATTTTTTCGCTCCTGCGCGAGCGCGTGCTCGCCGCCCTGCGCCACGCGGTGCCCGACCTGCCGGATGACGTCGCGGCGCGGGTGGAGGTGACGCTGCCGCGCGAGGCGGCGCA
This sequence comes from uncultured Alphaproteobacteria bacterium, assembly GCA_963705035.1. Taxonomy (GTDB): domain Bacteria; phylum Pseudomonadota; class Alphaproteobacteria; order Acetobacterales; family Acetobacteraceae; genus JAFKFJ01. Next base: position 266,624 of record CAVPIQ010000004.1, on the reverse strand, counting down.
TGGCGACGCGGCCACCAACGCCGCCCTCGTCGCCGCCAAGCCCGCCCGGCGCAATCCGCGCGACCTCGCCGCCGCGCTCGCCGCCGCGCTGCCCGACGACATGGTGGCGGCGGCGGAGGCCGCCGGCCCCGGCTTCGTCAACCTGCGCCTGCATGCGCCGGCGCTGCACGCGCAGCTTCCGCGACATCCTGCGCACGGGCGAGGCGTATGGCGACAGCACGCTCGGCGCCGGTCTGCCGGTGAACGTCGAGTATGTCTCGGCGAACCCGACCGGCCCGATGCATGTCGGCCATTGCCGCGGCGCGGTCGTTGGCGATGCGCTTGGCGAACCTGCTGCGAAAGGCCGGGTTCGCCGTCACCAAGGAATACTACATCAACGATGCCGGCGCGCAGGTCGTGGCGCTCGCCTGGGCCGCCTACTGGCGCTACCTGCAGGCGCTCGGCACGCCGCTCGCGGAGCAGGATTTTGCCGAGGAGGTGCCGGGCGGCCTGCAATATCGCGGCGACTATCTGGTCGCGGTCGGCGCGGCACTCGCCGAACGCCATGGCGCGGGCCTCGCCGGACCGGGCGGCACGATCGCGGCGCCCGACTTGTGGCTCGACACCGTGCGCGACTTCACCGTGGCCGCGATGCTGGCGGGGATTCGCGAGGATCTCGAACTTCTCGGCGTGCGACAGGATGTTTTCACGAGCGAGCGGGCGCTGGCCGAGGCCGGCGCCACCGATGCCGTCATCGCGCAGTTGCGCGAACAGGGGCTGATCTACGAGGGCGTGCTCGAGCCGCCCAAGGGCAAGCAGCCGGAGGATTGGGAGCCGCGGCCGCAGACGCTGTTCCGTGCGACGCGGTTCGGCGACGATTTCGACCGCCCGCTGCAAAAATCCGACGGCAGCAACACGTATTTTGCCAACGACATCGCCTACCACGCCGACAAGTTGCGGCGCGGCGCGGCGCTGATGATCGACATCTGGGGCGCCGATCACGGCGGCTATGTCGCGCGCATGCAGGCGGCGGTGCGCGCGCTCGGCGGGCAGTTGGATATCGTGCTCTGCCAGATCGTGCATGTGATGAAGGACGGGCAGCCGGTGCGCATGTCCAAGCGCAGCGGCAGCTACATCACGCTGCGTGACCTGATCGAGGAAGTCGGGCGCGACGCGGTGCGCTTCACCATGCTCACCCGCAAGGCCGACGCGCAGATGGAGTTCGACGTGGCACTCGCGGTCGCGCAGACGCGCGACAATCCGGTGTTCTACGTGCAGTACGCGCACGCCCGCGCACGCAGCGTGCTCCGCGCTCGCCGCGGAAATGTTCGGCGCCGAGACGACCGCCGATGCGGCGCTGGCCGGGGTGGCGCTCGGCACCCTCACCCACCCCGCCGAGCTTGCCCTGATCCGCCGCCTCGCCCTCTGGCCGCGCACGGTCGAGGCCGCTGCACAGGCGCGTGAACCGCACCGGATCGCGTTTTTCCTCTATGATCTAGCGGGCGACTTTCATATGCTGTGGAACCGAGGGAAGGATGATGCTGCGCTGCGGTTCCTGCAGGCCGACCGGGTGGACGAGACCCTCGCCCGGGTCGCCTTGGTGGCGGCAACGGCCGTGGTGATCCGCGCGGGCCTGGCGGTGATGGGCGTGGAACCCGTCGAGGAGATGCGGTGAGGTCGCGAATCGAGCCAATGGCGGCAACGGACGAACTGGACATCCCGATGCCGGCGATGACCCCGGCATGGCGGACAGCGGGGCTGGAGCGACGAGAACGGATGGACGCGGGCACGCGGCGACTCGCGATCTTCGCCGGCGCGATCGGCGGTGCGCTGCTTGTGCTTGTCGGCGTCTGGGGTTTCTCCGGCCGCCATTCGGGCGGCGTGCCGGTGATCGAGAGCGACAGCCGCCCGCTGCGCACGAAGCCGACCGATCCCGGCGGCATGCAGGTGGCCGGCGCGAACGACAGTATCCTCCAGGGCGGCGAGGCCGACGGCAAGACCGCGCTCGCCCCGCCGCCGGAGGCGCCCGCGCCACAGGCGCTGCGCGAGGCCGAGCAGGCCGCGGCGCCAACTCCGGCACCGGTGACGCCCGCGGCCGCGCCGACGGAGCAGACGGCGACCGTCACCCACGCCGACGCGCCGCCGCCAACGCCTGCGCCCGTACGCGCCGAAGCCCCGCGCAGCGAGCCGACTCGGCCAGAGGCATTGCGGGCCGAGGCATCGCGGCCAGAGGCGTCGCGGGAAGCGCCGCGCACCGAGGCGGCGCCGGCGCGCGCGGCCACGAAGCCGGCCCCGGCGGCGAAGGCGTCCGCGGGCATCGTCCTGGTCCAGCTCGGCGCGCTGGAGACCGAGGGCGGGGCGAAGACGGAGTGGGAGCGGCTCGTGCGCAAATACGGCGAGCTGCTGTCCGGCCACCGCCCGGCGATCTCCCGCACCGAGCATGCCGGCAAGACCTACTGGCGCGTGCGCACCGGCGGCTTCTCCGACAGCGCGGAGGCGGTGCTGTTCTGCGAGCGGGTGAAGCAGAAGGGCGGCGGCTGCGCGGTTGTCTCCTAGGGCGGCGATCCTTGGGATCGCCGGCCCGACCCTCGGCGCGGAGGAGGCGGCGCTGTTTCGGCAGCGCCCGCCCGCCGGGGTCATCCTGTTCGCCCGCAACGTCGAGAGCCCGGCACAGCTTCGCGCCCTGACGGATGCGCTGCACGCGGCGCTTCCCGCCGGCGCGCCGATCCTGGTCGATCAGGAAGGCGGGCGGGTGGCGCGGCTGCGGCCGCCGCACTGGCGCGCCCATCCGCCCGCCGCCGCGATCGGCGCGCTGCATGCGTCGCGTCCGGCCGAGGCGCGGCGCGCCGCCTGGCTCACCGGCGCCCTGATCGGGCTCGATTGCGCCGCCGCCGGCATCGACGTGGTCTGCGCGCCCGTGCTCGACCTGCGCCGGCCGGAGACCCATGCGGCGATCGGCGACCGCGCCTACGCCGCCGATCCGGAAACGGTGGCCACGCTCGGGCAGGCGATGGCGGAGGGGCTGCTGGCCGCCGGGGTGCAGCCGGTGGGCAAGCATGCGCCGGGGCACGGACGCGCCACCGTTGACAGCCATCACGCGTTGCCCGTCATAGAAGCGGCTGACCTCGATGCCGATATCCTGCCCTTCGCCCGCAACGCGCACCTGCCCTGGATGTTGACCGCGCATATCCGCTACCTCGCCCTCGACCCCGAGCGGCCCGCGACGCTCTCGCCCATCATCGTGGAGCGGGTGATCCGCGGGCGGATCGGCTTTGCCGGAGTGCTGGCCTCCGACGACCTCGCCATGCAGGCGCTGGCCGGCACGCCGGCCGCGCGGGCCGTGGGCGCGCTCGCGGCGGGCTGCGACATCGCGCTCTATTGTCCGGGCGACGCGGCGGGGAACGAAGCGGTGCTCGCCGCCTGCCCGCCGCTCTCCGATGCGGCGCGCGTGCGACTCGCGCGCGGGCGGGCGCTGGCGGCGGCGCGGCGGGCGACGTTGGACGGGCCGGCCTTCGATGGCGCGGCGCTGGCGGCGGAACGCGAGGCGCTGCTCGCGTGACCTCACCTCCTCGTCTCGCTGCTGCTCGCGGCCGTGCCGACCATCATCGCGATCACCCTGCACGAGGCGGCGCACGGCTACGCGGCGCTGGCCATGGGCGACGACACGGCGCGGCGGGCGGGGCGGCTCTCGCTCAACCCGCTCGCCCATGTCGATCGCGTCGGCACGATCCTGCTGCCCGGGCTTCCTGCTGGTCATGCAGCTGCTGACCATCCACCGGGTCGCGTTCATGTTCGGCTGGGCGAAGCCGGTGCCGGTGGCGGCGTGGCGGTTCCGCAACCCGCGCCGGGGCATGATGGTGGTGGCGGCGGCGGGGCCGGCGATGAATTTCCTGCTCGCCTGGATCGGCGCGCTCGGCCTGCACGTCGTGCCCTGGCTCGGCGCGATGCCGCAGGGGCAGAGTGCGGTGCTGCTGTTCCTGTTCTACTTCATGCTCGCGAACATCGTGCTCGGCGTGTTCAACCTGCTGCCGGTGCCGCCGCTCGACGGCGGGCGGATCGTGGTCGGCATCCTGCCGCTGCCGCTCGCGCAGGCCTGGGCGCGGCTGGAGCGGGTGGGGATCGTGCTGGTGATCCTGGTGGTCTTCCTCGCCCCGGCCATCCTGCGCTCGGCGGGCGTCGACTTCGACCCGATCCGCGCCCTGTTCGACGCCGTGGCCGAGCCCGCCTTCACCCTGATCCTCGCCCTCGCGGGCCACCCGGTCGCCGGGGCCGCGCTGCTGGGCCAATGAGCGAGCAGCAGGCCCTGCTGTTGCGCCTGGAGGGGTTCGAGGGGCCGCTCGACCTGCTGCTCGAACTCGCGCGCGGGCAGAAGGTGGATCTGGCGCGCATCTCCATCCTGGCACTGGTCGAGCAGTACCTGGCGGTGATCGAGGGCGCGCGGGCGGTGCGACTCGAGCTGGCGGCGGACTGGCTGGTGATGGCGGCGTGGCTCGCCTGGCTCAAAAGCCGGCTGCTGCTGCCCGAAGAGAACGCGCTGGCCGAGGAGGGCGAGGCGGCGGCGGAGATGCTGACCGCGCGCCTGGCCGAGCTTGAGCGCATGCGCGCCGCCGCGGCGGCGCTGGCGGCGCGGACGGTGCTGGGGCAGGACGTGTTCGCCCGCGGCCTGCCGGAAGACCTGATCGTCACCGACCGCTCGCGCCTGGCGCTCGACCTGCCCGCCCTGCTGCGCGCCTATCTCGGGGCGACGCGGCGGGCGATGGGCAACCGCCGCTACCGGCCGCCGCCGCTGAGCCTGTGGAGCGTCGCCGAGGCGCTGACGCGACTCGGCGCGCTGCTCGGCAGCCTGCCCGACTGGACCTCGCTCGAACGGTTCCTGCCGGCGAACCTGGGCGATGCGCTGCAGCAGCGGGCGGCGGTGGCGAGCACGCTGATGGCCGGGCTGGAACTCGCCCGCCACGGCCGGGTGCGGCTGCGGCAGGAGGCGCCGTTCGGGCCGATCCTGGTGCGCCGGGGCGAGCGCGATGGATGAGGACAGCCTGCGGCTGGCCGAGGCGCTGGCCTTCGCCACTGCCGCCCCGGTGAGCGCGCGCCAGCTCGCCCAGCTCCTGCCCGAGGGCGTGGAGGCGGAGGCGGTGCTGGCCGCGCTCCGCGACCGCTATGCCGGTCGCGGCGTGGAGCTCGTGGAGGTGGCGGGCGGCTGGCAGTTCCGCACCGCGCCCGACCTCGCCCCCCGGCTGCGCAAGGTGGTGCAGGTGGCGCGCCGGCTGCCGCGCGCGGCGATGGAGACGCTGGCCATCATCGCCTACCACCAGCCGGTGACGCGCGGCGAGATCGAGGAGATGCGCGGCGCGGCGCTGGCGCAGGCGACGCTGGACGCGCTGCTGGAAGCCGGCCTGATCGCCCCGCGCGGGCGCCGCGAATTGCCCGGCCGGCCGACGCTGTGGGGCACCACGCCCGGCTTCCTCGCCCAGTTCGGACTGAAGGACCTGCGCGAACTGCCGCGGCGGGAGGACTTGCTGGTCGAGCCGCCCGGCCCCGGCCCGGATTCCGGTCCAAACGCCGGTTCGGGCGACCCCGAGACCGGCGCACCGTAGCGCCGGCGGCGCATCGCGCCCTGCCCGAGCGGCCGGTTTCCCATCCCGCCGGTTTCCTGCTAGCACACGCCCGCCTGGAGTCCGCTGCGCACCGATGTTCGACTTTGCCTGGTCCGAGATCGCCCTGATCGGCGTGGTCGCCCTGGTGCTGATCGGCCCCAAGGACATGCCGGTCGCGGTCAAGGCCGTCACCGGCTTCATCAAGAAGGCCCGCCGCATGGCTTCGGAGTTCCAGAGCCATGTCGACGAGATGGTGCGCGACACCGAGCTGGCCGACGTGCGCCAGCAGATCAACGAGATCCGCAACTTCGACATCCGCGGCGAGTTCGAGCGCACGGTCGACGCCGACGGCTCGCTCCGCCGCAGCTTCGAGGACCCGCTGGTGACACCGGCCCCGGTACCCACCGCCGGGCTGACGGTGGTGCCGGCGGCGGAGCCGGGCAGCGAGGCCGCCGTCGCCGAGCTGGCGGCCGAGGCGCCGAATGCCGAGGCGGCGCCGGAAATCGCCGCGGCGGCGCCGGACGCGGTGGCCGAGGCGGCGGGCGCGCCGGACGTTCATCCCGCCGGCCATCGCAACGGCGCCGGAGCCGCCCGACTTCATCCCGCCGCGCACCGCCCGGCCCCGCTGACCCAGCCCTAAGAGTCTTCGCGCCGTGGCCGACACTCCCGACGATCCGATCCATGACAAGCCCATGCCGCTGCTCGAGCATCTGGTCGAGCTGCGCCGCCGCCTGCTCGTGTCGATGGCCGCGTTCCTGCTGGCGTTCTTCGTCTGCTACTATTTCTCGACGGAGATCTACGCGTTCCTCGCCCGCCCGCTGGCCGACGCGCTGGCCGCCAAGCCGGGCAGCAACCGGACGCTGATCTACACGCAGCTCTACGAGGCGTTCTTCACCTATCTGCGGGTGGCGTTCTTCGGGGCGGCGTTCATCTCCTTCCCGATCGTGGCGACACAGATCTGGCTGTTCATCGCACCCGGGCTGTATCGCAGCGAGAAGCGCGCGATCGCTGCCGTTCCTGGTGGCGACGCCGGTGCTGTTCGTGGCGGGTGCGGCGCTGGCGTACTACTTCGTGTTCCCGTTCGCCTGGAGGTTCTTCATCAGCTTCGAGACGCCGGCAAGCGAGGCGGGCATCCCGATCCAGCTCATGCCGAAGGTCGGCGAATATCTCGACCTGGTGATGAAGCTGATCTTCGCCTTCGGGGTCGCGTTCCAGCTTCCGGTGGCGCTGGCGCTGATGGCGAAGGTGGGCATCGTCACCTCGCGCGGGCTGAAACGCTACCGGCGCTATGCGTATGTCGGCATGTTCATCATCGCCGCCGTGCTGGCGCCGCCCGACGTGATCACCCAGACCGGGCTCGCGGTGCCGCTGATCCTGCTCTACGAGCTGTCGATCATCGCGGCGCGCATCGTCGAGCCGAAGCCGGTGGAGAGCTGATGCACGACATTCGCGCGGTGCGGGCGGAGCGCGACAGCGTTCGATGCAGCGTTGGAGCGTCGCGGGCTGCCCGCCGCGGCCGACCAGATCCTCACCCAGGATGCGAAACGCCGCACTGCGCTGACCTCGTTGCAGGACCTGCAGGCACGACGCAACGCGCTCACCCGACAGATCGGCGAAGGCCGGCGGCGCGGCGAGGACACGAGCGCCGCGGAAGCGAAGCCGCCCTGAACCTGCGTGCGTATATGGAGGAGCTGGAAGCGCGCGCGGCCGAGGGAGAGGCTGCCGTGCACGCGCTGCTGGAGGCGCTGCCCAACATCCTCGATCCCGACGTGCCGGACGGCGCCGACGAAACGGCCAACGTCGTGCTCAAGCAGGTCGGCGACGCCGCCGAGCTTCGACTTCCGCCGTGCGCCAGCACTTCGAACTCGGCGAGGCGCTCGGCCAGATGGAGTTCGAGCGCGCGGCGAAGCTCGCGGGCGCCCGGTTCACGATCCTGCGCGGCACGCTCGCGCGGCTGGAGCGTGCGCTCGGCCAGTTCATGATCGACCTGCACACGCGCGAGCACGGCTACGAGGAAATCTCCGTGCCGCTGCTGGTCAACGACGCGACCGTGTACGGCACCGGCCAGTTGCCGAAATTCGCCGAGGACCTGTTCCGCACCACCGACGGCCGCTGGCTGATCCCGACCGCCGAGGTGCCGCTGACCAACCTCGTCGCTGGCGAGATCCTCGCCGAGAAGGCGCTGCCGCTGCGCATGACCGCGCTACACCGACTGCTTCCGCGCCGAGGCCGGCGCCGCCGGGCGCGACACGCGCGGCATGCTCCGCCAGCACCAGTTCAAGCAAGGTCGAGCTGGTCAGCGATCACCCGGCCGGACGACAGCGACGCCGAGCACGAGCGCATGACGCGCCTGCGCCGAGCGCGTGCTGGAGCTGCTGGAGCTGCCCTATCGCCGGGTGCTGCTGTGCGCCGGCGACACCGGGTTTGCCGCCGCGAAGACCTTCGACCTGGAAGTCTGGCTGCCGGGGCAGCAGGCGTGGCGCGAGATCAGTTCCTGCTCCAACTGCCGCGATTTCCAGGCGCGGCGGATGAACGCCCGCGTTCGCGGCGCCGACGGCAAGCCGCGGCTTCGTGCACACGCTGAACGGCTCCGGCGTCGCGGTCGGGCGCGCGCTGATCGCGGTGCTGGAGAACTACCAGCAGGAAGACGGCTCGGTCGTGGTGCCCGCGGCGCTGCGGCCGTTCATGGGCGGGATGGAGCGCATCGGCGCGACCTGATCGCGGCGCGCACGATGGCTGACCGCGCCTGTCATGCTCGCGACACCCTGGCGAATCATCTTCGCGTCGCACGCTTCAATTACGATTGATCCGGGTCAACCCTGAGCGCTCCCGGCGTCTATTGCGCAAGACGGTGCCTGTCGCGTGGCGAACAGGCACCGGCCCCGATGCAGAATTTTGGAGGCAGTGCAGTGGACAAGGACCGAATTGCCGGCTCGGCGAAGCAGATCAAGGGCTCGATCAAGGATGCGGTCGGAAAGGCGGCGGGCGATCCCAAGCTGCAATCCGAAGGAAAGGCCGACAAGGCCGAAGGCAAGATCCAGAGTGCCGTTGGCGGCGTGAAAGACACGGTCAGAGACGCCGTGAAGAAATAGCGCCCGAGCCACCGGCCTGCGCGGTGCGCGGGCCGGCGCGCGGCGCGAGGCCGCTGATCGGACGATCGCGGCGCTGCATCATTTCCCGAACCCTGAGCGCTGCACTGCGAAGTGGCCGGCGATGCCGGTGGCTGTCTGGCGTTCCCGCGATGGGCTCGTTCACTGAATCGGAAAAGGCATGCCCATGAACAAGCTCACGCTTCTCGCTGCGACAGCGATGATCGGCGCGGCCACGCTGGCGCCGCCCGCACTTGCCCAGGGCAAGCAGCAGACCATCACGCTGATGAAGGTCGATCCGCAGACGCTCGCCACCGGATTTCGCGTCTCCAAGGTGCTCGGCGCCACGGTGGTGAACGACGCGAACGAGCAGGTCGGCACGATCGACGACCTGATCGTGACCCCCAACCACAATGTGCCATATGCCGTGCTGTCGGTCGGCGGCTTTCTCGGCATGGGCACGCGACTGGTGGCCGTGCCCTATAACTCAATGAAGGTCGGCGATAACAAGATGGTCCTGCCGGGTGCGACGAAGGATTCCCTCAAGATGCTTCCGGAGTTCAGCTACGCCAAGTAGCGGCGGTAATTCTGTCAGCGAGGCAATAAATGATCACGATCCTTATCATAATACTGATCATTCTTCTCCTGGGCGGTGGCGGCGGCTACTACGGTTATAATCGCTACGGTGGATCCGGCCTCGGCGGGGCTCTCGCCCTGGTCGTGATCGTTCTCCTCGTGCTCTGGTTCGTGGGCGTCCTGGGGACTACCCATGTCACCACCCCGTGACGCGTGACACGCGCTATCGCGTCGGCGCCGCGCCTGCCGCCAGATACGCCCGCGGCGCTCAGCGCCGTGATCCAGAAGCTGCTCGGCCAGTCGGTGTAGAAGGCGAGCGCGATCCCGCCCCACGCCTCCGCCAGCGCCAGCACGCGCCGCGAGCGCGAGGCCGCGTGCCGACGCGCGCCGGCGAGGCGCTGCGCCGCCGCCGCCGGCCCCACCATCAGCGCGAACACCAGCAGCACGCCGACGATCTGCGCGCACTCCGCCGTCGCCAGCGCGACGATCGCGAGGAACAGCGCGCCGAACAGGCGCAGCGATTGACGCCCTTCGCCTCGGCCAGCTCCGGCTGCAGGCTCGCGAACAGCAGCGGGCGCGCGATCGACGCCGAGCGTCGCGAGGCTGACGACGCCGAGTCGCCAGCAGGCGCCAGACCGTCGCCGTGTCCACCGCGAGCACGTTGCCGAACAGCAGCGCCGTCGCCTGCGTCGCGTAGGCGGTGAAGAAATGCAGGAACAGCAGGCCGAGGCCGAGCGCCAGCGCCAGCACGATGCCGATCGCGACGTCGCGCTGCGCCAGCCGCTCGCCGAGCGAGGCCCATGCCGATGCCGGCGGCGACGGTCAGCGTGACCAGGCCCCAGAGCGGCGCCACGCCGATCAGCACCGCGCCGGTGGCGCCGGTGAAGCCGACATGCGCCAGCGCATGGCCGGCGAAGGTCTGGCCGCGCAGCACCAGGAAATAGCCGACCAGGCCCGCCACCACCGCGACGATCGCGGCGGCGGCGAAGGCGTTGCGCATGAAATCGTAGTTGAGAAGGTCAGGCATGGCCGACATGCGCGTGCCCGTGCGCATGCTCGTGCCGGTGCGCCTCGCGCTCCATGTCCTGGCCGCCGGACATGACGAAGATGCGGCCCTGGACCCGCACGACGTCGATCGGGCTGCCGTAGAGCCGCGACAGCACCGGGCCGGTGATCGACCTCCTCGACCGTGCCCGAGCGCCGCCTGGCCGCCGCCGAGATAGAGCACGCGGTCGAGCGCGCCGAGCAGCGGGTTGAGCTCGTGCGCGCTGAACAGCACGGTGATGCCGAGCTCGACCTGCAGCGTCTTCGCCAGCGTCACCACGGCCTGCTGATGGTGCGGATCGAGGTTCTGATCAGCGGCTCGTCGAGCAGCAGCAGCCGCGGCCGGCCGATCAGCGCCTGCGCCAGCAGCAGCCGCTGCCGCTCGCCGCCCGAGATCTCGGCCAGCGGCCGCGTCGCGAGCGCGCGCGCGCCGACCATGTCGAGCGCCCACGCGACCTCGCGCCGGCCGGCACCGGTCGAGGATCGGCAGGCCGAGGCGGTGGCCGCCGACCACGGCGGCGACGAAGTCGCAGCCGCGAAGCCGCAGCGGCGGGCAGCGTTGGCGCGGGACTGCGGCATGTAGCCGATCCGCCGGGTTGCCCCGCGCGCGCCGGCGCGCCGAGCACGCGTGATGCCGCCCGCGGCTCGCCGGCAGCAGGCCGAGGATGGCGCGCATCAGCGTCGTCTTGCCGGCGCCGTTGGGACCGAACACGCCGACGAACTCGCCGGCGCGCGATCTCCAGATTGACGCCGGCGAGCACCGCGCGCCCGCCGAGCATGAGTGCAACATCGTCGAGACTCGACGGCGTGTCACGGTTTCGGCGCGGGCAGCGCGTGATCGACGGCGTCGAGCGTCGCCCAGCATCCACGCCTGATAGGTCTTGCCGGGCGGGTCAGTTTCCGTCACCCCGACCACGGGCACGTGCGACGCCTTGGCCAGCTTCTCCATGCGCTCGGCGATCTGGTCGGTCGCCTGGCTGTTGTAGACAAGCAGCTTCACCTGGTGGGTCTTCAGGTCGTTCTCGAACGCCGCGACGTCCGACGCCGCTGGCTCGGTGTCGTTCATCACCGCGAGCTGGAACGGCATGTTGCGCACCTGCATGCCGAGGGCGGCGAACATGTAGCCGAACACCGGCTCGGTCGCGGTCGACCGGCGTGCCGGCGAGGCGCTGACGCAGGGCCGCGATCCGCGCCTGCGACCGGCTCGAGCGACGCCGCGAAATGGGCGAGCCGCTGCGCGTAGGCGTCGGCGTGGGCCGGGATCGGCCTTTTGCAGCGCCGCGGCCAGCGCCTGGGCATAGGCCAGCATGGTCGCGGGATCGTACCAGATATGCGGGTTGTCGCCGGTCTTCTTGCCGGCGAGGTCCGCGACGACGATCACGGTGCGGTCCGACGCGCGGGCGGCGCCGAAGCAGCTTGTCCATCCAGGGATCGTAGTCGATGCCGTTATAGACCACGATCCGCGCGCCGGAGAGCGCGCGGCCGACCGAGGGGCTCGCCTCGAACAGATGCGGGTCCTGGTCGGGATTGTCGAGGATGCTGGTGACTCTCACGTCGTTGCCCCCGATCTGCGCGGCGACGTCGCCGTAGAAATTCTCGGCGGCGACGATGCCGACCGGCGCCGGGGCGGCGGCGCGGGCGGGGGCGGCGAAGGCGAGGAGGGCGACGAGCGAAGAGGCGAGCCGCGAAAGAGTGGGGCGCGAGGTTGGCATGGGGGGTCTCCGTGCGATCTAGAAATGCTATAACATAGCATTTCGTGCGTCGAGCCCCATTGCGCGCCCGGCCCCGCGGGCCGATGTGAGCGGCATGTGCGGCCGGTTCGCCTCGCATCGCCCGATCGACGAGATCCGCGCCCTGTTCGGGACGGAGAACGCCCCGCCCAACGCGCCGCCGACCTGGAACATGGCGCCGACACGCGAGGCGCTGGTCGTGCGCCGGCATCCGCAGACCGGCGCGCGGCACCTCGACCTGCTGCGCTGGGGGCTGGTGCCGCACTGGGTGAAGGACCCGGCGAAGACGCGCCAGCCGATCAACGCGCGGGCCGAGACGCTGGCGACCTCGCCGATGTTTCGCGAGGCGCTGGCGCGGCGGCGCTGCCTGGTGCCGGTCGATGCGTTCTATGAATGGCAGGCGACGGCGCGCGGCAAGCAGCCCTACGCGGTCGCGCGCGCCGACGGCGGCATGCTGGCGCTGGCGGGGCTGTGGGAGGGATGGCGCGGCGCGGACGGAACGGTGCTGCGCAGCTTCACGATCGTCACCACGCCGGCGAACGACGCGCTGCGCCCGCTGCACGAGCGCATGCCGGCCGTGATCGAGCCTGAAGGATGGCCGCTATGGCTCGGCGAGGCGGAGGGCGATGCAACCGCCCTGCTCCGCCCCTCAGCCGCGGCGCTGCGCGTCTGGCCGGTCACGACGCGCGTGAACAATGTCCGCAACGACGCGCCGGATTTGTTGGAACCGAGCAGCGCGGAGTCAGGGTGAGGCGTGCGGGGTCAGGTTGACTCGGGCGTGCCGGATTCGGGCGTGTCAAATTCCGGCGTGCCAAATTCGGGGTTGCCGGATTCGGGGGTCGCAGCGTCGGGGGACGTCGGCTCGCCGCCGGATTCGCGGGCGGCCTTGCGGCGCGCCACGGCTTCCTCGCGTTCGCGCAACGCCTCTTCCCGCTTCGCTTGCTTGCGCCGGTCCCGCTCGCTCCGCTGCTGGCGATAATTCGGCTTGAAGGCCACCGTTCTGCGCCGTCCCGATCAGCCCAGAACCTGCCGGGAGTCCCGGAGCCGGCTCTGCGACACCACACGCTCATGCCCATCGACCACGTGCTTGACGCGGTATTGCAGATCCTTGGTCTCGCTCGGCAGCAGGCGCTGGATTTTGTAGCGGCCACGCGGAACGTTGCCGTCGAGCATGCCCGGCAGGAAATCGACCGTCTGGCCGACCGCGTACTTATGGTTCGTCATGTTGCCTACCCTCCGGGCCGTTGCTGCAGCGTGCGGTTGGTGCTGCGTGCGGTTGGTGCTGCCCTGGGGGCAGCACCGCACGGGCTCAGACGGCTTCGAGGTTCGCCGCCGAGACCTTGCCCTGCTGGCCGCGCTCGATCTCGAACTTGACCTTCTGGCCTTCCTTCAGCTGGTTGAGGCCGGCACGCTCCACCGCAGAGATGTGAACGAACACGTCCTTCGAGCCGTCATCCGGCTGGATGAAGCCGAACCCCTTCTGGATATTGAACCACTTGACAGTGCCTTGCGACATTGCGTCTCTCCATACAATCCGGCGGCCCGCACAGTGCAGACCGAAATGCTCTTCGGATTTGGGAGTTCGGGATGCGACGATGCCGCATGTTCAGGCACGAAAAACCCAGGACGAAAAGCGCCGAGGCCCCTACATGGCCCTTTCCGCAGTGCTTTACCAGTAAAATCGCGCGTCGCGGTAACCGGATAGTCGGGGGCCGGCCGTCCTAGGCGCGGATGTCGGCGAGCCGTATCATGCGCCCGCGATCCTCATCCCACAGCAGAAACGCCGGCGCGCGCAGCGCCTGCCACAGCGTCAGCGAGGTCACCTGCCCGGACCACGCAGCGCAGGCGCGATGGCATTCCTCGAGCCGGTAGTTCGGCACGCGCGGCACCAGATGATGGATGTGGTGAAATCCGATATTGCCGCTGAACCACTGCAACATCCGCGGCAGCTTGAGGTGGGAGCTGCCGTAGAGCGCGGCGCTGGTGGCACTCCAGCTCGTCTGCCGCGTCCACAGCACCTGCTCGAACCGATGCTGCACGGAGAAGATCCACACCCCGATGATGGATGCGATCGCCATCGTCGGAAGCTGCACGAGCAGCACGGGACCGGCGCCGAGCAGCAGGACCAGGCTGAGTGCGAGCACACCGATCGCGGCGTTGGTCCACCACACGCTGTCGCGTTCCCGCCGCCACGTGCGCGGCGTGTCGAACGGCAGGCGATACAGCACCATGAACACGAGCGGCGGCAGCAGAACCTGCGCCACCAGCGGATGGCGCAGCAGGCGATACAGCAAGCGCCGCGTTCCGCCGAGCGCGCTGTATTCGCGCACCGTCAGGCAGGTCGAATAGATGTCGGCGCCTTCGCTGCGGCGATCGAGGTTGTTCCAGTCCGCATGATGGTTCGCGTGCTGGCGGCGCCAGTTCGCGTACGGCGTGAGCGTGATGAGGCTGCAGATCCGGCCGATCCAGTCGTTCGCTGCGCGGCCGCGGAAGAACGCGCCGTGGCCGCAATCGTGCTGGATGATGAAGATGCGCACAACGAACCCCGCCGCCGGCAGGGCAAGGACGAGCCCGGCCCAGGCGGAATGGCACGCCGCCACGTACATCGCCGCCATCAGCGCGAAGAACGGCAGAAACGTCGTGGCGATCTGGCCCAGACTGCGGCGCAAGTTCGGCATCTGATAGCGCGCGAGCACACCGAGCAACTCGCGCCGGATGATGGACGCGTCGGTCATGGAGATCCTGGCGCGGCAGTGAATCAGGAACGCGACGCGCGCAACCGTGAGCGTTCTTGCTGAGAATCCGCGTGCTTGCGGATCGCCGATTAAACGTCCTTATCAGCAAACGCGCGGCGTGACGAGCCCGCATCGCCGGTCGCGGCGTGCGATCGGATTACAACCGCTCAACGCGGCGCGAGCAGAAATCCGGGCGCGTGGTCGGGCTGGGTGGTGATGACCGGCGCCGGCAGCACCGGGCGGTCGTCGCCATGCTCACCTGGAACGCCTGCATCAGCAGCGCCAGCACCAGCGTCGCCTCGGCCAGCGCGAACTGCGCGCCGACGCAGACGCGCGGGCCGGCGCCGAACGGCAGATAGGCGAAGCGCGGCGGCGGCGGCGCGCGCCGGGCAGGAAGCGCGACGGATCAGAAGGCGTCCGGGTCGCGCCCAGAGCCGGCGATGCCGGTGCAGCACCCAGGGCGCGATCATCAGCACCGCGCCCGCGCGGGATCGCGACCTCGCCGGCCCGGTCCGCGTTCCGTCGCCTGGCGCGACCAGGGTGAAGGCGGGCGGAAACAGCCGCAGCGCCTCGCTGACCACCGCGCGCGGTGCGAGACGAGCTGCGGCATCGCCTCCGCCGCGGCGTCCGGCGCCGAGTCGCGCGCCGCCACCTCCGCCGCCAGCGCGTGCCTGCGCCTCCTGGCGCGCGGGCGAGCAGATAGAGCGACCAGAACAGCGCCAGCGCCGTGGTCTCGTGCCCGGCCACGATCATCGTCGCCATCTGGTCGCGCAGCTGCGTCGCGCGAGAAGCCCGCGCCGGTCTCCGGGTCGCGCGCGGCGCGCAGCAGGTCGAACAGGTCGCGCGGCCGCCTCGGCGGCGGGCGCTGCGGTGCGCGGCGGCGATGATCTCGTCCATCAGCGCCACCCAGCGACGGCGGAAGCGCCGGCGCGCCGAGATCGCGCGGCGAGGGCAACCAGGGCGGCAGCACCAGGTCGAGCAGATGCGGCCGGGCGGGCCATGCGCTGGCCGAACTCGGCCGAGCAGCTCGCGCATGGCCGCGCCGAACTGCGCGCGTCTCCAGCGAGAACATCGACCGCGCCGCGACGTCGAGCGCCAGCCCCTGCATGGCGGCCAGCAGGTTGACCGGCCCGCCGGCCTGCGCGCGCGCAGCCGCGGCAGCGCCGCCTCGACGCGCAGGCGGCCATGTGCGGCGCCAGCAGCGGCAGGATGCGCGGCGCCAGCGCCGGGGCCGTGGTGCGCCGCTGCAGCCGCCACGTCCTCGCCCTCGGCTCAGCAGCAGCCCGCGCCCGGCGATCGGCCGCAGGATGCGGATGGAGGCCGGCGTGCGCCGATAGTCCGCCGGGTTCTCGACCAGCACGCGATGGATCGCCGCCGGCGCGTTGAGCAGCAGCCGCGGCCGGCCGAGCGCCCGGCCGATCACCACGTCCTGCTCGTAGGCCTCGGCGCCCCACATGCCGAGCGCGTTGGTCCGCACCGCCGCCAGAAACCCGGGCAGGCCCGGGCCCGCCGCGGGCACCGGCGGGCGCGGCGGCACGAACGGCGCGTTCACCCGGCGGTTTCCTGCACCTGGCGCGCAGCACGTGCTTCTGGATCTTGCCGGTCGAGGTCTTCGGCACCTCGCGGAACAGCACCCGCTTCGGCACTTTGAAACGCGCCATGCGGGCGCGGCAGAATTCGATGATCTCGGGCTCGGTCGCCGCCATGCCGGGCCGCAGCTCCACCACCGCGCACGGCACCTCACCCCATTTCGCGTCGGGCTGCGCCACCACCGCCGCGTGCATCACGGCCGGATGGCGGTACAGCGCCTCCTCCACTTCCAGCGAGGAGATGTTCTCGCCGCCGGAGATGATGATGTCCTTCGAGCGGTCCTGGATCTTCGCGTAGCCATCCGGATGCAGCACCGCGAGGTCGCCGGTGTGGAACCAGCCGCCGGCAAAACTCTTTGCCGTGGTCTCGGGATTCTTCAGATAGCCCTTCATGGTGATGTTGCCGCGGAAGAAGATCTCGCCCATCGTGTGCCCGTCCGCCGGCACCGGCTGCATCGTCTCCGGATCGAGCACCGTCATCCCCTCCTGCAACGTCGCGCGCACGCCCTGCCGGCTCAGCCGCTCCGCGCGGTCGGCGAGCGAGAGCTCGGACCACTCCTCCTGCGGCGCGCACACGCTCGCGGGGCCGTAGGTTTCGGTGAGCCCGTAGACATGGGTGAGCTCGATGCCGGCACGCTCACAGCCTTCGATCAGCGCCGGCGGCGGCGCGGAGGCGGCGATCTGCCCGCGCACCGTGCGCGGCAGCGGCTCGCCGGAAGCCGTGACAGCATCGACGAGCATCGAATAGACGATCGGCGCGCCGCACATATGCGTGACACCGTGGGCGCGGATCGCCTCCAGCATCGCCGGTCCCTCGACGCGGCGGAGGCAGACATTGACGCCGGCGACCGCGGCCATGCTCCACGGAAAGCACCAGCCGTTGCAATGGAACATCGGCAGCGTCCAGAGATAGGACGGGATGCCGTCCCATGCCGTCCCAGGCGAGGATGTTGCTGATCGCGTTCATGTACGCGCCGCGGTGGTGATACACGACGCCCTTCGGATCGCCGGTCGTGCCGGAGGTGTAGTTCAGCGAGATCGCGTCCCACTCGTCGGCCGGCGGCGTGCCAGGCGAATTCCGGATCGCCCTCGGCGAGCAGCGCCTCGTAGGTCGAGCGCGCCGATGCCCGGCATGCCGTCCGTCGCGGCGTCCTCGATGTCCACGACCAGCGGCGGGTTGGCGAGACCCTGCACCGCGGCGCCGATCACCGGGGCGAACTCGCGGTCGGTGAGCAGCACGCGGCGCCCCGCCATGGCCAAGCATGAAGCCGAGCGCCGCCGCATCGAGGCGCGTGTTGAGCGTGTTCAGCACCGCGCCGCCCATCGGCACGCCGAAATGCGCCTCGACCATCGGCGGGATGTTGGGCGCCATCACCGCGACCACGTCGTTGCGTCCCACGCCGCGCCGCGCCAGCGCGGACGCGAGGCGGCGGCAGCGCGCGTAGGTCTCGGCCCAGCTTCGCCGTACCGCCCCGTGCACCACCGCCGGACGCGTCGGATAGACCTCCGCCGTGCGGGCGAGGAAGGAGAGCGGCGTCAGCGGCGCGTAGTTCGCCGCGTTGCGCTCCAGCCCGATCCGCCAGATGTCGTCCCGCTCGCCCATGGCCGCCTCCGCCCCGAACGCCGAGTGTATCGGCGCGCGCCGCCGGCTGTCATCCGCTGCTCACTCGGGCGCCGCTCACTCGGGCGCCGCTCACTCGGCGGCGGCGGGCTGGATCGCGGTGGTGCGGCAGATGCGGTCGAGCAGCTCGGCGCGGGTGAACGGCTTGCCGAGCACGGGATAGTCGACGTCGCTGTCATCCAGCGCCGCCTCGCCGAAGCCGGAGACGAGCAGCACCCGCAGTTCCGGCCGCCGGCGCCGCGCCTCGCGGGCAACCGCGATGCCGCCGATGCCGCCGGGCAGCACGACGTCGCACACCAGCACGTCGGCCGCGACACCGGCCGCCAGCAGCGCGAGCGCCCCATCGCCGTCCTGGGCGGCGGCGACGCGGTGCCCCGCCTCGGCCAGCGCGGTCTGCACCGCCTCCAGCACCACCACGTCGTCCTCGACCAGCAGCACGTCCAGCGTGGGGCCGACGGCCGGCGGACGCACCCCGTTGAGCAGCGGGCGCGGCGGCGCGGGCACGGGAGGCTCGAACTCCGCCTGCGCCTCGCGCGGCACCAGCAGGGAGACGGTGGTGCCGCGCCCAACCTCGCTCGCCACCGACACCACGCCGCCGGACTGGCGCGCGAACCCGTGCACCATGGCGAGGCCGAGGCCGGAGCCCTTGCCGACTTCCTTCGTGGTGAAGAACGGCTCGAACAGGCGCGGCATCAACTCCGGCGCGATGCCGCAGCCGGTGTCGATGACCTCGCACGCGCACATAGTCGCCCGGCGACAGGTCGAGCGATGCGGCTTCGCTCCGCGCCCAGCCGCGCGTTGCTCGCCCGCACCGTCAGCTCGCCGCCGCCCTCCATCGCGTCGCGCGCATTGATGGCGAGGTTCAGCAGCGCCGCCTCGAACTGGCCGGGGTCGACGTGGCAGGGCCAGAGATCGAGCGCCGCGTGGGTGCGCACCGCGATCGTCTCGCCGGCGGCGCGCTTCACCAGCTCCAGCGTCTCGGCGATCAGCCGGCTGACCCACACCCGCTCGGGGCGCAGGTTCTGCCGGCGCGAGAAGGCGAGCAGCTGGTGGGTCAGGCGGGCGCCGCGCGCGGTCGCGCGCTCGGCGTTGTTCACCAGCCGCGCGAGGCGCGCATCGCCGCGCGCCTCGGCCAGGCGGTGGATGAGGTCGAGATTGCCGGTCACCGCCTGCAGCAGGTTGTTGAAGTCGTGCGCCACGCCGCCGGTGAGCTGGCCGACGGCCTCCATCTTCTGCGCCTGCGCAAGCTGCGCCTGCAGGTTCACGCGCTCGGTGATGTCGCGCGCCTCGGCGACCAGCAGCGCGACGCGCCCCCCCTCGCCGGCCACGGGCTTGAGCGAGAAGTCGAGCACCGCGCGCCGCCCGCCCGCGCCTTCCACCTCCGGCTCGCAGCGCACGAAGGCGCCGGCGGCGGCCTTCGCCACCGCCTCGCGCAGCGACGCGGCGTGGCGCACGCCCGCCGGGTCCACCACGTCCCAGACCTTGCGGCCCAGCACGTCCTCGGCGGTGAGGCCGAAGAACTCCAGCGTCGCCGGGTTCGCCTCCAGGAAGCGCCCGTCGGGCCCGAGCAGGCCGGTGAGCTGGTAGGCGGAGTCGAAGATGCTGCGGAAGCGCCGCTCGCTCTCGGTCAGTTCGGCGGTCCGCTCCTCCACCAGCCGCTCCAGCCGCGCCGCGGCGTCGCGCTGGCCGGTGACGTCGCGCGACGTGCCGACGATGCGCAGCGCCGAACCGCTCTCCCGGTCGCGCGCCACGATCGCGCCGCGCTCGGCGATCCAGCGCCAGCCTCCGGTGGGGCTGTGGAAGCGGTATTCGATCGCCAGATGGTCGCGCTCGCCGTGCAGCACGTCGAGGATCGCGCCGCGCCGGGGCTCGCGGTCGTCGGGATGCAGGGTCGCGAGCCACGCGCGCACTGCCGGCGCGTCGCGCGCGATCCAGGTGTTCGAGGGCAGCAGGCCGCCGGAGAGCTCGCCGATGCGGTGATCGAGCCAGATCCGCCCGCGACCGAAATCGACCTCCCAGACGCTGACCTCGGCCGATTCCAGCGCCAGCCGCAGCCGCGTCTCGCTCTCGGCGAGCGCCACCCGGGCGAGGTCGGCGGCGGCGAGCGCGTCGCGCAGCGCATGGTCGCGCCGCTCCTGCGCCACCGCCACGGCGTCGAGCGCGGCGCCGAGCCGGCCGAATTCCGAGGCGTCGTGCGGCATCGCGGTGCGGGCGCCGAGGTCGCCGCGCCGCAGCCGGTCGGCGGTGGCGAGCAGGCGGGCCACGGGCCGGCGGATCAGCGCCTGCCCGCCGAGGAGGGCGATGCCGAGCGCAAGGCCGGTGCCGAGCAGGATCAGGCCGGCGTCGCGCCGGTTGGACGCGGCGATGCTGCCTTCGGCCGCATCCTCGTCGAGCCCGACCACCGCCGCCAGGCCCGGCGCGCCCTTCGCCAGCGGTTCATAGCCCAGCACCCGCGGCAGGCCCGCCGGGTCGCTGACCGCGGCCGTGCCGCGCGACAGGCCGGTGAGCAGGGGCCACCACGTGGCCGGCACCCGCGACCCGACCCAGTGCTGCGGGTCGGGGCGGGCCGCGAGCACGGTGCCGTTGCGGTCGGCGATCAGGGAGATCGCGTCCATCGGCAGCGGCGCCGCGTCCAGCGCCTGCTGCAGCCAGGAAAGCCGCAGCCCCAGCACCACGGCGCCGCCGTCATCACCGCCGGCGGCATGGAACGGGGCCGCGAACAGCAGCGTCGGCTCGCCCGCCGCGCCGGCCGGCACGTATTCGCCGATCGTGAACGCGTCGCCAGCGAGCGCGCGGCGCACCGCGAACCGGTCGGACAGGTTCCGGCCCGGTTCGACGCCCGCCGAGCCGCAGATCACCCGGCCGTCGCGCCCGAGCAGCGTGAGGTCGCGATAGCGCGTGAAGCGCCCCAGCAGGGCGTCGGCATGGCGCTGGCAGAAGCCCGTATCCTGCACCAGCTCGGGGCCAAACGCGCTCGCCGCGATCAGCACTTCGCGCGCCGCCTCGGCGATCCTGAGCTGCTCGGCGCTCAGCATGCCGGCGAAGCGCTGCGCGTCATCGAAGATAGCGGCCTGGCGGGCCCGCCGCGCGCTCAGCTCGGCGTCGATCTGCAGACCGAGGGCCGGCAGCAGCGCCACCACGATCAGCAGTAGAAGACGGGTCAGCAGGCTTCGCATCCGGCCCCGGTCCATTGCATTGTCGACCGCCTCTACCGAGGCGCGATCTGCCTCACAGTCTTGTGTATTTTCCGCGAAACTGGTCACCGGTTCTTGAAAACCCGCCACGCAGCTGGAAAAGTTCTGCCAGTGATTAAGGCACGGACTTAAGGGCTATTTCAACTGTTACGTTGGACCGGCCCGAAGCCTAGCTGCATTCTCACCTCCGCGGCACTGACGCCGCGCGCACGCAACTCGCGCAGGGTCACGCCTCCGTGCCGCTTGGCCAGTCGCAAGCCGAACTTGTCGCGAATCAAGGAGTGATGCGCATAGCGCGGCGGCGGCCACCCCATCAGCGCTTGCAGCAGGCGGTGCACATGGGTCGCCGGGCGCAGGTCCTCGCCGCGCGTCACCAGCGTCACGCCCTGCAGCGCATCGTCATGCGTCACGCAAAGGTGATAGCTGGCGGGCGCATCCTTGCGCGCGAGCACGATGTCGCCGAACGGCGCAGGGTCGCAGCGAACCCAGCCCGCGCCTTCCTCCTCGAAGCCCAGCGGACCGTCGAGTGCCGCGAGTGCGCGCGCCATGTCGAGGCGGAGCGCGAAGCTGTGCCCGGCGCCCAGGCGGGCGGCACGCTCGGCCTCGGTCAGGCGGCGACAAGTGCCGGGGTAGCGCGGCCCCTCCGGCCCCTGCTCCTCCGAACCATGCGGCGCACCGGCGGCGGCGGCCACCTCGCGAGTAATTTCGGCACGGGTGCAGAAGCACGGATAGACCAGCCCTCGCGCCGCGAGGGCGTCGAGCACGGCCCGGTACTCGTTCCAGATGGGCCGACTGTGCCCGCACCGGCCCGTCCCACGCGAGTCCGAGCCAGGCGAGGTCTTCCAGGATCGCCGCGGCGAATTCCGGGCGGCAGCGGGTGGCATCGATGTCTTCGAGGCGCAGCAGGAACCGCCCGCCGGCGGCGCGGGCGCGGGTGAAGGCGGTCAGCGCCGCGAAAGCGTGGCCGAGGTGCAGGAAGCCGGTGGGGCTCGGCGCGAAGCGGGTGGTGGGCGGCATCGGCAATCCTGGGCGACGGCGTCGGGCTCGAGGAGCGCAGGTTGGCACAAGGGCGCATGACGGGGCGGTGAAACTCGGCCCCGCGGCTTGCGGCGGCCCATGCGCGCGGTGTCATAAAACCACGGAGTTGGTGAACGGAAGCAGCCCCTTGCCTGATGGCGGCCAACAGTTCCCTGCGCTGGTTCTGAACGCGGACTTCCGCCCGCTTTCGTATTTCCCGCTCTCGCTTTGGTGCTGGCAGGACGCGGTCAAGGCGGTGTTCCTCGACCGCGTCAGCGTGCTCAGCGAATACGACGCCGAGGTCCGCTCGCCGAGCCGGACCATGCGCCTGCCCAGCGTGATCGCGCTCAAGGACTACGTGCCCGGCGGCACGCCGCCCTGCGTTCACGCGGTTCAACGTGTTCCTGCGCGATGCCTTTCACTGCCAGTATTGCGGCGGGCGCGAGCCGACGCCGGAGCTGACCTTCGACCACGTCATTCCGCGCAGCCGCGGCGGCCGCACGACGTGGGAGAACGTCGTCACCGCCTGCGGCGACTGCAATCTGCGCAAGGGCAACCGCCTGCCGCGCGAGTGCCGCATGTTCCCCCGGCACGCGCCGCGCCAGCCCTCGACGTGGGAGTTGCAGGAGAACGGCCGCGGCTTCCCGCCCAACTATCTGCACGAGAGCTGGCGCGACTATCTCTACTGGGACACCGAACTGGAGAGCTGAGCGGCGTCGCGCTGCTCAGACCCGCTCGCTCACCGCGATCGCCGCCCGGCAGCCGGCCCGGATGACGGCGGCTGAGCAGCCGGTAGGCGGGCGCCTGCTCGGCGCCGTGCGCGAGGCCGATGTCGCGATGCTCCAGTTCCTCGGCGCGGAACGCCTCGATCGTGTCGCGCAGCGCCGCCTCGTCGTCGCCGAGCGTCGCCGCCTGGCGGGCGTAGTGCGCGTCGATCGCCTCCTCCACCGCGACCGTGCAGGCCATCGCCGCACGCTCGCCCAGCGCCGCGGTCGCGGCACCGAGCGCGAAGCCGGCGACATGCCACAGCGGCAGCAGTGCGGTGGGGCGGACGTGGCGATCGGCGATCATGCCGGCGAACGTGTCCAAGTGGGCCTGCTCCTGCTCCTGCATGTGCCGCAGCAGCGGTGCGGCGCTGACTAGCGACCCAATACGGCGAGCTGGCCCTGATAGATGCGCCGCGCGCCATACTCGCCGGCGTGATCGACGCGGATCATCCGCGCCACGGTCTCGGCCGCGGTCGGATCGCCGGGCAGCCGGCCGGCGTCGTGCCACTCATCGGCCGCCTCCTCGGAGTGAGCGCGCCGCGACGCCGGCGGTGAACGCCAGCGCGTAGAGCAGAGTTCGCCTGCGCGAACGAGATCGGCAATGCCGGGATCGGATAGACGCGGGTCGTCGCACGGCTTGGCGGGGCGCCGGGCATGTTGCGCAGCCGGTCGGCGATGCTGCCCTCGCCCAAGTCGCGGCGCCGCGCATTCCGGCAGCGGGCTCGGCCAGAAGCCCGAGTTCGACGCCGACATGCAGGCCCGCCGCGCGACCGCGGCGAGCCCCGCCAGCAGCACGAGCGCCAGCGCCGCGCGCCGCAGCCCCGCCGGCAGCACGAGGCCGAGCAGCGCCGAGCGCCGATCGCCACGCGATACGGCCAGCGCTCGACCAGGCAGAGCGCGCAGGGCACCAGACCGCCCCACCATTCGGCGGCGAACGCGACCGCCAGCGCCAGGCCGGCGGCGAGTGCGGCGGCCACGAACACGGCGCGGGAAACACGGGCATGCGCCCGGTATGGCCGCGCCCGCCGCATACGGCAAGTTGCGATCGCATAACGCGGCGGACTAGTCTGCCGGCCCGAGGATGGGAGGCTGACATGCTCCGGGTCTGGGGCCGCAACAATTCAGCGAACGTGATGAAGGTGCTGTGGCTGCTCGATGAGCTGGGACTCGCCTATGAGCGGATCGATGCCGGCGGCGCCTTCGGCCGCACCGACACGCCCGAATACCGGGCGATGCAGCCGCTCGGGCTGGTGCCTGCGCTGGAAGAGGACGGGTTCACCCTGTTCGAGAGCAACGCCATCCTGCGCTACCTCTGCAACGCCCATGCGCCGCACAGCCCGCTCTACCCGGCGGCGGCACGGCCGCGCGCCGTCGTGGAGGCGTGGATGGACCTGCAGCAGACCGCGCTCAACCGGCCGCAGGCGATCGTGTTCTGGGGCCTCGTGCGCACGCCGGCCGAGCAGCGCGACAATGCCGCGATCGCGGCGGCGGTGACGGAGGCGGGCACGATCTGGGGCCTGCTCGATGCGCGGCTGGCGCAGCACGACTTCGTCTGCGGCGATACGCTGACGCTCGCCGACATGACGTTCGGCGTGCACGTGCATCGCTGGTTCACGATGCCGATCGCGCGGCCCGACAGTCCGCATCTGCAAGCGCTGGTACCACCGGCTGCTGGCGCGGGCCCCCTACCAGACCCACGTCGCGCGGCCGCCCCGGCCTGAAGGGTCACGCCGCGGCGGCGGTCGCATCGCCCCCGGCCGCCGCCATCTCCGGCGACGAAGTTGCGCGCCCAGGCTCCGGCGGTGTTGCGCGTCACCGCCTCCCACATCTGCTGCCAGCGCGTGCGCCGGTCCGCCTCCGGCAAGGTGAGCGCGATGTGCAGGGCCTCGGCGGTCTCGTCGGGATCATACGGGATTGACGACCAGCGCGCCCGCCAGCTCGTGCGCGGCACCGGCGAAGCGGGAGAGCACCAGCGCGCCGGGGTTCTGGGGTCCTGCGCGGCAACGAACTCCTTCGCCACCAGGTTCATGCCGTCGCGCAGCGGGGTGACCAGCCCGATCGCGGCGATGCGCTGAAATCCCGCCAGCGTATTGCGCGGCACGGTTTGCGTCAGGTAGCGCAGCGGCACCCAGTCGAACTCCGCCTGCATCGCCGTTGATCCGCCCCGCAAGCTCGTCAAGCTCGCGGCGCAGGGCGCGATACTGCGTGACATCGCCGCGCGAGACCGGCGCGATCTGCAGCATGGTGACGCGCTTGCGATGCTCCGGGAACCGCTTCAGGAGCTGCGCGAAGCCGCGAAAGCGCTGCGGGATGCCCTTCGAGTAGTCGAGCCGGTCGACGCCGAGAATCGAGCGCGCGGTCGGCGAGGCTCTCGCGCAGGCGCACGCCTTCCGGCCCCTCGGCCGCCGCCGCCGCCTCGCGGGCGAAGGCATGCGGCGTCGATGCCGATCGGAAACACGCCGGCACGCACGCCGAAGTCGCCCTGGCCAGCAGCGTGTTGAGGTTGGTCGCGTCCTGGTCGGTCTGCAGGCCGATCACGTCGTAGGCGGCGAAGTCGGCGAGAAGTGCGTCGCCCTGCGGCAGCGCCTCGTAGATTGCCGGCGACGGAAACGGCACGTGCAGGAAGAAGCCCAGCCGGCCGGAAAAGCCGCGCCGGCGCAGTGCCGCGCCCAGCGGGATCAGGTGGTAATCGTGCACCCAGACGAGGTCGCCCGGGCGCAGCAGCGGCGCCAGCGCCGCGGCGAAGGTTTCGTTGACCCGGCGATAGGCGGCATGGTCCTCGCGCCGGAACTCCGCGAGGCCGATGCGATAGTGGAACAGTGGCCACAGCATGCCGTTGGAGAAGCCGCGGTAGTAGCCTTCGTAATCGGCCGGCAGCAGGTCGATCGTGGCGAAGCCGACGCGGCCGAGGCGGGTCAAGCGCGGGGCGGCGGCCGGGCTCTGCGACGTGCTGCCCGACCAGCCGAACCAGAGCGTCTCGCGCCCGCCGATCGCCTCGCGCAGGGCGACCGCGAGCCCGCCCGCGAGCTGGCTCGCGCTCGCGCGGCGAGGGCACGCGGTTGGAGACGATGACGAGGCGGCTCATGCGGCCCGCGCTCCATGGGCCAAGCGGGCGAGCCAGGCCCGCACGCCCGCCGCATCCCCGAACGCCTCGGCGACGCGCAGGCCGACGCCGCCGGCGGCCTCGGCGGCCAGGATCGCGTCCTCGTCGGTCACGTCGTCACCGACATAGACCGGCACCCGGCCGCGGAACGGCAGCCGCGCCATCAGCGCCACGAGCGCCGTGCCCTTGTCGGCGCCGCGCGGCTTGACCTCGAAGGCCATGTGGGCGGGCAGCAGCAGGTGCGTGTCCTGCGCGCCGAGGATCGCCGCCAGCCCTTCCGCCAGGGCGGCGGCGGCCTGCGGTGCGCCGCGATAGTGCAGGGTGAAGCCGCGCGCCTTGGGCTCGAACAGCGCGCCCGGATGCGCGGCCACCAGCGCCTCGGCCGCCTGCGCCCAGTGCGGCGGCGGCGGCGGCAGCGGCGCGCGCTCCGGCGCGCCCCCGGGGGTAAAGCGGATCACGCCGCCATGCTCCCCGGCCACCGCGAACGCGATGCCGGGCAGAAGCGCGTCGATCGCCTCGATCGGGCGGCCGGTGATGATCGCCATCGCGTCGCCAAGCGTCCCGCGCAGCCCGAGCAGCATGTCGGGCAGGCCGGGCGGCACCCGCACGGCATCGGGCGTGGGCGCGAGGTCGAGCAGTGTCCCGTCGAGGTCGAGCAGCAATGCCGCGCGCGGCGGCAAGTCATGTCCAATCGCTCCAGAATAAATCATGATGCGGAAACCTCGGACCTGGTTGAAAGTTCCTTGCCCGCCAGGCGGCGGGGAGACGCGTCAGCCGACGCAGCCGGTCAGCCGCAGGTCATAGATAGGGTGCTGGAGCATCGAAACCGATGGCTCGTCCGCCAGCATCCAGCCGTGAAATCCGGGCTGCCCGGGATGGGTATCGGTGATGTCCATGAAAGCCGCGGCGTCCTCGGGCCGATCGGGCGGACGGACGAGGCAGGCGCGCAGGACGATGGTGAGCGAGCCGGCGCTGGCCGTCTGCCCCACGCGGAGCTGGAGCGTGGTCGGCCGCGCGCTGATCTTGTCCAGCAGCACCAGCGACGCGCCGCCGCGCGGCACCCAGGCGGGCGGCGGCGGGGCCGCGTCCGGCGTGGGCGCAGGGACGGGTGGAGCGGCATCGGCCGGCGGCGCGTCGGGCGGCGGAACGGCGGCGGGCGCGGGGGCCTGGGCCAGCGCGGCGAGGAAGCCCAGCGCCCCGGCAAGCCGGCCCGCGCGGCTCATTTCGGCGCCTGCCCCGGCTTCGCCTCGCCCGGCGGCGCCTCGCCCGGTTTCGGCACGCCGTTGAGATTGCCCATGCTGAAAATGAACTTGCCCAGCAACTGTTCGATGCTGATCGAGGACTGGGTGATCGCGACCTGTCCACCCGAGGGCAGCATGGCGGTATCGCCGCCCGGCTCCACCGCCAGGTATTTCCCGCCCAGCAGCCCGTCGCTGGTGACCGCGGCGCTGCTGTCCTTGGGCAGTTTCAGCCCGTCGCGGACCGAGAAATCGACCACCGCCTGATAAGTCTGCGGGTCGATGCGGGCGGCGAGCACGCTGCCCACCTTCACCCCGGCGACACGCACGTCGGCGCCGAGCGCAAGCCCGTCGATGTGGTCGAAGCGGGCGTGCAGCGGATAGCCGCCGACCGCCGCGCGGCCGGTGCTGGCCACGGCATAGACCAGGAAGCCGGCCGCGACCGCCAGCACCACGGCACCGGCGAGCAGTTCGGCGGCGTTGCGCCGCGCCATCGGCCCGGTCAGCCCCCGCCGGCCATGTCCGGCGTCCACGCCTCGTAGTCCCCGCTCGCGCGGGCGCGCTGCCCGCCCTGGTAGTCGTGGCCGGGCGGGCGGTAGCCGAACGGGCGTGCCGGTCGCGTTGGGCAAGTGCGGCTTCTGCCACGGGCGCGGATGCGGCGCCGCGATCGGCACCTCGGTCGTGTAGTGCAGCCAGGCGTGCCACTCCGGCGGCACTGCGGAGGCGTCCGGCGGATCGCCGGCATAGATCACCCAGCGCCGGGGGCGGGTGCCGCGGCGCAGGCGATTTCCGTTCCTCATAATAAACGTTGCCGGCGGCGTCGCGGCCGATTTCGCGGCCGTGCAACCAGGTGAAAAGCCGAGTGCCGATCGGTAGTCATGCTGCCCATATACGTGGCCCTCCCGCCGTGGTCCATGGCAAGGGTTCTCCACAGGATTTTGTGGCCGCCACGCCGCCCGACCGCAAAATGCGCTTCCCCAGCCCGCCGGGCCGGCCCTAGCATCGGCGCCATGAGAACTCCCAAGCAACGACCGGTCGGCGCGTGGCGGGGCGTGCGCATGCGCCGGATGCTGGCCGCCGCCGACCCTGAGAGCGCGCCGCGCGTCGTCGCCGCTGCCCACCGGCTGGGATGATGCCGCGGCCGCGGCGCTGGCCGCCCTGGCGCCCGGGCGCGCGCCGGTTGCCCTGGCCGCCGCGGCCGAGGCGTGGATCGGGCCGCTCTGCGCCGACGCGCCGGAGCCTGCGGAGCGCCTTCGCCTGCTGCTGATCGCCCGCTACGCCCGCGCCCCCGGCCGCCCCGTCTGGCGCGGCGAGCGCGCCGGTGCGGCCGGCTTCGTGCTCAACCTCGCGGCCTTCCACGACCCGGCCAGCGGCTTCGACGCCGCCGGGTTCACCGCCGCCGCGGCGACCGCGGCGGAGGCGCTGGCGCTGGTCCGGGGCCGCCGAGCGCGACGGTGGGCCTCGCCGACCTCGCCGGTCTGCTGGCGGCACTCGGCCTCGACTATGAGGGCGCCGCCGCGCGCACGCTGGCCGCCGAGATCGCGCAGCGCCTGCGCGCGGCACTCGGCGGCACCGCGCGGGCGGTGGTGGCGCCGCCCGGCCCGGCCGAGGCCCTGCTCGGGGTCGAGACCGGCGGCATCGCACCGGCCTTCAGCGCCGCTGGACGATGCGGGCCGGCTCACCCGCACCGCCCGCGCGACGTCTGGCCGCGCGCGGCATCGACGCGGATGCGGCGCTGGCCGCGATCCTGGCCGGGCGGGCGCCGTTCCCGCCCGCCGACGCCGCGGCGCATGCGGCGATGCACGACGCGGTGGCGCCGTTCCTCGACGCCATGCCGCGCCGCCCGGCCCGGCCCGCGCCCTGCCGCGCCGTGCCGGCCCGGCATGGCGGGATCACGCCAGAAGGCGACCGTGGGCGGGCACCGCGTCTATCTGCGCACCGCCGAGCACGACGACGGCACGCTCGGCGAGATCGCGTGAGCCTGCCGCAAGGAGACGCCCGCCGTGCGCGGCGATGATGGAAGCGCTCGCCCACGCCGTCAGCCTCGGCCTGCAGCACGGCGTGGGCTGGAGGAATTCGTGGACGCCTTCACCCTCACCCGCTTCGCCCCGGCCGGCGCGGTAGAGGGCGATCCGAACGTGACGCGCGCGACCTCGGTGCTCGACTACGTCGTTCCGCACCCTGGCCGCGCAGTATCTCGGCCGCACCGACCTGCCCGAGGCGGAGCCCGACGAGCCGCCGCCGCGCGCTGCCGCTCGACCTGCCGGGCCGGCGCGCGGCCGGGCGGCGCGGCTGCGCCGTGGTGAAATAGCGGAGGGACACTGCATGCCCGGACGGATCGAGGCGCGGCTTGCCGAACTCGGCATCACGCTTGCCGGCGCCGGCGAAGCCGGTCGCCAACTATGTGCCTTTCGTCGTCTCCGGCGACCTCGTGTTCGTCTCCGGCCAGGGCGCGGTGCGTGGACGGACGGCCCCCTGGCCGGGCAAGGTCGGCGCAGGCGTGAGCATGGCGGACGGGGCGCGCGCGGCGCAGCTCGCCTTCATCAACGTGCTGGCACAGCTCAAGGTCGCCTGCGGCGGCGACCTCGACCGCGTCGCGCAGGTGGTGCGCCTCGGCGGCTTCGTCGCCTGCGGCCCCGAGTTCACGCAACATGCCGAACTGTCATGAACGGCGCGAGCGACCTCGCGGTGGCGCTGTTCGGCGACGCCGGGCGGCATGCGCGCACCACCGTTCGGCGTGCCGTCGCTGCCGCTCGATATTTCGGTCGAGGTCGAAGGGCTGTTCCGCATTGCCTGAACGCCGCGCGCGCCTACACTGAGGGCATGCCCGACGGCACCGCCGCCCTCAGCCTGACGCTGCACAAGTCGATCGCCGAGATTCCCGCCGCCGCGTGGGACGCCTGCGCAGGCGCCGACAACCCGTTCGTCAGCCACGCCTTCCTCGCTGCGCTGGAAGAGAGCGGCTAGCGCCTCCGCGCGCACCGGCTGGCTGCCGCAGCACGCGGCGCTGCGCGACGCTTCGGGCAGCGTCGTCGCCTGCGCGCCGATGTACGCGAAGTCGCACAGCTACGGCGAATACGTGTTCGACCACGGCTGGGCGCAGGCGTTCGAGCGGGCCGGCGGCAACTACTACCCGAAGCTGCAGGTGGCGGCGCCGTTCAGCCCGGTGCCCGGCCCGCGCCTGTTGCGCCGGCCCGATGCCGGCGTCTCGCGCGGCGCTGCTGGGGCACGCCTTGGCACAAGCGTGTCGCGAACTCGATCTTTCCTCGGTGCATGTCACGTTCTGCAACGAGGCGGAGTGGCACGCGCTGGGCGAGAGCGGCTGGCTGCAGCGCATCGGCATGCAGTTCCATTGGCACAACGCCGGCTATGGCACCTTCGACGATTTCCTCGGCGCCCTCGCCTCGCGCAAGCGCAAGGCGATCCGGCGCGAGCGGCGCGATGCGAACGCCGCCGGGCTGGAATTCGTGACGCTGCGCGGCGCCGAGATCGGCCGGCGCGAGTGGGTCGGCGTTCTACGGGTTCTATACCTCCACCGTGGATCGCAAATGGGGCAGCGCGTATTTGACGCGGCAGTTCTTTCCGCTGCTGTCCGAGCGGCTCGGCGATCGCGTGGTGCTGATGCTGGCGCGCCATCGCGGCGTGCCGGTCGCGGGCGCGCTCAACCTGCTCGGTGCCGATGCGCTGTATGGCCGCAACTGGGGCTGCCGCGGCGACTGGCCGTTCCTGCACTTCGAACTCTGCTACTACCGCGCCATCGAGTTCGCGATCGCCAACGGCGTCGCCCGCGTCGAGGCGGGGGCGCAGGGCGAGCACAAGATCCAGCGCGGCTACCTGCCGGCGCCGACCTATTCCGCGCACTGGATCACCCATGCCGGCCTGCGGCGCGCGATCGCGGACTATCTGGCGCAGGAGCGGCCGGCGCGGCTCGCGGAGATGGAGGAGCTGAGCGCGGCCTCGCCGTTCCGTGAGGCGGTAGATGCGGAGTTGCATGCTACGTAGCCGCGATGGCGGGCCCCTACACGACTTATCCTTACGACACGATCGTCTACGTGACGACCACGATCAACGGGGCCGGGTATCAAGGTTCCGGCGTGCTGATCGCGCCCGACGAGGTGCTGACCGCCTCGCATGTCGTCTACAGCTCGCAGTACGGCGCAGCGACGTCGGTCGAGGTCACGCCCGCCTACGACATGGGCGCCGCGCCGTACGGCACGGAGGCCGCCACCGTCCTGCACTACAACACCATCCAAAACAACGACGACCTCATCTCGCTGCAGTGGTCGCAGTACGACTACGCGGTGATCCATCTCGCCACCCCGTTCACCGGCCTCGGCACGATGGGCCTGGAGGCGAATTTCGCCGGCGGATCGGCGGAGGTGAGCGGCTATCCGGCGTCCGCGCAGGGCGCACAGGTCACCTACTCGGACTCCATAACCAAGGTCCCGGGCTACACGCTCTACCAGGGTACGGCCCTCGGCGCGGGCTCGAGCGGCGGGCCGGTCTGGGTGGACGGCAGCGATGGGCCGCACGTCGTCGGCATCATCTCCTCCGCGAGCGGCACGACCGGCTATTTCACCGCCCTGACGACAACGGCCTTCGACACGATCGAGGGATGGGTCAGCGCGGATGACGCGCCCTGCTTCGCGGCCGGCACGCACATCGCGACGCTGCGCGGCGATGTTGCGGTCGAAGCGCTGCGCGTGGGCGACGTGGTTCGCACGCGCGGCGGGCGCGGTGCGCCGGTGATCTGGATCGGGCAGCGGCACGTGAACTGCACGCGCCATCCGCGCCCCGACAACGTCTGGCCGGTGCGGGTGCGGGCGCACGCCTTCGCGCCCGGCCGGCCGCGCCGCGACCTGCTGCTCTCGCCCGACCATGCCGTGTTCGTGCGCGGCGCGCTGATCCCGGTGCGCTATCTCGTCAACGGCGCGACCATCGTGCAGCAGCGCGTTGCCGCGATCACCTACTGGCATGTCGAATTGCTACAGCACGGCATCGTGTTCGCGGAGAACCTGGCGTGCGAGAGCTATCTCGACACCGGCAACCGGGGCCAGTTCGCCGGCACCGACACGCCGACGCTGCACCCGGATTTTGCCCGCGCCGTCTGGCACGAAGCGGGATGCGCGCCGCTGCGGATCGAGGGCGCGCCGGTGGTCGCCGTGCGCCGCCGCCTGCTCACGCGCGCGCAACGGCGCCACGGGTTTCGCATCACGCGCGATCCCGCGCTGGCGGTGCGCGACGAGCGCGGTCGGGTGTTGCCCGTGCAGGGCGACGGGCAGCACTGGCAGATCGCGGTTCCGCCGGGCACGCGCGTGGTCCGGCTGCTGTCGCGAAGCTTTGTCCCCGCCGAGATCCGCGCCGACGCCGGCGACACGCGGCGCCTCGGCATCGCGATCGGGCAGCTCTGGCGCGACGGCCGCGCGGTCGACCCGGCAAGTCCGGCACTCGCGCGCGGCTGGCACGCGGCGGAGCCGGCGTGGCGCTGGACGGACGGCGAAGCCGAGATCCCGGTGGAAGGTGGGTGCAAACTCGCGCTGACGATCGCTCTCGTCGGCGAGTACTGGCTCACGCCCGGTGCGGCGGAGGCCGCCGCGGCCGCCTGAGCGCGGTGCCGTGCAACCACGGCGGTGGCCGCGGCGTTCCACGCCGGCCATTCGCGGAGGGGAAGCATGGCGCCGCGTAGCCGAAGAGTTCCGAATGTAGCCCTGGCATTGCTGATCCTTGCCGGCAGCTACGCGCCGGCATCCGCCGATCCGCCGGCGTTTCCGCTGAAGGTCGCACCCGGCGGGCGCTACCTGATCGACCAGCGCGGGCACCCGTTCTTCATCGTCGGCGATTTGCCGCAGAGCATCTACGCGAATGTCCCGCTCGCCGAGGCCGACGCCTATCTCGCTGCACGGCAGGCGCAGGGGTTCAACGCCATCCTCGCCGATCCGACCTATGACAGTCTCGGCAAGCGGGCACGCCGTGCGGCCAACGGCGAGCTGGCGTTCCTGAAGAACGTGGATGGCGGGCGCTACGACGGCACGCTGGGCACCGCCGATTTCTCCACCCCCAATCCGCGCTACTGGGACTATGTCGACACCGTGATGCAGCACGCGCAGGACCACGGGTTCCTGGTGATGCAATACGTCGTCGCCTGGGGCTATGGCGGGCGCGGGCTGTGGAACGACCTGATCAACCGGGCCAACAGCGAAGCCACCTGCTACGCGTTCGGCAAATTCCTCGGCGCGCGGTTCCGCGATCGCGCCAACGTCATCTGGATCGACGGCAGCGACTTCAACGGTGACGAGCGGCCGCGCGCGCCGGACCGCACCACCGGCATCGAGCGTGCGCTCGCGGTGCTGCGCGGCATGCGCGCGGCCGGGGCGCTGCAACTGCGCACCGGCGACTGGATGGCGGACAGCCTCTCCACCGACCAGACGCTGTTCGCGCCGTTCATGGCGATCAACGGCGTCTATGCCTACGGCGACAAGATCGGCGCCTATGCGACCTACCATGAGGCGCGGCTCGCCTATCAGCACACGCCGCCGCTGCCCGTGTTCCTGAAGGAAACCGGATACGAGGCAGAGAACCTGATCCCCGGCGACACCGCCTCGGTGCGCAAATACGAGTGGTGGGCGGTGCTGTCCGGCGCCAACAACGGGCTGCTGTACGGGCACGGCGCGATCTGGCCGTTCACCCGCGGGCAGTGGCAGAAGGCGCTGGACGCGCCGGGCGGGCATGACGTGCAGCGGATGGGCGCGCTGATGCGCGGGCTCGCCTGGCAGGACCTCGTGCCCTCCGGGCTGGCCGGCATGCGCCGCTTGGTGACCTCCGACAACGGCAGCCCGGAGCCGCCGAGCCCGACCTACGTCGCCGCCGCCGCGACGCCGGACGGGCGGCTGTTGCTCGCCTACGTGCCGCCGTTCCAGGCCGGGGCGCAGCACCTGACGGTCGATCTGCGCGGCATGAAGGGCGCGCTGGCGGCGCAGTGGTGGGACCCGACCTCCGCCCAGATGCACCCGGCCGGCACCGGGCTCGGCGAGGGCGAGACGAAATTCACCACGCCGGGCGCGAACCTGGCGGGCGCCAACGACTGGGTGCTGGTGGTGCAGTCCGGCGGCTGAAACCCGCCCCGTCTTCACCCTCCGTTAACCGCGCCCCAGCATTTTGAGACGTGCTGAAGGAGGGCGAAACAATGCGCAACTCCCGCGACTTGCCGGACGGCCCGCCGGCCGCCGCGCCGCGCGGCGCGAGCGTGCCGTTCGAGGACCCGAAGCTGCTCGGCGCCCGCGTGCGGCCGGACCGGCAGCACGATCTCGTTGCTTTGCTGCACGACTTCGCGGGCAACGGGGCGACCTACGTGGTGCCCTGGCCAATCGTGCCGGACACGTTCGCGCTGAGCGGGCCGGATCGCGCCCTGCATGGCGAGATCTGGCGTGCCCGCGCCGCGACCCCGGCGGCGGTGCAGGAGGCGGCGCGCAACGTCGCGGCCTCCGGCGCGGCCGGGGCCGAGGCGCAAGCGGAGGAGGAGCGGCGCCGGCAGCGCGAGCAGGAGCGGCGCACGGAAATCCTCGGCCGCTTCGTCACCCGCCTGTTCCGCGATCTCGGCCTGAGCGCCGAGGCGCTGGAGGCGACCGCCGGCCGCCGCGCACAGTTCGCCGCCGCCTGCGCGGTGCACGGGATTCACCCCGAGGCGCTGGTGGCGACGCTGGAGGATGGGGCGACGCTGGTGCTTCCCGTCGGCCTCGCGGCCGCCTTCGGCCCGTCGCTTGCGGGGCCGCGCCGGGTGCTCGCGGAGGAATTGGCACGCTTCGCGCGGCACCTGTCGCGCCGGGCGGAGGACGCGGGCGAAGCGGCGGCGGCGTACGCGACGCTGGCGGCGTCGGCCGGAAAGGCCGCAGCGGAGACGACGCAGCTGTTGCAGCGCATCGACGCGATTCTGAATGCGCTGCTGCCGGCGATCGCGAACTGGCCGACAGCGCGCGACACGCTCGCGGCAAGCGTCGACCGGCTCGGCTGGGTACTCGACGGGTGGGAGGATGTGATCGCCTACCACGTGGGCGCGCTGGATTCGGCCGAGGTCGGGCCGGGCCAGCGTGCCACAGTGATGGCGACGATCGCGCCGCGCTAAGACCACCCGCCGTCCATCGTCCAGGTCTGCGCCGTCGCCATGCGGCTGTCGTCGGCCGCAAGCCACAGCACCAGCCGCGCAATGTCCGGCGGATAGAGCCGATCCTTGATGCACTGGCCGGCCTGCCGCATCGCCTCGCCCGCCTCGTCGACCCAGAGCGAGAGCTGCCGTTCGGTCATGATCCAGCCGGGCAGCACGCAGTTGACGCGAATCCGGTGCGCGCCCAGGTCGCGCGCGAAGCTGCGCGTCAGCGCCTCGATGGCCCCCTTGGCCGCGATATAGGCGGGCATGCCGCCCATGCCGAGATGCCAGCTCACCGAGCCGAAATTGATGATCGAGCCGGCGCCGGCCGCGATCATCGCGGGCGCGACCGCCTGGATGGCGAAGAACTGGTGACGCAGATTCACCGCCAGCCGCCCGTCCCAATACGCCGGCGTCACCTCCGCCCAGTCATGCCGGCGTCATCGTGCCCGGCATTGTTCACCAGCACGTGGAACGGCCCGACGGCGGCGGCGGCGTCGCCGATCGCGGCCTGCATGGCGGGGATGTCGGTGAGATCCGCATGCACGGAACTCCGGGCGCGGCCGGCCGGCGCCCTCGATGCGCGCGCACAGCGCCGCGGCCGCCGCGTCGGCGATGTCGAGGAACGCGACCCGCGCGCCCTGCGCCGCGAAATGCTCAACGATCGCGGCGCCGATGCCGCTCGCGCCGCCGGTGATCAGCACCGCGCGGTCGCGCAGGCTCGGATAGATCGCGTCGTTCGTCTGCATGGTCCCTCCGCCACGGCGTCCGGGCGCGCCTGCCGGCATGCGCGCCCACGCGGCGGACTACTGCCCATCGTCGCCGGAGATGTGCTGTGACCTTCATGCGCGAGGAGGCGCTGCAATCCGCCGACGCGGTGGCACGCTGCCTCGACCAGGGCGCGGCGCTCGCCGCCATCGGCGCCGCGGCTGCGGGCACTCGACCCGGCGCGTGGTCATGGTGTGCGCGCGCGGCAGCTCCGGCCATGCCGGCACGTTCCTGCGCTACGTGCTGGCGCGCGCGCTCGGCGTGGTGGCGGCGGCGGCGATGCCCTCGATCGCCTCGCTCTATCACCGCCGGCAGCGGCTGCGCGGCGCGCTGTTCCTGGCAATCTCGCAGTCGGGCCGCAGCCCGGACCTGATCCGCGCGGCAGAGGACGCGCGCGCGGCCGGGCGCCTTGACGCTCGCGCTGGTGAACGATCCCGCCTCCCCGCTCGCCGCCGCATGCGAATTCGCGCTCGATGTCGCGGCCGGGCCGGAGCGCAGCGTGGCGGCGACCAAATCGGTGCTGGCGAGCATCGCCGCCGGGCTGGCGCTCGCCGCCGCCTGGACCGGCGATGCG
The DNA here is from genome assembly GCA_963705035.1 of uncultured Alphaproteobacteria bacterium. GTDB lineage: Bacteria > Pseudomonadota > Alphaproteobacteria > Acetobacterales > Acetobacteraceae > JAFKFJ01. Next base: position 229,866 of record CAVPIQ010000004.1, on the reverse strand, counting down.
GCGCTGGGCGCGGCGCTTGCGCGGCTGCCGGCGCGGCTGGCGGCGGCCGCCGCGCTCGACTGGTCGCCGCTCGCCGCGGAACTCGCGCGCGCCGACCGGATGTTCTGCCTCGGCCGCGGCCCGGGCCTCGCGATCGCCAGCGAGGCGGCGCTGAAACTTGCCGAGACCTGCGGCGTGGCCGGCCTCGCCTACAGCTCGGCGGAACTGCCGCACGGGCCGCGGACGCTGGCGGGGCCGGCGTTCCCGGTGCTGGCCTTCGTGCAGGACGATGCCGCGCGCGCCGGCACGGCGGCGCTGCTCGCCGACCTCGCGGCGCGCGGCACGCCCTGTTTCGCGGCCGGGCTGGCCGACCCGGCGGTCATCACCCTGCCGACGTTGCCGCCGGAGCACGCGGACACCGACCTGTTGCCGCCGCTGCTGTGTTTCTACCTCGCCGCGGAGGCCGCCGCCCGCGCCCGCGGCCGCGACCCCGACCATCCGCCCGGCCTCGCGAAAGTAACACGGACGGTCTAGGCAGCAGCGAGCGGCTATTTCTGGACATTCCCGCTGCAGCGGGACGATAATAATTCGATCGCACGACCGAGCCGGAGAACGGCCATGGACGTCGCGGACTGGCTACGCACGCTGGGTCTTGCGCAATACGAGACCGCGTTTCGCGAAAATGATGTGAGCGCCGAAGCTCCTTGCCCGTCTGACGGGCGAGGATTTGAAGGAGATCGGCGTTTCCTCGGTGGGCCACCGGCGCCGGCTGCTGGAGGCGATTGCCGCTTTGCCGAGCGAGCCGACCGGCGCCACGCACACGGCGGAGTTCCCGCCCGAGCGGCGGCAAGTCACGATGCTGTTCTGCGACCTGGTGGGATCGACGGCGCTGTCCACGCGGCTCGATCCCGAGGAACTCCGGCACGTCCTGCAATCCTATCAGGCGGCGATCGCCGCGGCGGTTGCCGACAAGCGCGGCCATCTCGCACACCTGATCGGCGACGGTGTGCTCGCGTATTTCGGCTGGCCCAACGCCGACGAGGCGCAGGCGGAGAGCGCGGTCCGCCGGCTTTGCCGTCATCGCGGCGGTTCGCCCGCTGAACCTCGCGGTGCGCATCGGCATCGCGACCGGCCTCGTGGTCGTCGGCGATCTGATCGGCGCGGGCTCGGCGCAGGAATTTTCGGCGATCGGGGAGACGCCAAATCTTGCTGCGCGGCTGCAGGTGCTCGCCGCAGCCGGACGCGATCGTGGTGAGCGACGCGACCCGCGCACTGCTCGGCCCGCTGTTCGAGTTCCGCGATCTCGGCTTGCAGAACCTCAAGGGTTTCGAATTGCCGCAGCGCGCCTGGCAGGTGGAACGCAACACCGCCCTCGTCAGCCGCTCCGAGGCGCTCTATGGCGGCGCGCTCACGGCGCTGGTCGGCCGCGACGAGGAGCTCGACCTGCTGCTGCGCCGCTGGCAGCAGGCGAAAGCCGGCGAAGGCCGCATGGTGCTGCTCTCTGGCGAGCCGGGGATCGGCAAGTCGCGCCTGCTCGCCGAGCTGGAGGCGCGGCTGGCCGGCGAGCCGCATGCCAGCCTGCGCTATTTCTGCTCGCCGCATCATCAGGACAGCCCGCTCTATCCGATCATCGCGCGCTGGGAGCAGGAGGCCGGCTTCGCGCGCGGCGACACTGCCGAGCGAGCGGCTGCGCAAGCTCGAGACCGTCGTCGCGCCGCAGCGCTCCCGCCCGAGGATGTCGCACTGCTGGCGACGCTGCTGTCGATCCCGACGGCCGGACGGTACACGCCGCCCGATCTCGGCCCGCAGCAGCGCCGGGAACTGACTTTCGGGCGCTGACGCGCGGCTGGCGGCCTCGCGCACGCCGCCCGGTGCTGCTGCTGTTCGAAGACGCCCATTGGGCCGACCCAAGCTCGCTCGAACTGCTCGACGCGACGATCGGCCGGCTCGCGGATTTGCCAGTGCTGCTGGTCATCTCCTTCCGCCCGGAGTTCGCGGCGCCGTGGATCGGCCGCCCGGCGTCAGCCTCATCGCGCTGAGCCGGCTTGGACCGGCGGCGATCGGCGGCGCTGGCCGCGCAGGTCATGGCGGCCACGTCGCTGTCCGCGGCTCTGACTGGAGCGCATCGTTGCGCAGACCGACGGCGTCCCGCTGTTCATCGAGGAGCTGACCAAGGCCGTGCTGGAAGGCCCGGAGCGGGCTCGACGCGGTTGCCCGATCGCTTGCGGTTCCCGCGACCCTGCAGGCCTCGCTGATGGCGCGCCTGGACCGGCTGCCGGCGGCCAAGCAGGTGGCGCAGATCGGCGCGGTGATCGGGCGCGAGTTCTCCGCATGTGCTGCTGGCCGACGTCGCCGGGCTGCCCGACACCCGGCTTGCCCAGGGCCTCGACGAACTCGTCGGCGCCGGGCTCGCGTTTCGCCGCGGCGTCGCGCCGGACGCCGTCTATGCGTTCAAGCACGCGCTGGTGCAGGACGCGGCCTATGAAAACCTGCTGAAGAGCCAGCGCGCGGCGATCCACGCGCGCATCGTCGCGGCGCTGATCGCGCGGCAACCCGGCATCGAGGACGCGCAGCCCGACCTCCTCGCGCATCACTGCGAGCAGGGCGGCCTCGCCGAAAGAGCGGTCAATTACTACACGCGCGTCTGCAGGACGATCGGCGGTGAGCGGCGCCATCGCAGAGGTTCGCGCAGCATTTCCGTGAACGCCATGCGCCTGATTGGGACGTTGCCGGAGGGTCCGTCGCGAGACCGGATGGAGCTGGATGCGCTCTTCGGCCTCAGCGACGGAGTCTTCTACCAGACGGGCCTATGCGACCGCTGAGGTCGAGGGCCTCAACGCTCGGATGATCGAGCTCTGGGAACAGCTTGGCCGACCATCCGACCATGCGCACGCCCTCTCGGGCCAGTTTCTGCTCTTCTGCACCGGAGCGACATGCAGCGGGTGCGGGATGCGGCCGATAGCCTATTGCGCTCCGGCCTTGGAACCAGCGGCGCGCAGGGCCGCTTCCTCGGCAATCTCTTTGCCGGAGGAGCGGAGATGCTCCGTGGTGAGTTCGCCAGAAGCACGGGCGCGGCTCGAAGCGGTGATCGGGTCGCGCGAATTTCTGTCAGATGAACAGAGCGTTCCGCCGGATCGTCCGTGGACGCCCGACGCGCCCTACTTTTCACCGGACCGCTGCCCAAGCATGGCTGGCGTTCGTCATGTGCTGGCTCGGCTATCCCGATCAGGGGCTCATCCACGTTTGCGCCACGGTCGAAAGATAGCGAGGCACCGAAGCGACGTGCGCGATATCTTTTGGTGTCTGCTAAGGCACGTCGAGTTGCTCTCGTTCCTGGGCGAGCTGTCGAACATCGAAACGCTTCTGCCGGAGCTTATCGGGCTTGCACAAGAGCATGACTTTGCGTTCTATGGCGCACGGGTCAGTATCATGCAGGGCTGCGTGCTGGCGCGTCGCGGCGATCCCGAAAGGGGCGCGGCTTGGTCGCCGAGGGGCTCGCGAGCTGGACCGCGGCAGGGGCAACGATGTACGCCGCCCGGTATTCCGCCCTGCTGGCGGAAACGCACCAGATGCTCGGGGATACCGAGGCGGCGTTGCGCATTCTGCGCGAGGGGCTCGACCTCGCGGAGCGCACCGGCGAGATGTGGTATGCGGCCGAACTGCATCGGCGCATCGGCGAGGCGCCACCGGCAACGCGGCGACGACGCCGCGGCCGCGCAGTGTTTTGAGCGCGCGCTCGCTATCGCCGACCGTCAGAGCGCCATGCTCTGGAAGTTGCAGGCTGCGGCGAGCAACGCGCGCCTGCTGCGCGATCGGGGCTCGCGCGCGGAAGCCCGCGCGCAGCTCGCCCCGGTCTATGCATGGTTCACCGAAGGCCTTGACACCCCGCTGCTGCGCGACGTGCGAGCTCTCCTGGACGAATTGGAGACGACGTCGACGGCCCCGGCCGCTACCGCATAAACCCCGCCAGCTCGCCCTCAGCCCAGGCGATCGTTTGCGCGATGCTCGCCCCGCCATGCGTGGCGCGCGCGAGCATCTGAGGCATGATCGCCCGCGTGTACATCTGTGCCGCGATCAGCGGCGGGGCCGGCCAGCACGCGATCGAGGGCTCGGCATGATGGGCCGGCTTCAGCGGATAGTTGAACAGCGTCCCGTTGGGCGGCCCTTCCTCGGCCCAGATCGGGAAGTCGGTCATGCTGACGAACGGCGGGATGTCCATCCCGCGCGTGGCGGCGCACATCCGCTGCACCTGCGCGCGCTCGCTCAGCCACTCGATCAGCTCGCGCGCCGCCGTCTTGTTTTTGCTGAAAGACCAGAGACCCCGAAGCGTCGGGACTGAGGGCAGCGAACCGGCCCTGCTTGCCCGCGGGGATCGGATGGTGCCAGATCTGCTCGCCCGCCCGCGGATTGTCGCGCAGCGCCGCCGCCCAGGCCGAGGGCGGATTGAAGATCAGCGCCGATTTGCCGGAGATCAGCGCGCGATTGTTGGAGGCATTGTCCCAACTGTAGACGCCGGGCGGCAGGAGCGGCGCGAGCCGCTTGGCGTAGTCGAGCACTTGCCGACGTTGTCGGAGTTTGCGGTGATGTTGCCGCTGGCATCGACCAGCTCGGCGCCGAAGCTGCGGAACAGCACGCCGACCCAGTCGACCGAATCGTCGGTCTGTCCCAGCGGCAGCCCGAACGCGAACCCGGCCTTCGCGCATTTCCCGGCGGCGTCGAGGAAGAAATCCCAGGTCCAGCGATCGTAGTCCGGCCCCATCGCGGCCGCGATCGGGAACGTCGCCTTACATCCATCCCCGCGTGCTGCCGGAACAGGTCGATGCGGCTGCACGCCGGCACGTAGTAGCTGTTCCATTGGGCTCGGGACGGCCCGATACGGCCCTCCACCTTCGCGATGTAGTCGAGCAGCGGCGGCAGCGCGCCGTACTTCGCGGCGAGCCGCGTCATGATGTCGTCCACCGGCTCGAGCAGGCTCGCGTACTGATGTGCTTCCCACAGGCGCAAGCTGCATGAAGTCGTGGCCCTGCCGCGCCTGCGCCTCTGCCGCCATCACTGCCACGAACGCGGTGCTGTCGATGATGTCGACGAGACCTCGGTCTTCGTCTTGCGCGCCCATTCGGCGACCAGCTGCCTCCAGCGCGGCGTCGGCGCCGGGTACGCGATGGGTTGCGCAGGCGAAGGAGATTTTCGCGCCTGCGCGGGCGGTGCGGACATGCACGAGCGGCAACGCGGCGGTGGCGCCGGCCTTCAGCAAAGTGCGTCGGGGCACCCTGCGCGAACGGCGGGCTGGACCGCTTCGCCTTTCGTCGCTCCACCTGGACATGGTCCGGGCCTCCGGGTGCGAGAGCGCGGTTCAGAGGACGTGGCCGCTGCCGCCGGAAGGCTGCTCGACACAGGCAGCGCGACGGTCGGAAGCCAAGCGGCGGCTTCGTCATCGGCATATGCGTCGTCACTGCAAATCTACGCAACGGACGCCGCTAGAAGCGAGGCAAACCAGCGGAGCCGGCATCACCAAATGGCGAGCTTGCGCGCAGCGGCAGAATTTCCCGAGACACGTTGACGCGAAGCGGCGAACCGTGCTTGCAGAGCGCGGGCTTGCGCAGCGCCGAACCGGGAGCGGACCGCATGGCGACAGGGCATTTCGGCGAACCCTTCTTCATGGACGATCCCGCCACGCTCGACGATCCCTTCGCCGCCCTCGCGCGCTACCGCGACTCCTGCCCCGTCTATCATCACGCGCCGCTCGATCAGTGGTTCGTCTTCCGCTACGACGATGTCGCCGCCTTGCTGCGCGATCCGCGCATGAGCGCCGACCGCATGCGCGGCTTCGTCGATCAGGCGCCGGCGCCTGTGCGCGACGACCTGCGTTCGCTCGCGCCGATGTTCGGCTCTTGGGTGCTGATGATGGACGGTGCGGCGCATGCGCGGCTGCGCCGCTTCATCAATCTCGGCTTCAACGCGACCGCGGTGCAGGCGCTGCTGCCATCGGTCACGCGCGCGGCGGACGTGCTGCTCGATGCCGCGGCGCCGCAGGGCGGCATGGATGTCGCCGCCGACTACGGGTTCCTGCTGCCCGCCTACGTGCTCTCCGACTTCATGGGCGTGCCGGAGGCGGACCGCGCGCGCATCGTCGCCTGGTCCGTCGACTTCGTCGATTTCTTCAACGTCTTTCCGATCACCGTCGACACGGCGACGCGCATGGTCCGCAGCGCGCGCGAGATGAGCGCCTATACCGAGGCGCTGCTGGCTGAGCGGCGCGCCCGGCCGACCGACGACTTTTTGGGCATCCTCGCCCGCGCCGCAGATAAGGACGACGGGCCGAACACGGCGGAGATCGTGGGCAACGCGATCCTGCTGCTGCTGGCGGGCCATGTCGCGGTGCGCAACCTGATCGGCAACGTCGTCTGGCTGCTGCTCGGCGATCCGCAGGCGCGCGCGGCGCTCGTTGCCGAGCCTGCGCGGATGCCGGACGCGATCGAGGAGACGCTGCGCTATGAGCCGCCGGTGACGCTGCTCCCGCGCATCGCGCTGGCGGATGTCGTGGTGGCCGGCACCACCATTCCGCGCGGCGCGGTGGTGCAGCTCAGTCTCGCCGCGGCCAACCGCGACCCCGCGCATTTCGCCGCCCCCGACCGCTTCGACATCACGCGGCGGCACGCCCCCGCGCTCAGCTTCGGCCACGGACCGCATGGCTGCGCCGGCGCGCATCTGGCGCGGCTGGAAACGGCGATTGCGCTCGAACGCCTGTTCGCCCGCTTTCCTGCCTTCACGCGCGACGAGGGCCGGCCGGTGCGCTGGTACCGCACCGCCGCCAATCGCGGCCCGACGGAGCTTGCGCTGCGATTCGGCTAGCCATCACACCCGGATCAGCCCCGACGCCGCCGCCTTCGCCCGCGAGGCGGCCATGCTTTCGCCCACCGCCAGCGCCGCGGCGAGGGCGCGGGCGCCCGCCGCCGCATCGACCAGCACCGGCGCGCCGTCGAGCACCGCCGCCGCGAACGCCGCGTGCTCCGCCGCCAGCGCATCCTGCTCGGTCCAGCTCGACTGCTCCATCCGCCCACCCTCGCCGCCGGGGATCGGCAGGCCGCGCTCACGGCCGATCATCATCAGCGTCCGGGCGCCGAAATCGACCGACATGTAGCCTTCCTGGCTGAACAGCCGCAGCTTGCGCTCGGTCTTCAGCGAGATCCGGCTGGCGGTGATGGTGGCGACGCAGCCGTTGGCGAAGCGCACCCGCGCGTTGGCGATGTCCTCGTACGCGCTCTCGACCGGCGCGCCTACCGCGTCGATGCTCTCGATCGGGCTGTCCACCAGCGCCAGCACGAGGTCGAGGTCGTGGATCATCAGGTCGAGGATCACCGACACGTCGGTGCCGCGCGGCTTGAACGGCGCGATGCGCACGCACTCCAGATAGACCGGGCGTTGGATGCGGCTGGTGATCGCCTGGTGCTCGGCGGAGAAGCGCAGCAGGTGCCCGACCTGGAGCACGAGCCCGCCGGCGGTCGCGAGCCGGCCCAGCTCCTCCGCCTCGGCCAGCGTCGCCGCGATCGGCTTTTCCACCAGCACATGCCGCCCCGCCGCGAGCGCTGCGGCGGCGTGGGTGAAATGCGCCTCGGCGGGGGTGGCGATCACCAGGGCGTCGCTCGCCGCCAGCAGGTCCGGCCAGGCGAGCGCGCGGGCCCCCACCTCGGCCGCGAGCGCGGCTGCGCGCGCGGGATCGCGGTCGTGGATGCCGGCAAGCTGCGTCCGCGCGCCCGCCGCGATCTTCTGGGCATGGAAGCGGCCGAAATGGCCGGCCCCGACCAGCCCGATGCGCAAGCCCCTCTCCGCCACCTGATCCCTCCCGCGCGGCCCGCGCGCCGGGGGCCGCTCACCGCGATGCGCCTTGCGACGAATCGACCCCCGGCGCAGCATCGCATGACTACACCGTAATCCCAGGGGGATCGCTCATGACCAGACCGGCCCACGCAGGGCTCGGCATCGCCGGGCTCCTGCTCCTTGCGTTGACTGCGCCGGCTTTGCCCGCCCACGCCCAGGCAACCGCCGACCAGATGGGCGGCATGGGGTGGACGCAGACCTTCTCCGAGCACGCCACCGTGAAGTCGGTGGACATGCAGACCCGCACCGTCGCGCTGACCTTCCCCGACGGCGAGACGATGGAGTTCGTGGCCGGGCCGGAGGTGCGGAACCTCGCCCAGGTCCACCCGGGCGACCGCGTCACCGCCCGCTACCACGGCTCGGTCGCCTTCGTGCTCGCCCCGCCGGGCAGCAAGATGCCGGCCAATTCGCTCACGATGGACACCTCCAGGGCGGCGCCCGGCGAGATGCCGGCCGGCGCGGCGTCGGCGCGGATGGTCGTGACCTTCCTCGTCGTCGGCAAGGACATGGCGACCCACACGCTCCAGCTCGTCAACCCGAAGGGCGGCGCGGTCCGTACCGTTCCGGTGGTCACGCCGGAGGGGCAGAGGGCCATGGCGACGGTCAAGACCGGCGATATGATCACCGCCGTCATCAGCAAGTCGCTTCTGCTCGCGGTCACGCCGGGCGGCTAACCCGCGGCACGCGCGCCAGTTGCGCCGGGAGGGGGTTGCGGCCATTCTCCGCCGCCCCAGCCCGCCCGCGACCGGAGACGAAGCGCCCGCATGCTCTATTTCTCGCGCATCAGAATCGCGCTGATCGTCGGCATCTGCGCGCTGGGCGTGCTGTTCTCGCTGCCCAACCTTCTGCCCGCCCCCGGCAACTGGCTGCCGTGGCGAACGATCCATCTCGGCCTCGACCTGCGCGGCGGCAGCTACCTCCTGATGGAGGTTGACATGCGCGCGGTGATCAAGGAGCGGCTGGAGGGTCTCGCCGATCAGGCCCGCCGGGCGCTGGAGCGGGCCCAGGTCCGCCCCTACCAGCTCGCCATCGACGCGCCGCGCGACCGGCTCGTGGTCAAGCCGGGCAACCCCGGGCAGGCGGCGGCCGCGGCGACAGCGCTGCATGAATTGGTCAGCACCGAAGGCACCGGCGTCACATCCCGCCCCGACCTGGAGGTGAGCACGACCCCGGAGGGCGTCATCCTCGCCCTCTCGCCGCCGGCGCTGATCGAGCGGGCGAACCAGGCGGTGCAGCAGTCGATCGAGATCGTGCGCCGGCGCATCGATGAAACCGGCGTCGTCGATCCGATCATCACCCGCCAGGGCCAGGACCGCATCGTCGTGCAGCTTCCGGGGGTCGAGGACCCGAACCGGATCAAGCAGCTGCTCGGCAAGACCGCGCGCATGACCTTCCAGCTTGTCGACGAAGGCGCGAACCCGACCGCCACCGTGGCGCCGCCGGGCGTGGAGCTGCTGCCCCTCAGCGACCAGCCCGGCCAGAAGATCGCAGTGCGCAAGCGGGTCGATGTCGACGGCGGCAACCTGACCGACGCCCGCGCCGGCCAGAACCCGCAGACCGGCGAATGGGTGGTCAACTTCACCTTCGACAGCCTGGGCACCCGCCGCTTCGCCGATGTCTCGCGCGCCAATGTCGGCCACCGGTTCGCGATCGTGCTCGACAACAAGGTGATCAGCGCGCCGGTGATCCGCGAGGCGATCACCGGCGGGCGCGGTCAGATCTCCGGCAACTTCACCGCCGCCAGCGCCACCGACCTCGCGGTGCTGCTGCGCGCCGGCGCGCTGCCGGCGCCGCTGACGGTGGTCGAGGAGCGCAGCGTGGGCCCCGAACTGGGCGCCGACGCGATCCGCGCCGGTGCGATTTCGCTGTTCGCCGGCTTCGTCTTCGTCATCGTCTTCATGGGCACGTTCTATGGCCTGTTCGGCTGGTTCGCGAACATCGCGCTGGTGTTCAACCTGTTCCTGATGCTGGCGATCCTGAGCCTGCTGCAGGCGACGCTGACCCTGCCGGGCATGGCCGGCATCCTGCTGACGCTCGGCATGGCGGTCGACGCGAACATCCTGATCAACGAGCGCATCCGCGAGGAAGTGAGGGCCGGGCGAACGCCGCTGAACGCGATGGAGGCCGGGTTCAAGCGCGCCTACGCGACCATCATCGACAGCAACGCCACCGCCTTCCTCGCGCATGTCATGCTGTTCATCTTCGGCAGCGGGCCGGTGCGCGGATTTGCCGTCACGATCACGGTCGGCATCGTCACCACCCTGTTCACGGCAACCATGTTCGTGCGGCTGCTGATGGTGCGCTGGTACGCGATCACGCGCCCGCGCGCGCTGCCGGTCTGAGAGGTTCGCGTACGATGTTCTACCGCCCGCTGCTGCGCTTCGTTCCCGACGGCACCCGCATCCACTTCATGCGCGGCCGGTTCATGGGGCTGATCGTCTCGGCCGTGCTTTCCACGCTGTCGATCGTGCTGTTCTTCCACCCCGGCCTCAATCTCGGCATCGACTTCGCCGGCGGCATCGTGATGGAGGTGCGCACCGAAGGGCCGGCCGACATCGCCAAGATCCGCGACGCCCTCAGCGCGCAGGGGATTCGCGAGCCCGGCGTGCAGCGCTTCGGGGCGGCCGACGACGTGCTGATCCGCATGGAGGCGCAGCCCTCCGCCGCGGCGACGCAGGCGGTGGTCGAACAAGGTGCGCGCCGCCTTCGACGCCGCGCAGCCGGGCAGCAAGGTGATGCGCACCGACGCGGTCGGCCCCTCGGTCTCCGCGGAACTCTACCGCAACGGCATGCTGGCGCTGGGCATCAGCCTGCTGATGATCCTGATCTACATCTGGTTCCGCTTCGAGTGGCAGTTCGCGGTCGGCGCCGTCGCGACGCTGCTGCTCGACGTCACCAAGGCGATCGGATTCCTGGTCGTGACCCGCTTCGAGTTCGACCTGGTGATGGTCGCGGCGATCCTGACGATCCTCGGCTACTCCACCAACGACAAGGTGGTGGTCTACGACCGGGTGCGCGAGAACCTGCGCAAATACAAGACCATGCCGCTGCGCGACCTGATCGACCTGTCGATCAACGAGACGCTGAACCGGACCCTCGGCACCTCGGCGACGGTGTTCCTCGCCTCGCTGCCGCTGGCGCTGTTCGGCGGCAGCACGCTCTCGGGCTTCGCCTGGGTGATGCTGTTCGGCATCGTGATCGGCACCTCATCCTCCATCTTCATCGCGGCGCCGATCCTGCTCTTCCTCGGCGAGAACCGGCTGCGGCGCGAGGCCCAGGCGCCGGCCAAGGTGGCCAAGGCGACCCCCTAACCAATCTCGCTCTTGCACCGGATGCGTGCTTCGCGAGATACTTCACAATGCGCAATTTGGGGGCGGGTGGGCGGCCGCAGCCGCGGGTCGCGGGTCAGCGCCCGGAATCGGAGACATTGCTCGGTCCGGGCGAACTTCGTCGCGCGCTGGAAGGGCCGCGCATCCACGCGCGCTATCAGCCGATCGTGCGCATCGCCGATGCCGCGCCGGTGGGACTCGAGGCCCTGGCGCGGCTCGCGCGGGTGGAGGGTGGCCTGCTCGGCGCCTCCGCCTTCGTGCCGGCGGCCGAACGCGCGGGGCTCGCATGGCCGCTGAGCCGGTCGGTCGCACGGCGCGTCATCGCCGACTGGCCCGCGTGGCTCGCGCCGTTCCCCGCATGGCTGGCCGTGAACCTGCCGCTCGACGTTCTGCTGCGCGCCAACGCGATCGCGTGGCTGGAGCGCGGCCGCGTGCAGTCCGGCATGCCGGCCGAGCGACTCACCATCGAACTCACCGAGAGCCGCCCTCTCGCCCGGCTGGCCGATCTTGCGGTCGTGGTGAACCGGCTCCGGCGCGCCGGATATGGCATAGCGATCGACGACGTGGGGCCGGGGCTGCGCGACCCAAGCGCGCTGCTCGCGCTCGATTTCACGATGCTGAAACTCGACAAGGCCGTGGTGCGGCAGAGCGCGACCAGCGCGGCGGCGCGGCGGTTCCTGCGCCGCACCATCGCCGCGGCCCAGGCGCGCGGCCTCCTCGTCGTCGCCGAGGGTGTGGCCGACGCGCATCTCTGGACCCTGATGGCCGAGCTCGGCGTGCCGCTCGCCCAGGGGTTCCACATCGCCCGGCCCATGCCCCCCGAGGCGCTCGCCGCCTGGCACGGCCGCTGGCGCGCCCTTCATTGACGCCTGGGCACTGACCCCGGGGCACTGATCCCCGGGGCACTGAACCGGGCGCGCGGCGGCCGCAGTGTCAGGCGGTCGCGTCCGCCGGCATGCCGTGCGGGTCGAGCCCACGCTCATGCTTCGGCTCCGCCACCGGCTCGGAGAAGGTGGCGTAGTGGGCGCAGTAAACAGCAGGCCGGCGACCAGCAGGTAGCTGAGTGCCACCGCCGGCGACTGCCCGATGCCGATCGCCTCGCCATGGATGAAGCCGAAGAAGGTCAGCACGGCGCCGGCGAGCGCGAAGGCGGCGGCCTTGTTGAACTCGCGCTCGATGATGAACACGGTGATCGCGCCCAGCACGATGCCGGCGAGCGTGGCGCCGCCGCCGAGCGTCTCCAGCCCGTCATAGAGCACGCCGGCGCCGGCCAGCTTGTCGAAGCCGAGCGCGTGCGCGCTGGTGCCGGCGGCGCCGAGCGCGCTGTCGATCTGCGTCTTGCCCCAGGCGGCGATCTGCGGCACCAGCGCCAGCACGATCGCCGGCGCGTGGCGGCGCGGCGTCTCCTGGAACGCCTGCGAGCCGATCAGCATGCCGATGTAGAGCAGGATCGGCAGGATCGCGACCACCGGGATCAGCGCCATCATCAGCGCGATCACGCCGAACCAGGTGAGAACCAGCACCATCACGCCGGTCGCGGCGGAGTAGCCGATGCGCCCGCCCATCGCCTTCCAGCCGGGATGGCCGATATAGACCGCGTTGATGAACGGGTTGCCCATCAGGCAGCCGATCAGGCTGACGACGCCGTCGGCGGTCAGCACGCGCGTGGTCGGGAAGGCGTCGCCGGCGGCCGCCGCGCTCTCGACGTTGTCCATCGCCTCGACGAGGTCGTAGATGCCGAACGGGATCGCGGTGACCAGGATGACGCCGAGAAACTTGAAGCCGGAGAACACGTGGCCGACCGCCGGCAGCGGAACGGCGAAGCCGAAGCTGCCCAGCGCCGCGCCGATATGGCCGAGGCTCATGCCGCCGTAGTCGAAGCCGAACGCGCTCGAACCCCAGGCGATCACGACGCCGACCGCGATCGCGACCAGCCCCGCCGGCACGCCGCGGAAATAGCGCACGCCGCCGAACCAGTTGGCCAGGATGACGGCGAAGCAGACGACGCCGATCACCGGCGTCATGAACATCTGCGCCGCCGGGCGCATCGAGATGAAGGTGATCGAGATGCCGGCGAGCGAGCCGAGCAGGGCGGCGCGCGGCGTGATGCGGCGGATGACCGGGGCCGATGAAGCCGCCGGCCATCAGCACGAAGCTCTGCACGAACACCCAGGTGAGCCCGGCTTCCCAGGCCTGCACCGGATCGTTGGTGCGGCCGAGGATCGGCATCATGATGACGAAGACGACGACGAACATGTGCGGCACGCTGATGCCCGACGGCAGCGCGCAGACGTCGGTGCGCCCGGTGCGCTCGCGCCAGCCGGTAGGCGAGCCAGGCGTAGTACATCGTGCTCAGGAACAGCATCAGGCCGGTCGCCGGCAGGATGCGGCCGAACACCAGCGCGTCCGGCATCTTCAGCACGAAGCGCAGCAGCCCGGTGAGCACCAGCAGGTTGACCAGGATGTTGGTGCCGAAGCCGAAGAAGGCGTTCCAGTCGCCGGGCACCCAGAGGTTGGGACGGAACGTGGTCGTCACGGATGCCGTCGCGCTCATCAGGCTGCTCCTTGCAATGCCGGCTGCGCCACGAGGCCGGCGCCCGCGAGCGCCGCGAGCACGGCCGCGGAATGGCCCACCCAGCCGAAGATGCCGCCCTGGGCCTTGATCATCGCGAGGCCCACGGCCTGGAACTCGGGGAAGTAGGAGCCGACGCAGTCCTCCAGCACGAGGCACTCGTAGCCGCGGTCGTTGGCCTCGCGGACGGTGGTGTTGACGCAGACTTCGGTGGTGACGCCGGTGACGACCAGCCGGCGGATGCCGCGATGCTGCAGGATCGCGTGCAGGTCGGTGGCGCAGAACGCGCCCTTGCCGGGCTTGTCGATCACCGGCTCGCCGGGCGCCGGAGCCAGTTCGGGGATGATGTCGTGCCCCGCCTCGCCGCGCACCAGGATGCGGCCCATCGGCCCGTGATCGCCGATCGTGGTCGCCGCCGCGCCGCGCACCCGCTTGGCCGGCGGCAGGTCGGCGAGGTCCGGCCGGTGGCCCTCGCGGGTGTGGATGGCGAGCAGCCCGGCCTCGCGCCAGGCGGCCAGCAGGCGGCGGTTGGGCTCGATGGTGCGGCGCAACTGGGAGACGTCGTTGCCGAGCATCTCCCCGAATCCGCCGGGCTCGAGGAAGTCGCGCTGCATGTCGATGATCAGCAGCGCGGTGTGTGCCGGGGCGAACGCAAAGGTGTAGGGCTCAGCAGCGACAGAGAGGGTGTCGGGCATGGGGTAGCCTCCCGAGAACGGCACCGACAATGATTGCAAATCCCGGGCCATGTCCGACGGCTAGACTGCGGGCAGCAGTGCCCAAAATGAAGGCATTTCATGCCCTCCTGCATCGAAATGCCCAGATGTGCATCAAATCGTATCCCCGCGGCCAAGCGACCCCGCGATGCGGCCCCGGACGTGGCACGCAGCCGAACGGGCTGCTATACGGCCGCGAGCGTCGTCCTTGCTGCGGCGGCGCGGCAGTCCGTCGCGCGCCGCGCGACAGCCCGGACCGGGGGTCCGGGGGAACGCCACAGGAATGCGTCATGGCCCGCCGCCGCCAGCTCTACGAAGGCAAAGCGAAGATCCTGTTCGAGGGTCCGGAACCCGGCACGCTCGTGCAGTATTTCAAGGACGACGCCACCGCGTTCAACGCCCAGAAAAAGGGCGTGATCACCGGCAAGGGCGTGCTGAACAACCGGATCAGCGAATACCTGATGATGCGGCTGGGCGAGATCGGCGTGCCCACGCATTTCGTCCGCCGGCTCAACATGCGCGAGCAGCTCATCCGCGAGGTCGAGATCATCCCGATCGAGGTGGTGGTGCGCAACGTCGCCGCCGGCAGCCTCTCGACGCGCCTCGGCATCCCCGAGGGCACCCGGCTGCCGCGCAGCGATCATCGAGTACTACTACAAGAACGACCAGCTCGACGACCCGATGGTTTCCGAGGAGCACGTCACCGCCTTCGGCTGGGCGAACACGCAGGACATGGACGACATCATCGCGCTGACGCTGCGCATCAACGACTTCCTCACCGGCCTGTTCCTCGGCGTCGGCATCACGCTGGTCGACTTCAAGCTGGAGTTCGGCCGGCTGTGGGAGAACGAGGACATGCGCATCGTGCTCGCCGACGAGATCAGCCCCGACAACTGCCGGCTGTGGGACACGAAGACCAACGAGAAGATGGACAAGGACCGGTTCCGCCGCGACCTGGGCAAGGTCGAGGAGGCGTATCAGGAAGTGGCCAAGCGGCTGGGCATTCTGCCGGAAGCGGGCATGCGCGACCTGAAGGGGCCGGAGACGATGCAGTGAGGGAGGGCCGACTTCTCCCTCGTCCGCTTGCGCGAGAGGGCCGGGGTGAGGGTGCCGCGCGCAGCCATCGCCTCCGGTGGCCACCACCCCTCACCGCTTGCCGCGGACACGCGCGTCCCGGAGGCCGGGGCGGATGCAATGATACGGCGAGGATTGCTCCCTCTCCCGCTCGCGGGAGAGGGCCGGGGTGAGGGTGCCGCCGCGCGTGGACATCGCCTCCGGTGGGCTACCACCCCTCACCCAACCCTTCTCCTCTTGAAGGGGAGAGAGGGCTTGCCGCCGCGGACCATGCGCGTCCTGCCCGGAGGCCGGGGCGGATGCAATGATACAGCGAGGATTACTCCCTCTCCCGCTCGCGGGAGAGGGCCGGGGTGAGGGTGCGCGCACGCGACATCGCCTCCAGTGGCCACCACCCCTCACCCAACCCTCTCCCCTTCAAGGGGAGAGGGCGTTCCGTGCGCTGACATCCGCATGAAAGCCGTCGTCACCGTCATGCTGAAACCCGGCGTGCTCGACCCGCAGGGCAAGGCGATCGGGCAGGCGCTGCAGCATCTCGGCTTCGCCAATGTCGGCGAGGTCCGTGCCGGCAAGCGCATCGAGCTCGATCTCGCCGAGACCGACCCCGCCCGCGCCCGCGCGCAGGCGGAGGAGATGGCGCGCAAGCTGCTGGCCAATACCGTGATCGAACGCTTCGAGATCGCGGTGGAATGATCGCGGCACCGCCTGCCCTGCTCGCCGGCGCGATCCTGGCCGCGGCTCCCGCCGGCAGTTTTTTCAGCGGCCGGCAACTTCTCGCCGCCTGCAACTCCCACAACCTGTTCGAGTCCGCCGACTGCCTCG
Organism: uncultured Alphaproteobacteria bacterium; assembly: GCA_963705035.1. Taxonomy (GTDB): domain Bacteria; phylum Pseudomonadota; class Alphaproteobacteria; order Acetobacterales; family Acetobacteraceae; genus JAFKFJ01. The sequence continues at coordinate 213,499 of CAVPIQ010000004.1, read as the reverse complement.
GCTACATCACCGGCATTGCCGACGCCCTGGGCGCGTTCCAGCCGGTGCTCGGCGCGCGCTTCGCCGTGCCCTCCGTGGTCTGCCTGCCCGCCGGCATCACCCGCGGCGCGCTGCGCGACGTGGCGGTCGCGCATCTGCGGCAGGCGGCCGCGCGCGACGGGATGAGCGCCAGCGCCCTGGCGGTGGAGGCGCTCACGCAGTCCTATCCCTGCGACGAGGGCGGGAGCGCACGATGAACGCCGGCATCGTCATCTTCCCCGGCATCAACCGCGAGCGCGACATGGCGATCGCGCTGGAACGCAGCCTCGGGCCGCAAGCCGCGCATGGTCTGGCACACGCGAGACCGACCTCGGCGGGCTCGATCTGGTCGTGATCCCCGGCGGCTTCAGCTACGGCGACTATCTGCGCTGCGGCGCGATGGCGGCGCATTCGCCGGTCATGGCGCGCGGTGCGCGCCCATGCCGCGCGCGGCGGCTACGTGCTCGGCGTCTGCAACGGGTTCCAGATCCTGACCGAGGCCGGCCTGCTGCCGGGGGCGCTGCTGCGCAACGCCGTCGCTGCGCTTCCTCGTCGATGGACTGCCATCTGCGGGTCGAGCGCACCGACACCGTGTTCACCGGCCGCTACCAGCGCGGCCAGATGTTCCGCGCCCCGATGGCGCATGGCGACGGCAACTACTTCGCCGATGACGCGACGCTGGACCGGCTGGAGGGCGAGGGCCTGGTGGCGCTGCGCTACGCCACGCCGCAGCGGCGAGATCACGCCGGCGGCCAACCGCAACGGCAGCGCCCGCAACATCGCCGGCATCTCTCAGCCCGAACCTGCGCGTGCTCGGCCTGATGCCGCATCCCGAGGACCTGGTCGATCCGCTGATCGGCGGCACCGACGGCAAGCCGCTGTTCGACGGCCTCGCCGAGGCGCTGCGTCGGCGTGAGCACGGTCGATGCCAGGCGCTCGCCCGCAGCTTCGGGCTGAGCGACGAGGAATACGCGCGCGTGCTGGCGATCCATGGGCCGCACGCCGACGCTGACCGAACTCGGCGTGTTCAGCGTCATGTGGTCGGAGCACTGCTCCTACAAATCCTCCCGCGTCTGGCTGAAGCAGCTGCCGACCAAGGCGCCCTGGGTGATCCACGGGCCGGGCGAGAATGCGGGCGTGGTCGATATCGGCGACGGGCTCGCCGCCGTCTTCAAGATGGAGAGCCACAACCACCCGAGCTTCATCGAGCCCTATCAGGGCGCGGCGACCGGCGTCGGCGGCATCCTGCGCGACGTGTTCACCATGGGCGCGCGGCCCGATCGCCAACCTGAACGCGCTGCGCTTCGGCGACCCCGCGCATCCGCGCACGCAAGCGCATCGTCGATGGCGTGGTGCGCGGCATCGGCGGCTACGGCAACTGCGTGGGCGTGCCGACGGTCGGCGGCGAGGTCAATTTCCACCCGGCCTACAACGGCAATCCGCTGGTCAACGCGATGACGGTCGGCATCGCGCCGCAAGGACCGCATCTTCCTCAGCGCCGCGGCCGGCGTCGGCAATCCGGTGGTCTATGTCGGCTCGAAGACCGGCCGCGACGGCATCCATGGCGCGACCATGGCCTCCGCCGAGTTCGGCGCCGACTCCGAGGAGAAGCGGCCGACCGTGCAGGTCGGCGATCCGTTCACCGAAAAGCTGCTGATCGAGGCCTGCCTGGAGCTGATGGCGACCGACGCGATCGTGGCGATCCAGGACATGGGCGCGGCCGGCCTCACCAGCTCCTCGGTCGAGATGGCCGGCAAGGGCGGCGTCGGGATCGAGCTGGACCTCGACGCGGTGCCGCAGCGCGAGACCGGCATGACCGCCTACGAGATGATGCTGTCGGAGAGCCAGGAGCGCATGCTGATGGTGCTGCGCCCGGACCGCGAGGCGGCGGCGCGCGCGATCTTCGAGAAATGGGAGCTGGATTTCGCGGTGATCGGCCGTCTCACCGACACCGGCCGCATCGTCGTGCGCCACCAGGGCGCGCGTGGAAGCCGACATCCCGCTCGCCCCGCTCGCCGAGCAGGCGCCGCTTTATCACCGCCCGACCGCAGCCACGCCGCCGACCGCCGCCGCTCGGCGCGGTCGGGACCCGGTCGGCCTGGCCGAGGCGCTGCTGCCGCCTGATCGCCTGCCCCGACCTCTGCTCGCGCGCCTGGATCTGGGACCAGTACGACAGCACCGTCGGCGGCCAGACCGTCAAGCGCCCGGGCGCCGCCGACGCCGCCGTGGTGCGCATCGAGGGCCACGCGCCGCGCGCTGGCGCTGACCACCGATTGCACGCCGCGCTATTGCGCCGCCGACCCCGAGGCGGGCGGCGCGCAGGCGGTGGCGGAGGCGTGGCGCAACCTGACCGCGGTCGGCGCCCGGCCGCTCGCGATCACCGACAACATGAATTTCGGCAATCCCGAGAAGCCCGAGATCATGGGCCAGTTCGCCGCCGCCATCCGCGGCATGGCGGCGGCCTGCCGCGCGCTCGACTTCCCGGTCGTGAGCGGCAATGTCAGCCTCTACAACGAGACCGAGGGCCGCGCGATCCTGCCCACGCCGGCGATCGGCGGGCTCGGCGTGCTGGATGACGCGGCGCAGGCGGTGGGGATCGCGCTGCGCCCGGGGCTCGACCTGGTGCTGGTCGGCGCGACCGCGGGGCTGGCTCGGCCAGTCGCTCTGGCTGCGCGAGATCGCCGGGCGGAGGACGGGCCGCCGCCGCCGGTCGATCTTGCCGGCCGAGCGGCGCACCGGCGATTTCGTGCGCGCGCAGATCCTGGCCGGCGCGGTCGCGCGCCTGCCACGACGTCTCCGATGGCGGCCTGCTGGTGGCGGTCGCCGAGATGGCGATGGCCGGCGGGCGTCGGTGTCCGGCTGCTGGCCGGGCCCGCGCGGACATGCCCGGCGCACGCGTTCTGGTTCGGCGAGGACCAGGGCCGCTACGTGCTGGCGGTGGCCGACGCGGCGGCCCTGATCGCGCGCCGCCGAGGCGGCCGGGGTGCCGGCGATGCGCTGGGCGACAGCGGCGGGGCGGGATTTGACACTTCCCGATGGGCGAACAATATCCGTGACCGCGTTGCGCGCGCGCACGAACGTTTCTTGCCGGCCTGGATGGACGAGCGCCGGCCGAGCATTGACGGGAGTATCCGCATGGCGATGGCCGCGAGCGAGATCGAGGCGCTGATCAAGGCGGCCCTGCCCGACGCGCGCGTCACCGTCGAGGACCTCGCCGGCGACGGCGACCACTACGCCGCCACCGTCGTCAGCGAGGCGTTCCGCGGCAAGTCCGCGCGTGCAGCAGCACCAGATCGTCTACGCCGCCCTGCGCGGCCGCATGGGCGGCGAGCTGCACGCGCTCGCCCTGCAAACCTCGGCCCCCGAATAAGGACCCTGACCCGATGACCAACCCCGTCTTCGACCGCATCCAGGCCGACATCACCGACAACCCGGTGATGCTCTACATGAAGGGCAACGCGATGTTCCCGCAGTGCGGGTTCTCCGCGCGGGTGGTGCAGATCCTGACCCACCTGGGCGTGCCCTTCCAGACCGCGAACGTGCTGGAGGATGCGGACCTGCGCGACGGCATCAAGCAGTTCTCCAACTGGCCGACGATCCCGCAGCTCTACGTCAAGGGCGAGTTCGTCGGCGGCTGCGACATCGTGACCGAAATGTTCCAGTCGGGCGAGCTGGCGACGCTGCTGGCGGAAAAGGGCATCCCGCACGACGCGGCGGCCTGATCCGGGCAGGCCGCCCGGTCAGCGTTCCTCGCACTGCACGGCGGCGCCCGTGGTCAGATCGGTGACCCGGGCGCCCCGGCCCTTGCCCCAGACTTCCAGCCGCTTGTCGGCATAGCGCGCGCCGTCGGCGGACATCTGGTGCGTCAGCGTGTGCGCGACCCCGCCCGCTCCACCAGCATCCGGTCGGTCGTCGCCTCGAATTGCGCCGTGAAGGTGCTGCCGTCGGCGCAGACGTAGAGCAGCGCCGCCGAGCACGGGTGCCGCCGCCCGGCCGGTCATGCCGGCGCAGTCGCGAACTCGGCGGGCGCCGTGATCTCGAGCACTTCCAGGTCGTCGCTGTGCGCAAGTTCGCGATGGCGCACGCGGGGCGGCTGATAGACCGAATCGCCGGCCTCCAGCCGCACCGCGCCGATATCGGCATACTCGAACTCCACCCAGCCGCGCAGCACGTACACCATCTGGAACGCCAGATCATGCGTGTGCCAGTCGGGCTTCGCGCCGTTACCCGGCACCGCACGGATCACGTGCGCGCCCACCGCGCCCTCGCTCGCGGCGCGGATGCCGAGATCGCGATAGGCGAAGAATGCGCGCAACCCCTCATCGAAGCGGCTGCCGGCGGCGTGACTGACGGTGGTGTGTGCGGTCATGCGGCAACTCCTCCCGGCCGAAACCCTAAGCAGGATTCCGCGGCGTGTCACGCGGCGCGAGGCCGGGCGATCAGGTGACCCGGTGCTGCTCCAGCCCGGCCCAGTCGAACGTGATGCCGTGGCCCGGGCGCTCCGGCGCGACCGCCAGCCCCTCCTCGATCCGCAGCGGCTCGGCCACATAGCGGTTGATCGGAAAACCATGCACTTCCAGGTAGCTGCGGTTCGGCGCCGACGCGAGCAGGTGCACGGTCAGGTCATGCGCGCCATGCGAGGTCAGCGGCAGGTTGTGCGCCTCCGCCAGCGCCGCAACCTTGCGGAAGATCGCGATGCCGCCGCAATTGGTCACGTCCGGTTCCGGAAAGGTCACGCCGCCGGCCGCCATCATCGCGCGGAACTCATAGAGCGTGTGCAGGTTCTCCCCGGTCGCGATCGGCGCGCCGCCCTCGCGCACGATGCGCACGTGCCCCTCCACGTCGTCGGGAATCGTCGGCTCCTCGATCCAGACCAGGTTGCACGGCGCGAGCGCGCGGCAGGCGCGCACCGCCTCGTCCACCGTCCAGCGCATGTTCGCATCGACCATCAGCGGGAAATCCTCGCCCAGATGCGCGCGCATCCGCTCCACGCGCGCGACGTCCTGCCGCAACTGCGGCCGGCCCACCTTCATCTTGATCGCGCGAAACCCCGCCGCCTGAAAGCCATCCGCCTGCTTCAGCAGATCCTCGATCGAAAAGTCGAGGTCGATGCCGCCGGCGTAGCACGGCACATGCGGATCGAACCCGCCCAGCAGGCGCCACAGCGGCAGCTTCGCGCGCCGCGCCTTCAGGTCCCACAGCGCGATGTCGACCGCCGCGATGGCCGAGGTCGCGTGCCCGCCGCGGCCGCCATAGTGCAGCTTCCACCACATGCGCTGCCAGAGGTGCTCGATGCGGTCGGCATCCTCGCCCATGATCGCCGGCGCGAGATAGCCGGCGATCAGTGCATGGAACGCCGCGGCGCCGGAATTCACGGCATAGGTGTAGCCGATCCCCTCCGCCCCGTCCGCATCGCGCACGCGGGCGGTGACCAGCTCGAAATGCGGGATTGTCCCGTGCGTGCTGTCGCTCAGGACCGTGTCGAGCGGGATCTGGTAGAATGCCGACTGGACGGATTCGATCCTGGCCATTTGCGTGCTCCCCTGCCGCGGCGCAGCGCGGCGGGATGATCATGCCGCAGCGGCGGTCGCCCGGAAATCCTTTATGTCGCGGAAGCTGAGGCTGGGATTCAGTTCCACCGTGCGCCGCATCATGAACGCGGAGGTGGCGAGAAACACCGGGTCGCCGTCCACATCCTCCGCGATCGCGCTGCGATTGGCGGCGATGAACGCGGCCAGCGGCGCACGCTCGCCGAACACCCAGCGGGCGAGCTGGAACGGCGGCGTCTCATAGCCGATCGCGACGCCGTATTCGGCGGCCAGCCGCGCCTGCAACACGTCGAGCTGCAGCGTGCCGACCACGCCCACCAGCGGCGGCGAGCCGTCCTGCGGGCGGAACAGCTGCACGACCCCCTCCTCCGCGAGTTCCTGCAGCGCCTGGCGCAGCTTCTTGGCGCTTCATCGCATCGTCCAGGCGCACGCGGCGCAGGATCTCCGGCGCGAAATACGGCACGCCGAGGAAATTCAGGTCCTCCGACTCGCTCAGCGTGTCGCCGATGCGCAGCGTGCCGTGGTTGGGAATGCCGACCACGTCGCCGGCATACGCCTCTTCCGCAATCGCGCGGTCGCGGGCGAAGAAGAATTGCGGCGCATGCAGCGGGATCAGCTTCTGCGTGCGCACCTGCTTCAGCCGCATGCCGCGCACCAGCCGCCCGGAGCAGACCCGCGCGAACGCGATCCGGTCGCGGTGGTTCGGGTCCATGTTCGCCTGGATCTTGAACACGAGCGCGGTGAGCTGCGGCTCGGTCGCCGCCACCACCCGCCGGTCGGCGCGCTGCGCGCGCGGCGGCGGGCCGAATTCGGCAAGCGCATTGAATAAATCGGCGACGCCTATCCCCTTGATCGCGCTGCCGAAAAACACGGACGTCAGGTGCCCGGCAGCAAAGCTTCCGGGATCGAACTCGGGCAGAGCGGCGCGGGCAAGGTCGATCTCCTCGCGCCGCCGCGGCGAGGCGGACGTCGGACTGCGCCCAGTTCCGCGACTAGGTGATACTCGCGCCGGCGCAGATCGTAGGTGCCGCAGAACTCCGCGGCGCGCCCCACCGGCCACGTCACCGGCGCCGTGTCGAGCGCCAGGGTTTCCGAAATCTCGTCGAGCAGCGCGAACGGGTCGCGGCTTTCGCGGTCCATCTTGTTGATGAACGTCACGATCGGGATGTCGCGCAGGCGGCAGATCTCGAACAGTTTCTTGGTGCGCGCCTCGATGCCCTTGGCGGCGTCGATCACCATCACCGCGGCATCGACGGCGGTCAGCGTGCGATAGGTGTCCTCGGAAAAATCCTCGTGGCCCGGCGTGTCGAGCAGGTTGAACACGCAGCCGGCGTGCTCGAACGTCATCACCGAGGTCACGACCGAGATGCCGCGCTCGCGCTCGATCGACATCCAGTCGGAGCGCGTGCGCCGCCGCTCGCCCTTGGCGCGCACGTTGCCGGCAAGCTGGATCGCACCGCCCGCGCGCAGCAGGTGCTCGGTCAGCGTGGTCTTGCCGGCGTCGGGGTGGGAGATGATCGCGAAGGTCCGGCGGCGCGCGATCTCGGCTTCGGTGTCGCTCATGCGACCGGCCCGGCGAGGCGAACGGCGCCGGTCTCGGTGCCGGTCCAGTTGCGCAGCGGCTGCGGCAGCAGATGCGCGGGCACGCCGCCGCCGAGGAAGCGCGCGATCAGCGCGGCCGTCAGCGGGTTTGCCGCGCGCCCCGCGCCGTCATCGCACTTGATGGCGATCCCCAGGCCGGTTTCGGGCAGGGCGGCGACGTGCACGCCCTCCGCGCCGCCCTTCGCGAACACGCGCATGCCAAGCTCGGCCATGAGCACCGTGTCGAACCGCCCGGTGCCGCCGACCATGTCGGGATGCGCCGCGACCGCCGCCCGCAGCCGCGCGCAGGCGGCGGCGCGCGCCGGTGGCAGATGCCGGCCGGTGCCGAAGCGCGCGAAGGCGAGCGCCATGGCGCGGAGCGGAATCGCATAGGTCGGAATGCCGCAGCCGTCGATGCCGCGATGGGCATCGTCCAGCGCGGTCTGCGTCATCGCCGCGAGCGGCGCGGTGATGGCGCGCATCGTCGGGTGCTCGGGCCGCACATAGCCCGCCGGGTCCTCGCCGCGATCGACCGCGAGGCAGATGAATCCCGCATGCTTGCCGGAGCAGTTGTTGTGCAGCGGCCCGGGCACGCGCCCCTCCACCGCGAGCGCGCGCGCCGCGGCCTCGTCCATCGGCCAGTGCGCGCCGCATTCCAGGCAGGTGGCGTCGCGGCCTGCCTTGCGCAGCATCGCCGCCGCCGTCGCCACATGCACCGGCTCCCCGCCGTGCGAGGCGCAGGCGAGCGCCAGTTCGGCATCGGTCAGGCCAAGCCGGTCGGCCGCCCCGCTTTCGACCAGCGCCAGCGCCTGCAAGGCCTTGACCGCCGAGCGGGGAAAGACGCCGGCGTCGATGTCGCCCGCCGCGAACACCACGCGGCCATCCGCGTCGAGCACCGCGACCGCGCCGCGATGCTGGGATTCGACCTGCGGGCCGCGGGTGAGCTCGACGAGGACCGGGTTCAGGGCGCTACCGCGAGTAGAACTCGACGACCAGATTCGGTTCCATCTGGACCGGGTAGGGCACGTCCGACAGCTTCGGCGGCCGGCTGAAGCGGCCCTTCATCGCCCGGTGATCCACCTCCAGGTATTCCGGCACGTCGCGCTCGGAACTCTGCGCCGCGTCGAGCACGACCGCGAGCTGCTTGGATTTCTCCCGCACCTCGACCACGTCGCTGTCGCGCACCTGGAAGCTCGGGATGTTCACCCGCTTGCCGTTCACCAGCACATGGCCGTGGTTGACGAACTGCCGGGCCGCGAACGGCGTGATCGCGAACTTCATGCGATACACGACGGCATCCAGCCGGCGCTCCAGCAGCTCGATCAGGTTTTCCGACGTGTCGCCCTTCCGGCGCACGGCCTCGAAGTAGTATTTGCGGAACTGCTTCTCGCCGATGTTGCCGTAGTAGCCCTTGAGCTTCTGCTTCGCCATGAGCTGCACGCCGAAGTCGGTGGGCTTGCTCTTGCGGCGCTGGCCGTGCTGGCCGGGGCCGTAATCGCGCTTGGACGAGCGGCGACTTCGGCCGGCCCCAGAGATTGACGCCGAGGCGGCGGTTGATCTTGTATTTGCTTTCGACGCGCTTGGTCATGGGCCGCGCGGGTCCTTTCCACAGGTTTCTTGCACCGGTAGGCCCGCGCAACACGCGCGCGGACGGGCGCAGGCGGTAGCCTGTCCACGTTCCCGGCAATGGGCGGCGGCTATAGGCCGCGGCCGGCAGCCTTGTCAAACCGGCCCCGCCTGCGTAGCAGGGCCGCCATGATCACGCGCGGCGACATTCTCATGCTCGGCATCGGCGCCGGGGTCTCGGGCGGGCTGATCGGCGGGCTCATGCTCGGCATCGGCGTGAACCTGATCGTCGCCGGCGCCAACGTCGGCTGGCTGCTGCTGGTTCCGGCGGCCCCGGTGAGCGGCGTCGTGGGCTGGATCATGGCCCGGCGGCTCGCGGCGCAGGGCGGCCTGGGTTCCTGACGGCATCCGCGCCGTAGACATATGGCGCGAGAGCCTGTTCTACGGGCGTCCCGGCGGGCGGCTCGTGTTGTTCGACAACGAACGCGGCAAGGGCGACCACAAGCACATCCGCGAGGTCGAGAGCCCCTATCACTTCCGCGGCCCTGGAGCGGGCCTGCTGGAGCGGGATGCGGCCGGGCTGCGCGCGGACTATGCGACGATGCGCGTGGAGACCGAGATCGCACTCTGATCCCAGCCCGCGCCCTCAGGAACCCAAAACCTCCGGCCGCCGGTGCACCGTCACCGCCGGCACGTCGCCCTCCCAGCGCTCCACCTCGACCAGACAGGAATGCGCGCTCGGCCCCTGCCCGAGCCGCGACGTGCCGACATCCTGCGTCAACACATTCACGTTGCCATGCACGCACAGGCTGCCCGGCTCGCCCGGCACCAGCGGATCGAGCCACGCGCCGGTGGACATCACGCCCACGCCACGCAGCAGCCCCACCTCGATCCGCACCCCGGCGAGGCACGCGCCGCGGTCGTTGAACACGCGCACGATGTCGCCTTCGCTCAGGCCGCGCGCCGCGGCGTCGTCGGGGTGCAGCAGGATCGGCTCCCGGCCGCCCACCTTGCTCGCGAGGCTCACCGCGCCCCTGATCGAGCTGGCTGTGCAGCCGCGTGGCCGGCTGGCTGGTGAGCAGGTGCAGCTTGTAGCGGGCGGCGAGCGGCGCGCCGAGATACTCGCGCGGGGCGAACCACACCGGATGGCCGGGGCAATCGTCGTAGCCGAAGCCGGCGATCGTCGCCGAGAACAGCTCGATGCGGCCGGACGGCGTGTTCAGCCGCGCGCCGCCGGATCGCGCACGAACGCCGCGAACGGCACGATGCCGCGCTCGGGCGGCGGCACCTCCACCGAGCCCGCGGCCCAGAACGTGTCGAAGTCCGGCAGGTCGATGCCCATGCGCGCGCAGTTGTCGCGGCAGCGGCCGTAGATCGCGCGCAGCCACGCCGGCACGTCGCGCTGCTGCGTGAAGCGGTCGCGCACGCCCAGCGCATCGGCGATGTCGGCCATGTAGTCGAACTCGTCACGCGCCTGCGCGAATTTGCGGCACCGCCTGGTGCATCGCCAGCACGAACCGGTCGCGCGCGGCGGAGCCGATATCGTCGCGCTCCAGCGTGGTCGTCGCCGGCAGCACGATGTCCGCATGACGCGCGAGGCTGTTCCACCACGGCTCGCTCACCACCATCGTGTCCACCCGCGCCCAGGCGCGCAGCAGCCGGTTCAGGTCCTGGTGATGGTGCAGCGGATTGCCGCCGGCCCACCACATCAGGCGCGTGTCGGGAAAGCGCAGCCGATGGCCGTTGTAGTCGTATTCGCTCGCCCGGCCGCTCCAGCATGCTCGGTGATGCGCGCGACCGGAATCCAGGACTGCGCCGGATTGGGCAGCGCCGGCAGGCTCACCGACGGCATCTCGCGTGCGCGCCATGCCCATGCCGTTCATGCTGCCGTGGCCGAACGCGAACCCGCAGCCGGGCCGCCCGATCTGCCCCAGCATCGCGGCCAGCGCCACCAGCATCCAGAACGGCTGCTCGCCGCGCTCGGCACGCTGCAGCGACCAGCGACGCGGTCGAGCATGGTCGGCTGCGCCGCGCATCGCGCCGCGCGAGCGCGACGATCCGCGCCGGCCGCAATCCCGGTCTCGACCGCCGCCCATTCCGGCGTCTTGGCGACACCGTCCGTCTCGCCGAGCACGTAGGCGCGCACCGGCCGAAGCCCACGGTGCAGCGTGCGAGGAACCCGCTGTCGGCAAGCCCTCGCGATCAGCACATGCGCCATCGCGAGCATCAGCGCGGTGTCGGTGCCGGGACGGATCGGCAGCCACTCGGCGCCGGCGAAATCCGGCATGTCGCCGCGCACCGGCGAGATGTTGACGAGCCTCACGCCCGCGCGCGCGGCCCGCTCGACCCAGGACGCCATCTCGTGCCGTCCGGCGCCGCCCGAGGTGATCTGCCCGTTGCGCAGCAGCAGGCCGCCGAAGCAGACCATCAGCTTCGCGTGCGCGACGATGTCGCGCCACTCGACCACCGGCCCCTCGATCATCGCGTTGCTGCCGACGATGTGCGGCAGCAGCGTCTGGCCGGCGGCGTAGGAGTAGGTCGTGACCTGCCCGGTGAAGCCGCCGGCCGCCGCCAGCAGCCGGTGCAGCTGGCTGCGCGCATGGTGAAAGCGCCCGGCCGAGGCCCAGCCATAGCTCCCGCCGAAGATGCTCGCGGGCCCGTGCGCGTCGCGCACCCGCCCGACCTCCTCCGCCACCAGCCGCACCGCCTCGTCCCAGTCGAGCGGCACGAACCGCTCGCCGCCGCGCGGCGTGCCGCCCCGCCGGTCGCCCGACAGCCAGCCGGCGCGCGCATAGGGCCGGTCGATGCGCGTGGGCGCATGCACCGCATCGGGCATCGAGGCGAGCAGCGCCGGCGGATTGGGGTCGCCGGGGAACGGACGCGTGCCGGTGAGGCGCCCCTTCTCCACCACCGCGGTGAACGCACCCCAATGTGCAGCGTGCGGTTTCAATTCGGTCATGGGCGGGCTCCCCGTCCGCGCGGCGGCGTCCTAGTATGCCCCGATCCGCCGCTGTGGTGAAGGAAGCCCCAATGAGCCCGCCCCGCGCCAACTCCGCCGCCGCCCGCGACATCGCCTATGCGTTGCACCCCTACACCGACCTGAAGGCGCACCTGGAGACCGGCCCGGTGGTGATGCGCCGTGGCGAGGGGGTGCGGGTGTGGGACGATTCCGGGCGCGAGTATATCGACGCGCTGGCAGGGCTGTGGTGCGCCTCGCTCGGCTTCTCCAACGAGCGGCTGGTGGAGGCGGCGGCGCGGCAGATGCGCACGCTGCCGTTCTACCACTCGTTCGCCGCGAAGTCGCACGAGCCGATGATCGAGCTCGCGGAGATGCTGGTCGCACGCGCGCCGGTGCCGATGAGCAAGGTGCTGTTCGCCAACTCCGGGTCCGAGGCGAACGACAGCGCGATCAAGATGGTCTGGTATTTCAACAACGCGCTCGGCCGGCCGCGACAAGAAGAAGATCATCGGGCGGCAGAAGGGCTATCACGGCATCACCGTCGCCGCCGCCTCGCTCACCGGCCTGCCGGCCAACCACCGCAGCTTCGACGTGCCGCTGCCCGGCTTCGTGCACACGATGGCGCCGCACCACTACCACACGCCGAGCCGGGCGAGAGCGAGGAGGCGTTCGCGGCGCGCTGCGCGGACGAGCTGGAGAAGCTGATCCTCGCCGAAGACCCGGAGACGGTCGCCGCGATGTGGGCGGAGCCGGTCATGGGCGCCGGCGGCGTGATCGTGCCGCCGCGCGGCTATTTCGAGGCAATCCAGCCGGTGCTGAAGAAATACGACATCCTGCTGGTCGCCGATGAGGTGATCTGCGGGTTCTGGCGCACCGCCAACTACTGGGGCACGCAGACGCTGGGGATGCAGCCGGACATCATCACCTGCGCCAAGGCGCTCTCGGCCTCCTACCTGCCGATCAGCGGCATCATGGTGAACGAGCGCGTGTTCGCGGCCCTGGCCGAGGAGAGCCACACCATCGGCACGTTCGGCCACGGCTTCACCTATTCCGGCCATCCGGTCGCCGCGGCGGTCGCGGTCGAGACGCTGAAGATCTACGACGAGACCGATATCGGCGGGCATGTGCGCGCGGTGGCGCCGCACATGCAGGCGGCGCTGCGCAAGCGCTTCGCGGGGCATGAGCTGGTCGGCGAGGTGCGCGGCGTCGGCCTCATCGCCGCGATCGAGCTGGTGCAGGACAAGGCGGCGCACAAGAACTTCGCGCCGGAGCTGAAGGTCGGGCCGCGCGCGGCGAAGCTGTGCGAGGCCAACGGGGTGATCAGCCGCAGCACCGTCAACGACGTGCTCGCCTTCAGCCCGCCGCTCATCATTACCGAGGCGGAGATCGACATGGTGGTCGAGGGCGTCGGCCGCGCGGTGGACGAGCTTGCGGTGCAGCTGCGGCGCGAACAGATCGCGGCGGTCTGAGCCGACACCCGCCGGGGCCGCGCGGTCATGCCGCGCGGCCCGGTGCGCGATCAGCCAGGCTGCTGGCTCTGGTGCGGCACCGTCCAGCCCATCATCAGCGAGGCGTTGGGGTTGTTCCGCTGCGCGGCCCACAGCTCGGCCGCGTTCGGATACGCCATCGGGCCCGCGGCGGTGTCGACGTCACGGCCGACATTCGGGTTGCCGCCGCCGCCGCCGGGCGCGGCCAGCGCGCCGCCGGCGAGCAGCGGCAGAATCATGGCCGCGAAAAAAATCGTGCGCATCGCGATTGCTCCTTCGAATCCTCTCACGCGTCACCGTAGAGATGCCACGGCGCGCGCTGCCGCGCGGTGACACGTGTCACAGGACGCCGCACGACTTCCATGGAGCTACGTGGGTGCGCAGCGCGCGGTTTCACCGCCGCTCAGTCGGCCGCCGCTGCCGCGTTGTGCGATGCCAGCACGCGGAATTCCGCATAGCCCCCGGCGGCGACCGCATCGCAGCGCTGCCGGTAGAGCGGGAAACCGCCGAGATAGGGCAGCACCACCCGCGGCTTGCCCGGTATGTTCGCCCCGGTGTACCAGGAGTTTGCAAGCGGGTACAGCGTCCTGTCTCCCGCCTCCGCCACGTGCGCGGTCCACGCGTCCTGCGCAGGGCTGCTCGGCTCGATCACGGTGGCGCCGCGGGCGCGCAGATGCGCCAGGCAGTCGGTGATCCACTCGACGTGTTGCTCGATCGAGACCATCATGTTGCTGATCACCGAAGGGCTGCCCGGCCCCGTGATCGTGAACAGATTCGGAAATCCCGCGACTGTGAGCCCGAGAAACGTGCGCGGCCCGTCCGCCCAGGCGTCGCGCAGCGTCATCCCGCCGCGCCCGGTGATGTCGATCCCGAGCAGCGTGCCGGTCATCGCATCGAACCCGGTTGCAAATACGAGGCTATCGAACGTGTACTGCGCCGCGCGCGTGCGCAGCCCGTCGGGGGTGATCGCCTCGATCGGCGCCTCGCGCAGATCAACGAGCGTGACGTTGGGGCGATTGAAAGTCTCGAAATAGCCGCTGTCGACACACAGCCGCTTGGTGCCGATCGGGTAATCCTTCGGCGTCAGCCGGTCCGCCACCGCCGGATCGCGCACCAGCGCGCGGATCTTGCTGCGCACGAACGCCGCCGCCGTATCGTTCGACCCCTTGTTGACGATCAGGTCGTTGAACGCCGCCATGAACGGCAGCCCGCCCGCCTTCCAGCGCGCCTCGTACTCGGCGCGCCGCTCCTCCTCCGTCGCCGCCAGCGCGGACTTGTCGTTCAGGTGCAGGAAGATCGCGTTGCGTACCTGCTGCGCCCGACGGCGGCGCTCGGCGTAGTTCGTCTTCCACGCGCGCTCATGCTCGGGCGGCATCGGCCGGTTGCGCGCGGGGACGCTGAAATTCGGCGTGCGCTGAAACACGAACAGATGCGCGGCCTGGGCGGCGATTTCCGGAATCGCCTGAATGGCGGAGGAGCCGGTGCCGATGACGCCCACGCGCTTGCCGGTGAAATCGACGCGCGCATGCGGCCACGCGCCGGTGTGGAACGTGTCCCCGGCAAAGCTGTCGCGCCCTGGAAAATCCGGAATCCGCGCCGTGGAAAGGCAGCCGGTCGCCATGATGCAGAACCGCGCCGACACCGTCGCGCCGCGGTCGGTGCGCACATCCCAGCGGCCGGCCGCCTCATCGAACCGCAATGCGGTGACGCGCGTCGCGAAGCGGATGTCGCGCCGCAGGTCAAGCCGGTCGGCGACATGCCCCGCGTAGCGAAGGATCTCGGGCTGCGCCGCGTACAGCTCGCTCCACTGCCACTCCTGCTGCAGCGCATCGGAGAAGCTGAACGAGTACTGCATGCTCTCGATGTCGCAGCGCGCGCCCGGATAGCGGTTCCAGTACCAGGTGCCGCCGACATCCGCCCCGGCCTCGAGCACCACGCGCGGACAGGCCGAGGCCGCGCAGCCGGTGCAGCATGTACAGGCCCGCGAACCCGGCGCCGACGATGACGGCGTCGAACTCAGGCCCGGCGGCCGCGCGCGCACCGCCTTGTGCGCTCATCCCGGTTGGCATGGCGGGAACGTTGCCCCGGCCGCCGGCGGCGGGCAACAGGAATTCAGGTGTGTCGCGGACACATGCGGGCGCCGCGGGCGGCATGCGGCACGGGTTACCGCACGGGCGGGGCGATCTCGCCGGTCAGTTCGCGCAGGCGGTCCCGCGCCACGCCGAGCGCCTTCCGGGCCTCTGCGGTTCCGCTGATCGTCATCATCGTTGTCGCCATGATCTCGACAAAGAGTCCGATCCTGCTGGTGCATGATGTCTGCCTCTTCCACCTGCCCCGATCGAGGGGGCCGGCGTGCGGCCGATCGAAGCGCGCCGCGCGAGATCCTGTTCATTTTCGCGCGGCTCGGCCTGACATGCTTCGGCGGGCCGATCGCGCATATCGGGTATTTCCGCGACGCCTTCGTCGTGCGGCGACGCTGGCTCGACGAGCGTGCCTATGCCGACCTCGTCGCGCTCTGCCAGTTCCTTCCCGGCCCGGCGAGCAGCCAGGTGGGGTTTTCGCTCGGCCTGCTGCGCGGCGGCTATGCCGGCGGGCTCGCGGCGTGGCTGGGTTTCACGCTGCCCTCCGCGATCGCGCTCGTGCTGTTCGCCTATGGCGCGGGCGCGCTCGGCGGCCCGGCGGGCACGGGGCTCCTGCACGGGCTCAAGCTGGTCGCCGTCGCCATCGTGGCGCAGGCGGTGCTGGGCATGGCGCGCAGCCTCTGCCCGGACCGGCCGCGTGCCTCCATCGCGGTGCTGGCGCTCGGCCTGATGATGTTCGCCCCCGGCGCGGCGAGCCAGCTCGGCGCGATCGCGCTCGGTGCGGCGGCCGGGCTCGCGTTCTGCCGCGACGGCACCGCCGCGGCCGGTGACGGTGCTGCGGCGCCGGTCTCGCGCCGGATGGGCTTGCTGTTTCTCGGCGCATTCTTCGTGCTGCTGGCGCTGTCGTTCGTCCCGGTCCGCGACGGCGCGCTCGCGCTGTTCGCCGCGTTCTATCGCTCCGGCGCGCTGGTGTTCGGCGGCGGGCACGTGGTGCTGCCGCTGCTGCGCGATGCCGTCGTGGCGCCGGGATGGGTGTCCGACAGCGCCTTCCTCGCCGGCTACGGCGCGGCCCAGGCGGTGCCGGGACCGCTGTTCACGTTCGCCGCCTATCTCGGCGCGGTCGCGACCGTGCCGCCGGGCGGCGTTGCGGGGGCGGCGGTCGCGCTGGTCGCGATCTTCGTGCCGGGACTGCTCGCGCTGCTGGGCACGTTGCCGTTCTGGCATGCCCTGCGCGGGCGTGCCGGCGCGCGCGCCGCGATGCGCGGCGTCAATGCCGCCGTGGTCGGTCTGCTCGGCGCCGCGCTCTACGATCCGGTGTGGATCGGCGCGGTGCGCGGTCCGGCGGATTTCGCGGTGGCCGCGGCCGGCTTCGTGCTGCTCGTTGCCTGGGGCGCGGCGCCGCTGCTCGTGGTGCTGCTGAGCGCGGCCAGCGGCGTCGCGCTGGCGATGCTCGGCTGAGCGCGGCGTCACCCGGTCACGCCCTCTCGATCGCGTGTCGCTGCCGCCCTCGGCAAACCCGTAGTCAGGCAGCGTCAGGGTGTCGGCGATGTCGCGACCGATCACGAGCCGCGCGAGCCCGGGAATGGCGAAGGCGCGCAGCACCTGGTTGCGCAGCGCCAGGCCCCAGCTTGTGCGCGGCGCGAAGGCACCGGCGAAGCGCACCGCGCCGCGCTGCTTCGTGGCGATCCATGGCCGCAGCAGCCCTTCATAAGCCGCGAAGCCCGCCGCGTGCTGCCCGCCCGCGCGTCCGAGTTCCCCGGCAAGGACATACGCCGCCGTCATCGCCAGCGCGGAGCCCTGACCTGCCATGAGCGAGACGCAGAACGCCGCGTCGCCGAGCAGCGCTACGCGGCCGCGCGACCATGTCGGCATCGTGATCTGGGCGATGCGATCGAAGTAGAGGTCCTCGGTCCGATCCATCTCGTCCAGAATCCGGCGCGCTCTCCCAGCGCCCGTCGCCGAACAGCCTGCGCAGCACGGCTCTTTGCGCCGCGGGCTCCGGCATCGGCGAGAGTTGCGCCGCGTCGATCGCGGCGATGAACAGGAACAGCGTGCGGTCATCGTGCAACGCAAAGCGCGCAAGCTGCTGGCCCGGCGTGCTGTGCGCGACGTAGACGTCCTCATCACGCGGACGATAGCCGCGCGTCTCGAACGCCGCGACGAGGTAGCCGAGCGAGCGCTCGAACGCCGCCTCCGGCCCGAACGCCAGGCCGCGCACCGAGGAATGCAACCCGTCCGCGCCGAACACCAGGTCGAACCGGCGCGCGCCGCCGTGGCGGAAGCGAACGTCCACGGCCTCGCCGCGATCTTCGAGCGCCGTGATCTCGTCGCCGAACACGGTCTCGATGTCGGGCGGCAGCGCCTCCAGCAACAGCCGCGCGAGATCGCTTCGCCGCAGCGAGACGTAGCGCCCGCCGGTGAGTTCGCGAAACACCCCGACACCGAATCCGGCGGCCCGCGCGCCGTGATCATCGACGATGCGCAGCTCTCGGACATGATAGCCGGCCTGCTCCACCGCCGGGCGCAGCCCCATGCGCTCCGCCACGTCGTAGCCGAGGCCCCAGAAGTCGATGACGTATCCGCCGCTGCGCGGCGCCGGCGCGCGCTCCACCAGCGTCGCCCGGAACCCGGCCGCGTGCAGCCAGTACGCCAGCGTCGGCCCGGCGATGCCCGCGCCGACGATCAGGACCCTGCCGTCCCTCATGACCGCGAGATGGTGGGGCGGCCGGGAGGCGCAATCGGCGGGTCGCTCGCGGCGCGTTTCTGCGTCGCAGCAATTGTCACCCGCCGTGCCTTGACAGACGCAGGCCGCGCATGCCTGCCTTCCCCGCCATGAGCACACCGCAACTCTTCCAGCCCGCCACCTTCCGCTCCGTCACCGCCCGCAACCGCATCGTCGTCGCGCCCATGTGCCAGTACAGCGCCGAGGACGGGCTCGGCGACGACTGGCACGTGCAGCATCTCGGCGCGAAGGCCGTGGGCGGCGCGGGGATCGTGTTCACCGAGGCGACCCACGTCTCCGCCGTCGGGCGGATCACGCCGCACTGTCTCGGGCTCTGGAACGACGAGCATCAGGCGCTGCTAGCCCGGCTCGCCGCCGTGATCAGCCGGATGGGCGCGGTGCCGGGCATCCAGATCGCGCATGCCGGGCGCAAGGCCAGCGTCGGCGTGCCGTGGGAGGGCGGCAAGCCGGTCTCGCAGGACGCCGGCGGCTGGGTGCCGCTCGGCCCGACCGAGGAGCCGTTCGATACCGGCCACACGGCGCCGCACATGCTGAGCGCCTCGGAGCTGGCCACGCATCGCCGGGCAGTTCGCCGCCACTGCCCGCCGCGCCCGACTCGCTGGGTTCAAGGTCGCGGAAATCCACGCGGCGCACGGCTACCTGCTGCATTCCTTCATCTCGCCCCTGAGCAACCGGCGCGCCGATGCCTATGGCGGCGACGCCAACGGGCGCGGGCGGCTGCTGATGGAGGTGATCGAGGCGGTACGCGCCGAGTGGCCGGACGACCTGCCGCTGTTCGTCCGCCTCTCCTGCACCGACTGGGTGCCGGGCGGCCTCACGATCGAGGACACGGTGGCGCTGGTACGGCGGGTGAAGGCGACCGGCAAGGTCGACCTCATCGACTGCTCCTCCGGCGGTGTCTCGCCGGCGCAGAAGGTGCCGACGCATCCCGGCTACCAGATCCCCTTCGCCGAGGCGGTGCGGCATGGCGCCGGCATCCCGACCGGGGCGGTGGGGCTGATCACGACGCCGGAGCTTGCGGAAGAAACGCTCGCCAACGGCCGCGCCGACCTGATCTTCCTCGCCCGCGCGCTGCTCGCCGATCCCGCCTGGCCGCTCCGCGCCGCCCGCGTGCTCGGCGCGCCGGTGGAGCTTGCGCCGCAGTACAAGCGTGCGCATCTGCCCTGACGCAGAACAGGCCTGAGGCTGAACAGGGAGATACGCCCGATGCCGCTTCGCAAGTCCGCCCGCACGACGCTCGCTGCCGTGCTGGCGCTTGGCCTCGCCACCCCCGCACTCGCACAGAACGCGACCGAACCGGCCCCCACGCCCGTCCCGCCGCCCGCTCCCGGCGCGCCGCCGGCGGAGCGGATGGCGCCGCGGATGCACTCCAACGCCGACCGCGTGGAACGCCACATCACCGAACTGCGGCGGCGGCTGAAGATCACGCCGGCGCAGCAGACGCAGTGGGATGCGTTCTCCAAGGTCATGCGCGACAACGCCACGCGAATGGACCAGGCGTTCGAGGCGCGGGCCGCCAACCCCAACATGAACGCGCTCGACGACCTGAAGGCGTATGCCGCGATCGCGCAGACGCATGCCGAGGACATGCAGCGCCTCGTGCCGGCGTTCGAGGCGCTGTACGGCACGATGTCGCCCGAGCAGCAGAAGGTTGCGGACACCGTGTTCCGCGATTTCGAGCAGCGCCGGCCGCGCCACCCGATGCAGTGAAGCCCGTAGCGTAGGGTGATGAGCGCCCTCTCCGCGTTCGGCCTGTTCGCGGTGACGGCGATGCTGGTCTGCTACGCGCTGGAGCCGCGCGGCGCCCGGTTCACCCTGGCGTTCGCCGGCGCCTGCGCGCTCGGTTCGCTCTACGGCTTCCTGCAGGGCGCCTGGCCGTTCGGGCTGGTGGAGGCGGTCTGGGCGCTGGTCGCGCTGCGCCGCTGGCGCAAGGCTTGTCCCCCGCAGCCGGCGGCGCTATAGGCGCGCCCTTGCCCGGCCGGTCGGCATCGGCGGGGCCTTTTGGGGCAGCAAGACCATGAAGTCCGGCATTCATCCCGAGTACCACGCGATCACGGTCATCATGACCGACGGGACGACGTTTTCCACCCGCTCCTGCTGGGGCAAGCCGGGCGACACGCTGCGGCTCGACATCGACCCGAAATCGCATCCGGCATGGACCGGCGTGCACCGCATCGTCGACACCGGCGGTCAGGTCGCGAAGTTTACGAAGCGTTTCGGCGGGCTCGGCACGAAGAAGGCGTAGCCGCGCGGCGCCCATTTCCTCTTGAACCGACTGCGGACGCACGCCACCTGAAAGCGTGTCCGAGGCGCCATGACGGGCCTCGGCGAGGACTGATCGGCCGGCCCCTGCGCGGGCGGCCTGCACAACCTTGCTCTTGCAGGAGGTTCGTAATGAACGCCTTCGACTTTGCACCCCTTTTCCGCACCGCCATCGGCTTCGACCGGCTCGCCCGCCTGGTCGATGCGACCGCGAAGGTGGATGCGTCCTATCCGCCCTACAACATCGAGAAGACCGGCGACGAGAGCTATCGCCTGACCATGGCGGTGGCCGGCTTCCGCCCCGACGAGATCGACCTCACGGTGCAGGACAACACCCTCGTCGTCACTGGCCGCGTCGCGAACGAGGCGCCGAAGGCGGAGGTGCTGTATCGCGGCATCGCCGGGCGCGCGTTCGAGCGTCGGTTCGTGCTCGCCGACCATATCGTGGTCGAGGGGGCGGACCTGCAGAACGGGCTGCTCCATGTCGGGCTCAAGCGCGTCGTGCCCGAGGCGCTGAAGCCGCGGCGCATCCCGGTCGGCACCCAGGCGCCCCAGATCGCCGCCGAGACCGCCAAGGCGGCCTGAACGCGGCGCGATGGATCGGAGGGGGGCCCCGCACGGCCCCCCTTTTCGTCAGCGTGTGAACAGGAACTTTGCCGTCAATTCAACGAGCCACACGGGGCCGGTGCCCGCGGGGCGGATGGCGTCGTAGTAACTGTCGACGCTGACGCTCACCGGCTGCGCGCCGAGGCGGACGACGTGGCCCAGGCCGCCGCCGACCGGGAGCGTCCAGCGCTCACGCGGGGCGGCATACCAGTTGGCGGTGATGTTGGGCGACGAGGCGATGAACCAGCCGTCGCCGAAATGGTAGCTCAGGATCGGGTTGACCAGCATCAGGTTGGTCCGGTCGCTGCCGCTCGGTGGCCCCCCGAACGACCAGATGTTGTTCGCGACCACCGCCCCCATCCAAGGACTCTTGCTGCTCTTCCAGACCAGCGCCACCGAGGGGCCGGAGCCCCATTTGTTGACCCCGACCGGCGCGTCGCTTCCGGCCAAAGCCTTGTTGGTCGCGACCGGAAAATAGATCACGGGCCCGACGCCCCAGATGAACGGCCCGGTATGTTCGGGCGAGAGGAACAGCGTCGTGTAGGCGTTGCCCAGTCCCGCGTTCCAGCCCTCCCCGTCCTTCTTCGGCGGCTGCCAGACGAACGGGATTTTCGTGCGGGTGATCAGCGCCCAGTGATCGGTCAGCCGGAACGGCAACACGGCCTGATCCAGCTCGACCGTGCGTTTTCGTATCGTCGTCCGGACCGTAGTCGAGCCCCGCCTGATAGCGCAGTGGCAAGGTGGCGAGTCGCGTGACCGGATTGAGCGACTCCTTGGCCAGATCGGTATCGCCGAGCGGCGCCTGCGCGCCCACAGGCGTGGCGCCGAGAAGTGCCGACACTCCCAGCACCGCCGCCCGGAAGGTGCCTCTCACCGGCGGCCGAACACCGCGTCCGCGGCGCTGCGATGCCCGCGCTTGCGGCCGATCTCGCTCTCGGCGCGGGCGATCTCGGCGCGCAACTCGGCCACGTAGTCCTCCAGTTCGGCGACGCCGAGCGTGTCGAGCTTGAGCTCGGCGACGCGGCGCGGCTTTGGCCGCGGCAGATCGTCGTCTTCCATTCCACCCCTCCCGAAATGCCTCGCCGCCCATGCTGCCCCGGCGGCGGGCTCGGCATCCAGAGCCGGCTTGACCCTTTCGGGGGCGGGGTCCATATGCCCGCCTTCCTGGATCCCGCCGGCATGAAGCGGCGCCGGTTCGCGCGCTCCGTGCATGCGCCACAAAAGGTCGATCGCCATGGCCCTGCCCCTGATGCCGAAAGCAACCGCCGTGTGGCTGATCGAGAAAACCGCCCTCACCTTCACCCAGATCGCCGAGTTTTGCGGCATGCACCCGCTGGAGGTGCAGGCGATCGCGGACGGCGAGGTGGCGCAGGGAATCGTCGGCTACGACCCGGTCGCCAACAGCCAGCTCACCATGGAGCAGATCCGCCGCGGCGAGGCCGATCCCAACTACCGGTTGCGATTGCTGGACAGCACCATCCCCACCCCCAAGCGCTCGCGCGGCGCGCGCTACACGCCGGTTGCCAAGCGCAACGACCGCCCGGACGGGATCGCGTTCCTGCTGCGCAACTACCCGCAGCTCTCCGAGGCGCAGATCGCCAAGCTGATGGGCACCACCAAGGAAACCATCCAGAAGGTGCGCGACCGGACGCACTGGAACACGGCGAACATCAAGCCGCGCGACCCGGTGATCCTCGGCCTGTGCAGCCAGACCGACCTCAACGCCATGGTGAGCCAGGCGAACGAGCGCCTGACGCGCGAGGGTCATGCAGTGCCGCCGCCCCCCCGGCCGGATGCCGACGAGGCGGCCTGACGTCGCGGTGCGCCGCAGCCGCGGCGCGGATCAGCCCGAGAGGGCGCCCGCTCGGAGCCGCTCCATCTCCTCCTTCAGCCGCAGTTTCTCAAGCTTGAGGCGCAGCACCACGTCAGTGTCCGGCCGCGGCCGCGAATCCTCGTCGGCGAGACGGGTTTCCAACTCGGCGTGGCGGAGCCTCAGGCTGTCGAGGCGGGTCTGCAGCGTCATGAAACCTCCTGAGCATAGGGCAACAGAGGCATGCCTGCGGGCCGGCGCTGTCCGGCCCCGGCACGCGAAGCCTAGACCCGTTGGCGGGCCGAGCGCCATGCCAATTCGCGTGCGCGGTGTGCTATAGGGACGCGATGCTGAGCGATCGTGACTCGCTCCTGCGCAAGCTGCATGAGTTGCGCAGCGAGCACCGCGACCTTGATACCGTGATCACGCGCCTCGCCGACGGCGGCACGATTGATCAATTGCAACTGGTGCGGCTGAAGAAGCGGAAGCTGCTGCTGAAGGACGAGATCTCCTGGCTGGAGAGCCGGCTCATCCCGGACTCGATCGCGTGAGTTCGCCGCGCGTCGGCGTCATCATGGGCAGCCGGTCGGACTGGGCGACGCTGCGCCATGCCGTGGAGACGCTCGCCGAGCTGGACGTGCCGCATGAGGCGCGGGTGGTTTCCGCCCACCGCACCCCCGACCGGCTCGCCGCCTACGCGAAGGGCGCGGCCGGGCGCGGGCTGCGCGTGATCATCGCGGGCGCCGGCGGGGCGGCGCATCTGCCGGGAATGTGCGCCGCCTGGACCGCACTGCCGGTGCTCGGCGTGCCGGTGGAAAGTGCGGCGCTCAACGGCCTGGATTTGCTGCTTTCCATCGTGCAGATGCCGGCCGGCGTGCCGGTGGCGACGTTCGCGATCGGGCGGGCGGGGGCGGTGAACGCGGCCCTGCTCGCCGCCGCGATCCTGGCCGGCGCGGACCCGGCGCTGGCCGAACGGCTCGCGGCGCGCCGGGCGGCGCAGACCGAGGCCGTGCCCGACCTGCCGGAATGAGCGGAGGAGCTGCCGCCGAACGCGACCATCGGCATCGTCGGCGGCGGCCAGCTCGGCCGGATGTCGGCGATGGCCGCGGCGCGGCTGGGCTATCGCTGCCATATCCTCTGCCCGGAGCCGGAGAGCCCGGCGGCGCTGGTCAGCGCGGGCGTGACGCTCGGCGACTACGAGGACCCGGCGGCGCTGCGGGATTTCGCCCTGCACTGCGACGTCATCACCTTCGAGTTCGAGAACGTCAGCGCCGAAGGGCTTGATCTTCTTGCATCCCTGCGCCCTGTCCATCCCTCGCCCGCGGTGCTGCGGATCAGCCAGGACCGAATAACTGAAAAGAGTTCAGTTAATCGAGTCGGCGTCGCGACCGCGCCCTGGGCGCCGGTGGAGACGCTTGCGGAGCTGCACGCGGCGGTGGCGCAGGTCGGGCTGCCGGCGATCCTGAAGACCACCCGCATGGGCTATGACGGCCGCGGGCAGGCGCGGCTGGAGCGGCCGGAGGACGTGGAGCCCGCCTTCGCCCGGCTGCTGCCGCGCCCGCTCATTCTCGAGGGTGTGGTGGATTTCGCCTGCGAGATCAGCGTGATCTGCGCCCGCGGGCGCGGCAGCGCCTATGCCGCGTTCGACGTGGTGGAGAACCGCCACCGCGACCACATCCTTGATCTCAGCTTCGCGCCCGCCCGCGTTTCCGAGGCCACCGCGGCGAAGGCGCAAGCGATCGCGCGCAGCATCGCCGAGGCGGTCGATCTCGTCGGGCTGCTGGCCGTGGAAATGTTCGTCGATGCGAAGGGCGACGTGCTGGTCAACGAGATCGCGCCGCGCCCGCATAATTCCGGCCACTGGACGATCGACGCCTGCCCCGCCAGCCAGTTCGAGCTGCACATCCGCGCCGTCGCCGGCCTGCCGCTGCCGCCGGCCGCGCGCCACGCCGACGCGGTGATGAAGAACCTCGTCGGGCCGGAAGAGATGGCGCTGTGGCCGGCGATTCTCGCGACCCCCGGCCTGATCCCGCATCTCTACGGCAAGACCGAGACCCGACCGGGGCGCAAGATGGGACACGTCACCCGCCTGTTTCCGCACGGCGGCCTGCCGGGCGATTTCGGCGTGGCGGCGGCGCTGGCGCCGCTCGCTACCGGCGGGTGACCACCACCTCCAGATACTCGCCCGGCACCACCATCGTGCCGTCCTCCGCGCGGTTGAAGCGCGCGATGAGTGCCAGCAGGTCCGCCTCCAGCGCCGCCTGACCCGCGGGCGGCAGGGCGGCGAATGCCTTCAGCACCGGCCCGTACCAGGTGCGGAAGAGTTCCAGCCAGTGCGCCGGCGAGCGATAGCGGAACACGAAATCCTGAGGCGTGGAGTAGATCGCGCCGACGCCGGCCGGGAACAGCTCCGCCAGCCGCGCGGGCGTGCCCCAGAGCGCCGGGGAGCGCACGCCGGGCGGCGGCGGCACATGGCGGCCGATGGTCGCGAAGAGCTGGCCGATGAAGCCCGCCGGCGTCCAGTTGGCGAGCCCGATCTTCCCGCCGGGGCGGCAGACGCGCAGCATCTCCGCCGCGGCGCGGTCCTGATCGGGCGTGAACATCACGCCGAATGTCGAGACCACGGCATCGAAACTCGCATCCGGCAAACGGCAGCGCTTCCGCGTCGGCCTCGCGGAAGGCGATGTCGAGCCGGTCCGCCTGCGCCCGCTCGCGGGCCCGCTCCAGCAGGGCCGGCACGTAGTCGGTCGCCGTCACCGCGCACCAGCGGCGCGCGGCGGCGAGCGAAACGTTGCCGTTGCCGGCGGCAACGTCGAGCACCGTCTGCCCCGACCGCAGGTCGAGCGCCTCGCACAGCGACTCGCCGACGATCTGCAACGTGGTGCCGATGATCGCGTAGTCGCCGGACGACCAGGCGGCCTGCTGACGCAGCTTGACGGCCCCGAGATTGGCCGGCGCGGCTGCGGGGGCGTGAATGACGGCGGCGGATGCTGACATGATCGCACTCCTTGGGGTCGCTGCTTCCTGCTAGAATTGGGACCCTAGCGAGGGCGTGTGGGAGTGGGCGTGGGAGCCGGCGTGGAAACGCGCGTGGATTTGGAGCCGAGCGGAGCGATCCCGGCGCTCGAACTGCGCCTGCTCGGGCCGCTCGCGATCCGCCGCGACGGCGCGGCGCTCACGTTGCCGGCATCGCGCAAGGTGCGCGCGGTCATCGCCTATCTCGCCCTGGCGCCGCGCGCCGTTCCACGCAGCCAGTTGTGCGAGTTGCTGTGGGACGTGCCGCAGGACCCGCGCGGCGAGTTGCGCTGGTGCCTGAGCAAAATCCGCGGGCTGGTCGACGCGCCCGGCCGGCCGCGCGTCGATGCGCGCGGCGACGCGGTGCGGCTGGATCTCGCGGGATGCCGCGTCGATGCGATCGAGATCGGCCGGGCGGCCGAAGCAGGCATCGCAGCACGTCCCGGCCGCGCGCCTGCACGCGCTGTGCGCGCTGTTCGCGGGCGAGTTTCTCGAAGGGCTGGAGATCGACCGCAGCCCCGCGTTCAACACCTGGCTCACCGCGCAGCGCCACCGCTTCCGCGCCTGCCACGTGGCGCTGCTGGAACATTGCGTCGCGCAGGCCGATGGCGAAGACCTGTTCCGTCACCTGGAAACCTGGCTCGCGCTGGCGCCCTTCGATCCGCGCGCGCACGGGGCGCTGCTGCATGCGCTCGCCGCGCGCGGGCGGCTGCGCGAGGGCGAGGAACATCTCGCTGCAACGGCACGGCTGTTCGAGGCCGAGGGGCTCGATCCCGCGCCGATCCGCGACCTCTGGCGCGCGGCGCGCGCGGCCCGGCCGGCGGTCGGCGCCGCGCCGCGCACACCAGGAACCTCCCCGCGCGCAGCGATGAGGAACCCGTGCCGCACCGCGCATCGGTCGCGGTAATGCCGTTCGTGGATGCGTCAGCGGCGGAGGCCGCGGCCGGCGGGCCGGCCGACGGCCTCGCGCACGACGTCATCACCCAGCTCGCCAAGCTGCGCAGCCTGTTCGTGATCGCGCAAGGCAGCGTCTTCGCGCTGCGCGACCGCCGCATCGGCCCGCAGGAGGCGGGGCGGATGCTGAACGTGGACTACACGGTCGGCGGCACGCTGCGCCGGGCGGGCCAGCGCCTGATGGTCGGTGTCGAACTCGTCGAGACGCGCACCGCGCGCATCGTCTGGGCGGAGGTGTTCGACCAGCCGATCGACGATGCGTTCCTCGTGCTGGACGCGATCGGCAACCGGATCGTCGCCTCGGTCGCGAGCGAGATCGAGGCCGCCGAGCGCAACCGCGCGCTGCTGAAGCCGCCGAACTCGCTGGATGCGTGGGAGGCGCATCATCGCGGCCTGTGGCACATGTATCGCTTCACGCGCGAGGACAACGCGCAGGCGCAGCGGTTTTTCGAGACCGCGGTGCGGCGCGACCCCACCTTCGCGCGCGCCCATGCCGGGCTTTCGTTCACGCATTTCCAGAATGCGTTCCAGGGCTGGGCGGAGCGCGCCGCGGAGATCGACCGCGCCTTCGCCGCCGCCGGCCAGAGCCTGATGGCCGACGATCGCGATCCGGCGGCGCACTGGGCGATGGGGCGTGCGCTGTGGCTGCGCGGCAGCCACGAGCGGGCGATCGTCGAGATGGAGAACGCCGTCGATCTCAGCCCGAACTTCGCGCTCGGCCACTACACGCTCGCGTTCTTCCATGCGCAGGACGGCGATGCCGGCGCGCGGCGATCGGGTTCTCCGACTACTCACGCCAGTTGAGCCCGTTCGATCCGCTGCTGTTCGCGATGCTCGGCTCGCGCGCGATCGCACTCGCGCGGCTGCAGCGCTTCGATGAGGCGGCGGACTGGGGCGTGAAGGCGGCGGCGCGCCCGAACGCGCATGCGCAGATCATGGCGATCGCCGCCTACACGCTGGCGCTCGCCGGACGGCTCGAGGAGGCGCGGCGCCATCTCGGCATCATTCACCGGTCGTTGCCGCACTATGGGATCGCGGATTTTCTGACCGCGATGCAGTTCGCGCCCGACGCGGCGGCGCTGTTCCGCGCCGCGGCGCGGCGCATCAGCGAGGGTTGAGCAATGCCGCCGCGCGCGCGACGCAACGCTCGAACGCGGCGAGATCGGTCCAGCGCTGGTCCGGCGACAGCTCCGTCGCCTCCAGCGCCCCGCCGGAAGCCGCGATGGCGCCGTCGATCATGAGGTTCTCGGCGCAGCCGAACGCTTCCACCGCCAGCCCCGCATCGTCCCGCCACGCGCCGTCGTGCCCGTGCCGCGCGGTGCGGCCGAGGAAGGCCCGCGTGCGGGCGGCGAAATCGGCGCGCGTCGCCGTCCAGCCGAACACCGCCAGACCCAGCGCGCGGGCGAAGCCCAGCTCGAACACCGTGCCGACATCGGCGCTCGGGCCGCGAAACGGGGTGAGGTTGGCGATCAGGGCCGCGGCCGCGCGGATATGCGCCTCGTTGCGCAGCGCGATGCGCTGCCATTCCGGCAGCGCCGCCCAGCCGGCCGGCTCGGCCTCCGCCAGCGGGTCGAGGGGAAAGACGCCGATGAGCCCATGGCGGGCGCAGACGCCCTTCAGGGCCGCGCCGCGCGCCGCCGCGTCGGGGAGGAAGACGTCCGGCCCGGCCAGATAGATCCGCATCGGCCGAGCTTGCCCCAGCCCGGGCCGCGGGCGGAAGCGCCGGTTCTTGCCGCAGTGCGACAAAGGTGGGAAAACCCGCCCCACGCGCGGATGAGGGCACGATGGCGAAAATCAAGGTGACGACCCCGCTCGTGGAGCTCGACGGGGACGAGATGACCCGGATCATCTGGGGCTTCATCAAGGAGCGGCTGATCCTGCCGTATCTCGATATCGACCTGAAATATTTCGACCTGGGCATCGAGTATCGCGACGCCGACCGACGACCAGGTGACGGTGGATGCCGCCCACGCCATCAAGCAGTACGGCGTCGGCGTGAAATGCGCGACCATCACGCCGGACGAGGCGCGCGTCGACCGAGTTCAAGCTCAAGAAGATGTGGCGCAGCCCGAACGGCACCATCCGCAACATCCTCGACGGCACGATCTTCCGCGAGCCGATCATCTGCCAGCAACGTGCCGCGCCTGGTGCCGCACTGGACCCAGCCGATCGTCATCGGCCGCCACGCCTACGGCGACATCTATCGCGCCGCGGAGACCAAGATCGCCGGCCCCGGCAAGGTCACGCTGACCTACCAGCCGGCCGACGGCGGCGCCGCCGCAGATGCTCGATGTGCACGACTTCAAGGGGCCGCGGCGTGGCGATGGGCATGCACAACACCCGCGCCTCCATCGAGGGCTTCGCCCGCGCCAGCTTCAACTACGGGCTGGCGCGCAACTACCCGGTCTACCTCTCCACCAAGAACACGATCCTCAAAGCCTATGACGGCATGTTCAAGGACGTGTTCCAGGAGATCTTCGACCGCGAGTTCAAGGCGGAGTTCGACGAAGCACGACCTCACCTACGAGCACCGGCTGATCGACGACATGGTGGCCAGCGCGCTGAAATGGAACGGCGGCTATGTCTGGGCCTGCAAGAACTACGACGGCGACGTGCAGAGCGACATCGTGGCGCAGGGCTTCGGCTCGCTCGGCCTGATGACCAGCGTGCTGATGAGCCCGGATGGCACAGACCGTGGAGAGCGAGGCGGCGCACGGCACGGTGACGCGGCATTATCCGCGAGCACCAGAAGGGCCGCGAGACCTGCACCAACCCGATCGCCTCCATCTTCGCCTGGACGCGCGGGCTCGCCTATCGCGGCCGGTTCGACGACACGCCCGACGGTGACGCGCTTCGCCGAGACGCTGGAGCGGGTGTGCATCGAGACGGTGGAGTCCGGCGCCATGACGAAGGATCTGGCGGTGCTGATCGGCCCGGAGCAGCCGTGGCTGAACACGCAGGCATTCCTGGCGAAGATCGACGAGAACCTGCGCGCGGCGATGGCGACGGGTTGACGCGCCGGCCCGGCCGCGCGGGTGTGACGTGACGGCGGCGCCTGGGGAGGGAACAGAAATGCCGGCAACATGGCAGCGAGTGGCAGCAACGTTCGCGATCGCGCTGCTCAGCGCCGGGACGGCGCACGCGGACGACGAGAAGGGGCCCGACGTGCCCGAGGCGCCGCCGCCGGCGGCGGTGATCGCGCCGTTGCAGCGCGGCGCCGAGGGCACGCTGATGCTGAATGGCGACGCGCAGAATTGCGAGCTCATGTGCACCGGGCGCAACGTGCTGATCGAGGGCAGCGGCGGGCGCTTCATGCTGCATGGCGGCTGCCGCTCGGTCACGGTGCATGGCGATGCCAACACGATCGAGGCCGAAATGCTGCCCGGCGGGCGGATCGCGGTCAGCGGCGATGCCGTGACGCTGCGCTACACGCCGATGGCCGCCGGCCCGCCGATCGTCGTGTCGGTGAGCGGCGCCGGCAGCACGGCGACCGAGGTGCCGGGCGGCGCGGCCACGATCTACACCGCTCCCGGCCAGGGGCAGGCGATCGAGCGCGTGCCGCATTGAGCGCGACACCGATGGCTGACAGCGCCGCCTTGCTCGACGCGCTGCGCGGCATCGCGGGCGCCGCCGGCTGCTGACCGACCCGCACGACACCGCACCCTATCTGCGAGGATTGGCGGCGGCTCTATCACGGCCGCACGCCGGCGGTGGTGCGCCCGGCCGACACGGCGGAACTCGCCGCCGTGGTGCGCCGCTGCGCCGCAGCCGGCGTCGCCGATGGTGCCGCAGGGCGGCAACACCTCGCATGGTCGGCGGCGCCGACGCCCAGCGAAGACGGCCGCGCAGATCGTGCTCAGCCTCGCGCGGCATGAACCGGGTGCGCGACATCGACCCGGTCGACATGACGCATGACGATCGAGGCCGGCGTCACGCTGAAGGCGGCGCAGGACGCGGCGGAGGAGGCCGGCTGCCTGCTGCCGCTGTCGATCAGCTCCGAGGGCATCGGCGCAGATCGGCGGCGTGCTGGCGACCAATGCCGGCGGCAACAACACCGTGCGCTACGGCAACGCCCGCGACCTGGTGCTCGGGCTCGAAGTGGTGCTGCCCGACGGGCAGGTCTGGAACGGGCTGCGCCGGCTGCGCAAGGACAACACCGGCTACTGCCTGCGCCAGCTGTTCGTCGGCAGCGAGGGCACGCTCGGCATCATCACCGCCGCGGTGCTGAAGCTGGTCGCCGCGGCCGCGCGAGATCGAGGTCGCGCTGTGCGCCGTGCCCTCGCCCGAGGCCGCGCTCGCGCTGTTCACCCGCCTGCAGCGCACGACCCGGCGGCGATCCAGGCGTTCGAATACATGTCGGGCGCCGGCATGGGCTTCGTGCTGCGGCACATCCCAGGGCGCCACGCTGCCGCTTCGCCGCGCCGGCGCCGCATTAC
The DNA here is from genome assembly GCA_963705035.1 of uncultured Alphaproteobacteria bacterium. Lineage (GTDB taxonomy): Bacteria > Pseudomonadota > Alphaproteobacteria > Acetobacterales > Acetobacteraceae > JAFKFJ01. Next base: position 182,432 of record CAVPIQ010000004.1, on the reverse strand, counting down.
GTGCTGGTCGAGCTGGCCACGCCGCGCGCCGACGCCGGGCTGCGCGCGGCGCTGGAGGAGGTGCTGACGGCGGCGATGGAGGAAGGCGATCGTGCAGGACGCGGTGATCGCCGAAAGCGGCGCGCAGCGCGCGGCGATCTGGCGGCTGCGCGAGGAGCATTCCGAGGCGCAGAAGCGCGAGGGCGCCACGTCAAGAACGACGTCTCGGTGCCGGTCTCGCGCGTGCCGGAGCTGATCCGCCGCGCGACCGCGGCGTGCGAGGCGCTGCTGCCGGGCATCCGCGCGGTGCCGTTCGGCCATCTCGGCGACGGCAACATCCATTTCAACCTGGAGCAGCCGCAGGGCGCCGACCCGGCCGCGTTCCTCGCCCACGACCACGCGATCATGGACGCGGTCAACGCAGGTCGTGCGCGACCTCGACGGCAGCTTCTCGGCCGAGCACGGGCATCGGCCGGCTGAAGCCCTACATGATGCCGGACTGGCGCGGCGGCGCGGAACTCGACGCTGATGCGGCGGATCAAGCACGCGCTCGATCCGCTCGGGCTGATGAACCCGGGCAAGGTGCTGCCCGAGTAGGCACCGGCCGGCGCGGCGCGCTATGATCGCGGCGCCCGCCGCCGTGCTTCGCGAAGGAGGCCATGCCGTGAGCCACAGCGTCGAACTCCGCGGCCACGTTCCCGCCGTTCGCGCCGGGAACGCAGCCCGACAACGACTTCCCCGCCTATGGCAGCACGCACAAGCGCCACCCGAAGCAGCCGGCACTGCGCATCCCGCAGACCGTGACCGAGACCACCGGCCCGCGCTTCACGTCCGCGCAGCTTCCCGCGATCATCGACCTCGCGACGGAAGGCGGCCACGCCGCGATGGGCGAGCGCATCATCGTCCGCGGCCGCGTCACCGACGAGGACGGGGCCGCCGTGCCGCACACGATGATCGAGATCTGGCAGGCCAATGCCGCCGGCCGCTACAACCACGCGCGCGACCAGCACGACGCGCCGCTCGACCCGCAATTTCCAGCGGCGAGGGCCGCGTGTTCACCGATGCCGAGGGCTGGTACCAGTTCACCACCATGAAGCCGGGCGCCTATCCCTGGCGCAACCACCCCAACGCCTGGCGGCCGAACCACATCCATTTCTCGCTGTTCGGCGCCGGCTTCGCGGCACGGCTGATCACCCAGATGTATTTTCCCGGCGATCCGCTGCTGGCGCTCGACCCGATCTTTCACAGCGTGCCGGACGAAGCGGCGCGGCAGCGGCTGGTGGCGCAGTTCGACATCGAGATCACGCAGCCCGGAATGGGCGCTCGGCTACCGGTTCGACTTCGTGCTGCGCGGCCGCGCACGCACCTTCTTCGAGGAGTGAGCAATGCCGGTCGCCACCGCCTTCCAGACCATCGGCCCCTACTGGCACCTGATCGAGCATCCCGAGTGGGCGGACCTGACGCGCTTCGGCGCGAGCGGCGCGCGGCTCGTGCTGACCGGCTGCATCCGCGACGGTGACGGCGCGCCGGTCGGCGACGGCGCGGTGGAGCTCTGGCAGGCGAGCCCGGCGACGAGCGACGCGTTCCCCGGCTGGGGCCGCGCGGCGACCGACGCCGAGGGGCGGTTCCGCTTCACCACGATCCGCCCCGGCCCCCTGCCCGGCGCCGGCAACGCGCAGCAGGCGCCGCATGTCGCGCTGAGCCTGTTCGCGCGCGGCATCCTTTCCCGCCTGGTGACGCGCGTGTATTTCGCCGGCGATCCGCTGAACGAGACCGACCCGCTGCTGGGCCTGATCGAAGATCCGGGCCGCCGCGCGACCCTGATCGCGCGCGCGGCCGGCACCGATGCCTGGCACATCGACATCCGCCTGCAGGGCGACGGCGAAACCGTGTTCCTGGATTTCTGAGCCATGCCCGACGAAGCCGCCGCGCACGAACTGCCGGCACCACCGGCGACGAGCGGCGTGCACGAGATCGTGGTGGTGGGCGGCGGCGCGGCCGGGCTCGAGCTGGTCACCCGACTCGGCGACAGGCTCGGGCGACGCGGTGCAGCGCGCGTCACACTGGTCGAGCGTGCCCGCACGCATCTGTGGAAGCCGCTGCTGCATTCCGTCGCCGCCGGCAGCATGGACCCCGGCGAGCACGAGCTGAACTACCTCGCGCAGGCGCACTGGCATCACTTCCACTACCGGCTCGGCGAGATGACCGGCCTCGACCGCGCGCGCAAGGAGGTGGGCCTGGGTCCCACGCATGACGAGGACGGGCGGGAGATCACGCCGCCGCGGCGGTTCCGCTACGACACGCTGGTGATCGCGATCGGCAGCATCACCAACGATTTCGGCACGCCGGGGGCGGCGCAGTTCGCGGTGCCGCTGGAGACGCCGGAACAGGCGCGGCGCTTCAATCGGCGCCTGGTGAACGCCTGCCTGCGCGCGCACACGCAGGGCGGCCCGGTCCGCGCCGGGCAGTTGCATGTGGCGATCATCGGCGCCGGCGCCACCGGCACCGAACTCGCCGCCGAGCTGCACCGCACCGCGCGCGCCGTGGTGGCCTACGGGCTCGACCGCATCGACCCGGAGCACGACATCCGCATCGTGCTGATCGAGGCGGCACCGCGCATCCTGCCCGCCCTGCCGGAGCGGATCGCCACTGCCACGCTGGAACTTCTGCAAAAGCTCGGCGTGGAGGTGCGCACCGGCGCGCGGGTCAGCGCGGTGCGCGCCGATGGCGTGGAGCTGGCCGATGGCGGCTTCGTGCCGGCCGAGCTGGTCGTGTGGGCGGCGGGCGTGAAGGCGCCGGACGTGCTGCATGATCTCGACGGGCTCGAAGTGAACCGCATCAACCAGCTCGTCGTCACGCCGACGCTTGCAGACGACGCGCGACCCCGACATCTTCGCAATCGGCGACTGCGCGGCCTGCCCGCTGCCGGGCGGCGGCAGCCATCCCGCCGCGCGCCCAGGCCGCGCACCAGCAGGCGACGCACCTGCTGCGCCAGATCCCGCGCCGGCTGCGCGGCGAGGCGCTGCAGCCCTTCCGTATCGCGATTTCGGCTCGCTGGTCTCGCTCGGCCGCTACAGCACCGTCGGCAACCTCATGGGGTTCCTGGTCGGCCGCAGCTTCTTCATCGAGGGGCTGTTCGCCCGGCTGATGTACCGCTCGCTCTACAAGATGCACGAGCGGGCGCTTTACGGCACGGTCAAGACCTTCCTCGGCACGCTGTCGCGCGGGCTTTCGCGCCGGACCGAGCCGATGGTGAAGCTGCACTGACGGCGGACGCACTCACTCGCCGGCAAGCCGCTCCAGCAGCGCCGCCTCGCCCCGCTCGCGGGTGCCGAGGCGCCCGCGCAGCGCGTCCAGGATTGCCGGCACCTCCTGCTCGAAGCGGAACGGCGGGTTGACGACGATGAGGCCGCAGCCGTTGAGCCGCGTGGCGTCGAGCGGCTCGCGCAGCAGCAGCGCCGCGGCGACGATGTCGCGCATTCCGCTCTCGGTCAGCCGCGCGTGCAGCGCCCGCACCGGCGCGCCGTGCTTGATCGGATACCACGCGACGTGCACGCCGTGCGCACACCGCCGGTGCGCGCGCTGCAACCCGGCGAACACGCGGTCGAACTCGTCCGGCGCTTCATAGGGCGGGTCGATCAGCACGAGGCCGCGCCCCACGCGGGGCGGCAGCAGCGCGCCGAGCGCCTCCCACGCATCGCGGCGGTGCACGGCGACCTGCGCATCGCCGGCGAAGCGCGCCCGCAGCGCGGCGTGGTCCTCGGGATGCAGCTCGCAACAGACCAGCCGGTCCTGCGGCCGCAGCATGGCCCGCGCGAGCGCCGGCGAGCCGGGATAGAGGCCGATTTGTTCAACCAGATTGAGATATTCGCCGAGCGCCTGCGGCGGATCGGCCAACAGGCGCCCGATGCCGGCCTGCCACTCCCCGGTCCGCAGGGCCGGGGCGGCGCCGAGGTCGTACGCGCCGGCGCCGGCATGGGTGTCGAGCACCTCGATCCCGCCCGGCTTGCGCTGCTGGGCGCGGATCAGCCAGACGAGCAGCGCGTGCTTGACGCAGTCGGCAAAGTTGCCGGCATGAAAGGCGTGGCGATAGTTCAGGCGTCGGGCTCCGGCGGCATAGGGCCGACGGTATAGGCGCCGCGCGGGAAATCGCGTAGCGTTTCGCGGCCCGAGCGGCGCGGTGATGCCGCCGGCGTGAGGGACGGTCCATGCCACTTTCCATCCGCGCCGCCGACCCGGCGGCCCATCCGGACTTCTTCGGCGACGTCACCGGCGTCGATCTGCGCGCGCCGCTCGCGGCCGCCGACGTCGCGGCGATCGCGGCGGGCATGGACCGCTTCGCGGTGCTGCGGTTCCGCGACCAGCCGATCGACGATGCGCAGCAGCTCGCCTTCGCGCGCCACTTCGGACCGTTGGAGCTGGCGACAGGCGACATCGCGCAGGGTGCCGAGCGGCGACTGTCGATGGAGGTGAACGACATCTCCAACCTCGACAGGAGCAACCAAGTGATGGCGCGCGACGATCGCAAGCGGCTGTTCGGCCTGGGCAACATGCTGTGGCACTCCGACAGCTCGTTCAAGCCCACGCCCGCGAAATACTCGGCGCTCTCCGCGCGGCAGATCCCGCCCTCCGGCGGCAACACCGAGTTCGCGGACATGCGCGCGGCGTGGGACGCGCTCGATGCGGAGACGCGGGCGTTGGTGCGCGACCTGATCTGTGAGCACAGCCAGCTCTATTCGCGCGGCAGCCTGGGCTTCACCGATTTCACCGAGGAGGAGCGCGCCCGCTTCGCGCCGGTGCCGCAGCGGCTGGTGCGCCGGCATCCGGCGACCGGACGGCTCTCGCTGTTCCTGGCCTCGCATGCCGGCGCGATCCGCGGCTGGCCGGTGCCGGAGGCACGCATGCTGCTGCGCGACCTGACGGAGCACGCGACGCAGCCACGCTTCGTCGTGGCGCAGACATGGCGGACCCATGATCTGGTGATGTGGGACAACCGCGTGACGATGCACCGCGCCCGCCGGTATCCCGCCGATCAGGTGCGCGACCTGCATCGCGTGACGGTCGCCGACAGCGCGCCGACCCTCGAGCAGGCCGCCTGACCCGCGACAGCCCGTCGGGCGCGGGTCCGAACGTGCCCGCGCCCGCGCCGAGTGGTTCAGCCGTGCTCGGCCGGAGCCGGCAGCAGCCCGTTGGGAAGCACACCGTTGCGCAGCTCCGCCGGAGCGATGAACCCCGCACTGCCGGCGGCCAGGCCATAGACATGCGTCGCGTCAGCCGGGGGTGCGGCAGGCGCTGCGTCGAAGGTCGCGGCGGCCTCGGTGGCGGGTGCGTCATCATCGGCCATCGCGGCGAGCGGGGCGGCGAGCGCCAGCGCCAGGGTCGCGGCGATCAGGGTGGTTTTCATGTCGGCCTCCTGTTCTCTGTCCCCGGAACCTGGGCCGGCGCGTTCAAACTGACTAACGGATTAGTCCGGTTGATATAATCGGAGTTTCCGATCACTATCCGCGTCGTGACCCTCGAACAGCTCCGCATCTTCGTTGCCGTCGCCGAGCGCCAGCACGTCACGCGGGCCGCGCAGGCGCTCAATCTCGCCCAATCCGCGGTGAGCGCGAGCATCGCGGCGCTGGAGGAACGGCATGCGACCCGCCTGTTCGACCGCGTCGGCCGCGGCATCGCGCTGACCGAGGCCGGGCGCTTGTTCGTCGTGGAGGCGAAGGCGGTGCTGGCGCGGGCGGCGGCGGCCGAACGGGCGCTCGCCGAACTCGGCGGGCTGCTGCGCGGCACGCTGGCGGTCCAGGCCAGCCACACGATCGCCGGCTACTGGCTGCCGCGCCATCTCGCCGGATTCCGCCGCGCCTCCCCGGGCGTCGCGGTCCGGCTCAGCCTCGGCAACACGCTGCAGGTCGCGCAGGCGGTGCATGACGGCGGGGCCGAACTGGGCTTCGTCGAGGGCGACATCGACGATCCGGCGCTCGCCGGCGCCCCCGTCGCGCGCGACCAGCTCGTCATCGTCGTCGCCCCCGACCATCCATGGGCCGCGCGGGCGGTGACGACCGAGGACCTGCTGCGCGCGGACTGGGTCATGCGCGAGCCCGGCTCCGGCACCCGCTCGACCTTCGAGGCGGCGCTGCGACGGCTCGGCCTGTCACCCGCCGCCCTGTCCGTGGTGCTGGAGATGCCCTCGAACGAGGCCGTGCGCGCGGCGGCGGAGGCCGGGCTGGGGGCCGCCGTCATCTCGGCCTCGGTGGCGGCGCCGGGGCTCGAGGCGGGGTTGCTGCACCACGTGGCGCTGCCGCTCGCCGGGCGCCCGTTCCGCGCGGTCTGGCACCGCCAGCGCTATCTGGGCCGCGCCGCCCGCGAATTGCTGGCCCGGATCGCCGGCACGCTGCCGCCCGCGCAGCGGCCGAGCTTGCCGGCGGCGGTGGTGCCGTTGCACGATCCCGAAAAAGCGGGAGGAGCATGATGCCGAAGCTGCTGTCGGATGCCGCCGTCGCGCAGTACCGTGACACCGGCTATCACTTTCCCATCGACATCCTCTCGCCCGCCGAGGCCGGCGCGCTGCGCCGCCAGCTCGAGGCCTACGAGGCCGGCGCGGGCGGGCCGATCAGCGGCAACATGCGCCACAAGCCGCATCTCTATCTCACGTTTCTCAACGACCTGATCCGCCACCCCCGCATCCTCGATGCGGTGGAGGACGTGCTCGGCCCCAACCTGTTCTGCTGGTCCTCGACCTTCTTCATCAAGGAACCCGCCGATCCCGGCTTCGTGTCCTGGCATCAGGACGCGACCTACTGGGGGCTGAGCGCGCCGGACGTGATGACGGTCTGGCTCGCGATCACGCCCGCCAACCTGGTGAACGGCTGCATGGCGTTCATGCCCGGCTCCCACACCGCCCAGGTCGCGCACCGCGACACGTTCGACAAGAACAACCTGCTGAGCCGGGGGCAGGAGATCGCCGTCGAGGTGGATGAGAGCAAGGGCGTGTACGTGCCGCTCGAATCCGGGCAGGCCTCGCTGCATCACGTGCTGCTGGTGCACTGCTCGGCGCCGAACCGGTCCGCGGACCGCCGGATCGGCTTCGCCATGCGCTACATCCCGACCACGGTGCGCCAGATCGCCGGGGCGCGGGACAGTGCCACGCTGGTGCGCGGCACGGACGAGTACGGACATTTCGACCACGAGCCGCCCCCGGCGGCGGACTGCGCGCCGGACGCGATGGCGGCGCACGCCGCGGCGGTCGGGCATCAGGTGCAGGTGCTGTATCGCGGCACGGAGCAGCAGGCGTTCAGGGCCTAGCGCCCTCCAGTCCGCGACAGAGCCACGCGCCCGCCAGCGCCGCCGCCGCGATGAGCGCCATCACCGCCGGCAGGCCGCCGAGGGCAAAGGCGACCGCGCCCGCGGCGACGCCGACGCTGCCGCCGAGGAAGGTGCAGGCGTTGATGACGCCCGAGCCGGCGCCGGCCTGCGCCGCCGGCAGGGCGGCGAGCGCGAGCCGCGGCGCCGTGGCGTAGGGCAGCGCCAGCCCCGCCCCGATCGCGAACAGCGCGAGCAGCAGCGGCGCCCAGACCGGAAACGACGCCGCCGCGGCGACCGCCGCCGCCGCGAGCGCCGATCGCCAGCGTGCCGGCGGTGAGCGTCGCGCGCGGCCCGAAGCGGCGAATGAGGACGGGCGCGGCGAAGGCGAAGATCAGCAGCCCGCCGCTCATCGGCAACAGCGACAGCCCGGCCCCGACCGGCGTCAGCCCGAGCCCGGCCGGGCTCTGCGCATCCAGGTTGTAGAACAGCAGCAGGGCCAGGATGCAGGCCATGGCGATCGAGCCCAGGGCGACGGCGCGCACGAAGCCGTGGTCGGCGAACAGGCCGAGGTCGATGAGCGGGTCGGGCGCGCGCCGCTCGACCCGTTGCAGGGCGACGAAGCTGGCGCCGGCCAGCACGAGGAGGACGACGAAGTCCATCGGAGCGTGCGTCACCGTCGGCAGCGCGTGCAGCGCCGACACCAGCGCGGTCATGAACACGGCGAGCAGCACGAAGCCCTGCACGTCGAGCTTGCCGCCCCGCCGCCTCGGCGCCGGCGCGGGTCCGCCGAGGAAGCCGCCGCTCGCCACCAGCATGGCGGCACCGCTCGCCCAGAAGATCACGCGCCAGCCGACGAGGTGGGTCAGCGCGCCGCCGATCAGCGGGCCGAGGCTGAAGCCCAGCATCAGAAACCCCGCCCAGGCGCCGATCGCCCCGGCGCGCCGGTCCGGCGCCTGCGCCGCGCTGATCGCGGCCAGGGTGGCGGGCACGGCGAGCGCGGCCGCAAGCCCCTGCAACGCGCGGCCACCAAGCAGCGCGACGGGGCTCCAGGCGGTGGCGACCACCAGCGAGGCGAGCGCGAACAGCGCCAGCCCGGCCATCGCCACGCGCCGCGTTCCCACCCGGTCGCCGGCCTTGCCGCCCGGAATGATGCAGACGGCGGAGACGATGAGGTAGGCGTTGATCGCCCATTCGAGCTGCCCGGCACTCAGGCCGAGGTCGTCGCGGATCGTCGGCAGCGCGGCCATGATCGCGGTGCCGTTCGCCCCGAGGGTGAGCATGCCGAGGCAGCTCGCCGCCAGCGTGGCGCGCGCGCCGCGGCGCGGCATCGTGTCGTCGCCAGGCATCGTATCCGACTCCGCAATCTTCGCCGCCACCCAGATTGCACGATTGCGCATCCAGCGTGTGCAAGAACCGCGCGCGCAGCTTCGCGTGCGGAGCGTGGGAAATTGCACGCGCGCCGCAATAGCGCTTTGTCGCGGGCGTCCGGCGCGGCTATCGGTGATGAACGATCGAGCTCGGTACATAAGGGGGGACGGCAAATGGCGGGAACGTCGCAGCGAGGGCTTCCACCATGCGTTGACTGCGCGGGCGATGCGACGGCGCGATTGACCGAGATGTTCGTCGCCCTGGTCCAGCAGAAGCGCATCCGCCTCCGCCAGTCCCCCGCCGAACGTCCCGTGTTCCGCAAGGTGCACGGCGTCGCCCATGCGCGCCTGGAGCCGCTGGCGGACCTCGACGCGGCGATGCGGGTGGGCTTCCTCGCACATGGCCCGCTCACCGCCTGGGTGCGCTTCTCCAGCGACGCCGCGCCGGGCGCGCCGGACCTGCAGACGACGCTCGGCATCGGCATAAAACTGTTCGGCGTGCCCGGGCCGAATGCGCTCGGCGAGGACGGCGCGACCGCCGACCTCATCATGCAGAACCATCCGGTGTTCTTCGTCGACGACGCGAAGGAGATGTGCGAGTTCACCTATGCCGGCGTCGTTCTCGGCGACTATCCCGGCTATCTCGCCGACAATCCGAAGACCAAGCGCATTCTCGACGCGATGGCGCATGTCGAGGGCAGCGCGCTGACCACGACCTATTGGGCGATCCTGCCGTTCCGCATGGGCGATACGCGGATCGTGAAGTATCGGCTGGAGCCGGAGACGGCGCCGGAAAACGTGCCGAACGATGCGGCGGACTATCTGGCGACCGACCTTGCGAACCGGCTGGCCGTTCGCGAATACCGCTTCCGCCTGATGGTGCAGCCGCGCACGGACCCCGCGCGCATGCCGCTGGACAAGGCGACGGTGGACTGGCCGGAATCGCTCAGTCCCTACGTGCCGGTGGCAACGCTGGTGCTGCCGCGGCAGGACGTGCGCGCGCGCGGACAGATGGAGTACGGGCAGAGCCTCGCGTTCAACATCTGGCGGGTGCCCGAGGCCAACGCACCCTTCGCCCAAATCATCCATCGCCGCGGTGCGCAAGGCGGTCTACATGGCGAGCGCGAACACCCGTCACGCGGCGAACGGCGAGCCGCTGGCCGATGCGGCCGCGCCGCGCACGCCCGAGCCGCCACCGCCGCTGCCGGATGACTGCATCGTCAGCGCGGCGATCTATCCGCCGATCGGCGTCGCGCGCGTCGGCAGCAGTCCGCGCGAATGGTTCCTCGGGCCGGAGGTGAACGAGCCGGCGCCGCAGCCGCCCGGATTCTATCGGGACGGCGAAGGCCGGCTGAAGCGCCAGGCCGCACGCTTCCGCATCTATGGCATGAACATGCGCGGCGAGATCGTGCGCGAGCTGACCGGCGAGAGCGGCGCCAAGGTGACGTGGACGGTGCAACTCGCGAACACCAAGGCGGCATGGTATGGGTTTCAGATCGCGCTCGACATTCCGGAAGCACCCTGCGCGCCGCCGAGCACGCTGCGCAACCCCGCCGTCGCCGACCGCACGAAGCTCGCGATCACCCCGTCGGCACGCTCCGTCGCGGGCGCGAACGCGCCTGCGACGAAGTTCGACGACGGGCGCTTCATGGATACGCCGGTCTATCTCGGCGAGGTTTTCACGGATGATGCGGGGCGGCTGATCGTGCTGGGCGGGCACGGCAAGTCGGCGTCGTATGACGGCAGCCGCGCCATCACCTTCGCCAACAACGAAGGCTGGCACGACGACGTCTCGGACGGGCCGGTGACGGCGCAGGTCACGCTCGACGGGCGCGACCTGCCGGTGGCGCCGGCCTGGGTGGTCGTGGCGCCGCCGAACTACGGCCCGCAGCGCAAATCGGTGCGCACGATGTGGGACCTGATGCGCGACGTGGCGATCCAGGCCGGCACGCTGCCGCGTCCCGCGCGGCCTTCCTTCACGCAACGACATCCTGCCGCTGTTCGAGCGCCTGGCCGGGCTGCAATGGGTGAATGCCGGCTTCGCGGCCGGCTTCGGCTGGGACGGCATGGTCGATCTGACCTCGGCCGAGGCGATCGCGCGGCTGGGCGACAACGGCCCGGCCGGGACCGAGCTGCGGCGCGCGATCACCAACCAGTTCCGCAACTTCGCCGTGGATTCCTGGTCGCCGGTTCCCTGGCCGTGGCTCTACGGCGATGCGATGAACATCCCGCCCGTGGAATCGCCCCGGCAGTATGCGGCGCTGACCGACACGCAGCTCTGGTTCCTGCAGCAATGGGCGGTGGGAAACTTCGCCGCCGACTACGACCCGAACCGCGTGGTGCCGCGCGACATCGCCGACGTGCCGCTGCGCGCGCAGGGCGACATGCTGACGCGCGCGGCGATGGAGTTCTGCCTCGCCGACGCCTTCCACCCGGGTTGCGAGATGACGTGGCCGATGCGCACGGCGACGATGTACATGGCGCCGTTCCGCCTCGTGCATGCGCCGGAGGGCTGGATCGCGCCCGCGCTCGGCGAAGTGCTGACGAGCGACGCCGTCACCATTCCCGACGGGCCGCTCTACGGGCAGGTGCCCGGCGGCATCACGCGCTGGATGGCGGTGCCGTGGCAGACCGACACGGCGAGCTGCCGCTCCGGCTACGACCCGACCTACGATCCGTACGTTCCTTCGTTCTGGCCCGCGCGGGTGCCGAACGAGGTGCTAACGAAGGAGAACTACGCGATCGTCATGGATGCGAACCGCCCGCTCGGCGAGCGGCGGGCCGCGTTCGCCAACCGCGCGGCGTGGATCGCACCGCTCGGCACCACCAGCTACACCGACCAGATCAACAACATGATCGCCCATTTCGACCATCTCGGCGTGGTCGAGGTGCATGCCGGCCCGCCGGACCGCGCGTTCCCGCCGCAGATCGAGGTGGAGGATCAGCACAAGCCGATCCAGGACGTGATCACGGCCGCCGAGCCGGCGAAGGCGGTGTTCGCGCCGCGCGGCGGACCGCTGGCGGCGGCGCGGCGCGTGGACCTGTCCGGGATCGAGAAGGTGCGGCGCTTCCCGCGCGGGCTGCGCGGCTGATCGACATTGGAGTGCGTCGATGCGCTCGTGCTCGGCGCCGGGCCGGCCGGCGCCACGGTCGCGCTGAACCTCGCCCCGTTCCGCCGCGTGCTGGTGATCGAGCGGGCGGCGCGGGTGCGGCCCCGGATCGGCGAGAGCCTGCCCGGCGCGGCGCACCGGCTGCTGCGCGACATGGGATTGTGGGACGCGTTCCGATCCGACGGCCACCTTCCCTGCCACGCGCGGCGCAGCCTTTGGGGTGGTCCGGCGCCGGTCGAGACCGATGCCGTCAGCGATCTCGACGGGCCGGGCTGGAGCCTCGATCGGGCGCGGTTCGAGGCACGGCTGCGGGTGGCGGCGGCGGCGCGCGGCGCGCATGTGCTGACGCCGGCCCGGGCGCGGGTGATCGCGCGGCGCGACGGCGCGTGGACGGTCGAGGTCGTGCATGACGGCTCCGTGCGGCCGGTGCGGGCGCGGCTGCTGATCGACGCGCGCGGACGCGCGGCGCGGCCGCTGCCCGGCGGGGTGCGGCGCGCCGGTGACCGGCTGGTGTGCGGCTGGCTCAGGCTCAGCGCATGCTGGCCGGCGGGCGTGGTTCATGTCGAGGCGGCGCCGGACGGCTGGTGGTACGGCACGGGCGTGCCCGGCGACCGGTCCGTGGTCGCATTCCACACCGATGCCGACCTGCCCGCCGCGGCCGAGGCGCGCGACCGGCACCGGCTGCTGGCAGGCGCCGCGCGGCTCCAGGGCGCCACGATCGCACCCGGCGAGATCGCAACCGGCGGGTTCTGCGCGGCGCATGGCTGTCGGCTGGACCGGGCGGCCGGTGATGGCTGGCTGGCGGTCGGCGATGCCGCGCTTGCGTTCGATCCGCTGTCCTCCCAGGGGTTGCTGAACGCGCTCTACACCGGGCTCTGCGCCGCCGAAGCGGCCGACCGGATGCTGGCGGGGTCCGATCAGGCGGCCGGGGAATATGCGCGGACCATCGACGCACTATGGGCGGCCTATGAACGGCACCTTGCCGCCTACTACGCGCAGGAGCGCCGCTGGCCGGCGTCGCCGTTCTGGGCGCGGCGGGCGCGCCCTCAGGTCGTCAGCTTGAGGTAGAGCGCCGGCAGGCGCTCCGGCAGCCGCTCGATGCGGTCGATCAGCAGCACGTTGCGGCGGCCGAAGATGCGTTCGAGATAGGCATCGCCGCCGGCATCGAGCCCGACGCAGAACACGTCGATGCCGGCATGGGCGAGCGTCATCACCGCCTTGCGCGCGTCCTCGACCAGATAGCGCCGGTCGGCGATGTCGACATCCGAGGGCTCGCCGTCGGTGACGACCAGCAGCAGGCGGCGGTGGCTGCGGCAGGCCCGCAGGTCGTCGCCGGCATGGCGGATCGCGGCACCGATGCGCGTGGAATACCCCGCCGCGAGCCCCGCGAGCCGCCGCTGCGCGAGCGCGCCGAACGGGGCGGCGAGATCCTTGACACGGTAGTAGCGCACCTCGTCGCGCCCGTTCGAGCAGAAGGCGCCGATCGCGAACGGATCGCCGAGGCCCGCCATGGCGTGCGCCAGCAGCACCGTCGCCTCGCGCTCGAGCGCCAGCACGCTCGCCTCGGCGCCGCGCACGCGATCGGCGGTGGATTGGGAGATGTCGAGCAGCAGCAGCGTGGTCAGGTCGCGGCCGCGACGGGCGACGGTCATGTAGAGGCGCGGGTCCGGCGTGCTGCCCTGCCGGCGTTCGACGGCGGCGGCGACGGCGGCGTCCAGGTCGAGCCGGTCGCCCTCCATCTGCCGGCGCAGCCGCTCCGGGCGGCTGACGCGGGCGGCGCGGATCAGGGCCGAGAGCTTGTCGGCAAGCCCACGATGGCGCGCATGGATTTCCGCCACCAGTCCGGCGGCACCGAGCGGCGCTTCGAATTCCAGCACCGTCGTCCAGTCCGGACGCTCGCGGCCGATGAGGTAGTCCCACTCCGGATAGCGCGCGACCTCGATGCCGGCTTCGTCTTCCTGCGCCGCCACGGGGCGGGCGCGCCCGGCCGCATCGGCGGCGGCCTCGCCCTGCCGGTCGCCGCGGCCGTCGTCGCGCTCCTCGACCTCGACGCGCACCGCCTCCTGCAGCGTCTCCGCGGTTTCGGGATTGCCGGCCGCGTCGCCGAAATCCCAGAGGCCGCGGTTGTCGTCGCGGTACAGCGGGTCCGGCACATAGGTGCGCGGATTGAACTGCACCCGCATCTGGCCGAGATCGTTGCCGAGCACGCTGCCGATGGCGCGGATGCTGGCGTGATCGTGCGCGGCGACCGGGCGCTCGTGGAACAGCCGGCGTCCCTTCTCGATCCAGGCATGCGTGTCGGCGTAATCGTCGTCGATCAGGGCGTGCGCGAGCCGCGCGATCAGCCCCGGCGCGGTCAGCGCACCCACGGGTGCGGCGACATGGAACGGCAGCCAGAGCCGGCGCAGCCCGGGGAATTCGGCGATCGCGAGCCGCTCCACCCGCGCATCCTCGAGCGCGGAGACGATGGCGACCTGCAGCGGCTTCAGCCGCCCGAGCGGAAACCGCGCCGGGGTGAAGCGCCGATGCGCCGCCACGTGCGCGAGCGCCGCGCGAAACAGGGTGACCGCGTGCTCGCCCCCGAAGCCGCGATAGGTTTCCGAGACGAAGATCAGCCCGCCGTCGAAGCTCGTCCGCCGCGGCACGTCGATGGCCGAACCGGCCTGCGCACGCAGGCGCGGCTGCAGGTTCCACAGCGCCAGCAGATAGGCCTGCATCCGCCGCTCCACCGCACTGAAATGCAGGTCGTCCACGCCGCGGCCGAGCCAGCTTCGCGCCGCCGGGTCGATGAGCGCGAAGAACTGGCGCCGCCGGCCGGCATCGCCCGCCGCCGCGCGGATGCCGCTCAGCGCCCAGGTCTCCAGCCCGCGCACGCCGAGATGGCCGAGCACGGTTTCGGTGTGGTCGAGCAGCACCTCCACCACGTCCGGCGCAAGGCCCGCGATCCGCTCGATGCACGCCGAGCCAGTCGAGGAAAGCCTCGCCCGTGCCCAGCACGCGCCCGGCCTTGCCGGCGGCGCCGAGCAGCGCGTTGGCGCCGCCCGCGCCGGCAACGGCGCCAACGCGGACCGCGGTCGCCGGCGAGGGCAATGGCCGCGTCGGTGCCCAGCAGCGCCGCGCAACCCGGCGACTGCCGCAGATAGGCGATGAGACAGGCCGAGCCGAGGCCGGCGCGCGCGAGGTCGCGGCATGCGGCGAGCCAGCGCGCGCGGCTCGCACCGGGGAAGCTGCGCTCGGCCTGGCGCAGCAGCAGATCGAGCGAGGCGCCGAGCTCCGGCGCGCCGGCGAGAAGTTCGTGGAGCGAGTGGCGAAGGGGCGCGGCGGCCGGCCCGCTCATCCGCCCGCCGAGGCCGCGACCGCGGCGGTCAGCGCGTCGCGGATGTCCGGATCGTCGGTGATCGGCAGCACCAGCGCCACGCGGCACGCCGCCTCCAGCGCGACGCCGCGGCGCCATCAGCCGCCCGGCGTAGATCAGGGTGCGGGTGGAGGCGCCCTCATCCAGCCCGTGCCCGCGCAGGCGGCGCGACCGCTCGGCGATCGCCACCAGCCGCTCGGCATCGGCGCGGCCGACGCCCGCCTCGTGCATCGACGATCTCCGCCTCGACCGCGGCGGCCGGATAGGCGAACTCGATCGCGCCGAAGCGCTGCTTGGAGGACTCCTTGAGGTCCTTGAGGATGCTCTGGTAGCCGGGGTTGTAGGAGATCACGAGCTGGAAGTCGGGATGCGCGCGGATGATCTCGCCGCGCTTCTCCAGCGGCAGCACGCGGCGGTCGTCGGTGAGCGGGTGGATGACCACCGTCGTGTCCTGCCGCGCCTCGACGATCTCATCGAGGTAGCAGATGGCGCCGCCGCGGACCGCGAGCGTCAGCGGCCCGTCGTGCCACACGGTCCCCTCGGCATCGAGCAGGAAGCGGCCGACGAGGTCGGACGCCGTCATGTCCTCATGGCACGCGACGGTGACCAGCGGCCGGCCGAGCCGCCAGGCCATGTGCTCGATGAAGCGCGTCTTGCCGCACCCGGTCGGGCCCTTCAGCATCATCGGCATGCGCGCGGCGTAGGCCGCCTCGAACAGCGCGATCTCGTCGCCGACCGGACGATAATAGGGCTCGGCCCCGATCACATACCCGTCTAGGTCCATGCGTGCCGCCGTCTTGCCACAGGGTCGATGCCGCCACGGATGCGCGGCTGCGGCGCGGGGCGCGCGCCGCAGCCGCCCCGCTCAGCGATGCGCCGCGGTCTTCTGGTTCGGAATTCCCTCGATCGGGCATTCCTCCGTCCCCACGGTCGGGCGCGTGATCGCCTCCACCATCGTCCGCGTCGCCTTCCGGATCGGTGATCCACTGCTTGTAGAAGTCGTAGGGGCAGAGGCCTCGCCGCGCACGTCCTCGCGCGAGTTGATCTTGCCGGTGTAGCCGCGGTGCAGCAGCTTGAAGAGGTGGTTCTCCGACTGCATGTTGCGCCGCGCGTCGCGGATCAGCGACTTGGAGAGCTGCGCGTACTGGATGCCGTACTCCTCCTCGCCGCATTCGCCGAGCGTGCGGCCGTCGAAGCCGATGACGGCGGAGTGGCCGAAATACGAGTACACGCCGTCGAAGCCCGCGGCATTGGCCACCGCGACGTAGACGTTGTTGGCCCAGGCCATGGCCTTGGCCATCAGCACCTGCTGGTCCTTGGCCGGATACATGTAGCCCTGGCAACGCACGATCAGCTCCGCGCCCTTCATCGCGCAGTCACGCCAGATCTCCGGGTAGTTGCCGTCGTCGCAGATGATGAGGCTGACCTTGAGCCCCTTCGGCCCCTCGGAGACGTAGGTGCAGTTGCCGGGATACCAGCCCTCGATCGGCACCCACGGCATGATCTTGCGGTATTTCTGAACGATCTCGCCCTTGTCGTTCATCAGGATCAGCGTGTTGTAGGGCGCCTTGTTCGGGTGCTCCTCATGCCGCTCGCCGGTCAGCGAGAACACGCCCCAGACCTTCGCGCGGCGGCACGCCTCGGCGAAGATCTCGGTCTCTTCGCCGGGAACGGACGACGCGGTCGCATACATCTCCTTGGCGTCGTACATGATCCCGTGGGTGCTGTATTCCGGGAAAGATGACCAGGTCCATTCCCGGCAGGCCCTGCTTGATGCCGACCACCATGTCCGCGATCTTGCGGGCATTGGTCAGCACCTCGTCCTTCGTGTGCAGCCGCGGCATCTTGTAGTTGACGACCGCCACGCCGACGGTGTCGGCGCTGCTCGAAATGTCACCGTGTAGCATCGTGTTCCTCCTGGCTTAGCGAAGCTGACACTGCTCTGTCCGCCCGACGCATCAGACGGTCATATAGCGATGAACCAGGGCATCCTCGAGCTCGGCGGTCGGACCGCCGGCCACGATGCCGCCCTTGTTCATGATCACGAAGCGCTGCGCGGCACGGCGGGCGAAGGCCACGCTCTGTTCCACGAGAATCACCGTGATCGCCCGCTCACGGTTGATGCGCATGATGATCTGCTCGATCTCCTCGACGATGTTCGGCTGAATCCCCTCGGTGGGTTCGTCGAGCAGCATCACCCTGGGCTCGACCATCAGCGCGCGCGCGATGGCAAGCTGCTGCTGCTGCCCGCCGGACAGGTTGCCGCCGAGGCGGGAGAGATGCTCGCGCAGCGCGGGCAGCAGGTCGAACACCGTCTCGTCGATCTCGCGCTTCCCCTTGGTGTTCGCGAACAGGCCGAAGCGCAGATTGTCGAGCACGGTGAAGCGGGGAAGGATGCCGCGCCCCTGCGGCACGTAGGCGATGCCGGCGCGCGCCCGCTGGTCGGTGCGCCAGGACCCGATCTCGGTGCCGTTGAGCCGGATGCTGCCGGTGGTCCGGTCCATCAGCCCGAGGATCGTGCGCATCAGCGTGGTCTTGCCCACACCGTTGCGGCCGAGCACGGCGAGGAACTCGCCGTCGCCGACGCTCAGGCTCACATCCTGCAACGCGCGGCTATTGCCGTAGTAGGCATCGACGGCGGCAAGCTCAAGCACCGCTGATCCCTCCCGAGCCGAGATAGGCCGCCCGTACCTGCTCGTTCGCCTCGATCTCCGGCACGGTGCCTTCCGCCAGCAGCCGGCCCTGATGCATGACGGAGATCACGTCGCTGATCTCCTTGATGAAGGCCATGTCGTGCTCGACCACGATCAGCGTGTGCCGGCCCTTGAGCCGCATGAAGAGCTCGGCCGTCTTGTGCGTCTCATGCGCGGTCATGCCCGCAGTGGGCTCGTCCATCAGGATCAGCCGCGCGTCCTGCGCCACCAGCAGCGCGATCTCGAGCCACTGCACCTGGCCGTGCGCGAGCGTGCCGGCGGGCGCCTCGAGCACGTCGGCGAGGCCGACCAGTTCGGCCAGCTTGTCGAGCTGCTCGGCGGCGCTCGAACGGCTGAAGCGGAACAGGTTGCCGATCACGCCCGGGGAGCGGGAGAGCGCCACTTCCAGGTTCTGCCGCACGGTCAGTTCGCGGAACACGGCCGGCACCTGGAACTTCCGCCCCACGCCGAGCCGCGCGATGCGATGCTCCTCCATCCGCGTGATGTCATGGCTATCGAACACGACATGCCCCGAGGCCGGCCGGGTCTTGCCGCAGATCACGTCGAGCGCCGTCGTCTTGCCGGCGCCGTTGGGACCGATCAGGCAGCGCAGCTCGCCCTGCTGCACGCCCAGCGAAAGTCCGGAGACCGCGACGAAGCCGCTGAAGTCCACCGTGATGTCGCGCATTTCCAGGATCGCCATTGCCGCCCCCGCCTCAACGCACCGGAACGCGGTTGCGCTGCGTCGCGCCCGCAGGCGTGGTGTGCGCCCTCCGCCCGAACGGCACGTGGTCGATCAGACTGATCAGCCCGCCCGGCAGGAACAGCACGACGACGATGAAGAGAACGCCCATGATGAGCGTCCAGGTCTCGAGGAATGCCGGCGTGTCGGAAAGGCTGCCCTGGACGCCCGTGACCACGATCGCCCCCAGTGCCGAGCCGAGCAGCGAGGTGCGCCCGCCGACCGCACACCAGATGACGATGGAGAGGCTGATCGGCACGGCGAGGAAGGTCGGCGAGGCGAACGCCATCACCAGCGTGTAGAGCATCCCCGCGAAGCCGGCGATGCCGGCCGAGAGGCAGAGTGCAAACGTCTGGTAGGCGGCAACGTCGTAGCCGAAATAGCGCACCCGCGTCTCATCGGCACGGATCGCCTGCATGATCAGCCCGGTCTTGCTGTGCACGACGGCGAGGCCGAGGAATAGCGCGACCGCGAGGGAGATGGCGATCAGGTAGTAGGTGGCGACCGCGTACGGATCGAATGTCAGCCCGAACAGCTCCAGCGGTTCGAGATCGGTCAGCCCGTTGAAGCCGCCCGTGTAGCGCTGCCGGTCGATGATGACGAGGTTCACCACCACCAGCAGCGCCAGCGTGATGATCGCGACATAGACCCCGGTGACGCGGGCACGAAAGACGAAGCTGCCCAGCAGGAACGACAGGATGACCGGGACAAGCACCCCGGCCGCGATCGCGAAGGCGTAGGAGTGGAACGGCTCCCAGAACCACGGCAGCGACTTCACGTTGTTCCAGACCATGAAGTCCGGCAGCCCTTCGGCGCCGGTCTGGATCGGGATGGTGCGCAGCTTCAGCGCCATGGCCATGCAGTAGGAGCCGAGCCCGAAGCTCACCGCCTGACCGAGATTGAGGATGCCGGCGTAACCCCACGAGATGGACAGGGCCAGCGCGACGATGCCGAACACCAGGTAGCGCGAGAACTTGTTCAGCAGGTAGTCGTCGCTGATGAACAGCGGCACCACCAGCAGCGCCGCGCAGAACACGCCGTAGCCGAGCAGTTTTGCCCAAAGCGGATAGGTGCGCACGTCGCGTTCCTCAGCCTCGCCGGACGCGCAGGGCGAACAATCCCTGCGGCCGGAACCGGATCAGCACCACCACGCCGAGGAAGACGAGCGCCTTGGCGATGGTGTCGTTGGAAAGATACGCGAGCCCGCCCGACAGCTCGCCCAGAATCCCGGCACTCGCGACCGTGCCGAGCAGGCTCTGCACGCCGCCCACGACGACCACCATGAACGCGTCCACCACGTAGCCCGTGCCCATGTCGGGCGAGACGCTCTTCAGGGGCGAGACCAGGGCACCGGCCACCCCGGCGAGCCCTGCGCCATAGGCGAAGGTCAGCGCATAGATCTGCGACGTGTTCACGCCGAAGCAGCGCGCGATCTCCGGATTCTGCACCACGCCGCGCAGGCGCATGCCGAACGCGGTGCGGAAGATCAGCAGGTAGGTGACCGCCAGCAGCAGGATCGTGAGGCCGAGAATGAACAGCCGGTAGCTGGACACGTCCACGCCGAACACGGGCACGGCCCGGCTCAGTGCGTCCGGCATCTTCACGTAACGCAGCTCCGCCCCCGCGCCGAGGCGCACCGCCTGCTGCAGGATCACGCCGAGGCCCCAGGTGGCGAGGATGGTGTCGAGCACGCGGCCGTAGAGCCGCCGGATCACCAGGCGCTCGGCCAGCCAGCCGAGCGCACCGACGATGAAGAACGACAGCACCAGGCACGGATAAAGTCCGAGCCCGAACTGGGACTCCAGGAACCAGACGGCGTAGGCGCCGAGCATCACGAACTCGCCGTGCGCGAGGTTGATGACGCCCACGGTGCCGTAGATGATCGCAAGCCCGAGCGAGATCAGCAGCAGGATCGAGGCGATGCTGAGGCCCGAGAAGATCTGGTTGAAGACGTCGATCATGCGCGTCCCTGCAGATGGGCGGCGGGACAAGCCCGCCGCCGCTCCACGCTTCCTTCAGCTCTTCCGCTCGACCATGCCGTCGGGCGTGCAGACCTGGCCCGGATAGGCCCAGTAGGGATCAGGCTTCACCCACTCGGCGGACTGCTGGATGATCTTGAACTGCCCGCTGGTCTGCGCCTCGCCGATCTTCGGCCAGAGATACGTGTGCGAGTTCTCCCCGTCGACCTTCACCAGCCCTTCCGGCGCCTTGAATTCCTGCCCCCACGCCGCCTTGCGGATGGTGGGCGGCGTCAGATCGGAGCCGGCGAGCTTCGCCGCCGCCTGCGCGAACAGATAGACCTGGAAATAGGCCGGCTCGGAGACGAAGTTCGTCACCGCGTCCTTGCCGTATTTCTTCTGGAAGGCGGCCACGAACTTCGCATTCTCGGGCGATTCGTACGACATGAAGTACGGCGCCGAGGTGAAGTGGCCGGCCGCGAACTCGCCGCCCATGGCGCGCACTTCCTCCTCCGAGGTGGTCAGGCTCGCCATCGGCATCTTCGCCGGATCAAGCCCCGCGGCCTTGTACTGGCGGTGCAGCGCCACCACCGAGTCACCGACGACGGTCGAGAAGATGACGTTCGGGCCCGTGCTCTTGAACTTCTCGATCACCGAGCTGAACTCGGAATGGCCGAGCGGCACGTACTCTTCGCCCACCACCTCGCCGCCGTATTTCTTCAGCAGGATCTTGCAGACGTTGTTCTCTTCCTTCGGATAGATGTAGTTGGAGCCGATGAGGTAGAACTTCTTGCCGAACGTCTTCAGCAGCCAGGGGACGAAGTCGCGCTGCTGCTGGTTCGGCACGGCGCCGGTGTAGATCACGTTCTTCGAGCACTCGCGGCCCTCATAGAGGGTCGGGTACCAGTAGAGGTTGTGATACCGCTCGAACACCGGCAGCACCGCCTTGCGGCTGGCCGAGGTGTAGGAGCCGAAGACGCTCACGCATTTCTCGCCGATGACGAGCTTGCGCGCCTTCTCGGCGAAGGTCGCGGGATCGGAGGCCGGGTCCTCGACCACGGGCACCAGCTTGCGCCCGTTGACGCCGCCGGCGGCGTTGATCTCCTCGATCGCCATCATCGTCGCCTGATTGAGCGAGGTCTCGATGATCGCCGTCGTGCCGGTCAGCGAATAGAGCACGCCGACCTTGATGTCGCCGCCCGCTGCCTGCGCCAGATCGGCGTTCCTGCTCCAGATATGCGGGAAGCCGGCCGCCACGCCACCCGCCACTCCTGCGGCACCTTGCAGCAGATGCCGCCTCGTTATGTTGCCCATTGAGCCTCTCCCAAACGCAAAAACCCCCGCGCAATCCTTCGTGGACCACGACGAGGGCGAAACTGCCGGATTGTGAAGCGGCGACGTTGCCGCCGGTTGCGAGCAACCTGTGCGGAACGCTAACCCAGCACCGCCTCGGCGTCAACGATCGCCGAGGCGATCGTGGCGATCGGCACGCGCCGCTCCATCGCCTGTCGTTGCATGAACCGGTACGCGTCGTCTTCGTTCAGGTTGCGCCGGGCGACGAGGATGGCCTTCGCCCGCTCGACCAGCCGCACCGAGCGCAGGGTTTCCTCCAGCTTGCCGATCCGCTGGCGCAGGCGGCGCTCGTAGCCGAACCGGGTCCAGGCCATGACCAGGCTGGCCAGGATCGCGCGCGCGTCGAGCGGGCGGTGCAGCACGGCATCGACCGCGCTGGTGCGCAGCAGGTCCAGGTCGGCGCCGAACTGCACCGGCAGGATCCCGACCAGGGCCGAGCGCGCGCTGCCGGGCACCCAGGGCAGGCGCGCCGGCAGCCCGGGCGCAAGCTCGCAAAAGATGACGTCCGCCGTCTCCGGGAGCGTCTCAGGCAGCGGCCAGACGTGGTGCACCGTGGCGCGCGTGCGCCGCAACTCGCGGCCGAGGGAGCGTCCCTCCTCGTCCTGCGGCACCGCGACGACTATCTCGAGCCGGCCGAGTTCCCTGACGATCGGCGAGGCATCGCTGGCCATGGGATCGCGCCGGCAGCTCAGGCAAGCCCGGCGGCCAGGCCCCACCCGGTCGAAACCAGATACGGGTCGGCGGGCACGACGCTCGGCGAGCGGAACACGACGTCGAACTGGCCACGCCGATTGGCGCGCCCGATGCGGGTCCAGAGA
The DNA here is from genome assembly GCA_963705035.1 of uncultured Alphaproteobacteria bacterium. Lineage (GTDB taxonomy): Bacteria > Pseudomonadota > Alphaproteobacteria > Acetobacterales > Acetobacteraceae > JAFKFJ01. The sequence continues at coordinate 159,761 of CAVPIQ010000004.1, read as the reverse complement.
TTGGCGTGGTTCGATGCCTCGTTGATGCTGATCGTGCCCTGCGGCGCCTCGAACGCGCTGCCGAGCACCATCGGCCGCAGCAGGTCGGTGTCGAGCGAGTTCGTGCTCTCAAGCGCCTTGGCGAACACATGCACCTGGAAATAGGCCGCCTCGACACAGGCGTTGGTCGGCTCGTCCTCGCCGAACCGGCGATGGTACCGCGAGACGAACCCGGCGTTGCCGGTGCCCTCGATGCTCTGGAAATACGCGGCGGCGGTGATGTGGCCCTCGCCGACATCGAACCCCATCGCGCGGATCTCCGCCTCGGTCGTGGTCAGGCTCGCGATCGGCATGACGGCGCGGGTCGAACCCCGCATCGGCGTACGCCTGATAGAGATAGACGGTGCCGTCGCCGACCACGGTCGAAAAGATCATGTCCGGGCTCGCCGCGCGGATCTGGCGCATGACAGGCAGGAACTCGTGCCGCCGCGCGCGCAGGCCGACATAGGCCTCGCCGACGACCTCCCCGCCCTGCCGCCGCACCAGTTCGCTCATGATCCGGTTCGATTCCCGCGGGTAGATGTAGTCCGACCCGACGAAGAAGAACCGGCGGCCGTAGTTCTCGAGCAGATAGCGGCAGAGGATTACGCTGTTCTGGTTCGGCGCGGCGCCGGTGTAGATCACGTTCGGCGAATACTCGAACCCCTCGTAGAGCGTAGGATACCAGAGCAATCCGTTCAGCCGCTCGACCACCGGGATCACCGCCCGGCGGCTGCTGGAGGTGTAGCAGCCGAAGATGGTGGTGACCCGATCCTCGACCATCAACCGCTTGGCCAGATGGCCGAACACGACCGGCTCGGAGCATGGGTCGTAGATGACGGGAACGATCTCCCTCCCGTTTATTCCCCCTCGCCCATTGATTTCCTCAATCGCAAGCAGCGTCCCGCGCAGTTGCGTATCCTCGATCACCGCCATGAAGCCGCTGTTCGAAAACAGCACGCCGACGCGCCACGTATCATCCCCAGGGCGGTGGTCGGTGAGCGGCATGGTGTTCCTTACAGCACGGCCGGGCCGTCATCGCAAAACTTGCGATCGCGCAGCCGGTGCCGCGCGGGCGGCGGCGCCGGCCGTTCCCGCCCTTGCACGGTGCGTGCCGGGCGGCGCGCAGGGCGCAGGCGCGCACCTGCACACGGCTGAGGCACGCAGGCGCGTCTCCGACGGATGCAAGACCAGTTTCGGCGCAGTGTCCAGCTTCGCGAGCACGCTTGCAGCGCGTGACGCCCGGTCGGTCACCGTCGTTTTGCGTGCGAGAATGCGGCTGCTATAACCGCGCACTGTTGACTGAAGCCGACCCGGCACGGCCGGCCCAGGTCAACGCCGCCCTCCCGCCCGGGTACGACCGCACCTCGGGCCACGTCTGGCGTCCGAGAACCCTGGGCCTTCCGCGCTACCGGCCGGCCGGAGGCGGAAGCAGGCTCAGCAACGCCCGCGTCAACGCACCCTGCGGTGTCTGAAGCTCCCGCAGGATCGTGAAATGGTTCCGGCCTTCGATCGGCATCAGCGCCCCGGGCGCCAGCCCCCGCATCCGGTGTTCATGGAATGCGCGGCTGTTGTGGATCAGCGCCGGAAGTTCCGCGGTGCCGTAGGTGATCGCCAGCGGCTTCGGAACGGCCGGGCGGCGCAACGGGGAGAGCGTTGCGATCTCCTCGTCCGTCAGCCGCAGCCGCGCGTTGAGGTAGGTCTCGCGCAGCGGCGCCAGTTCGAACAGGCCGGAGACCGCCAGGCCCGCCGCGACGTTGGGGTGCTCCAGCGCAAGTGCCGCGAGATGCCCGCCCGCCGACCAGCCGGCGACGACCAGCGGCCCGGCAATGCCGTGCTTCGCGCCGTGCTCGGCAAGGAACGAAAGCGCCAGCCCGACCTCCTGCACGATCTGGGTGAGCGTCGCCGCCGGGGCGAGCGTGTAGCCGGGCAGCGCGGCCGCCCAGCCATGCGCCCGCGGCCCGTCGCCGAGGCACGCGAAGCTCTCCTTGCTGTTCATCTGCCAGTAGCCGCCGTGCAGGAATATGAGGCAGGGCGCGGCAGGATCGGCGGCGGGAAACAGGTCGATGACGTTGCGTGGGCCCGGCCCGTAGGGCACGTCCAGCATCGCGTCCGGCCGCGCGCGGGTGATTTCAGAGGCGGCCGCCCGCGCGGCGTGCAGCGCCGCCACGTCGGCGACCGCGGCAGTGTTGTTGTAGGCGGCATCACGTTCGGCCGCGGACAGGCTCCCCCAGCCTGCCAGCACGCCTGGCAGGCCGGGCATCTGCGATTCCATCGTCTTGCCCTATGTGTTGGCGAATGCCGCTGCGAGCAGCGGCATTCGCCTTGCATGTGAATCAGGTACATGAACCTGATCAGTCTCGAGATTCGGATGCTGCGGTCGCTGATCTCGGTTGTGGAGACGGGCAGCATCACGGAAACGGCGCGCCTGCTGGGCCGCACGCAGCCGGCGATCTCGCTGCAGATCCAGCGGCTGGAAGACCTGACGGGCCGGCCGCTGGTGCGCTTCGACAGCCGGCGCATCGTCCTGACCGAGCATGGCGCGCTCGTGCTGTCCTACGCCAAGTCCATCGTGCGCATGCATGACGAGCTGCTCTCCCGCCTTGCCGCGCCGAAGATCGAAGGCCACGTCGTGCTGGGCACGCCCGATCTCTACGCCACCAGCATCCTGCCACCGATTCTCAGCGTGTTCCGCCAGGCGTTCCCGCTGATCCAGGTGGAATTGCGCTGCGTGCTCTCCACGCCGCTGGTCAGCCAGGTCAAGCGCGGCGAGGTGGACATTGCCCTCGTCACGCGCATGAACGACTTCACCGGCGGCCGCGTGGTGCACCAGGAACAGCTCGTCTGGATGACCGCGATCGGCTCGACGGCGCATCTGGACAGCCCGGTGCCGCTGGCGCTGCTGCCGATCGGCAACATCTTTCGCGATCATGCCATCGCGGCCCTGGAACGTGAGCACCGGCCGTGGCGGATCGCCTGCATCAGCGAAAGCGCGAGCGGATTGCAGGCTGCCGTCTATGCCGGCATGGCGGTGACCGTGCTCGGCCGATCCGCGCTCGGGCCCGGCATGCGCGAACTGGAGGCGCCGGAGTTTCCGCCGCTGCCCACGGTAGAGTTGCTGCTGTACAAGGCGACCGGCGCTACCTCCGCCGCGGCCGGGGCCTTGCACGATTACCTGCAGCATTACCTGAGCCTCGGGCCGATGCCGCGCACGGAGCAGTCGCTCATGCCGCCAGCGCCGCCGCAACGGCGCGCCGCGCCATGACGCCGACAAGATGCGCCCGGTACGACGGTTCGGCATGGATGTCGCCGTTCAGCCCGTCCGCTGCGACCGTCATGCCGGCGACGGCCTGCTCGGTGAAGCTGCCGGTCAGCGCCTCTTCCATGTGTCGCACGCGGAACACGCACGGGCCGGCGCCGGTCACGGCGACGCGCACGCCTTGCGCGAAGCGCGCCACGAACACGCCGACAATCGCGAAGCGCGAGGCCGGGCTGCGGAACTTCGCATAGCCGGCCGCAAGCGGCACCGGGAAGGTGACGCGGGTGATGATCTCGCCCGGCTGCAGCGCCGTGGTAAACAGGCCCCGGAAGAACGTGTCGGCGGGCACGATGCGCCGATCGGTGTGGATGCTGGCGCCGAGTGCCAGCGCCGCCGCCGGGTAGTCGGCCGCCGGGTCCGAATTGGCCAGCACGCCGCCGAGCGTGCCGCGGTTGCGCACATGCGGATCGCCGATCCCACCGGCGAGCGCCGCGAGCGCGGGGATCGTCCGCGCCACCTCGGGCGACCTGGCGACCTCGGCGTGACGTGCGCCGGCGCCGATGCTCAGCTCGGAGTCCGCGGCGGTGATGCTGCGCAGCCCGTCGATGCGAGCGAGATCGACAAGCGCCGCATGCTCGGCGAGCCGCAGCTTCAGCACCGGCAGCAGGCTCATGCCGCCGCCGATGATGGTCGCGTCCGGCGTGCTGGCGAGCAGCGCGGCCGCCTGCCCGAGATCGGTCGGCCGATGATAGGCGAAAGGCTTCATGGTCCGCTCCTACTCGGCCGCGTGCGGCAGCCGGGCGTTCTGCATGATCCGCCAGATGCGGTTGGGGCTTGCCGGCATGTCGATATGGGCAATGCCAAGCTCGGAAAGCGCATCCACGATCGCGTTCGTCACCGCGGCCGGCGAGCCGATCGTGCCGACCTCACCACAGCCCTTGGTGCCGAGATCGGTGTGCGTGCATGGCGTGCTGTGGGTCTGAATCTCCATGCGCGGCATCATGTCGGCGCGCGGCATGCAGTAGTCCATGAACGAGCCGGACAGCAGCTGGCCGCTCCCCTCGTCATACACCGCGCTCTCGCACAGCGCCTGGCCCACGCCCTGCGTGATGCCGCCATGCAGCTGGCCCGCGACGATGATCGGGTTGATGACGGTGCCGACGTCGTCCACCGCGGTATAGGCAACCAGTTCGACGCTTCCGGTCTCGCGATCGACCTCCACCTCGGCGATATGCGCGCCGCCCGGATAGCTGAAATTCACCGGGTCGTAGTACGCCTGCTCCTCCAGCCCCGGCTCCAGCGCCTCGAGCGGGAAATCGGCGGGAACGTAGGCAGACAGGCTGATCTCGTCGAAGCTGCGGCGGCGGTCGGTGCCGACGACGCTGAACACGCCGTTCTCGAACACCACGTCATCAAGGCTCGCCTCAAGCTGATGCGCGGCGATCTTGCGGCCCTTCAGGATGATCTTGTCGGCCGCCTTGGACAGCGCCGAACCGCCGACGACGAGCGAGCGCGAACCGTAGGTGCCCATGCCGAACTGCACCTTGTCAGTGTCGCCGAACACGATGTCGATGCGATCGACCGGGATGCCGAGTTTCTCGGAGACGATCTGCGCGAAGGTCGTCTCATGGCCCTGGCCGTGCGAGTGGGTGCCGATCAGCACGGTCACGTCGCCGGTGGGGTGCACGCGCACCGTCGCGCTCTCATAGAGGCCGCCGCGCGCGCCCATGCGAATGGCGAGGCGTGACGGCGCGAGGCCGCACGCTTCGACATAGGTGCTGATGCCGATGCCGCGATAGCGGCCGCGCCGCGCCGCCTCCTGCCTGCGCGCGGCAAAGCCGGTCCAGTCGGCGATGTCGAGCGCGCGGTCCATGCACCCGATCGGGTCGCCGCTGTCGTATTCGACGACCATCGGCGTCTGGTACGGATATGCTTCCTTCGGGATCATGTTGCGCCGACGGATCGCGATGCGGTCCATGCCGAGTTCCGCCGCGCAGATGTCTACCAGCCGCTCGACGAGGAACGTCGCCTCCGGCCGGCCCGCGCCACGATAGGCATCGACCGGCACGGTGTTGGTGAAGACGCACTTCACCTCGCAGTAAATCGCCGGCGTCGTGTACACGCCGGCGAGCAGCGGCGCATACAGGTTGGTCGGGATGTTGGGGCCGAACGTCGAGAGATAGCCGCCCATGTTCGCGAGCGTGGAAACGCGGAGCGCGAGGAACTTCCCGGTCTCGTCGAGCGCCATCTCCGCCTCGGTCACATGGTCGCGGCCATGCGCGTCGGAGATGAAGCCCTCGCTGCGCTCGCAAACCCACTTGATCGGCCGGCCGATCCGGCGCGCCGCCCAGGTCAGCACCGCCTCCTCGGCATAGTGGAACTGCTTCACGCCGAACCCGCCGCCCACGTCGGGTGCCACCACGCGCAGCTTGTGCTGCGGAATCTTGAGCACGAAGTTACCCATCAGCAGCCGCACCACGTGCGGAAACTGGCTCGTCGTCCACAGGGTCGTGCGATCCGTGGAGGATTCATATTCGGCGACCGCCGCCCGCGGCTCCATCGGATTGCCGATCAGGCGGTTATTGGTCAGGCTGATCCGCGCCACGTGCGCCGCGCCGGCAAACGCCGCATCGACCGCCGCCCGGTCGCCCATCTCCCAGTCGCAGCAGAGATTGCCCGGCACGTCGTCGAACAGCAGCGGCGCATCGGGCCGCACCGCATCCAGCACGCCGACGGCCGCCGGCAGAACGTCGTAGTCCACGACGACGGCATCGGCGGCCTGGTGCGCGAGTTCCAGCGTCTCCGCCACGACGAAGGCGACCGCGTCACCGACATAGCGCACCTTATAGTCCGCCATCGCCGGATGCGGCGGCTCCTTCATCGGCAGCCCGTCCTTGCCGCTGATGCCCCAGCCCACCGGCAGGCCGCCAACGCCCTCTGCCGCGAGATCCGCGCCGGTCAGCACCGCCAGCACGCCAGGAATTGCCAGCGCCGCCGTCGCATCGACGCCGCGCACCATGGCATGCGCGTGCGGCGAGCGCACGAACACGCCCATGGTCAGGTCCGGCCGCTTCATATCGGCGACATAGTTGCCGCGGCCGGTGATGAAGCGCCGGTCCTCCTTGCGGAGAATGGCGGCGCCGATGCCTGTCGGATTGGCCATGCTCAAACTCCCTGCCGCGCGCGCATCACCCGCGCGCCCTCGATGACGGCGGCCACGATATTCTGATAGCCGGTGCAGCGGCACAGATTCCCTTCGAGACCGGCGCGCACCTCAAGCTCCGTCGGCGCGGGATTCTGCTGCACCAGATCGACCGCGCTCATGATCATTCCCGGCGTGCAGAAGCCGCATTGCAGACCGTGCTTCTCATGAAACGCCGTCTGCATCGGATGCAGCGCATTGCCGCCCGTGGTCGCGGCCAGCCCCTCGATCGTGGTGACGGTGCCGCCGTCGAGTGCGACCGCGAGCACGGTACAGCTCTTGATCGCGCGCCCATCGACATGCACCACACAGGCGCCGCACTGGCTGGTATCGCAGCCGACATGCGTGCCGGTGAGCCCGAGCGTTTCGCGCAGCAGATCGACCAGCAGCGTGTTCTCCGCGGATGTCGAGGCGGACGGCGACGCCGTTCACCTCCAGTGCCACGTCCATGCGCTCACTCCGATACCAGCAAATGCGCTTCATCCAGGTCCCAGCCGAAGCCGGCCGCGGTCCCGATCGCGACCGGCGCACGGAAATAGGCGCCCTCGTCGACATAGGCGACGAAGTCCGGTGCCCCCGCGCGCGTCAGCGTCATCTTGACGAACGTGCCCTGGTACTCGATGGCGCGCACACGCCCGGCGATGCTGTTCACCGCACTCGCAGACGTCAGCGAAAGCCGATCCCGCCGCACCGCGAATTCGATGGTCTGTCCTGCCAGTGCTTTGTGCGTGCCGAGCCGGACCGCATAGCCTTCGCCGCCGGGCCCGCGCAGCGTCGCGATGCCGGCCGCGACGGATTCCACCGTTCCGCTCAGCACGTTCTGTCCGCCCATGAACTGCGCCACATAGGCGCTGCGCGGCTCGGCATAGATGCCGCGCGCGCTGGAGGACTGGCGCACCTCGCCGTGCGCCATCACCACCACCTGGTCCGCGACCGCGACGGCCTCCAGCTGCGTGTGCGTGACATGCACGAAGGTGATGCCCAGGCGCCGCTGCATCTCCCGCAGCTCCGCGCGCATCTGCAAGCGCAGGAACTCGTCGAGCGCCGAGAGCGGCTCGTCAAGCAGCAGCACGCGCGGCCGGGTAATCAGCGCCCGCGCCAGCGCCACGCGCTGCTGCTGGCCGCCGGAAAGCTGGCCAGGCAGCCGGTCCGCGAGCTCGGTGAGCTGCACCTGCTCGATCACCTGGTCGGCCTCGCGGTAGCGCGCGGCCTTCGGGGTGCCGCGCACGCGCAGGCTGAACGCCACGTTGTCGCGCACGCTCAAGATGCGGGAACAGCGCGTAGCTCTGGAACATCATCGCCGTGCCGCGCGCGCGCGGCGAGAGGCCGACGACGCTGCTGCCGTCGATCAGGATCTCACCGGCGGTCGGCTCCTCGTGGCCGGCGATCATGCGCAGCGTGGTCGTCTTGCCGCACCCGCTCGGCCCCAGCAGGCAGCAATAGCTGCCGCCGTCGATCCGCAGGTTGACGCCGTTCACCGCCAGCGCCCCGTTGGGAAAGCGCTTGACGATGCCGGCCAGCTCGATCGCGCCGGCCTGCCCGGTGGCGTTCCCTGCAGGCGACGACGTGATTTCGGCCGCAATATCCATGTCCGGTGCCTTCATAGGGACTTGTCACGCCCAGCCGCCGCCGCTGGATCACCGCGATGGTACCCAGCGAGACGCCAATGACGACGAAGGAAAGGGCCGTCGTCAGCGTGCCGAGCGCATAGATGGACGGCGTCGTGACGTTCTGCGTCATGCTCCAGATCTCGATCGGGACCGTGTTGCTGGACCCAACCGTCTGCAGCGTGCGGGCGAACTCATCGTAGGAGAGCGTGAAGCCGAACAGCGCGACGGCGATCACGCCTGGCAGCAGCATCGGCACCACAACCAGCCGCAGCGTCTGCATCGGGAAGGCGCCGAGGTCGCGGGCCGCTTCCTCGTAAGCGCGGTCGTAGCGGCCGAACACGGCGAACATGATGAGCAGGCCGAACGGCAGCGTCCAGGAAAGCTGCGCGCCCAGCGCAGAGGTGTACCAGTCGGTGTTCCAGCCCAACAGCTGGAACATCAGGCCGATGCCGATGCTCAGGACATAGCCGGGTGCGACAAGACTCGCGACGACGAGATAGAACAGCCAGTTGCTGCCGGGGAACCGGGCGCGGAACGCCATGCCGGCGGCGAACGAGACGACCACCGTTATCACCATCACCAGCACCGCCAGCGGCAGTGAGCGCGAAATGGCGCCCATCAGGTCGCCCGTGTCGCCCTGCGACGATCAGCTGATCGAACCAGTGCAAACCGGCGCCCCGCATCGGAAACGTCAGTCCGCCTTGCGGGCCCTGGAACGACAGGACGTAGATGCACAGCATCGGCCCGTACAGAAACACCACGTAGCGCGACGAAGATCGCGGCGAGGACGTAGAACGTCCAGGGACGCCCGCCGCGGGCGGAGACGATGGCCATCGCTCAGCGCTCCGCCACCAGCTCGCGTCGCGATATCGACCAGCCGCATGATGCCGGCCATGAGCAGCGTCAGCACCACCAGCAGAACCACCGCGCTGGCCGCCGCGTGCGGGAACAGCAGGGTCGAAATGTCGTCGACCATCGCGGACACCACGGAGGCATGGCCGCCGCCGCTCATCACCTTCACGACGTAGAAGTCGCCCATCACCAGCGTGATGACGAAGACCGAGCCGAGCACGATGCCGCTTTTGGAAGGGCAGCACGACCAGCCGCATCGTCTGCAACCGGCCCGCGCCGGCATCACGCGAGCCTCGAACAACGCCGGGTCGATGCGGCTCATCGCGTTGAAGATCGGCACGATCATGAAGATCGTGAACAGATGCACGTAGGAGACGATCACCGAGAAGTCCGAATACAGCAGGAAGCCGAGCGGCTGATGGATGACGCCGGTTGTCAGCAGCGCCTGGTTGATGACGCCCTGCCGGCCGAGCAGCGGCAACCAGGAGATCATCCGGATGATGTTGGAGGTCCAGAACGGCACCGTGCAGACCAGGAACAGCCCGATCGCGATCAGCTTGCTGCGGACGTGGAACACCAGGAAATAGGCAACGCAGAAACCCAGCACCAGCGTCACCGCCCAGGTGATCGCGGCCAACCGGATCATCGTCAGATACAGCGAGAGCGTCAGGCGGGAAGACAGAACGCTCTCGTAGTTCTCGAGCGTGAAGCCCGGGATGACGGCGAAGTTGTCGTAGCGGAACACGCTGACGGCAACGACCGAGATCAGCGGCGCCACCACGAAGCACACCAGCACCGCCGCAAGCGGCAAGGCAAGCAGGAGGGAGGGGAGCGACCAGGGCCGCTCCCGGCGGCGGTCCACCGCCGCCACCAGTGTCGCGCTTGCCGACATCCCCCGTCGCTCCCTCTCCAGTGCCTCAGGCGGACTTGAACTCGTTCCAGCGCTGGATCATGTACTGGTTCTCGTCCATCACCGTGTTCCAGCATGAGATGTTGCTGAACCGCTCGATGAACGAGCCGCCGTCGCGCACCGCGCCCGGCTTCGCGATCGGCGCGCCATACGGGTCCTTGATGACGTCGATGGCCGGCTTGCCGAGGTACCAGTAGCCGTATTCGTTCGGCGTCATGAATTTCTCGGCGGTGGCCGGCACCGGGCTGTAGTAGCCGTGCCGGGCAACGAACGCGCCCTGCCAGCCCTCGTAGTACCAGTTCAGATACTCGTAGGCGGCTTCGAGCTTCTTGCCTTTCAGGTGGCGCATCAGGCCCATGCCGTTGCACCAGCCGCGATAGCCTTCCTTGCCGTCCGGGCGCTGGTTCACCGCGGCGTAGATGCAAGGGATGCCGCGGGCGAGAACCGCCGTGACCGCCGGGGACCACATCGACTGGATCTCGACCTCGCCGGCCGCCATGAGCTCGACCGACTGCTCGAACGTCGTCCAGGTGGCGCGGAACTGCCCCTGCTTCTTGAGCGCGATGAGTGCGTCGATCGTCTTGTCGATCTCGGCGCGCGTCATGTTGCCCTTGTTCTTGTAGACAAGGTCGCCGCGCGATTCGAGCGCGAGCGCTGCGTCCATGATGCCGATGTTCGGCACGTCGAGGATCGCGGCCTTACCCTTGTAGGCGGGCGAGAACAGCTCCTTCCACTGGGTCACCGGATGGCCGACCAGGTCCGGCCGATAGCCGATGGAATCCGCGTTGTAGACCTGCGGCAGGAACGAGACGAAGTCGTGCACGCCTTCGACGATCTGCTTCGCGTCGCGGCTGGGCAGATACATCGCCTCGTAGGGGGAAATGCCCTGTCGGGACACCTTCTTGCCCTTGTATTCGCCCTTGGTGAAGATCGGCAGCATCTCGTCGAAGTGCTTGATGCGCTTGACTTCGATGCCCTGCAGGATGCCGCGCGGCACCGCAACCTTGGCCTGCCAGCCTTCGAGGTCGGGGATGTCGACGCTCTGCGGCTGGGTGATGAAGCGGGTGATCGCCGTCGAGGTATCGAGGTTCTGCATCGACACCTTGAAGCCGAGATCCTTGGCCGCCTGGTCGCCGATGGCCTGGACGACGGAATAGGATACGCCGACATGGCGCAGGGTAATGTCCTTGATCTCCTGCGCCCAGATCGTGGGAAACCCGGTGATCGCGCCCGAGCCGACCGCAACACCCGCTGCCGCGGCCGCCGTGCGGCCCAGCAGTTCGCGGCGAGTGACCCCGGCCGTCTTGGTCGTTACTTGATCTGTCCTGCGCCGATCCATAACTAAGCCCCCTTCGACCCGTTCGCACAAGCATATGACAGGGTGGGCCGGCCGGCCAATTAGAAGGGGAAATCCGGTCTATAGTACTGGCTTATCCTGCCCGGAATGCAGTCAATTCGCGTGCCGCCCTGGGCAAATGCACTGTATTCGATCGCGCGCCCGGCAGGAACGGTGCCCGTCGAAGAGTTCGCCTGGGCTTTCGCACGGCCGCGGACGCTAACGCCGTGGGCCCCAGACATGCTGAAATTACGTAGTGCGCAATTCGCTATAGCGTTCTGGGACGCCAAGGCCGGGAGCGTGTGCCAAGCGGCGGCCGCGCGACGCCCCGGCGGGTGCCGCTGGCAAGGCCAGCCGTAGATGGCGCCTTCGGGAATGCCGAGGCGCGCAGCGGTTTCCGTCACGGTGAGTTTACCCGGGCGCCGTGTCATTATGGCGCGGGACCGTTTGGAAGTGTTGGATAACACCTCCATTCGGCAGATGGGATACGCCGTTGATGTCAAGGCAAGCCCGTATGAAGGCAACGCGCTGGTGGCGACCGTGGTCAAGGGCCTGAAGCAGCAACATCGCGGCGGCATCATTGACCCTGCGGCAACGGCACTCCGGGTGGGCCGGTGGCGGCGCGCAGCGCTTATGGACCATCACGCTCAGGGACATACACGATGAACGTCGACGAATGCTTCGTCACATCCGCGAAGGAGAGGCGGAATCTCCTTTGTAAAGGTTCAGCCCCGCTCGCTCCCACGGTGACCGAGGCGCGGCTGCATCGTCCCCTCGGCATATTTGGAAGCGTCAGGCGTGGCGAACTTTTGGATATTGTCTACGTTCACAGCGTCTTTGTACACGCGCGGATGAACCCGCCGGCTGCTCGGGATCCATGTTTGTGCGGCCATCGGTCGGCGGATCACGTTGGTTGCCCGTGCCAGCGTCAGCACTGACGCGGCGGGTTACCGGAACAACTCATTCGCTTGCAGCCGGGTTCCGCTCACCTCGATCGGGCGGCGTGCTGTATGTGCTGGGGGGCGCCCTCTGTTTGGCGAGCCCGGCCTGGGCGGGCTCGGCACGCGACTATCTGAACGCGCCAATCGACAGCTGGCTCGGCTTCTACAATGTCGGCTATGCCGCCTCGGTCACCCCGGAGGATGGGCTGGATGTAGCGGCGCGCGGCCGTACCAACGTGCTGTCGCAATCCATCGTGCTGACGCGGACCATGGACTACTGGGGACGCACCGGAGGCGTGTCGGTCGTCCTGCCCTATCTTTACGTGGAATTGAGCTCCGGCGCCGATCGGACTGCCGTCCGCGGCGTGTCCGACGTGGGCTTCCTGTGGCAGATTAACATTTTCGGCGGACCAGCGCTCACCCGCGCTGAGTTCGGTTCCTTCGTGCCGAAGACCTTCTCAAGCTTCCATTTGTACGTGGGCACGCCGCTCGGCGAGTATGAGCCGCAGCGGGCGCTCAATCCCTCGGCCAATCGGTGGACGATCCGTCCGACGATCAACTACAGCTATACGCCGGACCGTGGCCGGACGTGGCTCGAGACCTACGTGTCGGTTGTGGCCTTCACCCCGAACGATGCGTTCCGGGCCGGCGGCGCGAGCAGCCTGACGCAGCTTCCGTTAGTCATCGTGGAAGGCCACGCGAGCCGCAACATCGCGCCCCGCATCTGGCTGTCGGCGGATGCGTACTACAACGTCGGAGGGGAAACGAGCATCGACGGGGCACCCCAGGGGAACGCCGCCGATACACTGCGGCTGGGTGCCGGCATGGGCGCGCAGCTGTGGCCCGGCGGCGACATGGTGCTGAATGCCGAGTTCGGTCGTCGCCAAGCCCGAAAGCGAGCCCAACGCGTGGGGCGTCAGGCTCACTCTCCGACAGTTCTGGTAGGTGTGCGCCGCGCCTCCTCGATCAGGACGGCCGGGTGAAGCTGACGTCGTCATCGATGACGGCATTCGGACCGATCGGCACCTTCCGCGGGTTCGGCAGGTGCAGGCTGTGGAAGGTGATCTTGTCGCGCCACACCTTGCGCAGGAAGTCTTCGAACACCTGTATGGTGAGCTGCTCGCCGGGGCAGCGGCGATAGCCGAAGCCGAATGGCGCGAATCCGGCATAGTCGCAGACCGGTAGCGGCTTGCCCTCGATCACGCCGAAGACCGTGCCGAATGCACTATTGGCCAGGGCGGCGTTGCGGCCGTCGCTGACCTTCATCGTCGTGAGGTCGAAGGGACATTTGGCGAAGCCGATCTGCTTGCTCTTGGCCTCGTCCACCTGGGCGCTGGTGGGGACGTTGCGATATCGATCCGGATCGAATTGCAAGGGATTGGTCCAATGCACCGGATCGAAGCTGGTCGACGTATGCGGAGAGATGATGAAGCCGCTGCGCTCCCAGGGCAGGCCAAAGCGCGCGGCCGGCGAGACGCTGTCCCCGTAGTTGTCGCTCGATCCGGACTGCCGCGTATCCGAAATGGCGGAGATGCTCCCGCCGTTCGGTGAGATCGTGCGAAACAGCTCCATGACGAACATCTCGAGCGGCGTATAGGGCGCACCGTTCGCCGCGTCCGGATCGCCCGACATCGTCTTCTCAAATGCGGCGCGGACGCTGGATTCGCCGCCGTCCTGGCTGAGGCGCGACATGATGCCGAAGATCGTGTTGCCCCACTGACTAAACGCGACGAAGTTGTGGAAGCACTCGAAGACGACGTCCTTCTTGCCGAAATGCGCGCCGTCGCCGGCATTCTTGAGCCAGTACCAGGCGATCGTCCGCTCCGGGTTGGCGATGCGCCCATTGGCGATGTCGTCCAGCCGCTCGTCGATCCAGCCCTTGAGGAAGTCCAGAAGCGCGCGCACCGTCATGTAGTTGTCGTACACGATCGGCTGCGTCGGGTCGCGGAACGCAAGGACGGTATTGAAGCTCTCGCCGATCGTGCGCACCTGCGGCGGAATCGCGTCTCCTTTCACCCCGAGATGCAGATCCCAATAGATATCCCAGTAGTAGTCCAGATAATGCCGCATGAACGGCTTGCCGGCGAATTTCGGGTCGAGCAGCCCGTCAAAGAACGCGACAACCTTGGCGCGATACATTGGCGGATAAAGGTCCGGCGTGACCGCGGACATGTAGATCCGCTTGCGAAGGTTGTTGTCGCCACGCTTCTCCAGCCCCTGCAGGAACACCGTGACGCCCTCCTCGGGCGTGGGCTTCCAGTCCCGGTAGATCAACCCCATGAGGTCGCGGGGCAGCGCATTCTCCTTGGTCAGCGCCACATCGATCATCGGCAGAGCGGGACGCTCGCCCTCGTAGATGCTGGTGAGGAAGAACGGGACAACGGCATTCTCCACGTAGGTTCGGTCGAAATGCGCCGGGATGGAAGCACGGAACCGGTCCAGGGCCGCGGCGAGATCCGGCGATGCGGGCGTTGCGGCCGTGACGTCAGCGGCGGAAGCGGCGCCGGAAGCAAGCCCGCCGCGCTCGCAGCGGCACCCGCCAAAACCATCCGTCGTTCCATTTGCACCCTCCTCCTGTACGAAACGCTATCAGCTTCCGGTAAACCGCGGATGGGCCTCTTGTCTCACAGTTACGCCGAGGACACCGAATTGTGTCCATGCTCTTGCTCAACCGGCGGCGACGAAGTTGAACCACCAATCGGCCTTAGCCAGGCGGTTGCGCTCGGTCTTGCGCGAACCCGCCAGACCGGTTCGGGAGAATGTTTCGCTCACGCAGACCACATGGCGCTGAGAGTTCGACCTCGGCTCCAACGCCGATGGCATTGCGCATTTGCGACGCCGGTCGCGGAGTGCACGATATTGCAGGCGATTCCGGCAAAAGGCTCTGGAATAGGATTGCCAGCTGCCCTTAAGGTTGTCATGCCAAGCGAGCTGTATGCTGCAACCGCGCGACGCCGACAAGCAATAGTCTGGCGTAGGGGGAGATATCGATGACTGATCTTCCCGGCCTTGCCGCGGCAGGGCAGGCTCGACGCTCGACTTCCGGATCGCAATGCCGGGAGACGCTTCCTCGCCAAACGTCTATTCCCTGGCGCTGCGCCTGCAGTGGCCGGACAGCGCGCCAGCAGAGTCTGTGGGGTGCACCGACCTCCGCGCCCGGATAGTTCGCCAGCGAACAGGGCAGGCTTCAAACTAACACAGCCGGCCGCCTATGACATAACGGAAAGGAACGACTGGGATGACACGTCTCGAAGGAAAAGTGGCGATCGTTACCGGCGCCGCCCAGGGAATTGGCGAGGGCATCGTACGTTGATTGGCGGCGGAAGGCGCGAAAGTCGTCGTGGCCGACCTTAACGGTGCGAAGGCAGAAGAAGTAGCGACCTCACTGCGCGCGGAGCAGCGTCAGGCGATCGCCGTCACCGTGGATGTCGCGGAGCGCGCGCAGGTAAAGGCGATGATTTCCGAAGCGGTGAACACGTTTGGCAAGCTCGATGTAATGTTCAACAATGCCGGCTTCAATAAGCCACTCGGCTTCCTCGATGCCGACGAGGAGAATTTCAACTCCATCATGCGCGTGAACGGGCTTGCCGTGTTCATCGGCATGCAGGAAGCTGCGAAGCAGATGATCGCGCAGGGCCACGGCGGCAAGATCGTCAATACCGCCTCGATCGCCGGCCGCCAGGGCTATCCGGAATTCGCGCCCTACTGTGCGAGCAAGGCGGCCGTTATCTCGCTTACCCAGGCCGGTGCGCGCGAACTCGGTAAACACAAGATCACGGTCAACTGCTTCGCCCCAGGCGTTGTGCGCACGCCACTATGGGTCGGCCTGGAACAGGACATGATCGCCAAAGGCGTGATCAAGCAGATGGGAGAGTTCATGGACTCCTTCTCGGCCGGCATCCTGCTGGGCCGCGTCTCCGACCCCTCCGACCTCACTGGCATGACGACGTTCCTTGCCTCGTCGGATTCAGACTACATGACCGGCCAGTGCCTCGTTTGCGACGGCGGCATGGTCCTGATCTGATCCGCTCGGACGCGCGTGCCGGCAAGCCCCAGAACCTCGTGCGCCTCCCTCGGACTTCGCGACGTCTGTGCCCAGTGGTTTGACGAACGAGCGCCGACCTCAATAGCCATCGTGATCACTCGCCGGCCGACCGCGAGTGACTGCGACGCTACCGGCGCGCGGCTGAGCAACAACAGGGGCGACCAGGTGTGCCTTCGTCAAACACCTTGCTGCCCCGCGCCTATCCGTCCTTCTTGACTTGCTCCGCCACTGCGGGGTGCATCATCGCCATGATGCTGGAATAGTCGACTCGCTGCGTAGCCGTTGGCACTGTGCACGGCAAACAGATTGCAGGCCACCTGTACCGAGGATCGCCAACGTCCTGCTCTCGGTGGCCAGCTGTACTGCCAGCAGCATGTCCTTCAATTGGAAATCAGTGCGGAAGCCGCCCGCGTAGCTGTGCGACGAAGGCACGCCCTCCATCGTGCCTGGATAGGGGTTCAGTTTCTGCAACGCGAAGTTCGTCCCCGAGCTGGTGCGCATGATCTCCGACAGCACCGCCGGATCGAGCCCATTGGCGATGCCCAGCGCCAACGCCTCCGTCGTGCCGATCATGCAGATGCCGGACAGCATGTTGTTGCAGATCTTTGCGGCCTGGCCGGCGCCGTTCGGCGCCGGCATGGACGATGTTCTTGCCCATCGCCTCGCAGCAGCCGGCATTGCGCCCGCTCCAGTCGGCCTTTTCGCCACCGATCATGAAGGTCAGCGTCCCCGCCTCCGCCCCCATCGTTCCGCCCGGAGACCGGCGCATCGATCATCCTGCAAGCCGCGCTTCACCTCGCGCGGCCAGCTCGCGGGTGACCGAGATCGAGATCGTGCTGCTGTCCATCAGCAGCGTGCCCGGCGGCAGATGTGCGACGAGCTCGCCCGTGCCGAATAGAGATCGCGGACATGCTCGCCGGTCGGCAGCATCGAGATCACCACCTCGGCATCGCTGCGCCGCGTCGGCGGCCGAGGCGGCCGCGGCAGCCGCCCTGCTGCAAGGTCGCGACGGCGTCAGGCGAAATATCGAAGCCGTGCACGGCGTGGCCCGCCTTGATCAGGTTGCGGCTCATCGGCTTGCCCATGTTGCCGAGTCCGATGAATGCGACGCGCATATTGCTAGTCCTCCCGCTGTGCCGGCCGTTCAGATGCCGGGCGTGCCATAGTTGATGATGACGGTCTTCGACCAGGTGAAGTGCTCTACCATGCTTTCGGGCGACATCTCGCGCCCGATGCCGCTAGCTTCGTGCCCGCCGTATTCGATGCCAGCCTCGGCGACCGAGAACTGGTTGACCTGCACGAAACCGGCTTCGATCCGATCGATGAACTCCATCGCACGCGCGAGGTCGCGGGTCCAAAGCACGGCGGCGAGGCCATAGCGCGAATCGTTCGCCTCGGCATCACGGCATCGAAATCGGTCAAGGCCGCCACGGTCGCGACCGGCCCGAAGATCTCGTCGCGGCAGACCGGCGAGTCCGCCGGCACGCCTTCGATCAGGGTCGGCAGGTAGAAATAGCCGTTGCGCAGAGCAGGCTCGTCGGGGCCGCTCGCCGCCGGTCAGGATGCGCGCCCCCGGCGTCGCGCGCGCCATTGCGACGTAGCGCTCCACCCGTGCGAACTGCTCGCGCGAGATGATCGACTTCCGACCTGCGTGGCCTCGTCGAGCGGATTGCCCATCCGCCCTTGCCGAGTCTCGGCCACACGTTCGCCGGACACCTCACGGTAGACATCCTCATGGATATAGATCCGCGTGCCGGCCGTGCAGGACTGTCCCTGCCGGAACAGCCGCATGCCCTGCACGATGCCGGCGACCGCGAGGTCGAGGTCGGCGTCCGGCATCACGATGTTCGGGTTCTTGCCGCCCAGTTCCGCCGTCACCGGCACGATCTTGTCGGCAGCATAGTGCATAATTTGCGCGCCGACCGCGCTCGACCCGGTGAATGTCACCTTGCGAACCAGCGGATGCTCGGCGAGCGGCCTTCCGGCTTCCTCGCCGAAGCCCGGAGACGACGTTGGCGACGCCCGGCGGCAGGACCTCCTGCAGGATCTCGAAGATGCGCACCACGGCAAGCGGCGCCTGCTCGGCGGTCTTCAGCACCACCGTGTTGCCGGCGGCCAGCGCCGGCCCGAGCTTCGAGTGCCGTCTGCATCAAGCGGCGCGTTCCACGGGATGATCGCGCCCACCACGCCCACCGGCACGCGCCGGGTGAACAGGAAGCGGCGCTGCGGTCAGCGGCACCGTCTTGCCCTTCGCCTCGCCGGCGATGCCGGCGAAAATAGCGCAGGATGTCGACCATCGTCCGCGCTTCGCCGCGCGTCTGCGTGGCGATCGCGTTGCCGGTCTCCAACGATGAGAGGCAGGCGATGAGACTCCGCCTCCGCCTCCAGTGCGGCGGCCGCGCGCAGCAGGAGCGTGCTGCGCTCGCGATGCGGCAGCGCGGCCCAGGCGGAGAAGGCGCCAGCGGCCGCCTCCACGGCACGCTCCACGTCTGGCTGTCCGCAGCGGGCGGCCGCGCCGATGATCTCGCCATTCGCTGGGTTCTCGACCGGGAAGCGTTCGTCGGTCGAGCGCCGCGCACAGCTTGCCATTGATCACGACGTGGCCCGAAAGACGGGCAGCGAGGGTCTTCGCGTGATGTTCACGTCCGGCGGTCGTTGTCAGGTCCATCGTTTCGATACCCCCCGATCGTCACGCCCCCGGCACCGCGCAATGCAAGGAAAAGCGCCATTGCATTCGTATGCATCGCTTGATAGCCTCGCTCATCCGGGGGAGTCAATCGCGCGTCGGGGCGATAGAAGGCGGCGGTGCGGGGAGGAGAAATCAGTGATGGCAGCCACGCGCATCGGCCTGTTGCTGGGCGACCCGGCGGGCGTCGGACCAAATCATCGCCAAAGTGCTCGACCAATTTGCCGATACGCCGGGCGCGCATTTCAGCGTCATCGGCACGACGGAGATGCTGGAGGCAGGTGCCGGCGTGGCCGGCGTGAGGCTGCCGGCATCCCTGGTCGCCGGCGGGATTCCAGCTTCGGCCGATGCGCCGCGGCTGATCGGCATTGACATCGCTGGCATCGGCGCTATTCACCCGGGCGAGAGCAGTTCCGCCGCAGGGTTGTTCGCGCTGCGTAGCATGCAGGTGGCGGTCGCTGCGGTGCAAGCCGGCGAGATCGATGCCCTCGTCTACGCGCCACTCAACAAGCACGCGATGAAGCTGGCCGGCTTTGCCGAGGTCGACGAAATGCACTATTTCGCCAACCTGTTCGACCTGCGCGGCTTTTGCGCGGAGCTCAATCAACTCGACGATTTGTGGACCGCGCGTGTCACCTCGCATGTGCCGTTACGAGAAGTCGCCGCCCTGATCACCCAGGAACGCATATGCGATGCCACGCGGCTGGCGGTGGAGACCATGCGGCAGGCCGGCATCGAGCGGCCGCGCATCGTTGTCGTCGGCCTCAATCCCCATGCGGGCGACAGCGGAACCATCGGCACGGAAGACATCAACGTGATCGCGCCTGCTGTTGCGCAATTGCGGGCCGAGGGTCTCGATGCGCAGGGCCCGGTCTCGCCTGACACGGCCTTCGTCACCGCACGGCGCGGCGGTGGCGACCTCATCGTGACGATGTACCACGACCAGGGCCAAATTGCCCTGAAGTCGCTGGCGCTTCGAGCGCGTGCTGACCATCCTCGGCGGGCTGCCGGTGCCCGCCATCACCGCCTCGGCCGGCAGTGCCTATGACATCGCCGGCCGCAACCTCGCCAATCCCGAGGCGCTCATCCGCGCTTGCGGGCTCGCCCGCCGGATGGCCGAGGCTCGGCACGCTCGAGCTGCGGTCCCAGCCGTGCCGACGTCCTGACAACGAGGGTGCCCGCTACCCGCGACTGAGAGGGTGGGGCGGCCGTGTCCTTGAACTGCCGCTCCAGGATCGCGATCGCCTCGTCCACCATCTTATCTACGGGCTGCTGCACCGTGGTCAGCTGATAGGAGGGCCAGGCCGCGGCCGGGATGTCGTCGAATCCGACGATCGAGACATCATCGGGCACTGATAGCTCCAGGTCGTAGCGCGCCGCGTCGAGCGCGCCGAGCGCCATGATATCGCTGATGCAGAACAGCGCCGTCGGCCGCGATGCCGCACTCAAGAGGTGCCGTGCCGCTGCGCGGCCGCCCTCGTAGGTGTTGCCGCCGGAATGCTCGACGACATCGTTGATGCTGTGCCGGCGCAGTTCTTCGACGAATGACTGCCGCCGCTCGATGTAGTCGAGGTGTCGGCATGGCCGCCGACCAGGCCGAAGCGCACATGGCCAGCTTCGCACAGTAGCCGAGCGACGTCGCGGGCACCATCCTCGTTGGCGCAACAGACGGAATTCACCGGATGGCCGTAGATACTCCGGTTGAATAGCACCACCGGCGTGCCGGACGCGCTGATGGTGCGGGCCATGCGAGAAGACAGCGTTGCCGATGTGATCACCAGCCCGGACACCTGGTACTGCAGCATCTGCGGCAGCACATCATCAACGTCCGACCCCGGCGCCACACTGAACAGCAGCACGCGCCGACCCCGCGCCTGCAGCTTCTGCGTGAATGCCGCCAGTACCGCCGGGTAGAACGGGTTGAGTATGTCGCCCATGACGATGCCGACCATGTTCGACTGCCGCGAGATCAGCGATCGCGCCAGCTCGTTCGGCCAGTAGCCGAGCTTGTCCGCCGCTGCGCGGATCCGCTTGAGCGTCTCCTCGGAAACCGCGCTCTCGCGGTTGAAGGCGCGCGAGACGGTCGATTGCGAGACGCCGGCGAGACGCGCAACCTCGTGCGACGTCGCCTTCCTGCTCCTCATCGTTGCCCTCTCCCTGGCCCAGCCGATAGCGGGCTCGCCAGGGGCAGGCGTCGCGCACGGCCGGGTGGACCGCTCAAGCCAGCAGCCACCATGCTCATCGGCGTGACGACAACGCGATCTCGCCCGGTCATTCGCCCCGCGTTCAGACGCCGTGCCCCGTCATACCGGAAGGCCAACCGTCGCGTCATTCCGCCGCCTCATCACACTTCCCTTACACAACCAACGAGGTCTGCCCCTCAGCGAGGCAGACTTCGCTGATCCTCAGCCCATGCCGGGTGATGCGGTGCGGGAAGCGGCCGGCCAGGCGTTCCTCATGAATGGGGATGACGCGGCGGGTCTCGTTGCCGACCGCGCGCACCATCTGGTCCACCGTCATAATCAGGTTGGTCTGGCTGCCGGTAGCCAGGCCGATCGGGATGAACTGCCCGTCCGGCACTCCGCCCGCACCGGAATCACCAGATTCTCCAGCTGATACACCAAATCGCCGGCCAGCACCCAGACGTCCTCGGAGTTTTCCTTGCCGTCGTTGCGGACCTTTACCCACATCGAGCCATAGGTATGCGTGTCCGGCGCTACATGCAGATCGATGCCCGGCAGCACGTCGTGCACGTCACCTTCCACGCAGACAAGACGGCGGTCGCGCGCCAGTTCCACGCCGCGCATGATGTCGCCAACGTCGATGCCCTGCAGCACCCAGCGCAGTCGCTCCGGCAGCGCCATGGCCCACACCCATTTCGCGATCTCGCGTTCCTGTATGTAGAAGGTTGCCTTCGGGAATGCCTCGACATTGCCGAAGTGATCAAAGTGCGCGTGGCTGATGAAGATGCTGATCCACGTCTTCTGGCTTCAGTCCGATCTCAGCGAGAACCGTGCGCGGGGACTGCCACGCCTCCACGCCGAGCGTGTCGGCCATCACCTTGCCGTGGTCCTTGTCGTTGTAGCCAACGTCGACCATAGCGACGTGACCGTTGCCCTTGATGACGGTGTAGCAATACGGAAGCTTCACATGGCCCTGATTGTGGGCGCCGTACACCACGCCGCTCCGGTGAAACTTCCTGACATAGCTGTATTCCAGCACCCAGATCGAATACTGGCCCATGCGTCATCTCTCCCGATTGATGCCATTTACCGTCTGGCGTTGAAGACTTTGCCACAGGCCGCGCAGGCTTCGGTCATGTCCACCATGCCGAGCCCAATGCGGTGATCGCAGAGGCCCTGCATCTGCCGTAGGCAGCGCGCAGATGCGCGCTCGCTGCGTCGACCGTCGTGCCTTCCCGCCCACGGCGGATGTCCGCGATGGCTGACAGCGCAGCCTCGATGTGCGCGGCCGCCTGTGCGAGAGCCGCTCGATCGTTTTCTCGCCCCGCCGGCGGCGTGAGGCCGCCGAGCGCCTCCATCGCCTCGTGCCAACGCTCGCGCGCGATCGCCACGTCAGGGAGGTCCGCGACGTCGCGCCCCAGCTTTGCCTGTGACAGGATCAGCAGGCCCGAGAGCTGCCCGATCAGCGCCCGAAGATTCGCGAAGGCCCGCTGTGCCACCACCCCGTAGGCGATGGTCTGCGGATCCGGAGCCAGCGTCGGGATGGTGGCGCGCAGACGCGACATCCGTTCAGTCCGCCGTCCAGCCGCCGTCGATCACCAGCGACGCTGCCGGTCATCAGCGAGGAGGCGTCGCGAGGCAAGGAACAGGATGGCGCCGAGCAGATCGTCCACCTGCCCGACGCGGCCCAGCTTGATCTTCGACAGCACGTCGGCATGGAAATCGGGTTCGGCAAGGAACGCGTTCGCCAGCGGCGTCTCGATGAAGGTCGGGCCGAGCGTGTTGACGCGAATGCCGATAGGTCGCGAGCTCGACCGCCATCGCCTTGGTCATCCCCTCCATCGCCCATTTCGAGGCGCAATAGACGCGCGCGGATCGCCGCACCGACATGGCCCATCTGCGAGGACATGTTGATGATGGAGCCCTTCTCGCCGGCTCGCCGCCAGCCCGCGCGCCACGGCCTGGGCCATGAAGAAGGCGCGCGCGCAGTTGAGCCCCATGACCAGATCGTAATCCTCGACCTTCACCTCGAGAAAGGGCGCGGTCCGGTTGGTGCCGGCATTGTTGACCAGGATATGATAGGGCGGCCGCGCGGCGATGGCCGCCTGCCGAACGCCGCGCAGATCGGTGACGTCGAGGCTCGAGAAAGTCGGCCTTGCCACCCTTCGCCCGGATCGAGGCAGCCGCCGCCTCGATCTCCGCCGCCGTGCGCGAGACCAAGGTCACCGCGGCGCCCATCTCGGCCAGCGCCTGAGCCGCGGCACCGAGGCCGATGCCGCGGCCCGCCCCGGTCACCAGCGCGCGCCTGCCGTCGAGGCGGAAGCGTCGCACACCGATCCCGTCTGTGCCTGCATGCGTGCCCCGCTACTGATGGATCAGGAGGCCGCCGTTGACGTCGAGCACACTGCCGGTGATGTAGCTCGCGAGTCGGAGACCAGGAAGAGACACGCCTTGGCGACGTCGTCGGCGTGCCCAGCCGGCCGAGCGGATATCTCGGAGACGATCTGCTTCTTGCGCTCCTCGGACAGCTTGCCCTGGAAGATGTCGGTGTCGATCGTCCCGGGCGCGATTGCATTCACGCGGATGCCGTCGGGGCCGAGCTCGCGGGCCATCGATTTCGCCAGGCTCTGCACCGCGCCCTTGGAGGCGGAGTAATGCGGGCCGCCGAACAGCCCGCCGCCGCGCTGGGCGGCGACCGAGCCGATGGTGACGATATTGCCCTGCTTGCGCGAGCGGAAATGCGGCACCACGGCGCTGGCACATGTTGAACGTGCCCTCGCAGATTGACGTTCATCACCAGGTCGTAGTTCTCCAGCGTGACGTCCATCAGCTGGTCGGGCTGGCTGACCCCGGCATAGTTGACCAGGATGTCGATCTGGCCGAAATCGGCGAGGACCGCGGCGTCACCGCCTGGCATTGCCGCGGCATCGGCGACGTCGCAGCCATAGCCGCGATGCGATGGCCCGACTATCCGCGGCCGCCGCTCGGATTGCGCGGCATCGTCGAGATCGACAATCGCGACCAGCGCGCCATGCTCGGCAAAGCGCTGCGCCGTCGCCTTGCCGATACCGCGCTTCGAGGCGGCACCGGTGATGACCGCAACCTTGCCCAAGAGCAGGACATCGCTCGCGCCTTTCCTCGCGGCGCCGACGGCGGTGGCATAGGGCACATTGCGGCCGCCGTAGCGGCGGACGCGGATGTTGGCCTGCTCGGCATGGCCGGCAAATCCCTCCAGCATGCAGAGCCGCGAGCAGCGCTTCGCCGATCATGGCCGATGCCTCGTCGGTCAGGACCCGCTGATAGGTGCAGGTCTTCAGGAACTTGCCGACCCAGAGCCCGCCGGTGTAGCGCGCCGCCGTCATCGTCGGCAGCGTGTGGTTGGTGCCCGATCACCTTGTCGCCGAAGGCGACATTGGTGCGCGGCCCCAGGAACAGTGCGCCGTAGTTGCGCATGTTCGTCAGGAAATACTCGGGGTCGCGCGTCATCACCTGGACGTGCTCGGAGGCGATGCGGTCCGCCACCTGCACCATTTCCGCATCATCGTCGCACACGATCACTGCGCCGAAATCGTCCCAGCGCCTTCCGCGCGATCGGCGCCGTAGGGAGGATGGCGAGCAGCCGCTCCACCTCGCGCAGATGGCCTGCGCCAGCGCGTGTGACGTGGTGAGCAGGATCGCCGGCGACGTCGGACCGTGTTCGGCCTGCCCCAGCAGATCGGTGGCGCACATCTCCGCGTCTACGGTGTCGTCGGCGATCACCAGGGTCTCGGTCGGGCCCGGCGAACAGGTCGATGCCCACCCGGCCGAACAGTTGCCGCTTTGCCTCGGCGACGAACGCGTTGCCGGGGCCCACCAGCATGTCGACGGCCGCGATGTTCTGGGTGCCGAGAGCCATCGCGCCCACCGCCTGCACACCGCCGAGGCAGTAGATCACATCCGCGCCCGCCAGGTGCTGCGCAGCAACGATCGCCGACGCTGGCTTGCCCTCGTAGGGCGGCGCACAGGTGGCAATGTGCGGCACGCCGGCGACCTTTGCGGTGATCACCGACATATGCGCCGAGGCCAGCATCGGATACTTCCCGCCCGGCACGTAGCAGCCGACCGAGCTCACCGGGATGTTCCGGTGGCCCAACACGATGCCCGGCAGCGTCTCGACTTCCAGGTCGAGCAGGCACTCGCGCTGCCTTTCGGCGAAGTTGCGCACCTGGGCCTGGGCAAATCGGATATCGTCCAGGTCCTGAGCCGATAGCTGGCTCATGCAGTCGCGGATTTCCGCATCGGTCAGCCGGTAGTCGCTCCGGTCCCACCCGTCGAACTTCGCCGACAGCTCCCGCACCGCCGCATCGCCACGCGCGGTGATATCGGCCAGGATGGCCTCTACGGTCGCGCGCACCTTGGCGGCGTCCTGCGCCTTCGCCTCCGCGCTGCGGCCTTGCTTCACATACTTCATGCGGGCGCTCCCTGCCGGCCGACCCCGGTCTCGTACATCGTCACCACTGCGGAGACATCCAGTTCCGCTCCGCCCCGCTCCAGCAGGGCCTCGTACATGGCACACGATTGGCGCAGCATCGGCGCCGGCAGGCCGACACCCGCGGCGAGGGCCTCGACCATATGCATGTCCTTCACCAGCTGTCTGGCATAGGCACGGGGCCGGAAGTCGCGCGCGACCATGCGAGGATAGAGCTGACGCAGCAGAACGCCATCGGCGTGTCCACCGGCGACCGCAGCGGGGATCGTGCCGGCATCGATGCCGGACAGCTCGGCGAGCCGCGCGGCTTCGGCCAGCACCGTATGCAGGCAGCCGACGATGTGCTGGCTGATCATCTTCGCGATCAGACCATCGCCCGTCCGGCCGACATGCGTGAAGTTGGCAGCGATGGCGCCAAAAAACGCCTGCAGCCGCTCGATGTCCGACC
This sequence comes from uncultured Alphaproteobacteria bacterium, assembly GCA_963705035.1. Taxonomy (GTDB): domain Bacteria; phylum Pseudomonadota; class Alphaproteobacteria; order Acetobacterales; family Acetobacteraceae; genus JAFKFJ01. The sequence goes on along the minus strand of CAVPIQ010000004.1, from coordinate 133,803 downwards.
CCTCGCCACCGGCCATCACCGTCAACGTACCGTCCGCGGAAGCCACCGGGCCACCGGAGACCGGCGCGTCGCTCCAGGCGCAGCCGGTCGCAGCATGCAAGCGCGCAGCGAAATTGCGGCAGCTTTCCACTTCGATGGTCGAGAAGTCGACCAGCACGGCAGGGAGACGCATCGCCTCAACGATGCCGCGCGGGCCGAACACAGCGGCCTCCACGGCCTGTGTGGTGGGCAGGTTCAGCGCCACGATATCGGCACCCTGCGCCGCGTCCGCGGGCGAATCCGCCTCCGTGGCGCCAGCGGCCACCGCTGCGGCTCGGCGCGACGGCACAATGTCGTAGGCCCGCACCGCGTAGCCGCGCTCCACCAGCCGGCGCGCCATTGGCCCACCCATCAGGCCGACGCCGACATACCCGAGGCGCTTAAGCATCGATGCGGTAGACCCGTATGGCATTGTCGTGGAACAGCTTGCGCCGATCGGTCTCGGAGAAGCCTGCGGTGATGGTCCTGTAGCCTGAAAGGATCGTGGCAAGATCGCCACAGAGACCGTCCACCGGGAAGTTGCTGCCGAACATGCAGCGGTCGACGCCGAAGATGTCGATCGTGGTCAACACTACCTCGCGGTTGCTCTCCGCCGTCCAGGGTACGCCGGGCAGCCCGATGCCGGAAATCTTCACCGCCGCGTTCGGGCACGGCGCCAGCAGCCGCAGGCCCTTCGCCCAGCCTGCCAGCCCCTCCCGGCTGCGGTCGGCGGGCAGGCCGGTGTGCAGCAGGACGATCGGCGTGTCGGGGAATGCACCGGCGAGGTCAGCGGCTTCGTCCAGGTGCCACCACGGCGTTTGCAGATCGAACTGCAGGCCGAGCGGATGCAGGAGCGCGTAGCCGGCGCGCCACTCGGGGTCGCTCATCGAGGTCGACCGCGATTCCTTCGGCGAGGCGCTGCCGCGCGGCTTCTGCCGCACGCCGCGCACGAACGGGCGCGCCGCGTGGCTTTCCAGCACCTGCGCCACGTCCTCGCGGTCCAGCCATGCCTGCGCAATGGCGACACTCGGAAAGCCGGTCTGCCGACGCAGCTCCGCGATGAAGTCCATCTCGCCGCTCGGGTCCCGTGGATCCCATTCGGCCTCCAGATAGACCGTGCGCGCGATGGCGTGGCTGCCCGCATTGCGGACATGGTCGGCCGGATAGTACGGACGGCAGATCGCCGAGTAGTCACCGTAGCGGAACGGGATCATCGGCCGGTCGTTGAGCCAGGGATAGTAATGCCGCGTCGGGTCCCAGTAGTGCACATGGGCATCGACGATGAGGATGTCGGACATCATGAGATCCTTGGCCTCCTCCCGCCGAGCCGGGGAAAGCCGCTGCCGACGGCGCGTGCTCCTAGGCCGGATATCGTTCTATTTTGTCGTCTTGGACTGATCGCACCAACGCCGAAGCGAAGGATGGGCAGGCGAGGTATCGTATGCTTACGTAGTCATGACGGTAGGAGCGGCCCTCCACGCGTGTCAAGGTGCCCGATTTCCATCAGCGACGGCAACATGCGGGTATTCGCACCGCTTGACAGGGCCGAAGCGCGCGCCGTACGCTGCTGCATACGTAACCAGTCGTCCGCCACCCTGTAAGAATCGTCGCGACGGACGACCCGGAAGCTGGGCCAAGAAAAATAGAATGGCTGGAAGCAGGGCGCCGATCCGGCCCAGTGTCTTCCGGCGAGTGGAGGGGAGGATGGATCAGGCAACAGCGTGCCACCGCTGTCTTACCCCTACGGGGGCAACCGGGTGGTAGCCGGCACCGATGGCCCCGATCGGGCCCGGGCCGGAGAGGGGCCGCAGGCGGCCGGGACGGAAACACCGGCCGCGATCGGGCTGCGCGACATACGCCGCCCCGTGCCGTTCAAGTCCAGTCGCGGCATCGCCATCGCTACGGTGCTGCTGTTCGGCCTCGGCGCACTGGCGCAGCCGGAGAGCGTGAGCAGCGCAGCCCTCGCGGGCATGATCCCATTTGCCGCCATCCTGGCGCTGACGGCGCTCGGCCAGACGCTGGTGATCCAGCAGGGCGGCATCGACCTGTCGGTGGCAGGCGTGGTTTCGCTCTCGGGCGTGATCGTTTCGTATTTCGGCAGCAGTCAACCGGGCATGGGCGGTTCCGGGTTGTCGTTGGCCGTTCTTTATGCTTTGGCTGCCGCGCTGATCGCCGGCGCCATCAACGGTGTGCTGGTGAGCAGGGCGCGCGTGGCGCCGATCGTCGCCACCATCGGCATGAACTCCGTGCTGTATGGCGTGGACGTATCCATCTCGGGCGGAACGCCGGTGCAGGTGCCGGCGGTCCTGTCCCGTTTCGTGGACTACAAGATCCTCGGCATCACCAGCCTCGCCTACATCGCCGTGGCCACTACGGCAATCGCAATCGTCCTGGTGAAAAAGACGGTGTTCGGCCGCCGCTTCGAGGCGGTGGGCGCCAATCCGCGGGCTGCCCGCGCAGCCGGCGTGATCTCGGGCCGCTATCAGTTGGCCGCATACATGGGGGCGGCGTTGTTGTATTGCAGCGCCGGCATCTTTCTCGCCGGCCTGATGCAACTGCCCAGCGCCTTCCAAGGCGACAACTACCTGATGCCCTCCATCGCCGCCGTCGTGCTCGGCGGCACATCGCTGTTCGGGGGCGCCGGCAATCTCACTGCCACCGTGATTGCCGCGCTGTTCCTCACGCAACTGCAGCAACTGGTCCTCATCACCGGCTTCAGTGTCGGCGTGCAATACCTCTTCCAGGGCGGCGCCATCGTGGTGGGAGTGGCCGTCTACAGCGTGAAGTTCAGGCAGATAGCAGCCTTGTTCCGCCGGTCGTCGGGCCAGGGGCTGGCGCCTTCAGCGGCGGGCGGCTAGGAGCGGGCGGGCCTGGCCCGCCCGCATCGCTAGGATCGGTCAACAATCAGTCAATAATCAACGGAGGAAGTTCGAGATGGCATCAAGTCGAGGAATGCAGATGCTCCCCGGTATCGCCGTCGCCGCGGCGCTGCTGGTCGGTGGCGCAGGTGGCGCCTCGGCCGCCGGCGTACCGGAATGGTGCGCCAAGATAGCAGGCGGTCTCTACTGCCACGCGCCCGAGCCGACCCCGCCCCACTTCTGCGGCACCAAGCAGATCTCCATCGCGCTCGCCGACGGCTTCGCCGACAACGGCTGGCGGCAGCAGACCACGGCCGCCGGCATCAACGAGGCCAGCCGCTGCCCGAACATCACCTCCTGGACGCACACCGACGGCCAGGGCAACACGCAGAAGTCGATCTCCGACATCCAGTCGCTGGTTGCCAAAGGCGTCAACGCCATCGTCGTGTTCCCGGATGCCGGTCCGGCGATGCTCCCGGCGATCCGCGACGCCTTCAAGCAGGGCGTATCCATCGTTCCCTACCGCGCCCGCGTGGGGGGCAAGGACGGTCGTGACTACACCACCTTCGTCGGCACCGACTTCAAGAACGACGGCGTGGTGTGGGGCGAGTGGCTGGTGGGCGCATTGAAAGGCCAGGGCACCGTCGCCTACCTGGGCGGTCCAGCCGGCACCTCGGAGAGCAGCGAGAAGCACGAGGGCCTGAAGGAAGCCTTCAAGGGCACCCACATCAAATGGATCGGACAGGAGCCGTTCGAGGTCACTAACTGGGATCCCAGCGTGATGGCCAAGACGATCGCCGCCCTGATCGCCAAGTATCCCACGATCGACGGCATGGTGGCGGACCTTTCGGTGCCGATCCTGACGTCGGGTGCCTTTCCGCGCGCCAATCGGCCTCTGCCCCTGGTCGCCGGCGAAGACGCCAACGGCTTCGGCTGCACGTGGCAGAAGCTGCACAAGGACGATCCGAAGGCGACCTTCCAGTTCATGACGACCAGCGCCGAGCAGTGGAATATTCGCCTCGCCATCCAGTGGGCCGTTGCCGGGGCCGCCGGCGGCAAGGTGGATCAGCCGCTCGTCATCACGGATACCAAAGGTGGCCAGCACGTCGTGGCCGAACCGGGCGACAAGATCGTCAAGAACTTCGTCATGGACGACTCCCTCAAGGGGGTCGTGTTCTGTGATCCGCGCCTGCCGGAATCGGCTGGCAACGGCACCAGCCTGACCATCGAACAGGTTCTGGGCGCGCTGAAGGGCGGCCTCTGACCTTGGCTTCGGCCAGAGCTGATGACGGGACGGCGGCGGCCGCGCGACCGGCCGCCGCCAGCCTGCCCGTCCCGCCCATAGGTGGCCACGACCAGACGGAGCAAGGCGCCGCCGTGACCGAGCCAACGACCGACCCCGAGCGGGGGCCAGCGGCCAGCGTCGGGCTGCGTCTGAGCCGCGTTTCCAAGCGCTATGGCGGCGTGCTCGCCGTCAACGACGTCACGTTCACCGCCTACGCGGGCGAGGTGCATGCCCTGCTCGGCGAAAACGGGGCCGGCAAGTCCACGCTGATGGGCATTGCCTCGGGCGACGTGCGACCCGATGAGGGGAGGATCGAGATCTGCGGCGAACCGATCCGCCACCTCACCTCGGCCCAGGCGCAGCGCCTTGGGCTGGCCATCGTCCACCAGCACCCGGCAGTCCTGCCGGACCTGACGGTGGCCGAGAACATGGTGCTTGCCGTGCCGCGCTCCCTGCGCAAGACCAGCGCGGGCGACCTGGATTGGGTGGCCGCGCAGCTTGAGCGCGTGGGCTGCTCGGTGCACCCGAAAACCCGCATGGCCGAGGTCGGCATCGCCCGGCGCCACCTGATCGAACTGGCGAAGGCGTTGGCGATCGAGCCGAAGGTGCTGGTGCTGGATGAGCCGACGGCACCGCTCACCGCCGACCTGGTGGACCTGCTGTTCGAGAAAATCCGTACTGCCGCGGCGCGCGGCTGCGCCGTGATCTACATTTCCCACCGCCTCCAGGAAGTCCGTCAGATCGCGCAGCGCGTCACCGTGATGCGCGACGGCAAGGTGCGGGGCTCCGCCCTGGCGGATGCGATGACCGACGAGGAGATGCTCCGGCTGATCGTCGGGCGCACGATCACGCAGGTCTACCCGGACAAGGGCAAGGGCGTGCGTCCAGGCGCCGCGCGGCTCGCTGTCGCCGGCCTGTCGGGCGACAAGTTCCACGATGTCAGCCTGACCACGCAGGGTGGCGAGATCGTCGGCATCGCCGGCATCACCGGCAACGGTCAGAGCGAGTTTCTGCGCGCGCTGGCCGGCCTGGAGAATGCCATCGGCACAGCCACGCTGGCCGACAAGCCGCTGCGCCTCGGTCACCCGGAAGCGGCGCACCAGGCCGGCATCGTTTTCCTCTCCGCCGACAGGCAGAAGGAGGGGCTGTTCATGAGCCTCTCCGTCCGCGAGAACGCGGCGCTGGCGGCCCTCGGCCGCTTCGCCCGGTTCGGCGTCGTCTCTCGCCGAATCGAGTACGAGAAGGTGCAGGAGCAGAGCACCCGCCTCGGCATCCGCACGCCGACCATCGACACCAATGTCGGCGCCCTGTCAGGCGGCAACCAGCAGAAGGTGGTGCTGGCTCGCGCGCTGCTCGCTGACGCCTCGCTCGTGCTGGCCGAGGAACCGACCGCCGGCGTGGACGTGGGCGCCCGCTCGGAGATCTACCGCATCCTCCGTGGCGTGGCCGACCAGGGCACGCCGGTGGTAATCGTTTCCTCCGACACACAAGAGCTGGAGGGACTGTGCGACCGGGTGGTGGTGTTCTCGCGCGGCCAGAACGTGGGCGAACTCGCTGGCGCGGACGTGACCGAGGAGAACATCGGCCGGCTGATGATCACCGCCACCACGCATCGCCGAGAGCGCGGCAAAGGCAATGCCGAGGGCACCGGCGGCGACTTCCTCGGGCACCGGCTGCGCCGCTTCGCCGCCGGGGACTACGCGCCCAGCCTGGTGCTCGCCATCCTCCTGATCGTTCTGGGCGCCTACGTCACCAGCACCAACATCCGCTTCGTCTCCGCCTTCAACATCCAGAAGATCCTGCTGCTGTCCGCCGCCCTCGCCTTCGTCGGCTTCGGCCAGATGTGCGCCATCTTCACCGGCGGCATCGACGTCTCGGTGGGGCCGCTGGTCGGCCTGTCCGTGGTGGTCGCCTCGTTCTTCTTCACCGACAGCAACACCGGCCTCGACATGGTACTCGGGCTCGCTGCCATGTTCGGTGTCGCCGGCATCGTCGGTCTGGTCAACGGCTCGCTGATCAGGTTCGGCAACTTCACGGCCGTCGCGGCCACGCTCGGTATCTACATCGTGCTGCAGGGCATCTCGGTGCTGCTGCGGCCGCAGCCCGGCGGCAGCATCAGTTCGGACGTGATCGACTTCATCACGCGCCACATCTCGGGCGTGCCAGTCAGCTTCGTCATCGCCGTGGTGCTGGCGATCCTGCTGGAGCTCGCCTTGCGATACACCCGCTGGGGCATGAGCCTGCGCGCCGTGGGCTCGAAGGAGGAATCGGCCGCGCGCATCGGCGTGCGCGTCAACGTCGCCGTCGTGCTGGCCTTCGTCGCCTGCTGCCTGTTCACTGCGCTCGGCGGCGTGATGGTGATGGCCCAGCTTGGCATCGGCGACCCCAACCAGGGCATCGGCTACACGCTCTCCTCCATTGCCGCCGTCGTGCTGGGTGGCGCCAGCCTGGCCGGCGGGCGTGGGACTTTCATCGGCGTCCTGCTCGGTGCCGTGCTTATCCAGGAGATCAACGCAGCCACCGCGTTCCTGGGCCTCTCGCAATCCTGGCAGTACTGGTTCATCGGCGGGCTGACTCTGGGCGCGGTGGCAATCTACTCGCAGGCGCGGCGGATCGAGCAGGAGGGGTAGCTGGCGGCAGGCAGAGCGATGCCGCTCCGCCGCATGCGCCCGCGGCCCCATACGCAATGCTGCAACGGCTGGGAGAAATCCGCGGCCGCACCCGCGAGTACCAGAATTTTCGGGCGGCGTCGGAACATCGTCTACCTCGACCGCGCCATGCATCATCCCCACGCCCAGGGCGCTCATATACGGATCAAGTGTAAAAGGCGGGTCGCTCTCCATACTCGATACGGACCTTTGAGCCTGTACGCAGGGCCTCCAGGCAGGCAACGGCGGTCGCTGATGCGACGAACCCATCCCAGGCACTCGCGGCGCCCGAATGTCGCCCCGTCGTTATTGCGCCGACCCACGCACGCATCTGGTCACGGTAAGCGTCCGCGAAGCGCCCGCGCCAATCAGGGTGGAGCGCGAACCCGTCGTGCCCGGCCTGACGGACGCCGATCGGTGGGTTGGGAGCAAGGGAAACGGTACCATCTTCACAGACGAGTTCCGCGCGCACATCATAGCCGTATTGGCAGTCCAGGAAGGACTCAATGTCAATCACGGTCCCGTCCGGTGTTTCCAGCACGACGAACTGCGGCTGACGCCCAGGCGCCTTGCGCGACGCCCGCGGGCTGACCACAGTGGCGGCAGCAAAGTCTTCGCCCAGCACGAATCGCGCGATGTCGAACTCATGCACCATCGAGTTGCGGATCACGAGGTCCGACGTAATGTAGTGTGGTGCGACGGCGTTGCGATGCACACAGTGCATCATCAGCGGCGCGCCGAGGTCACCTCCGGCCACGGCACGTTTCATTGCCTGATACCCCGGATCGAAGCGGCGCATATAGCCGACCTGCACGAGTCGCTTCGCGCCCGCGACCTCGCGCGTCAGAATGGCGCGGCATTCGTCGAGCGTCGACGCGAGCGGCTTTTCACAGAGGACGGGCTTTTGCCGCTCGATGCATGCCAACGCCAGCGGGGCATGCGTCTCGTCCGGCGACGCGATCAAAACGGCGTCGATGGCCGGATCGCCGATGAGCTCTTCGGGAGTCGCGAACACGCGATCGATTTCCGCCTCGGCCGCCACGCGCTCTGCGCGCGCACGGTCCGTGTCCTGGACCCCCGCGAGCCACGCCCCGGCAACGCCCTCGCGCAGGATGCGCGCATGGTCGGCGCCCATGACGCCGGCCCCCACAATGCCAATTCTCACGGTCACGGCGACAAATCCTCCTCCGGCGAACGTCGTTCCCAAGGCGCATCAGGGAATGATGCGCTCGTGCCGCAGTCGATCGAACAGGCGCGTCATCGCCGCCGATGTGCGTTGATAGTCGAGAAAGCCGCGCTCGCGGCTGCGGCTCATGTCAGTCAGCGTTTCCTGCGTCCGGCCTAGGTCGGCGTCCACGTGCCACCACGGTGCAACCTGTTCCACCTTGGCGGAGCGAAGGCCATGCTTGGCGACGATGCGATCCCACTCCGGCCCGACATCGGCCAGGCTCAGCGCCAGCGGCCGCGCCTCCCCTGGATAGGGGCCGACCTCGATGCCGAAATACTCGGCCACCTGCCGCCACAGTTTCCTCCAGCGAAAAACGTCGCCGTTGACGACGTTGAACGCCGTGTTTGACGCGGCCGGGGTGGTGGAGGACCACACGAGATGCCTCGCCAGCAGGTTCGCGTCCGTCATGTCGGTGATGCCGTTGTATTGTTGCGGTGAACCCGGAAAGACGAACTTCCTGCCGGTTTCACGGCACAACGTCGCGTAAACGGCAAGCGACGTGCCAAGGTTCATCGCATTGCCCGGCGCATAGCCGATGATCGTGTGCGGACGTGCGACGCTCCAGGTGAAGCCGTGCCGGGAGGCCAGCTCGAACAGGATGTCCTCCTGCGTATAGTAGAAATTCGGTCCTGGCACTCGAGGCAGTTCCTCGGTGAACGGTGTGTCCAACTCTTGCGCTGCGTAGTTGTCGAACGATCCCATGTAGTGTTTCAGTCCGGTGACGAGGGCAACGTGTCGCAAGCCGCCCGTCGCCGCTGCTGCCGACGCAGCGTTGCGGAACAGCGCGCCGTTCACCGCGCAATTCTCGGGCTCTGTCGGCTGGCGGGCCCAGGTCGCAAAGAAGACATGCGTTGGCGTCCCCAGTCCTGCCACGGTCCTGCGCGTCGCCTCCGCGTCCATCAGGTCGACTTCAGCGCGCTTGATCGTGCCAAGATCGCCGTGGGTATGGAGCGATACGCCGAGTATCGTCCACCCTCCGATTTCCGTCAGATGATCGACGATCGCGCGCCCGATGATGCCGCTGACGCCCACGACCAGCGCGGCCTTCGTGTCCATGGCTCCTTCCTTTCTTCCGCCGTCCGGCCGCGAACCCAGGGTGTTCGGGCCGGCGCCGCGCGTTGTCGTGCTTCGCGTTCATTCATTGGCCGGTGTCGCGGCCTTGGTCATTTTGCTGTCCGGCAGTGGCGGCTGTGCCGCCGTGTCAACGCGCGACGCGCGCGTTGCAGGCCGCCGCCACAGCGAACCGCCTGCGCCCAGCAGGCCGAGCGACAGCGCGAGCACGAGAATCACGCCCGTCGCGAGATACTGCCAATAGGAGTTGACACGGAGGAGGATCAGTCCGTTGTTCACCGCCGCGAACAGCCAGGATGCGAGAACGGTTCCGAGAAGCGTGCCCTCGCCGCCGAACAGGCTGGTGCCTCCAACGACCACGGCCGCGATCGCGTTCAGGTTGTAGTTGGGCGCCTGGGTGGCCACGGCGGACGCCAGGTATCCGGTGAGGATGATTCCGGCAAGGCCGGTGAGCGCGCCGGAGAAGACGAAAATGCCAAGATACACCGCACGCAGATCGATCCCGCTCACATGGGCTGCGCGCAGGTTGCTGCCAGCCGCCCGAACCCAGCGGCCAATGTTCAGTCGCCGCAGCAGGACGTAGCAAAGGCCGCAGACGCCGAGCATGATGAGGAAGCTATACGGGATCACATTCAACACGGCACCGCTGCCGAGCTGCAGCACGAAGCCGTTCGTCACCGTCAGCGCATTGCCCTTGGAGATGATGGCGCCAATCGAGCCAAACACGAACAGCGTGCCCAGCGTTGCGACGAACGGCGCCACGCGGCCACGTGTGATGACCAGCCCGTTGACCAGGCCCAGGACCGCGCCGGTCAACACGGACACAAGCACGATCAAGGCGCCGCTCGCATCGCCCGCGACGGAAAGCGCCACAATCGGCGCCAGGCCCATGATCGCCGTCACCGACAGATCGAAGGCGCCGGCGATGATCAGGACCGTCATGCCCGCCGCGCCGATGCCGAGGATTGCCGTGTCGTTGAGCACCGCTGCGAGGTTGCCCGAGCCAAAGAAGTTGGGGGCAGCGAACGCCAGGAACACGAGAATCACGATATTGAGGATCCAGACGCCACAGCGATCGCGGCGCACATGTCCGCGCAGCCGGGCGCCGGCGCCACTTCGCCCGGCCCGGTTTCCGCCCTGGTGTGTTCCGCGATCCGTTTGCACGTTCTCGTCTTGCATACGTCCTGTCCTGGTGCCCATGCCAGCGGCGACCGCACGGCTCAGACGACGAGCATCCCCCGTCGTCGCGTGCCGCGGCGCAAGCCGTCCACCATCAGCGCGATAATCAGGATGCCGCCGAACACCAGATCCTCATACAGCGACGACACGTTCGCGACGTTCAGGCCCGCCTTGATCGCCGCCAGCAGAACGGAAGCGCAGACGGTCCCGAACAGATTGCCCCGCCCGCCGGTCAGGCTGGTTCCACCGACCACCACGACTGCGATGGCGGTCAGCTCAGCACCCGCGCCAATGGTCGAATCCGCATTCTGCAGCTCCGCGCCGGCCATCAGGCCCGACAGCGCCGCGCACAGCCCGACCAGCGTGAACGCGCCGAGTGTCACCCGGCTGACATTGATCCCTGCGCCAACCGCCGCGCGGACCTCACCACCGATCGCCGCCACATGCCGTCCGAACGGCGTACGGTGGAACAGCACCCAGACTGCGGCGAATACAACGACGGCAATGGCGGCCGCAGCCGGCACATGATCCCAGATGTTGCCGATCACCATGCAACTCAGCGCGCTGTTGCGGATGGTGACCGTCTCGCCCTGGGTGATCAGCAGTTCGCCGCCAAGGATCGTCGACAGCGTCGCCAGTGTCGCAATGAACGAAGGCAGGCGCAGCAGGATGATCAGGAGGCCGTTGCAGAGGCCGAGCACGGCGCCGACCAGCAGACCAACGACGATCACAAGCCAAAGGGGCAATCCGACGGCGAGCAACTCGGCGGCGACGATTGCGGAGAAGCCCATGATGGAGCCTACCGAGAGGTCAAGCGCGCGCATGGCAATGATCAGCGTCATGCCGAGGCCCGTGATCGCGGAAATCGAAGCGCTGACGATAATGCCGTGGATGTTCAGGCTGGAGAGGAATCGCTCGTTCACCAGCGAGAAAATCACGAACACGCTGATCAACGCCATCACGGCGGCGGCTGAGTCCGCTGCCAACATCCGTCTGATCGCACCCGGTACTGCCATCCGAAGGGTTCCGCTAACCGGCCATAAGCTTGAGAATTTCCGCTTCGCTCGTCTCGCCGGTTGCCACCTGCGCGACGACTTGCCCGGTGCGCAGGACGTAGATTCGCGTTGCCAGTCGAAGCAGTTCGCCGAGCTCCGAGGAGCTTACCACGATCGCGATGCCGCGCGCGGCGAAGGCATCGATTGCCGCATAGATCTCCTCCTTGGCGCCCACGTCGACGCCGCGGGTCGGCTCGGAGAGGAAAAGCAGGCGCGGGTGCGCTAGCGCTGCCCGCGCGAAGAGCGCCTTCTGCTGATTGCCGCCACTGAGCGCCGTGATACGATCGCCCGGGCCGGAGCACCGGATGCTCAGCGCCGCCCGTATCGCGTCGAACGCCCGGCGCTCCGTCTGCCGTCGGATCGGCGTGAGGCCGCTTCGCCGCCGCAACCCTGAGTCCGCGTCGTGGTTCGCCACCACCGGCGCGTTCTCCCGCGGCTCCGTCGTCGTTGGGTCATAGTTCAGGATGACGTTCTCGCGCACGTCGAGGTGTCCGAAAATTCCCTCCGACTTGCGATCTTCCGGCAGCAGGAACACGCTGTGCCGCAAGGCCTCCTTCGGCTCACGCAGGTCGACCGGCTCACCATTCAGCCGAACCGCGCCCGCATCGATGCCGCGCAAGCCATAGATCGCCTCGGCCAATTCCGTTCGCCCGGAGCCGAGCACGCCCGCCAGCCCGATCACCTCGCCCGAGTATACGCTCAGGCTTATGTCGCGCAGTAGTTCGCCGGACTGCAGCGCCTCCAGTTCGAGCACTGGCTTGCCCGTCCTCGCGACGTTCGGTGCCGCACGACGCGGCTGGCTCGTGTCCGCGATCAGCGAACTCCGATTGCCCAGCATGGCATGGATCACGGTATCGACGTCGGTCCGTGCGATTTCGCTGGTCAGGATGCGGTCGCCGTCGCGGACCACCGTGACCCGATCCGCCAGCTCAAAAACTTCCCATAGCCGGTGCGAGACATACAGGATCGCCACACCGTCGGCACGGAGCCGGCGAACGATTTTGAACAGCCGCTCGGTGTCCGCGAGGTTCAGCGCGGAGGTCGGCTCATCCATGATCAAGACGCGGAACTCGCCGACGATCGCCTTCGCGATCTCGACCAGTTGCTGGTCGGCGACGCTCATGCTGCCGACGACCCGGTCGGGATCGGCATCGACGCCGAGCTCCCGCAACACCGTGACGACGCGGCGCCGCGCTTCCGCCCAGCGGATCAGGCCATGCCTGGTCGGCTCGGCACCGAGGAAGATGTTTTCGACAATGGTCAGTGTTGGCACGACCTCCAGTTCCTGCGCGATCACAGAAATGCCCGCCCGTCGTGCCGCCAGCGGGTTGCGGAATGCGACCGGCGTGCCGTGCAGCGCAACCTGCCCGCCATCCGGCCGCAGCCGGCCACTGAGCAGGTTGATGATCGTGCTCTTCCCGGCGCCGTTCTCCCCCAGCAGCGCGTGCACCTCGCCGGCACGAAGTTCCAGATCAACGCCGTGCAACACTTCGACCCCGTCGAAGACCTTGCGCATTCCGGTGGCGCGCACCGCCACTTCGGCCTTCGCGTTCACGGGGGCCTTCGCGTTCACGGGGGCCTTCGCGTTCACGGGCTGCGCTGCGCGCCTGTCGAGTTCATTCGCCAATCCGCCGTCTCCCGGCCCGGTCCCTCACGCGCCAGCTCGCGCCCGCGACGGTGTCGCGACGCGAGGGCGCGGTTCACTCGGTGGAACGCCTAGTACGCCTTTCCGGCCTTCACGCGCTCCAGAAATTCCGGCAACGTCTGCGGCGTTACCAGTTCGACCGGCACATTCACGGTCTTGTGGGCAGGGTCAGTGAAGTTCGGTTGTTTGCCTTCCAGATACGCCCAGGCCATGTCCACCGCGACGACGCCCTGCTGATAGGGGTTCTGCGCCACGTCCGCCGCCAGCTTGCCGTCCTGCATGAGCTTCAGTGCGACCGGATCACCGTTGAAGCCGACCAGCACCGGGTTGTTCAGCGGGTTGCGCCCCCCTGCCTGCTCGATCGCCTGCTCCGCGCCGGCTGCCATCGAGTCGATTCTCACAGTAGATTGCTGCGACTTTCGGGTTGGCCGCCAGGATCGCTTGCGCGGCCTTGAACCCGCCCTCCAGCGTCTGATGGCCGGAGATGTTGGCGACGACCTTCAGATTTGGGTTCTTGGCCACGGTCTGGGTGAAACCGTCGGTGCGGGGGCCGTTTACCGAGGTGGTCGGGTTGAGCGAGATCACGGCCACTTCCTGCGCGCCCGCGCGGCCGGCGAGTGCCTTCTCAACGAACTGCGCGGCGAGTTCACCGCCGTGGTAGTTATCGGACAGGACGAACCCGTCATAGTCGCCGGCTGCGCCGACATCACCCACGATCACCGGGATCTTGGCCCGGTGCGCTGCGGCCTCGGTGGCCACCAGTGCGCTTGGCTCGTGCGGGGAAATGATCAGCGCGCTGATCCCGTTGTTGATGAGCGCGAGGCTGCCGGAGACCTGCTTCTGCGCCGACGCCTGGCTATCCTGCGTCAGCAGCTTGGTGAAGCCGTATTTCTTCATCTGATCTTCGATGCCGTGGATGTAGCCTTGCCAGTACGGGTCCTGCGCGGACTGGATGCTGTAGCCGATCGTCAACGGCGACTTCTTGACGAACTGACGCGGCTCGGCACCACGGGCTGGCCCCGTCACCGCAACCACGGCCGCCATCGCCACTGCGGCGGCCGCCGCACACACGTCGCGACGCTGCAGACGCTTCATTCCACCCTCCCTTTGTTGCCGACGTCTTTGGGTCGGCCTTCGTCCCGTTGGACCGCTTCAGAACTCTGCCTCATTCGCCGGCGCAGGGGAACCCGTCATCAACGCTGTGCGCCCACCGGCATCCACGCTATCGCGGTTCGCAGCGCCGGAACAACTTCGCCGACCAACCTGCGCATGCTCGCCCGCTCGCGCTCGCGCTCGCGATCGGCGCCACTGCGATCTATCCTGAGCAGCAACGTGCCGAACGGACCGATCCGCGCACGCGTCGCCGCCAACTTCTCCACGACCGTGCGGGAAGAGCCATGCACAACCACGCTGTTGATCGTGTCCTCGACGGTCGGCGCGTCGTCCGCAGTGGCAACGCTCCGCGAATTGGGCGACATCGCTGACACAACGATCGGCGGATGCGGCGTGACCGAATACGGCCCTGAAGCGCACCGGCTCCGGCCTGCCACTACTGAGCCTGTCGCGCGCGACATTGCACCGCAAGATCGCCGGGTGGTCGCTTGCCCGCCCTCCATTCTGATCCGGGGCGCGGCTATCCCGACAGCTTCACCCACGCGTGCTGCGCGTGCGAACGCTGGCACGCGTGTACCACCTCCTGCACGCGCTGGCCGAAGCGGAAGTCCGGATATGCCGGCCGCCCGGTCGCGACCGCCTCGATCATTTCGCGGGCTTCCATCGCCTTGTAGTCGTTGTAGCCGAGGCCCAGCGCGGAGACCGGCAGCAGGGCCGCGTAGCGCGGATCGCTGGGACCCATCTTAACCCGGGTGAAGCCGCGGCGCTCCACCGGCCCGCTGTCACGGTAGATGTCGAGGTCGTTGATCCGCTCATAGTCGTAGCGCAGCGATCCATCGGTGCCGATGATCTCGTAGCCAATATCGAAACGAACACCCGTCGAAACGCGGCTCATTTCCATGTGGCCGGCACCGCCACCCCGGAAGCGGAACAGCACCGTTGCCATGTCGTCGGTGGTGTTCGGAACGCGACGGCTCGGGTCGCCCTGCGCGCCGGCCCGGAACGCGCCTGCCGAGAGCGGGGCGGCGTGATCCGGGATGACGAACCTCAGGTCGCAAAGCACCTCCTCGATCTCGCGGTCGACGAGATGGTAGAAATAGCTGAGACAGTGCGCGCCGATATCGCCAATCACGCCGCTGCCGGCGCGGGAGATATCGTTGCGCCACGTGTGCTGAAGGTTGCGGTCGGACATGAAGTCGGAATTGAACACCAGCTTTACGTAACTGATGTCACCGAGCTCGCCCCGGCCGATTGCAGCGCGGGCAAGTCCATGCACCGGGTTCTGGATATAATTGAACCCGACCATTGTGGTCACGCCGCGCTGTTCTGCGGCATCCGCCATCTGCCGGGCTAATTCGACCGTGTTGGCCAAGGGCTTCTCGCAATAGACATGCTTGCCGGCGGCGACCGCCGCCATCGCCACGTCGAAATGCATGTCGTTGGGCGTGCAGATGTCGACGATGTCGATTTGCGGGTCATCAACGATGCTGCGCCAGTCGGCGACGGCACGATCGACGCCGCACTCGCGCGCCGCGGCCTCGGCCAGTTCCATCGTGAGATCCGCCATCACGGCGACGACGGGAACGGCCGGCTCTGGTCCGAACGCGCTGCGCGCCGTCCGGTAGGACATGGCATGCACCTTGCCCATCCAGCCGCCGCCGACAATTCCTATTCGCAAGGTGCGCATTGTTTTCTCCACGGATGCGGGGAAGGTGTCGGCGCGTGGTCGTCCTCCCGCCATCGCCCTGTCCGGCACAGGGGGGACGACAGCGATGATGCCGACCAACTCCGTCCGTTTCCAGACCTTCGCGTACGTTGTTCTGGGATATCACGTCAGTGTCCCCACCCCAAGGGGCAGCGGCAAGCAATCGGAACGATCTGGACGACCGTCGAGACCGCGTCCTTTACTCCGGGCAACGTGTCAACGCTTGCCGGTACCGGAGACGAGAGGTCCCGCGCGCCCGGGCTACGGGCTGACGAACTCCGGCCGCCCGTCCGGTGCGGTGAAAACCGGTGGTGCCTTGTGCCACTCCTCGCCGCGCAGCGCCTGTCGATAGCCGAAGTCGAACAGCGCGCGCATATAGCTGGGGTCGAACTCCGTCGTGCGCGGCACAGTGAAATCGGCGCCGATGTATGCGAGGTTGTAGTCGATGCCGTCGCGGCGCGCGGCGAAGTAGATGCGCATCACGTCGCCGTACCCGCCGTAGTGGATCATGGTGGCGACCGCGCGGCCGGAGATGGTGAGCAGGCGCCGATCCACATTCGCCCACTCGGGATCGAGCCGTGCGTTTCGGATGATGTAGGCGTGGCGATCGCGCGCGAATCGCTGGTCCCGCAGGTCGACCATCGCCCCAAGCTGCGGCGGGATCAGGAAGGTCTGGGCGACTGTCCCGCCATCGACATGCATCTCCTGGTAGTGTTGTCCGCCGACCTCGACGTCGATCATGACCGGCGGGAACACGCCCGGAATGGACGCAGAGGCGAGCAGGATCTTCCGGAACAGGCCCAGCGCGTCGGGCCGGCCGCTGGCGGCGATCGCTCCGATGTTCCAGATCACCGGGCGCTGCACGTCGAGATCGGTGGTGCCGATCAGCAGCAGCCGCCCGCGCGCGTACTCGCGCGCGATCGCAGCCAGCATGTTCGCGTTCGCATAGCGTCCGATCAGCCGGTAGAGCGGCTCGGTGTCTCTGAGTGCATCCCCGAAGATGGCGGTGACGAGCCAGCGTCGCTCGAAGATGTCGTCGGGTCCGATCTCGGTGTAGACGGCCCGCAACTGCGCGTCGTAGGCAGGGCCGAGGAAGGCGAACGGAGCGATCAGCGCGCCGGTGCTGACCCCGGTCACCAGGTTGAAGGACGGGCGCGTGCCGGTTTCGCTCCAGCCCACGAGGAGCCCAGCGCCGAACGCGCCGTTGTCTGCGCCGCCGGAGACTGCGAGGTAGTTGGCAGGCGGCCGCGCGGCCGTGCCGTCAGCGTCGCCGCGCGCGGCCCGTTCGCGCGCAACCGCCTGTTTCGCCTCCTGCAGCATCGCCGACCCTTGCGTGTCGATCCAGAACCGCGCGTTCGGAATCCCCAGCACCTGGGCCTGTTCCGTCAATGTCATCGGCACCGCATCCTCCCGATGCGGAGCCGCACACGCCGCGACCGCGAGCGCCGGGAGGAGGAGGAGCCTCACCCAGCGCAGGGACCGACGCAGCGCCGCGCGCTCGCCCCGAGACCGGGCGCATATCTGCGTCGGACGTGGCATCTGGGTCTCCGGAACTCGATCTCCCGCGATTGTACACGCCGGCTTCCGCGACGTGAATCGCCGCACCGGCGAATGCGCAAGTCCGGCACGAAGCTGCGTGCGCCGCGGCCCTCTCAGGGGCTGCGCGCCGGGGCGATCCCCTCCTCGATCCGCCGGAGCATGTAAGGAAAGAACGGGTTCCATGAGATCCGTACCAGCGCGTCCAGGCTGAGGATCAGAACACCCACCTCGCCATGGGCCGCGATCGATCCAAGATTGACACCGAAGTCCTCCTCGGGGTCGGGGAGCGGGCCGTAGAGCGGATCGTTCGGCGGGAACGGGAGGGCAACATGCGACAGCGAATAGACCTCGCGCGGATAGGCGAGGCCGAGGTTCTGGATACGCTCGGCTGTCTCCCCCGGCTGCGTCACGTGCTCCCTCATCTCGGGG
The DNA here is from genome assembly GCA_963705035.1 of uncultured Alphaproteobacteria bacterium. Taxonomy (GTDB): domain Bacteria; phylum Pseudomonadota; class Alphaproteobacteria; order Acetobacterales; family Acetobacteraceae; genus JAFKFJ01. The sequence goes on along the minus strand of CAVPIQ010000004.1, from coordinate 116,030 downwards.
TCGTCCGCCGAATTGGCGATGAGGGTCAGGCGCCAGCTGCGCGGCGCGGCCGGAAGCATGGCATCGGTCGCTGCCGCAAACGCCGGGCGCAGCAACGGGCCGAATTTCGTGTTCCGATTCAGGTCGAACAGGACGAGTTCGCTGCCGTTGGCGGGCAGCAGCGCATAGAGCGACGTGACAACCGCGCTTGTGCTAACGGTGGCATCCGTCGACGACTGGAACGCAAGCACCGGCGCCAGATCCCGCAGCCTGCCTTCCCGCGCGAGGCGCCGAAATCTGCGCTTGCAGCGCCCTTGTGAGGCGGAACGCCTGATGCGCCGCGTTCACCGGGAACGAGTTGTATTTGAACGGATTGAACTCCGGCAGCACGCTGAGCCATGCGGCCTTCGCGAACGGCGGCAGCAAGGCCGGCAGCGCCGCCAGCGCGGCAAACCGGGCAGCGGCGTTGACGCCTATCATCGGTGAGATGAGCACGAGGCGGTCCGGGCGCGTCAGGCGCGGATCCTCGATCGCGTCCAGCGCGTATTTCAGCGCAAAGGCTCCGCCGGCCGAATATCCGACGAGATGCAGCGGCAGCGCCGGACCAATCCTGCGCCGCGCCTCCCGGACCGCGAGCCGCGTCGCGGCCAGCCAGTCCTCCCACCTGCTGGCGGTCAGCGCGGCGGGGACGGTGCCGTGGCCCGGCGTGCGCAGCCCGATCGCCACGAAGCCGAGCGCGCGATAGCGCTCGGCGATATGGCGCAGGCTGTAGGGTGCGTCGGTCAGGCCGTGCAGCAGCACCACGGCGCCTTTCGGGGGGCCGTCGGGCTCGAGCACATAGGAGCGGTTCCAGTCGTGCGCGAAGCCGGCCGGGGTAGACCGGGCTTCCCGCGAAGTAACGGTCGTCCGCGGTACGGTCCTTCGCCTCGAGCCGGTCGGTGACTTCGCGTCGCACGGAAGCAAAAACTCGCGCCTCGGCATCGAGATAGCCGCGCCAGTCAAGCCGATCGATCTCGGCGGCGCGCGGCTCCGCCGGGACGAATGTGTGCCAGGGCTCCAACGGCGGCCCCAGCTCGCTCTGAACGACGCGACCGACCAGCAGCGTCACGACGACGATCAGCACGAGCCGCGCGAGGCGCATCATCCACCGCAGCGGCGTTGCCCGACGCGGGCTCACGCGGGCAACGTTCGCGTCATCGCGCCAGAAACATCGACACGCCGAGCAGCAGCGCGACGGCGAGAAGCGAGAGGCTGGCGGCGGGCCACTCGCGCAGCGCGCCCTCGGCCCGCTCGATCGCGCCGCCCCAGCGGATGGCCGCGCGCACGACGCCATCGGCGGCAGCCAGGACATCGCCTTCCGGCAATCGCGGCAGGCGGGGCCGGAGCGGCGCCAGGGCAATCGCCAGCGCCCCGCCCAGCAACACCGGCCATAGCGAACTCCACAGCGCGTACGGCCCGATCGCTCCTGCCAGGCTGCCGCCGGTCAGCGGGTAGAGCGCCCAGGGGACGAGGATCGTGGCCAGCGCGAGCGCGAGCCAGGGCACGGCCAGCGGAGACGCGCGCGCCTCACCGCCCGCAGGCGCGGCCAGGCCGCGCAGACACAGCAGGAAGTGCAGCATCAGCAACGTGCTACCGGCTGCCGACAAATTCGCCAGCAGCGCCACGGTGCCATCGCCGAGCGGCCCCTTCACGGCCAGCTTGGCGAGTGCGCCCCCGGTCAGCGGCAGCCCGCCGAGCCCGAGCGCCACCACGGCCGCGGGAACCAGGACCCGCCAGGGCCGGCGGCCGCCATGCGCCGCCGCCACGCCGACCGCGAGGAACAGCGCGCCCTTCGCCAGAACGTGGTGCGCCGCATAGAACGCTGTCGCGAGGCCCGTCTGCGTATCGCCCGCCGCCCAGCCCCGCGCCGAGCACGGCGGCGATCAGCCCCATCTGGCTGATGCTGGAGTAGGCCAGCACCGTTTTCGGATGCGGCTGCGTGATCCCGACCGCCACGCCGTAGAACGCGCCGAGCAGCCCGACTGCGGCGAGCACCTCGCCGGCGCCGAGGGCTGGAGCCCCGAGAGGCAGAAAGCGGATCAGCCCGATGACCCCGGCCTTCACCGCGGCACCGCTCAGCACGGCCGCCGCAGGGATCGGCGCCGCCCGGTAGGTGAGCGGCATCCACATATGCAGCGGCACCAGCGCGATCTTCATGCCGAATCCCGCAATCAGCAGCGCCAGCGCCGCCGCACGCCACGGCGATGCGGGCAGGGCGGCCATCACGTCGTAAATCGCCAGGCTGCCATCATGCACCCCCGCCGCGAGCAGCACGAAGGCGATCAGCAGCACCGTCTCGCCGAGCACGGTGAACGCCATGTAGATCGCACCGGCACGCCGGGCGGGCGCGGTATCGTCGTAGGCGACCAGTCCGTAGGCGGGAATGCTGACCAGCGCGTAGGCCAGGAAGAAGCTCGCGAGGTCGGCGGCGATGAAGACGCCGCAGCTGCCCGCGAGCGTCAGCAGCCAGCACACCGCGAAGCGGGCGCTGTGCGACACCGCCGCCGCGCTCGACGACTGCATAGGCGGCAGCGCCGATCCAAAGCAGCGCTGCCGTCCCGAGCAGGAGCGCAGCGGGCAGGTCCAATGCCAGCGTGACCGGAACAATTCCCGAGCGGATCGTCACCAGCGGCGCGCCGGCCGCCGTCAGCGCGGCCAGCAGCGCCGGCACCGGCGCCAGGATCAGCAGGAGAGGCATCCAGCGCCGCACCGCGGCCGAAATGCAGGCAGCCGCCAGCACCCCGGGCAGGACCGGCGCTGCGACCAGCAGCAGGGCAGCGGCACTCATCGGAGCGTGACCGCGACAGCCGGCGGGCGGCCGACCTGCAGCAGGTCCGGCAGACCGAGCGGCACGACGCCAAGCAGCACCGAGCAGACCGCTAGCGCGAGGACCACCGCCTCCCGCCATCGGGGCACCGCTCCTCGTTCCGAAAGCGGTGCATCGGCGGCGGAGAACGTCGGCGCCACGACCCGGAAGATATAGCCGCCCGCGAGCAGCCCGCCGCCGAGCATGACGACCGCCCACCACCATTGCCGGCTCGCGATGGACGCCGACATCAACAGCCACTTTGCCGAGAACCCGCCGCTCGGGGGCAGCCCCATGAGCGACAGCCCCGCAAGCCCAAGCGCGAATGCCGTCATCGGCAGCGCCCGCCCGATGCCGCGCAGATCCCGCGATGCGGTCGTGGCCAAGCACCTGCGCGATCAGCCCGGCGCCGGTGAACATCGACGCTTTCGCAAAGGCGTGGGAGATCGCCTGCAACACGCCGCCAGTCCACGCCTCGGCGCTGACCAGCGGCCCGGCCCCGGCCGCGAGCGGGAACATCAGGAACAGGTAGCCGATCTGCGCCACCGTCGAGTAGGCGATCAGCAGCTTCAGCCGCGCCTGCCGCAGCGCGACCACACTGCCGAACAGCACCGCGCCCGCGCCGAGCGCGCCGAGCGCCGGCGCCGACATGGTGTGCAGCAGCGCGGGCATCGCGTCGAACCACAGGCGGACGACCAGGAAGAATGGCGCCTTGACCACCAGCGCCGACAGGATCGCACTCGCGGGCGCGGGCGCACCGGCATGCGCGGGCGGCAGCCAGAGGTGCAGCGGGAACAGCGCGCCCTTGGCGATCAGGCCCGCCGTCATCAGCGCCGCCGCGGTCCAGGCGGCCGGCTCGCCATGGATTCGGCCCGCGAGCAGCAGGATGTCGAGCGTGCCGTAGCCGCCGTAGAGAAGCACCGCGCCGAGCAGGTAGAGCACCGAGCCGATCAGCGCGAACATCAGGTAGCGCAGCGCTGCCGACAGCGTCTCGGCGCGCCCGTCGAGGCAGACCATCGGCACCGCCCCGAACGTCAGCAATTCCAGCGCCACATAGAGGTTGAACAGATCCTGGCCGAGGAACACGGCGTTCAACGCACCCCACAACCCGAGCAGCAGGGTCCAGAACGCATAGGACCGCCGGGCCTCCGGACCGTCTGCCGGCGTGCGGAAGTCGGGCTGCGCGAACAGGGCAATGCCCCCGACCAGCAAAGCCGTCGCCACGAGCATGACCACCGACAGCCCATCGGCGCGCAAGGCGATTCCGAGCGGCGGCGCCCAGCCGCCGATGACATAGACGAGCGGCGCGCCGCTGCGCTCGACCGCCACCGCGATCGCGATCGCCACCGCGAGGCCGGCGGGCATCAGCGCGAGGGCGATGCGCTCGGCATGGCGGCCGCCAATCGCGAAGCCGAGCAGCACGCCGGCCACCGGCAGCACGATCGCGAGCACCAGCAGCGATCCGCCCGCGGTCGGCGCGTCGGCGAGCGCCACCGGCTGCGGCATCATGGCGCCGCGCGGTCCGCCGGTGGGGAAGCTGACGGATCGCTGCGCAGGGTTGCCTCGCCGGTCTCGTCGTGCAGGCGGAGCAGCAAGAACACCGCCAGCGCGGTCGCCGCGAAGGCGACGACGAGGCCGGTGATGACCAGCGCCTGCGGCACCGGGTCGCCCCCCATCCCTGCCGCCGCGCCGCGCCGGGCCACGACCCCGAACAGCAGGAACACGCCGCTGCCGAGCAGGTTGAAGGCCAGCAGCTTGCGCAGCGGCTGCGGCGTCGCGATCAGCCCGAACAGCCCGAGCCCCACCAGCGCCGCCCCGCAAAGGCCGAACAGCGTCGGCGCGCTCATTTCGTGTCCGTCCGCACCGGCGGCCCGGCCACCAGCATCGCCAGCAGCACCGCAATCGAGAGCGTCAGCGCCACCTCGATCCCGATGATGAGCGGCTTGGCGAGCGACGGCGGATAGGCGAGGAAGCCATCACCGGTCGCGAAGCCCGCCAGCGCCACCAGCAGGAACACCCCCGGCCCCGCGACCACGAGCCAGCGCAGCCACGCCCGACCGATCGCCGGCGGGGCCACCAGCCCCGTCATCATCGCGAGAATCCACATCGCCGCGAGAATGGTGCCGCCCTGGAACGCGCCCCCAGGCGCCTGTGCGCCGACCCAGAGGATGTGAACGCCGATGACGATGCCGAGCGGCGGCAGCACCTGTCCCAGCAGCCTGAGCGGGCCGCTCCGCGCGATGTACCGGCTGGGCCCCGGCACGCCGCCCCAGAGCCGGTCCGGCGCCAGCGACCAGACGCCAAGCAGGGCAAGCACCAGCACGACCTTTTCCAGCATCGTGTCGATCGCCCGGTAGGCCATGAGCACGCCGGTCACGGCATTGCCGAGCCCCGTCGCCGGCAGGCCGGCCGCCGCGGCCGGGGCGAGCGTCGGGGCCGGCGCCGGCAGGTTGAGCACGACGGCGCCGAGGGCGAGCGCGACGAGGGCGCTTGCCAACGCGGCGGCGACGCGCAAAGGCGCACCGGTCCGCTCGCGCGCCGCCGATGCCTCGCTGCCGCGCAGGCGCGTGCTGGCTGCCAGCAGCAGGCCGCCGGTGACACCGCTGCCGACGGCCGCCTCGGTCAGCGCGACGTCGGGCGCGGCGAGGCGTACCCAGGCAATCGCCAGCAGCAGGCCGCAGGTGACGAAGCCGACGGCCGCCGCAAACCCGTCGCGCGCAACGATCGCCCATGCGGCGACCGCAAGAACGAGGGCGACCAGCAGCACGTCGAGAAGCGCTGCCATCATCCGGCCGGAGGCGCGGCGGCGCGCACCGCATGCGCGATCATCTGCGACACCGTGGCGCCGGCAAGCAGTGCCAGCAGCCACACCGCAACCAGCTTCAGCGCGCCGAGCACGCTGGAGGACTGCACCAGCAGCCCGAGAACCACGAGCCCCAGTCCGAGATTGTCGGCCTTGGTCAGCGCGTGCAGCCGCGTCAGCGTGTCGGGGAAGCGCAGCAACCCGACCGTGCCGGCAACGAAGAAGAACAGCCCGGCGAGAACGGCGCAGACGGTGACGGCGTCGAGCACGTAGCGCATGGCAATCACGTCGGCCCGCTCCGCTCGCCGCCGGCGGGCGGCGATGCCGCGCGGACGAAGAAGGCCGCGGCGAAGGCCGCCAGCACCGCGAGCGTCAGCGCGACGTCCACTGCCGCCGCAATCTGCATCGCACTCCCAAGCAGCAGCAGTGCCGCGATGCCGGCGGTGCCGAGAAGCTGTGCCGAAAGCATGCGGTCGGCCGCATCCGGTCCGCGCACGACGCGCACCAGCCCGGCGGCGACGCTCGCCAGCACGAGGACGGCGGCGCCGGTCAGAAACTCAGGCATTGGGCGGACCTCCCGGCAGCACACGGCGCAACATTGCCTCCTCCCGCGCCATCGCGGCCACGACCGGCTGTGCCATGTCGAGGAGATGCACGGTCAGTGTGCCGTCGGACGCGAGATCTACGGGCAGCGTGCCGGGCACGAGGCTCATCTCGGTGGCGAAGGCGCTGCGCGCCGCGTCGCCCGACAACGTGCAGCGATAGGTCACGAAGCCGGGGTTCAGCGCGACGCGCGGCGCCAGCGCGCGGCGCGCCACATCGAACCCCCCGACGACCGACTGGCCGACGAGACGCGCCGCGAGCGCCAGCAGCGGAAGCAGTCGCAGCCGCCCCGCACCCGCCGGCAGCAGCACCAGACTGGCCCGGGCCGCGAGCGTCGCGGTGACGATCCCGACCGCGAAATCGGCCGGGCTGGGGCCGGCGATCAGCAGCCAGGCCACGAACAGGCCGAGCGCTCGCGCTACCCCTTCCCTCGTCGCGCCGCCTCCATCACCGCCCGCGGCCAGCGCCATCGCGTCAGTGCCCCGGCGCCGGCGCGAGCACGTCGGTGTGCCCATGCGGCTCTCTGACACGGAACCACGCGACGTAGAGGGCGGGAAGGAACAGGAGTGTCAGTACGGTCGCCACCAGCAGGCCGCCCATGATCGCAAGCGCCATCGGTCCCCAGAAGATCGTCACCGCGATGGGAATCATCCCGAGCACGGTGGAGATCGCGGTCAGCACGATCGGCCGGAACCGCGACATGCTCGCCTGCACCACCGCATCCCAGTCGTTCCTGCCCTCCCGCCGCTCGATCTCGATCTGCTCGATCAGGATCACGGCGTTGCGGGCGATCATCCCAAGCAGCGACAGAATACCGAGAATCGCGACGAAGCCGAGCGGCCGCTGGAACGCGAGCAGCGCGCCGATGACGCCGATCAGGCCCATCGGCGCCACGGCCAGCACCATGAACAGCAGGCTGAAACGCTGCAACTGCATCATCAGCAGCGTGATCATCACGAACAGCATCGCCGGCACGACGGCGAGCACGGACGCCTGCGATTGCGCGCTTTCCTCGACGGTGCCGCCGATGTCGATGTGATAGGCTGGCGGCAGGCCCGCGCGCAGCTTCTCCACCGCGGGCGCGAGTTCGGAGACGACCGTTTCCGGAAGCTGGCCCAGCCCCACGTCCGCCTGCACGGTCAGCGTCGGCACGCGGTTGCGCCGCCAGACCAGCGGAAATTCCTGCGTGAAGCCGAAGGTCGCGACCTGGCTCAGCGGTACCGTGCGGCCGTTCGGCAGCAGCACTTGAAGGTTGCGCAGGGTATCGAGCGAGAGCCGTTGCTCGTCGATCGCGCGCGCGACGACGTTCACCAGATATATGCTGTCGCGAACCTGCGTGACCGGTGCACCGGTGACAACGCCCGTCAGCGCGCCGGCGATCGCCTCGGAACTCAGGCCGAGGAGCCGCGCCTCCTCCTGGTTGATCTCGACACGCACGGTCCGCGCCGGCTCCATCCAATCGAAATTGATATGCCGCGCCTCCGGGCTGCGCGCCATTGCCTGCGCGAGTTGCAGCGCGATGTCGCGGACCTTGTTGATGTCCGGTCCGCTGACGCGGTCCTGCACCGGCCAGCCGACCGGCGGGCCGAGCCCGAGCGGCGAGATGCGGGACACCGAATTGGGGAACGTCTCCGCCAGCTCCGTCTCCAGCCGCCGCTGCAGGCGGTCCCGCGCGGCGACATCCTTGGCCACGACGACCGCCTGGGCGAAGAAATCGTTGGGCAACTCCACCGCGAGCGGAAGATAGAAGCGGATGGCGCCGCGGCCGACATTGGTACTCCAGTGCGCGACATCGGGATCGCTCGCCAGCAGCGCGTCAAGCCGCTTCGCCGCGTCGTCGGTCGCATAGATCGACGCGTTCTGCGCCAGGCGGAGATCGACCAGAAGCTCCGGCCGGTCCGACGGCGGGAAGAACTGCCGCGGCACCAGCGGCGAAGCCAGCACGGCGAGGACCGCGCAGCCGACGGTGGCCACGATCGTGACCCAGCGCCAGCGCATTGCGGTGAGCAGCAGGCCCTGAAAGACGCGCATGATGGCGTTGGGCTTGCCCGGCTCCCCCTTGGGTTTCCTGAGCAGCGTGACGCCGAGCTGCGGGCCGAACACCACGGCGATGAACCAGGAGCCGATGAGCGCGATCGTCACGACCACGAAGATCGAGAAGGTATACTCCCCGGCCGAACTGCGTGCGAAGCCGATTGGAATGAACCCCGCCGCGGTGACGAAGCTTCCCGTCAGCATGGGGATCGCCACGGTTCGGTACGCGGCGGTTGCAGAGTCCTCCTTGCTATCGCCCGCCGCCAGGCGGGTGCTCATCACGTCCACCATCGTCATGGCGTCGTCCACCAGCAGCGTGAGCGCGATGATGAGGGCGCCGAGCGAGATTCGCTGCAGGTCGATGCCGAACAGTTCCATGAGCGGGAAAGTGATGGCCAGCGTCAGCGGGATCGAGAGTGCGATCACCGCGCCGGCACGCATGCCGAGCGAATGAAGCTGACGACCATGATGATCACGATCGCCTGCCACAGCGAATCGGTGAAGTCGCTGATCGCATGGCGCACCACGGTCGGCTGGTCGGCCACCAGCACCGGGTCGATCCCGACCGGCAGCTCCGCCGTGATCGTCTTCATCGCCTGCGCAACATTGCTGCCAAGCGCGAGCACGTCGCCGCCCTCGCGCATCGCGATCGCCAGGCCGATCGCAGGCTTGCCGTTCACCCGGAACAGCGGCTTCGGCGGATCGCTGTAACCCCGCCGTATCTCGGCGATGTCAGGAAGACGGATGAACCGCCCGTTGACGACGAAGCTCACGTTGCGGACCGACTCTCCTCGATCGGAAGCTGCCCGAGACGCGCAGCAGCAGCTTCTCCTCGCCGGTCTGAATGTCACCGGCCGGCGTCACCACGTTCTGAGCACGCAGAACGGAGACGAGGGTGTTGCGGTCGATCCCGAGGCCCGCCAGCTTCTGGGTCGAGAACTCGACGAAGATCGTCTCGTCCTGCGCACCCAGCACGTCGATCTTCGAAACGTCCGGCACCTGCAGCAGGTGCGACCGGATGTCCTCCACGTAGTCGCGCAACTCGCGGTGCGTGAAGCCGTCGCTGACGAAGCCGTAGATGATTCCGTAGGTGTCCCCGAACTCGTCGTCGAACCCCGGTCCGACGACGCCGGGCGGTAGCGTGGCGCGCATGTCGGCGATACTCTTGCGCACATGGTACCAGATGTCCGGCACCTCCGCCGCCGGCGTGGAACCCTCGAGATTGACGAAGATCGTCGTCACGCCGGGGCGGGTGAAGCTGCGGATGAAATCGAGTCGCGGCGTCTCCTGCAGCGTCCGCTCGAGACGCTCGGTCACCTGGCTGAGCGTCTCGTCCATCGTCGCACCGGGCCAGGCGGCGCGAACCACCATCGTCTTGATGACGAAGGCCGGGTCCTCGTCACGTCCGAGACGGACATAGGAGAGGATGCCGAGCATGACGGAAGCAATCATAAGATAGACGACGAATGAGCGGTGCTCGAGCGCCCATTTCGATAGATTGAAGTTCATCTACGACGGTTTTCCGAGCAGGCGCACGCTCTGTCCGGGGTGCAAGGCGTGCACGCCGGCGGTCACGACGATGTCGCCGGCATCGAGCCCGTGGGCAACGAGCACGGCGTCGGGCTCGAAGCGCAGCGGTTCGATGGCGCGCAGCGAGACGGTCATCTTCTCCGGATCGACGATCCAGACCGCGGGGTGGTTGTCGTGGCTGGTCAGCGCGGATGCGGGGATCGTGATGACCGGCTCGCCGTTGAACTGCACGGTTCCGGTGACCGTCGAACCGAGGCGCATCGCAGCCGGCGGATCGGTCAGGCCGACCTTGACCTGAAACGTCCGCGTCGCGGGATCGGCCTGCGCGCCGACCTCGCGCACCCGTCCCTCAGCCGTGACCGACGGGTCGTCGGCCAGTCGTCACGATGACCGCGGGATCGAGCGGCGCCTCGCGCAGCAGCCGGCCCGGCACGTCGAACACGGCATCGCGACCCTCCTTGCGTGCGACGCGGACCACCATCTGGCCGGCCTGCACCACCTCCCCCGCTTCAGCACCGCGGGCGGAGACAGTCCCTGGCGCGTCGGCCTGCAGGATGGTCCACGAGACGCGCAGCGCCTGGTTGTGAACCCTCGCCTCCGCATCGTCGACACGCGCGTGCGCGGTCTGTAACTCCTGCTGTGCCTTGTCGAACTGCGCGCGCGGGGTATGGCCGGTCGACAGCAGCTGCCGCTGCCGCTCGAACGTGTCCTGCGCCTGTTTCAGCTGTGCCTGCGCGGCCGCCAGCGTCGCCTGCGCGGAGCGAAGTGCGTTGACCTCGTCCTCGGGATCCAGCTTGGCGACCACCTGCGCCGCGTCGACGTGATCGCCGACGTTTACCGGACGTTCGATCAGGCGGCCGCCGATGCGGAACGCAAGCGCCGCTTCATTCTCCGCCGCGATATGCCCGGTCAGCACGATCGTCTCGGCCGCGTCCCGCGGCGCCGCTTCAACGGTTCTGACCGGGCGGATCTCCGGCGCTTCGGCCTCCTTCTCGCGCTTGCACCCGGCCAGGAGCAGGCTGAGGCAGGCGAGAACAGAGGCGCGCCGCAAGAACACGGGCGGGTGACGCTCGACCGGCCCTGCGTCGGCACTGACACCGGCGAGCTAGCTCGCAGCAGCCGCAGCGGCCGTCGCCTGGGCGCCGGCGAGTGCGGATTGCAGTGCCTCTTCCTTGGTCTCATCGAAAGAGCTGCGCAGCACCTTGCCGCCGACGCCGTGCAACGCCGCCATGACCTTGTCGGTGGTCATCTTTCGGATCAACAGGAACAACGCCGCGTTTCCCGATTGCAGCGTCCCGGCGACATCTTTCATGAACTGGTCGTTCACCCCGAGATCGGTGAGCTTGCCGCCGAGCGCCCCCGACGCTGCGCCGACCGCGGCGCCGGCAAGCGGCATCAGGAACAGCAGGCCGATCAGCGTGCCCCAGAACATGCCGGACATCGCGCCGGCCTTCACCGGCTGGAACAACTGGTTCAGTTTGACGCTACCATCGGGCCGCTTCACCGCGACCACCGCATCGCCGAGCTCGATCAGATACTCTTTCTGCATGCCGAGCAGACGCTGACGTACCTCCTCCGCTTCGGCTTCGGTCGGAAATTCGATCACCAACAGATCAGACATTGTCGAGCATCCCTCTCATTGGCCGCCCGGGTCGCGCCCCTGAGTGCGGCGATTGGGTTTCCTAGGTTGCCGGTTCGGCCCGGATCATCGCGCCCTCCGGCGGCTCCGTGGGCGGGAGGAGCGGGTTGCCAGCGATGTTGCGCAGCACAGCCGCACTCAGCAGCCCGACCAGCAGCGCGCCCGCAAGCGCCGTGCCCAGCGCCGCCGCGAGGTTGTTGGTGGTGCCACGGAGCGAACCGACATCGCCCGCCAGTTCCTTGGGCGACGCCGTTACAAGCACATTGAACAGCAGCGTGACGAGCGAGCCCTGCCCGATCCCGAACACCACCGAGCCGATCAGCACCGGAACGGCGCTCCAGTCATTATGCACCACCCACGCCAGCCACAGCAGCGCAACCGTGCACACGAAGAACCCGAGCCGCCCGATCGTGTGCGGCGTGAGCCGGTTATAGAGGCGAACGATCAGCATGGCTGCGAAGAAGACTGTCAGATTGAACGGCAGCATGGCAATGGCCGTCTCGATCGGCGTCCGGCCCTGGACGATCTGGATGTAGAGCGGTACTGCGAAATTGAGCGCCGCCTCCAAAGCGACGACCGTGAACATGACATAGACCGCGGCACGCTCCGCGGGCGATTCAATCACCTGAAGGTCAAGCAGCGGCGTCTTGCCCGTGTGCTGGCGCTTGCGCGTCCAGACCAGAAAGCCCGACAGCAGCACCACGCCGACCTCGATCATCGGGGTCGCGGGCGAAAGACCGAGAATGCTGAACGGAGCACCGGCCCTCGCGACGCCAACTCCCCAGCGATTGAGGTTGTTGAACCCGAAGCTGATCAGCACGATCGCCGCCGCTGCCGGCAGCACCCCGACGATGTCGATCTTAACCTCCGGCCTTCCCTCGTCAGGGTTGAGCCGGTAGCTCAGAATGAACACCACGAGTTCGCGTCGCCGGCGCCATGGACGCGGCCGAGGTGCCGACGACGCAGATCCCGAAGAGCTCGCTGGGCACGCGCGCAAGCGCCGGATAGACGTCCGAGTTCCTGCCTTCGGCGACACCCCTGAACCGTTCGTGCGTGTCCCGGACCAGCCGCGTCGCCTGCTCGGGCAGTGGCAGGTGGCCAGTGGAGACATAGGACGATCGGACCGTAACGTCGACCACGTGATGGCTCCCGATGGAGTTGCGGCCTCCCGTTCGGTGGCCACGGCCGCAACGTCCACCAGCAGGCTCCCCGCGGTCGGACGCGGGCTGCGGCACCCGGGGCCGGCGGCGGACCGTCAGCGGTCCGTCATCAGTCCTTGATGCTCAGCGTCGAGGTATCGAAGTTCACCGCCTCCATTCCGCCGCTGGTCGTCTGCACGATCGCGATGCCGCGATTGAAGTCGAGCGCCGCGATCCGGCTGGCGGGATGTTTCACCTTGATGTTGTTGAGCAGCATGGTCTGCAGGATCTCGTAGACGGTCTGACCGCCCTGGCTCATTCGCTGCTGGACCTCGGCCTTCTTGTCCGCCGACAGTCCGGCCAGCTCCGCCTGCTCGAGCGTGGTAGCCATCTGCGCGAGAGTTCGGGGTTGCCGTCATCAGGACGGCGACCATCGCGGCAGCAATTCCACCCCAGGCTTTCGATGACGAGGAAGGCATTTGTCCTGGTGCTCCGATTTTGTTGTGCAACTTGCGGCAGTACGGCCGCCGCTCCGGCTTCGGAAGGCGCTCAGATTCGCCGATTTCCCAAGCCAGCGTACTTCCGTCGCTTGAGCTTGCCATCGGCTGACAGTCCCGCGGCTGTGCGGAGAATCTGCAATTGGCGCTTTTCGGATCGCAACGCAGCAAAGCGTCGACATGGGCCCGTAGGGAGAGGAAATTTGTTCGCTCCCGATAGATGTGGCCACTTTTTAGTTACCTGCGCGGCGCTTGAGACTCTGAAAAAACCGTGTCATTCCGCGCGAACGCATCGTGTCATCGGCTTTAATGTTGATGCCTTAGTTGGTCGCGACGGGCACCGGGCCGCGTGTCTGGTATTGCAACTTGTGCGAAGCGTCAGCGCGATAAGGAGCAGGAGGGATGAAGCCCCGGACATTCTCCACCCGGCCCGTCCGCCCCGCGGAGCAGATCGACGCTTGGCGCGACTGGTTCCACCCGCTCTTCGAGGTCACCCCGAGCACGCCGAGCGGCACCGGCTTCCCGGCCGAGAACACAGTGTGGGCTGCGGACGGCGTGGTGGTCAGTCGCGTCCACGCGCCGGCCGTACGCGTGGTGCGAACGAACGGACATCTGCGACGCAATCCGGTGGATCACTGGGTCGTAACCGTCTGCCGCCACGGCGCGACCATGATCAGTACCAGGCGTGGTTCGTTCCAGGCGCATCCCGGCGCACCGTTCGTCTGGTCGCTCGGCGAGGCGTCCGAGAGCGAGCGGAGCGCGGTCGACCGGGTTCAGTTGTTCCTATCGCGCGATACGTTCCGCGACATCGCGCCGCTGCTGGATGCGGTGCGTGGCTCGGTGCTCGATACGCCGCTCGGCCATCTGCTCGGCGATTTCATCCTGGGGCTTGAGCGGCGCCTGTCGGGCTTCGCGCCGACGGAACTGGCGCGGCTCACGCCGGTGATCCGCGCGTTGGTCGTGGCCTGCGCGGCGCCGTCGGTCGAGCGTCTCGCGATCGCCCGCGACCAGATCGATCTAGGGCGCTTGGAACGAATTCGGCAGGCCGTTCACAAGCACCTGCGTTCGCCTGAGCTCGGGCCCGGCATGCTCTGCCGGGCGGTCGGGATGTCGCGCTCGAACCTGTACCGCCTGCTTGCGCAGACCGGCGGCGTGGCACGCTACATCCAGTCGCAGCGCCTGCGCGAGGCCCAGCGGGTACTCTGCGACCCCTCGAACAAGCACCCGATTTCCGTCATTGCCGACGACCTCTGCTTCGCCGACGCGTCGAGTTTCGGCCGCGCCTTCCGCAAGGAATTCGGGCATAGCGCGAGCGAGATCCGCTCCGCGGCGCAGGCGGGCAATCCCGCCGCCGCCATCCCCCACGGCCATGGTGAGCCGAGCGCGCTGGATTTTGCCGGACTGCTGGGCCGCGCACGCGGCACAGCTCCGGTCGTACGCGCACCCGACAACGCGTGACGGGCTAAGGTTCGTCCGCATTTGCTACCGGTAGTAGGCACGCTGACCGGAGGCGTCTGCGCGTCCAGTTGTCGTCAGCCGCACTACGCTTATGGCCGGCTGGGAACTCGCCTGCAGCCTCCGTCGCCCATTGCGGCGGCAACACGAGAGCGATGCCGGTAGGAACGATGTCAGACTTAGCCGACGTCCTCGCACGGATCGACGCCGATCTCGACGCTGCGACGGAACGCCTGTTCGCGGTGCTGCGCATTCGGTCGATCTCCACCGATCCCGCCTATGCCGCCGAATGTCACGCCTGCGCGGACTGGCTCGCGCAGGACCTTCGCAGCATTGGGTTCGACGCAAGCGCGCGTGACACGGCCGGGCATGCGGTCGTCGTGGGGCACGATCGCAGTGCGGGGGGCACCTCCGCACTGTGCTACGGGCACTACGACGTGGTGCCGGTCGCTCCGCTCGATCTCTGGCCGCACGATCCGTTCGCACCCTTCATCGAGACCCCGCCTGGTGTTCGACCAGGACTTCGCGCGCTGAGCGCACGCTCCGCTCGCCGCGTGGCCAAGAGGAGACCGGCGGCAGCTTCCACCAGAGGACCCGAAGCGATGAGCCCCACAGGTGGAGTTTCGAGGCCGCCTTCCGAACCGCGGGAGCCCGACCGTTCCGGAACGCAAAGGCTGCTCGACGCCGTAGAGAGGTTCGGCAACAAAGTGGCGCACCCGGTGATGATTTTCATCATACTGATTTGCGTCGTCATCGTACTCTCGCACCTGCGGTACATGATGGGCGCGCAGGTGACCTATCAGGTCGTCGATCCGGAGACCGACAAGATCAACACCGCGTCGACCGCCGCGCGCAGCCTCCTGACATCCGACGGCATCCGGTTCATGTTCACCGGGGTCGTGCCGAACTTCATGGGCTTCAATGCCGTCGGCATGATCATCGTGGCGATGGTGGGCGTCAGCGTCGCCGAGAGCGCCGGTCTGGTCAAGGCGCTGATTCGCAAACTGGTGATTGTCGCGCCACCCAGGGCGCTTTCCTATATCCTCGTGTTCGTCGGCATCGTGTCGAGCATCGCGGCCGATGCCGGATATCTGGTCCTGATCCCGCTGGCAGCGGCGGCTTTCATCAGTGTCGGCAGGCATCCGCTCGCCGGACTTGCGGCGTCGTTCGCTGCCGTCGCCGGCGCCACCCCCCAAGCCGGCTGATGATGCCCTTGAGCGTCGCTGCATTGATCAGCGGCATGATGACGCTGGTCGCGACCGCCCCCAGCCTGGTCGTGAACGCCGAACTGATGCGGCATGGCGCGACCGGATTCGGTTTCTTCAGCTTCACGCCGTTCGGCGTGGTCGCGCTCTGCATCGGCATCGCCTATATGCTGCTCGCACGCCATTGGCTGGTCGTGCGCGAGGCGCGGGTTGATGCGATGCCGGCGCGTCCCCTGCTTCGCGACCGGATCACGCAGTACCGACCTTGGGAGCCGCGAACACCGGGGGCGGCTGAGCCACGACTCGTTGCTGGCGGGGAAGCGTGTCGGTGATCTGGCGCTGCGTGCGGCTGGCATCAACCTGCTCGCAATCGAACGCCGCGGACGTTTCCGTACGGACCTGATCCGTCCTGCTGCGCAGACCGAACTGGAACGCGGCGACGTCCTCCTGGTCGATGTCCTGGATCCCGGCGTCGAGATCGCCAAACTGTGCGAAAAATACGCGCTGGAAGCGATGCCGCTGGACCAGGACACCACCTACTTCACCGACCGGTCGCAGGAGCTCGGGATGGTCGAGGTGATCCTGCCGCCTGACTCGTCGCTGATCGGGCAAACGGTGCTCGAGGCGGGGGTGCGGAAACACTACGGCCTGACCGCGATCGGCCTGCGACACGGCCGCGACGTATGCGGCCACGGGCTGCTGCGCGAGCGGCTGAAGGCCGGCGACACCCTGCTGCTCGTTCGGGTTCTGGTCCGATATCCGGCGGTTGCAGGCCGCAACCGCTGATTTCGTTGTGATCAACGTTGCTGCCGAGCTTGACGACGTCCTGCCCGCCGCGAGCCGCGCACCGCAGGCCGTGGGCATCCTGGTGCTCGTCGTCGCACTGATGGTCAGCGGCCTCGTTCCCAACGTGCAGGCCGCGCTCATCGGCTGCCTGCTGATGGGCCTGTTCGGGTGCGTGGACATGACCAGCGCCTATCGCGCGATCAGCTGGAAGAGTCTGGTGCTGATCGTCGGCATGCTGCCTTTCTCCCTGGCGCTGCAGCGGACAGGCGGTGTCGATCTCGCGGCCGACGGACTGCTGGCGGCGGTCGGCGGCGCCGCGCCTCACCTCGTGCTCGGCAGCCTTTTCGTCATCACCGCGGTCCTTGGTCTGTTCATCTCCAACACCGCGACTGCCGTCCTGATGGCGCCGGTGGCGCTGGCCATCGCGAAGGATCTCGCAGCTTCACCCTATCCGTTCGCGATGACCGTGGCACTCGCCGCGTCCACGGCGTTCATGACGCCGATCTCCTCGCCGGTGAACACGCTCGTGGTCGGGCCTGGCAACTATACGTTCGGGGATTTCGTTCGGATCGGTGTCCCGCTGTCGCTGTTCGTGATGGTAGCGAGCGTGTTCCTCGTGCCCCTGCTGCTGCCTCTATAGTCCGCCGACGCGTCGCGCTGATCCGCCCGGGGGCCGGGAGCGGCGTCAGAAGATCCAACCCGTCTTGAGGATGGCGCCAACGGCCCAGCCGTTATAGGTTCCCCCCGATACGTTCGACCAGTTCTTCTCGTAGCCGACCTGGAAGTCGAGCGCCGGACGGCCGAAGAGTTGCGCGTTCCGCAATGGGCCGAACCATGCCGTGGGGACGATGTATTCGAGCGTGGCGATCGGTTCCATCAGCAGGTCGCGCCGCGAGACGCCGACGGTCTGGTCGAACCAGCGCCGCGTCAGGTCGATCCCGAACAGGGCATTCCACTGCTCAGAGATGGTCCATCCGACCGAAGGAAGAATGACCAGTGCGGCCGAAGCAGGCGCGGGCTCCCGGAACCGGCGCTGCACGAACGCCGTGATGCCGAAGGACCACACGGTATCGAACGATGAGTTGGATTCGGATGGTACGCGCCGAAAGCCCGGGCCGAAGTTGAAGACCTTGTTGAAGCCGACGTTGAGGTCCTGCCGCGTGGCAAACTCCTGCGAGAAGGTAGGCTCGAAGTCCAGCCGGGGCACATAGGCGATGAACGGTGAATAAGCCTGATCGTTGGCGGCATCGACGTATTGCAGCCGGGTGTTGATGCGCAAAAAATCCACGTTGGCGCTGCTGGCGTTCGCATACCGCTCCGTCTCCCCGCTGACGGCCATGGAGAACCGGAGCGGAAGGTCAAAGACGCGGCTCGAGAAGCCGAGCTGGACCAGCGGGCTGCCCAGGAGCGCGGACGCCCCGCCGCTGCTCGCCGACTGGGCGTTCGAATTGAAGTAGAGCGGTGCAAGGACGTTGAGGCCGAACACCGGCACCGGAGCCTGCTGCTCCAGGCCGGGCGCCGTTGCGAATTGGTCGGTCTGCGCGTTGACGGTTGCCGCGCCGGGCATCGCCAGGATGGCGTCGGTCAGCGCCTGTTGCGCGTCTGCACGCGCATCGCTGTTGAGCGATTGCGCTGCCAGAACACGTGGCTGGAACGCCGCAACCGCAAGCAATGCGGCGGCGAGCACGCCTCGCCCACTACGACGGCGGATCGGCGGCGCGGACGCGCCATGTGCAGGCCTCGAAGCGCAATTCGACGCGAAACACACGAACATTATGGCGGTGTTCTGGATCGCTGGCGTGCACCGTGCGTCCCGCGATCAACCCTGCATCCCAAATTTGGCCGCCGATCGGTGCCTCAGGACGACGACCCGCGGCAGGTTCTCCGCGATGCGCCGCGGCTACCGGGACCGCGGCGGTCCGGACGCGAGGCGCTGCTGCAAGAACAGCCTGGCACTGCTCTCGCCGGCCGCGATCAGGCGATCGATATTGGCGGAACTGCGATCAAGCTTGCTCTCGAAGTCAAGCTGGGTCTGCAACTCTGCCGGCATCTCGATGCAGGGGATGTGATACGGCTTGTCCGGATCGGCTGGAAACGACTTGGGAATGCGGATCGGTGCCTTGACATCGAACTGCGCCAGATATGCGGGCTGAAACGCATTTTGCAGGAGCATATCGTTGAGCATCTCGAGGTGCCGCAGTTGCTGGAACAGTGAGATGTTGCCTTCCAGTTGATTGCGCCGATCCAGGATGTCGTCCGGCCGCTCGGGAACGTGCTCGCACGTCGTCGGATTGATTTTGATCAGCCAGATTTCCTCCGGTACGTTCTCGATGCCGACGCTTGTCGGCCTGATCAGCTCCTGAAGCGGGGGATTGTCGGAGAACAGACCGTCCCATACACGTCGCCGTCGATCTCGACGGCGGGGAAGATATTCGGGACCGCGCAGGACGCGAGGATATGCTCGACCCGGATCGGGGCGTGGAGCGAGATGAACTTCGTCAACTTCCCGGTGCTGACGTTGGCAGCCCCGATCATCAAAATCGGGCGCTTGGTCCGGGGTCCCCAGGACGCCACTTCCTTGAAATCGATATGCGATTCCAGGAGGGCGCGAAAACTCCGGAACGTCTCGCGATGGCCCATGGTCGCAACGCTTGTCATCGTCTGGATCAGCGGCGAGGACGGGCTGAGCTGAAAGGTCGGAAGCAGGCCGATATTGACCATACGGATGGAGCTGATCAGGAAGTGATTGAACACCCGCTCACGCCAGCCTTGCGCCGTGTTGTCGCTCCAGAAATCCATCAGACGGCCCCACAGGGGGTTCTCGCCCTTCTCGAAGGCGAACCACACCAGCGCGGCACAAACGGCGCCCCCGGACGTGCCGCTGATGCTGACGACCTCGAACTCGTTCTCGATCTTCGCCTCGCACAACGCCTTCAGCGCGCCGGCCGTAAACGCGGTCTGGCTTCCCCCGCCCTGGCACGCGATCGCGATTTTAATTCTGCTGGTCATGGGCCGCCCTGTTCAGTGAGATGCCACGCGCCATTGGCCGGCGGTCCGCTTGACCTGGCCATCCTCGCTCGCTTGCCGCGACAGCGCATATCAGAAGGAGCCAAACGCCGTGCCAAGTCCAACCACGGCCACGAGTGCTACGATCGCGCCGACGATCGCGACCATCACAATATCGAAGTAACTCTGACGATGCGTCAGCCCGCATACTGCGAGAAGGGTTACCACGGCACCGTTATGCGGAAGGCTATCCAGCGTGCCGGAACTGATCACCGCCACACGGTGCATCAGCGCGGGACTGACACCAGTCTCATGGGCCAGGCGCATGTACGTGTCGCCGAGCACATCGAGCGCAATCGTGAGTCCGCCCGAGGCGGAGCCAGTCAGCGCAGAGAGCACGTTCGTCGCGATGGCAAGCGATACGAGCGGGCCGCCCGCGATCGACAGCACCCAATCACGCACGGTCGCAAAGGCCGGCAGTGCCGCAACGACCGCACCAAAGCCAACGAGGCTCGCGACGCTGACGGCGGGAAGCACCGAGGCGTTGGCGCCGGCATCGATGCTTTCGCGCAGCGCCGGCAGACGGCGACCGCTGACGATCAGGAGTGCGAGGATGGCGGCGCTCAGCGCCACGACAACCGCCCACACCCCCCCCACAGCCGACAGCGAGGTCGCGCCCCACCGCGGCTCCGCCAGGAAAGTGACGTCGAGGCGCGGCAGAACGAACATCGACATCAGGAAGTTGACACTGACCACGACGACCAGCGGCAGTACGGCCGCAGCGGCCGGCGGCGGAATGTCGCTGCGCTGACTTCGATGAATTTCGATCGGATCGAACTCCCGCGCGGTGGTCGCCCGCTCGCGCACGATCGGATCCTCTGCCGCATCGTCCGGGCGAACCCCGCCGTCTCCGCCGAAGCCTTCACCGGCAGCGCGGGCAGCCGACTCCGCCCGGCCGAGCCACCACAGGCCGAACGCGAGCATGATGATCGACGCAATGACGCCCAGACCGGGCGCGGCGAGCGGTGTCGTGCCGAAGAACGGCATTGGGATCGCGTTCTGAATTGATGGCGTTCCCGGGAGCGCGGACATCGTGAAGGTGGATGTGCCGAGCGCAATCGCCGCCGGCACGAGGCGTCGTGGAATGTCCGCGGCCCGGAACATCGCCTGCGCCATCGGTGCGAGCACGAAGAATGCCACGAACAGGCTGACGCCGCCGTAGGTGACCAGTGCGCCGGCGAGTACGACGGCCAGGATCGCCCGCCGCTCTCCCAGGCGCTCGGTCGCGAACGCGGCGATGGCCGAGACCGAACCGGTGTCCTCCATCAGCTTGCCGAACAGGGCGCCGAGAAGAAACAGCGGGAAGAACTGTGCCAGGAAGCGCGCGGCACTCCCCATGAACGTCTGCGTCCAGTGGGCGAGCAGCGGCTCGCCGGCTGCGGCCGCCGCGATCAAGGCGGCCGCCGGGGCGAGCAGCAAGATGCTCCACCCGCGATAGGCGAGTCCGATCAACAGCAGCAGACCGATCAGAATGCCGAGCAACCCCACGCGTCTATGCCTCCCGCGTCATGGTATCGGGCCCTTCGGCGGAGCCGATCGCCGCTTCGACCATGGGTGCTGGCGATGCCTCCGCGCGCGACGCGGGGCGGGGCGGTCCCAATGCGTTCACCGGACAATCCGGAAGCAAACGCGACCGGCGCCCTGAAACAGCATTCCGACGGCGACGCGCATGCCGAAAGCTGGCAGCTCCAAGGATGGCAGGCTCATCGGATCCGCTTGTCTCCTCGTTCATCGCCTGCCCGACGCCCGTCGGCACCATGGTCGCCCGGCGTCCTACTCCCAGAACGCTTCCACGATCGTGTCGTCGTCATCGAGGATCAAGGTGAGGCGGTTGGGGTTCAGATCGGTTCCCCTGATGCCGTCGGATCCCCTGATCAGTCGCAGCAGCTTCGGAAGATCCTCCTGCCGGACCACACCTTGCTGCGGGGACTGGCCGCTTCCCTCAGCGGCAAACTTCTTGCCCATGCAGTCCTTGCAGTCACTGACGTGGACGGTGGCCTCACGACTGCCCGGGATCTGCTTGACCGTGATCGCATTTTCCGAGGCACGGACACGCACGCCCTTCAATTGTTGGCCTGGATCGAGCGGAAAGACCGCACCGACCGGGACGAAGCCGCTCGCGTTCTGCGACTGAGCCGGCGGGGTTGCGATGAACTGCAGGTCGAGGACGTCGTCGAACGGCTTCCCGGCATAGGTCGGGACCAACTGTGGGGCGCCCCAACCTCCTGACGAGGCAAGCCCGGTGACCCGCACGACATCGAGCCGAGGTTCCACCGCGGTGCGCAAGATCTCCACACTTGTGACGTACAGCACCGGCAAATCCGCGGCTGCCGAGTTCTCATCCGGCAGAAAGCCTGGCCCGTCCCCTTGGTCGGATCCGGCCTGAGCGTACACCAACGTGGCTGCGGCGGGGTGAGACACAGGTACCTGGGCGAACGCACCTCCGCCCAAGCCTCCTTGCATCGCCACGCCCAACGTGAGCCCGACGATGCCTTGGAATGTCTTGCTCATCCGCTCCCCCGAACTGACAGTCATCGCGCTTCCGTCCCCGCGCCGCCGTGGCTCGCTTCCGTCCGACACCTTCCACGTGCAGCGCCCATGACCATTCTCATCGCGTTCGTTCAAGTGCATCGAGCACAAGATCAGTCGTCCGCATCTTCGTCAGCCGGCAGTGCATGGTCTCCGTGCTCGCGAAGGTTCCGTTCTCGGAGAGCTTGTTGACCGGCTCGCCGCCGCCGCACACGCTGAAATACTCGCAGCTGTTCCGACACATCTCCACGCCAGCACGAATGTCCCGCAGCATGCGAGCGAGATTGGGCCGGTTCGGAAGATCCACCAGGTTGTCGCGGTTGACGTTCCCAAGCAGAAAGTCGTCGTAGCCGGCGTGCTTCAGGCCGAGAAGCTCGGGAGAGAACGTTGAGATGTTCCCCGCCCAGTCCATGCACGTGATCGCAAACGGCTCAACCAGCTGGTTTGTGAACGGCGCATCCTTCGGTCGGACAACGTCGCGAATCGCATGCTCAATCTCGCGAATGAAGGTGATCGTCCCGGGGGCGTCAACGGACAACCGCCAGAACTCGCGGAGGAACCGGCAGTAGGCGCCTTCGATTCCGGCGTCGGCGAACGACCCCGAGACATGGCTGCCTTCGGATTCCTCAACGTTGAAGCAGACCTCTTCGATCCCCTCCGCAACGTAGAAGTCGAACATATCCGACCGGTGACGCGATGCTGGATGCGGTCAGCACCGATATTACGTGGAATGGAATATCGCTCTGACGCATCAGACGCACGCCGGCGATTGCCTTGTCGAACGAGCCGCGGCCGGAACGCGTCACCCGGTTCTGGTCGTGGAAATGCCGTGGTCCATCGATGCTGATCCCGATGCTGAGCTGCTCCTCGGCGCAGAAGGCGCACCATGCCTCGTCGATCAATGTCCCGTTGGTCTGGAACGCATGCGTGACCGCAACGTTGGCGGGCTTCAGGCGCTCGATCATTCGGAACGCGTCGCGGTAGAACGCGATCGGAAGCACCATCGGTTCGCCGGCATGCCACACCACCGGAAGAAGGTCGCCCACCCAGCCAGATGCGAAGATCTGTGAGAAGAGATTGAAGAGCGTGTCACTCGAGACAACGGACTTCGAATTCCGATCGGGTAGATAACAGTATTTGCAATTGATGTTACAAAACGGCGTCGGCTGGATGACCAGCAACTCTATCCGGGGCACGGCACGGCTCATCGGCCGCGTCGCAGCGGGGGCCTGCTCACCAGTTGCGCCAAAAATTGTTCCATCGCGGGGACGCGTTGCGCCAGTTGTTCCAGCCCGGCCCGCCCCAACTCCGGCGTTGACGCCCAAATCTGCCGCTGCTCCAGCGATTCCCCCACGTCAACTGAAAGTTCTGGTCAGGGAGCCTCGACATCTCCAAAGGACCCGTGAGCACGAAGACGGCCTCGCGGATTGCGGCAAGCCGCTCGGACACCCGCGCCTCCGCGGAGGGTTTCGGCTGCGCGACCGCGTTTGCCGGTAGCGTCGAACCAAGCAGCAATCCGGCACCGACGGCCCCGACCGGGAGCACCCTGCAGATGATCTCTAAATATTTTTGCAGCAGCGGCATCGGGAATTTCTTGCTCCAATAGCAATCGGTCAGTCGCGTGGAGAGCCGCTAGTCCCCCTCATTCGCATCAGCCTAACCTCCGCTCCATGCACGCATCAAGGGCCGGATCTCGAGAACACTTGGCTTGGCACTCACAGTCACGCGATTGCTGCGCGCGCACGATCGTCAGGATGAAGCATTGCTCATCATTCAGGTGGCGCTGCCGTGGCCCGACATCGCGACGCCGTGGTCAGCAACAGCGGTGCATTGGCCGAGCCTGCGTTTGCGAAGAGGGTGCGCGCCATTGGTGATCGATTGGCGCGGTCGGCGACGCGACTGCGCTTTGCAACGCGATGTGCGACGCGCGGTACCGGCGTCAGAACAGGGCACGGGCAGACCGGGCTGCGGGTGGTCCCGGACCCCGCGTGGACGCGACGCTGACGACGCGTCGTCACTAAATCAAGCGGCTCCCCAATCCGCAGCGGCGTCCCCCGACCATCGGCGATCTCGGTCCCATGGACTTCGAATGGACGACCGCAGCCGGACGAGGCTGGTGTCGACGGAACCAGCCGCGGCTCAATCGATTTGTTGCAGACGACGTCGCCCTTGGCCTAGAAATATCCCATACAAACACTAAAGGGAGGAACGACCTAATGCACAAGACGATCGTGGCCTGTTTGGGCCTGCTGTGCGCCGGCATCGCGCTGCCGGCGATGGCGGGAGAGAAATTCGTGCTGATCGATCACACGGACGGCACCGATCCCTTCTGGCCAGTGGTGCTGAATGGGGCGCAGGCAGCGGCCAAACAGGTCGGTGCGGAGTTGGTGTTCCGGCATCCGAACAAGGTCGATGCTGTCGAAGAGGCACAGATAATCGAAGCCGCGACTGCACAGAAGCCCGACGGGATGATCATCTCGATCCTCGATCCGACAGTGATCGGGCCTGCGATCAAGGCCGCGGTCGACGCCGGCATCCCGGTGGTTTCGATCAACTCCGGTGCCGAGGAGGCCCGCAAATACGGGGTGCTGCTGCATGTCGGCCAGCCTGAGTATACGGCGGGCAAGATGGCGGGGCAGCGCGCCAAGGCCGATGGCCGCAAGAAATATCTGTGCCTCAATCAGGAAGCCGCGAACGTCGCTCTGCGCGAGCGGTGCCAGGGCTTCGCAGACGGCTTCGGCCAGAAGCTCAACATGATCGAATTCGACCAACGATCCAGCGGAGATCAAGGCCCGCACCACCGCCGCGCTGATGGCCGACCCGTCGATCGACACCCTTCTCGCGACCGGCCCGCATGTCTGCGTGCCCGCGCTGGCGGCACTGCACGACCTCGGGAAGGAAAAGAGCATCTATCTCGCGTGCTTCGATCTGAGCCCGGAAATCGTGACCGCCATCAAGGATGGAAGGGTCGCGTTCGCGATCGACCAGCAGCAGTATCTGCAAGGCTATCTGCCGGTGATCTACCTCGACCTCTACAAGCGCTATGGGTTGCTGCAGGCCAACGACGTGCTCTCCGGTCCTGGCTTCGTCACCAAGGAGAATGCAGACCAGGTCGCAAAGCTGGCCGGCACGGTGCGCTGAACCATCGACCGCGGGCGGGGGACGCCGGCGTCCCCCGTTCCTTGCCCATGCGGCGGAGACGGCGCGTTACCACGCCGGGGGAGGACCCCAATGAGCGCGATCCCGAAGGACGAACGCATCGCCAGGACCACGTTGCTTCACGCGCTGATGCGCCGGCCGGAGATGGGCGCGGTGTCCGGCGCGGTCCTGGTGTTCCTGCTGTTCCTGCTCGCTGCCAGCCCGACGATGTTCTCGGCGCGTGGGGTGGTGAACTGGCTGACGGTCGCCGGACAGCTCGGCGTGATTGCCGTCAGCCAGTGCCTGCTGATGATCGCGGGTGAATTCGACCTTTCCGTGGGCTCGATGATCGGTTTCTCCGGGATGGTCATGGCGCTGCTGTTCCGCTTCGCCGCGGCGCCGGCGTGGGCCGCCATCCTGATCGGCATTGCGATCTGCTTGTGCCTCGGCTGGCTGATCGGCACCATCCGCGTGCGATCCGGGTTACCCTCGTTCATCGTGACGCTCGCATTCCTCTTTATCCTGCGCGGCGCCACGATCGTCGCCGCGCGGATGCTCAATGGCTCGACGATGGTCGGCGGCATGCGCGAGGCGAAGAACAGCGACTTCGTCGCGGCGCTTTTCGGCGGACAGATCGGGCAGGGCGTCTTCAGGTGGCTCGCCGACATCGGCTGGCTCGACAAGCTGCCGAACGGCACACCGACAGTCACGGGCCTGCCGATGATCATCGTCTGGTGCCTCGTGCTGGGTGCCGGCGCGGCCTTCGTGCTGGCCCACACGCGGTTCGGCAACTGGATCTTTGCGTCCGGCGGCGATCCCCGGGCGGCGCGCTCGGTGGGCGTGCCGGTGGACGCGGTCAAGGTCCGGCTGTTCGTCTACAGCGCGTTCTGTGCGTCGGTATTCGGCGCGGCGCAGGTGTTCGAATACGGCTCGGCGGACGCCTCCCGGGGCGAGCTGAAGGAGTTCGAGAGCATCATCGCGGCGGTGATCGGTGGCGCGCTGCTCACCGGCGGATACGGCAGCGTCATCGGCGCGCTCGTCGGCGCGCTCATCTACGGCGTCGTCTCGCAGGGCTTCTTCTACACGGGCGTTGACGGTGACTGGTTCCGCATCTTCCTCGGCTGCGTGCTGCTTGGGGCCGTGATGTTCAACACGCAGGTGCGCCGGCGCGTCACGGGGGTATACTGATGGCGACGCCCGTGATCGAGGTCCGCGGCCTCACCAAGCACTTCGGCAACATCGTCGCGTTGCAGGACGTCTCGATGACGCTGATGGCCGGCGAGGTGCACTGCCTGCTCGGCGACAACGGTGCCGGCAAGTCGACGCTGATCCGCACGCTTGCCGGCAACCACATTCCGACCGCCGGGGAAATCCTGTTCCAGGGCAAGCCGGTGGTGTTCCGCTCGCCCGCGGATGCGCTCGATCTCGGCATCGCCACCGTCTACCAGGATCTCGGCCTCGTGCCGCTGATGTCGGTGATGCGCAATTTCTTCATGGGGCGCGAGCCGGTCCGCGACTTCGGCGTGTTCAAGCTGTTCCGCAAATCCGAGGCGCGGCGCGTCGCGCACGACGAGATGATGAAGATCGGCATCGACGTGCGCGATGTCGAACAGCCGATCGGCACGATGTCGGGTGGCGAGCGGCAATCGCTGGCGATCGCCCGCGCTGTCTACTTCGGCGCGCAGGTGCTGATCCTCGACGAACCGACCTCGGCGCTCGGCGTGCGGCAGACCTCGATGGTGCTGCGATACGTGGCGCGGCTGCGAAGCGAGGGGATCGGAATCATCTTCATCACGCACAACGTCCGCCACGCGTACGCGATCGGTGACCGGTTCACCGTGCTCAATCGCGGCCGCAC
This sequence comes from uncultured Alphaproteobacteria bacterium, assembly GCA_963705035.1. GTDB lineage: Bacteria > Pseudomonadota > Alphaproteobacteria > Acetobacterales > Acetobacteraceae > JAFKFJ01. Next base: position 88,924 of record CAVPIQ010000004.1, on the reverse strand, counting down.
GCCGGGCACCTTCACGCGCGCCGAGAAGACGCGCGACGAGCTTGAAGAAATGATGGCCGGCGGCCGGGAGATGGCCGACCTCACCGAGCATCTCTCGCAGGATGCGCTCGAAAATCTATAAGGAAAGTCCCGTATGATTTCATCTCTGGGCCTGGGGCGCCGGCTGCGGCTGGGCATGGTTGGCGGCGGCGCCACCAGCCTGATCGGCGACAGCCATCGCGTCGCCAGCCGCATCGACGACCGCTACGCGCTCGTGGCCGGCGCCTTCGACATCGACCCGGCGCGCGGGCGCACGTTCGCGGCCGATGTCGGCGTGGCCGCCGACCGGGCTTACGACACCTATCAGAGCATGCTGGCGGGCGAGTTGAGACGCGACGATCGCTGCGATCTCGTCGCCATCTGCACGCCGAACAGCACGCACTACGAAATCGCCCGAGCCTTTGTCGAAGGCGGCTTCAACGTCGTCTGCGAGAAGCCGCTGACGACGAGCGTTCACGATGCGGCGGCGCTGGTGAATGCGGTGCAGGAACGCGGCGTCGTGTTCGGGGTGATGTACGGCTACACCGGGTTCCCGCTCGTGCGCGAGGCGCGGGCGATGGTGGCGGCCGGCGAGCTCGGCGAGATCCGCGTCGTGCACACCGAGTTCGCGCATGGCGGCTACACGGTGGCGACCGCGACCGGCGATGCGCCGCCGACCTGGCGGCTCGACCCGAAAATCCAGGGCCCGTCCTTCGCGCTCGGCGACATCGGCACGCACGCGCTGTTCCTCGCCTCCTACATCATCGGCCAGCAAGCGAGCGAGGTTGCCGCCGATCTGCACAGCTTCGTGCCCGGCCGCACGCTGGACGACAACGCGCACGTCATGCTGCGCTTCGACGGCGGCGCACGGGGCACGCTGTGGGCAAGCGGGGTCGCTGCCGGTGTGCTCCACGGCCATCGCATCCGCGTCTTCGGCGAGAAGGCAGGGCTCGAATGGCATCAGTCGCGTCCCAACGATCTGCTGCTGCTGCCGCGCACCGGCCGCCCGACCGTCATCGAGCGCGACACGCGCGGCCTTTCGCCGCTGTCGCTGCATCGGCAGCGCGTGGGCGCCGGGCATGCCAACGGCTATTTCGAATCTTGGGCCAACATCTACTCGGACGTCGCCGACGTGCTCGCGGCCCGCTTGATGGGCCGGCAGCCCGACCCGTTGGCGTTGCACTTCCCGACCGTGCTCGACGGGGCGCGCGGCGTGAAGTTCATCGACGCCGCCATGGCCTCCTCGGCGCGAAACGGCGCATGGGTGTCGTGCGCGTGGTAGCCGGATGCGCGGGCGCGCGCAGCGGTGCTACGCGCGCATAGGCTCCAGAATCGACACGTAGTTCGCCACCGCAGTGCCGCCCATGTTGAACACGCCGCCGAAATCGGCCCGTGGAAGCTGCATCCCGCCCGCCTGGCCGGTGAGCTGCATCGCCGCCAGCGCGTGCATCGAGACGCCGGTGGCGCCGATCGGGTGGCCCTTCGCCTTCAGCCCGCCGGAGCGGTTGACCGGCAGCCGCCCGTCCTTCGCGGTCCAGCCCTCCAGCGCCGCGCGCGCGCCCTGGCCGGGCGGCGCCAGCCCCATCGCCTCGTATTCGATCAACTCGGCGATCGTGAAGCAGTCATGCGTCTCGACGAACGAGAGATCCGTCGAGCCGAGGCCGGCAGCGTCCGAGCGCGCGGCGCCACGCCTCGCGCGCGCCGTCGAACGCGACCGGGTCGCGGCGCGAGAGCGGCAGGAAGTCGTTCACCTGCACCGCGGCACGGAACGCGCACCGCCTTGCGGCAGGTCTCCGCCGTCGCCTCATCCGCCAGCACCAGCGCCGCCGCCCCGTCGGAGACCGGCGAGCAGTCGGTGCGCTTCAGCGGCGGCGCGACGTAGGGGTTCTTCTCGCTCACCGCCGCGGCAGAACGCGAAGCCGAGATCGCGCCGCAACTGGGCGTAGGGGTTGTCCACGCCGTTGCGATGGTTCTTCGCCGCGATCGTTGCCAGCGCGTCGCTCTGGTCGCCGTAGCGCTGGAAGTAGAGCTCGGCGATGCGGCCGAACACGCCGGCGAACCCGGCCGGAATGTCGCCCTCCTCGCGGCGATAGGACGCGGCCAGCAGGTTGTCGCCCACCTGCTCGCCGGGCGTCGCCGTCATCTTCTCCGCGCCCAGCACGAGCGCGAACCGCCCGCGCCCCGCCGCGATCCAGTCGCGCGCCGCCGTGCACCGCCGCGGAGCCGGACGCGCAGGCATTCTCGATAGCGCGTGGCCGGGTGAAGCGCAGTTCCGGGATGCTCTGCAGCACCAGCGAGGACGGAAAATCCTGCGCGCGAAACCCGTTGTTGAAATGGCCCACGAACACCGCGCCCACCTCGGCGGGGGCGATCCCGGCATCCTCCAGGGCAGCGCGGGCGACGCTGCCGATCAGCGCCTCGACATCGGGCGCATCCAGCTTGCCGAACGGCGTATGCGCCCAGCCGACGATGCAGGCCTCGGGCATGCTCCCCCGCCCCTCGCGACTGCCATGCATGTAGCGAGGGGGATGCGCCCTCCGCCAGTGCTGGCGACGCGCCCCCGGCCGCGCCAGGATCGCGGCCGGAAATGGAACCAGTCCGCGACACGCCGCCCCGCTGCTGCGCCCGGGCGCGACCCTGCTCGGCTCGCGCGACTTCCTGCATCTCTGGGCGGTTGGCGGCATCGCCAACGGGATGCGCTGGCTGGAAGTGCTGGCGGCGGCGCTGTTCACGCTGGAGGTCACGGGGTCGCCGCTCGCCGTCGCGGCTGTCACGGCGGCGCGGACGCTGCCGCTGATCGTGATCGGCGGGTTCGCGGGCGTGCTCGCCGATGCCGTCGACCGGCGCCGCATCGTGATCGGCGGCATGGTGCTCAGCGCCGCCTGCTCCGGCGCGATCGCGGCGCTGGCGGCGCTGGGTGTGGTTCGGCCCTGGCATCTGTTCCTGTCGAGCTTCATCAGCGGCCTGGTCTATGGCACCGAACTCTCGGCGCGGCGCCGGATGGTGGGCGAATGCGTCGCACCGCCGCCTGCTGCCGCGCGCGGTTGCGCTCGACAGCCTCACCTCCTCCGCCGCCCGCGCCATCGGCCCGCTGCTCGGCGGCGCGGCGTATGAGTGGCTGGGGCTGCCGCGCACCTTCCTGCTCGCCGCGGCGCTCAACCTGTTCGCCGCATGGCTCGCCGCGCGCGTGCACCACGTGCAGGTGCCGCGCCGGCTCTCGCTGGCGAGCATGTTCACCGACATCGCCGAGGCGTTCGTGGTCCTGCGCCGCAGCCCGGTACTGAGCGCGCTGCTCGGCGTCACGCTCGCGCAGAACCTGTTCGGCTGGGCCTACACCTCGCTGGTGGCGCCGGTCGGGCTCGACGTGTTCGGGGTCTCGGCATCCCTCGTCGGCGTGCTCGCCGCCGCGGAGCCGGGCGGGGCGGCGCTGGGCGGGCTCGGCATGGCGCTCATCGGCTCCCTGCCGGGCCGGCAGATCTGGTGGCTGTGGAGCGGGTCCGCGATCTTCCTCACCCTGCTGGCCACGATTCCCCGCGATCGGCACGTTCTGGGCCGCCCTCGGCGTGCTGCTGGCGGCCGGGCTCGGGGTGGCGCTCTACACCAACCAGCAGACGACGATCGCGCTCACCGACGCGCCGGCCGCCGTGCGGTCGCGGGTCATGGGGCTGCTGACGATGGCGATCGGCACCTGGCCGCTCGGCCAGCTGCTCGCCGGCTGGCTCGCCAGCCGCATCGGTCCCCTGCATGCGCTCGGCGTGCTGGGCACCACCGGCCTCGCCGTCCTCCTCGTCGTCGCCGCGACCATGCTGCGGCGGCGCTGAGCCTCAGGCGGCGGCGCGCCGCCGGCGCATGCCGAGCACCAGCACGATCACCAGCAGCACGAGGCCGAGCGAGAACGCCGTGGTCAGCGTGCCGAGCGCATAGAGCACCGGCGTCGTGACGTTGGTGGTCATGCCGTAGATTTCGAGCGGCAGGGTGTTGAAGGTGCCGGCCGTCATAGAGGCTGCGCGCGAACTCGTCGTAGGAGAGCGTGAAGCCGAACAGGCCGACGCCGATCAGGCTCGGCAGCATGATCGGCACGACGACGTGCCGGAAGGTCTGCCACGGCGTGGCGCCGAGATCGCGCGCCGCCTCCTCGTAGCGCCGGTCGAAGCGGTTGAAGACGGCGAACATGATCAGCAGGCCGAACGGCAGGGTCCAGGTCAGGTGCGCGCCGAAGGCCGAGCTGTACCAGGCCGGCTCCGATGCCGAGCACGCGGAACAGCAGCCCGATGCCGAGGCTGATCAGGATCGACGGCACGATCAGGCTGGCGATCGCGAGATAGAACAGCGCCGACGCGCCGGAAGCGCGGCGGAAGGCGAGGCCGGCCGAGAAGGCGACCAGCACGGTGAGCCACCATGACCATCAGCGCCCAGCACCAGCGAGCGGCGCAGGGAGCCGCCGAAGTCGCCGACCATCTGCTTCTCGAACAGATTGCCGAACCAGTGCAGCGACACGCCACGCATCGGGAAGGTCAGCCCGCCGTCCGGCCCCTGGAACGACAGGACCACGATGGTGATCGTGGGCCCGTAGAGGAACAGCACGAACAGGCCGAAGAAGCGCGGCGAGCAGCCAGAAGGCGGGAACCGCGGCTGTCTGCATCACTAAGCTCCTTGCGGATGTCGACCACCCGCAGGATCACGGCGACGATCATCAGCACCAGCAGCAGCAGCACCACCGCGTTGGCCGCCGCCGCGGGATACTGCAGCAGGCGATCATGGCGTTCTCCATCATCAGCGCCGACCGAGGCGCTCTGGCCGCCGCTCATCATGCGCACGGTGACGAAGTCGCCCATCGACCATGGTCACGACGAAGATCGAGCCGATGGCGATGCCCGGCTTGCGACAGCGGGATCGATGACGTTGCGCAGCACGTCTGCCAGCCCGCGGCGCCGGCGTCGCGCGCCGCCTCGATCAGGCTGCGGTCGATGCGCATCATCGTGTTGAAGATCGGCACCACCATGAACAGCGTGTAGAGGTGGACGATAGGCCAGCACGACGGCGAAGTCGGAGAACAGCAGGAACTCGAGCGGCTGATTGGATCAGCCCGAGATGCAGCAGCGTCGTGGTTGAGCAGCCCGTTGCGGCCCGAGGAACGGGATCCACGAGATCATGCGGATGACGTTGGAGGTCAGAACGGGATCGTGCAGACCAGGAACAGCACCATCTGCCACGTCGCCGTGCGGACGTGGAAGGCGAGGAAATAGGCGACCGTGAAGCCGATCACCAGGGTCAGCGCCCAGATGATGGCCGCGATACTCGCAGCGTCTGCGAGATAGGTCCGCCAGGTGACCGGCGAGAACAGCAGCTCCTCGTAGTTCTGGAGGATGAAGGCCGGGATGATCAGCGTGGTGTTGTAGTCGTCCCAGAAGCTCACCATGACGATGGTGAGGATCGGCACGACCAGGAACAGCAGGAAGCACCAGCGCACAGCGGCAGCGACCTGCAGATAGGGCACCACCGAGCCGCGCCGGCGTCCGGCCCGGCGCCCGGCCGCGCGCGGAACCCGCAGGTGCCGCCGCGGCCAGACCCGGCATCACAGCCTCAGGCGGCGATGAACTCGTTCCACTTCTGGACCATGTAGCGGTCCTCGTCCATCACCGCGTTCCAGCAGGCGACGTGGCCCATGCGCTCGTAGAACGAGCCGCCGTCGCGCACCGCGCCGGCCTTCTCCATCACCTTGCCCTCGCGGGCTGATGATGTCGCTCCTCGGCCGGCTTGCCTTCCATCCAGAAGCCCCATTCGTCGGCCGTCATGTATGGCCTTGGCCGTGTCGAGCACGGCCGAGTAGTAGCCCTGGCGGTTGAGGAAGGCGCCGACCCAGCCGGAGAGGTACCAGTTGATGTACTCGTAGGCCGCGTCGAGCTGCGCGCCCTGAGGTGCTTGGCGAGCGCCGAGCCCGCCGCCCCAGGCGCGATAGCCTTCCTTGAGCGGCTGGTAGATGCAGGGCACGCCCTTGGAGCGCACCGCGGCGACCGCCGGCGACCACATCGACTGGATCACCACCTCGCCCGAGGCCATCAGGTTGACCGACTCGTCGAAGGTCTTCCAGAAGGCGCGGAACTGGCCGTCCTTCTTGGTCTTGATCAGGAAGTCGATGGTCTTGTCGATCTCCTGCCTTGCGTCATGTTGCCCTTGTCGCCGTATTTGATGATGCCGGCCGATTCGCAGATCATCGCGGCGTCCATGATGCCGATCGAGGGGATGTTCAGGATCGACGTCTTGCCCTTGAACTTCGGGATCGAGGATGTCCTTCCAGTTGCCGATCTTGCGGCCGACCAGGTCGGGGCGGATGCCGAGCGTGTCGGCGTTGTAGATGGTCGGCACCATCGTGAACCACTCGGTCGGGCTCTTGGCGAACTTGTGTCGAGCTCTGCGCCCTCGACGAAGCCCACCGTGTGCGGCGCCGTGCCCTGCGCGATCACGCTCTCGGGCTTCAGCTTGCCGGTGGTGAAGATCGGCACGATCTTGTCGAAGTACTTGATCTTCTTGATGTCCATCGGCTGCAGCACGTCCGCCGGGAAGACCTTCTTGCAGCATCCAGTATTCGATGTCGGCGATGTCGTAGCTAGTTCGGCTGGGTCACCGCGCGCTGCATCGACGGCGTCGGAATCGAGCGCCGTCATCTGCAGGGTGATGCCGAGGTCGGCCTTGCACTTCTCGGCGATCTCGTTGATGTTCGAGACGCCGGTGCCGAACTGGCGCAGCGTCGATGTTCTTGTTGTTCTGCGCCCAGATCGTCGGGAAGCCGGTGATCGCGCCGGAGCCGACGCGCGCGCCGCCCACGCGCCGCGGCGCCCTTCAGCATTCCTGCGCGTGACGCGCCTTGCTTGCGTGGTCATTCGTGTCCTCTCCTCAATAAGCCTCAGTTGTTCGAGGACATGCACGTCGGCCGGGGCGAACCCGGCAGTGACGCGATCGCCGAGCGCCACCGGATGCGCGACGAAGTCGCGCTTCCGACAGCAGCAGGCTGTGCGTCGGCGCCGCCCCGATCCTGCAGCCGCACGCTGCACGATCGAGCCGTGATACTCCACCGCCGTCACCTCGGCCGCGAGGCGGTTCGCGAGTTCCGACGGCGGATCGAGACGCATCCGGTCGCTGCGCACCGCGAGCCGGATGGCGCCGTCGATCGCGACCGGCGTTTCGGTGAGCGCGAACGCGCTGCCGTCGGGCAGGCTGAGCGCGCCGCCGGCGGCCGCCCGTGCTTCCAGAACGTTGTGGCCGCCGATGAAGCGCGCGACGAACGGCCGTGCGCGGCCGCTTGAAGACCTCGCGCGCGGCGCGCGTCTGCTCGATCGGCCGCCCGTCCATCACCACCACGAGGTCGGCGAGCGCCATCGCCTCGTCCTGGCTGTGCGTGACATGGATGAAGGTGATGCCCAGCCGCGTCTGCAGCCGCTTCAGCTCCTCGCGCATGCGTCACGCGCAGGAACGGGTCGAGCGCCGACAGCGGCTCGTCGAGCAGCAGCACCTGCGGGTCGGTGATCAGCGCGCGCGCCAGCGCCACGCGCTGCTGCTGCCCGCCGGAGAGCTGCGCCGGCAGGCGCTCCGCCATGGCTCCGTCAGGTGCACGCGCTTCAGCATCTCGCGCGCGCGCCGGCGCCGCTCCTCGCGCTCGACGCCGCGCATCCGCAGGCTGAAGGCGACGTTGTCGAGTGCAGCTCGAGGTGCGGGAACAGCGCGTAGCTCTGGAACATCATCGCCGTGCCGCGGGCGGCGGGCGGCAGATCGGTCATGTTGTCGCCGCCCAGGATCAGACGTCGCCCGCGGTGGCCTCCTCGTGCCCGGCGATCATGCGCAGGGTCGAGGTCTTGCCGCAGCCCGACGGCCCGAGCAGGCAGCAATAGCTGCCGGCGGGAATGCGCAGATCGATGGCGTCCACCGCAGTGACCGCGCCGTAGCGCTTGGTCACCGAAACCAGCTCCACCCCTGCCTCTGCCATCCGCTCTCCCAGCCGTCCGGCGCCGTCGCTTGCCGAGTGTCAGGCAAACGCCATGCCATCGCCGCCGCGCGAGGCGGGGCCTGGGGGCGGCCGGCGAATTGCCCAAGGAATGATCACCCCGTGATCGTGGTTGATGCGCGCGCGCCTACTGGCGCCCCGGCGGTTCGGTGGCACAATGGCGGGAGCAAGCGGGAGGAGCGGCAATGAGCGGAAGCGGCAAGGTGGCGATGGTGACCGGGGCCGGCAGCGGCGTCGGCCGCGCGGCGGCGCTGGCGCTGCTGGCCGAGGGCTACAACGTCGTGCTGGCGGGCCGGCGGCGGGACGCGCTGGAGGAGACGGCGACCCTCGGGGCGGCCGCGGCGCGGACGCTGGCGGTGCCGACCGACGTGACCGATCCGGCGGCGGTCGATGCGCTGTTCGAACAGGTGAAGAAGCGCTTCGGCCGGCTCGACGTCGTCTTCAACAACGCCGGCGGCAACACGCCGAGCACGGATTTCGGCGACCTGACCGTCGAGCAGTGGCAGAGCGTGGTCGCGGTCAACCTCACCGGCGCGTTCCTGGTGGCGCGCGGCGCCTACCGGATGATGCGCGAGCAGTCGCCGCGCGGCGGGCGCATCATCAACAACGGCTCGATCTCGGCCCACGTGCCGCGCCCCGGCTCGGCGCCGTACACCGCGACCAAGCACGCGATTACGGGGCTCACGCGCACGATCTCGCTCGACGGGCGCAAGCACGACATTGCTTGCGGACAGATCGACATCGGCAACGCGGCGACACCGATGACGGCGCGCATGGCCCAGGGCGTGCCGCAGGCGACCGGCGAGATGAAGCCCGAGCCGACGATGCCGGCCGACGAGGTCGGCCGCACCATCGTCTTCATGGCCGGCCTGCCGCCGGAGGCGAACGTGCAGTTCGTCACCGTGATGGCGACCAAGATGCCGTTCATCGGCCGCGGCTAACCCTCACCCAACCCTCTCCCGCAAGCGGGAGAGGGCTTTCCCGCGGCACCTGCCCCCTCTCCCGCTCGCGGGAGAGGGCTCTCCCACTGCACCCGCCCCCTCTCCCGCTCGCGGGAGAGAACCTCCCGCGGCACCTGCCCCCTCTCCCGCTTGCGGGAGAGGGCCGGGGTGAGGGCGGCGGCGCCCGCTCAGACCGGCCGCAGTTCCGGCACCGCGACCCAGAACAGCGTCCCCGCCGCGCGCAGCGGTGCGAGTTCCCGCGCGATCTCCTCCGCAAGGTTCCACGGCAGGATCAGCAGGTCGTCCGGCGGCTCCCGCCACAGCGCCTCCGGCGCCACCACGGGCAGGCGGCAGCCGGGCAGCCTCCGGCCCTGCTTCGCGGGGTTGCGGTCGGCGACATAGGCGATGTCGGCGCGCGGTGACGCCGCTCGTGTTCAGCAGCGTGCAGCCCTTCGCGGCGGCGCCATAGGCGGCAACGCGCCGCCCGGCGGCACGCGCGCCGACCAGGAACGCGCGCAGTCCGCGCTGCACCGCCGCCACGAGCGGCGCGAAGCCGGCATAGCCGTCCGGCCGGTCCAGCCCCGCCGCCGCCTCCTCGGCACGCAGCGCCGCGAGGCCCGGCAGCGCCGCGAACGCCGCGCCCGCATGGCAGGCAAACACCCGCAGCGAGCCGCCATGCGTCGGCAGCGTCACCACGTCGAACGCCCGCAGCCCGGCCTGCGCCAGCACCCGCTCGACCACCAGCAGCGAGAGATAGGCGTAGTGCTCGTGATAGATCGTGTCGAACTGCACGCCTTCGATCAGGCGCAGCAGATGCGGGAATTCCAGGCTCACCACGCCGTCGGCCGCGAGCACGCGGGCGATGCCGCGCGCGAAGCCGGCAATGTCGGGGACGTGGGCGAGGACGTTGTTGGCGCAGACCAGATCCGCGCGCACGCCGCGCGCGGCGAGGTCGGCGGCGAAGGCCTCGCCGAAGAAGCCGATCTCGGTCGCGATCCCGCGCGCGCGCGCCACCGCCGCGACGTTGGCGGCCGGCTCGATGCCCAGCACCGGCACGCCGCGGGCGACGAAGTGCTGCAGCAGATACCCGTCGTTGCTCGCGATCTCCACCACGCGCGAGCGGGCATCGAGGCCGAACCGCGCGCAGGCCTCGTCGCAGAACCGCGCGGCATGGGCCACCCAGCTCGACGCGACCGAGGAGAAATACGGGTAGTCGGAGAAGATCTCCGCCGGCGGCACCACGGTGTCCACCTGCACCAGCAGGCAGCGTTCGCACACGCGCACATGCAGCGGCCACGCCCGGTCCGCGCCGGCCGCCGCCTGCGCGGGCGTCAGCAGCGCATTGGCCAGCGGCGTCGCGCCGAGATCGACGAGGCTGCGCGCCAGCACGTCCCCGCAGAAGCCGGCAATGCGGCAGCAGGGCGGCGGCGGCGCTCAGTTGCACCAGACCTTCCATGGCGCGCGGCCCTGTTGCCAGAGGGTTTCCAGGTGGTTCTTGTCGCGCAGCGTGTCCATCGGCTGCCAGAACCCGGTGTGCCGGAACGCCGCCAGCTCGCCGTCGCGCGCCAGGCTCTCCAGCGGCTCGCGCTCCCACGGCGTCTCGTCGCCGCCGATGCGCTCCAGCACGCGCGGATGCAGCACGAAGAAGCCGCCGTTGATGAAGGCATTGTCGCCCGGCGGCTTCTCGCGGAACTCGGCGACACGGCCGCCGTCGAGCACCAGCGCGCCGTAGCGTCCCGGCGGCACGACGGCGGTCAGCGTCGCCAGCTTGCCGTGCTCGCGGTGAAAGTCGATCAGGCGCGGCGATGTCGATGTCCGCGACCCCGTCGCCGTAGGTCATGCAGAAGCAGTCGTCATCGTCGAGGAACCGCGCGAGGCGCTTCAGCCGCCCGCCGGTCATCGTCTCCTGCCCGGTATCGACCAGCGTGACGCGCCAGGGTTCGGCGTAGTTGCGATGGTACTGGATCTCGCCGCGGCGGATGTCGATGGTCACGTCCGAGGCGTGCATGGCGTAGCCGGCGAAATACTGCTTGATCGCATCGCCGCGATAGCCGAGGGCGACGATGAAATCGTTCACGCCGTAGCTGCCGTAGAGGCTCATGATGTGCCACAGGATCGGCCGGCCGCCGATCTCGATCATCGGCTTCGGGCGCAGATGCGACTCCTCGCTGATCCGCGTGCCCTTGCCGCCGGCGAGGATCACTGCCTTCACGCCGCACCCCCGACGCGGCGCAGGAAGCCGCGCGGCGAATAGGTGACGCGCGCGCGCACGCGCCCCTCGTTGAAGGGAAAGTCCGGCTCCTCGGCAACGAAATCCGCGTTCGCGGCGAGGAACGCATCCACGGCGCCGAGCGGGTTGTTCCAGGTCCAGTCGGCGGCGCTGCGCGGCGCGCCGGCCAGCCGCGCCATGATGCCGTCGCAGACCACGACGTAGCTGCCCGGCGTGACGAGCGGCGCGTACGCCTCCAGCTCCGCGCGGACATGGGCGCGGGTGTGGTTGCTGTCGAGCACCACCAGCACCCGCTCGCCCGGCGCGATCTGTGCGCGCACCGCGGCAAGCGTCGCGGGATCGGTGGAGCTGCCCTCGATCAGCGTGATCCGCGAGGCCAGCGGATGTGCCTCGATCGCGCGGCGGTTGGGCGGGCGGATCGCGACATCCACGCCGACCACGCGGCCGCGGCCGAGGGCCGCGAACAGGCTGGCGTAGAAGATCAGCGAGCCGCCATGCGCGACGCCGGTCTCGATCACCACGTCCGGCTGCACGCGCCAGAACACCTCCTGCAAGCGCAGCAGGTCTTCCGGCAACTGGATCACCGGGCGGCCGAGCCAGGTGAAGCAGTAGGCGTATTTCACGTCCCAGCCGCAGCGCAGCCAGGCGGCCGAGACCGCCTCGAACGCCTCCGGCGTGTCCATGGCGTAGGTGCCGCGCGACCCGTCAGGCCGCTCGATGCGCACCTCGCCGCGCGCTTCGTCGATCGTCAGCATCGACATCCTGTCGTGCCCTGCCTTTGTCGGCAGAATGCACGCCAGGACGTTGAAGAAGGGTTACTGGTGCGACAGGCCGTTGCTGTGCGGCCGCGCCTCGACGAACTCGGCGTGCACCGCGGAGGCCAGCTCGTGCATGTGAAACGGCTTCTTCAGGAACCGCGCGCCCACCGACTGCGAGACGAAATAGCCCGACATGACGATCACCTTCAGCGCCGGATGGCGCTCACGCGCGCGCTCGACGAATTCCAGCCCCGACATGCCGGGCATGCGCACGTCGGTGATGACCATCCCGACCTCGTCCGGCGCCTCCAGCATCGGCAACGCCTCCTCGCCGGTGCCGGCCTGGAGCACGCGGTAGCCGAATTCCGCGAGGGTCTCGGCCAGGATCTCGCGGACCTCCGGATCGTCGTCCACCACCAGGATCGCAGCCTTCGCACCACACACGACTCGGATCATCCCTTCAGTTTCATGGAGTAGTACCGCGCCCTCGCGCGGACTTCACCCACTGAGGCGTGATCCCGGCATGGCCGCGGCATCAACTCTGCGTTGGAGCCTGGGCAATACTTCTTACCGAATGGTTGCATCCGATCATCCCTCCCCAGCGTGCCGCGCTCGTAGTCCAGGCCGACCGGAAGCGTGCGGCGGAGCAAGATGTCCTATAGTACCAGGAATAGGCCCCCTGGCTCCTCATAGTGGAGTTACCGGGCGATCTCAGTCGTCGCGGTCCGAGCCGGCCACGGCAACTCGTCTCAGGCCGGGAACATTGGCACTCTATTGATCCGGCGGGACGCCGGGTGCTGCACTGCGGTATGCCGGCCCCGGCCGGGAACGCCCTGGCGCCACGGCCCCGCGCTACGACATAGTATGAGGCAGTGACCTTCGCCCCTCCTCGTCGGCGCGCCCGACCGTTCGACGCTGTACCCGGCCGCCGCCGCCGGCCAGGCGGGGGTTGACGGCGTGTCGGCGGGATCGATCGCCGCGCTGCTGGCCCTCGCCGGGCAGAACCTGGCGTTGCAGGCGGTGCTCATCGTGCTCGGCACCTTCGTGCTCGAGGACGCGGCGACCGTGCTCGCCGCGATGCATGCCGGGCCCGGCGGCATTCCGGTGCCGCTGGCGCTCGTTTCGCTCTACGGCGGCATCGTGCTCGGCGATCTCGGGCTCTACGGGCTCGGGCGGCTCGCGGGGCAGGTGCGCTGGGCGGCGCGGCTGCTGCCCCCCGGGCGGATGCGCCAGGGGCGGGACTGGCTGGAGGGGCGGGTGTTCGCGGTCGTGTTTACCAGCCGCTTCATCCCCGGCGCGCGCCTGCCCACCTACACCGCCTGCGGCTTCCTGGGCGCCGACTGGCGCCGCTTCCTGCTCGCCACCGCCTGCGCGACGCTGATCTGGACCACGCTGCTGTTCGGCGTGTCGCTCCGCGTCGGCGCGCTGCTCATGGAGCATCTCGGCGCGTGGCGCTGGGCGGGCGGGATCGGGTTCGCCGCCATCATCATCCTGCTCGGCCGCACCGCGACGCGGGTGCAGGAGGCGCGGCGGTGAGGCTGGCGGCCCTCGCCGGGCAGCGGGCGCGCGAGGCGGCCGAACGCCCGGTGAGCCCGTTCGAGTTCTGGCCCGACTGGCTGTTCTACGCGCCGATCGTGGCGCAGTGGATCCTGCTCGGGCTGCGCTACGGCGACATGAGCCTGCCCACCGCGGCGAACCCGGCGATCGAGCTCGGCGGGCTGTGCGGCGAGCGCAAGAGCGGCATCCTCGACCTGCTCCCCGCACCCGCGCGTGGCGTCCTCGCCCCCTACACGACGCTGCCGGCCGGCAGCCCGGCGGCGGCGGAGGCGGCGATGGCGGCGGCGGGGCTCACCTATCCGGTGATCTCCAAGCCGGATATCGGCTGCAACGGCACCGGCGTGCGGCTGCTCGGCGACGGCGCCGCGCTCGCGCGCTATCTGGCGGAATTCCCGGCCGGCGCGCCGTTGATGCTGCAACGCTACATCGCGGACGAGGGCGAGGCCGGCATCTTCTATGTGCGCGAGCCGGACGCGCGCGATCGGACGGATCACCTCGCTCACGCTGAAATACGCCCCCTACGTCGTGGGGGACGGGCGGGCGACGCTCGAGGCGCTGGTGCGCGCCGACCCGCGCGCCGCCCGCGTGCCGCATTTCTACCTCCCCAAACTCGGCGCCCGCCGCCACGACGTGCCGGCGCGGGGCGAGCGGGTGCGGCTGCTGCTGGTGGGCAACCACTGCAAGGGCTCGATCTTCCGCGACGGCGCCGCCGAGATCACCCCGGCGCTCACCCGCCGCATCGAGGCGATCGCGCGTGCCTTGCCCGATTTCCATTTCGGCCGCTTCGACGTCCGCTTCCCCTCGCTCACGGCGCTGCGGCGCGGCGAGGGGTTCACGGTGATCGAGATCAACGGCGTCGGCTCGGAAGCGACGCATGTCTGGGACGCCCGCACCCGCCTCGGCGCCGCCTGGGCGGACCAGCTCGCCCACTACCGCACCGCCTTCGCCATCGGCCACGCGCTCCGTGCCCGCGGCCACCGCAGCGCGGGGGTGCGCGCCATGTGGCGGTCCTGGCGGCGGCAGCGGGCATTGATGGCGCGCTACCCGGCGCACGACTGAGGTTGCGCATACGAGGTCTGCGGTATCAAATGCCAGACCTCAGGGCTGGAGCGGGCGCATGGCGGAAGGGCCGGAACTCGGGCTGGCGGCGATCGGCCGGGCATCGTTGCGCGACGGCGCCTATGCCGCGCTGCGCGACGCCCTGCTCGCCGGCCGCTTCGCCCCCGGGCAGAAGCTGATCATCCGCACCCTCGCCGCCGCGTTCGCGATCAGCCCCACCCCGGTGCGCGAGGCGCTCGGGCGGCTGCATGCCGAGCGCGTGCTCGACCTGCTGCCCAGCGGCAGCGCCGTGATCCCGCTGGCCACGCGCGCGGGTATCGCCGAGCTTGCCGCCGTGCGGGCGATCGTCGAGGGCGGCGCGGGCGAACTCGCCACCGCCCGGATGACGACCGACGACCTGATCGCGAACCAGCACCATCTGGGCCGCCTGCAGATGGCGCACCAGCGTAGCGACGCCGCGGAATTCCGCGCCGCCCAGCGCGACTTCGCCTTTCAGATCTACGCCTGCACGGGCAACGCGCTGCTGCGCGACATGATCGAGACGCTGTGGCTGAAGGCGGCACCCGCGCTGAGCCTGCTGCCGCCCGCCGTCGTGCTGCGCCGCCCGCAGCCGCCGGCGCAGGAGCAGATCCATGCCGCGCTCCGCCGGCGCGACGCCGCGGCGGTGCGCGAGGCGATCGCGCGCGACATCGCCGCGACCGCGCAGGCGCTCGCCGGCCTCGCCGATTCCGCCGGCGTGATCCGCCCCGCGCCGGGTTGATCGGCGCCGGCATTGCCAGCACGCGCGGTTTGGGCGAGGAAGCGCCTGCACTCCTTTTCGCGAGGCCCCATCCCGCATGTCTGCGATCGAGGCCATTCTGGTCGCCATCCTGCAAGGCGCGACCGAGCTTTTCCCCGTCTCCAGCCTCGGCCATGCCGTGGTGCTGCCGGCGGTGCTGAACCTGTCGCTCGACGAGGCCGCGCCCGAATTCCTGCCGTTCCTGGTGATGCTGCATCTGGGCACCGCGGCGGCGCTGCTGCTGTATTTCTGGCGTGACTGGATGGGGCTCGCGCGCGGCGTGCTCGGACTCGCCGGCGGGCGCGAGGCGGCGGAAAGCCGGCGCCTGTTCGTGATGATCGTCATCGCGACCATCCCCGCTGCCATCCTCGGCTTCGCGCTGGAGCGGCATCTGCGCGTGCTGTTCGGCACGCCGCTGGTCGCCGCGGCCTTCCTGGTGGTGAACGGGTTCGTGCTGCTGCTCGGCGAGCGCGTGCGCGAATACGGGCATCGGCAACTGTCCACGCTGCGAGTGAGCGATGCGCTGGTGATCGGGCTGTGCCAGTGCACGGCGCTGATCCCGGGCATCTCGCGCTCCGGCGCCACGATCGTGGGCGGCCTGCTGCGCGGCATCGACCACGCGGAGGCGGCGCATTTCTCCTTCCTGATCGCGACACCGATCATTCTCGGCGCCTCGATCCTGGAAATTCCCAAGCTGCTGCACGAACAGGTGCCGCAGGGCGTGTTCTCGCTCTCGCTGATCGCGGCGGTGGTCGCGGGCATCACCGCGTTCCTCTCCACCGCGTTCCTGATGCGCTATTTCCGCCGTCACGACCAATGGGCGCTGAACCCGTTCGCCTATTACTGCTTCGCGCTCGGCCTCGGCTCCCTCGCGTGGCTCATCCTGCGATGAGGCGCGCGGCACTCGCGGCCGCCTCGCTGCTGCTGATGGCGGCCGCGCCGCCGCTGGCGGCGGTGCCGATCTCGCGCATGAACCTGCCCTGGTGGCACGCGCGGCACGAGGCGAAGCTCGCGGAGATCCATCGCGAGCGCGTCGAGCTGATCTTTCTCGGCGATTCGATCACGCAGGACTTTGAGCGCCACGGTCCGCCGCCGTGGCGCGACTTCGCGCCGGTGTGGCAGCACTTCTACGGCGCGCGCCACGCGGTGAATCTCGGCTTCAAGGGCGACGCGACCTCGCATCTGCTGTGGCGCATCGAGCACGGCGAGATCGACGGCATCGCGCCGAAGGCGGCGGTGATCCTGATCGGCGCCAACAGCCTCGGCCGGCTGCACTGGTCCGCCGCCGACACGCTGGCGGGGATCGACGCCGTGGTGGCCACGGTGCGGCGGAAGCTGCCGCATACCGGCATCCTGCTGCTCGGCATCCTGCCGAGCGCGCGCAGCGAATGGGCGACCGAGACGACGCGGACGGTGAACGCGGGGCTCGCCGCGCGCTATGGCGACGGCGCGGTCGCGGGCGTGACGTTCATGGACCTCACGCCGCTGTTCATGAAGAACGGGCGGCTGGACACGTCGCTGTTCCTCGATCCGCTGCTGACGCCGCCCGAGCCGCCGCTGCATCCGACGCCCGGAGGGCATGGCGCGGATGGCGCAGGCGATGGAGCCGGCGCTTCGTTCCCTGCTCGGCGAGACCGCCGCGACGCGCTGAGCCCGGCCGTGCTATGCTGCGCCCGGACGGAGCAGGAGCGCACGCCATGAGCGAGGCCACCGCCTTCCACCAGCCGCAGTCCGGCGTCTTGCTGCGCCGCGTGGTGTTCGGCTTCATCGCCGGCTTCATCGCGGTGCCGGTGTTCCATCAGGTGATGGTGATCCTGCTGAACGCTGTGGGGCTGGTGTCGTGGACGCCGTACCGGATGAGCCCGGTGCCGCCGTTCAGCGTGCCGGCCGTGGTCTCCTCGTCGTTCTGGGGCGGCGTGTGGGGGATCGTGTTTGCGCTGATCGCCCCGGTCTTTCCGCGCGGCGCCGCGTACTGGATCACCTCGGTGCTGTTCGGCGCACTCGCGCTGACCGTGGTCGCCTGGATCGTGGTCGCCCCGCTCAAGGGCATGCCGCTGTTCTTCGGCGGCGATCCCGCCGGCATGCTGGCTGGGCTGCTGGTCAACGGCGCCTGGGGCCTGGGCGTCGCGCTGATGCTGCGGCCGTTCGCGGCGAGCCTCGGGTTTCCCCGGTCGGTATAGCGTCCGGCATAGCGTCCGGCGTCGCTTCGGCCGCAACCGTAGCGTCGGTGCGCGACGGGGCATCGCCCCGGGCCTATGCTGCGGCGATGGCACTCCCGAATACAGGGCTCGCGGAAGTGGGGTCGCTGATCGGCGATCCCGCGCGCGCGAACATGCTGGCGGCGCTGGCGGACGGGCGCGCCTGCACCGCGACCGAACTCGCGCACGTCGCGGGCGTGGCGCCGCAGACCGCGAGCGGGCATCTCGCGCGCCTCGTGCAGGCGAATCTGCTGCGCGTGGCGCGGCAGGGCCGGCACCGCTACTACCGGCTCGCGGCACCGCTCGTCGGCAGCCTGCTCGAAAGCATGATGGCGGTCGCGGCAATGCAGCTCCCGCCGCGCCGGGTGCCGGCGCCGCGCCTCGATGCGGCGATGCGCACGGCGCGAACCTGCTACGACCACCTCGCCGGCCGGCTCGGCGTCGCGATCGCCGACGCGCTGGTCGCGCGCGGCCACGTCGTGCTGTCGGACGAGGGCGGCGCGGTCACGGCACGCGGCGCAGGGCTTCCTGGCCGAGTTCGGCGTGACGGTGGCGCGGCCGGGCGCCGCGCGCCGCCCGTTCTGCCGCCCCTGCCTCGACTGGAGCGAGCGGCGCTGGCACATCGCCGGCGCGGTGGGCTGCGCGCTGTGCGCGCGGCTGCTCGCGCTGGACTGGATCGCGCGCCGGCCCGGCACGCGCGCCGTCGCCATCACCCCGGCGGGGCAGCGCGGTCTCACCGAGACGTTCGGCATCGCGCTTGCGGCCGACGCAACGCCTCAGCCGGCGCGGCGCAGCGTCCAGTAGAGCGGCTGGCGGCCGGCCGCGAGCGCCTTCGCCTCGTAGCGCGTCGGCGGCCAGTCGTCCGGGCGCCGCGTCGCCGGGCGGCGGGGCGGCGAACAGCGCCTGCGCCGCGAACACCTCTTCGACCCACGCCTGATGCGTCGGATCGTCGGTGGCGACGCGCCACTCGGCGCCGGGGCGCAGCACGCGCGCGATCTCCGGCAGCAGCGCCGGATGGACGAAGC
Source organism: uncultured Alphaproteobacteria bacterium (assembly GCA_963705035.1). Lineage (GTDB taxonomy): Bacteria > Pseudomonadota > Alphaproteobacteria > Acetobacterales > Acetobacteraceae > JAFKFJ01. The sequence continues at coordinate 70,361 of CAVPIQ010000004.1, read as the reverse complement.
GGCGCTTGGCGTGGCGCGCCTTCGGCCAGGGATCGGGGAACAGCAGGAACAGCCGCGTCCAGGCACGCATCCGGCAGCAGGCGCAGCAGCGCCCGCGCGTCCTCGTCCCACAGCCGCAGATTGCCCGGCAGCGGCGCGCGTCCTCCGGCCCTCGGCACGATGCGCGACAGCAGCGAGGCAGAGGCCGTTCTCGAACACCTCGCAGGCGATCAGGCCGATCTCGGGATGCGCGCGCGACCTGCGCCAGCGCGTGCTCGCCGCTGCCGAAGCCCACTTCGAGCCACACTGCCGCCGCGCGCGGCGCGAACGCCGCCGCCGGATCGGCCGCCTGCGCCGGATCGAGCCGCAGGCGCGGCAGCGACCTCGGCCAGCAGCCGCTCCTGCCGCGGCCGCAGCGCGTGGCCGCGGGCGCGGCCGTAGAGCCGGTCAGGCGGCGGCTTGAGCGCTTGGCGTGCCGCAGTCGGTCCGGGCGGATCCGCTGCAGCCGGTTCCCGAAGGCGGAGCGCAGCGCCGGCACCAGATCGGTCCTCTCCCAGGTGAACGTGCCCTTCTCCTCGTCCGGCTCGCGGCCGAAATGCCCGTAGGCGGAGGTCACGCGCGTAGATCGGCCGGTTCAGATGCAGATGCTCGCGGATGCCGCGCGGCGAGAGGTTCACCAGCTCGCGCAGCGTCGCCTCCAGCTTCGCCTCGCTCACGTCGTACCGGTTGCCGTGCAGGTCGACATAGACCGACAGCGGATGCGGCGACGCCGATCGCGTAGCTGATCTGCAGCGTGCAGCGGTCGGCCAGTCCCGCCGCGACGACGTTCTTCGCCAGATAGCGGCAGGCATAGGCGGCGCTGCGATCGACCTTGGTCGGGTCCTTGCCGCTGAACGCGCCGCCGCCGTGCGGCGCGGCGCCGCCATAGGTGTCGACGATGATCTTCCGCCCGGTCAGGCCGCAATCGCCGTCCGGCCCGCCGATCACGAACTTGCCCGTGGGATTCACGTAGATCTCGCGCGCCGGCGGCATCCAGCCCTGCGGCAGGCTGCTCTCGACGAGCGGCCAGCACCATGCTCGCTTGATCTGCTCCTGGCTCCAGCCGCTCCTCGTGCTGGGTGGACACCACGACGCGAGGTCGCGCCGACCGGCTTGCCGTCGACATAGCGCAGCGTGACCTGGCTTTTCGCGTCCGGCAGCAGGCCCTGCGCGAGCACGTCGCGGTTGCGGCGCAGCTCGCTGATCCGGCGCAGGATCAGGTGCGCGTAGTAGAGCGGCGCCGGCATCAGCGTCGGCGTCTCGCGGCAGGCGTAGCCGAACATGATGCCCTGGTCGCCGGCGCCCTCGTCCTTGTTGCCGGCGGCATCGACGCCCTGGGCGATGTCGGCGGACTGCGCGTGCAGATGCACGTGCGATGTCTGCGCGTGCTTCCAGAGAAGCCCTCCTGGTCATAGCCGATGTCGTGCATCGCCATGCGCGCCAGGTGGGTCAGCAGTTCCGGCGTGACCGTGTCCGGCCCGCGCGTTTCGCCCGCGAGCACGACGCGGTTGGTGGTGACCAGCGTTTCGCAGGCCACGCGCGAATAGGGGTCGGCGGCGAGGAACGCGTCCAGCACGGTGTCGCTGATGCGGTCGGCGACCTTGTCGGGATGGCCCTCGGAGACCGACTCGGAGGTGAAAAGGAACTCGCCCTTGTCGCGCATGCAAAATCCTGTGGCTCGGAAACAGACTTTTGGCGGCGGTGTGTGACGGAAAGGGGGGCGATGGTCAGCGCAGGCGGCCAGCCCTCACCTCCCAAGCCGGCGGTGTGGGCCCCTCCCTCTCCCGCACGCGGGAGAGGGGTCTTTCTCCAGCCGTCCGCTGCGGCGGTCGCTTCTCCCTCTCCCGCTTGCGGGAGAGCGTTGGGGCGAGGGTCGCTATCGCATGCCCAGAACGTCCATCATGGCATAGAGGCCGGGCGGCCGGCCCGCGACCCACAGCGCCGGCGCGCACCGCCCCGGTCGCGAAGGCGCGGCGGTCGAAGGCGCGGTGGGTCAGCGCGATCTGCTCGTCGGCGGCGGCGAAGATCAGCGTGTGCTCGCCCACCACCTGCCCGCCGCGCAGCGCGGCGAACCCGATGGCGCCGGGCTTGCGCGCGCCGGTATGGCCGTCGCGCCCGCTTTCGCGTCACCTCGTCGAGGTCCACGCCCGCGCCCTCGCGCGACCGCCCGGCCCATGCCGACCGCGGTGCCGGAGGGGGCGTCGACCTTCTGGCGGTGGTGCATCTCGACAATTTCGGCGTCGTAGGCGTCGGCCGGCAGGGCGGCGGCCATGCGTTCGGCGAGCGCCAGGACGAGGTTGACGCCGGGGGAGAAGTTCGCCGCGTAGACGACCGGCGATGCGCCGCGCCGCGGCGGCGACCGCGGCGTCATCCGCGGCGGCAAGCCCGGTGGTGCCGAGCACCCAGGCGCACCCCGCCTCCGCCAGCGCCGCCGCGTGGGGGGCAACGGCGGCGGCGTGGGTGAAATCCACGACAACGTCCGCCGCCGCGGCGAGGGCCGCGATGTCGGGGAAGCGGTGCACGCCCTGGGCGGCCGCAAGCTCCGGGCGGTCGATCCCGCCCACGAGCGTGGCCCCCGAGGCCGGCACCAGCTCGGCCAGGATGCGGCCCATTCGGCCGGCGATGCCGGCGATTCCGATGCGCGTGGTCATGTCCGGGATTCTGCGCGCCGCCTTGCGGCCCGTCCAGCGCCGCTGACCCTCGGCGCCGTGGCGGCGCGGCCCCTCGTTGGAAGGACCGCGCCGCCGGCACCCGGTCCGCGGCGCAGGTGGGGGGGACGGCGCCGCGGATGTTCAACCAAACGCCGATACCGCGCGCTGGTTCCCCCGCGCTCGGCGTCGCCGATCAAGAACTTGGGAACAGGCTCAGCCGCGCCCCTGGAAGAATTCGCGCGCCTTGGCGAAGAACCCCTCGTGCTCCGGGCTGCCGCGTACCGTCGGCGTCGGCCTCGAACTCCTCCAGCAGCTCGCGCTGGCGGCGGGAGAGGCTTTGGGGGGTCTCGACCTGCGACCTGGATCAGCATGTCGCCGCGCTGCGCGCTGCGCAGCACCGAGAAACCCTTGCCGCGCAGGCGGAACTGCTCGCCGGTCTGGGTGCCGGCGGGGATCTTCACCCGCGCCCGCGTGCCGTCGATCGCCGGCACCTCGATCTCGGCGCCGAGGGCGGCCTGCGCCATGCGCACCGGCACGCGGCAGAACACGTGCGGCCCCTCGCGCTGGAAGATCGGGTGCGGGCGGATCGCCACATGCACATAGAGGTCGCCGGGCGGCGCGCCCGCCCCGCCGGCCTCGCCCTCGCCGGCCAGACGGATGCGCGTGCCGTCTTCGACCCCGGCCGGGATCTGGACCTGCAGCGAGCGTTCGCGCTGCACCGTGCCGGCGCCGGCGCAGACGCGGCAGGGGTTGCGGACCACCCGGCCCTGCCCGCCGCAGGTCGGGCAGGTGCGCTCGATGACGAAGAAGCCCTGCTGGGCGCGCACCTTGCCGGCGCCCTGGCAGGTCGGGCAGGTCTCCGCGCCGCGCTCCCGCGCCTCCGAGCCGGTGCCGTTGCACGCCTCGCACTTCGCGCGGGTGGGCACGCGCAGCGTCGCCTTGGCGCCGGCGAAGGCTTCGACGAGGTCGATCTCCACGCTCGCGCGCACGTCCGCGCCGCCGCGCGGGCCGCGCCCGCCGCGCCGCCCGCCGCCCACGAAGTCGCCGAACATCTGCTCGAAGATGTCGCCGAGCCCGCCGGCAGCGAAGTCGAACCCGCCGGCGCCGGGGCCGCCGCCCTGCTCGAACGCCGCGTGCCCGTAGCGGTCGTAGGCGGCGCGTTTCTGATCGTCCTTGAGGACGTCGTAGGCTTCGTTGATTTCCTTGAAGCGCGCTTCCGCCGCCCGGTCGCCCGGATTGCGGTCGGGATGGTACTGCATCGCCAGCTTGCGATAGGCACTCTTCAACTCGTCGCCGCTCGCCTCGCGCCCGACGCCCAGCGTCGCATAGAAATCCTGTTTCGCCATCTCAGCCCTCGACCCGGCGCTGATACGCGGATGCGCCCGCCTTCACGGAAGCGCGGGCGCATCGCATGTCAAAACTCCGTCACGGCCGGGATCAGGCAGACTTCTTGCGCTGCTCGTCCACTTCCTCGAACTCGGCGTCCACGACCTTGTCATCGGCCTGGGCACCGCCGCCGCCCGCCTCGCCGCCGCCCGGGCCACCCGCCTGACCACCGGGCGGCGGACCGCCGGCACCGGCCTGGGCCTTGTACATCGCCTCGCCGATCTGCATCGCGACCTGGCTCAGCCGCTCGGTCGCCTGCTTCAGCGCCTCACCGTCGCTGCCTTCCATCGCCGAGCGCGCCGCCGCCACCGCGGCCTCCGCCTCGCCCTTGTCCTGCGCGGCGACCTTGCCCTCGTTCTCCTTCAGCGTCTTCTCGACCTGATGGATCAGCGCGTCGGCGTGGTTCTTCGCCTCGACGAACTCGCGGCGCTGCTTGTCGGCCTCGGCGTTCGTCTCCGCCTCGCGCACCATGCGCTGGATGTCGGCCTCGTTCAGCCCGCCGCTGGCCTGGATGCGGATCTGCTGCTCCTTGCCGGTCGCCTTGTCGCGCGCCTGCACGGAGACGATGCCGTTGGCGTCGATGTCGAACGTCACCTCGATCTGCGGCACGCCGCGCGGCGCGGGCGGAATGCCCATCAGGTCGAACTGGCCGAGCAGCTTGTTGTCGGCCGCCATCTCGCGCTCGCCCTGGTAGACCTTGATGGTCACCGCGGTCTGGCCGTCGTCGGCGGTCGAGAACACCTGGCTCTTCTTGGTCGGGATCGTGGTGTTGCGCTCGATCAGGCGCGTGAACACGCCGCCCAGCGTCTCGATGCCCAGCGACAGCGGGGTCACGTCGAGCAGCAGCACGTCCTTCACCTCGCCCTTCAGCACCGCGCCCTGGATCGCGGCACCGACCGCCACCACCTCGTCGGGGTTGACGTTGCGCGCGGGCTCGCGGCCGAAGAAGGTCTTCACCGCCTCGATGACTTTCGGCATGCGGGTCATGCCGCCGACGAGGATCACCTCGTCGATCTCGCTCGCCTTCACGCCGGCATCCTTCAGCGCGGCGCGGCAGGGATCGAGCGTGCGCTGGATCAGGTCGTCGACCAGGCTCTCCAGCTTCGCGCGCGTGAGCTTCATCACCAGATGCTTCGGCCCGGAGGCGTCGGCGGTGATGAAGGGCAGGTTGATCTCGGTCTCCTTCGACGAGGAGAGCTCGATCTTCGCCTTCTCCGCCGCTTCCTTCAGCCGCTGCAGCGCGAGCCGGTCGCGGCGCAGGTCGATGCCCTGCTCGCGCTTGAACTCGTCGGCGAGGTAGTCGATGACGCGGGCGTCGAAGTCCTCGCCGCCGAGGAAGGTGTCGCCGTTGGTGCTCTTCACCTCGAACACGCCGTCGCCGATCTCCAGCACCGAGATGTCGAAGGTGCCGCCGCCGAGGTCGTAGACCGCGATGGTGCCGGTCTTCTTCTTGTCCATGCCGTAGGCGAGCGCCGCGGCCGTCGGCTCGTTGATGATGCGCAGGACTTCGAGCCCGGCGATGCGCCCGGCGTCCTTCGTCGCCTGCCGCTGCGCGTCGTTGAAGTAGGCGGGCACGGTGATGACCGCCTGGGCAACCTTGCTCGCCGAGATAGGCCTCGGCGGTCTCCTTCATCTTGCCGAGGATGAAGGCGCTGATCTGGCTCGGCGCATAGCGCTCGCCGCGCGCTTCCACCCAGGCGTCGCCGTTCTCGCCGCGCTCGATCTTGTAGGGGACGAGGCCCACGTCCTTGCTGACCATCGGATCGTCGAAGCGCCGCCCGATCAGGCGCTTCACGGCATAAATGGTGTTGGTCGGGTTGGTGACCGCCTGGCGCTTCGCGGACTGGCCGACGAGGCGCTCACCATTGTCGGCGAAGGCGACGATCGAGGGGGTGGTGCGCGCGCCCTCGCTGTTCTCGATCACGCGGACGTCCTTGCCCTCCATGATCGCGACGCACGAGTTCGTCGTGCCGAGGTCGATGCCGATGACCTTGCTCATGCGAATTCAAGCTCCTTTGCAGCGGACGGAGGCGGCCCGGCGCGGCACCGCCCGTGTCCCCGAGGTGAGGCTGTGTGGCCCGGATGTATTCAGCGACATGCGCCAGGGCAAGGGACGAGGGGCCGAATAATGCTGATCCGACGCGGTTAAGCGCTCGTATTGACGCGGGCGCCGGCGGGGCCGGAGAGCTCCGCCGCGGGCGCCTTGGCCACCACCACCATCGCCGGCCGCAGCAGCCGCCCGTGCAGGGTCCAGGCCGGCGTCCAGGCCTGCACCACCGTGCCCGGCGGATGGTCGAGCGTCTCCTGCTCCGCCATCGCCTGATGCTGATTGGGGTCGAAGGCCGCCCCGGTCGGGTCCTCGCGCCTGATGCCGTTGCGTTCGAGCAGGCCGAGGAAGCTGCGCTCGATCCCCTCCAGCCCTTCGCGCACCCGCGCGAGCAACTTCGGGTTCGCCGAAGGCCGGCGGCGGCAGGCTGTCGAGGCCGCGGCGCAGGTTCTCCGCCGCCTCGACCACGTCGCGGGCGAAGCTCTGGACCGCGAACTGGCGCGTCTCGTCCACCTCGCGGCGGGCCCGGGCGCGCACATTGGCGATCTCCGCCTCGGCGCGCATCCAGCGGTCCTTGAACTCGTCCCGCTCGGCCTCGAGGGCCGCGATGCGGGCGGAGGCGGCGGCCATCAGCTCGTCCGGCGTCCCCGGCGCGGACCGGGCGGCCTCGTCGGGGTTCATCGTCTCATCGGTGTTCATGGCGGCGATGAGGTAGTTGTCCCGCCGCCGCGAGGCAAGCGGTCATCGGCAAGTCCGGAGAGCCGCAGCTTCGGCAGCCCGGCGCCGCAATCAGGCGGCGACCACCCCGGTCTCGTCCGCCTCCAGCCCGAACGCCGCCGCCATCAGGGCGCGCGTGTAGTCCGCCCGCGGCCGTCCCAGCACTTCGGCGGCCGGCCCCTGCTCCACCACGCGGCCGTGGCGCAGCACCACCAGCCGGTGTGCCAGCGCCCGCACCACCTTCAGGTCGTGGCTGATGAACAGGTAGCCGAGCGCGTGGTCCTGCTGCAGCCGGCGCAGCAGGTCGACGATCTGCGCCTGCACCGACATGTCGAGCGCGCTGGTCGGCTCGTCCAGCACCACGAACCGCGGCTTCAGCACCATCGCCCGCGCGATCGCAATGCGCTGGCGCTGGCCGCCGGAGAATTCGTGCGGATAGCGATCCGCCGCCGCCGGCGGCAGCCCGACCTCCTCCAGCGCCTCGGCCACCCGGTGCTCGCGCTGCTCGACGGTCAGCCGCGGCTCGTGCACCATCGAGCCCTTCCGCCACGATCTCGGCGACCGTCATCCGCGGCGAGAGGCTGCCGTACGGGTCCTGGAACACGATCTGCATGCGCGCCCGCAGCCGCTGCAGCGTGCGCTTGGAGAGCGTGGTGATGCACTGGTTCTCAAAGCAGATGGTGCCCTGCCCAGGCACCAGCCCGAGCAGCGCGAAGCCCATCGTCGATCTTGCCCGAGCCGCTCTCGCCCACCAGCCCGACCGTCTCGCCTTCATGCACGGTGATGGAAACCCCGTCCACCGCGCGCACATAGCCGACCGGGCGACGCAGCACGCCGCGCAGGATCGCGAAATGCACGCGCACATCCTGCGCGTCCATGATCGTCGGCGTGCCGGGCGCGATCGGCAGCGGCGCGCCCTTCGGCTCGGCCGCGAGCAGCATGCGCGTGTACGGGTGCTGCGGGCGCGTGAAGACCTCGGCGACGCGGCCGGTCTCCACGATATGCCCGCCCTTCATGACGCAGACGCGGTCGGCGTAGCGGCGCACGATGGCGAGGTCGTGGCTGATCAGCAGCAGGGCGAGGCCCCGCGCCGCCTTCTGCTCCGCGAGCAGCTTCAGGATCTGCGCCTGGATGGTGACGTCGAGCGCGGTCGTCGGCTCGTCGGCGATCAGCAGCTTCGGATCGTTGGCCAGCGCCATCGCGATCATCACCCGCTGCCGCTGCCCGCCCGAGAGCTGGTGCGGGAAGGACTGCAGCCGGTGCTCGACATCGGCGAACCCCGCCTGCGCCAGCAGCTCCATCACCCGCGCGCGCATCGACGCACCGTTGCAGCGTGCGGTGCAGGCAGACCGCCTCCGCCACCTGCCGGCCGACGCGCGCCAGCGGGTTGAGGCTCGTCATCGGCTCCTGAAAGATCATGCCGGCAACACCGCCGCGCAGCCGGCGCAGCACATCCGGCGCGGCGCCGATCACGCATTCGCCGTCCAGCATGATGCGTCCGGTGGCGACGCCGCCGGGCGGCAGGAGCTGCAGGATCGAGAGCGCGGTCAGCGACTTGCCCGACCCGCTCTCGCCCACGAGCGCCAGCGTCTCGCCGCGGATCGAGCGTGAAGCGACACGCCCTCGACCACGTGGCGGTCGCCGAAAGCTGACGGTCAGGTTCTCGATCTCGAGCAGGCTCATGGCGCGAGCCGCCGCGGGTCGAAACTGTCGCGCACCGCCTCGCCCACGAAGATCAGCAGCGTCAGCACGCCGCCGAGCACCATGAAGGCGGTGATGCCGAGCCAGGGCGCCTGGAGGTTGTTCTTGCCCTGGCTCACCAGCTCGCCGAGCGAGGGCGAGCCGGGCGGCAGGCCGAAGCCCAGGAAATCCAGGCTCGCCAGGATCGTGACCGAGCTCGACAGCGTGAACGGCAGGAAGGTCAGCGTGGCCACCATGGCGTTGGGCAGGATATGGCGCCACATCACCGCCAGATCGGAAACCCCCAGCGCCTTCGCCGCGCGCACATAGTCGAGATTGCGGCCGCGCAGGAACTCCGCGCGCACCAGCCCGGTCAGCGCCATCCAGCTGAACAGCAGCAGGAAGCCGAGCAGGATCCAGAACCCCGGCTCGATCACGCTCGAGAGGATGATCAGCAGGTAGAGCTGCGGCATGCCCGACCACATCTCGATGAAACGCTGGAACAGCAGATCGGTCAGGCCGCCGTAGAACCCCTGCACCGCGCCGGCGGCGATGCCGATCGCCGAGGAAATCAGCGTGAGCGAGAAGCCGAACAGCACCGAGATGCGGAACCCGTAGATCACGCGGGCGAGCACGTCGCGCGCCTCGTCATCGGTGCCGAGCAGGTTGGTCCAGCTCGGCGGCGAGGGCGCCGGCCGCGGCAGGTTCTTCACCATCGTCGCGTAGCTGAACGGAATCGCCGGCCACAGCATCCAGCCCTTGGCGTTGATCGCGTGGGCAAGCTCGGGATCGGTGTAGTCGGCCTCGATCGGCATGAAGTGGCGCCGAACGCGTCCTCGCTGTAGTCCTGCAGCACCGGGAAATACCAGTGGCCTTCGAAGCGGATCACCAGCGGGCGGTCGTTGGCCAGGAATTCCGCGAACAGCGAAAGGCCGAACAGCGCGAGGAAGATCCACAGCGACCAGAATCCGCGGCGGTGGGCACGGAAGATCGCGAGGCGGCGGCGCGTGAGCGGCGAGAGCCGGTGGCGTCGGGCACCGGGCGGCGCGGCGAGACGTTCACCGCCGCGCCTCGAAATCGATGCGCGGATCGACGATGGTGTAGAGCAGGTCGCCGACGATCTGCATCAGCAGCCCGAGCAGGGTGAAGATGTAGAGCGTGCCGAACATCACCGGATAGTCGCGGCGGATCGCCGATTCGAAGCCGAGCAGCCCGAGCCCGTCGAGGGAGAAGATGATCTCCACCAGCAGCGCGGAGGTGAACAGGATGCCGATGAACGCGGAGGGAAACCCGGCGACGATCAGGAGCATGGCGTTGCGGAACACGTGCCGATAGAGCACGCGCTGCTCCGACGCACCCTTGGCGCGCGCCGTCAGCACGTATTGCTTGCGGATCTCCTCCAGGAAGCAGTTCTTGGTCAGGATGGTGAGCGTCGCGAACCCGCCGACGACAAGCGAGGTGATCGGCAGCACCATGTGCCAGAGATAGTCGAGCACGCGCGCGCCGACGCTCCAGTTCGCCGAACCCTCGCTCACCAGGCCGCGCAGCGGAAACCACGCGAAGTAGCTGCCGCCCGCGAACAGCACGACAAGCAGCACCGCGAACAGGAAGCCCGGGACGGCGTAGCCGACGAGCACGAACAGGCTGCTGACGAGGTCGAAGCGGCTGCCGTCGCGCACCGCCTTGGCGATGCCGAGGGGGATGGAGATCAGATAGACCAGAACCGTAGACCACAGGCCGAGCGACACGCTGACCGGCATCTTCTGCACGATCAGCGCGAGCACGCTGCGGTCGCGGAAGAAGCTGCGGCCGAAGTCGAAGGTCAGGTAGCCCTTCAGCATCATCCAGAAGCGCGTGAGCGGCGGCTTGTCGAAGCCGAACAGCTTGCGGATGTCGGCGACCAGAGCGGGGTCGAGCCCGCGCCGGCCGCGATAGGCGGTGCCCTCGGTCGGAGAACGACGGCGCCGCGGTCTCCGCCCCGCCGCCGCCCGAGACGCGCCCGGTGAGGTCGCCGCCCTTGCCCTTCAGCTCGGCGATCATCTGCTCCACCGGCCCGCCCGGTGCGAACTGCACCACCGCGAAGTTGATGGCGATGATGCCGAACAGCGTCGGGATCACCAGCAGCAGGCGGCGGACGAGATAGGCGCCCATCAGAGGCCGCTGCGCCGCGCCGCGTCGGTCTTCGCGGCCAGCCCGGGATCGACCCACCAGGCGTTGAACGCGACGCCGCTGCGCACCGGCATCTCGGTGAAGCCGAACCGGTTCCACCATGCCGCCCAGACCGACTGGATGTGCCACTGCGGCACCACGTACCAGCCCCAGAGCAGCACGCGGTCGAGCGCGCGCGCGGCGGCGATCAGTTCGTCGCGCGTGGTCGCGGCCGTGACCTTGGCGATCAGCGCATCCACGACCGGATCGCCGACGCCGGCGAGATTGCCGCTGCCCTCCTGCTTCGCCGCCGAGCTGCCCCAGTAGTCCCAAAGCTCGTTGCCGGGGCTGTCGGACTCGCCGAACACGTTGACCGTCATGTCGAAGTCGAAGTTGTCGGTCAGGTGCTGGTACTGCGCCGGATCGACGGTGCGCACGCGCACCGCCACGCCCATGTGCTCCAGCCACTGCACGTACGGGCAGCGCCACGCGCTCGAACGTCGGCGCGTCGAGCAGGATCTCGAACGACATCTGCTTGCCCGCGGCATCGACCATCTTGCGGTCCTTGCTGCGCAGCCCGCGGCTTCCAGCAGGCGGAAGCAGTCGCGCATGCCCTCGCGGTTGTTGCCGGAGGCGTCGGTGACGGGAAGCTTGAACTCGGTCGTGAACAGCTCGGTCGGCAGCTTTGGCGCGATAGGGCTCGAGCAGCGCGAGTTCGGCCTCGCTCGGCAGGCCGGAGGAGGCGCAGTCGCTGTTGCTGAAGAAACTGCTGGTGCGGGTGTAGAGGTTGTAGAAGAGGTTCTTGTTCAGCCACTCGAAATCGAAGATCTCGGTCATCGCCTGGCGCACCCGGCGGTCGGCGAACACCGGGCGGCGGGTGTTCATCACGAAGCACTGCATTCCGGTCGGCAGGCTGGAGGGGAACGCCCGCTTCTTCACCAGCCCCTTCTGCACCGCGGGGAATTCATATTCCGTCGACCAGACCTTGGAGATGTTCTCGCGCCGCCAGTCGATCTGGCCGGCCTTGAAGGCCTGCAGCGCCACCGTCGCGTCGCGGAAATATTCGCTGCGCATGGTGCCGAAATTGTCGAGCCCGATCGCGGTCGGCAGCGCCTTCGCCCAGTATTCCTCGACGCGCACCAGCGACAGCGTGCGGCCGAACTCGAAATGCCCGACCCGATAGGGGCCCGAACCGAGCGGCGGATCGGTCAACGGCGCGGAGAAGTCGCGGCCCTCCCAGAAATGCTTGGGCAGCACGACGAGTTCGCCGAGGATCATCGGCAGTTCGCGGTTGGTCCGGGTCTTGAAGCGGAACACCACGCGCCGGTCGCCTTCCACCTCGGCGCGCTCCACGTCGGCATAGTACTGGCGATAGTACGGCCGGCCCTTCTCGCGCAGGATATCGAACGTCCAGGCGACGTCGGAGGCCATCACCGGCACGCCGTCGTGAAAATGCGCCTCCGGGCGCAGCTCGAAGGCGACGTAGCTGTGATCGGCGGCGATCTCGATCACCGTCGGCGAGATGGGCGTAGCCGGTGTCGAGCTCGTCGGCCGTCTCGCGCATCAGCGTGTCCCACACCACGCCGACGCGCGCCGGCGCGGTGCCGCGCACGATGAAGGGGTTGAAGCTGTCGAAGCTGCCGATTTCGGCGAGCGCCACGTCGCCGCCCTTCGGCGCGTCGGGGTTCACGTAGGGGAAGTGGGGAAAACCCGGCGGCAGCCGCGGCATGCCGACCAGGGCGAGGCCGTGGGTGCGCAGCGGCGCACCGGCGGCGGGCTTCGGGGTCTCCTCGGCGGCCTCGGCGTGGCCGGCGAGCCCAGCCAGCCCGGCCAGCAACAACTCCCTGCGTCGCACGTTCCTCTCCCTCCGTTCGAGCCGGCCAAGGATAGGACGACGCGAAGGCCGCGTCAGGTCATCCCGCGAGCAGCCGCGATCGCGGGGCCGAGCAGCGCCGGGTCGCCGACCGCCAGCGCGCGCCCGTCGCGTCCCGGGCCGCAACGCGCGGCCTTCCCAATCGGTCATCCGCCCGCCGGCGCCCTCGATCACCGGCACCAGCGCCGCCCAATCCCAGAGCTTCAGGTCGGCCTCGGCGATCACGTCGATCTGCCCGAGTGCCAGCAGGCCGTAGGCATAGCAGTCGCCGCCGAAACTGTGCGCGCGCCACCGCGCCGGCGAGCCGCTGCCAGCGCGGCAGGTCGGCGCCGAACATCAGCGGGCTGGTGCAGGAGAGCTCGGCCGCGGCGAGGCCGGCGCAGGGGCGGCAGCCGGCCTCGCCGCCGAGCGGGCCGCGAAAGACGGTCGGCTGGCCGGCGGCGCCGATCCAGCGCTCGCCCGTGACCGGCTGGTCGATCACGCCGAGGATCGGCCGCTCGCCGTCGAGCAGGCCGATCAGCGTGCCGAACAGCGGCCGGCCGGTGATGAAGGCGCGGGTGCCGTCGATCGGGTCGAGCACCCAGCGCAGCGCGGCGCCGGGGTTCTCCAGCGCCGAACTCCTCGCCGAGAATGCCGTGCGCCGGGAACCGCGCCGCGCAGCACCGCGCGCATCGCCTGCTCGGCGGCGCGATCGGCGGCGGTGACAGGGCTCTGGTCGGCCTTCAGCTCGGCCGCGAGGCGGGCGCGGAAGGCTGGCCGGACCACCGCGGCCGGCGGCGTCGGCCACCGCCTCCGCCGCCGGCGATCAGCGCCGCGAACTCGGCACCGGTGTCGGTCACCCAGGCGCTACTTCGCCGGCGCCTCAGCCGCGGGCTTCTCGGCTGCCGGCTTCTCGGCTGCGGGCGCCGCAGGCGCTGCCGCCGGCTTCTCGGCCGCGGGCTTCTCGGCTGCGGGTGCCGCGGCCGGCTTCTCCGCCGCGGGAGCGGCCGGCGCGCTTTCGCCGGCTCCGCCGCCGGCAGCGGCACGGGCGAGGGCGAGAGGCTGCGCAGGAAGACGATGATCTCCGCGCGTTCCTTTTCATGCGGATCGCCGCCGAAGGTCATCTTGGTGCCCGGCGCGTAGGCGCGACGGCTTGGTCAGCCACTCGTTCAGCTCGTCGAAGGTCCACGGACCCGTCTTGCCCTTGAGCGCCGACGAGTAGTCGAAGCCTTGCATGTGCCCGTGCGGGGCGCCGACGACGCCGTAGAGATTGGGCCCCACGCCGGCCTTGCCGCCCTCGTTGAAGGTGTGGCACGCGGCGCAGAACTTCTTCGCCAGCGCCTCGCCCTTCGCCGGATCGGCGGCGGCGAGCAGGGGACCGATTGGCTGCTCCTTCTCCGGCGCGGCGCCGGGGGCCGCGGCCTTCGGAAGCTCGATCTTGAGCACCGTCTTCTCGAGGCGCGGGGCGTGCACCAGGCCGTCGGCGATCAGCGTCGCCGCCATGAAGGCGATTCCCGCGACCAGGAACGCGGCAATCGTCTTGTTGACTTCCATACTATCCATGCAGCGCGCCACCCCGACCCCGAAACAGCGGCAGCCCGCATCGTTCGCCCCGCGTTGCGCGGCCCGGCCCGGCTACCTATGGTGCGCGGCACCTTAGGGAAGCGTGACGCTTGCGACAACCCGGCCCCGCCGCCTCGCGCGGTGCAATTCTCTGCGCGCGTGACGCCGCTCGTCGTCATCCCGGCGCGGATGGCCGCGAGCCGCCTGCCCGGCAAACCGCTCGCCGACATCGCCGGCCGGCCGATGATCGTGCACGTGCTGGAACGCGCCCGCGCCGCCGGCATCGGGCCGGTCGCGGTCGCCTGCGCCGAGCCCGCGATCGCCGAAGCGGTGCGCGCGGCCGGCGGGGTCGCGGTGCTGACCGATCCCGACCTCCCCTCCGGCTCCGACCGCGTGCATGCCGCGCTGGCGACCCTCGATCCGGACGGGGTTCACGACGTGGTGGTGAACCTGCAGGGCGACTTCCCGACGCTGCCGCCGGCGCAGTTGCGGGCGGTGCTGACGCCGCTCGCCGATCCGGCCGATGTCGACGTGGGCACGCTCGTCACGCCGATCACGAGCGAGGAGGAGGCCCTGCGGCCGTCGGTGGTGAAGGCCGCCTGCGCCTTCGCCCCGGGCGCCGCGGTGGCGCCGGCGCTGTATTTCTCGCGCGCGCCGATCCCCTGGGGCGAGGGGCCGCGCTGGCACCATATCGGCATCTATGCCTGGCGCCGCGCCGCGCTGGCGCGGTTCGTGGCGCTCGCCGCCGGCGCCGCTGGAGCTGCGCGAGAAGCTCGAACAATTGCGGGCGCTGGAGGCGGGGATGCGCATTGTCTGCGCGCGCGTCGCGGCGGCGACGTTCGGCGTCGATACGCCGGAGGACCTCGCCCGCGCCCGCGCGCAACTCGCGGCGGAGCACAACATGACCGAACGGATCGATCGCCTTTCAGGGCCGCCCCGGCGCCTATTCCGACCTCGCCTGCCGCACCACCCATCCGGGCGGCGCACGCTGCCCTGCGACACGTTCGAGGCGACGATCGAGGCGGTGCGCGAAGGCGCGGCCGACCTCGCCATGCTGCCGTGCGAGAACAGCCTCGCCGGCCGGGTGCCCGACATCCACGCGCTGCTGCCCGAGTCCGGCCTGTTCGTGGTCGGCGAGCATTTCCTGCGCGTGGAACACTGCCTGCTCGCCCCGCCCTCGGCCACGCTCGCCACGCTGCGGCGGGCGCATTCGCACGCGGTGGCGCTGGGGCAGGTGCGGCGGCTGCTGCGCGAGCTGCACCTGACGCCGGTGGTCGAGGCCGATACCGCGGGGGCGGCGGAGATGGTGGCGGCGCGCGGCGACCCGGCGGACGCGGCGATCGCCTCCTCACTCGCCGCGGAGCTGTTCGGGCTGAAGGTGCTGCGCCGCAACGTCGAGGACGCGGCGCACAACACCACCCGCTTCTACGTCGCCGCCCGCACCCCGCTCGCCTCGGCCCGGACACGCCGCGCCCGATGACGACGTTCGTCTTCCGCGTCCGCAACGTGCCGGCGGCGCTCTACAAGGCGCTGGGCGGGTTCGCGACCAACGGCGTGAACATGACCAAGCTCGAGAGCTACATGGTCGGCGGCCAGTTCACCGCGACGCAGTTCCTCTGCGACGTGGAGGGCCACCCCGAGCAGCCGCCGCTGCGCCGGGCGCTGGAGGAGCTGGAGTTCTTCTCGCGCGAATGCCGCATCCTCGGGGTCTATCCCGCCGCGCCCTTCCGGCTCGATCAGCAGGCCGAGGCCGACTGAGCCGCGCTGTTCTGCGAAGCGCGCCCGGCTATTGCAGGTAGCGCGTCGCGCCGAACGCGGCGAACCCCGGCGCGGCGAAGCCCAGCACGCCGGTGGCGTGGCCGCCGCCCCGGCGCTCCGGCGCGCGGCGCAGCAGGGCGCGGATGCGGGCCAGCAACTCGTCCGACGAGAACGGCTTGGCGAGGCAGGCATCGGCGCCGGCGTCGAACAGGTCGCGCGCAGGCCGGCATCTGGGCCTCGCCCGAGCAGACGATGACCGGCAGGGCGCTGCCGGCGCGGCGCAACTGGCGCAGCACCCGCCTTCCGTCGCCGTCCGGCAGTTCGAGGTCCAGGATCAGCAGGTCGAAGGCGCAGCGGCCGAGCAGCGCCAAGCCCTCGGCGATGCTCGCCGCCCCGCTGGCCGCGTAGCCGGCGCTGTCGAGGAGTTCGAGCAGCAGTTCGCGAATGCTCGGATTGTCCTCCACCACCAGGAGTTGCATCGGGGCGTCCTTTTGCCGCTCGAACAGAACGTTCGCCGAGCGTGTGTGGGAATGTTTCCCACGTGGACCTAGGCCGCCAGCGAGACGGATGTCAAGCATTGAGCCGGCTCGTCGCCGATTTGTGGGTATAACTCCCACGTGAGTGTGGTAACGGATCCAGGTGGTTTCCCCACCATCCGCGCCCGCCGCACCCGACCTTCGGCCGAGCCTCGCGCGGCTGCTGCGCCCGCTTGTGCGGCTGGCGATCGAGCGCGGCATTACGTTTCCCGTGCTGGCCGACCTGCTGCGCGACCTGTTCGTGGATGTGGCCCGCAATGACCTGCTGCGCGGGCGGCGGGCGCAGACCGACAGCCGGCTGAGCCTGCTCACCGGCATCCATCGCAAGGAATTGCGCCGCCAGCGCACCGCGCCCACCGCCGTGACGACGCCGCCGCAGGCGCTGACGCTGAGCAGCCAGATCATCGCCCGCTGGCTGGGCATGCCGCCCTGGGTCGATGCCACCGGCGCGCCGCGGCCCCTGCCCCGCAGCGGCCGCGGAGCCCTCCTTCGATGCCCTGGTGACCGCGGTGACGCGCGACCTGCGCCCGCGCGCCGTGCTCGACGAGTGGCTGAGCCGCGGGCTGGTGCGGCTCGATGCCGAGGAGCGGGTGGTGCTGAACGCCGCCGCCTATCTGCCGCGCCCCGGCGGGGCGGAGCAGTTGTTCTATTTCGGCCGCAACCTGCACGACCACATCGCCGCGGCGGCGGCCAACGTGCTGGCGGACGGGCCGGCGCCGTTCCTGGATCGCAGCGTGCACTACGACGCGCTGCCCGCGCCGCTCGCCGATGACCTCGCGGCGCTGGCGCGGCAGGCGGCGGAGCGGGCGCTGCTCGATATCAACCGGGCAGCGCTGGCGCGGCTGGAAGGGGTTGCGCCGGCGCCGGGACCGACCCGGCGGGTCAACCTCGGCGTCTTCCTCTACGTCGAGGATGAGCCACCGGGCGAGGACGAGTTGGCGATGAAGGGCGCGAGCGCCTGGCTGCTCGCCGTGGCGCTCGCGCTGTCCGCGTGCCAGGGCGCGCCGGCACCGCAGCGCGCCGGCGTCGCCACGGACTGCCGCGACCAGGTCGAACGCGGGATCGGCGGCACCGGCAGTGCCGCGGGCACCGGCGCTTCGCGGAGCGCGGCATCGGCGGCACCGGCGCGACACCCGCCGCCACCAGCCCCGCGATCGCCGATCGCGGCATCGGCGGGACCGGAATTGTGGGCACCATCACCGGCTTCGGGAGCGTCTGCATCAACGGGCTGGAGGTCGCGATCGGGCCCGCGGCCGCGGTCAGCGTCGACGGTCGCGCCGCCAACCCGGCGGCGCTGCGGGTGGGCCAGGTGGCGACGATCGCGGCCAGTGGCAGCGGCGCGGAGCTTGCGGCGCACAGCATCCGCGTCGCCCACGCCGTGACCGGCCCGGTGCGCACGGTGAGCGCCGACGGGCTGGTGCTCGACGTGGCCGGGCAGCGCGTCCTGCGGACCGCCACGACGCCCCGGCCGCCCGACCTGCGCCCCGGCGCGTGGGTGGCGGTGAGCGGGCTCAGCGACCGCGAGGAGGCGATCCGCGCCACCCGCATCGACCCTGCCCCGCCCGGTCCGGTCATGGTCACCGGCCTGCTCGCACCACGCGGCGGACGGCTGGCGGATCGGGGCGCTCCGCCTGAGCTTCGCCAAGGCGGCCGCCGTGCCGCCCCCCGGCAGCAGGGTCGTGCTCGCCGGCACGCTGACCGCCGGAGGCGTGCTGCGGGTGCAGCAGGCGATGCGCGACCCGACCGTGCCCGCCGGCCTGCCGACCGCGCGGCTGGTCGTGGAGGGCTACGTCACGGCGAGCGCGCGCGAACTTGAACTCGGCGAGGACGTGCACGCGGCGATCGCGCCGAGCTTCGGGCCGCCGCCGCCGGCCGACGCGCCGGCGGTGGTGGAGTTCTCGGGCACGACAAGCGGCCTGGTCGCGGTGGGCTGGCATGCCGGCGCCTCGCATGGCGGCGGCGGCGCGGCCACCGGCCACCCCTCCCACCCGGTGGCGCGTGGCATGTCGCCCGTGAGCGGGCCGGTGGCGGGTGTGGGCGCCGCGGCTGCAAGCACTGGTGCGTCCACCGGCAGCGGCGCGTCCGGCGATGCCGGCGCCGCCGCGACCGGCGGCGTGGCGAGCCCCTCCGCGGCGTCGTCGAGCGCGCCGGCGAGCGGCGCCGGAGGCGGCGCGGCGGCTGGCGCAAGCGGCGCGGCCGGGGGTGGTGGCGCGGCCGGGGGTGGTGGCGCGGGCGCGGGCGGTGGCGCAGCGGGCGGTGGCAGCGCGGGCGCCGCCGGTGGTGGCGCAGCGGGCGGCGGCGGTGCCGGGAGCGGGAGCGGCGGCGCGGCCGGCAGCGGGGGCGGCAGCGCCGGCGGCGGCAGCGCGGGTGCGAGCGGGGCCGCGGGTGCGGGGAGCGCGGGCGGCGCCGGTGCCGCCGGCGCGGCAGGAGCGGGCGGCGCGGGAGGTGCCGGGGGCGCGGGAAGCGCGGGCGCGAGCGGGGCCGGCGCTGCGGGGGGCGCGGGCAGCGCCGGTGCCGCGGGTGCGGCCGGCACGGGAAGCGCGGGCGGCGCCGGAAGCGCGGGCAGCGCCGGAAGCGCCGGAAGCGCCGGAAGCGCCGGAAGTGCGGGGAGCGCGGGGAGCGCGGGGAGCGCCGGCAGCAGCGCCAACGGCAGCGCCGGGAGCAGCGGCACGGGCAGCGCCGGCACTGCCGGGAGCGCCGGCAGCAGCAGCAACGGCAGCACCGGGGTCAGCAGCCGGGGCGGCGGCCCCAGTTCCACCGGCAGCAGCGGCGGCGCCGGCGTGGGCTCGGCCGGCGCCGGCGGCGCCAGCGGCAACAGCGGGAGCGGCAGCAGCGGCAGCGGCAGCAGCACCAGCGGGCACGGCAGCGCCGGCGGGCACGGCAGCGCGCGCTGACCCGCGCGATCCGCGACCGTCCTGGCAGACCCGGCCGACCGGGCAGACCGGGCAGACCGGGGGGCGGCGGCGGTGCTACGCGGGCGCCTCGCGGCCCATGTCCAGAAACTTCTCGCGCCGCCGCGCCCGCAGCGTGGCACCGTCCAGCGCCAGCAGCGGCGCCAGCGCGCCGGCCACCGCGTCGCCCACCGCGGCGATGGCCGCCGCCTGATCGCGATGCGCGCCGCCCAGCGGCTCCGCCACGATCGCGTCGATCAGCCGCAGGCGCTTGAGGTCCTCCGCGGTCAGCCGCAGCGCCTCCGCCGCCGCCGCCGCCTGGCCCGCGTCCTTCCACAGGATCGCGGCCCCGCCTTCCGGCGAGATCACCGAATAGATCGCATGCTCCAGCATCAGCACCGCATCGCCCGCGGCGAGCGCGATCGCCCCGCCGGAGCCGCCCTCGCCGATGATGGTCGCGATCAGCGGCACCGGCGCGGCGAGGCACGCCTCGATCGAGCGCGCGATCGCCTCCGCCTGCCCGCGCGCCTCCGCATCGATGCCGGGAAAGGCGCCGGAGGTGTCCACGAAGGTGAGCACCGGCAGGCCGAACCGCCCGGCCAGCTCGACCAGCCGGCGCGCCTTGCGGTAGCCCTCCGGCCGCGCCATGCCGAAATTGTGCCGCACCCGGCTTTCGGTGTCCGACCCCTTCTCGGTCCCCAGCACCATCACCGCGCGGCCGCGAAAGCGCCCGAGGCCACCGAGCACCGCGGCGTCGTCACCGAACCCACGGTCGCCGGCGAGCGGGGTGAATTCGCTGATCAGCGTGCTGATATAGTCGCTCGCCTTCGGCCGGTCGGGATGACGCGCGACCTGTGTCTTCTGCCACGGCGTCAGTTTCGCATAGATCGCGCGCAACTGCCGGTCGGACTTTTCGGTCAGTTTCGCCACTTCTTCGGCGATGTTCAGACCATCCGCCTCCGACATGCGGCGCAGTTCTTCGATCTTGCCTTCCAGCTCGGCGATCGGCTTTTCGAAGTCGAGGAAGTTTTGCATGGCCGGCGGCTTTAGCACCCGCCCGGCGGCCGGTCAGCCCCGCGCCCTCCGCGCCCATCCGGCCGGCGCGCCAGCGGATGCGCGGCCTCCACCAGCCGCTGCAGGCGTTCGGCGAGCACGTGCGTGTAGATCTGCGTGGTCGCGATGTCGGCATGGCCGAGCAGCAGCTGCAGGCTGCGCAGATCCGCCCCGCGCGCCAGCATGTGGCTGGCGAAGGAATGGCGCAGCACGTGCGGCGAGACGCGCGCCGGGTCGATCCCGGCCTCCAGCGCCACCTTCTTCAGCGCCGCGAAGAACCCCTGCCGCGTCAGCGCGCGACCCGCCTTCCGTCCGGGAAACAGCCAGCGGCTGCGGCCTGCGAGCAGCGGCGCCGCGGCGGTGCGCGCCGCCTCCGACAGCGGCACCATCCGCTCACGCCCGCCCTTGCCGCGGATCAGCAGCAGTGCCGCATCGCCGGCCAGCGCCGCGCGCGGCAGCGCCAGCAATTCCGAAACCCGCAGGCCGGTCGCGTAGAGAATCTCCAGCGCCGCGTGCATCGACGCCTCGCCCGCCGCGGCGGCGAGCAGGGCGTCGACCTCGGCTTCCGAAAGATATTTCGGGAGCAGGCGGGGCAGGCGCGGCGCATCGACGAGCTCGGTCGGGTCGTCGGCGCGCACGCCCTCGCGCAACAGGAAGCGGTGGAACTGCCGCAGCGCCGAGAGGCGCCGCGCCGCCGTGCGCGCCGACAGCCCTTCCGCCGCCAGCGCGCCGAGCCAGGCGCGCACGCACGCGGCATCCATCTGCGCCGGCGCCAATCCCCGCGCGCCGGCGAAGGCCGCCGCAAGCGTGAGGTCGGCGCCGTAGGCGGCCACCGTGTTGGCCGCCGCGCCGCGCTCCGCGGTCAGCATTTCCAGGAACGCCTCGATATGCCGGTCCAACTAGGGTTGGCCGTGCTGCAACGTCGTGTTCTCGAGCCGCTTTTCGACATGCTGGGTCTTCGGCTCGGGCGGGAACGCGCCCAGCACCGCGATCAGCACCGCGATCGCAACGAGACCCAGCAGAACCACCAGAAGAAAGAGTTGCCGCATGGGAGCCCTTCGCGCCGAGCCGGTGCGCCTTGGCGCCCGGGCGACGTGTGCTAGCGTCCGCCGCCATGCCGCGCAACACCGCCCTGAAAGAGTACGCGCCCCGCGCTGCCGGCGGCGCTCGCCGGGCGCAGTGTCGTGCTGGTCGGGCTGATGGGCGCCGGAAAGACCTCGATCGGCCGCCGACTCGCGGCGCGACTCGCGCGGCCGTTCTGCGACGCGGACACCGAGATCGAGGCTGCGGCCGGCTGCTCCATTGCAGAAATTTTCACCCGCTACGGCGAGCAGGAGTTCCGGGCGGGCGAGCGGCGGGTGATCGCGCGCCTGCTCGGCGCCGAACCGCTCGTGCTCGCGACCGGCGGCGGCGCCTATATGGACCCGGCGACGCGCGCCGCGATCCGCGCCGGGGCGGTCTGCGTGTGGCTGCGGTGCACGCTGCCCACGCTGCTGCACCGAGTTGCGGGGCGGAACCACCGCCCGCTGCTGAACGAGGGCGACCCGGAGGCGATCCTCGCGCGCCTGATGGTCGCCCGCCATCCCGTCTATGCCGAGGCCGACGTGATCGTCGATTGCGGCGAGGAGACCCCCGACGTGACCACATCGCACGTGCTCGACGCCCTTGCCGCCTGGCAGCCGCCGCAGCGGCTCGTCGTGCCGCTCGGCGCGCGGTCCTACGAGATCGTCGTCGGCGAGGGGCTGCTGCCCCGCGCCGGCGCCCTGCTCGGCCCGGTGCTGCCGCAGAAGCGCGCCTTCGTCGTCACCGACGAGACCGTGGCCCCGCTGCACCTGCCGGCGCTGCTCGCCGGCCTCGCGGAGACGGGGATCGAGGCCACGCCGCTGCGCGTCCCGGCCGGGCGAGTCCGCGAAGCAGATGCCGGTGCTGGAGGACGTGATCGACCGGATGCTGGAAGCGCGGGTGGAGCGGCAGACCGCGGTGATCGCGCTCGGCGGCGGCGTGGTGGGCGACCTCGCCGGCTTCGCGGCCGCCGCCACGCTGCGCGGCCTGCCGTTCGTGCAGGTGCCGACCACGCTGCTCGCCCAGGTGGACAGCGCCGTGGGCGGCAAGACCGGGATCAATGCGCGCCAGGGCAAGAACCTGATCGGCGCGTTCCACCAGCCGCGCGCAGTGCTGGCCGACACCGCCACCCTCGCCACCCTGCCGGCGCGCGAGCTGCGGGCCGGCTATGCCGAGATCGCCAAGGCGGGGCTGATCGGCGACGCCGGGTTCTTCGCGTGGTGCGAGGCGAACGGCGCCGCCCTGGTCGCCGGCGACCGCGCGGCGCAGGCGGAGGCGGTGCTGCGCGCCTGCGCCTTCAAGGCCGGCGTGGTGGGCGCCGACGAGCGGGAGGAGCAAGCCCTCCGACGGCCGCGCCCTGCTCAATCTCGGGCACACCTTCGGCCACGCGCTGGAGGCGGAGCTGGGCTTCGGCACCATCCTGCACGGCGAGGCGGTGGCGATCGGGCTCGGCCTCGCCTTCCGCCTCTCCGCGCGCCTCGGCTACTGCGCCGAGGCGGAGGCGGCGCGGGTGGTGCGGCACGTGGCCGCGGTCGGGCTGCCGGCGGAACTCGCGGATCTCGGCCGCACGCTCTCGGCCGAGCGGCTGCTCGGCCACATGCGGCGCGACAAGAAGACGCGCGACGGGCGGCTGACCTTCGTGCTGGCGCGCGGCATCGGTGCCGCGTTCACCGCGCGCGACGTGCCGGAAATCGCGGTCGTGGACCTGCTGCGCGGCGAGGGCTGCGCGGGCTGAGCGGGCCGGCTCGCGTTCGTGCGGGCCTAGGCCGCCTCGCGCTTGGCGCGGGCGCGCTCGATCCGCCGCTTCAGCACCCGCGCCACCTCCGGCAGCCGCCGGTTGGGGGTGCCGAGCAGGAAGGCGTCGATGCCGCCGTTGCGCTCGATGGTGCGGATCGCCCGCGTCGACAGGCGCAGCGAGACGGTAAAGCCCAGCGCGTCGGACAGCAGCGAGGCTTCCTGCAGGTTGGGCAGGAAGCGCCGGCGGGTGTGGTTGTTGGCGTGGCTGACGTTGTTGCCGGTCAGCACGCCCTTGCCGGTGATCTGGCAGCGGCGCGACATCGGAGCGACCCTCGAAGACGACGGAAGGCCGGGCTTATGGCGAAGTGCGGCCCCCCGGTCAAGACCCGGCTGGCCGGGACGCGGGCGGGCTCAGCCCTTCACGGCGCCCAGCGAGAGCCCGCGCGCGAGATAGCGCTGCACGATGAAGTAGAGGATCACCGGCGGCACGATGCCGATCACCGTGTTCACGCCGGCGAGGTTGAAATCCACGCCGCGGGTGGAGCGCGAGGCGAGCACCAGGGCGGAGAACGTCGCCGCGTCCTGGGAGGCGAGGGCCGAGGCGAACAGCGCCTCGTTCCAGCTGAACGCCATCACCAGCACCGCCACCACCACCAGCCCGTCGAGCGAGAGCGGCAGCGCGATCTTCCAGAACACCTGCCAGGCGCTCGCCCCCTCGACCTTCGCCGCGTCCTCCACCTCCACGCTCACGTCGCGGAAGATGTCGCGCATGATGACGACGACGAAGGCGAGGTTGAAGGTGGAGTAGCAGAGAATGAGGCCGATCCAGGTGTCGATCAGGTTGAGCGCCACCAGCAGCAGGTAGAACGGCACCAGCACCACCGCCGGCGGCAGCACGCGCTGCGAGAGGAACCAGAGCGTGATGTCGTTGGCGCCGATCGGGAAGGTGAAGCGCGCGAGGCTGTAGGCCGCCGGCACGCCGAGGATCAGCACGAAGACGGTGGTGCCGAGGCTGACCACGAGGCTGTTGATCAGCGCGCGCGTGACCTGGGGATCGGCGAGCACGTCGCGCCACGCATCGAAGCTCGGCGTGAAATTCACGAACGGGATGATCGCGGCGGGATCGAAGGTCTGGGTCAGCGTCTTGATCGAGTTGACGATCGCCCACAGGAACGGCACCAGGGTGAAGATCGACGCCGCCAGCAGCAGCAGGATCACCGTCGCGCGCGCGGCAAAGGAGGCGCGGACCCAGAGCACGTTCTTCATGGTGGCAGTGTCCTGCACGCGCGCCTGACGACGGCGCCCGAGAGAAGAACGTCATGGCCGGGCTTGTCCCGGCCATCCACGCGGTCCTCGCGAGTGGGTTGCCGGCGTGCCGGCGTGGATGCCCGGGACACGCCCGGGCATGACAGAGTTGCGCGCGAACGTCTCGCGCTGCCCCCCCCATCATGCCAGCCGCTTGCGCATCTGCTGGAAGAACACGGCCAGAATTGCCGAGACGATGATGAGGAAGACGATTCCCATCGCCGAACCCTTGCCGAAATCGAAGAACTGGATGGTGACGAGATAGACCGTGGCGCTCACCACCTCCGTGCTGGTGCCCGGCCCGCCGGTGGTCAGCGCGTAGGGGATCGCGAACACCTTCAGGCACTCCACGGTGCGCAGCAGGATGGCGATGGAGGTGACCGGCCAGGCGAGCGGAATCGCCAGCCGCCACATCACCTGCCAATGGTTGCGCGCATCGAGCAGCGCCGCGTCGTACAGGTCGCTCGCGATGCCGGCGAGGCCGGCCAGCACGATCAGGAAGATGAAGCACGTCCAGCGCCAGACATCGAGCAGGATCGCCGCCGCGATGCCGCCCCACACGCTCGACAGCCAGGGCACGTCGATGCCGATCTTCGCGAGCAGCACCGCGACCACGCCGCCCTGCGAGCTGAACATGGTCACGCCGAGATAGCCGATCGCCACCTCCAGCGTGAACAGGGGGGCGCCGATGATGGTGCGGAAGCCGCGCGCACCGGGCGGACCGAGATGCACCAGCCACGCCGCCAGGAACCCCAGCACCACCTCCACCGGCACCGAGACGACGACGTAGATCGCCGTCACCATCACGCTGTGCCAGAACCGGGCGGAGCCGAGCACGTCGAGGTAATTGTCGAAGCCGACGAAGCCGGTGATGCCGCGCCCCAGCACGTAGGAGGCAAAGCTGTAGCGCAGCACGGCAAACAGCGGGAAGAAGGTGAAGCCGACGACCCACAGCACCGCCGGCAGCAGCAGGACGTAGCGGAACACCCTGCCGTATTCCATCACCGGCGCGCGCACTCGCGTCATGCGTTGCTGTCCTGCCGCAAGGGAAAGGCGATCCGGCCCGCGGCGCCGCGCAGCGCCGCGGGCCGGACGCGCTCAGGCAAACGAGGCCTGATAGAGCGCCTTCTGCTCGGCGCGGCCATAGCGCTCGGTGATCTTCTCCCACGCCGCGGCAGTCGTATCGAGCGCCGCCTTCGGCTGCATCTGCCCGCCGAGCACGGCGGAGACGTTCACGTCGAGCTCATGCCAGTATTCGGCCGTGCCGGGAATGCGCAGATACTCCTCCTGCACGGTCGCCGACAGCGTGTCGTAGTAGGCTTTCAGGTACTGCACGACGTCATCGCCGTTCCAGCCCTGCTCCTGCCACTCCGCCACGCTGCTGGTGCCGACCGGCGGCAGGAACTCGTAGCGCATGCCCGGCTGCACGCCGGTCCAGCCATGGCTCGCGTTGAAGAACGCGTTCTTCCGGTTGGCCATGAAGGCGAGGAAGTCGTAGGTCGCCTCCTGCTTCTTCGAGTGGTTCGAGATCACGCAATGCCAGGTGCCGCCGTTGGTGTTGCCGACCTGGTTGAAGTCGTATTTCTTCCACTGCCCGGTGATCGGGTTGAACGCCTCCGTCGTGCCGGGGATCGGGCAGGCCCCGATCTTGCCCTTCACCTTGGAAACCTTCGGGTCCTGGCCGAGCGTCGGCAGATCGCCCCAGGTCGGCTCCATCGCCGCATGGCCCGCGAGGAACAGGTCCCAGCCCTGCCCGAGCGTCCAGCTGATCTGCTCGCGCGGCCCGTTGCCGAGGAACTTCACGTAGTCCACCAGCGCCCGCAGATGCCCCTCGGAGTTGATCAGCGGCTTCATGTCATTCGGGTTGAAGAAGAAATACTTGTTGTCGGGCGAGATCACGTAGGGCGCGGCAAGCGTGAGGAAGTGGAAGAACCCCTGCTCGTTGACCTTGGCGTGCAGCGAGATGCCCCAGTCCTTCTGCCCGTCGCCGTTCCAGTCCCAGCCGGTGAAGAAGTCGGCGAGGTCGTGCATCTCCTTCATCAGCTTCGGCGGGTTGGGCAGGTCGTAGCCGTATTTCGCCTTGAACTTCGCCTGCGCGTCCTTGTTGTCGAAGGCATCCTTGCGGAAATACAGCGCCTGCGCGTCGCCGTCGAACAGCACGCCGTAGAGCTTGCCGTCCCAGGTGTACAGTTTGCGCATCGACGGCAGCCACTGGTCCGGCTCCCAGTACGGGTGCTTGGGATCGGCGACGAACTTCGAGAGCTCGACGATGTAGGGCGTCTTGGGGACGAAGAAGTCGCCGTAGTACCAGCAGCCGGTCATGTAGGCGTCATAGCGCCCGAGCCCGCTGGAGAGGTCGGAGAAGATCTGCGTGTGCAGGGTCTCGATCGGCACCTCGGCCACGTTCACGCGCCCGCCGGTCTCCGCCTCCCAGTGCGGCACATGGTATTTCAGCCCGTCGCCGACGGTCGCCTTCAGCACCATCACGTTGATGGTCGTGCCCTTGTACGGCTTGTCGCGCAGGAACGCCGCGCGCTCGGGCGTGACACCGTTCTCGTACGGCGCCTCGGGCGCGGAGACGAGCATGGCCGCCCGCGCCGGGCGCGCCAGCCGGGCCAGCACCGTGGCCGACAGGCCGAGTTGCAGGCCGGTACGCATGAAATCACGCCGGTCGATCTTGCCGCGCAGGTAGCGCGACGCGAGCCGGGCGAATTGCTCCGCTTTGT
The DNA here is from genome assembly GCA_963705035.1 of uncultured Alphaproteobacteria bacterium. GTDB lineage: Bacteria > Pseudomonadota > Alphaproteobacteria > Acetobacterales > Acetobacteraceae > JAFKFJ01. The sequence continues at coordinate 43,231 of CAVPIQ010000004.1, read as the reverse complement.
CGTCTTGCGACATTTCCGTCTCTCTCCCCAGTTCTTCTCCCCGCCGGCTCGCGCGCAATCGCGGCGCGCATTCCGGGCGCGGTTCTTTTCTGCGATTTTACTCGTCTCGCATTCGGCGGTCGCCGTCCGTAATCGGTTCGGCGCCCGCATGGCCAAAATCTGTAGGCCCCGCATCAGGCTCCGTCAACCGATCGCGCGGCGGCGTGGACAAGGCGCGGCTGGTGTGCATCGATTTGCCGGCAGCGCGGCGCCCGCCGGGATCGTTCCGACGGCGGCAGCAGTCGGGCGCCGGGGGAGGAGCGGAATGGCCGCAGTCGAACTGAGCCATGTCGGCAAGCGTTTCGGCAGCGTGGTCGCGGTGCGCGACTTCTCCCTGCGCACCAATGACGGGGAGTTCGTCGTGCTGGTCGGCCCCTCGGGCTGCGGCAAGACCTCGGCGCTGCGCATGATCGCCGGGCTCGAACTGGTCAGCGAGGGGCGCATCCGTTTCAACGATCGCGATGTGACCGATCAGCTCCCGCGCGATCGCGACGTCGCCATGGTGTTTCAGAACTACGCGCTGTTCCCGCATCTCGACGTGTTCTCCAACATCGCCTTCGGCATGCGCCTGCGCAAAGTGCCGAAGCCGGAGGTCGCGGCGCGCGTGGGGCGGGTGGCGCAGACGCTGGGCATCGAGCCGCTGCTGCATCGCCGGCCGCGCGAGCTCTCCGGCGGGCAGCGCCAGCGCGTCGCCCTCGGCCGCGCCATCGTGCGCGAGCCGCAGGTGTTCCTGATGGACGAGCCGCTGTCCAACCTCGACGCGGCGCTGCGCATGGAGATGCGCGCCGAGATCATCAAGCTGCAGCGCCGGCTCGGCGTGACCACGTTCTACGTCACGCACGATCAGGTGGAGGCGCTGAGCATGGGCGACCGCATCGTCGTCATGCGCAACGGCGTCATCCAGCAGATCGGCGCGTCGGCCGAACTCTACGATCGCCCGGCAAACTGCTTCGTCGCCGCCTTCATCGGCAGCCCGCCGATGAACTTCCTCGACGGCACGGCGCAGGGCACGGCGGTCGCGCTGACCGACGAGGCGGCGACGGTGACGCTCGGCGAGCAGACCCGCGCCGCGCTCGGCCGCGCGCCGGCCGGGCGCGTGCGGCTCGGCATCCGCCCCGAGCATGTGGCACTCGACGGCCAGCAGCCCGCCGGGGCGGCATGCAGCCTGCCGGGCAGCGTTGAGGTGGTCGAATTGCTGGGCCACGCCACGCTCGTCTATGTGCGGCTGCACTCGGAGCGGCGGCTGAACGTGCTGGTCAACGGCAAGATCGCGCTGCGCGCGGGCGATGCGGTGCACGCGAGCTTCGCGCCGGAGCACCTCTACCTGTTCGACGCCGAGAGCGAACAGGCGCTGCTGGGCGTCGCCGGCTGAGCCGGTGGCGCAGGCCCCAGCGCTTCAGGCCGCCGCCTCTTCCTGCTCGTGCTGCTCGGCCTGCGCCGCCCACATGCGCGCATAGACGCCGTCGCGCGCCAGCAACTGGGCGTGCGCGCCGCGCTCGGCAACGCGCCCTTCGACCAGCACGATGATCTGGTCGGCATCGACGACGGTCGAGAGCCGGTGCGCGATGGTCAGCGTCGTGCGGTTGCGCGCGATGGTGCGCAGCGCCGCCTGGATCTCCTGCTCGGTGCGGGTGTCGAGCGCGCTCGTCGCCTCATCGAGGATCAGCACCCGCGGGTTCTTCAGCAGCGTGCGGGCGATGGCGACGCGCTGCTTCTCGCCGCCGGAAAGCTTCAGGCCGCGTTCGCCCACGCGCGTGTCGTAGCCGTCGGGCAGGCGCAGCACGAAGTCGTGCACCTGCGCAAGCCGCGCGGCCTGCTCGATCTCCTCCTGGCGAGGCGTCCGGCCGGCCATAGGCGATGTTGTAGCGGATCGTGTCGTTGAACAGCACGGTGTCCTGCGGCACGACGCCGATCGCGGCGCGCAGGCTGTCCTGGGTGATGTCGCGGATGTCGTGCCCGTCGAGCAGGATGCGCCCGCCGGTCACGTCGTAGAAGCGGAACAGCAGCCGGCTGATCGTTGATTTTCCGGCCCCGGTCGGCCCGACGATCGCGAGCCGAGCGCCCCGCCGGCACGCGCAGCGACAGGCCCTTCAGCACTTCGCGGTCGGAGCGATAGCCGAAATGCACGTCCTCGAACGCGATCTCGCAGGCGTGCTCGTGGCCCGGCGCCGGGGTGAGCACGACCGCGGCCGGCTGGTCGCGCACCTCCTCGTCGGTGCCGAGCAGGCGGAACATCTGCTCCATGTCCACCAGCCCCTGCTTGATCTCGCGATAGACGAAGCCGAGGAAGTTCAGCGGCTGGTAGAGCTGCATCAGGTAGGTGTTGGCGAGCACGAACTTGCCCACGCGTGAGCTTGCCGCTCGCCACCTCGCCCGCCGCCATCAGCATCACCAGCGCGAGACCGATCGCGATGATCACCGCCTGGCCGAGGTTCAGCATGTTCAGCGTCACCTGGCTGCGCACCGCGGCACGCTCGTAGCGCGCGAGCGCGTCGTCGAAGCGGCGCGCCTCGTGCGCCTCGTTGCCGAAATACTTGACCGTCTCGTAGTTCAGCAGGCTGTCGAGCGCCTTGGTCTGCGCCTCGCTCTCGATATCGTTCATCGCGCGGCGGAACTTCACCCGCCAGTTGGTGAAGCCGAGCGTGAAGCAGATGTAGAGCGCGACGGCGACGAACGTGACCAGCGCATAGCGCCAGTCGAACAGCCGCCACAGCACCGCCGTCACCAGCGCGACTTCGAGGAACGTCGGCAGGATGTTGAACACGGCGAGGCGCAGCACGTTCTCGATGCCCTTCGTGCCGCGGTCGATCGCGCGCGAAAGGCCGCCGGTCTGCCGGTCGAGGTGGAAGCGCAGCGACAGGCGGTGCATGTGTTCGAACGTGCGCAGCGCCACGCGCCGCACCGCGCGCTGCTGCACGGACGCGAACACCGCGTCGCGCAACTCGGCGAAGCCCGCGCTGGCGACGCGCAGCAGGGCGTAGGCGATGACCAGCGCCACCGGCACCGCCAGCATGCCATGCGCGCCCTTCGGGGCCAGCGCATCGACGGCGTGGGAGTAGACGATCGGGACGTAGACCGTCGCGACCTTCGCCCCGACCAGGAACAACGCCGCGACGACCACGCGCAGATGCGCGCCCGGGTCGCCCTTCGGCCAGAGATAGGGCAGCAGCGAACGGATCGTCCGCAACCCGGAGCGCGGCGGCGGCAACGTAGGCGCGGCGGGTGCGATCATGCTTGGCATGTGGCATGCCATGCCCAAGTTGCAAAGCCGGATGGATGCCCTGCTCCGCCACATCGCCGCCTGCAACAACGCCGGCCTGCCGGGCGCGCGGCTGCCATTCCGTCTTGCGGGTGCCGTCGGTCGGCTGGGTCCGGCCGGAGCTCGCCCGGACGCTGGCCGCCTTCCCGGCGATCCGGGTCGCGGAGGACACGGTGGCGCTGGCCGACGCCGCGGCCTTGCCCGCGATCGTGGCGGCGCTGTGCGAACGGGGCCTGTTCCGCTGGCGGGCAGAGGCATTCGACGTGCGGGCGGACCCGGAGGGGCCGGTGCTCGCGCAGATGGACCGCGGGGCGCTGCCGAAATTCGGGGTGATGGCGGTCGGCGTGCACGTGAACGGGCTGGTGCTGCGCCCGGACGGGCCGTGGCTGTGGGTCGGCCAGCGCGCGGCCGACAAGTCGCTCGACCCCGGCAAGCTCGACCATATCGTCGCCGGCGGCGTGCCGGCGGGGATGACGCCGGCGGCGACACTGATCAAGGAGGCCGGCGAGGAAGCCGCGATCCCGCCTGCCCTCGCGGCCCAGGCCGTGCGCGTGGCGCGGATCGGCTATGCGATGGAGCGGGACGGAGGGCCTGCGCCGCGACCTGCTGCTCTGCTACGACCTCGCGCTGCCGGAGGATTTCGTGCCCATCGCGGCCGATGGCGAGGTGGCGCAATTCGCGCTGTGGCCGCTCGCCCGCGTGCTCGCGACGGTGCGCGAAGGCGACGCCTTCAAGTTCAACGTCAACCTCGTCCTGATCGACCTCTTCCTCCGCCGCAACCTGATCGCGGGCGACGAAGCGGCGCGGCTGCGCGCGGCGCTGGCCGTGCGCGTGCCGGGCGCGCCCGTGTAGGTCGCGGGTCTAGCTCACGGGCCTAGGGTCGTGGGTCTCAGTTCGTCGGCGGTGCGGCGGCGATCGGGATCTCGCGGCTCTCCCCGGTGCTCGGCTGGTCGCCGAGGCCCGCGGGGGCGTCACCCTCCTCCGCCTCGCTCTCCTCCGCGCCGCCCTCGACCGACAGGCCGTCGGGCATCGGCGCGCGCCGCTGCTGGCCGTTCGCCTGACCCTGCTGCTGCTGCTGTTGCGCCTGGGCCATGGCGTTGAGGATGCGGAAATAGTGCTCGGCGTGCTGGAAATAGCTCTCCGCCATCACCCGGTCGCCGGCGCTGGTCGCGTCGCGGCCGAGCTGGAGATATTTTTCGAAGAGCTGCTGCGCCGTGCCGCGCACGCGCAGGTCCGGGCCGTTGCTGTCGAAGACGTGGTTGCGGTTGAGCGGAATGCCGCCGCCCCCGCCACCGCCGCCGTGATGGCGCATGCCGCCGCCACCACCGCCCCCGCCGCCGCCGCCGCGATGAGCCCGTCCGCGCATACGTTTCATATTCATGCGTGTGCCATACACTTTCCTGTCCGCGGGCCCGAGGCGCAAATTTCGCGCGCGTGGCGCGATCCAGCGGGAGGGGCAGAGGCGCCCAGAGACGCCGCTACCGCAACCCGATCGTCGGGCCGTTCCGTTCCGTTGGCTTCCACGCGGCGCCCCCGCCACCCGTCCACCGATCCTGACCGGACATCCTGCCCGCCGGGGATCGGCGCGATCTGATGGAGACGTCCGGAACCGGACCCGAACCGGGTGGTCCCTGCCGCGCACGCGAACGCTAGCATCCTCTCGCCGAGTGCCAAATGTTTTTTTCAGGCGGTGCCGCGGCGCAGCACCATGGCCCTGGCAATACCGCCCAGATCCTCGTGCAGACCTGCAATGCACAGCCCCGCCGCGCGCGCCAGTGCGGCCAGCGACTCGGCCTGGCCCTGCCCCAGCTCGAACACCGCGGCCCCGGCGGGCGCGAGCAGGCGGCCCAGGTCGGGCAGCAGCGCCCGGTAGGCGTCCAGCCCATCCGGGCCGCCGTCGAGGGCCGCGCGCGGCTCGAATCGCGCGACCTCGGGCATGAGCGCCGGGATGTCGCCGCGGCGCACATAGGGCGGGTTGCACAGCACGAGGTCGAACCGCCCCGCGATCGGCGCCGCCCAGTCGGCGCAGACGAAGGCCGCCCGCCCGGCGAGCCCGAGCGCGCGGGCATTCGCCGCCGCCAGCGCCGCCGCCGGCGGCGAGCGGTCGGCGCCCAGGCCCCAGGCGCGCGGAAACTCGCCCAGCGCCGCCAGCAGCAGGGCGCCGGTGCCGGTGCCGAGATCGAGCACCCGCACCACCCGCGCCCGCTCCGGCAGCGCCGCCAGCGCCGCGGCGATCAGCGCCTCGCTGTCCGCGCGCGGGATCAGCGCGGCCGGCGTCACCGCCAGATCGATGCTCCAGAACCCCTGGCGGCCGGTGATGTAGGCCATCGGCTCCCGCGCCGCCCGGCGGGCGAGCAGCGCGTCGAAGCCGGCAGGATCGAAGGTGGCGGCAGGGTCGATCCGCGCGCCCGGCTCCAGCCCGAGGGCGTGGCGGAGCAGCAGCCGGGCCTCGCGTTCCGGCGCCGCGACGCCGGCGGCGGCGAGCGTCGCGCCGGCCCGGCGCAGCGCCGCGCCGATCCGCTCGCTCACGGCACCGTCGCCGGCCGCACCACCACCGGCAGGCGGCGTATGGCCAGGGCGGCGAGGGTCGGTGCCGCGATGAAGGCGCTGAACAGCCAGGTCGCGGCACTCGCCGCCCCGGCGACGCCGCCCGGACTGGTGAGGCCCGCGAGATTGGTCACCATGCCGCCGAACGCCGCGCCGAAGGCGCTGCCCACCATCACCACCAGCGTGATGGAGGCGCCGGCCACCTCCCGCTCCGACTCGGCGCCGAAGCCGAACACGCGGGCCGCGAGATGGGGCCAGGCGAGGCCGATGCCGAAGCCGAGCGCCAGCAGCGCGGCCGCGATGCCGGCCATGGCGATGAGCGGCGCCGCCGCCTGCGGCATCAGCAGCGCGAGCCCGGCGAGGCCGCCGGCCAGCACCACCGGCCCGGTCGCGATCGCCGCCCGCGCCCGCGCCGCCGCCGGCGCCGGAGCTGCTGACCGAGCCAAGCGTCCAGCCCGCCGACATCAGGGCGGAGAGGTAGCCGGCGTGCAGCGGCGACCAGCCCGTGCAGCGTCTGCAGGAAGTAGGGCACGAAGATCTCCGGCGTGGTGGCGGCGATCATCAGCAGCATCGCGGCATAGACCGTGGCGAGCGGCGCCGCCGGGCGCGTGGCGCCGGTGGGCAGCACGCCACCGCCCGCCGCCTCGCGCCGGGCGAAGGCGACGAGGCCGGCGACGGCGACGGCGACGCCGAGGGCATTCCAGCCCGCGGCCCCGGTCATGCTGCCGGCGGAGACCGCGAGCACGCTGCCGGCGAGCAGCAGCAGGTTCAGCACCGGCAGCGCGCCGGCGGGCGGCCTGGGCCGCGCGAGCCCGGGCGGCAGCGCCCGCTCGACCAGCAGCAGCAGCGGCGGCGTCACTGCGGCCATGGTCCAGAACGCGGCGCGCCAGGAGGCGTATTGCGCGAACACGCCGCCCACCGCCGGGCCGAGCAGCGTCGCACCACCCCACACCACCGAGACCAGCGCCAGCGCCGGCGCCCACAGCGGCGCGGGAAACAGCGTGCGCACCATCATGAAGCAGAGCGCCGAAAGCGTGCCCGCCCCCAGCCCCTGGACGAACCGGCCGGCCAGCAGCACCGGCATGGCGGGCGCGAGCGCACAGGTGATGGAGCCGGCGGCGAAACCCGCGAGCGCGCCGCGATAGGTGCGCCGGGCGCCCAGGCGCTGCAACAGCCGCGCGGCGGTGGCGCCGCCGAGCAGCGAGGCCACCACGTAGAGCACGGTGCTCCAGGCGAAATAGCGCAGCCCGCCGATCTCGCGCACGACCGAGGGCAGGATGGTGGCGACGATGAACGTGTTCAGCGCGTGCAGCACCATGCTGCCGCCGACCACGGCGCTGCGCGCCCCATTCCCCCGGCGCAGCAGTTGCACCCAGCCGGCCGCCATCGACACCCTCCCGCGGTCCGGCCTTATGCCAGAGCGCCGGGACAAACCCAGCACGGGAAGACGCGGCGCGCGGCAGGCATGACCCCAGCGACACGCCACGTGATCGTTACGCGATCTTAAGCGGCCTCGCACAGTTGCACGGTTGATCGCCCGCGCGATGCGTCCCATTGATGCCGTGAGCGCGTGAGAGCGATCAGCGCGTCGCGGCGTGCCGGGGTTCGGGCCTGCAGAATGACGGTTCCTCCAGGCGGTGCCAGCCTGCCGGCTCAGCCCGGCCGGTTGCGCCGAACCTTCCAGCAGCGCCTCGCCGCGCTGGCCCCCTTGCGACGGGTTGACGAGGCGCCGCCGAAGCCCCGCGCGCGGCGCGATTTCCGCGATTGGCTGGTGCACCTGCCGCAGACGCTGCGGGCGCTGGTGCGCACCGACGAGATCTGGCTGGTCGCCCTGGCCGCCGCCGCGGGGCTGGTCGCCGGGCTCTCGGTCACCGCCATGAGCATGCTCGCGCAGCTCATGCACGCAGTTTCTCTACAATCTCCCGGGCAACGAGCGGCTGAGCGCGCAGATCAGCATCGACGTCTGGCGCGCGGTCGCCGCCCTCGGCGGCGGCGGGCTGCTGCTGGGCGTGAGCGGGATCCTGATCCTGCGCTACTGGCCGCGCCGCGCGGTCGACCCGATCGAGGCAAACGCGCTCTACGGCGGGCGCATGTCGCTCAACGACAGCCTGATCGTGGTCGCGCAGACCATGGTCTCGAACGGCGTCGGCGCCTCGGTCGGGCTCGAGGCGGGCTACACCCAGATCGGCTCCGCCCTCGCCTCGCGCCTGGGGCGCAGCTTCCGGCTGCGGCGCAACGACCTGCGCCTGCTGGTGGGCTGCGGCGCCGCGGGGGCGATCGCCGCCGCGTTCAACGCGCCGCTGACCGGCGCCTTCTATGCGTTCGAGCTGGTGATCGGCACCTACTCGCTCGCCACCCTGGCGCCCGGTGGTCGGCGGCCTCGATCGTCGCCGTCGTGGTGGTGCGGCTGCTGACGCCCGACCTCTACGGCTTCGACGTGCAGTTGCCGACCATGATCGCGCCGGTCGACTACCTGCCGATCCTGGCGCTCGGGATGCTCGCGGCCCTGGTCGGCATCGCGATCATGCGCGGCGTCACGCTCACCGAGGACATCTTCCGCCGCAGCCGGGTGCCGGCCTGGGCCCGGCCGGCGATCGGCGGGCTGGCGATCGCGGGGCTGGCGGCGATCTCGCCGCAGGTGCTTTCCTCCGGCCACGGGGCGCTGCAGGCGGCGATGGACGCGCCCTACCCGCTGCGCCATCTCGCCCTGCTGGTCGTGCTGAAGGCGGTCGCGTCGGCGGTCTCGATCGGCTCGGGGTTCCGCGGCGGGCTGTTCTTCGCCTCGCTGTTCCTCGGCGCCCTGCTCGGCAAGCTGTTCGTGGGCGCGCTCGCGCTCGTCACGACGACCGAGGCGGTGCCGGAGATCGTGGGCGCGCTGGTGGGGATGAGCGCGCTCGCGGTCGCGATCGTGGGCGGGCCGCTGACGATGGCGTTCCTGGCGCTGGAGAGCACCGGCAGCCTGCCGCTCACGGTCGCCGTGGTCATGGCGTCCGTGGTCTCGACGCTGACGGTGCGCCGCACCTTCGGCTACAGCTTCGCGACCTGGCGCTTCCATCTGCGCGGCGAGGCGATCCGCAGCGCCGTGGATATCGGCTGGATGCGCACGCTGACCGTCGCGCGGATGATGCGCCGCGAGGTGCGCACCGCGCGCGCCTCCACCACCATCGGCGCGTTCCGCCGCGACGTGCCGCTGGGTGCCACCAGTCGCGTGGTGGTGATCGACGGGTCCGACCGCTACGTCGGCATGGTGCTGGTGCCCGAGGCGCATGCGGCGGAGGAGGACGAGACCAGGACCCTCGGCGACATCCTGCACTACCCCAACGACATGCTGCTCCCGCAAATGACCATCAAGGAGGCGGTGAGCGCGTTCGAGCAGGCGGAGGCGGATGCGCTCGCGGTCGTGGACAGCACCGACAGCCGGCGTGTGATCGGGGTCCTGACCGAAGCGTACTCGCTCCGCCGCTACAGCGAGGAGCTGGAGCGGCGGCGGCGGGAGCTGTCCGGGGAGTAGCTTGACAATCAACGTGTCGGTTGACATTCAACCGATTGCTTGATAGTTTGCCCGCATGTCCGGTCAGGGCGCGCGCGCATCGGTGGAAGCGGCCGCGGGAATGGCGGGGGACACCGCGGGGGCGGAACTCGACGCCGTGTTCTTCGCCCTCTCCGACCCGGTGCGGCGCGCGATCCTGGAGCGGCTCGATGGCGAGGCGCGGCTCGTCTCGGAACTCGCCGCGCCGTTCGCGATCTCGCTGCAGGCGGTCTCGCGCCACATCCAGGTGCTGGTGCGCGCGGGGCTGGTGCAGCAGGAGCGCAGCGGGCGGATCAGCCGGTGCAGCCTGGTCGCGGGGCCGATCCTCGCGGCCGCGGTCTGGATCAACCGCTACAGCAAATACTGGCAGGGCCAGTTCGACCTGCTGGCCGCGACGCTGGCGGCCGGCGAGGACGAGACACACCCGCTATCGAGGAGGTCCGATCATGCAGGATCATGAGATCGTCTCGCGCGACGCGTGGATCGCGGCACGCACGAAGCTTCTTGCGCAGGAGAAGGCGTTCACCCGCGAGCGCGACGCGCTGAGCGAGCAGCGCCGGGCGCTGCCGTGGGTGCGGGTGGAGAAGCCGTATACGTTCGAGGGTCCCGAAGGGCGGCAGACGCTGCCGCAGATCTTCCAGGGACGCAGCCAGCTCGTCGTCTACCACTTCATGTTCGACCCGGCGTGGGAGGCCGGCTGCAAGAGCTGCTCGTTCTGGGCCGACAATTTCAACGGCATTCCGGTGCATCTGGCACAGCGCGACGTGACCTTCGCCGCGATCTCGCGCGCGCCGTTGGCCAAGCTCGCGGCGTTCAAGGCACGCATGGGCTGGGGATTCACGTGGCTCTCATCCGAAGGCAGCGACTTCAACTTCGACTACGGCGTCTCCTTCCGTCCGGAGGATGTGCAGGCCGGCGCCGCCGAATACAACTATGCGCCGCTGCGCATGCAGCGGACGGAGTTGCCCGGCATCAGCGTGTTCTGCCGCGACGATGCCGGCGCCGTGTTCCACACCTACTCCACGCTACGGGCGCGGGGTGGAGACGGTGAACGGCGCCTATCACTTCCTCGACCTCGTGCCCAAGGGTCGCGACGAGGACGGGCTCGAATACAACATGGCGTGGGTGCGGCTGCACGACATGTACGAACCGGGCCGCATCAGCGCGGGAGCATGAGCCATGCATGACAGCAACGCCGCCGCGCGGGTCGCAGAGTTTCGCCGGCAGATCGCGGAGTTGCGCGAGAAGATCCGCGAGGCGCGCGCCGCGGCCGGGCCGGAGGAAGTCCAGGACTATGTGCAGGCCACGCCCGACGGGCCGGTGCGGCTCTCCGAGCTGTTCGGCGACAAGCGCGACCTCATCGTGATCCACAACATGGGCGCGTCCTGCCCCTACTGCACGCTCTGGGCGGACGGCTTCAACGGTGTCTACGCCCATCTCGCCGACCGCGCCGCGTTCGTGATCTCCACCCCGGACCCGCCTTCGGCGCAGAAGGCGTTCGCCGCAGGAAGAGGCTGGATCTTTCCCATGGTGAGCCACGCCGGCACGACGTTCGCGGCCGACATGGGCTATCGCGGTGAGGACGGCCGGTTGCGGCCCGGGGTTTCGGTGTTCCGCCGCGACGGCGACCGGCTGCTGCGCGTCGCCGACGCGGGGCTCAAGCCCGGCGACGATTTCTGCAGCGTCTGGCACTTCTTCGACCTGCTGCCCGAGGGCGCGGCCGGCGGCGGCCGCGCTACAGCTACGCCTGATCGGCGTCGTCGCCCCGCACGACGTCAACCTTCGCGCCGTCGAGCACCGCCCGGCGGCGCGCTTCGCCCTGCCGCTCGGCCGCCTTCGCCGCGGCGGTGCGGCCGTGGCGCACCCGGTTCTCGGCCGCCTGCTGCGCCGCGGCGTCGCGCGCCCGCGCCTTCTTCACCCGCCGAAGGTTGACGATCTCGGCCATGTCGCCATCCTGCGGCCCGGAACGCGACGACGCAAGGAGAGCACCATGGGCAGCAACGTCACCCTCACCGCCGCCGACGGCCACCGGCTGAACGCCTGGCGCACCGGCCCCGAGGCAGCGACGCGGGGGCTCGTCGTCGTGCAGGAGATCTTCGGTGTGAATTCGCCACATGCGCACGGTGTGCGAGCGGTTCGCTGCCCAGGGCTATGCCGTCGTCGCCCCGGCTCTGTTCGACCGGGTGCAGCCGGGCGTGGAACTCGGCTACACGCCGGAGGACATGACGCGCGGGCGGGCGCTGCGCGCCGAGGTGCCGGAGCAGCGGGACGCTGGCCGACATCGACGCGGCCGCGGCGGCGCTGGCCGGACGGACGCTCGGCATCGTCGGCTATTGCTGGGGCGGCACGGTCGCGTGGTGGGGCGCCACCCGGACCACGCATTTCCGCGCCGCCTGCTGCTGGTACGGCGGCGGCATCGCGGGCACCCGGACCGAGACCCCGCACTGCCCGGTGCAGATGCATTTCGGCGAGACCGACGCCTCCATTTCGATGACGGACGTGGAGGCGATCCGCGCCGCGCAGCCGGCGGCGGAGATCTTCGTCTATGCCGGCGCCGGCCACGGCTTCGGCTGCGACGACCGCGGCAGCTTCAGCAAGCCCGACGCCGACCTGGCGCAGTCGCGCACGCTCGCCTTCTTCGCGAAGCATCTGGCGTAGCGAGGTCGCCGCGGCGCACAACGGCGCAGTGCGAGCGCATAGGCGGGGAGACATGGCGATGCCGGGCACAGGACAGGGCAAGCCGTTCGGCGTGGCGGCTTCGAGAAGAAAGCTTCTTGCCGGCGCGGGGGCGTTCGCGACCCTGGCCGCGAGCGGGCGCGCGAAGGCGGAGACCATGGCGCGCCTGCCGCTGCCCGACCGGCCCGATCTGCGCCCGATCACCACCGCCTTCCCCCAGAAGGGTGCCATGATCCTGCAGCGCAGCCGTGCGCCGCTGCTGGAGACGCCGTTCGACGTGTTCGACCAGGGCACGTTCACGCCCAACGACCGGTTCTATGTTCGCTGGCACTGGCCGATGCCGAGCGAGGTGGATGCGGTGCAGTTCCGCCTGACCGTCGGCGGGCATGTCGAGCGGCCGCTGGCACTCTCCCTCGCCGACCTCACCGCGCTGCCGGCGGTGGAAATGGCGGCGGTCAACCAGTGCTCCGGCAATTCCCGTGGTTTCTTCGAGCCGGTGATCCCCGGCGGGCAATGGGGCAACGGCGCGATGGGCAATGCGCTCTGGCGCGGCGTGCGGCTGAAGGACGTGCTGGATCGCGCGGGGGTGAAGGCGGGCGCGGTCGCGGTGCGCTTCGGCGGGCTGGAGGAGCCGGTGGTGCCCGATGCGCCGGCGTTCCGGAAATCGCTGTCGGTCGAGCATGCGCGCGACGGCGAGGTGCTGATCGCCTACGCCATGAACGGGGCGCCGCTGCCGCTGCTCAACGGCTTCCCGCTGCGCCTCGTCGTGCCGGGCTGGTTCGCGACCTACTGGGTGAAGATGCTCGACAGCATCGAGGTGCTCGACCGGCCGGACGACAATTTCTGGATGGCCAAGGCCTATCTGATCCCGGACACGCCACACGCCGACATCAAGCCCGGCGCGCACGGCGTGAAGCAGGTGCCGATCAGCCGCATGCTGCCCCGCTCGTTCATCACCAACCTCGCACCCGGCAGCCGGGTCGGTGTCGGCGCGCCGCAGCTCGCGCGCGGCGTCGCGTTCGGCGGCGATACCGGCGTGGCGGGCGTCGATTTTTCCAGCGATGGCGGCAAGACCTGGCAGGCGGCGGCGCTGGGCGCGGACGAAGGCAAATACGGGTTCCGGCGCTGGCAGGGGCACTTCACCCCGGCGGCCGCGGGCGAAGTGCGCCTCGCGGTGCGCTGCACGAACACGAACGGCGAGGCGCAGCCGGACACGCCGAACTGGAATCCCGGCGGCTACATGCGCAACGTCATCGAGACCGTCGCCGTGACCGCGGCATGAGGGAGCGCACCATGCCGAACCGATTGCTTCATGGCGCGCTGGCGGCCGGGCTGATGGCGCTGCCGCTCGCCGCGCAGGCGCAGACGCCGGCGCTGCCAAAATCGTTGAGCGTCGAGTTGCCGGCGGATCACAGCACCTTCCCCGACGGGCCGGGCGCGGGGGTCGTGACCAACAACTGCCTCGCGTGCCATTCCGCCGGCATGGTGCTCTATCAGCCCGCACTGCCGAAAGCGGTGTGGGAGGCGGAGGTGAAGAAGATGCGCGAGACGTTCAAGGCGCCCGTCGCGGCCGAGGACGTTCCCACGATCGTCGGCTATCTCGCGCACATCAAGGGCGCGGAATAGGCGAGGGCGCGGAATAGGCGGGCGCCCCTTCACCCAACCCTCTCTCCCAGGGGGAAGAGGGCCCTTTCGCCCAGGACTCCCTCTCCCGCTTGCGGGAGAGGGCCGGGGTGAGGGCGCAACCGCTCAGCCCGCGCGCAGCATCCGTCCGGCGACCGCGTCGAGCCGGCGCATGAGGTCGGGGTCGCGCCGCTCCGGCGCGGTGATGATGGCGTATTCGAGCGCGTGGTCGCAGCCGGCCGGGCATGATCCGCGCGCATGGCCCAGCGGCGGCACCACCGCCGCGACCAGGGCCCGCGCCCGGGCGGCGTTCGCGAACAGCACCTTCACCACCATGTCGACCGTCACGGCGTCATGGTCCGGGTGCCAGCAATCGTAGTCGGTCACCATCGCGACCGTCGCGTAACAGAGCTCGGCCTCGCGCGCGAGTTTCGCCTCCGGCATGTTGGTCATGCCGATCACGCTGCAGCCCCAGGTGCGATACAGCTCGCTCTCCGCCTTGGTGGAGAACTGCGGCCCCTCCATGACGAGATAGGTGCCGCCGCGCGTCACCGGCAGCGCGAGCCCGGTCGCCGCCGTCTCCAGCGCATCGCCGAGCCGCGCGCACACGGGATGCGCCACCGAGACATGGGCGACGCAGCCGTCGCCGAAAAAGCTCTTCTCGCGCGCGAAGCTGCGGTCGATGAACTGGTCGACGATGACGAAATGGCCCGGCGGCAGCGTCGTCGCGCAGGCTGCCGACCGCGGAGAGCGAGATCACGTCGGTGCAGCCGGCGCGCTTCAGCGCGTCGATATTGGCGCGGTAGTTCAGGTGGGTGGGCGACAGCCGGTGGCCGCGCCCGTGCCGCGGCAGGAACACGCAGCGCACGCCCTCCGAGCCAGCCCTCCAGCAGCTCGTCGGACGGCTCGCCCCAGGGCGTGTGGACCCGCCGCCACGCCTTATCCTCCAGCCCCTCGATGTCGTAGATGCCGGAGCCGCCGATGATGCCGATCACCGGCTGGACGGTGTCCCGTCCCTGCTCCGCCATCGCGGGACCCGGATCGCTCAGTGGACGTCCGCCCACACCTTGCGCTTCACCGCATAGGTGACGCCGGTGAGCAGGGCCAGGAAGATCAGGACCTTCACGCCCAGCCGCTTGCGCTCCTCCATCTCCGGGTTGGAGATGTAGGTGAGGAACGTGACGACGTCGTGCGCCTCCTGCGGCAGCGTGGCCTTGGTGCCGTCGGCATAGGTCACGGAGTCGTCCTGCAGCGGCTGCGGCATGGCGATCTGGTGGCCGGGGAAGGCTCTGTTGTAGTTCATCCCGGCGCCCATCTGCATGCCCGCCGGGGGCTCGCCGTAGCCGGTCAGCACGCGCGTAGACGTAGTCCGGCCCGCCCTCGCGCGCCTTGGTGATCACCGACAGGTCCGGCGGCAGGGCGCCGTTCAGCGCCGCGCGCGCGGCCTGGTCGTTGGGGAAGGGCGACCTGAAATGGTCGGAAGGCAGCGCCGGCCGCTCGGCCGGCTGGCCGTCGTCGCCGATCGTCGGCACCGTGACCGTCGCCGCGATCGCCTTGATCTGCTCGTTGGTCAGCCCGATGCCCCCGAGGTCGCGGTAAAACGCTTCCTTGAGCGAGTGGCAGTTCGCGCAGACCTCCTTGTAGACCTGGAAGCCCCGCTGCGCGGCGGCGCGGTCATAGGTGCCGAAGACGCCGGAGAAGCTCCATTTCTGCGTGCGGCAGGCTGTCCTCCGCCACCGCCGGGGCGATCGCCGGCACCGTCAGCGCGGCGAGCGCGGCCGCGAGAATGAGCGCGCGCATCAGGGCTTCTCCATCGGCTTGGCCGGTGCCCCGCCCGGCAACGGTCCGCCGCCGCGCCCGATGACCGGGCGGCTGATGCTTTCCGGCAGCGGCAGCGGCCGCTCGAGCTTGCCCAGGACCGGCAGGATCACCAGGAAATGCAGGAAGTAATAGGTCGTGGCGACGCGGCCGAGCACCACCCACCAGCCCTCCGGCCGGTGCGCGCCGACGAAGCCGAGCGCGATCGCGGAGACCAGCAGCAGCCAGAAGAAGCCGCGATAGATCGGGCGGAACTTGCAGCTCCGCACCGGGCTCGTGTCCAGCCACGGCAGCACGAACAGGATCAGGATCGAGCCGAACATCATCGCCACGCCGCCGAGCTTGTTCGGCACCGAGCGCAGGATGGCGTAGAACGGCAACAGGTACCATTCAGGCACGATCTCCGAGGGCGTCGCCAGCGGATTGGCGGGGATGTAGTTGTCGGCGTTGGCGAACAGGTTCGGCGCGAAGAACACGATCGCCGCGTAGACCAGGAAGAACACGCACAGCCCGACGCTGTCCTTGATCGTGTAATAGGGATGGAAGGGCAGCGTGTCCTGCGGGCTCTTCACGTCGATGCCGAGCGGGTTGTTGGAGCCGGTGATGTGCAGCGCCATCACGTGCAGGAACACCACGCCCACGATCACGAACGGCAGCAGATAGTGCAGGCTGAAGAAGCGGTGCAGCGTCGGGTTGCCCACCGCGAAACCGCCCCACAGCCAGGTCACGATGCCATTGCCGACCAGCGGGATCGCCGAGAACAGGTTGGTGATGACCGTGGCACCCCAGAACGACATCTGGCCCCACGGCAGCACGTAGCCCATGAAGGCGGTCGCCATCATCAGCAGCAGGATCACCACGCCGAGCATCCACAGCAGCTCGCGCGGGGTCTTGTAGGAGCCGTAGTAGAGGCCGCGGAAGATGTGGACGTAGACGACGAGGAAGAACATCGACGCGCCGTTGGCGTGCGCGTAGCGCAGCAGCCAGCCGTAGTTCACGTCGCGCATGATGCGCTCGACCGACTCGAAGGCCATCGAGGCGTCCGGCGTGTAGTTCATCGCGAGGAACACGCCGGTCGCGATCATGATCAGCAGCGTGACCGTCGCCAGCGCGCCGAAATTCCAGAAATAGTTGAAATTCTTCGGCGTCGGAAAGGTCGCGTATTCCTTGCTCATCATGGTGAAGAGCGGCAGGCGCGTGTCGATCCAGTTCACCACCGGATTTTTGAATTCGCTCTTGGTGAGGCCGGCCATGTCAGATGCTCCGGGGAGTGCGTCAGCCGATCTTGACCTTGGTGTCGGTCTCGAACGCGTAGGGCGGGAGGAAGAGGTTGAGCGGCGCCGGGCCGTGGCGCACCCGCCCGGCGGTGTCGGTACTGGCTGCCGTGGCAGGGGCAGAAATACCCGCCCCACTCGCCGCGCGGGTCGGTCGGCTTGTTGCCGAGCGGGATGCAGCCGAGATGGGTGCAGATGCCGATCAGCACCAGCCACTGCGTGTGGCCCTGCTGGACGCGGTCGGAGTCCGGCGCCGGGTCGATCAGGGCGGAGAGCGGCGTGTCCTCCGCCTCCTTGATCTCCTTCGGCGTGCGGTGGCGCACGAACACCGGCTTGCCCCGCCAGAGCACGGTGATGCCGGACCCGGCCGGGATCGGCGTCAGGTCCACTTCGACCGCGGCCAGGGCGAGCACGTCGCCGGAGGGGTTCATGCTGTCGATGAACGGCCAGGCGATCGCACCGACGCCGATCACCGCGCCGGCCCCCAGCACCAGCTTCAGGAAATCCCGCTTGCCCCCGTCCGGCCCAGTCCCGTGGCCGGGGTGTTGCGCGCTGGCGGGCACGGCTGTGGACATCGTCGCGGCCATCCTTCTGCTCGGAGCGGCCCGGAGACGGGCGGCGCGCATACCTGCCGCATAGCGGCACGCATGGCAAGGCGCGGACTGTGCTAGACTGCGCCTGTCCGACCGATCGGAGGCGCCCTGTGACCATCGCCGACCTGTATGCAATCCCCTCGCCCGCGTCCTGGGACGTGCCGCAGGATTTCCAGACCTGCTTCAATTGGGAGTTCGCGCCCGAGCGAACCCGCCTGCTCGCCCTCTACGAGCGCGGCAAGACGATGCAGTGGAACGCCAACGACCGCATCGACTGGAGCCAGGAGCTCGACCCCGAGAACCCGCAGCAACTGCCGGAGGAGAGCCTGCCGGTCGCCGGCGCGCCCTTCTATCAGCGCATGTCGGCGGCCGAGAAGGCGCAGATCCGCCGCAACTACCAGTCCTGGTCGGTCTCCCAGTTCCTGCAGGGCGAGCAGGGCGCGCTGATCTGCGCGGCCAAGATCGTCCAGCAGGTGCCGGACATGGACAGCAAGTTCTACGCCGCCACCCAGACCATGGACGAGGCCCGCCACGTCGAGGTCTACAAGCGCCTGCTGGAGAAATTCGGCGTCGCCTACCCGATGACGAAGCCGCTCAAGGAGCTGCTCGACCAGGTGCTGCGCGACACGCGCTGGGACATGACCTATCTCGGCATGCAGGTCGTCATCGAGGGGCTGGCGCTCGCCGCCTTCGCGCGCATCCGCGACCATGCGCAGAACCCGCTCGCGGCCGCGGTCAACGCCTATGTCATGGAGGACGAGGCGCGCCACGTCGCCTTCGGGCGCCTCGCGCTGCGCGACTACTACCCGCAGCTGACCCAGGCGGAGCGTGACGAGCGCGAGGAGTTCCTGGTCGAGGCGTGCAAGCTCATGCGCGAGCGGTTCGACGCGATCGAGCTCTGGCAGCACCTCGACGTGCCGATCCAGGAGGCGGTGGAATACCTGCTGGTCAGCGGGGCGCAGCAGAAGTTCCGTTCGAACCTGTTCAGCCGCATCGTGCCGACGGTGAAGGACATCGGCCTGTGGGGCGAGCGGGTGCGGCGCGGCTATGAACAGCTCGGCGTGCTCCACTTCGCCGAGGTGGACGTGCAGGCGCTGCAGGAGGACGACCAGCGCATCGCCCGCGAGGTCGACGCGCGCCGCCGCCACGTCGAGCAGACGATCGCAGCCGCGCAGTGACGCCGCCGCCGCCGCACGCCGCCCTGCGCGAGACGGCGCGCGGCGTGGTTCGAGGAGCTGCGCGACCGGCTCTGCGCCGCCTTCGAGGCGATCGAGGACGAGCAGGACGGCCCCCTCGCCGACCGCCGCCCGGCCGCTTCGAGCGCCGCGCCTGGCAGCGCCCGACCGAGGACGGCAGCGACGGCGGCGGGGGCGAGATGCGCGTCATGCGCGGGCGCGTGTTCGAGAAGGTCGGGGTGAACGTCTCCACCGTCTGCGGCACGTTCAGCCCGGAGTTCCGCGCGCAGATCCCGGGCGCCGCGGAGGACCCGCGCTTCTGGGCCTGCGGCATCAGCCTGGTCGCGCACATGCAGAGCCCGCTGGTGCCGGCCGCGCATTTCAACACGCGCATGCTGATCACCACGCAGGGCTGGTTCGGCGGCGGCGGCGACCTGACGCCGATGCGCCTCGACGCGCCGGCGGCCATCGAGGACGCCGCCGACTTCCACGCCGCGCTACCGCGCCGCCTGCGACCGGCACGACCCGGCCTACTATCCGCGCTTCAAGGAATGGTGCGACCGCTACTTCTTCCTGCCGCACCGCGACGAGCCGCGCGGCGTCGGCGGCATCTTCTTCGACCATCTCTTCTCCGGCGACGCGGCAGCGGACTTCGCGTTCACCCAGCGACGTCGGCCGAGGCCTTCCTCGACGCTCTATCCCGGCATCGTGCGCCGCCGCATGCGCGAGCCCTGGACCGCCGCCGACCGCGAGCACCAGCTGGTCCGCCGCGGCCGCTACGTCGAGTTCAACCTGCTCTACGACCGCGGCACGCTGTTCGGGCTGAAGACCGGCGGCAATGTCGAGGCGATCCTGATGTGCTGCCGCCGGAGGTGCGCTGGCCGTAAGTGCCGCGCCGGCGCTCAGACCAACCCCTCCAGAAACTGCAGCGCGCGCGACAGGATGCCCGACGGCGCGGCGCTGCTGGCAAGGCGGCGCAGATCGGCCGCGGTCGCCGCGATGGCCGGCGGCGTCGTGGCAAGCGAGGGAATCAGCAGCCGCGCGTTGCCGCTCGCATCGAACGCATAGACCGCGGAACCGTGCGTCACCTCGTAGCGCCGGCCGGTGTGGTTCACCGAGTAGGCGACGCGGTAGCGCTGCGCGAGCGCGGCAAGTTGGTCCGGCGTGCCGCGCAGCCCCACCACCTGCGGCCCGAACGCGGCGGTGTATTCCCGCAGCACGGGGAGCGTGTCCCGATCGGGATCGACGCTCACGAACAGCACCCGCACGCCCGACGCCAGCGGCCCGAGTCGCTTGAGCACCGCGTCGATGTTGGTCAGCGTGAGCGGACACACATCGGGACAGAACGTGTAGCCGAAATAGAGCAGGACCACGTTGCCACGGTAGTCGGCCGCCGTGACCTGCTTCGCGTCCGTGGCCCGCGTCATGGTGAAGCGCAGCGCGGGCAGGTTGCCCGAGACGTCGATGTTCGGCGATCCCCCGCTTTCCGCCCGCGCCAGCGCGCGCAGCGGCCGCAGCAGCCCGGCGCCGGCCGCGAGGCCGAGCACGCCGCGCCGCGCGAGCAGCGGCGCCCCGCGCGTCATTGGCCGTTCGGCCCCTTCACCGCGAACATGACCTCGAGCACGGCGCCGTCGGCGAAGTGGAACGTGACGGGAACATGGTTGCCCCGGCGCACCGCCTCGCCCGGCATCATGCACATCAGATGATAGCCGCCGGGCGCGAAACTGACCTTGCCGTGCGCCGGCACCGGTACGCTCTGCACCATCTCCATGCGCTCCTGCCCGCCCTCATGCGTGCTCCGATGCAGCATGAGCTCCCCGCACGCGGTGGAGTCCGCACTGACCAGCGTGGCGGCGGTGTCGCCGTCATTGTGCAGCACGAAGTAGCCCGCCGCGGGGCGCGACGGCAGCAGCATGCGCATCCACGCCCCCTCGACATGCAGCGCCGCCGCGTACGCCGCCGGCACGGGGAGTGCCGCGAGGCCGATGAGCGCGGCCAGGAGCGGCCGCATCACCGCCCGCGCCCTACCGCCCCGTCCAGCGGCTGGCGAAAACCACGTTCTTGGCATCATCGACATCAGTCTCCTCGGCCGCCTCGCGTTCCTCGTTCAGCCGGATATTGTTCAGGATCAGCATGAACGCAATCGAACTCATCATCGCACTCGGGATCCACACGATCGCCCCGCCGAGATGCTGGTCCACCAGCGCGCCCAGCGACGGATAGAGCCGCCCGCACAGGTCGTAGTACGAATAGAGCGTGCGCGTGCTGAACGTGAGCAGCGACCCGGCGATGATCTGCGGAAACATCACCGCGATGGTGACGATCATCCGCACCGCGAAGGAGGTGCGGGCGGGCGGCGCGGGCCGGGGATCGAGGACCAGGAACCAGAACAGCAATCCGTCGATCACCATGCTCCAGTTCATCACGTCGTAGAGCCGCCGGTCGATCATCGCCCGGAAATGCACGGCGGGCACGAGCCAGAGGCAGATCAGCCCGGCAAACAGCACGCCAGCCAGCGCAGGCTGCTGCACGATGCGCATGGCGCGGTGCAGCGCGGGATGGTCGAACACGCGGCGCAGCGGCGCCGGCATGCCCCGGTAGAGCGTCTCGCCGGGCCAGGACAGGGCGACCAGAAACGGCCCTACATGGTGCATGACCATGTGCTGGAGCCGGTTCAGGAAGAACATGTGCTGCGCCATGTACTCGAAATGCGTGAGCAGCACGGCATAGATCGAGACGACGCCGAGCACGAACGCGGCCTGCCGCCACACGTTCGGCGCGGCACCGGCATCCGCCAGCGCGACGCCGCGCGCGTACCACCCCAGCCCCAGGATGGCAGCCAGGAACTGCGTCCACGAAAACTCCCACGGCGCCCAGACGGGCATGTCGGCGGGCCGCGCGGCGCTCAGCCACGCAAGCAGGACGGCGGCGGCGAGGGCCGCCAGCAGGCCGGCCAACTCCACGCGCCCGATGTCGGGCCACGCTGCGCGCGTCCGCGCGCTCGCCGGCCGTGCTGTCATCGGGGTGTCACGCCTGATCGTCTCCGC
Organism: uncultured Alphaproteobacteria bacterium; assembly: GCA_963705035.1. GTDB lineage: Bacteria > Pseudomonadota > Alphaproteobacteria > Acetobacterales > Acetobacteraceae > JAFKFJ01. The sequence continues at coordinate 21,651 of CAVPIQ010000004.1, read as the reverse complement.
GACGTTGCATGCGCCGCCACGCCGCGGCGATCAATTGCCGCGTCCTAACGGTCGGCATAAAGATCGGTAAGGTTTCGCCATGTCGCGGCCTCAATGCCCGCCGCCGGGGCGCATCGAGCCCTTCACGGCGCTGAACAGCAGCGCGAACGGCGCCGCGGCGAACGCCAGTATTCCGCACATCAGGAACACGTCCGAATAGGCGAGCACCGACGCCTGCACGTGCAGAGGTCTGGAGAATCTGCCCCATCGCCGCCGCGGTGGCGTCGCGCAGCGAATGCCCCATGCCGATCAGCGCCTGCACATGCCGATGCAGCAGGTCGAGATACGGCTGATCGAGCGGCGTGAGGTGCGCGGTCAGATACGCCATGTGCACCTGGCTGCGCGTCGTCACCAGCGCCGCCGCGATCGCGATGCCGATCGAGCCGGCGAGGTTGCGGAACATGACCTGCAGCGCCACCGCATCCCCGCGCTGCGCCGCCGGCAGGGTGATGTAGGAAATCGTGCTGATCGGCACGAACAGGAACGCCAGCCCCACCCCCTGCGCCATGCGGATCTCCGCGAGCGACGTGAAGTCGAGCGTCGGCGTCAGGCGGCACGACCAGAGCATCGCGACGCCGAGCGCGACGAAGCCCACGAACACCAGAATGCGCGTCTGCACCACCGGCATCAGCCGCCCGACCAGCGGGATGAACAGCAGCACCACGAGCGCGCCGGGCGAGAGGATGTAGCCGGCGAGCGTGGAGGTGTAGCCGAACACGGTCTGCGTCAGCAGCGGCAGCAGCACTGCGGGCGCGTAGAGCACCGCCATGGTCGCCGAGATCATCACGCAGCCGACGGCGAAGTTGCGGTCCTTCAGCACCCGCAGATCGACCACCGGATGCCGGCTCCACAGCAGCCAGGCCGTGGCGCTCAGCAGGCCGATCACCGCCACGGCCGCGAACGCGCAGATGACCGGGGAGGAGAACCAGTCCGCATCCTCGCCGCGATCGAGCATCACCTGCAGGCTGGCCACGCCGAGCGCGATCAGCCCGAGCCCGATCCCGTCCACCGGCCGCGGCGTCCGCATCGCCCAGGGCGGGTCGTCGACCAGCGCCGCGACGCCCAGGAAGCAGAGCACGCCGAAAGGGATGTTGATCAGGAAGATCCAGCGCCAGGACGCCTGATCGGTGATCACGCCGCCGAGGGTCGGGCCCAGCACCGGCGCGATCACGGTCGCGATCGCCACCACCGACATCGCGCGACCCCGCTGCGACGCCGGAAACGTGTCGAGCAGGATCGCCTGCTGGTTCGGCTGCAACCCGCCGCCGAAAAACCCCTGCATCAGGCGGAACACGATCAGCTCCGGCAGGTTGGTGGCGATGCCGCAGAGGAAGCTGAACAGCGTGAAGCAGGCGATGCAGGTCAGAAAATACCGCTTGCGGCCGAAGACGCTGCCGAGCCAGGCGGAAATCGGCAGCACGATGCCGTTCGCCACCAGATAGGACGTGAGCGTCCAGGTGCTCTCGTCGTTCGATGCGCCCATCGAGCCGGCGATGTGCGGCAGCGAGACGTTGACGATGGTGGTATCCAGGATCTCCATGAAGGCGGCGAGCGTGACCACCAGCGCGATCGCCCACGGATTGGCGCGCGGGCCGCCATGCCGCATCGGTCATTTGAGCTCGACCGTCGGCTCCACCGAGAGCCCGAGCGGCGGCGGCAGTTTCGGATCGAGCCCGCTGTCGATCACGATCTTCACCGGCACCCGCTGCACGATCTTCACGAAGTTGCCGGTCGCGTTCTCCGGCGGGAAGGCGGTGAAGCGGCCGCCGGTGCCGAGCTGGATCGAGTCAACGTGTCCGCGCAGGTCGAGTCCGGGATAGGCATCCACGGCGATGCGCACGCTTTGGCCGGGGCGCATCCGGTTGAGCTGCGTCTCCTTGAAGTTCGCCGTCACCCAGATCTGCGGCGAGACCAGCGAGAGGATGGCGGTGCCGGCGGTGACGTAGTTGCCCCGCTCCACGTTGCGCTTCGTCACCCAGCCTTCCTGCGGCGCGGTGAGGGTGGTGTAGCCGAGGTTGAGTTCCGCCGTCGCAAGCTGGCCGCGCGCCTGCGCCACCTCGCCCTGCCACTGCTCGACCTGCGCCTGGGCCTGCGCGACGCTCTGCTGCACCGTGGACGCCTCGCGCACCGAGGCCTCGGCCTGCGCGAGCTGCGCCGTCGCCTGACGCTGACCGGCCGTCGCCTGGTCGATCTCCTGCTGCGTGGTCGCGACGCGCGGCAGGTTCTGCTGGCGGCGCAGATCGGCCTGCGCGCGGAACAGTACCGCCGCCGCTGCGTCGCGCTGCGCCTCCGCCGCCGCCAGCCGGGCCGGAGCGGTTGCCCGCACGAGGTCGAGCGCCGCCTGCGCGGCGGCCAACTGCCCCTCGGCGGCGGCGAGCTGGCCGCGCGCCTGGTCCCGCGCGGCGAGGAACGGGCGCGGGTCGATGCGGATCAGCACCGTGCCGGGCATGACATGCTGGTTGTCGGTGACCGCCAGCTCGACCACTTCGCCGCTGATCTGCGGCGCCACCATGATCGCGCGCCCATCGGTGTAGGCATCGTCGGTGGTGACGATGTTGCGGGTGGTCCACCAGTACCAGCCACCGCCGAGCGCGCCGACCAGCACGACCGCCGCCACGATCAGCCAGGGCAGCCGGCTGCGCCGCCGTTCCGCGACCCGACCGGTCCCGGTCCCGACCCGACCTTCGGATCCGCGCTGCTCGTCATACGGCATCCGGCCTCTCCCGACCGCCCGCGCGCACCCCGCTAACTAGGTAAGGGACTGCGTCTTGACCAGCCGGGCATACAGGCGATCCTCGGCCATCAGGGTCGGCATGTCGCCCCTGCTCCACCGCCCGCCCCTCGGCCAGCACCACGACCAGATCGGCGTCGCGCACGGTCGAGAGCCGGTGGGCCACCACGATCGTGGTCCGGCCGCGCCGCAGCCGGGCGAGCGCCTGTTGCACCGCCGCATCACTCTCGGCGTCCAGCGCGCTGGTCGCCTCGTCGAGCAGCAGGATGCGCGGGTCGCGCAACAGCGCCCGGGCGATCGCGACCCGCTGGCGCTGGCCGCCGGAGAGCCGCTGCCCCCCGGGCCGACAATGGTCTCGAACTCCTGCGGCAGAGCCGCGATGAACCCGCGCGCCGCCGCCGCCTGCGCCGCCGCCTCGATCTCCGCCTCGCTCGCGCCGGACCGGCCGAGCGCGATGTTGGCCGCCACCGTGTCGTCGAACAGCAGCTCGTCCTGCCGGACATAGGCGATCGCGTCGCGCAGGCTCGCCAGCGTCACCCCGCGCACATCCGCCCCGTCGATCCGCACCGCCCCCGCCGCCACGTCGTGCAGGCGGGGGATCAGGGCGAGCGCGGTCGACTTGCCGGCGCCCGACGGCCCCACGATCGCCACCATCTGCCCCGGCTCGGCGGTGAAGGAGAGCGCCTCCAGCGCCGACCCGCCCGTCCGGGTAGCGGAAGCGCACGCCGTCGAACGCGATCTGCCCGTGCGCCGGCGGGCAGCGGCGCCGCGCCGGGGCGCTCGCGGATCGCGGGCGGCTCGTCGATCACGCCGAAGATGCGCGTGAGGCCGGCGAGTCCCTCCTGGATCGCGGCATTCAGGCTGCCGAGCGCGCGCAGCGGCTGGGCGGCGAGCAGGAGGGCGGTGACGAAGCCGGTGAAGCTGCCGAGCGTGCTCACGCCATGCGCCGCCCGCCAGCCGGCGAAGCCCAGCACCGCCGCGACCGCCACCCCGCCCAGCACCTCCAGCAGCGGGTCGATGCGGCTGCGGCTGCGCGCGATGCGCATGAGCTCGCGGTAGAGGTTGGCGAACGCCGTCTCGGCGCGGCCCGTCTCCACCCTCTCCAGCCGATAGGCCCGCACCGTGCGCGCCTGCCCGAAGCTCTCGGTGAGCAGGGTCGCGGTCTCGCCCATCCGCATCTGCACCTCGCCGGACACGCGCCGCAGCCGCCGGCCGATCCGCTGCACCGGCACCACTGCGATCGGGTAGAGCGCCGCCGCGATCAGGAACAGCACCCAGTCGAGGTAGAGCATGGAGACGACGAGGCCGACGATCTTCACCCCGTCGCCCACCCCGTTCACCGCGCGGGTCAGCCCGTCGCGCACGGTCGCGGTATCCACGGTGAACCGCGCCGCCAGCGCCGCCGGCGCCTCGCGCTCGACCCGGCTCAGGTCGGCGCGCACCAGATGGGCGAACATCCGCCCCTGCAGGCCCCGCACCACCAGCAGCACGGCCTTCTGGATCAGCACGGTCTGGCCGTATTGCGCGAGCGCCTTGATCGTGGTGACGATCACCACCAGGGCGGGGACCTGGTAGAGAATGCGGCTATCGCGCCGCTCGAACATCTCGATGGCGCGGTCGATCACGACGGGATAAATCGCCTGGGCGGCCGCGGTGGCGGCCGTGAGCAGCAGGATCGCGATCAGCCGGCCGCGCTGCGGGCGGACATGCTCGCGCCAGAGGCGGAGGAGCATGGTGCTGGCGGCGGACGGCACAACGTCTTGCATAGCGGGCGCCTCTAGCAGCGAGGCGGCAGCGGTGCCAGCCGGCCGCGTCGCCGCCTATGTCGATCTCGACCTCGTGGGCGACGCGCTGATCAAGCTGCCCTTCGTGCGCGCACTGCGCGACGCCTATCCGCGCGCCGAGCTGATCTGGATCGCCGGGCGCGGCCCCAGCGCCTACGCCGGTCCCCTCGCGCCCATGGCAACGGGGCTGATCGACCGGGTGATCGAGCAGAGCGGCGTCGGGCGGGGCCTGCACGCGGCGCTCGGCGGACGGCTCGACCTGCTGATCGACACGCAGAGCCGGGTGGCGACGACGCTCGCGCTGCGGCTGCTGCGCCCCCGCCGCTTCATCTCGGCGGCGGCGGATTTCTGGCTCTCCGAGGTGCGGCCGCGGGCCGGCTACCGGAAGCCGCGGCGGCTGGTGCGCCGGCTGCTCGATCTGGCCGAGCTGTCATCGGGCCGGGCGGCGCGGCCGGCGGGCGCGCTCGCCCTGCCGTCAGCGGCCGCCGATCTCGCGGCGCGGCTGCTGCCGGCGGGACCCTGCTACGTCGGCCAGGCGGTGGGGGCCGGCGGGCGGCACAAGGCATGGCCCGCCGAGCGCCATGTCGCGCTCGCCCAGGCCCTGCTGGCCGCGGGACGCCAACCGGTGATGATCCTCGGCCCTGCGGAGCAGGCGGCCCACGCCCCGCTCAAGGCGGCGCTGCCCACGGCACTGTTCCCGCTGCAGGCGGTGCGCGAGGTCACGCCCGCCCTCACCATCGCGCTCGGGGCACGCTGCGCGGCGGCGGTCGCGGCCGATTGCGGCGCCGGCCACATGCTGGCCGCGTCGGGCGTGCCGATGGTCTCGCTGTTCGGCCCGACCGATCCGGAAAAATTCGCACCCTGGGCCGAGCGGCTGACGATCCTGCGCGCGCAGGCCCACGGCGGGGCGGAGATGCACTGCATCCCGCCGGCTCCGGTGCTCGTGGCCGTGGAGGCGCTGCTGGCCGAGCGCCGCGCCTGACCCGTGACAAGGACGCAAGATGCCATGACCGCGCTGCCCCGCCGCCTGCTGCTCGCCGGCCTCGCCTCGGCATCCCTGCTCCGCGGCCGCGCCCGGGCGGCGGAGGCCGCGCCGGTGCGCATCGGCGTGCTGGTGGATCAGTCCGGCCCCTTCGCCGACACCGCCGGCACCGGCTCGGTCGAGGCGGCGCGGATGGCGGTGGAGGATTTCGGCCCGCGCGTGCTCGGCCGACCGATCGAGGTGCTGTCGGCCGACCATCAGAACAAGACCGATATCGGCGTCAGCATCGCCCGCGAATGGCTCGGGCCGGGCGGCGTGGACATGATTCTCGACATGGGCAACTCGTCGATCGCGCTCGCCGTGCAGGGGCTGGTGCGCGATGCCGACCGGGTCGCGATCCCGATCTCCGCCGTCACCTCCGACCTCACCGGCAAGGCGTGCTCGCCCAACGGCATCCAGTGGGCGCAGAACAACTGGTCCAACGCGGCGGCGCTGATGCGCGTGCTGCGCACGCAGGGCAAGACGACGTTCTTCCTCGTCACGGTGGACTACAATTTCGGCCTCTCGCTGGAAGCGGACGCCGCGAACGCCATCACCGGCAACGGCGGCAAGGTGCTCGGCCGGGTGCGGCACCCGCTCAACACCAGCGATTTCTCCTCCTACCTGCTGCAGGCGCAGAGTTCCGGCGCCGAGGTGGTGGTGTTCGCCTCCGCCGGCGCCGACGTGATCAACGGCGTCGAGCAGGCGCACGAGTTCGGCCTGACGCCGAAGCAGACGCTCGCCGCACCCGGCTTCTATCTCAGCGACGTGCATGCGGTCGGGCTGCCGCGCACCCAGGGGCTGACGTTCATGCAGTCCTGGTATTGGGATCTGAACGACACCACGCGCGCCTGGGCGCGCCGCTTCATGGCGCGGCGCGGACGCATGCCGAACGACGTGCACGCCGCCGACTACTCGGCGACCCTGCACTTCCTGCGCGCGGTGGCGCAGGCCGGCACGGTCGAAGGCCGCGCGGTGATCGCGGCGATGAAGGCGGTGCCGGTGCGCGACGTGTTCACCCAGGACGGGCACATCCGCGCAAAACAACAAGATGGTGTTCACGCGCTATCTGACGCAGGTGAAGACGCCCGGCCGAATCGCACGCGCCGTGGGACTACCTGAAGATCCTGGCCGCGGTCCCGCCGGAGCAGGCGTTCCGCCCGCTGAGCGAGACCGGCTGCCCGCTGGTCCGGTCGTGAAGCGCGCGACGCGCCGGGCGCCGCGTGCTATCGTCCCGGCGATGGTCGCGCTCCCAATATTCCCGGCCCGGATGACGGTGGCCGAGTTCATGGCATGGTCGGCGCAGACGGATGGCCGCTGGCAGCTCGTCGATGGCGAGCCGGAAGCAATGGCGCCCGCCAGCCGGCACGCATGGGACGCTGCAGGGCGAGTTGGCGCGGCTGATCGGCAATCACCTTGCGGAACGTGCCGGCCCCTGCGTGGTCGTCCTGGCAGCCGGCGAATCGTCCCGCACGTATCCTCCGGCCAGAACATCCGCATCCCCGATCTCGCGGTGACCTGCTCGGACTACTGACCGAGGAGGCGACGCTCGCCGATCCGGTCCTGATCGTGGAAATCCTCTCGCCGACCAACCACGCCCAGACCTGGGCCAATGTCTGGGCCTTCACGCACGATCCCGAGCGTCCGCGAGATCCTGATCCTGCACTCGGTCACGATCGGCGCCGACCTGCTGCGCCGCCAGCCGGACGGCAACTGGCCCGAGCGCCCGATGCATATCGAGACGGGCAGCCTCACCCTGGAAAGCATCGCGCTGGAACTCGCGCTTTCCGATCTCTACGCGAGCACCCGGCTGGCGCCACGGCGCGCGCCGCGGGCTGACGTCGTCAGCTCCGCGCGCAGATTCTTCGGCGCGCGCCAGCCGCCGCGGCGAGTCTCCGCCCGCACATCGCCGGTGCAGCCGCCAGCGAGCCACCAGGCGCGCAGGTCGGCGAGCAAGCGGCCAAGCTCCGGTCCGGCCGGCACGCCGGCGCGGCGCAGGTCGCGCCCCAGCAGCGGAAACTCGGGCACCGGCATCGCGGCGAGCCGGGCCAGCAGCCCGCGATCGCCCGCCGGCGAGCCACACCCGGTCCTCCACGACCGTCCCGCGGCCACTTCGCCAGCGCCCGGCGCAGCGTCGCGTCATCCGCGTCCGGTGGCGGCGCCGGGCCCGCGCGCATCGCAAGCAGATCGCTCGCGTTCGGCGTTGGCGAGCTTCAATCGCGCGGCGAACGCCGCCGCATCGCCGGTGCAGCAGCGCGCCGAGGCGCAGCAGTGCATCCGCCGGCGCGCCGCGTCGCCACCAGCGCCGCGAGGCGGTCCGGCGCCGCGCCCTCCGGCATCACCGCCGCAACGATGCCGAGCCGCGCCATGAGATGCGACCGCCGGGCACGGATCGGGGGCGGCGAGGATGCGCTTGAGTTCGCTCCACACCCGCTCGGCGGAGAGCCGCGCGAGGCCGGGCACCGCCAGCCGCGATGGCGGCCAGCGCCGCCGGCGTCCGCCTCGCCGCGTCCGTAGCGCGCCCAGAACCGGAAGAAGCGCAGGATGCGCAGGAAATCCTCGGCGATCCGGGTCGCCGGATCGCCGACGAAGCGCACCCGCCCGGCGCGCAGATCGGCGACGCCGCCGAAATAGTCGAACACGCCGCCGCCCGCGCGTCATGAACATCGCGTTGATCGTAAAATCGCGCCGCGCCGCGTCCTCGCGCCAGTCCTCGGTATAGGCGACCACCGCGCGCCGGCCGTCGGTCGCGACGTCGCGGCGCAGCGTCGTCACCTCGAAGCCGCGATGCGCGGAAATCGCCGTGACGGTGCCGTGCTCGATGCCGGTCGGCGACCGCCTTCAGCCCGGCGGCACGCAGCGCCGCCACCACGGCCTCCGGCCGGCGCGGCGTCGCCAGATCGACATCGGCGACCGCGACGCCCGCGATGCGCATCGCGCACCGCTGCCGCCGACCAGCCGCGCCTCGGGCAGCGCCGCCAGCACCGCGCCGAGCGCCGGCTCGGCCAGGAACGGCCGGCGGCGCGATGATCAGCGCCGGGCGCCTCGCTCACGGCGAGCGCGGCGGCGCGCCGTGCCCGGGCACGATGCTGGCCGCCCTCGATCTGCGCCGGCACGTAGAGCTCGCCGCGCTCCAGCCGCCGGGTGCAGCCCGAGCCAGAGCGGTCGCGACCGCCAGCACCGCCACCGCCGCAGCGGCCGCCCCACAGCAGCGAGGGCTGCGCGCGGATCGCCGCCAGCCGCCACGCCCCGTAGAGCGCGAACGGCGAGAGGAACAGCGCCAGCTCCAACCAGCGCATCAGTGCGTCCCCGCGCAGGCGCGCGGCGAGATTGACCAGGATGCCGGCGGTGGCACCCCAGATGTAGTGCTCGGGATGCGGCCAGACCCAGAACTCGCGCGCACCGCCCGCGGATCTCGGCGCGCTGGCGCTGCGGCGCGGCGGGGTCGAGCAGCACCGTCAGCGGCAGCTCGAACACCGCCGTCCACCTCCTCCGACGCCGAGGGCCGCAGCGCCGCAGCGTGACCCCGGCGGCAGCAGCCCGACCACCGGCGTGATGCGATAGCCGGTGCCGGTCACATAGTCCGGCAGCCGGCCGAGCAGTTCGACATCCGCCGGATCGAGCCCGATCTCCTCCGCCGCCTCGCGCAGCGCGGCCGCCTCGGGGCTCGGGTCCGTCGCGTCGATCCGCCCGCCGGGGAAACTCACCTGCCCCGCATGCGCGGACAGATGCGGCGGTGCGCTTGGTCAGCAGCACGCACGGCCGCGGGCCCAGCACGAACGGCACCAGCACCGCCGCCGGCAGCAGTCGGCGGTGGTGCCAGGCTCGGCCAGGTCATCGCGACCGACCTGCGGCCGCGACGTCGCCGCGAGCGGGCGCAGAGCGCGGTCGCGTCACGTTGGGCGGCCGCTCCATGTCAACTCCGCGCGCGTTCAGTCTTCGCAGCGTGGCATCTCGCCCGAGCGGGAAGAACAGGCCGCTGCTCCAGACGCCCAGCATGCGCCGGCAATGCCGCATGCCCGGCTCGGCCAGCGCCACCAGCTCGTAATAGACCGCGCGGCAGATGCGCGCCTCCACCGGCGCCTCCGCCGTGCCGCGCACGCGAATGTAGGGCGTCGGCTCGCAGGTCAGGATGTCGTGGGCGACCCGGATCGGATTGCTCCGGGCCGGCGGTGACCAGCTGGTCGACATTGGTGCGGAAGGTGAGTCGTCTGCTCGCGGCCGCAGCCGCACCAGTCCATCTCCACCGCGACGAACGGCGCGTCCTCGACGTCGATCCGGCCGCGCTCGGCGGGGGTTTCCAGCCAGAACGTCCCGTCCGGCTCGCGCTTCAGGACGGAGGCGAACAGGCAGACCAGCTCCTTGCGCCCGATCGGGCTGCCGCGGTAGAGCCAGGTGCCGTCGCGACGTATCAGGAAGGGCAGGTTGCCGCACTCGACCGGCTTGCCGGCCGGACCGCTTGCCGGCAGGAGTGCGCCGGCGATGCGCCGCGCGCGCGCCCGCCAGTGCCGTCGGCTCGTCCTCGCACGTGTGCGCTGGCGTCGTTCACGTCATTGCTCTCCGCATCAGCGCGGCTGCCTTCGCGCCACGCGCATGCGATATAGGGAGCGCCCCCCGTGCCGGTGAAAGTGCCCTGCTGAACTTCATGCCGAGGCTTTGCGAATTCGCCGGCAGCCCCAACATCGGCATGATGTTCGCTCAAGCCCCGCTGTGCCATGATCGAAAACCGCATGTCCGCATCCCCCGCCGTGTTCCCGCCGCCCGGCCCGCCGGCGCGCACATCCTCGCCGAGGTCGAGGCGCTGGGCGCCCGCATCGCCGCGGTCCGCGCCAGATCGGCCGCGCCATCTTCGGCCAGGACGCAGGTGGTCGACGAGACCCTGATCACCCTGCTCTCCGGCGGCCATGTGCTGCTGGTCGGCGTGCCGGGCCTCGGCAAGAGCCGGCTGGTCGAGACGCTCGCCGACGTGCTCGGCCTGGCGCCCAAGCGCGTGCAGTTCACGCCCGACCTGATGCCCGCCGACATCCTCGGCAGCGAGGTGCTGGACGAAGACGAGGGCGGGCGGCGCAGCTTCCGCTTCGTCCCCGGCCCGGTGTTCTGCCAGCTGCTGATGGCCGACGAGATCAACCGCGCCAGCCCGCGCACCCAGTCGGCGCTGCTGCAGGCGATGCAGGAGCAGCGCGTCGCGGTCGGCGGCGTCGAGCACCCGCTGCCGCGCCCGTTCCACGTGCTCGCGACGCAGAACCCGATCGAGCAGGAGGGCACCTACCCGCTGCCCGAGGCGCAGCTCGACCGGTTCCTGCTGCAGATCGACGTGCGCTACCCGGAGCTGGAGGCCGAGCGCGCGATGCTGCTCGCGACGACCGGCGCGGCCGAGGCGCGCCCGGCGCAGGCGATGACGCCGGAGGAGCTGCTCGCCGCCCAGGCGCTGATCCGCCGCGTGCCGGTCGGCGAGACGGTGGTCGAGGCGATCCTGCGCCTGGTGCGCGGCGGCCGGCCGGAGACCACGCGATGACGAGACGGTGCGCGAGCACGTCGCCTGGGGTCCCGGCCCGCGCGCGGCGCAGGCGCTGATGCTGGCGACGCGCGCGCGCGCGCTGCTCGACGGGCGGCTCGCGCCGAGCGTCGAGGACGTGGTGGCGCTGGCGCCGCCGGTGCTGCGCCACCGCATGGCGCTGAACTTCTCCGCGCCGCGCCGAGGCTCACGCTGGGCGGCGCTGATCGACCGGCTGGTGGAGCGGCTTGGATGACGCGTGCGGCCGGCGGCCGCCGCCGGCGGCATGCGCATGAGCGTCGCCGCGCGCCGCGCCGAGGCGCTCGGCGCGCATCTGCCGCCGCTGATGGTCGCCGCCGAGCGCGTCGCGGCGACGGTCGCGCAGGGCGTGCACGGCCGCCGCCGGGTCGGCCAGGGCGACAGTTTCTGGCAGTTCCGCCCGTTCCTGCCCGGCGACTCCGTCAGCCGCATCGACTGGCGCGTACTCCGCCCGCTCCGACCGCGACCTTCGTGCGCGAGACCGAGTGGGAGGCGGCGCAGACCGTCTGCCTCTGGCGCGACGGCGGCGCCTCGATGCGCTGGCATTCGCGCGGCGGGCCGGTGGAGAAGGCGCGACCGCGCCGGGCTGCTGCTGCTGGCGCTCGCCGCCGCTGCTGCTGCGCGGCGGCGAGCGGGTGCGGCTGATCGCGCCCGGCGCCCGGCCGCTGTCCGGCCGCGCCGGGCTCGACCGGCTTGCCGACGCGCTCGGAGCGCGCGCACGGCCGGGCGACGGGCTGCCGCCCGACGTGCGCGCTGCCGCGCCATGCGCGCGTGGTGCTGATCGGCGACTTCCTCGCGCCGCTGGACGCGGATCCAGGCGGCGGTGGCGCGGCTGGCGGCGGTGCCGCTCACCGGCACGCTGCTGCAGGTTCTCGACCCGGCCGAGGCGCTGCTGCCGTATGAAGGCCGGGTGCGTTTCGCCGGCATGGCGACGCGAGGCCGACACGCTGATCCCGCGCGTGGAGAGCGTGCGCGACCAATACGCGAAGCGGCTGGCGGCGCAGCAGCACGGCCTCGCCGCGATCTGCCGCGCCGTCGGCTGGCGCTTCGCCGTGCATCGCACCGACCATCCGCCCGAGGCGGCGCTGCTCGCGCTCTACACCGCGCTCGCGCCAGCGGCGAGGCGCCGATGATCTTCGCCTGCCCCGTGGATCCTGCTGGCGCTGGTCGGCGCTGCCGCTGCTGTGGTGGCTGCTGCGCGTCACCCCGCCGGCGCCGCGGCGCGAGGTGTTTCCCGGCGATCCGCCTGCTGCTCGGCTTGAAGGCGGTCGCGGAGACCCCGGCGCGCACGCCCTGGTGGCTGCTGGCTGCTGCGCATGGTGGCGGCGGCGCTGGTGATCGTCGGGCTCGCCGGGCCGGTGCTCGACGCCGGCGACCGGCTGCCGGGCAGCGGGCCGGTGCTGCTGGTGATCGACGACGGCTGGGCCGTCGGCCGCCGACTGGCCGCGGCGGATGGCGGCCGCCGACGCCGCCGCTCGAATCGCGCCGAGCGCGCCGGCCGCCAGGTGGCCCTGCTCGCCACCGCGCCGTCCGAGACCGGCGCGGCGCCGCAGCGCGACCGTCGCCGATGCCGGTGACCGAGCTGCGCCCGCGCCTCGCCGCGCTGCGCCCGAAGCCCTGGCCGGTCGATCGCGCCGGCGGCCGCCGCGGCGCTGCGCGCCTGGGGCCGGCAGGGCAGCGTCGTCTACGTCGCCGACGGGCTGACCGACGGCGCCGACTGGTCCGCGTTCGCCGACGCGCTCGCCGCGGTCGGGCCGGTCACGGAACTGCGCGACGACGTCGCCCGCCGCGCGGCTGCTGCTGCCGCCGCGCGCAGACGGCGGAGCAGCTCATGGTGCGCGTCGCCCAGGTGCCGCGCCCGGCGGCGGCCGACGGTCGCGGTGCTCGCGCAGTCCGGCGACGGCCGCACCCTCGCCCGCCTGCCGGTCACGCTGCCGGCCGGTGCCGCGACCGGCGAGGCGCCGCTGAAACTGCCGCTCGGAGCTCCGCAACCGGCTGGCCGGGCTGGTGCTGGAGGGCCAGTCCTCCGCCGGCTCGGTGGTGCTGCTCGACGAGCGCTGGCGCCGGCGCCCGGTCGGCATGCTGGCCGGCGACGCCGCCACCGCCGAGACGCCGCTGCTCGGCCAGGCGTTCTACCTGCGCCGGGCGCTGGCGCCGTACACCGAGGTGCGCGAGGGCGACCTGCGACACGCTGCTGGCGCGCGACCTGTCCGTGCTCGTGCTCGCCGACCACGTGGTGGCCGACGGGCCGGAGCGCGACCGGCTGGCCGCCTGGGTGGAGAAGGGCGGGCTGCTGGTGCGCTTCGCCGGGCCCGCGCACCGCCGAGCACCCGGACGGCGCTGCTGCCGGTGAAGCTGCTCGCCGGCGACCGGCAGCTCGGCGGCGCGCTGTCCTGGAGCCAGCCGGCCGGCCTCGCCGCCGTTCCCGCCGAACTCGCCGTTCGCCGGGCCTCGCGGTGCCGGCGGAGGTGCGGGTGAACGCGCCAGGTGCTGGCCGAGCCGGGGGCGCATCTGACCGAGCAGACCTGGGCGCGCCTCGCCGACGGCACGCCGCTGGTCACGGCAGGCGCCGCGCGGCGCCGGCCGCATCGTGCTGTTCCACGTCACCGCCAACGCCGACTGGTCGGACCTGCCGCTGTCCGGCCTGTTCGTGGAGATGCTGCGCCGGCTGGTGGCGCTCTCGGTCGGGGTCGCGAACGATGCGACGAGCTCGCGTGCCGCTGGCGCCGGCGGCGACGCTGGACGGGTTCGGCCAACTGGTCTCGCCGCCCTCCACCGCCGCCGCCGCTGGCAGGCAACGCGGTCGCCACGACGCCGGCCGGCCCGCGCCATCCGCCCGGCCTGTACGGGCCGGAGAACGGCCGCCGGGCGCTCAACCTCTCCGCCCATGCCGCCGCCCGCGGCGGCGCCGCCGATCGCCGGGGCGCACGGGTGGAACCGATCGCGGGCGTGGCGCCGGAACGCGCGCTCGGGCCGTGGCTGATCGCCGCTGGCGCTGGCGCTGCTGGCGCTTCGACCTGCTGATCTCGCTCGCCCTGCGCGGCCTGCTCGCGCCCGCGCCGCGGCGGCGGCGGGTGGCGCTGGTCCTGCTCGCTGGCGCCGGTACGGGCGCAGGCGGTGCGGGCGCAGGACGAGCAGAATCCGGCCCTGATCACCCGCCTCGCCTACGTCGTGACCGGCGACGCCTCGCTCGACGCCGATGTCGCGCATGGGGCTCGCGGGCCTCTCCGACTACGTCAACCGCCGCACCGCGGCGACCCTCGGCGACCCGGCGCCGGTGGAGCCGGGCAAGGACGACCTCAGCTTCTACCCGCTGCTCTACTGGCCGATCTCCGCCGACGCCGCAGCCGCCCTCGGGGGCGGCGATCGCGGCGCTCAACGACTTCATGGCCGCATGGCGGCATCATCCTGATCGACACGCGCGGCGGCGGCGTCGGGCGAGGGCTTGGCGCCGGGAAGCGCGGCGCGCGCTGGAGACGTTTCAGCAAGGGCCTGGCGATCCCGCCGCTGGCGCCGCTGACCTCCGCGCATGTGCTGGCGCGCTCGTTCTACCTGCTGCAGGACTTTCCCGGCCGCTATGACGGCGACACGGTCTGGGTGCAGCGCGACCAGGACCGCAGCAACGACAGCGTGAGCCCGGTCATCATCGGCGGCAACGACTGGGCCGCGCGCCTGGGCGGTGGATCGCGAGGGCCGCAACCCGTTCGCGGTGATCCCCGGCGGCGCGCGCCAGCGCACGCTCGCCTACCGGTTCGGCGTGAACCTCGTGATGTACGCGCTCACCGGCAACTACAAGGGCGACCAGGTGCACGTGCCCGCGCTGCTCGAGCGGCTGGGGCAATAGCTGCCGATGCGCATGGAACAGGCGATCGCCGCGCATCCGCTTCGAGCCCGCGCTGCCGCTCTGGCTGCTGGTGGCGCTCGGCGTGCTCTGCCTTGCCGTCGCTGGCGCTCGCCGCGTGGCGGCGGGCGCCGGGCACGCTCCTGGCGCGCGGTCGCCTTCGCCGTGCTGCTGCTGCTGGCTCGCCGGCCCGCGGCTGGTCGAGGAGACCCGGCAGACGCTGCCCGATATCGGCCTGCTGGTGGTCGACCAGACCGCGTCGATGGGGGTCGGCGACGCGCGCCGTCTCGCCGAGCAGGCCGCGCGCGCAGCGATCGAGGCGCGAGGCGCACGACCTGCACGATCTCGAACTGCGCACGCATCACCGTCCCCGAATTGCGGCGTCGGAAGGCACCCGGCTGTTCGCCGCGATCGACCGGGCGCTGGCCGACATCCCGCGCGCCCGCCTCGCCGGCGATCATCGCGATCACCGACGGGCAGGTGCACGACATCCCCGCCGCCGCCCCCGGCGGCGCGCCGCTGCACGTGCTGATCCCGGCCAAGGGCGAGGAGACCGACCGCCGCATCCGCGTGATCGAGGCGCCCGAATACGGCATCGTCGGCAAGTCGGTGCACGCTGCGCGTCGCGATCGACGATCTCGGCGTCAGCGCGGGCTGCTCTCCGGCGCGCCCGGCGCCGCGCGCCTGACCATCCGCCGCGACGGCGAGCCGCCGCGCAGCGAGAGCGTGCCGATCGGGCGCGAGCACATCATCGAGGTGCCGATCACCCGCGCCGGCCCCACCGTGGTCGAGCTCTCGGTCGAGACGCTGCCGGGCGAGGTCTCCACCGCCAACAACACGCGCGGTGGTCGAGATCAACGGCGTGCGCGACCGGCTGCGCGTGCTGCTGGTTTCCGGCGAGCCGCATCCGGGCGAGCGCACCTGGCGGCGGCTGCTGAAAGCCGACCCGGCGGTCGATCTGGTGCATTTCACCATCCTGCGCCCGCCGGAGAAGGACGACCTGACGCCGCTCAACGAGCTGGCGCTGATCGCCTTCCCGGTGCGCGAGCTGTTCCAGGATGAAGATCAAGGAGTTCGATCTCATCATCCTGGATCGCTTCCAGAACCGCGGCACTGCTGCCGCCGCTCTATCTGCGCAACATCGCCGACTACGTGCGCGAGGGCGGCGCGCTGCTGATGAGCGTCGGCCCGGAATTCGCCGGCGCGACCAGCCTCGCCGCCAGCCCGCTCGGCGCGGTGCTGCCGGCGACGGCGCCGGACGACAGCGCGGTGGTCGACGGCGCCGTTCCGCCCCGTGGTGACGCCGCTCGGCCTGCGCCATCCGGTGACCGCGGAGCTGCCCGGCGCTGCATGCCGGACGCGCGCGCCGCCGAATGGGGCCGCTGGTATCGCCGCATCGAGCCGATCGAGAGCCACGGCGAGGTGCTGATGAGCAGCCCGGACGGCGCGCCGCTGCTGCTGCTCGACCGCGTCGGCTCGCCCGAGACCGGCGGGCGCGTCGCGATGCTGCTGTCGGATCAGATCTGGCTGTGGTCGCGCGGCCACGACGGCGGCGGCCCGCAGGCCGAGCTGCTGCGCCGCATCGCCCACTGGCTGATGAAGGAGCCGGAGCTGGAGGAGAACGCGCTCACCGCGCGCGTCGAGCACGGCAAGCTGCGTGTCGAGCGGCGCACGACCGACGAGGGGCCGCCCGGCGACGGTCACGGTGACCGACCCGGATGGCGACCGCAGCCCGCTGAAGCTGGACGCGCTGCGCCCCGGCCGCGCCGCCGGCAGCATGCCGGCGGCAGCGCCGGGCGTGTGGCAGGCGAGCGACGGCGTGCGCACCGCCTATGCCGCCGCGGGCGCCGCCAACCCGCAGGAGATCGCCGATCTGCGCGCCACCGCGACCCTGCTCGCGCCGCTGGTGCGCGCCTCCGGCGGCAGCGTCCACTGGCTCGACCCGGCCGGCGCGCCCGGCGCTGCGCCGGACCGAGCCGGGTCACGATGCCGTCGGGCAGTCGGGTGGATTGGCTTGCCGCGGCGTCATGACCATCTTGTCACCGGCATCGCCGCCCTGCCGTTGCTGCCGCCCTGGGCCGCGCTGCCGCTGCTGCTCGGTGTCGCTCTGGCGGCGTGGCGGCGCGAGGCACGCTGAGCGCAGGGAGGGCCGTGTCTTCCAGAACGTCCACGATCCCGACCGCGGCTCGCTCCCCCTCCTCCGCCCCGTTGGCCGGCGCTCGCGCGGATTCGTCGGACTGACGCTGCTGGTGGGCGTCGCCGACGGCGTGCTCACCGCAGCCGGCGATCCGCACCTGGTACCTGTCGCTGGCCCGCCCGCCGGGCACGCCGCCCTCCTGGGTGTTCGGCGCCGGTCTGGGCGGCGCTCTACGTGATGATCGCGATCGCCGCCTGGCTGGTCTGGCGCCAGCCCGGGCATCGGCGGGCGCTGCGGCTCTGGGGCTGGCAGCTGCTGCTGCAACGCGCTCTGGACGCCGATCTTCTTCGCGCTGCGCCTGCCCGGCCTGGCCCTGCTCGAGCTTTTGGCCCTGGTGATGCTGGCGAGCCTCACCGCCGCCGCTTTCCGCGCCGATTTCGCGCGCCGCCGGCGCTGCTGATGCTCCCCTACATCGCCTGGACGTGCTACGCGGCCTATCTCAATGCCGGGTTCTGGTGGCTGAATCGCGGCTGACGCTTCTGCAACTCGGCGACGGCGAGCATGGCGATTTCGGGCTGGTTCTCGAACGTTTCTCGGCTTGACGGTGGTGGCGGCGTTCGCGGTGTTGGCGCCGCAGCCGGCGCGGGCGCAGATGGGCGGCATGGGCCCCGGCCTCCATGACCGGCGGCATTCAGCCGCCGTTCAAGGACCAGAAGGGCCAGGTGAAGCCGCCCGAAGCCGCCGCGCCGCGGCGCTGCCGGGCGCGCGGCCGGGCATCGGCGCGACGCCGGCCGACAAGAACGTGGGCGATCTCGCCGCCCAACGAGGCGCTGTTCGATGCGATCAACCGCGGCGACATCGGCAGCGCCCGCGACGCGGTCAACCGCGGCGCGCGAGATCGACGCGCAGAACGTGCTCGGCATGACGCCGCTGGAGCTTTCGGTCGACCTGTCGCGCAACGACATCACGTTCTTCCTGCTGTCGATGCGCGGCACGAACGCCGATCATCACGGGCAGCCGCCGATGGTCGCGACGGTCGAGAAGGCGTCGGCAAAGCCCGCGGCCAAGCGGGTGGCGCTCTCGGCCAAGACGGTGGCGCCGAAGCCGAACCTCGTGGCGATGCCGCGCCAGTACGCCGGCCCGTCCGATCCGGGCACGCCGGTGCCGGAGGCCGGGTTCCTCGGATTCGGCCGCAGCCTGCAATAGCGGCACGCCCCATGACCGAAGTTGCCTGGGAGCGGCTGACCGCCCCTGCGCTGCGCGCCCTGGCGGCGCGCGGCGATGCGCTGGCGGTGCTGCCGCTCGGCGCCCTCGAACAGCACGGCCCGCACCTGCCGGTGATCACCGACACGCGCATCGCGGGCGAGCTTGCGCTGCGCGCCGCACGCCTCGTCGCGGCGAGATGCCGGTCGCCGTGCTGCCGGCGCTGTGGACCGGGATGAGCGAGCACCATTTCCCGTTCGGCGGCACGATCAGCCTCGACTTCGCCGCGATGGCGGCGGTGCTGCGCAGCGTGGTGCGCTCGCTGCGCGCGATCGGGTTCGCGCGGCTGCTGATCGTGAACGGGCATGGCGGCAACGAGTCGCCGCTGGCCGTCATCGCCCGCGAACTGGGCGCCGAGTTCGCCTTCCCCGTCGTCGCCACGATGCCGTGGAGCCTGGTGCCGGAGGTGCTGGCGCAGGTGCTGGAGCGGCAGAAGGGCGTGCACCATGCGTGCGAGGCGGAAACCTCGGTGATGCTGGCGCTGGCCCCCGACCTGGTGCGCACCGACGCGCTGGAGGCGGCGGCGGCCCAGGGCCCCGGCGCGATCGCGCAGCGGCCGGCGGTCGCGCGCTTCTACAGCTTCGCCGAGCGCGCGCCCGACAGCGGCGTGCGCGGCGACCCGCGGCCGGCGAGTGCTGCCAAGGGCGAGGCGATGATCGCCGCGATGGCGGAGGCACTGGCGGCGGTGATGCGCGATCCCCTGGTGTGGCGCCGCCCGGACGCGGTGTGGACGCCGGGGCGCGGGCTCGGGCGGACCAACGGGCCGGCTTAGGCCGCTACGGCAGCCGCCATTCCTCGGCGGGGACGGGTCGCGCTGCGCCCCCCGAACTCCACGTGTCACGCATAGCCAAACATCGCAAAATCACGATGGTAGAAGGTATTCAACAGAGCCATCGAATCCGCGTCCAGCAAAGCCTTTTCCGGTGCCGCCGCGGGATACTTCATGGCTATTTCGACGTTATTTGTAGAGAATTGAAAGCTGATGCGATTGGATAACTTCTCACCGACGAAGCGTCGAACCCGTCTTCGAGTTTGAAAACATCGCAACCACTGACCCAAAACTCGGATTGCGGGCGAAGGTGATTGTCCAGCACATACGGATTGTCCAGATAGGCACGCAAACGCCCCTTGATCCATGTCGATATGCCAGGGAGATCCTCTCCCGACTCGCCCGGAACCGGTAGACGGATGCGATCCTCTCGATTGGATGGCGGACCGTCATGAAAATGTAATTAAATGCTGAAAGTTGAATATCGCACGCAGTACTTCATCGTGCATATGTTGAGGAGAGCAATTTCTCCACAGATTTAGCGTGTCGGCGGTTTGCCCTCTGTCCAGGTAGGCGGTTTGGAACCCATTCCTCTCAAAGAACATCTCAATCGCGGTACCACCGGTCCGAGGGACATGAATATACAGAACCTTTAGCTCATTGTGATAGAATACCGGCAATTCCTAAACTCCCCATCGCTTGCATGCAGCCGGAAAAGTGGGTTGGGCGGCGTTCGCTAAAACGGCACAAGAGATCGTCACGCTTCGGCCGAAACGCGTCCCTCCGCAGCGCGAAGCCACCAGTAAAACTCATTCTCCGTCACTTCCTGAGGCACGACAGTCTGCGCGGCCCAATCTGCATTCTGCGGTACGTGATCAGGTATTCCCCGAAGCGATCGCCACGAAAACCGGTTTCGACATGCGTGAAGGGTAGCGCGTTCTCTACGACGACACCCGCGAAGTCTTCACGTCGCGATGTGAAAGCTCACGAAAGCTGTACATCGCTCGACCTGCAATGACTTGAATGCCGCTTTCCGGACGGCGATAGCGCTCGCAAAATGGGGCGATCCACCCTTCCACGACCTCATCGACAAACGACTGCATCCGCCCCGAGATCAGGAAGGCGTCCGATTCGACGTGAACGACCTTTTCGAAGCCATTCATCTCGGCATACCGCGCGGCAAACAAGAACGAGCGGACCCACCCCGGAAAGTCCGACACACCGCGCCGACCCAGATGGCGATTGAACCGGAACAGCACCCTTGGCGCCGAACACTGAAGCGCGTCACCCTCGTTAAGCATCTGAAAGCTCGGCCAAGCCGGTGGGACAGGCGAGGCGTCGTCGACGATAAGCATTTGATCATAATGCAGCGGCGATGCAGCGATCGCGCGGCGCCAGATGGCATAGCGCCGATCCCATGTGTCGGACGGGCGAAGGCGAGGCCCGGCATACGCCGTGCAGAATGCAAGAGTTCGCAGTTTCCGGCCCTTTTCCAAGCGCAAGCTTGGCGTCGTCACCTCCGCTGGCGAGACTTCCGCTGGCCGGAGTGGCGTGATGGTCCTCGACTGAGCGACCGCATCGGCACCCAGTCCGACAACGAACGCCGGAACACTCGGGATGACGACAGAACGCTCGGTCTGCGGGCTCGACATTTCCCTGGCGGGTGGCGCCGGCCCGACGCCGAGCATCTCTTGCACGACCTGTCGCAGAGCGGGAATGTCGACTGCGAATTTGCGCGCCTCCCCCTCCATTCCTGCGTCACGCCACCGCCCGTCGGATGGTCGCACGTAGGCCAGATGCTACGGCGCAGCCGGGCGATTTCCCCTTGCAGCCAGTTGTGCCGATTTAAGGCGACGACGCGGATACCCTGCCGGGCGAAAAGAGCGTTATGCAACGCAGAGCCGTATTCACCCACGAGCACGTCAGCCCCGCGCAACAGCCGGATCTGTTCCGGCAGCGGCAACGCTTCAGGATGCACGATTTCGAAGCCCAGGCTTCGCAGAGCGTCTTCAACCTGCGGCTCGTTCAGCAGCCGTTTATCGCCCCAGAACTTGCTTCGCGAAAAGTAAAGACGCCGCGGCCCGTTGGGAACCTCGTCCTCCTGCAATCCGCACCGCGCAAGCATGTCGGATACCAGCAGGTTGAACGCGGGGCTCAACGTCCACTCGACCTGCATCATGCTGGGCACCACGAAGGCTGGCGCCTCAATTTTTTGCCGCTTCGCATCATACCAAAGTATTCCGCCAGCCGTTGCATACATGGTGGCGAGCTTGCGGGCCCACTCAGGTGCGTTATTCGGGAGGGCGAGGGGCACCGGCCGCCCCATTCGAGCAAGCAAGTTCAGAATATACAGGCGTGGCAGCACCTCGACCAGAAAGTGCCCCCAGACAAGATTGGGGTGAAATGCGCAGGCGACTGGATGATCGAAGCGCAACAACTCAGCGTCTGCGAGATCCAGCGAGCCCGCGAGTGCGGCGGGCAGCTGGTGCGGGCGCGGGTCGAGCCAGCCCAAAAAATAATTCGGCAGGCAATC
>CAVPIQ010000003.1:0-3326 GCA_963705035.1 uncultured Alphaproteobacteria bacterium | reverse complement strand
GAAATCGCTTGGCGTCCCGTAGGGGATTTCGAACCCCTGTTGCCGCCGTGAGAGGGCGGTGTCCTGGGCCTCTAGACGAACGGGACACGACGCGACGCGCGTCTTCTAGGCACATCGCCGTGCGGCATCAAGCGGTCAGCGCGCCAGCGTCGCCCGGGCCACCACGTGCCCGTTGCGCAGGTCCATCACCACCACCCGGTCCGGGCCCCCGCCCTGCAGCGAGACCGCGAGGCGCTCCGCGCTTGCCGATATGCTGGCGATCCGGGTTCCCGCCGGTTCGTCCAGCGTCGCCGCCACCGGCGCCGCAGCGCCGCCGCCGCCCACGCGCGTCACCAGCACGCCGACCAGCACCGCGAATCCGGCAACGATCATGATGCCCATGATCACGACCGCCGCCTTCAATGCCGCCATCACCCTCTCCCCGCCCCGCCGCATCCGCGCTAACCGCTGCCCATGGCCGAGGCAAGCCCCCGCCCCACCGAGATCACCGCCGATGCCGCAGCGGCCGGGCAGCGCGTGGACCGCTTCCTGGCCGCGGCCAGCGGGCTCACGCGGGCGCGGGTGAAGACGCTGATCGAGCAGGGGCACGCCCAGCGCGACGGCCGGCCGCTTACCGCGCCCGCCGAGCCGGTGCGGGCCGGCAGCCGCTACGTGCTCGCCCCGCCGCCGCCCGTGCCTGCGATGCCGCACGCCGAGGCGATCCCGCTCGCCATCCTGTTCGAGGACGCCGACCTGCTGGTGCTGGACAAGCCCGCCGGGCTGGTCGTGCACCCGGCGCCCGGCAACGAGACCGGCACCCTCGTCAACGCCCTGCTGGCGCATTGCGGCGATGCCCTGCCGGGGATCGGGGGGGAACGGCGGCCCGGCATCGTGCACCGGCTGGACAAGGACACCTCCGGCCTGATGGTGGTCGCCAAGTCCGAGGCCGCGCTCGCCGCCCTGGGCGCCGATTTCGCTGCGCGGCGGATCGAGCGCGCCTACCTCGCCCTGGTCTGGGGCCTGCCCAGCCCGGGCAGCGGCGAGATCGCGGGCGCGATCGGGCGCGACCCGCGCGAGCGCAAGCGCATGGCGCTGCGGACCAGCGGCGGCAAGCCGGCGCTCACCCGCTACCGCACTCTCGCCACCCACGGCACCGCGGCCGCCCTGCTGGAGTGCCGGCTCGCCACCGGGCGGACGCACCAGATCCGCGTCCACCTCGCGAGCCAGGGCCACCCGCTGGTCGGCGACCCGGTCTACCTGCGCCGCATCCCTGCCCCCGCACGCACGCTGCCCGAGCCGCTGCGCAGCACCCTGCTCGACTTCCCGCGCCAGGCGCTGCACGCGGCCGAACTGGGCTTCACCCACCCGCTGAGCGGCGCGCATCTGCATTTCCGCCGCCCCCCACCGCCGGACCTCACGGCCCTGCTCGCCGCCCTCGGGATGGACCAGCTAAACTGGACTTAAGCGGTCCGCATTCTTGACGGCAGCCGCTTACCGTTATATACTCTGCCTGCGAACGGCGAGCGCCTGGTGCCGCCCGCCACAACCGCCCGGTCTCTGGCCGCCGTTCCGGGGCCGAATCCGGGGCGTTTCCATCACCCCCGCACCTGCGGTCGCCGCCTTCCGGCGGCGCGCCGGGAAACCGGCCGGCCCCATGCGCCGTATTGGGTATGCAGTCTGCCGGAGCCGACGAAAGGAGCCTGCCGTGGCCTCTGCCGTCATCAACATCGCGCCCGAGGGCAACCTCTCGCGCTATCTGCAGGAGATCCGCAAGTTCCCGATGCTCTCCGCCGAGGAGGAGCTGGAACTCTCGCGCCGCTGGCGCGACCACCAGGATATGGAGGCGGCACATAAGCTCGTCACCTCCCATCTGCGTCTCGTCGCCAAGATCGCCATGGGCTACCGCGGCTATGGGCTGCCGGTGGGCGAGCTCATCAGCGAGGGCAACGTGGGCATGATGCAGGCGGTCAAGCGCTTCGACCCCGACCGCGGCTTCCGCCTGGCCACCTACGCGATGTGGTGGATCCGCGCCGCAATCCAAGAATACATCCTGCATAGCTGGTCGCTCGTGAAGATGGGCACCACGGCCGCGCAGAAGAAGCTGTTCTTCAACTTGCGCCGGCTGAAGGGCCAGATGCAGGCGATCGAGGACGGCGACCTGCAGCCCGAGCAGGTGGCGAAGATCGCGCATGCGCTCGACGTGCCGGAGCAGGACGTGATCAGCATGAACCGCCGCCTGGCGGCGCCCGATCACAGCCTGAACGCGCCGGTGCGCGCCGACAGCGAGGGCGAGTGGCAGGACTGGCTGGTCGACGAGACCGAGAGCCAGGAGACCGCGATCGCCGAGCGCGAGGAAATGACGGGGCGCAAGGCGCTGCTGAACAACGCGCTGAAGACGCTGAACGAACGCGAACGCCACATCCTGATCGAGCGGCGGCTGAAGGACAATCCGACCACGCTCGAAGAGCTGTCGCAGCAATACGGCATCTCCCGCGAGCGGGTGCGCCAGATCGAGGTGCGCGCGTTCGAGAAGCTGCAGAAGGCGATGCACGCGCAGGTCGCCGAGCGCCGGCGGGCCGTTGCCGCCGCAGGGGTCGAAGCGCGCGCCTGAGCGCCCGGGCCGACTGTCATCCCGCGTCATGGGGGACCATGACGCGGGCGGGCTTCCCGGCCTGCACCTGCTGTTTCAGAAACGCCGCAGCGCGCGCGGCCACGTCGTCGTCGATCGTCTCCATCCGCTTGCGCGTAGCGGTCCGGTGTCCTCGATCTGCTGCTTGCCCACGCGGCCCCAGCGCGGATCGACCGTCGGGTCGTCCACGTCGCTGGCAAAACTGTGGATCACGCCGCGCGGGCCGAAACGTCTTCGCGAAATTGGGGAAGTCCGTCGGGCTTCGGATAGTCCGGCAGTTCCGGCTCCTCCTCGGCGTTGAGGTGATACAGGTTGCCGTAGAACTCGTCGAACCCGTGCACCGTGGGCAGAAACTCGTTGCGGTCGCCGAGGTGGTTCTTGCCGAACTGGCCGGTGGCGTAACCCAGCGGCTTCAGCATCTCGGCGATGGTGGGGTCCTCCGCCTGCAGCCCGACCGTGCGCCCGGGAAATCCGACCTTGGACAGGCCGGTGCGGAACACGCTCTGCCCGGTGATGAACGCCGAGCGGCCGGCGGTGCAGCTCTGCTCACCGTAGCAGTCGGTGAACATCATGCCCTCGCGGGCGATGCGGTCGATGTTCGGCGTGTGGAAACCCATCATCCCGAGCGAGTAGGCGCTGAGATCGGTAATGCCGATGTCGTCGCCCCAGATGACGATGATGTTGGGCTTGCGTCCCTCGCTCGTCGCTTGCGCCGGAC
>CAVPIQ010000002.1:0-458100 GCA_963705035.1 uncultured Alphaproteobacteria bacterium | reverse complement strand
CCAGTCGAAGATCGCGCTCGGCTCCGGCGGCATGTGGGGCAAGGGGTTCATGCAGGGCACGCAGAACCACCTGAACTTCCTGCCCGAGAAGCAGACCGACTTCGTGTTCACCATCATCGCCGAGGAGTTCGGGCTGGTCGGCAGCCTCGCGGTGCTGGCGCTGCTGTGCGCGATCACGCTCGCGGCGATGGTGATGGCGCTGCGCTGCCGCCACCAGTACGGGCGGCTGGTGGCGCTCGGCGTCGCCGTGAACTTCTTCATGTACGTGTTCGTCAACGTGGCGATGGTGATGGGTGCCATTCCCGTGGGCGGCGTGCCGCTGCCACTGGTCTCGCACGGCGGCTCCGCGACGATCATGGTGATGGTGGGCTTCGGCGTGCTGATGTCGGCCTATGTCCACCGCGACGTGGAATTCGGCGACGCCGAGCGGGACGCCTAATACTACAGTTGTATTTTGGTTTGAGTTCTCCGGTGGGCATCGGCTGCGGAGGCCTGATGCTGTCGCCGCCAGCGTGACCAGGCCAGCACGAAGCGGGCGCGGCCGATCGGCCTGAACAGCAGGCGTGCGATCAAGTAGCGGATCTCTGGCACGCTCGGCGGGGCGACGGTCGAAACCATCAAGCGGCGACGGCGCCCGGACTCCTTCCGTTCGGTTTGCCGCAGGCAGAACGTCGCAGCTGGGCGGAGAGCCCGGCGAGGAACGCAAGCGCGGCCATGCACAGGGTCATGTGACGATGCCATCCGTGCCAGGAACGCGCTTCGCAGTGGTCGAGCCCCAGTTCCTCCTTGGCGCGCTGGAAGCATTCCTCGATGGTCCAGCGCAAGCCGGCGGCACCGGCCAACTCAGCCAGTTCGGTGCCGTTCGGTGCGAACACGAGGTAATAGGCGCGGTCTTGCGGATCGCGCCGATTGCGACGGATGAGCACCCAGCGCTCGAAACCGCCGTCCACCGCCCAGGGCAGCGCGATGCGCGCCCAGTCGTAGAGCCGCACTCCCTTCGAGCCCTCGCCAGCGGCATGCGGCGCCCACGCGTCGGCGGGCAGCTCATCGGCCATCTCCGCCGGATCGGTCTGCAACAAGCCATCCGCGGTCAGCATGCGAAGCGTCTGGTTCGAGCGCACCGCCAAGACGTAAGGTTGGCGGCGTGCTTCGAGCATGCGCCGCAACCGAGAATCCGAGCCATAGAGCGCATCGGCCAGCACCCAAGCGCAGGGGACGCCGGCGTCAAGTGCGGCGGCGATCAGATCGCACGCGATCCGCGGCTTTGTAACAAACTCGATGGTTTCAGGAACCTGCACGCGGCGTCGGCGCGCTTCGTCACCGGCCCAGGCTTCGGGCAGATACAGCCTGCGATCGATCAACGCCTGGCCGAACCGGCTCGCATAGGCGAGAAACACGCCCACTTGGCAGTTCTCGATCCGACCGGCCGTGCCGGAATATTGCCTCGCCACACCGACGGAGTGCTCGCCTTTCTTGAGAAATCCGGTCTCGTCGACCACCAGCACACCGGACGGGTCGCCAAGCGAGGCAATCGCTTCAGCCCGCACGCGATCGCGCAGGGCATCGGCACTCCATGAACTACGCCCGAGCAGCGACTGCATCCGATACGGCCGCTTCAGCCCCGCCTGTTCCGCCATCAACCAGCCCGTCTTGCGCGAAATGGCGGACAGCAACCCATCTATGAACACTCCCGCCGACGCGGCCACGTCGGAGCGACGGAAGACCGCCGCCAACCGGCACTTCAGCGCCGTCAGTTCCCGTTCCCACGCCAGCCCCGCGCCCGACCAAACCACGACCGACATGCCCCCTCTCCCCAACTCGACGGGACACAGAATTGGTCGCCAATCCGATTCGCAACTGTGCAGTACAGAGCGCCTTCAGGCTGACCGTAAGCGGTCAGCGCGCTCTAGCTTTTTGTTTGAGAGCGTGATTCACGCGCTCCGACGCATCCGCCTCGCGCGATCACGCTCTAGCCCGCCCGCCGCGCGCGCGGCAGGGTGGGGCGGAAGCAGGTACCGGCGGGGCCGGTCTCCTCCAGGGCCAGTTCGCCGCCGTTGGCGCGCACGATCTCGCGCGCCGTCGCGAGCCCGAGCCCGGCGCGCCGGGGCGCCCGCCCCCCCCTGCCCGCCATTCACGGCCGGGCGGAACGGGCGGCCTGCACCGGCCCGGCAGCCCCGGCCCGTCATCCTCGATGAGCACCGTCACCGCACCCGGCTGCGCGGACGCTGAGGCGGATGCGCCCCGCGCCGGCCGCGGCGGCGTTGCGCAGCAGATGGGCCAGCGCGCGCACCAGGCTCGGGCCGTCCGCCTCGACCCAGAGCGCGTCGTCGACCTCGTTCTCGACCGCGACGCCCGCCTCGGCCGCCGCCCGCGCCACCGCCGCGCGCAGCGCGACCGGCCCGCGGTGCAGGCCGGTCGGCATCTCGCGCGCGTATTCCACCATTGCCCGCACGAGGTTGGTTGCCCGGTCGATCGCGCGCACCACGCTGTCGGCGGCGCGGCGCACGGTGGGGTCGGCGTGCGATTGCAGGCGCTCGGCCATGAGCAGCGCGGGCGAAAGCACGCCGCGCAGGTCGTGGCCGAGCCGTCCCGCCGCGACCACCAGCGCTGCCAGCCGGGCCGCGCGCCACAGCGCTTCGGCCTGCGCGCTTTCGTCGCTGGAGTCCTGGACATCGGGCCGAACTCTCGGCTTCTTGTGTTCCATCGTCAGGACCCATGCCGAGCATAGCGTGACTGCGAGCGCGGCGCCGCCGTGACGTTGACGGGCGCCGCTTGCGGCCCCTATAAGCCCGCGCCTGCGGCGGGATCGCGCGATCCTGCTGCCCGCCCGGTTTGCCGGGCCCAGGATCATCCGATCGGAGAGTGTTGTGAAGCGCACCTACCAACCCTCGAAACTCGTCCGCAAGCGCCGGCACGGCTTCCGCGCCCGGATGGCCACCGTCGGAGGCCGCAAGGTGCTCGCCAACCGCCGCGCCAAGGGCCGCAAGCGTCTGTCGGCGTGACCCGGGGGCCGGGAGCCGCCGGATGGCGCCGCCGCCTGCGCCGCAGCGCCTGAAGCGCCGGGCGGAATTCCTGCGCGTGGCCGCCAAGGGCCGCAAGGCGCCGGTGCCCGGCCTGGTGCTGCAGGCGCTGGCGCGGGAGGATGCCGGCCCGGTTCGCGTCGGTTTCACCGTGACGCGCAAGGTGGGCAACGCCGTGGTGCGCAACCGCGCCCGCCGCCGCCTGCGCGAGGCGGCGCGGCAGGTGCTGGCCGAGCAGCCGCTTGCCGGCGTCGACCTGGTGCTGATCGGGCGCGACGGCACGCTGCGCCGGCCGTTTGCCGACCTGCTCGCCGATTTTCGGCGCACGCTGGCGCGCACCGGGGCGGAGGCGAGGCCATGAGCCCGGCCGCGCACGTGCTGGCCGGGTCGGTGCGCGTCTACCAATTCACTCTGCGCCCGGTGATCGGGGCGCATTGCCGCTTCGAGCCGAGTTGCAGCCACTATGCGATCGAGGCGCTGCGCCGCCATGGGGCGGTGCGCGGCACGGCGCTGGCGGCGTGGCGGGTTTTGCGGTGCAACCCTCTCTCGGCGGGCGGCTTCGACCCGGTGCCGCCGCCGAGCGGTGAGACGGCGGCTTGATGGACCAAAAACGTCTGTTCCTGGCGATCGCGATCTCGCTCGCGATTCTGCTCGGCTTCCAGTTCCTGATCCCGCACCCGACGCCGCATCCGCCGCCGGTCGCGACGCATCAGGCCACCGACCGCGCCCGCCAAGCCGGCCGCGCCCACCGCGGTACCCGACGCGGCGGCGGCGGTCGCCCGGGAAGCGCCGCGGGTGAAGATCGACGCGCCGCGCGTCACCGGCAGCATCAGCCTGGTCGGCGCCCGGCTCGACAGCCTCGAGCTCGACGACTACCGCGAGACGCTGGCCAAGAACTCGCCGCTGGTGCGCCTGCTCGCGCCCCGGCAAGACCCGCAGCCGACCTATGTGCAGTTCGGCTGGACCGGCGAGGGCGGCGGTGAAGGTGCCGGACCAGGGCACGCTCTGGACCGCCTCCGCCACGACGCTGACGCGCGCGCAGCCGGTGACGTTGCGTTGGGACAACGGCGCGGGCGTGATATTTGAGATCACATATAGCATCGACGATAACTACATGTTCCGTGCCGAGCAGCGGGTGCGCAATCAGTCTTCGGTCCCGGTCACGGTGCACCCCTGGTCGCGGGTGCGGCGCGACTACACCCCGGAGACCGGCGGCTATACCGTGCTGCATGAGGGGCTGATCGGCTGGGTCGGCGGGCGGCTGCACGACGTGACCTATTCCTCGGCGAAGAGCGAGGGCGAGAAGCACGAGGGCATTGCGTTCCAGGGCAGCGGAACCGGCGGCTGGGCGGGGTTCACCGACAAGTACTGGCTGATCGCCGCGGTGCCGGACCAGACGGTGGCCACAACCACCACCTACCGCTTCCTCGATGAACCGACCGGCGCCGCCTATCAGGTGGACACCGTGACCGACAAGGCCGAACAGGTGCCGCCGCAGGGCGCGGTGACGACGGCCTCGCGCGCCTTCGTGGGGGCGAAGGAAGTGCACCTGCTGAGCCAGTACGAGGAGAAGGAAGGCATCAGCCACTTCTCCTATGCCATTGATTGGGGCTGGTTCTGGTTCCTGACCAAGCCGATCTACTACGCGCTCGACTGGCTCAACGCGGCGCTCGGCAATTTCGGGCTGGCGATCATGGCGTTCACGGTCGCGGTCAAGGCGCTGTTCTTCCCGCTGGCCAACTACTCCTACCGCTCGATGAGCAAAATGAAGCTGTTGGCGCCGAAAATGCAGGCGCTGCGCGAGCAGTACAAGGACGATCAGGGCAAGCTGCAGCAGCAGATCATGGGGCTCTACAAGGCCGAGGGGGTGAACCCCGCCAGCGGCTGCCTGCCGATGGTCGTGCAGATTCCCGTGTTCTTCTCGCTCTACAAGGTGATCTTCATCAACATCGAGATGCGGCACGCGCCGTTCTTCGGCTGGATCCGCGACCTCTCGGCCATCGACCCCACCAACGTTTTCAACCTGTTCGGCCTGCATTCCCTTCGACCCGACGACGATCTCGCCGTTCCTGCATCTCGGGCTGTGGCCGCTGATCATGGGAGTTACGATGTGGGGCCAGCAGAAGCTGAACCCGCCGCCGCCCGACCCGATGCAGGCGAAGCTGTTCCAGTTCATGCCGGTGATCTTCACCTTCATGCTGGCGCGCTTCCCGGCCGGGCTGGTGATCTACTGGACCTGGAACAACCTGCTGACGATCGGGCAGCAATGGCTGATCATGCGCCAGACGCGCCTCGCCGCGCCCGAACTTGGCGCGGACCTGACGGCGGAGGAGCGCGCGGCCTGGCTGGAGGCCGGGCGCCTGCTGTTCGCGCAGGAATGCCGCTTCTTCTTCGCCGCCCAGCGCCTCGACCAGCTGCCGCCGCCGGGCGGGGCGGAGGTGGCGTTCGCCGGGCGGTCGAACGTGGGCAAGTCCTCGCTGCTGAACGCGCTGACCGGGCGGCGTGCGCTCGCCCGCGTCTCCGGCCAGCCGGGCCGAACGCGGCAGCTCAACTTCTTCGATCTCGGCGGGCACCTCGTGCTGGTGGACATGCCCGGCTACGGCTACGCCCAGGCCGCGCGGGCGGTGAAGGAGGACTGGCAGGGGCTGATGTTCGAGTACCTGCGCGGCCGCCCGACGCTGCGCCGCGTGCTGCTGCTGCTGGACGCGCGGGTGGAGGTGAAGTCCGCCGACGTCGCGGTGATGGAGCTGCTCGACCGCGCGGCGGTGACATTCCAGCTCGTGCTGACCAAGGCCGACGGCGTGCAGCCCCCGGCGCTGGCGGCGCAAGCGAGGCCGAGATGGCCGCACTCGCGCGGCGCGCATCCGGCGGCCCACCCCGCGGTCGCGACCACGAGCAGCGAGACCGGCGCCGGGATCGCCGAGCTGCGCGCAACGCTGGCCGAGCTTGCCGCGCCTTGACCGCCCGGCGCCGCCCCCGCACAAGGCGGCCCTCGCAGGGAGGGCCAGCATGACCGACGCAGCAGCGACCCGGCGCGACGGCGAGACCGCCGAGCAGCAGGCGCACATTCTCGCGCAGGCGCTGCCGTTCCTGCGCCGCTACGCCGGCGCGACCATCGTGGTGAAATACGGCGGCCACGCGATGGGCGAGGAGCACCTCGCCGCAGCAGTTCGGCGCGACATCGCGCTGCTGAAGCAGGTCGGCGTGAACCCCGTCGTGGTGCATGGCGGCGGGCCGCAGATCAACGCCATGCTGAAGCGGCTGGCGATCACAGTCCACCTTCGTCGACGGGCTGCGCGTCACCGACGCGGCGATGGTCGAGGTGGTGGAGATGGTGCTCGCCGGCACCGTGAACAAACAGGTCGCCGGCCTGATCAACCGGCGCCGGCGCGCTGGCGGTCGGCGTCTGCGGCAAGGACGGCGGCATGATCCGCGCCCGCAAGCTGCACGCGCACCGAAGCGCGACCCGGACAGCAACATCGAGCGGGTGCTCGACCTCGGCTTCGTCGGCGAGCCGGAGGCAGGTCGATGTGCGGGTGATCCATGCGCTGACCGGCGCCGGCCTGATCCCGGTGATCGCGCCGGTCGGCGTGGGCGAGGACGGCGCAGACCTACAACATCAACGCCGACACGGTGGCCGGCGCGGTGGCCGGCGCGCTGCAGGCGACGCGGCTGCTGATGCTGACCGACGTGCCCGGCGTGCTCGGACAACGACAAGCGGCTGATCCCGGAGATGACCGTCGCCGAGGTCGAGGCGGCGATCGCCGAGCGGCATGATCACCGGCGGCATGATCCCGAAGGTGGAGAACTGCGTCGACGCGGTGCGGCGGGGCGTGAAGGGGGCGGTGATCCTCGACGGCCGGCATGCCGCATGCCTGCCTGCTGGAACTGTTCACCGAGGGCGGGCTGGGCACGCTGATCCGAGGGTAGCGAGCGGGACCGTGTCCGCCGCCTTGACAGCTGGCGTTACGCAAGACATAACACCATGATCGTCAGCTTCCGCGACAAGCGGGCTGCGATCGTGTTCCAGGGCAGGGTGCCGAAAGGCTTTCCGTCCGACCTCGCGCAGGCGGCGCGGCGGAAGCTGCGAATGCTGGATGCCGCGACCCGGCTGGAGGATCTACGCCAGCCGCTGGCAAACCGGCTTGAGGCGTTGACCGGCGATCGCGCGGGACGGCACAGCATGCGCATCAACGATCAGTGGCGACTGTGCTTCATCTGGCGCGACGGCAATGCGGAGCAGGTCGAAATCGTAGACTATCACTAGGCGCTGCGAGGGACGGTAGCGGACCATGCATAATTCGATCTCGCGCGACGAGGCCATGCGTCCTGACCCCGCGGATCTGGCGAGCGACGAGCGGCTCGCCAACGTCACGCCCGGCGACGTGCTGCGCTCGGAATTCCTGGTGCCGATGCACCTCTCGGCGCGCCAGCTCGCGCGCGAAATCGGTGTCCCGGCCAACCGCATCACCGGCATCCTGGCCGGCGACCGTGCCGTCAGCGCGGAAACCGCCCTGCTGTTCAGCGAGCGGTTCGGCACGAGCCCGGAATTCTGGATGAACCTGCAGAGCGCGTTCGACCTTGAGGAGGCACGGCGGCGCCGGGAAGGGCGGTCCGCCGCCGGAGGAGACCGCCGCTTCGGCGGGTCGCCGGGGTAGCCGCGCCCGCTGTGGCGCGACTCCCCCGGGATCCTGGCCTTACGCCACCGCCGGCAGTTCCTCGACCAGATGGATCTGCTTGCGCAGCAGCTCGCGATACGGGCCGGCCCGGTGGGCGAGTTCCCTCGGCGCACCGTCGTCGATCACCTGGCCGCCGTTCATCACCACGATCCGGTCGAAGTTGCGCAGCGTGGAGAGGCGGTGTGCGATCGCGATCACCGTGCGCCCGCGCATCAGGTTGTCGAGCGCGGTCTGGATCGCCTGCTCGCTCTCGGAGTCGAGCGCGCTGGTCGCCTCGTCGAGCAGCAGGATCGGCGCGTCGCGCAGCAGGGCCCGCGCGATCGCCAGCCGCTGCCGCTGCCCGCCCGAGAGCTTCACGCCGCGATCGCCGACCAGCGTGTTGAACCCGTCCGGCAGCGCCTCGATGAAGTCGAGGCAGCGGGCGGCGGTCGCGGCGGCGATCACCGCGTCCCTGGTGGCGTCGGGCCGCGCATAGCGGATGTTCTCCAGCACGGTGCGGTGGAACATCGAGATGTCCTGCGGCACCACCGCCACCATCTCGCGCAGCGACTGCTGCGTGACCCGCGTGATGTCCTGCCCGTCGACCAGGATGCGCCCCTCCTGCAGGTCGTAGAACCGCTGCAGCAGCGCCAGCACCGTGGTCTTGCCGGCGCCGGACGGGCCGACCAGGCCCACGCGCTCGCCGGGGCGGATTTCCAGGTCGAGGCCCCTCAGCACCGCCGGCCGGCCCGGATAGGCGAAGCCCACGCCCTCGAACTCCACCCGCCCGCGGCCCGGGCATCAGCGGCCGCGCATCGGCACGGTCCGGCAGGTCGTGCGGCACCAGCAGCGCGCCGATCGCCTCCTCCAGCCGTGCGACGTGCTGCGTCAGGTCCACCAGCGCCACGGCGAGGTCGCGCGTGCCGTGCAGGATGGTGAAGCCGAGCGAGCAGATCAGCACCAGATCGCCAGCGCGAGGCATGCCCGGCCTGCCACATCGCGACACCCCAGGCGAGCAGCCCGCCGGTGAGCACCGCGGTGAGCGCGGCATGGATCAGGCGCAGCTTCTCCAGGTACAGCAGGCTGTGGCGCCGCGCCCGCATCTCCACGCCGATATCGGCGGTGATGCGGCGATGCTCGCGGAAGGTCGCGCCGAACGCGCGCACCACCGGCATGTTGGCGATCACGTCCACCAGCTCGCCATCCACGCCCGCGGCGCGCGACGCATAGGCGCGATGCAGCGGCGTGCCGCGGCGGGCGAGCGTGTAGATCAGCGCCGCCAGCGCCGCGCTGACGCCGACCAGGGCCACCGCCATCAGCGGGTTGACGAGCGAGATCAGCACGATCGCCACCATGACCGCGAGCGCGGGGGGAATGACGTTCCAGGTGGTCGTGCTTTCGGTCTGGAAGATCGCGTTGCTGGTGGCGGTGATGCGCCCGGCGAGCGCGCCCGGCAACCGCTCGGCGAAATAGCTCGGCGAATGTCCGGCGAGATGCAGGAAGAGGTCGCTGCGCACGTCGCCGGTGACGGCGACGAACGCGCGCGCCGCCGCCCAGCCGCCGATGCGCCAGGTCATGTTGTCGGCGGCGATCAGTCCGCAGAGAATGGCGAATGCGCCCCACACCGCGCCGCCGCCGCCCGCCGGGCCGTGCGAGACGACGTCGATCAGGTGCTTGACCCCGTACTGGGTCGAGACCGCGAACACGACTGCGCAGAACACCGAGCCAAGCACCACGGCATGGCCCGCCGCGTGCCGGCCGACATAGTGCAGCAGGAAGCGAAGCGGGCTCTTGCGGAGACGGATCAGGGAGGCGGACGGAGAAGAGAAATCCACTGCGGCGCTCTCTATTCCACACGGGCGACGGGAGGCCACCCGAGACAGGGGAGTCAACGACCGCATTGCGGCGCAAATTTGGCCGCCCCGGAAAAAAGCGCCGCGCTTTCGCCATGAAGACAGCCCAGTTTGCGGCGTCATGCGCATTGCCCAGATCGCCCCCCTGTTCGAGCCGGTTCCGCCGCCCCGCTACGGTGGCACCGAACGTGTCGTGCACTGGCTGACCGAGGCACTGGTCGCCCAGGGCCACGACGTCACCCTGTTTGCCGCCGGCAATTCCACGACCTCGGCACGGCTCGTCGCGACGCGCGAGCGGGCGCAGCGCTTCGTGCCGAATTTCGAGGAGAACGGCGCGCCCTACATGCGGCTGCTGGAGCTGGTGTTACGCGAGGCGCACGAGTTCGATGTGCTGCACTTTCATATCGACTTCTGGCCGCTCTCGCTGTTCTCGCGGCAGGCGACGCCGTTTCTGAGCACGCTGCACGGCCGGCTCGACCGCGACTGGGTGCGCGGCATCTACGACCTGTTTCCGACCGCGCCGCTGGTCTCGATCTCCGACGCACAGCGCGCGCCGGTGCCGCATCTGGGGTGGGCCGGAACGATCCATCACGGCATGCCCGCCAACCTGCTGACGCCGCAGCCGGCGAAGCAGGACTACCTCGCCTTCCTCGGCCGCATCTCGCCCGAGAAGGGGATCGAGCACGCGATCCGCATCGCCCGCGCCACGCGGGCTCAAGTTGAGGGTCGCCGCGAAGATCGGCGAGGAGGATGCGGCGTACCACGCGAATGTCATCGCGCCGCTGCTCGGCGCCGATGCGGTCGAGTTCGTCGGCGAAATCGACGACGCGCAGAAGCCGGCGTTCCTCTCCGGCGCCGAGGGCGCTGCTGTTCCCGATCGACTGGCCGGAGCCGTTCGGCCTCGTCATGATCGAGGCGATGGCCTGCGGCTGCCCGGTGATCGCCTTCCGCCGCGGCTCGGTGCCCGAAGTCGTGGAGGAAGGCGTGACCGGCTTCATCGTGGACGATGTCGACGGCGCGGTCGGCGCGCCGTGCGCCGGCTGGACGCGATCGACCGCGCTGCCGTGCGCCAGCGGTTCGAGACGCGCTGGACGGCGTGGCGGATGGCCGAGGACTACGTGGCGCTCTACCAGCGCCTCGCGCGTCCGGCGCGGCCGAAGCTGCGGGCGGTGGGTACGTAAAGCGTAAGCAACGCCGGAGCATGCGCCGCGTTTTCGCCATGTTCGCCGCATAGATGTTCAGTCGAGCGGGTTCCGTCCCGCGTGTAACCGAGAGGGAAACCGCCCATGCGCATCGCGCAGA
The DNA here is from genome assembly GCA_963705035.1 of uncultured Alphaproteobacteria bacterium. Classification (GTDB taxonomy): domain Bacteria; phylum Pseudomonadota; class Alphaproteobacteria; order Acetobacterales; family Acetobacteraceae; genus JAFKFJ01. The sequence goes on along the minus strand of CAVPIQ010000002.1, from coordinate 447,267 downwards.
TTGCGCCACTGTTCGAGGCCGTGCCGCCGAAGCTGTATGGCGGCACTGAACGCGTCGTCGTCGGCGCTGACCGAGGAGCTGGTCGCGCTCGGGCATGACGTGACGCTGTTCGCGAGCTGGCGATTCCGTGACGAGCGCGAAACTGGATGCCGACCGTGGCCGCGCGCGCTGCGGCTCGATCCGGACGTGCGCGACTGGGTCGCGACCTATGCGCTGATGATCGAGTATGTCCGCCAGCGCGCGCAGCAGTTCGACGTGCTGCACTTCCATCTCGACTACTGGCCGAACTCCGTGTTCACGCGCCAGTCGGTGCCGTTCGTGACCACGCTGCACGGCCGGCTCGACCTGCCCGAGTTCGCGGCCGTCTACCGGACTGTTCCCGCAGGCGCCGGTGGTGTCGATCTCCGACAGCCAGCGCGCGCCGCTGCCCGATCTCAACTGGGTCGGCACGGTCTATCACGGCATGCCGGCGAACCTGCTGCGTCCGGTTGATGTGGAGCCGAGCTATTTCGCCTTCCTCGGCCGGATCTGCCCGGAGAAGGGGATCGAGCGGGCGATCCGGATCGCCAAGCGCCTGCGGCGTGAAGCTGAAGGTCGCGGCGAAGGTCGACAAGGTCGACCGCGAATACTACGAAGCGGAAGTAGCGCCGCTGCTCGCCGACGCCAATGTCGAGTTCATCGGCGAGATCAACGACGCCCAGAAGCCGGCCTTCCTCTCCGGCGCCAAGGCGCTGCTGTTCCCGATCGACTGGCCGGAGCCGTTCGGCCTCGTGATGATCGAGGCGATGGCCTGCGGCTGCCCGGTGATCGCGTTCCGCCGCGGCTCGGTGCCGGAGGTGATGGAAGACGGCGTCACCGGCTTCGTCGTGGACAACCTGGAGGAGGCGATCGCGGCCTGCGGCGCGGCTGGACACGATCGACCGCGCCGACGTGCGCAAGCAGTTCGAGCGGCGCTTCACTGCGCGGCGCATGGCCGAGGACTATGTCGATGTCTACGAGCGCCTGATCAACGCCGGCCGCCCGCAGCTTGCGCGCTGTCGGCGATTGAGGCGCCTTCGCGCCGGACCGACTGAGGCGCCTTCGCGCCGCGGCGATTGAGGCGCCTTCGCGCCGCGGCGATTGAGGCGCCGCGGGCGCACCGCTATCACTTCCCGCGGCGCGTCGCCGGCCGCAGGGAGGAATCAGTGGCGAGCTATCTCGGGCTTGATGTCGGCACGTCCTCGGTCAAGGCGCTGCTGATCGACGCGGCGCAGCGTGTGCCGGCGGTCGCCTCGGCGCCGCTGGACGTGTCGCGCCCGCATCCGCTGTGGTCGGAGCAGGACCCCGAAGACTGGTGGCAGGCGACGCTCGCCGCGGTCGCTGCGGTGCGCGCGGCGGCGCCGGGGCATGGGTGGCGCTGCGCCGGCATCGGGCTGTCCGGCCAGATGCACGGCGCCACGCTGCTCGACGGCGCGGGGCGGGTGCTGCGCCCGGCCATCCTGTGGAACGACGGGCGCAGCGGGGCGGATGCGCGGAGCTGCACCGCCTGGTGCCGGACCTCACGGCGCGCGCGGGCAATATCGCCATGCCCGGGCTTCACCGCGCCGAAGCTGCTCTGGGTGCGGCGGCACGAGCCGGAGGTGTTCGCGGCCACGCGATACGTGCTGCTGCCGAAGGACTATGTGCGCCTCCGCCTGACCGGCGCGATGGTGTCCGATATGTCGGATGCCGCGGGGACCCTGTGGCTGAACGTCGCCGCGCAGGGCCTGGGACGGGCCGCTGCTCGGCGCCTGCGGGCTGGATCGGCGCCATATGCCGGCGCTAGTCGAGGGCTCCGAGGTTTCGGCGATGCTTGCCCCGGCATTGGCCGCGGAATGGGGCGTGAGCGCGGTGCCGGTCGCTGGCGGGGGCGGGGACAACGCCGCCTCGGCGGTCGGCATCGGCGCGATCCGGGCCGGCGAGGGGTTCCTGTCGCTCGGCACCTCGGGCGTCGTGTTCGCGGTGACCAACCGGTTCGTGGCGGCGCCCGAGCGCACGCTGCACGCATTCTGCCACGCGCTGCCCGGGCGCTGGCACGGCATGTCCGTCATCCTCTCCGCCGCCGCCTCGCTCGCCTGGATCGCGGAGGTGCTGGGGGCGGCGGATGTCGGCGCGCTGCTGGACCGCACCACCGCCTGGGCCGCGGTGCCCGCCCACGCGGCGACGGCGCCGGTGTTCCTGCCCTACCTCAACGGCGAGCGCACGCCGCACAACGACCCCGAGGCGAGCGGCGTCTTCGCCGGGCTGCGCGCGGGCCACGGCGCGGAGGCGCTGGTCTATGCGGTGCTGGAAGGCGTGGCGTTCGCGCTCGCCGACGGTGCTGCGGTGCTGAAGGACGCGGGCGCGCCGCTCGCCTCCTGCATGCTGGTGGGCGGCGGGGCCCGCAGCGCGTTCTGGGGCCAGATGCTGGCCGACGTGCTCGGCCTGCCGCTCGCGCTGCCGGAGAGGGCGGAGACCGGGGCGGCGCTCGGCGCGGCCCGGCTCGCGATGCTCGCGGCCGGGGCCGGCGACGAGGCGAGCGTCTGTGCGCCGCCGCCGGTGCGCGAGACCTTCCGCCCCGACGCGACGCGGGCGGCGCGCTACGCCCCGCGGCTCGCGCGGTTTCGCGCGCTGTATCCGGCCGAGCGCGCTGCCCGCGCTTGACGCCGCCGCCGGTCCGCCTACCCTCGTTTCCAATAAGACGGCGATCGGGAGGCAGACATGGCCGACGTCCATATTCGCAATGCAATGATTTTCGACGGCAGTGGCGGCGCGTTGCGGCCCGGCGAGGTCATCATCCGTGGCAACCGCATCCGCACCGTGGCCGATGCCGGCGCCAGCCTGCAGGCGGCCGGCTGCGAGGTGATCGACGCGCAGGGCATGACGCTGATGCCCGGCATGGTCGAGGGCCACGCGCATCCCAGCTTCTGCGGCGCGCGGCGCAACACCGACCTCGGCGACGTGCCGCCCGAGGAGCATCTGCTCGCCACGATGCGCAACGCGGAACTGCTGCTCGATCACGGCTTCACCAGCCTCTATTCGGCCGCGAGCTCGAAGCTGCGGCTCGACATCGTCACCCGCAACGAGATCAACGCCGGGCGCGCGAAGGGACCGCGCCTGCGCGCCTCCAGCCCCGAGATCACCGTGACCGGCGGGCTGGGCGACGAGGACCAGGCGCACCAGACGCGCAGCAGCTTCGGCCTGATCGCGAACGGGCCGGACGAGGTGCGGCGCGCGGCGCGCATCTGCATCCGCGAGGGCACCGACAACATCAAGGTCAACATCTCCGGCGACGACTTCGTCAATCCCGCCAAGGGCGCGATGACGGTGATGAGCGAGGCGGAGGTGCGCGCGGCGGTGGAGACCGCGCATGATTTCGGCAAGCGCGTGAACAGCCATTCGCGCGCGGGCGAATCGGTGAAGCGCGCGCTGATCTGCGGCGTCGACGTGATCTACCACTGCGAGCATGCCGACGAAGAGGCGCTCGACATGCTGGAGGCGGCGAAGGAGCGCGTGTTCGTCGGCCCCGCGATCGGCCTGATCTGGAACACGATCCACGAGGCGGCGGAGTTCGGCATGACGCCGGAAGTGGTCGCGAACCTCGGCATGCAGCGCAACCTCGACATCGCCTGCCGCACCTATCACGCGCTGCGCAAGCGCGGCGTGCGGGTGGTGATCGGCGGCGACTACGGGTTCGCCTGGACGCCGCAGGGGACGAACGCGCGCGACCTCGAGCACTTCGTGAACCTGTTCGGCTATTCGCCGGCGGAGGCGCTGGCGTGCGCCACCAAGATCGGCGGCCAGATGATGGGCGAGGAGCTCGGCCAGGTGCGCGAGGGCTATCTGGCCGATCTGCTGCTCGTCGATGGCGACCCGACGCGCGACGTGCGGATCATGCAGGAGCGCGACCGGCTGATGATGATCATGAAGGACGGCGCGTTCCACAAGCATCCGGGCACGGCGCAGCGGATGCGCGCGGCGCCGGCGGCTGAGTAGCGGGCCTCAGCCGGGTTCGGCGGCGCCGGTTCGGGCGCCGGTGCGGGCGTAGGGGATCAGCAGCAGGACCGGCACGATGTTCGCGCCGGCGAGCGCCAGCACCGCGAGCAGCATGGTGTCGGCGCCGAGGCCGCTCAGCATCGCCCCGCCCAGGACCGGCGACGCGGCCTGCGCGATCAGCGACGGCATCGCGAGGCGGCCCATCACCGTCGGGTAGCCGTCGCGGCCGAACAGCGCCAGCGGCAGCGTGCCGCGCGCGATCGAGCGGATGCCGCCGCCGGCGCCGTAGATGATCACCGCGAGCGCGAAGAACGCGCGATCGAGCAGCAGGGCCGCGAGCCCGATCGCGACCAGCACGGTCGCGGCGAGCATGGTCCAGACCGGATGCCCGCGGCGGCCGACGACGAACTCGATCGCCCGGGCGCCGACCTGCGCCGGGCCGAGCAGCGTGCCGAGGGCGACCGCGGCGGTCGCGTCCGCGCCGCGCGCGCGCAGAAGGGTCGGCAGCTCGACGGAGATGATGGTCATGACGAGCGCCGCGAACGTCATCGCGATCGCCGTCAGCCAGAACGGCGCGCCTCGTGCGACCGGCGCGCCCACCGGCTTCGGCTGCGGCGGCCGCGGCGCGGCCGCCGGCCGGGGCAGGCCGAACAGATAGAGCGGCAGCACCATGCCGAGCTGCAGCGCCGCGTAGACGGCGCAGGCACCGCGCCAGCCGAAATGGGCGGCGAGCAGGGCGGAGAGCGGCCAGCAGACGGTGCTGGCGAACCCGCCCCACAGCGTGACGCCCGTGATCAGCGGGCGCGCCTCCTCACCATAGAGATGGCCGAGGGTGGAGAATGCCGGGTCGTAGAGGCCGGCGCCCATGCCGAGCCCGATCACGATCCAGGCGCCCGCATAGGCCGCCAGCGTGGGCGCGAGTGCCAGGGCCAGCAGGCCCGCCGCGAGCAGCACCGCGCTCGCCGCCAGCACCGGGCGGCCGCCGACCCGCTCGATCGCGCGGCCGGCGAAGGGCGAGACGAGGCCGGAGACGAGCAGGCCGATCGACAGCCCGCCGAGGACCCAGGCGAGCGGCCAGCCGGTGTCGCGCGCAATCGGGTCGGCGAGCACCGCCGGCAGGTAATAGCTGCTGCCCCACGCGAAGATCTGGCACAGGCCGACCACGGTGACGACCAGCCCGCGCTTCGGCATCGGCGTCACGGGGCGGGCGTCAGCGCCGGCGGCGGCGCGACGGGTGGCAACGGGCGATGACGGTGATCAGCCTGCCGGTGGCGATGCGCCGCCAGATCCGGCCTCGCGCGCGCCGAGCGTCGGCAGCAGCTTCCTCACGTCTTCCTCCCCGTCTCCGGACGACACTTTTGTTGCGCTCTTATGCCGGACGAAATCCGTGACGGCAATCGGGGGAGGGGAACGTCACTGCCGCTCGCGCACCGGGCGAGAGACGTTGCTGACGATATTGCGCAGTTCGTTCAGCAACTGGTGCCCCGCCTCGGTACGCTCCACCAGCACGCTGCGCCGGTCGGCCGGGTCCGGGATGCGGCGCGCCAGCTCCATGTCGCCGAGCTTGTCGAGCGAGCGCGTGATGACCGACTTCGACACGTTGAGTTCGGCAGCGAGGCCGCGGACGGTGTGATTGCCGTCCTTCAGGTAGCAGGTGAGGTAGACGGCCAGCTGGTGGGCGGAGAGTGCCGGGCCGTCCCGCCGCACCAGGGCGACGATGACTTCACGCAGCGTTTGCACGGCCAGGTCGTGCGGCATGTTTTGGTCCATCTGCAGGTCCTCTTCGTCGTGGCGCGGGCTGCACCTGTGTCGCTGCGATGCGCTGCGGCGCGGCCGGCAGCCGATGTCACGGGCGGGCGCGCCCGCGGTGGCCGGATCCCTCCAGGGCCGCGGAATCGCTTGCGCCCAGCGTAAAGCGCGTGAGCGCCTTGCGCCAGAGGACCTGACCAAAGAAAAACGCTTAGCGCGAACCCGACCGCACGCGGCCGGGCCCCATTCCCCCTCAGCCGGTCCCGATGCCCACGCAACGTAACGCGGTGCGCGAGCGGAAGGTTTCGCCCGGGCGCAGGACGGTCGAGGGGAAATCCGGGTGGTTGGGACTGTCGGGGAAGTGCTGCGTCTCCAGGCAAAGCCCGGTCCGCCGCGCGAACGGCGCCCCGTTCAGCCCGTTGCCGGTGTAGAGCTGCACCGCGGGCTCGGTGGTCAGCACCTCGAGCGTGATCCCTCCCGCCGCGACCCGGGCCGCGAGGGCGGGTGCGGCGCGCGGCGCGCCGGCGAGGATGAAGCAGTGGTCGTAGCCGCCGCCGAGGCGAAGCTGCGCGTCATCGGCGTCGATGCGCGCGCCGATCGCCATCGGCGTGCGGAAATCGAACGGCGTGCCGGCAACCGCCCGCCGCTCACCGGTCGGGATCAGGGTCACATCCACCGGCAGGAACGCGTCCGCCGCGATGGTCAGCTCGTGATCGAGCACCGTGCCCGCGCCGGCGAGGTTGAAATAGGCATGGTTGGTGAGGTTGATCACGGTCGGCGCGTCGGTGCGGGCCATGTAGTCGATGCTCAGCGTGTCGTCGGCGATCGCGTAGCGCACGCTGACCTCAAGCCGGCCGGGAAACCCCTGGTCGCCGTCGGGGCTGGTGAGCGTCAGCACCACGTCCTCCCCGTCCGACGCCGCCTCCCACACCAGCGTGCCGAAGCCGTGCGGGCCGCCGTGCAGCGTGTTGGCGCCGGCGTTGGCGGGCAGCCGCACCTCTCGCCCGTCCAGCACGAACCGGGCGCCGCGGATGCGGTTGGCATAGCGCCCGGCGACGGCGCCGAGATGGGCGTGGTCGGCCAGGTAGGACGCGAAGTCGGTGTGGCCGAGCACGATGTTGCGCGTCCCCGCGGCCACCGGCACCTCGAGCGCGGTCAGCCGGGCGCCATATTGCGTGACGGTGGCGCTGAGCCCGCCGGCGCGGCCGAGCGTGAACGCTTGCACGGCCGTGCCATCCGGCATGCGGCCGAACAGTTGCGATTGCATCGCTTTCCCCCTTGCTCTCTCCTGCAACGTAGGTCTGCCTTGCCCGGCGCGGAAGGGACTTGGACCGCGGTCGGGAAAGAGCGACGATACAGCGAGGAGGCCCGCCAAATGAACATCCAGACCCCGGTCGAAACCGCGCCCCTGCTGCGGCATGACGAGGCCGGCGTAGCGTGGCTCACGCTCAACCGCCCGGCGGCGCGCAACGCCCTCTCCTCGGAGATGATGGGCCGGCTGCAGGCGGCGCTGACCGAAATCGGCCGCGACGCGAGCGTGCGCGTGGTCGTGATCGCCGGCGCCGGCCCGGGCTTCTGCGGCGGGCACGACCTGCGCGAGATGCGCGCCAACCGCGACCAGGGGTTTCTCGACCGGCTGTTCGCGCAGTGCTCGGCGCTGATGACGCAGATCGTGCGCCAGCCGCAGCCGGTGATCGCGCGCGTGCACGGCATCGCGACCGCCGCCGGCTGCCAGCTCGTCGCGAGCTGCGATCTCGCGGTCGCCAGCACCGCCGCGCAGTTCGCGGTGTCGGGCATCAACGTCGGCCTGTTCTGCTCGACGCCGATGGTGGCACTGTCGCGCGTGGTGGGGCGGAAGGCGGCGCTGGAGATGCTGTTCACCGGCGCCATGGTCGACGCGCATCGCGCGCGCGAGATCGGGCTGGTCAACACAGTGGTCGCGCCCGAGGCGCTGGACGAGGCGGTGCGCGCGCTCGCCGCCGCGATCGCCGCGAAGAGCCGGCGCGCGATCGGCCTCGGCAAGGAGGCGTTCTACCGGCAGGCGGAAATGGGGCTGGACGAGGCGTACCGCTACACGGCCTCCGTCATGACCTGCAACATGCTCGCCGACGACGCCGCCGAGGGAATCGACGCGTTCTTCGAGAAACGGGCGCCGCACTGGAAGGACGCCTGAGGGAGCAAATCATGGACCAAGTACACGCCGCGACGCCGGCCTACGACCGCACGGTCGAGGATGTCGGCAATATCGTCGAATTCGGCCACGTCAACGTCCGCGTGCCGGACCAGGCGCTGGCGACGCTGTTCTACGTGAGCGGGCTCGGCCTGACGCGCGACCCGTATCTGATGACCAGCACCGACAACATGTGGATCAACGTCGGCTGCGCGCAGTTCCACCTGCCCACCGGCCAGCCGCAGGTGGTGCGCGGCGTGGTGGGGATCGTGGTGCCGGATCTCGGCGCGCTGGTGCAGCGGCTGAAGCGCGTGGCATCGAAACTCAAAGGCACCAGCTTCACCTATGCCGAGCGTGACGGCGCGGTGGAGGCGACTTGCCCGTGGGGCAACCGCATGCGCCTGCATGCGCCCGCCCCGCAGTTCGGGCCGATCGTGCTCGGCATGCCCTACGTCGAACTCGACGCGCCGCGCGGCAGCCCCGCGCCGATTGCGCGCTTCTACAAGGAAATCCTGGATTCGCCGGCAACCTTGGAAGAGGGCGGTGTGCGGGTGGGTGCCGGCCTCTACACCACGCTGCACTATCGCGAGACCGCGGCGCCGATGCCGCCGTTCGATGGCCACCACGTGCAGATCACGCTCGCCGACTTCTCCGGCCCGCATCGCCGGCTGCTGGAGCGCGGGCTGATCAGCGAGGAGAGCGACCAGCACCAGTATCGGTTCGAGGCGCTGACCGACCTCGACACCGGCGCCGAAGTGATGCGCGTCGAGCATGAGGTGCGCAGCATGCGCCACCCGCTGTTCAACCGCACCCTGGTCAACCGCGACGCCATCCTGACCAACCGGTTCTATTCCCCCGGTCACGACGCATTCACCTGGACGGCGGCGCCGACCTGACGAGAAACCTGCCCGCCTGGGCGGGGCAGCGCTCAATCCCTATCGGGCGCGCCGAGCGGGAAGTAAGATCGGAACGGGCGCCCCCCGTCCACCGCCCGGGCGAAGGACGGCCGACCGAGCAGGCGGGCGCGGTAGGCGCGCAGCACGGGAAAGGTCTCGGGAATCCGGTGCGTCCAGTCCGCGTAGAACAATGCGGGCGCGGCTGCGCAGTCTGCCAGCGTGAAGTCGGTGCCCGCGGCCCAGGTTCTGCCCGCGAGCTGCGCTTCGAGCCAGGCGTAGGCGCGCGCCAGCTTTTCCTCGGCAAGCGCCAGTCCCTCCTGGCGCTTCACTGGGTCAGCGGTCAGTGCACCGTCGACGGCGTGCTGCGCCGCGTTCATCACGTGCAGGTCAAAGAAGCGGTCGAGGAAGCGCACGTCCAGCGCGGCCATCGGGTCCGCCGGCAGCAGGCGCACCGGCCCGGGATGCGCGATCTGCAGGTACTCGATGATGATGCTGGTCTCGGCGACGTTGCGTTCGCCGTCCACCAGCAGCGGGAACTTGCGCAGCGGCCAGCGCCGCAACCACTCCGCCGAGTGCTGCGGCGTATCCGGCCCCAGGCAACGGAACTCGAAGGGCGTGGCGTTCTCGTACAGCGCGATGAGCACCTTCTGCGTGTACGAGGAGAATGGGTGACCGTAGAGCGTGAGCGGCATCGGGGGCTCCCCAATGGGCCGGTTCCAGCGGTGAGCCGCGGGGCCGAGATGAAAAGGGGCGGCGCCAAAGTGGACGCCGCCCAAGTCAGGTAAGGGAACGCCTCGAAAGGCGGACAGGCGGCCAGGGCCGCTCCGTCACCGGTAATGTAGGGTAGAGGCGCCTACTTGCAAATGAACTCGTGGCAACGGCTTGCACAAAAACTCCTGGTGTGTCCCGACCAAATGCCACCGTGGGTACCGCCGATGGATCACACGATCGTCAATGCGCGCCAGCCGATCGCGGACACGTCTCAACCCACCGCGCTTCACTTTTCGTCGCGCGGCTTCCATTCACCGGGCCGGGGCCAATTACATTAGGTTACTCCGCGCGGGATCAGGCGCCGTCCTGCGGGCCGCCGACCTGCGAGTCAACGAGATAGCGGCGAAAGCGCTGGCGCAGGGTGAGCTTGCTCACTTTGCCCGTAGCGGTGTGCGGCAGCTCCGGCAGCGTTACGACCGCGTCCGGCACCCAGTATTTCGGCACCTGCCCCACGAAGCATGCGAGCACCGAGGCCGGGTCGATCTCGCGCTCGGGCTTCGGGACGACAATCAGCACCGGCCGCTCCGCCCAGCGCGGATGGTCGGCGGCGATCACCGCCGCCTCCGCCACGTCGGGGTGGGCGACGGCGATGTTCTCCAGCAGGATCGAGCTGATCCACTCGCCGCCGGACTTGATGACGTCCTTCGACCGGTCGGTGATCTCCATGTTCCCGTCCGGGCTGATGGCCGCCACGTCGCCGGTCGTGAACCAGCCCTCGGCGTCGTTCGCGCTGCCCGGCGAATTGCCGTAGTAGCCGCTGCACACCCACAAGCCGCGGATCTGCAGATTGCCCGAGGCGTTGCCGTCCCACGCCAGCTCCGCACCCGTGTCGTCGGTGATGCGGATGTCGAGGCCGAAGATGGTGTGCCCCTGCTTCGACCTGCGCCGCAGCGCCGCCGCGTCGTCCTCGCCCGGCACGTCCTTGGGCGTGTTGAAGGTGCCGAGCGGGCTGGTTTCCGTCATGCCCCAGGCGTGCTCGACGACGATGCCGCACTCCTTCTCGAAGGCCTCGATCAGCGCCGGCGGGCAGGTCGAGCCGCCGATGATCAGCCGGCGCACCGTTTCCAGCCGCGCGCCGCTGGTGCGCAGATGCTGCAGCAGGCCGAGCCACACCGTCGGCACCCCGGCCGAGAAGGTGACGCGTTCCGCGTTCATCAGCGCGGTGAGGCTCGCGCCGTCGAGGTGCCGTCCGGGCATGATCAGCGCGGCACCGGCGGCCGGCGCGGTATAGGGCGTGCCCCAGGCGTTGACGTGGAACATCGGCACCACGGGCAGCAGCCGGTCGCTGGGGCGCAGGCCGAACACGGCGGCGGAGTTCACCGCGTAGGCATGCAGGACGGTCGAGCGGTGGCTGAACAGCACGCCCTTCGGCCGCCCGGTGGTGCCGGAGGTGTAGCAGAGGCTGGAGGCGGTGCGCTCGTCGAACACCGGCCAGACGAAATCCTCGTCCGCGCCTGCCATCAGCGTCTCGTAGCAAAGGAGCGCGATGCCGGGCGGCAGTGCGAGCTGCGGCATCTCGGCCGCCGTGCACAGCATGACGATGCCGCGCAGCCCGCCGGTGACCTGCGGCGCAACGGCGTCGAGCAGGGTTACGAAGCTGGTGTCGGCGAACAGCAGGCAGTCCTGCGCGTGGTTGAGGATGTAGGCGATGTCTTCGGTGGACAGCCGCGGATTGACGGTGTGGCAGATCGCCCCCATGCCGGAGATCGCGTAGTACAGCTCCAGGTGGCGGAAGCTGTTCCAGGCGAGCGTCCCCACCCGGTCGCCATCCTTCACGCCGAGGCGTTGCAGCGCCCGCGCCAGCCGCCGCGCGCGCCGCTCGATCTCGGCGTAGTTGGTGCGATGGATGCTGCTGTCGGGCAGGCGCGAGACCACCTCGGTCGTGCCGTGGTGACGCGCGGCGTAGCGGATGATCGAGGCGATCAGCAGGGGCTGGTCCTGCATCAGGCCGAACATGACGTGCCTCCTCCCTGTCCGGGCCTTCGGCCCATGTTTTGGCGGCGAGACTACGCCGCCGCGCGCCCTGGCGCGACGGTTTCCGCGGTCACCGATGGGCGGCGACGAAGCCCGCGATGCTGCGGCGCGATCTCGCTGCGGAAGCGGCTGGCCGTTGAACAGGCCGTAGTGGCCGACGCCGGGCTGCTCGCGATGCTCGCGCTTGCCGGGCGAGAGATGCGGCATGAGCCGGTGCGCCGCCCGCGTCTGGCCGAGGCCGGAGATGTCGTCGCGCTCGCCCTCGATCGTGAGCAGCGCGGTGCGCGCGTTCGCCGCCGGCTCCACCCGCTCGCCATGCCAGGTGAACAGCCCGCGCGGCAGCAGGTGCTCGTGGAACACCGCGTGCACCGTCTGCGAGATAGTAATCCGCCGGCAGGTCCATCACCGCGCGATATTCCTCGTAGAAGGCGCGCTTGGCCGCCAGCGTCTCGCCGTCGCCCTGCACCAGGTGCTGGAACATCTGCCAGTGCGCTTCCACGTGCCGGTCGAGGTTCATCGCCATGAACCCGGCGAGCTGCAGGAAGCCCGGATAGACGCGGCGCATGAAGCCGGGATGGCCGAACGGCACGGGATGGATCGCGTTGGCGTGGAACCAGTCGAGGTCTGTGGCGCTTGGCGAACAGGTTGACCGCGGTCGGCGCCTCGCGCGTGTCGATCGGCCCGCCGATCAAGGTCATGCTGCGCGGCGCGATCGCGGGCTCGTTCGTGCGTTCAGCAGCGCGACCGCGGCCAGCACCGGCACCGCCGGCTGGCAGACCGCGATCACGTGCGTCTCCGGCCCCAGCAGGCGCAGGAAGTCGATGACGTAGTCGATGTAGTCGTCGAGCGCGAAATCCGGCTCCGATGCAGGGCACGTCGCGGGCGTCGCGCCAGTCGGTGACATAGACGTCGTGGTCGCGGCAGGAACGCCTCCACCGTGCCGCGCAGCAGCGTGGAGTAGTGGCCCGACATCGGCGCCACCAGCAGCAGCGGCGGATCGTCCGGCCGCGCCGCCTCGCGCCGGAAGCGCCGGAGCTCGCACCAGGGGCGGGTCGCGACGACCTCCTCGGTCACCGGCACCGGTTCGCCGCCGATCAACGTCGTGGCGTGGCCGAAGTCGGGCTTGCCGAAGCGGCGGGTGGAATGCTCGAAACTGTCCAGCGCGGCGACCGCGAGCCGGCCCATGGGCGTCGGGCGCAGCGGGTTGAACGGCGCGTCCATGAACGACAGGGCGCCGTGCGCGAACATCCGCATCGGCCCGAGCGTCGCCCGCTGCAACTCATAGAGATGATAAAGCATGCGCATCCTTCCCGTGGCAGCGTCGGTCCACGGGCCGGCCGGGAAGGACGCTGGGCCGCCTGCTCGGTAATCAGGGCTCGCCCGATTCTGCGGCACCAAACATTACCCATGACGCAACCGAGGGCAAGGGCTATCCTCACGAATTCGTGAGGGGCCGCCCGCCGAGCACCTCCACCGACATCGACTTCACCAGGGCGAGCACCGGAACGCCGGGGGCGAGGCCCAGCCGCGCGACCGCGTCGGGGGTGACGCGGGAGAGCAGGGGGGCGCCGCCGGCCTCGATCTCGACCATCGCGGCGCCGTGCTCCGCATCCTCGGCGATCGCGCGGACGGTGCCGGGCAGGATGTTGTGCAGGCTGAGCGCCTCGCCGATGCCCGCCGCCTGGGCACGCGCCAGGATCACCTCGCGCGCCGGCACCCGGACGCGCACCAGGCTGCCCACCGGCGCGGCCTGCCCCGGTACCAGGAGCGACAGCCCGTCGCGCTCCAGCCGGCTGAGCCGCCGCGCCGCGTCGTGCTCGGCGACCCGGCAGGTCAGCACGGCGCCGGCATCGTCGCGGATCGCCAGCGGCGTGTCGGCGCGCGCGGCGATGGCGTCGAGCGGGCCGGCGGCGATGACGCGCCCGGCGCCCAGCAGCACGACGCTCTCGGCGAGCTGCGCCACCTCGTCCAGCGCATGCGTGACGTAGAGGATCGGCAGCCGCAGCGCGGTGTCCAGCCGCGCGAGATAGGGCAGGATCTCGGCCTTGCGCGCGGCATCGAGGCTCGCCAGCGGCTCGTCCATGAGCAGCAGGCGGGGCTGCGCGAGCAGCGCCCGGCCGATCGCGACCCGCTGCCGCTCGCCGCCGGAGAGCGTATGCGGCCGGCGCGCGAGCAGCGCGGGCAGGCCGAGCAGGGCCACGACCTCATCGAACCCGATCGCCCCGGCGCCGGCCCGGCGCAGCCCGTAGCGCAGGTTGGTGGCGACCGAGAGGTGCGGGAACAGCCGCGCGTCCTGGAACACGAAGCCGACCCGGCGCCGCTCGGGCGGCTGCCAGAGGCCGGCTTCGGTGTCCGCCAGCCGCTCGCCGTCGAGCGTGACGCGGCAGGTGTCGGGCCGCAGCAGCCCCGCGATCGCCGCCAGCACGCTCGACTTGCCCGACGCCCGAGGGGCCGAACAGCGCCGTCACGCCCGGGGTCGGCACCTCGAACGCGATGTCGAGCGTGGCGGCGCCGAACCGATGGCGCAGCGCCACCGCGAGCGTCACCGCCCCACCGCCACCCGCAGCCGCCGGCCGAGCCACTCCGCCAGCAGCAGACCGGCCAGCGCGAGCGCCACCGACACGCCGGCGAGCCGGGCCGCGGCCGCTTCGCCGCCGGGCACCTGCAGCGCGGTGAAGATGGCCAGCGGCAGGGTCTGCGTCTGGCCCGGAATGTTGGAGGCGAAGGTGATCACGGCCCCGAACTCGCCGAGGCAGGTGGCATAGCCCACGATCGCGGCGACGAGGATCCCCGGGCGCGCGAGGGGCAGGGTGACCGTCACCAGCCGGTCGAGCCGCCCGGCGCCGAGCGTGCGCGCCGCCTGCTCAAGCCCCGGGTCGATCGCCTCGATCGCGAGGCGGACGGAGCGGACCATGATCGGAAAGCACATCACGCGCGCAGGCCAGCGCCGCCCCAGCGGTGGTGAACGCCAGCCGCGCCCCGAACCAATCGAACAGCATGCGCGCCGAGCGGGCCGTGCATGCCGAAGATCAGCAGCAGCAGCCAGCCGGTGACCACCGGCGGCAGCACGAGCGGCAGGTGCACCAGGGCATGAGCAGCGGCCGGCCGCGGAACCGGCCGCGCGCCAGCACCCAGGCCACCGCGACCGCGACCGGCAATCCGAACCCCACCGCCCGTGCCGCCACCGCGAGGGTGAGCCGGACCGCCTGCCATTCGTCGGGCCGAGGATGACGCTACTCCGCGATGAAGCCGCGCTTGACGAACACCTCCCGCGCCGCCGGGCCTTGCAGGAAGGCCAGCAGCGCGCGGCCTTCGGGCGTGTCACCCGCGTGGGTCAGCGCGAACGGATAGACGATCGGATCGTGGCTATCGCCGGGAAACGCGCCCCGCGACCATCACCCGCGCCGAGGCCGCGGCGTCGGTGCCGTAGACGATGCCCGGCGGGGCCTCGCCCCGCTCCACCAGCAGCAGTGCCGCCCGGACATCCTCCGCGCGGGCCAGCCGCGGCTCCGCCATCGCCCACAGACCGAGCTTCTTCAGCGCCTGCGCGGCATAGATCCCCGCCGGCACATGCGCCGGATCGCCGACCGCGAGGCGGCCGCGCGGCCCGAGCAGCGCGGCGAGGTCGAACTTCGGCCCGATCGTGACATGCTTCGGATGGTCGGCCGGCACGATCAGGACGAGGTCGTTGCCCAGGAGGTTGTGCCGCGTCTCGGGCGCGATCTGCTTGTGCTGGGCCAGGTAATCCATCCACTTCAGGTCGGCCGAGGCATAGAGGTCGGCCGGGGCGCCGGCCACGATCTGCTTCGCGAGCGTCGAGGACGACGCGAAGACGAGGCGCGGCGCCGGATGGCCCTGCGCCTGCCAAAGTGCTGCCACCGCGCGCATCGCGTCGGTGAGGCTCGCCGCCGCGAACACCGTGAGCCCGTCGGCGCGGGCGGACGGGATGCCGAGCAGCAGGCAGCAGAGAACGAGAAGGACTTCATGGGGTCACCGCCAGTCCGCGCAGCCAGATCAGTCCAAGCAGACGATTGATCGAGGGCGGCTCGGCGATCCAGCCGAACGGCTGTCCGGGATCGGCCAGCACATGCGCTGCCGCCGCCGCGCGCAGCCCCGGCCATGCGCGCACGCGCGCCACCGAGGCCGGATCGGCGACGATGACATAGTCGGGATCGAGGGCCGCGACCTGCGCCGGCGTCGCCATCCGCGAATTGCCGGTGCCTTCCGGAGCGAGAAGCTGCCAGTGCAGGCGTTCGAACACTTCCGCCGGCCCACCGCCCGGGGCGGCAAGCAGCGTCGCGTCCGGCCCGCGCGCATAGACCACGCGCAGCCCGTGCGCGGGCGGCGGCAGGGCCAGCACCGCCTCCGCCTCCCGCGCCAGCGCCTCGCCGCGCTCCGCCCGATGGAGTGCGGCGCCCAGCGCGCGCAGCACCGCGGGCGTGGCCGTCAGTGCGCCGTCGAGCAGCACCGTCGGGATGCCGGTGCGCGCCTGCGTCTTCTCGGCAAGCGTCGCGTATTCCGGCGAGACGGTGCCGTAGTCGACGATCAGGTCGGGTGCCAGCGCGCGCACCGCCTCGGTCACGTCGGCGTTGGCGGTCAGGCGCGGCACTTCGGGCAGTTTCGCGGTGATCGGGTCGAGCGCCGCGCGCCCCTCCGGGGTCAGTTTGGCGGGCCAGCCGATCATGAGGTCCGGCGCCAGCGCCGCCAGCAGCACCGCGGCGGGCGGGCCGGCCGGCAGCACGCCGGCGATATGCTCCGGCAGCGTCACGTGCCGCCCGGTCGCGTCGACAAGCTCCGCCGCCCGGCCGATGACCGGCATGAGCAGCGCGAGCGCGATCACGATCACCCGGCGCATCTGTTCCTCCGTCCGGCGATACGATATATCTCGGTGGGTATAGCGGCAACCTGCCGCACGGGAAAGGGCACGCCAGAATGAAGCTCAGTGCACGCAACCAGCTGCACGGCAAGGTGGTCGAGGTGAAGAAGGGGCAAACGACGGCGCATGTCCGCATCGATGTCGGCGGCGCGATCGTCACCGCGTCCATCACCAACGAGGCGGTGGACGAACTCGGCCTCGCCGCCGGTCAGGACGCCCTGGCCGTGATCAAGGCGAGCGACGTGATGGTCGGCCGGCCCTAGCCGATCAGTCGGCCCTAGTCGCTCAGCCGGCCCTAGCCGATCAGGCCACCTCGAACAGCCCGGCGGCGCCCATGCCGCCGCCGACGCACATCGTGACGACCACGTGCCGCACGCCGCGCCGCTTGCCTTCGATCAGCGCGTGCGACACGAGGCGCGCGCCGGACATGCCGTACGGGTGCCCGATCGCGATCGCCCCGCCGTTGACGTTCAGCCGCTCGTCCGGAATGCCGAGCCGGTCGCGGCAATAGATCACCTGCACGGCGAACGCCTCGTTCAGCTCCCACAGGCCGATGTCGTCCACCTTGAGCCCGTGCTGCGCGAGCAGCTTCGGCACCGCGAACACGGGGCCGATGCCCATCTCGTCGGGGGCGACACCGGCGACGGCGATGCCGCGATAGAGGCCGAGCGGCGTGAGCCCGCGCCGCGACGCCTCGCCCGCCTCCATCAGCACGGTCGCCGCGGCGCCGTCGGAAAGCTGGCTCGCATTCCCGGCGGTGATCGTGAACTCGGGACCGCGCACGGGGGCGAGCGCGGCGAGCCCGGCGGCGTTGGTGTCGGGCCGGTTGCCCTCGTCCTTGCTCAGCGTGACCTCGCGGAAGCTCTCCGCCTTCGTCTCCTTGTCCACGACCTTCATGCGCGTCGTGACCGGCGCGATCTCGGCGTCGAAGGCGCCTGAAGCCTGCCCGGCGGCGGTGCGCTGCTGGCTGGCGAGCGCGTACGCGTCCTGCGCCTCGCGCGCGATCCCGTAGCGCTTGGCGACGGTCTCGGCCGTGTCGAGCATGGCCATGTAGGCGTCGCGCTGGATCTTCAGCAGCCCGGGGTCGGGTTCGATGCGCAGCTTCTCGGTCTGGACGATCGAGATCGACTCCACGCCGCCGCCGACCGCGATGCGCATGCCGTCATGCACGATCTGCTTGGCCGCGGTGGCGATCGCCATCATGCCGGAGGCGCATTGCCGGTCCACGGTCATGCCGGCGACGCTGACCGGCAGCCCGGCGCGGAGCGCGGCGAGGCGGGCGACGTTCGGCGCCTGCGAGCCCTGCGGCAGGGCGCAGCCGAACACTACGTCGTCCACTTCCTCCCCGGCGATGGCGGCGCGCTCCAGCGCGCGGCTGATCGCGTGGGCGGCGAGGGCGGGGGCGGGGGTGGCGTTGAACGCCCCGCGATAGGCGCGGCCGATGGGGGTGCGCGCCTGGGCGACGATGACCGCTTCACGCATGGGCTGTTCCTCCCGAGAACCGGAAGGCAGGTCTAGCGCGCGGCGCCGCCCCTCGCCAGCCGCCGCAGTTCGGCCGCCACCCGCGCCACCGGGGTCGCCCAGTCGCCGGGGCGCGGCTGGCGGAAGATGCGCAGCGCCGGATACCACGGGCTGTCCTCCCGCCCCGCGAGCCAGCGCCAGCAACTGTCGTAGCGGTCGAGCAGGAACACGCGCTTGCCCAGGGCGCCGGCGAGATGGGCGACCGCGGTGTCGACGCTGACCACGACGTCGAGCCCGGCGATGATCGCGGCGGTATCGGCGAAGTCGGCCACGCCCAGCATCGGGTCGGTGAGGGCCATGCCCGGCGGCAGCGGCTCTGCCGCGACGGTGGCAGGACGCTTTTGCAGCGACACGAGGCTGAGGCCCGCGAGGCCGCCGATCGGCGCCAACTCGGCGGGGTCGATGCTGCGCCGCCGGTCGAGGGCGGAGAAGCCCGGCAGCCAGGGCCGCGCCTGCCCGGCCCAGGCGAGACCGACGCGCAGCCCCCGCTCCGGCAGCAGCGGCGCCCAGGCGGCGGCGCCGTCCGGCGTGGCGGCGAGGTAGGGCACCCGGTCGGGGATCGACTCCAGCGTGGTGCCGAAGGCGCGGGGCAGGCTGAAGAAGGGCACGTGCCAGTCGAATGCCGGTACCGGCGCGGGCGGCCCGAGCACCGTCCCGACGCCATCCAGCGTGCGCAGCAGGCGTTGTAACTCCGGTGGCACGAACGCCACCACCCGCGCCCCGCGCGCGGCCAGCAGCGGCAGGTAGCGGGCGAATTGCAGGGTGTCGCCGAACCCTTCCTCATGCCACGCCAGCACCGTGCGCCCGGCGAGGTCAGGCAGGGTGTCGAGGGAGGGCAGGAGGCTCGCCATCGGCAGCCGCGGCCGGCCGAGCACGAGGCGGCTTTCGTAGTCGGCCCAGGCTTCCGCCATGCGCCCGGCGCGCAGCAACGCCACCGCGCGGTTGAGGCGGATCTGCGGGTCCTGCGGCGCGGCCGCGACGGCGCGGTCGTACGCGTCGAAGCTTGCGTCGAACCGACCCTCGATCTTCAGCGCCATGCCGAGATTGGCCCAGGCGGCGGCGTCCTGCGCGTTGAGCGCGATCGCCTCGCGGAACGCCGCGATCGCGCCTTCCATGTCGCCGAGGTCGATCAGCGCCATGCCGTAGAGGTTGTGCGCCGGCGCGAACCACGCATCGCTCTGCCGCACCCGCCGCAACACCGCGGCGGCGGCGGCGGCCTTGTCGGTGTCCACCAGGAAGTCGGCATAGGCGTAAGCGAGCCGCGGGTCGCGCGGCGCCAGCGAGCGGCAGGCGCGGAAGGCGGCGGCGACCAGTTCCGGCGCGTCGGGACGCAGGCGCGCAAGATCGCGGCATGGGTGCGCGAAATTCGGGCGGGCGGTTGCCACGCGCTGCAACAGCGGCGCCGCCAGCGCCACGTCGCCGCGCGCCGCCGCCGCGAGGCCCTGAAGCAGGCTCGCCTCGGTATCCGCGGCATCATGCGCGGTCCACGCGCCCGCCTGCCGCTCAGCCTCCTCGAACCGTCCGGCCTCGAGGGCCGCCAAGGCGCCGGCGAGCAGCGAACTGCGCAGCTCGCGGAGCCGGGTGGGGTCGCGCATGCCGCATCCCGCTGCCTGTCATAGGGGCAGTTTAGGCCGGCGCGGCTTAACGGATGATTGCTCCTCAGGCGGAACGGGCGGCGTCGAACCCGTCGGGCAGCACGCCGCGCGGGCGGATCATGTCGTATGGGCCGCGCGCCAGGAACTGCCCGCTGCCCGGCTCCGCCTGCACCCGCCGTCGCGCATCACCACCCGCCCGCGCAGCAGCGTGGCGACCGGCCAGCCGGTGACCGTCCTGCCCTCGTACGGCGTGTAGTCGATCGCCTGCTGCATCAGGGCGTTGGTCAGCGTGACCTGCTTCGCGGGGTCCCACAGCACGAGGTCGGCATCGGCACCGATCGCGATGCTGCCCTTGCGCGGATAGAGGCCGAACAGTTTCGCCGGATTGGTGGCGACCAGCCGCACGAAATGGTTCACGTCGATCCGCCCGGCGGCGACGCCCTCGGAGAACATCGAGCGGCAGCCGCGCGGCGAGGCCGGGCACGCCGTTGGGGATGTCGCGGAACGACGCCTCCGCGCCGTTCACGCGCTTGCCGCGCGGGCCTTCATAGTTCCAGCCGCTGTGATCGGAGCGACGACCATCGAGCGTGCCGCGGCGGACGACGTCCCACAGCGCCTCGCTGCTCGCCGTGTCGCGCGGCGCGGGGCTGCACATGAACTTCGCCCCCTCGAAGCCCGGGCGGTCCATGTCGGCGGCGGTGAGCACGAAATACTGCGGGCAGGTTTCCGCCCACACTTTCAGGCCGCGCGCCTGCGCCCGCGCCACCTCCTCGGCCACTTCCTCGCAGGAGACGTGGAAGATCTGGATCGGCTGATCCACCAGCTCGGCCAGCGCGATAGCGCGGTGCGTCGCCTCGCGCTCGATCACCGGCGGGCGCGACCAGGCATGGTATTTCGGCGCCGTCCTGCCGTCGGCCAGCAGCGCCTCGGTGCGCCAGCGGATCGCCTCTAGTTCTCGCAATGCACAGTGACCAGCGCGCCGGTGCGCCGCGCGGCGGCGAGCACGCGCAGATACTGCCGGTCGTCGAGATGCAGCGGGTCGTAGGTGAGGAACACTTTCAGGCTGCGGATGCCCTCCGCCACGATCTGCGGAATTTCGCTCGTGCACGACCGCGTCGGTGGGGTCGGTGATGATCTGGTGGAAGCCATAGTCGACCATCGCCCCGCGCGCGGCGCGCCGGCGGTAGTCGGCGAGCGGGGTCAGGATGTCGCGGCCCTTGAACTGGTTGGAGAAGGTGACGACGGAGGTGGTGCCGCCGGCGAGGCAGGAGCGGCTGCCGGTCTCGAAGCTTTCCTCGTCGGCATCGCCGCCGTCGCGAAGCTGCTCGATGTGGCAATGCGTGTCCACGCCGCCGGGCAGGACGAGCAGGCCGCCGGCATCGACCGCGTCCGATCCGCTCAGGCTCTCGGCGATCGCGGCGATGCGGCCGGCGCGGATGCCGATATCGGCGCGCATCGTGTCGGTGCCCGTGACCACCGTGCCGCCGCGCACCACCAGATCATACTCGGCCATCCGCACCCCTCCCTTCGCGATCGTGACGGCGCGACGATGCCAGATGCGTGCCAGCGGGGCGAGAGCGGCGGTGCCGCTACCGCCGGGCGGGGTCCTCGCGCACGGCCTCGATCGTCTTGATGATGTCCAGGTAGACGTTCTCCACCCGCGTCACCCGAAACCCGGCGTTGCGCACATTGCCGACCGTGTCGCGGTTGAGCGCTGGGCCGAAGCGGAACGAGAGCGGCGTCATCAGGTCGAGCAGCACGCCGATCGGGCCGATGCGGCTGCGCACATGCTCGAACATCAGCAGCTGGCCGCCGGGCTTCAGTACGCGATGCAGCTCGCGCAGCCCCGCCACCGGCTGCGGCACCGAGCAGAACGTGCAGGCGGTGATGACGGTGTCGAAGCTCGCATCGGCGAAGTCGAGGTTGCAGACATCCATCTCGTAAAGCGCGATGGTGCCGGCATAGTCGCGCGTCTTCAGCGCCGCACGCTCCAGCATCTTGGGGCTGATATCGACCGCGACGACGACCAGCCCCGGCGGGAAGAACTTGAAGTCGTTGCCGGTGCCGGCGGCCACCATGAGCGTGGTGCCGTGCGCCTTGGCGAACAGCCGCTGCCTGGCGGGGCCAAGCCGCCGGTCGTCGGCGAAGTCGAAGAAATCCGTCGTGCGGCTGGCATCGTCCCATTTGCGCCGGGTCGCGACGTCCATCTGCGCCTCCCTCAGCGCTCGGCGTCGAGCACCACGCCGCGCAGCGCGGCGTCGTAGAGTTTCAGCCCGAGCACCACGAGCGCCCCGAACACGGCGCCCACCAGCACCGCGGCACCCAGCGTGGTCGAGCCGGCGTTCATCGAATTGCGCATCCCGAACAGCATGCCGCCGTACATGCCGATGAAGGCGGCGGGGATCATGGTGTGGAACATGCCGAGCAGGGGGGCGGCAAGAAATCCGAGGATCAGGTGAAGCACCATGCCCGCCGCCATGCCGAGCAGCATCGCCACAACCATGTCCATCCCCGGCTCGACAAGCAGGCGCACGGCGAGCGTGGTCACGATGCCGACGAGGGCGCCGAAGCAATAGTCTCCGAGCGCGAACAGCATGACGGCCCTCCCTGCGGTTTCTTGGCGACGCGGCGGGCTGGAGTATGGCATGCCCGGGACGGCCGGTCGCAGCCGGCCGCCGGTCACGAACGGTCCAGCGCCAGGTGCCTTCAGCGGATCTCGATCAGGGTTTCACCGGCCGCCAGGAGAGCAACAACGCGCGGCATCTGCGGCATCAACCATTCGGCGAGCGCACGACGAGAACAGTTGCCGATCCGGAGCCAGACGATCGGCACCGTGCGGTCGCCGCGCAGCCAGCGTCGTGCAAAGTCCTCGTCCTTAGTCAGCACGCATGCCGAAGAGTGGCGTGCGTAGTTCCACACTTCAGCGTCAGCGGCCGCGATGAGACCGGCGGACGCGACGTGCTCGGCGTCGTACCCCGAATCGGCAAGCATTCGCGCCAGCGCCGGTGGCAACTGGGCATCGACGAGGAACTTCACTGTCCCGTCGACAGCAGGACCGGGTGGTCCGCCTCAGCCGCAGCGAAGGCCAGACAAGCGCTGATGTCATCTGGCTCCAAGGCAGGAAAGTCCGCCAGGATCTCCGCTTCATCGACCCCGGAGGCAAATAGGTCGAGAACGTCCTTCACCCTGATCCGCAGACCGCGGATGCAAGGCCGGCCGCCGCACTGGGCAGGGTTGAACGTGATGCGCTCCATTGCCCGACCATACCGCAAACCGCCACCGACGCGAAGTTGGCCGGAAATCGCCGGTCCGTGGCATCCCGGCTGGCACCCTCGGTTCAGCCCCCGGCGGCCGCCCGCTCGGCCATCGCCGGCACGCGGCGGATCGTCGCGAGCACCTGCTCGGCGGTGATCAGGCGCGTGCACTCGAACTGCCGCGGCGTGTTCTTGTGGCGCGGGCACCACAGGAAATCCTTGTGGTCGAACTTGCGCCCGCACGTCGTTCCAGCAGCCGTTGCATGCGTGATAGTTGATGACGCGGTAGGGCGTCGCGAACTCGTTGGTCGGATGCGTGAATCCCGAGATCATCACCACCGGGATCCCGGCCGCCCAGGCGAGCCACGAAAGCCCGCTCGACAGGCCCACGAAGAACTCGGCGTGGCGCAGCCAGCGGCCCGCTCGGCGAGCGGGCGGTCGCCGGTTTCATCCTCCGCGCCGTGCGGGATGTGGTTCCAGACATGCCGTGCCCATGCATCGGCTTCTGGTCGATGCACACCACGCGATAGCCGGCCGCCTTGCAGCGCCCGCACCACCTCGCGCCAGCCGTTGCGGGTTGTTCCAGTACTTGCACTGCGTCGTGCTCTGCGCCGCGATCACCACGTAGGGCTCGGGGATCGGCCGCCCGCGTCGGGCACGCCGAGCAGCGGCGGCACCTCGGCCGGATCGACGCCCAGGATGTAGCCGGCGGTGCGATGCAGCCCGACCTGGCGGAAGTCGCAGGGCTGGCAGGTGTTGCCCTCGTCGTTGAAGAACAGGCCGACGTTGTAGCGTCGCGTAGTAGTCGTCCGGCCCACCGCCTCGTGCGGCAAAAACTCGATCTCGGGATAGGCGTCGCGGAACAGCGGGATCAGCTTCTCCGCCATCCCGCAGGTCAGCCGGCATCGGTGCTCCTGCTGGAATTTCGCCGCATAGGGAAACCAGCCCATCGTGTCGCCGAGCGTTCCCATCGGGAAGAGATCAGCACGCGCCGTTCGCTGGCGTCGTAGTCGTGGCGCAGCACCATGTCGTCGCCGCGCCGCACTTCGAGGCGGAAGCGCACGTAGTAGCGCTTGCGCTGTTGACGAAGCCCGCCTTGAGCGTGGTGTCGAACAGGACGTTGCCGGTGTCGAGGTCCCGCAGCGTCACCTGCCACGGCGTCTCGCCCTGCGGCAGCGCCACGCGCGCGCCCTCATTGAAGTCGAAGCGGATGCCGTGCGGCCCGGCCTGCGTCGGGATCGCGGCCGGCGCGGGATAGGCGCGCTTCTCCGGATCGCCCGCCGAAGGCAGGGGCGTGGCGGCGGCTGGCGGCGCGGCGACCGGCTCGGCGGCAGGCGGAATGGCATCCATGCGTTATGGTTGGGTCCGCCCGCGGCGCGCGGTCAAGCGTGCGCGACGGCGGCGGGCAGTATGGGCGCCACCCAGTAGCGCGCCGCCCCGGCGGCCAGTGTCAGGGTCAGCACGCAAGGCCGCGACCGCGGCGGCAGCGCCAGCGTCGCGGCGCCGTCGGTCCAGCGCCATTCCGCCTCCGGCGCGCACCACCCGGCGCCGAACGCCGCCTCCGGGAGCGCCTGTCCGGCGAGGCGCAGCGCCCGCACGGCCACGCCCACGCGGCGGCGATCGGTCGATTCGGGGAACCAGGCCGGGACGAAGCGGCGGCTGAGCAGGCGCAGCGACGCCGCCCGCGCCGGCACGTCCACCCGGTAGCGCCCGCGGCCGAGTGCCCGCACCGGCACCGAAGCGCCGTCGATCTCGGCGCGCAGGTGCGGATCGGCGGTCAGCGTGTAGCCGAGCGCCACCGCGCGTGCGAGCAGCGCCGCGTGCGCGGCACCGAGCCGGGCGCCGCGCAACACCAGCGGCGCGCAGCGACGCGGCGCGTGCGCCGCGGCGGCGAGATCCGGATGCAGCGCCCGCACGCCGGCGGCACCCGCGAACAGCGCACGGTTGCCGGTGTCGAGATAGCTCTCGGCCGGCAGCCCATCCGCGAGCAGGATGCCGTGCGCGTCCAACTCGACATGCCAGTAGGTCACGCGACGCGGGAAGTCCTGCGCGACGGTCGCGCCGTTCTGCAGCGCCTGCGCCTGCATCAGCGCGCCGTGGACGAGCAGCGCGTGATCGGGCGAGACCAGCAGGTCGCGATGCGGCTGCCCCGGGCCGAAAGCGTGGGCGCGAATCCGGATCGGCGCCGCGCGCTCCGGCCGGGGATGGCGGGCGAGGTCGACGGAAAACTGGCCGACCCAGCGGACCCGCGCGGGGCGCAGCGCCGCGCCGCCGAGGGTGAGGACGGCATCGCCGGCCGCCAGCGCCTCCACCGGCACCTCACCCGCCGGGGTCGCGATGCGCGTGCCGGCGACGTAGCAGGGCAGGGCTTCGGTGATCGCCGTGCCGCCGGTCGCGTCCTGCGCGGTCGCGAACGTGACGCCGGAGAAATCCTGCGTCGGATCGAGTTGCAGCGTCGCGTTCGTGCCGCCTTCGGTCACGGTCAGCACGTTGCCGCCGCCCAGGAGCGCGCTGCCGCCGGCCGCGAAGGCGAGCGCGCGCAGGTCGAGCACGTCGCCCGCGGTGCTGCCGGCGGCATCGAAGCCGCTGATCGTGTTGGCGGGCGCCGCAGCGGTGTCGACGCGCAGCGTGCCGTCGGCACCGGCGAAGTCGATCGCCCCGCTCACCACCCCGCCGGAATTCAGACGAAACTGGCCGCCCGCCTCGATCGTCGGCGCGGTCCCGACCGCGCCGCCGCTGATTTGCAGCGTGGCGCCGGAGCCGATCTGCGCCGAGATCGCGGCGCCACCGAGCGCCACGGTGAGCGAGCCGCCGGCAAGCAGCGTGTCGGCGAACGAGCTTGCGCCGGCGGCGATCGTCTCGCTGCCGCCGTCCTCGATCGCCCCGCCGCTCGCGAGCCCGCCGGAGGCGACGCCGAGCACGCCGCCGCTGCCGACATCGGTGCCGATCGCGCTGCCGCCCGAGGCCACCGTCCCGCTGCCGAACAGCGACAGGCCGACCGCGCTGCCGCCGGCATCGGCCAGCGCCTGCGCGCCCGCCGAGATCACGGCGAAGCCGCCGCCGGCCACGTCGGTGTCGATCGCGCTGCCACCGGCGGAAACCGAGAGCGCGCCGCCCGCCCCGACCAGGGCGCCGCGGTCGATCCCGCCCGACAGCACGAGTTCCGACCCGCCGGCCGAGATTTGCGTGCCGCTGACGAAGACGCCGCTGCTGACAGTGAGCACCGCGCCGCTGCCGACATAGGTCGCGAGCGCGCTGCCGCCGGCGGCGATGGCTTCCGTGCCGCTCGCCTGCAGCGTGACACCGGTCGCGCTGGCGCCGGAGAGGACATTCTCGGTGGCGCCTGCGAAAATCACCAGTTGCGCGCCGGCGGCTGCGGTGCCGTCGGTGTCGGTCGCCCCGGACAGCACCCATTCGGTGCCGCCGGAGGCGACGTTGGTGTCGACGGCGCTCGCGCTGGCGGCGACCGCGAGCACGCCGCTCGCCGCCACCGTGTCGCCCACCGCGGTACCCCCGGCAAGCAGCGTCTCCGCGCCGCCGGCGGAGATCGTGGCGCCGCTGTCGGTGCCGCCGGCGAGCGCCGTCGCGCTGCCGCCGCTGTAGATCGTCGTCCCCGAGGCGACGGCCGCGAAGCCGGACACGGTGATGCTGCCGCCGGCGAAGACGCTCGCGGAGATGCTCTCACCGAGGCCGGTCACCGAGAGCAACCCGCCGGCGGAAATCTGCGTGGCCGAGGCGAACTCGGCGTCCGGGAAAAGGAAGGAGAACTCCTCGGTCCCGCCGATCAGCGTCACGAAGCTCGCGCTGTGAATGACGGTTTCGGTTCCGCCGTTCGAAATGATCGCGCTGGCGCCGGCCGACGCCCGCGTGTCGAAGGCCGAGCCGCCGCTCGACACGACCAGGAGGCCACCGGACGCCACGAAGGCGGTACTGTCCTCACCGCCGGCGAGCACCGTCTCGCTTCCGCTCGCGACGATCGACTTGATCAGTGCCGTGCCGCCGGCCGAGACGGTGAGCTGCCCGGCGGACGCAACCGTGCCGGCACTCGCGACGCCACCCGACAGAACGCTCTCGGCACCGCCGGACAAAATCGTGGTCGCGCTGTCCGCTCCGCCGGACGAGATGATGGCCGAGCCGCCCGCGCTGATCCGCGCGAAGAGTGCGCTGCCGCCGGCCGAGACGGTGAGCACCCCGCCGGAGGAGACGATCGTGTTGCTCGCCACGCCGCCGCTGCTCACGACCTCCGTGCCGCCGGCGAATGCGCTCGTGTTGCGCGCGGTCCCGCCGGCGCTGATCGCCTCCGTGCCGCCGGAGAGGATGGCGTTCTGGTCCTGCCCGCTCGCCAGCACGCTCGCCGTGCCGCCGGCGAACAGCGTGGTGTTCTGCGCCGACGCGCCGGCACCGGAGACGACCACGCTGCCGCCCGAGGAGACGAGCGTCTGTCGCGCCTGATCGTTGCTGCCGACCGAGAGCACGCCGCCGCTGCTCACCACCGTCGCCTGCGCGAAGCCGGTGGGGCCGGAGAGGAACAGCTCCACGCCGCCGGCGAGCGTGACCGAGGTCGTGCCGTTCGCAACCTCCTCGATCCCGCCGAAGCCGATCACCGCGCTGCCGCCGGCCTTCACGTCCGTGTCGATCGCAATGCCCGCGGAGGACACGAACTGCTGGCCGCCGGCCTCGACGGCGGCGCCGCTATCGGTCGCGCCGTTCACAATCGTTTCCCGACCGCCGCTCGCGACGTCCGTCTTGGTCGCCGAGGCGGCGGCGCCGCTGAGGGCGAGCAGCCCGCCGGCGGACACCAGGGTGGTCTGGATACTGGCGTCGACCAGCGCGCTGCCGGCGATCGTCATGTGGTCCGCGCTGCCACCGGCGGTGACGCGCGCCGAGCCGCCCGCCGCCACCGTCGCACCCTCGGCCAGGCCGCTCGCCGTGACGCTGAGCAACCCGCCGCCACTGACCATCGTGTTCTCGGCATGCGCGCCGCTGCCGACCGCCTGCACGGCGCCGCTCGCAACTTGCGTGGAGCGGGCAACGCCGCCGCTCGCGATCGTCTCGCTGCCGCCGGCGAGCAGGGTGACGGAGGTGTCGCTGCCGCCGGACGTGACCTGTTCCACGCCGCCGGCCGAGATGATCGCGCTGCCGCCGGCCTCCACCAGCGTGTCAATCGCGGTGCCGCCCGAGAGCACGCTGAGCGTGCCGCCGGCCTCCACCGTTGCCTGCGTGTCGATGGCGCCGGAGGAAACGGTCTCGGAACCGCCGCTGCCGATCGTGACGCTGAACGCCGACTGAACGACGCGCTCCTGCCCGCCGGCGGACACGATCGCCGAGCCCCCGGCCAAAACCTTCGTGTCGGTCGCGACGCCGCCGGACGAAACGATGAGCAGCCCGTTCGCGGAGACCGTGGCACTCGTGTCGCTGCCCAGGACGGTCTCGACGCCGTCGACGAAGATCAGCGTGTTGCCTGCGATGCCGCCCGCAGAGATGGTCAGCGCGCCGCCCGGACACGGCACGCCGTCTGACCACCTGTCCCAGACTGCAGCGCCTCGACGATGCCGCCGGAGTTGACGCTGACGACGCCGCCGTTAAGACGACGCCGACAACGATCTAGCCGCCGGAAATTACGAGCGCGCTGCCGCCGTTCGTTACGCTGACATTGATTCTGGTCCGCCGATCGGCACGACCCGACCGCTGCTGACCGTGGTGCCCATGGTTGGCGCCGCCTTCCGTTGCCGTTCGCGCTGCTAAGCCGGGCAGGGAACGGCGCGGCGGGCGGTCGCGCGCATGTCGCGGGTCGGAGAAGCGACCGACTGCGCCGGATGGCGCGATCCGGGACACACCGCACCACTCGCCACGGCCCCCCAGCCATGGGTCATTTTCAGTCGCTTGTGGAATGAACCTTAGGCGTTCCGAGAAGCGCCCCGCAAGCGGGCGTTTTGTAACATTTCATACATGGCCCGAATGCGTCCCTTTCCGCGTCGCGCGACCGTTCGCGACCACGACGCAAACGGCTACTGCCCCGCGTCCGGCGCCACCGGCAGCACCGCCCCATCCGTGCAGCGGCGCAGGACGAGACGGGCATCCGTCCCGGCGAGCGTCGCCTCGAACGCGCAGCGCCCGTCGCCGAGCCCCGCGCGGTCGAGGTCGGGGCGCCAGCGATTGGCGACGATGCGTCCGCACGGCACATCCGCGCGCAGCGCCGTCAAGCAGCACGGGCACGGCGGGCGTCGTCGGGTCATGCGCCCAGCCCTCCAGCCGGATCGCGTCGCCCGCGCGCACGATGCGTTCTACATGGCCGAGCAGCGCGCCCGGCTGGGTCGCACGCCGGCACCGGGGCCGAACAGGGTGGCGCGCAGCGCCTCCAGTTCGCGCCCCGCCTTCCAGCCGCGGGCGCGTGGAGCGGGCCGGGGCGGGGGCGCGTTCCCCACTCGGCGTCGAAGCCCGGCGCCGCCGGGCCGGGCATGAACGTCTCCACCGCGACGTCCTCGGCGAAAACGATGTCGTGGGTGTCGAGCGCGAGATGGCAGTAGTCCACGCCACCCGGCGGCTTCGCGCCGCACCGCGGCGCCGTGCAGCAGTGCGATCGCGGGCACCAGCCGCCCCGCCAGTAACACCGCGTGCGAGGCGGAGAGCAGGAGGTCGCGGCTCGGCTGCCCCGGCCCGAGGGCATCCGCGGCGATGCGGACGGGGCGCAGTTCCGACGCGTCCCGCGCATCGCCCCGCCGCCGTCCCGCCCAGCGCAACCGGCGCGGCCCGCGCGGGGTCAGCACGGCATCGCCCGGGCGCAGTGTCTCCACCGCCCGCGCCCCGGCGGGGGTCGCGATGCGGGTGCCGGCCGCGAAGCAGGCGAGCATGACCAGCGCCCCGCCCGCGCCGTCGGGCCGCACGCCGAAGGTCTGCCCGGCATAGCGGCCGGCGATCGCGATCGTCTCCACCGCGGCACCCGCCGCCTTCAGCGTGAGCGTGCCTGCGGCCCAGGTGGCGGCATCGACGCTCGCGAAGCCGATATCGAGCGCGTCGCCCCAGGTGAAATTCTCGAGCGTGCCGGCGAACCCGCTGCTCGGCGCGAACAGGTCGAGCGTCGCGCCGGTGCCGAGGAAATCGGCGGTGTAGCCGGCGGCGACGGCGCCGCCGAGGAACAGCGTCGCCCCCGCGGTGATGGCAAGCGTGCCCCACCCGTTCGCCGCCCCGAACAGCGCCAGCAGCCCGCCGGCGGCCCGCACCGTGCCGCCCGCGCCGGCGAGGGTGGCGGCGATCCGTCCCGCGCCGCTCAGCGTGCCGCCGCGCGCCGAGCGCGATGAGCCCGCCGCTGCCGGCGGTGCCGGTGCCGATCGCGACCCCCGAGAGCCCGTCCGGCGCCAGCGTGCCGCCGGCGAGGCTCACCGCACTGGCCGCGACGACCCCGCCGCCGAGGGCCGACAGCTCACCCGCGAGGCTGATCGTGCCGGCCGAGAGCGTGCCGCCGGCGGCGACGCTGAGCTGGCCCGACTGCGTGACCCGCCCGGCCGAGAGGCTGCCGGCGAGTGCGACGGTGCCGCTGGCGGTGACGGTGCTGGCGGTGCCGCTGCCCTGGTAGAGCGTCGGGACGACCCGCCGAGCGCCAGAGCGTTGCTGAGAGTCGGCAGGCTCGTCGTGCCGGCGAGCACGACCGCCGTGCCCCCGAAGGCGTCGCGGACCAGAATGAAGCCGCCGGCCGAATAGGTGCCGGCGAAGGCGAGGTCGAGCGTGCCGCCATCTGCCGCCCAGCGTCAGTGTGCCGGCGCTGTAGTTCGCGGTGGAAAAACTGCTCGCGGTGATGTCGATCACGTCGCCCGCGGCAAAGCCGCGGATCGTGGCGCCGAACGGGGTCGCGGCGGTGAACAGCTCGAGCGTGCCGGCGGCCCCCTGGAAGGCGGCGGTGAGGCCGCTGGCGACGGCGCCAGCCGCGAACAGCACCGCGCCGGCGCCGATCGCCAGCGTCCCGGTGCCGCTGATCGGCCCGAACACGCCGAGCGCACCGCCGCTCGCGGTCGAGCGTGCCGGCGACGCTCAGCGGCGCGTCGATGCGGCCATTGCCGACGATCTGCCCGTTGCTGCCGATATAGGCCGTGCCCGGCAGCCAGGGCACGGTGCCGACGCTGAGCGTGCCGGTGGCGGGCAGGTCGATCGTGCCGCCGGCAAGCTGGATCGCGCTGGTGAGGATCCAGCCGTTGAGGAACAGTCCGCGCCCAGCGTGAGCACGCCGACCACGAGGGTGTCGGTGGCCGTGATCCCGCCGAAGCCGCCGACCGGATCGATGGTCGCGGTATTGACGAATTTCGGCGGGCCCGCGGGGGTCTGGCCGGTGGTGAGGTCGATCCAGTCGGCCGGCGCGCGAGCGTGCTGCCGCCGACCCAGAGATAGCGGTCGGCCACGGCGCCGCGTCAGCGAGCGCGGCAGGGGCGGCGGCCGGAGACGGACGGGTCCACGCGAGGCTTCCTGCCAGGGGGGGAATCCCGCTGGCTCTAGGCGGCAGGCATGAAGGCTTTGCTGAGGCGGCGCGGGCTCAGCCGCGCGGCGGGCCGCTGTGGCCGCCGGCGCGCGCGATCTCGTCGACCAGCTTGCGCGTGATGGCGTTGCCGAAACGTGGAAATCGTGGACTTCGGCGACGAAACTGCCGGGGCCGCCGATGACGTTCTCGCGGTAGTATTTGGCCAGCCCGCCGGGCGGCTGGACATGGGCATAGGCCCACGCGACCGGGTGCTCGTTGATGATCGCGAGCCCGTTGATGGTGATCCCGCCGCCACCGCCTCGTCGCGGGCCGCGTCCACGTCGCGGCCGGCGTTGTTGGTGCCGTCGCCGCAGACGTCGATCACCTGCCGCGTTGCCTTGTAGCCGGAGCTGGCCAGCGCGTGGATGCCGCCGTGATCCCTTCGCCGATCGCGGTGCGGCCCCAGAAGATGCGCGGCTCGGCGATCAGGCGGTCGGCGAACGCCTTGCGCTCGCCGCATCGCGGATCACCGTCCAGTCGATCACGGTGCGCACCTCGCCGACCGAGGCGAACTCCACATAGGCGACGGCGATCGCGCCGTTCTGCCCGCCATGGATCGCCGCGATCACCGCCGGGTTGGTGAAGGCGTAGAGATAGCCTTGCTTCTGGAGGCGGAATTCCGCGTCGTCGATACTGCGGGACACGTCGTCCACCAGCACGAGAGCGACATCGACCGGCGGCGTTTCCGGTGCATCGGCGGCCATCGCAGGGCCAGCCAGCAGGCACGCGCCCAACAGGGCTATTGCCGTTCGCATCCCGCGATATTCGCAAGAAATCGCTGGGGGCGCCAGCGGGAAAAAGTCCCGACTGCTTCACCCGAGGCCGGCGCGGATCAGCAGCGCGCGGTGGTGGTCGCGGTCCTCGGCATGGCGGTAATGCTGGGTTTCGAGAAACGCATCGGCGGCGAAGTCCGGTACCAGGCGCCGCACCTCGTGCGCCCGCGCCGCCGCGGCGGCGGGCTCATCGAGCGCCGCGTGCGCAGGGGCGAGGAAGGCGAGCTGGGTGAAATCGGGCCGCGTGACGCGCCCGAACGCCTCCACCGCCGCCGCATACTGCCGGGCCACGAACCGCGCGCGGCCGAGATGGCCCCAGAATCGCTCGGGATGATACGGATTGAGCCGCATCGCCCGCAGGATCCACTCGATCCCCTCCTCGGCGCTGCCGAGCCAGGTGAGAATCTCGCCCTGCTGCACGACGATCAGGTCGTCGTTCGGATTGAGCGCCAGCGCGCGGCTCTGATGATAGAGGGCGCGGTCGTGGTCATGGTCGATCGCGAGCGTCTTGGCGGCGAGGATGCGGTGCACGTCGCTGTCGTTGTCGTCGAGCGCCTGCGCGGTGTGCAGCTCCTGGGTCAGCGCCGCGCCGGTCGCGTCGCGGTCCGCGCACCACGAATAGACCCAGGCCTGGCCGAGCGTGCAGGCCTTCCAGGCGCGCGCGTGCGCATAGCCCGGATCGAGCGCGATCGCGCGGTCGAGCAGCCGCAGCGCCTCGGTATTGTCGGCGCGGCTGGAGCGGTGGTGCAGCAGTTTTCCGGCCAGCACCAGCTCGTAGGCCGCCATGTTGTCGGTCGTCTTGCGCTTGACCCGCTCGCGCGCCGCCGCCTCGATCCGGCCGGGGAGCACGGCGACGATCGCGCGGGTGATCTCATCCTGGATGTCGAAGATGTCCTTGAGCTCGCGGTCGTAGCGCTCGGCCCAGAGATGGCGGTCGCCCGCCGCCTCGATGAGCTGGACGGTGACGCGCACGCGATTGCCGGCCCGGCGCACGCTGCCCTCAACGACGTAGTGCACGCTGAGCTCCCGCGCCACCGCCTGCACGTTCACCGGCTTGCGCTTGTAGACGAAGACGGAATTGCGGGAGATCACCAGCAGCTCGCGGAAGCGCGAGAGCTCGGTGAGGATGTCTTCGGTCAGTCCGTCGGCGAAAAACTCCTGCTCGGGATCGCCGCTCATGTTGACGAACGGCAGCACCGCGATCGCGGGCTTGATCGCGCCTTCCGGGGCGGCGGGCTCGGCGGCGCGGGCGGGGTCGGCGGGCGGGGTG
The DNA here is from genome assembly GCA_963705035.1 of uncultured Alphaproteobacteria bacterium. Classification (GTDB taxonomy): domain Bacteria; phylum Pseudomonadota; class Alphaproteobacteria; order Acetobacterales; family Acetobacteraceae; genus JAFKFJ01. The sequence continues at coordinate 413,919 of CAVPIQ010000002.1, read as the reverse complement.
ATCCGCCAGACATGCACCGGCTGGGCGATGTTCTTCAGCATCTGCTCGCCCGCGTCGGTGGCGACGAACGCGACCTTGCCGCGGGCATGGTTGACCACGCTCTGCGACACGCAGATGCCGCCCGGCTCGGCCAGCGTCTGCAGCCGGGCCGCAATGTTCACGCCGTCGCCGAAGATGTCGCCGTTGTCGACGACGACATCGCCGAGGTTGATGCCGACGCGGAAGCTGATGCGCGTGCATTCCGGCTCGTTGCGGTTGCGCTCGGCCATGCCGCTCTGCACCGCGAGCGCGCTGCGCAGGGCATCGACGACGCTCGGGAACTCGACCAGCACCCCGTCGCCGACGGTCTTGACGATGCGGCCGTGATAGCGCGCGATCTCCACGTCGATGAGGTCGCGGCGCAGCAGCTTCAGCCGTGCCAGCGTGCCTTCCTCGTCCTGTCCCATGAGCAGCGACCAGCCCGCCACGTCCGCCGTCAGGATGGCGGCGAGCCTGCGCTGGGATGTCGTCGGGTCGGGCAGAGTTGTTTCAGTCATGCGGGGTCCTTCGCGAGGGCCACGGCGGCGAAAGCATAGCACAGCGCGTGCGACGCGTTAAGGAAAGCACGCCATCGCGCAGCAGGAACGGCAGTCAGGTATCCGGAACCTGCCGCTGCTCGGACCAACTGCTGGCGCGCACCCCCGGCTCGCGCGCGAGCCGCGCCATCGCCGCCTCGACCGCCACCGCACGACTTTGCCCTTCGGCATGCGCGGTGAGTTGAATATCGGCACCCACCGGCGTGCTTGCCACGCCGCTGACGAACACGCCCGCGTCATCGAGGGCGGCGACCAGCGCGCCGCGCAGCCGATCCTCCGCCTCCGGCGCGGCGGAGAGACTGGCGCTGTAGCGGGCCTGCGCTCGCCCGAGCCGCGCCAGATGCGCATCGAGCCGGTGCATCAAGCGGACGCAGCAGGATGTTGGCGCCGACCACCGCGCGGTCGCCAGCACGCAGGCGAGATGGCGCCGCCGCCGGCGAGCGTGCCGACCATCGCGGAACACCACAGCGTCGCCGCCGTGTTCAGCCCATGCACCGAAATCCCTTCGCGCAGGATCACGCCGCCGCCGAGGAAGCCCACGCCGGTGACGACCTGGGCGGCGATGCGGGTGTCGTTCGGATCGGCGACGAGGCCGGCGAAGCTCGCGAACCCGGCGGCGCCGAGGGCGACCAGGCAGTTGGTCCGCACGCCGGCCTCTTCTGCCGCCACTCGCGCTCCAGCCCGATCGCGGCGCCCGCCAGCAGCCCGACCGCCAGGCGCAGCGCGACGTTCGGCGAGCATCATTGGCTGGCCCATCTCATTGGCTTGCCCAGACGATGCGGTGCAGCCACGCGACCTCGGCCAGCTCGAACACGTAGCTGGGATGGGCGGGATTGAGGCTGCGCAGCTCCACCCGGCGCGCCGAGCGGCGCTGCAGTTCCTTGGCCATCACCTCGCCGCCGCGCGTGCGCACCACCACGCGGTCGCCGCGGCGCACCGGCGCGTTGGGCGAGACGATCGACGAGGTCGCCGTCGCGGAACACCGGCTCCATCGAATCGCCGGAAATCTCCAGCGCATAGGCGTTGGGGTCGGCGATCTCGGGCAGGCTCACCTCGTCCCAGCCGGCGCCGACGGGTAGCCGCCGTCGTCGAAGAACCCGTCCGCCCCGGCCTGCGCGAAGCCGATCAGCGGCACGCGCCGCGACGCCGGCCGGGCGGCGGCGGGCAGCGCGCGGGCGCCGAGAACGAGGGCGGTGAACTCGCTGAGATCGGCGCCGGTGGCGGCGAGGACTTTCGCCAGACTCTCGGTCGAGGGCCAGCGCGCCCGCCCGTCCGGCATGTGGCGCTTGGAGGGGTTGAAGGTGGTGGGATCGAGCCCGGCGCGGCGGGCGAGGCCGGAGGCGGAGAGGCCCGCGCTCGGCGGCGAGCGTGTCGATGGCGCGCCAGATGTCCTCGTGCTTCATGGCCGCGCTGTCCCCTCGGGTGCGACTCGGCGCCCGGTTGCAGTGTGCCGAGGAATCGATGCTAGGGGAATAGGAAATTTTGCTGGAACGACTTGCCCGGAAAGGGCGGGCCGTGCGACGGTGTTCCTGTTACGTTCACGTCGCGAGGTGCCACATGCTGCCGATCCGGTCGTTCCCGCCGCACCCCTTCCTGGACCGCAAGCCGCCCGCGCGGCGTGGCGCCGGAGCCGTTCCGCAGCGCCGAGCAGGCCTGGCTGTGGACGATGGCCGCGCTGATCGCGCGCCATGACGGCAGCAGCCGGCCGGGCACCGGGCACTCCGCGGCCCTGTGAGCCTGACGACGTAATTCTGTGCCTCGACGCGCTGTACCGCCGCAAGCGGATCATGCTGGAGCACGCGAGGGTGCTGCGCGCGCTGGGGCGAGCGGGGGATCGCCCCCGATGCGCGGGTGGCGGCGGAGCGGACCGAGGCGCGGCTGTGGGAGGAGGCGATGGCCCTGCTCGACTGGCCGCTGCGGGTGCGGGGGATTGTTGCCGAGCTTCACGTATCTAGGAAAATAATCGTTGACGGCCGCGTGGTGCGGCGGTAGAGGCGGGATGTCGGCGGGCGACGTGCGCCCACCGCCTCCCTTGCTCCCCTGATCCGGACTCTCGTGGCCGCCCCGCTCAGTCGGGGCGGCCCGTTTTTCGTTGTCCCCGCTTTTCGTTGTCGAGGAGCCGTCGATGGCGTTCGCGATCCGCAACCTCTCCGTCCTGGCCTACGCCCAGGGCTTCACGCTCTGGCACTACCGGGCCCACCGCCCGACGCTTGCCGGTCGGCTGGTCGAGCCGGTGGGGCCGGAGGCGGTGGGCGCGCCGGGCTTCTTCGACGAGGCCGCGGACCTGCTGGCGCTGGGCGACATGGTGCTGGTCTCGACCCCGGCGGCGGGGCGGCTGCTGTTCGTCACCGGCACCGAGGGCGGGGTGACGATGGCGGCGATGGCGGGCTGAGGGCCTGCGCGTTCGGTGCCTACGCCGCACGTGCCAGCGTCGCGACCGTGTGGCGCGCGATCATGCGTTCCTCGTCGGTCGGCACGACCCAGACGGCGACGCGCGATGCCTCCGTGCTGATCCGGCCGCCGCCCGCCGCGTTGCGCGCCGCATCCAGCGTGACGCCGAGCCAGCCGCAGCCCGCCGCCACCTCCTGCCGGGTCGCCGCGTCGTTCTCGCCGATGCCGGCGGTGAACACGAGCCCGTCGAGCCCGCCCAGGGCCGCCGCGAGCGAGCCGATCTCGCGCACGATGCGGTAGACGAAGAGCGCGATCGCTTCGCCCGCCGCCGGCTCGGCCGAGGCGCGCAGCGTGCGCATGTCGGAAGCGATGCCGGAGACGCCCAGCAGGCCGGAGCGGCGATAGATCAGGTCCTCGATCGCGCGCGCATCCATGTGATGCTGGTCGAGGAGATAGAGGATCACCCCGGGGTCGATGGCGCCGCAGCGGGTGCCCATCACCAGCCCGTCGACCGCGGTGAAGCCCATCGTGCTCGCCACGCTGCGGCCGCGATGCACGGCGCAGAGGCTGGCGCCGTTGCCGAGATGCGCGACGATCAGCCGCTTCGCTGCGAGCTCCGGGGCAATCTCATGCAGGCGGGCCGCGATGTATTCGTACGAGAGGCCGTGAAACCCGTAGCGCCGCACGCCCTCGTCGCTGAACTTGCGCGGCAGCGCGAATTCCTGCGCGACCGGTGCCTGGCTGCGATGGAAGGCGGTGTCGAAGCAGGCGACCTGCGGCAGGTGCGGCGCGTGCTCGGCAATCGCGCGGATCGGCTCCAGGTTGTGCGGCTGGTGCAGCGGCGCGAGCGGTATCAGCGCCGCGAGTTTTTCCAGCACATCGGCATCGACGCGCACCGGCGCCGCATAGTGCGTGCCGCCATGCACCACGCGATGCCCGACCGCCGTCACCGGCGCGCCGGCCGAAAGTTCGGCGACGACGCGCACGATCTCCCGCGTGGCGGCGCGATGATCGAGCGCGGGCCAGGTGCGCTCGGCCACGGACTTGCCCGCGGCGTCGTGCGCGGTCAGCCGCGGCCCGGTGCCGATCCGCTCGATCTGGCCGCGAAACAGCAGCGCGTCCGCGCCCTGGTACAGCGCGAACTTGATGCTCGACGAGCCTGCGTTCAGCACCGCGATGCGGCCGGCGTCCTGGCTTGTCATGCGACGATGTTCACGCCGCCGTCCACGTAGACGGTGCCGCCCGTGACGCGGCGCGCGAACGGCGTTGCGAGATAGGCGCAGGTATAGCCGACATCCATGATGTCGATCAGCTCGCCGACGGGCGCCTTCTGCGCCGCCTCGTTCAGCAGCAGCTCGAACTGCTTCAGCCCGGACGCGGCGCGCGTCTTCAGCGGTCCGGGCGAGATCGCATGCACGCGAATGCCGCGCGGCCCGAGTTCGTAGGCGAGGTAGCGGCACGACGCCTCCAGCGCCGCCTTCACCGGCCCCATCACGTTGTAGTTGGGCACCACCCGGTTGGCGCCGTAATAGCTCATCGCGAACATCGCGCCGCCGTCACGCATCAGCGGTGCCGCGCGCTTCGCCATGCGCACGAAGGAATGGCAGGAGATGTCCATCGCCTTCGCGAACCCCTCGGCCGAACAGTCGAGCAGGCCGCCCTGCAGGTCCGCCTTCGGCGCGAAGGCGATCGAGTGGACGAGAATGTCCAGCGTTCCCCACCGCTGCGCGATCAGGTCGAACACGGCGTCCAGCTCGCCAGGCGCGGCGACGTCGAGCGGTGCGGTGATCGCGGCCGACAGCTCCTGCGCGAGCGGCTCGACATAGGGCCGCGCCTTCTCGTTCAGCCAGGTGACCGCAAGCTCGGCGCCCGCGATCTGGAATGCTTTCGCGCAGCCATAGGCGATGGATTGCTCGTTGGCGATCCCGACCACGAGGGCCTTCTTGCCGGCGAGCACCGGACGGATTGCGTCGCTCATGCCAACTCCTCAGCGAACGGCGGCGGCGGGGCTGCTGCGCCGCGCCGCCGCGACCAGCGAGGCGACGGCGCAGGAGGCGAGGCGGGTGAGCAGCGAGTCCGCGCGGCTGGTCAGGATGATCGGCACGCGCGCGCCGAGCACGATGCCGGCGGCGTCTGCGCCTGCCAGGAACGACAGGCTCTTCGCGAGCATGTTGCCCGCCTCCAGGTCCGGCACCACCAGCACGTTCGCGCGCCCAGCGACGGGCGAGACGATGTGCTTGATCGCAGCGGCCTCGGCGCTGATGGCATTGTCGAGCGCCAGCGGTCCGTCGAGCAGCGCGCCGGTGATCTGCCCGCGATCGGCCATCTTGCACAGCGCCGCCGCCTCGACCGTGGAGGGCGACTTTCGGGTTCACCGTCTCCATGGCACTCAGGATCGCGACCCGCACCTCGGCAAAACGCATCGCCTGCGCGAGGTCGATCGCGTTCTGCACGATGTCGACCTTGTCCTCGAGCGTGGGCGCGATGTTCACCGCCGCGTCGGTGATGATGAGCGGATCGGGGTGGCCCGGCACGTCCATGACGAAGCAGTGGCTGATGCGCCGCGCGGTGCGGATGCCCGCCCTCGCGCGCGACGACGGCGCCCATCAGCTCGTCGGTGTGCAGGCTGCCCTTCATCAGCGCCTCGGCACGGCCGGCCGTGACCAGCGCCACCGCCTTCGCCGCGGCATCGTGGCTGTGCGCGGCATCGACGATCTCGAACGGGGCGAGGTCGATCTTGGCCTTCGCCGCGACGGCACGGATGCGCGCTTCCGGCCCGACCAGCGATGGGCTCGATCAGTCCCATCCGCGCCGCCTCGACCGCGCCTTCGAGCGAGACTTCGTCACACGGATGCGCGACCGCGGTCGGGACCGGCGGGTTCTGCTGCGCGGCGGCGACCAGGCGCTCGTATTTGTCGTGCCGCGCCGCGGGCTTCGGCTTGTGCTCGTCAGGCATCGGTGAGCTCCGACTTGGCCGCGGCGTCACCCTTCGCCGCGAACATGGCCTCGATTTCCGCGAGGCGTCGCTTGGCGTCGTCGGGCAGCACGCCGCGCGCGCCCGCCATGCGGCGGATGATATCGAGCGCCGTCCGGCGCACCGCAGTTTCCTTCGGCAGCAGCGCGGGGATCGCCTTGACCGCCCGCTTCGCATCGAGCCGCACCAGCAGCGCCTGCTCGCGCAACAGCTCCTTGAAGCGCGCGAAGTCGATCCGCTCCGCGGCCGGCCGCTCGGCGCGGATCGCCTGCATGAGTGCATATCCGCGTTCATCCACGCCGGCTTCCAGTCCGCGAACGTAGATCAGTGCCCGCACGACGGCCTCCGCGGCGCCGCCGGTTTCGAAGTGCTGCACAAGCTCGCTGCGCAGCTGCGCCTCCGTCGCCTCGCGCAGCAAGTCGCGCTCCGCATGGATCGGGGTCGGCGCCTCGCCGACGCCGAGCCCGACCAGCGACTGGAGGAACGGCGAGCCGTAGGTCGAGAGGAAGAACGCCTCGGTCATCATGTCGCGGGTGCGGCCCCAGGCTTCCAGCCAGCTTGTCATCGTCGAGGATGCAAGCCGCTCCATCGCCAGCAGCGGATTGTCCGCCGGCACCGGCTGGCGATGGGCGCGCACCGTTTCGGCCAGCGCCTTCACCGGCGCCATGACCGGGTTCTTGTCGGAAAACGCGGCGAAGCGCAGCCGGTTCGGATGCAGCGACCGCATCGCCTCGGCACTCTGCGGCGTCGACATCGAGCGCACGAGGGGCGCGAGCATGCTGCGATAGAGGCCGAGATTGATCTCGGCGACGCGCGCCGCGGTCGCGAAGCGCAAATCGTCCTCGGCGGCGTTGTTGCCGAGTGCGCGGATATCGTCGAGCCGGCGCGGCTCCAGGCTGAACAGGTAGCGGCCGTGGACGAGTTCGCGGTTGGCGGTGTTCGCATCGACCTCCGTGATCACCGCCTCATAGAGACCGGGCGGCAGCAGGTCGATCAGGTCCATGCAGTTGATCAGCTCGTCGTGTTCCTTGCTCGCGACCTTGCCGGAGACGAAGATGCCGAGGTGGCCGATGCTCTGGTGCAGCGTGTAGACGATGGTCTGCCCGTTGGCCGCAATCTCCTCGTCCTTCGCGTAGAGATCGGTGATCCAGCCGAGCGCCTGCTGCGGCGGCGTGATGTCGTCGCCCCAGGAGCAGAACACCACGATCGGCGAGCGGATGTTGCGCAGATCGACGCGCGCCCCCTCCGACGTGCGGATCTGGCCGGAGGCGAGCTTGTTGCCGACGAAGAGATTGTCGGCGATCCACTGCATCTCCCGCGCTTCCAGCAGCACCGGGCTGCCCCACCAGGTCTCGAAATCGAGGAACCGTGCCGCCTCGGTATCCACCTTCGAGTAGAGGTTGTACGGCTTCTTCCAGTACGTGTTGGCGGGATTCATCGACTCGAAATTGGCCACCAGGTTCGCGCCGTCGAAGATGCCGCTGCCCGTGTCGCCGGCGAGTGCCGTCAGCCACGTGCCGCCCAGTAGCCCGCCGAGATAGCGCAGCGGGCTGCCGCCGCGCACGCCGGCCCAGTAGGAGAGGGGGGCGCCGGCGAGCACGATCGGGCCGAACAGGTCGGGCCGGATCGCGGCGGTCATCATCACCTGCCAGCCGGCCTGGCAGTTGGCGATCACCGCCGGCTTGCCTTCCGACTTCGGATGCCGCGCAGCGACCTCCGCCATGAACGCGCCTTGCGCCCGGCAGACATCCTCGACCGTCTGCCCGGGGACCGGCGCAGGGGCGAAGCCCACGAAATAGCAGGGATGCCCGGCCGCCATGGCGAGGCCGATCTCGCTCTCCTGCTTCATCCCGCCGATGCCCGGCCCGTGGCCGGCGCGCGGATCGAACACGACGAAGGGTCGCTTCTCGGCGGCCGGCGCGGTGCCGTCCGGCGGCAGCACGCGCACGAGGCCATAGTTGACCGGATGCGCGAGGGTGCGTCCGTCCATCACCAACTCGATGGAGAAGCCCAGCACATGCGGCACCGGGCGCGACGTGTGCTCGAAATAGATGTCGCCGCGTTCGCGCAGCACGTCGAGCGTGAGGATCCATCGCTGCCACGCGTCCACCCAGTACTCGCCGAGCGGTCCGAGCGTGGTCGAAAGCGACATCGTCGTCGGTGCGGTCATGGACGCACTGTTCACCACGGCCTCCTTTGCTGCTGGCGACGGAATCCTCCGATCGCGCGGGCAGGTGAGATTGCGATCTTCTTCGACGGCCCACCTTGACACAAATCAAGGCGCCGTTCGAATGACACTATGCCGCGCGTTGACGCGCGGCGTTTGATGTCATGCGTGCGCCGGACGAAATTGTCCTAGGTGGCAACCGCGTTGACGCGGCGATCAGGCGCGCTGGCGCGTGTCCTGCATCACAACGCGTCTTCCGGGCGAGGGGCCGCCGCCGAGTGCGCGCGCGAGCGCCCAGATAACGGCGATCGTTCCGACCCAGACCGCGAGCTGCAATCCGTTCGGCTGCTCGGTGTAGCCGATCAGCGTATGCAGCAGCCGCCCGACGAGCGAATTCTCCGCCAGCACGCCGGACGTGTCCCACAGCGGCGTCTGCCAGACCTGCGCGAGCCCGCCTTGCTGGAGGAACGCCACCGCCTGCGCCGCCATCCCGGCAGCGAGCAGCGTGATCAGCGCGTTGGTGGCGGAGAACAGGCGCGAGACCGGAATCGCCAGCAGCCCGGCATAGATCAGCGCCGCCGCGGCGGCGCCGGCCGCGAGCCCGAGCACGCCGCCGAATGCGACGTTGAGCGCCGAGGTGCCGCCGCTGCCGCGAGAACGCCGTAGAGGAACAGCACCACCTCGCTGCCCTCGCGCAGCACCGCGAGGCCGATCACGACAGCGAGCGCGGCCGGCGGCCGCTCCCCGGCCGCGACGCGCGCGCCGACCGCGCGCAGCGACTGCGCCATCGCGCGCCCGTGGCGTGCCATCCAGACCGTGTGCCAGGTCAGCATGACCACCGCCGCGAGCAGCACGGCGGCGTTGAACAACTCCGCGCCGCTGCCCTCGAACAGGGCCGCGATCTGCTGGGCGAAGCCGGCCAGCAGCAGCGCGCCCAGCACGCCCGCGGCAATCCCGCCGGCGACCATCCGCCCGCGCCCCGCCACGCCGCGCGTCGCCGCGAGAACGATGCCGACGATCGAGGCCGGCCTCGATCACCTCGCGAAAGACGATGAGTGCCGCGGCGAGCATGGGCGGCCTATTCGGCGATGATCACGCCGTGTGCGGTATCCTCGTGATACTCGCCCACGAACTTGTACTGGCCGGGCTTGAGCGGACGGATCCGCACCACCGCCTCGCTGTGGCCCGCCACGACCTTCTCCACCTTGAGCGCGGAAGACTTCGAACTCCTCCGCGGTGGCGTCGCGATTGACCACGCGCAGCTCGATCGGCTCGCCCGCCTTCACGTGCAGCTCGGCCGGCGCGAAGACGTGGCCCTCGATGACGAGTTCCGAGCGGCGCGGCGACGGCCAGCACCGGCAAGGCCGCGAGGGCCAGGGCAAGCAGCAGCGCAGGACGGGGCACGGCGAGGGCTCCGCAGATTTGCGGTTGCGACTTATTCGCAAAACTCCCCGCCGTCAACCCACGCCGGCGTGTGCCGCGATCCGGTCAAAGGGCGGCGAGCACCGCCTCGGCGCGGCTGACGTCGAAACCGCCGGGCGGCTCCACCGCCAGATGCGTCACCTTTCCGTCCTGCGCGATCAACGCGAAGCGCTGGCTGCGCACGCCGAGGCCGCGCGCGATGAGGTCGAGCTCGAGCCCCAGGGCTTTCGTGAACGTGCCGGAGCCGTCGGCGAGCATCACGATCGCGCCGTCGACACCCTTCTCCTTGCTCCACGCGCCCATCACGAACGCATCGTTCACCGCCATGCAGGCAATGGTGTCCACGCCCTTGGCGCGGATCGCCGCGGCGCTCTCAAGAAACCAGGAAGGTGCTTGGCGCTGCAGGTCGGCGTGAATGCGCCGGGCACCGCGAACAGCACGACCTTCTTGCCCTTGAAAATCTCGTCGGTGGAGATCTCCTTGGGCCCGTCGGCGGTCGGTGTCATCAACTTCACCGACGGAATGCTGTCGCCCACCTTGATCGTCATCGCTGCGCGCCCTTCCCTGTGACGGTGCGGGCGGAGTCCTAGCGCCAGTGCGGGGCGCTGTCACGCTGGGCGGAGCGCGACTTGTTTTCGTCACGAATATGTCCAAAGTATTGCACATGGCTCCGACCGCCCCTTCCGGCCCGCCGCCCAAGCGCCCGCGCGCGTCGCGCGCCCGGGCGCGCGCGGTCGCTGGCGCGAGAGGCGGCGGGCGAGGCAGGCGTTCACCGGACAATTGCTGATCGCCATGCCGACGATGGGCGATCCGCGCTTCGCTCAGTCCGTGATCTATGTTTGCGCGCACACTGACGAAGGCGCGATGGGCATCGTGGTCAACCGCCCGCTCGCCTCACCGAGTTTTTCCGACCTGCTGAAGCAGTTGGGCGTCGATCCGGTGCCGCCCGCGCGCTCGATCCGGCTGTGCCAGGGCGGGCCGGTCGATCACGCGCGCGGCTTCGTGCTGCACACGGCGGACTGGACCGGCGACGGCAGCCTGCGGGTGGATGCGCAGACGGCGCTGACCGCCTCGCTCGACATCCTCAAGGCGATCGCCGCCGGCGGCGGCCCGGCGCAGGGCATGCTGGCGCTCGGCTACGCCGGCTGGGGTCCGGGCCAACTGGAGGCGGAGTTCGCCCAGAATGCCTGGCTGTCGGTGCTCGGCCGACCCGGCGCTGCTGTTCGACGACGAGCACGACACGAAATGGCGGCGGGCGTTGGCGAAGTTGAAGGTCGATCCGCTGCTGCTCTCCCCCTCCGCCGGCCGCGCCTGACGCGCGGGGATTGACGCGCGGGTGAAGCGGGGGAATTGCCGCGGGGGATTTGCCGCGGGGGAATTGCCGCGGGGGCCACGACGTCCATCGCAGGCGGCGCGGACTGGGTGCGCGCCAGCCGCGGCGCGAGGAGGGCAACCATGACACTGACAAGGCTGACACTGCGGGCGGCGCTGCTGCTGCCGGCGGCGGGTGCCGTCATCGGCTGTGAGGGCGGGACGATCCCGACCTATCCGCCGGGCCTGCTCTCGCACGGCGGCTCGCTCGACCACAACGCATTCCCGCAGGCGCTGACGAAGACGGCGGGCACCTCGGCCTCCGCCACCGCCGCGACGCCCAGCGGGACCGTCGCCCCGGTCGGGTTCCGGTCGGCCCCGGCGCATGCATCATCCGTTGGTCGCGGCGGCGGAGGGAACGCGGGTGGCGGCGCCGGCGGGGGTGGCGGCGGAAGCGGCGGCGGCCGCTAAGTCGGCCTCCAGTCACGATCGGGTTCGCGTCGACGTGAGCAATACGACAGCAATGTTATATCTGATTTTTTAGCGCTGGCGTGTCTGGTGCTCGTCGTTTGTATGCCGAAGTTCATGAGCGTGCCTGACGACTTCCTTAATCGGGGCCAACTTCTCCGGTCAGGCACAAGGAGATCCCTCATGAAAACAATTCTGTTCATGGCGGCGTCGCTGATTGCGGCAACGCCGGCCTTTGCCTTCTGCCCGCCGCCGAACGATCACGACAACGGCCCGCCCGGCCGGCCGCTCGGCTACTACGTGGGCTCGGACTGCGGCAGCCGACCCTGGGCGTACAACAGCACTTCGCCGATCGTGAGCGGGTCGTGGACGAGCGTGTTCCACGACAACACGACGGCGTCGGCGACCCAGACCGGTCCGCGCTCGAACTGACCGGGCGCGCCGCGCGCTACCAGCGGAGGGCGGGCAGGGTCGCCAGCGGCGCCAGGCCCGCCCGCCGCGCCATCGCCTCTGCCGCATCCGGCCCCGCGAGCGCGGCCCCCACCAGTGCCGCGCCATGGATGCCGCCGAGCACCCAGGCCGCGTCGAGCCCGGCCGCGGCGGCGCCGGCGATGTCGGTGCGCAGCGCGTCGCCCACCGCGAGCACGCGCGCCTTCGGCATCGCCGAGCAGCGTCGAGCACCGGCCGATAGACCGCCGGGTCCGGCTTGCCGACCCAGCAGCACGTCGCCGCCGAGCGCCGCGTAGCGCAGCGCCAGCGCGCCGGCGCAGATCACCCGCTCGCCGCCGCGGATCACTTCCAGGTCCGGATTGGCGCAGACCATCGGCAGCCCGCGCCGCGCGGCACGCACGCAGCGTCGCCTCCCACGGGCCGATCTCGGTCGGGCTGGTGGCTGTCGTCGGGGCCGGTGTTGAGCACGAACGTCGCCGCCGCCGGCGCGGCCACGCTCTCGACGTCGAGCCCGTCGAACACGTTGCGGTCGCGCTCCGGGCCGAGATGGAACAGCCGCCGGCCGAGTGCGGCGAACGCCGGGTCGGCTGCGGTCGCGCAGCAGGGCGTGCGTCGCCTCGCCGCTGGTCACGATGCCGGTGTAGAGCGCGTCGCCGATCCCCATCGCGCGCATCGCGGCGGCGGCGTCGGCGGCGCGGCGCGGCGCGTTGGAGAGCAGCACCACCCGCTTGCCGGCGGCGCGCAGCCGCTCCAGGCAATCGACGGCGCCGGGATAGGGCGACACCCCGTCATGGATGACGCCCCACAGATCGAGCACGAACCCGTCGTAGCGCGCGGCGAGCGGCGCGAAATTGTGCAGATGCTGCATGTCAGTCCCTGAGGTCGGCGCCGATGGCGTCGCGCGACGCGTTGCAAAACCGCCTTCGTCGAGCGCGGCGAGCAGCTCGCGCTTCAGCCGCGGGATCAGCGCCGGGCCGTGCAGCGCGAAGCCGGTGTAGAGCTGCACCAGGCTCGCGCCGGCCCGGATCTTCTCCAGCACCTCGCGCCCGGTCGCGATGCCGCCGACGCCGATCAGCACCAGCCGCCCGGCCGCCAGCCGCGCCACCGCGGCGAGCATCGCGGTCGAAGGCGCGAACAGCGGCGCGCCGGAGAGCCCGCCGGCCTCGCCCGCGTGCCGGCGAGCGCAGCCCGCCGGGGCGGGCGAGCGTCGTGTTCGCCACCACCAGCCCGGCGACGCCCGCTTCGCACACGCAGCGTCGACGATCGGCGCGAGGTCGGCGGCGGCGAGATCCGGGGCGAGCTTGACCAGCAGCGGCGGCGGCTGCGGCACCGCGGCGCGGATCGCGTCCAGGATGCCGCGCCAGCCGCGCCGCGCGCCTGCAGATCGCGCAGCCCAGGCGTGTTCGGCGAGGAGACGTTGATCACCACGTAGTCGGCGTGCGGCGCCACCGCCGCGACCAGCGCCGGGTAGTCGCGCTCCGGCACCGCGCCCTCGCGGTTCGGCCCGACATTGGCGCCCACCGGCACCACCGCGCGGGCGGGCGGCGAGGTGGCGGACGAAGGCGGCGATGCCGGCGTTGTTGAAGCCCAGCCGGTTGATGACCGCGCCGTCGGGCTCGCAGGCGGAAGATGCGCGGGCGCGGGTTGCCCGGCTGCGGCCGGGGCGTGACCGTCCCGGCTTCCAGGAACCCGAAGCCGAGCCGCATCAGGCCGGGCCAGCGCCACCGCGTTCTTGTCGAACCCGGCGGCAAGCCCGATCGGGTTGGCGAAGCCGAGCCCCAGCGCGCGGACCGCGAGGCGCGGGTCGTCCGGCGCAGCCGGCGCCGCGCCGCGGCGCAGGCGCAGCGCCCGGAGCGCGATCGCGTGGGCCCGCTCGGCATCGAGGCGGCGGAGCAGCGGCATGGCGGCGGCGGCAAGCATGGCGGCTTCCTGCCGCACCGCGGCGCTTGCGGCAAGCACGCGGCGGCGGGCACATCCACCGGCATGTGGCATGAGCCGTACCTGGAAACCTGCTGCCGCTCGGCGATGCAGCGGCTGCATCTCGCGGGGGAGGTGGGCCGGCCGGACGGGCTGAAGGACGGGCCATGCCTCGCCCGCCTCGCCGAGCGCGGGCTGGTCCGCAAACGTCCCGACGGGCGCTACGAACTCACGGATGCGGGCCGGACGCGGCATGCCGCCGAGGTGCTGCACGCCGCCACCGGCGCGTGAGCAGCCGCCCGCCGGCCGCGCGGTCGGCGGCCAGCACCAGCAACGCCACGCCCAGGTCGCAGGTCAGCACCAGCGCCGTCGCGTCCATCGGGTTTATCAGCGCCATCCCGGCCGCGGTGAGGGCGGCGACCGCCAGCGCCCCCATGCGCCACCGGCCCGGTCGCGTGCAGCCGCCGCGCGTGGCGCAGCATCAGCGCCATCGCGACCGTCATCGGCACGCCGGAGGCGATCAGCAGTTCGAAGCAGAGCCGCCCCGGCCCCATGTAGGGCCCGCTCGGCGCCGGCCACAGCCAGCGCGGCGAGGCAGCCGCCGCTGACGGTGAGCAGCCAGAGCGCCGCGGCCGGAACCGGCAGCAGCAGCCAGGCGCGCGAGCGGTCGGGAAGGCTCGCCTGGAACGCGGCCACCGCCGCGAGCACGCCGGTCGCGACCGCCACCGCCGAGGAACAGCCACTCGCGCGCCCGTGCGAACCGCGCCGCCAAATTGTCGGCCAGCCCGTAGACCAGCACCAGCGCACCGATCACCACCGCCGCCAGCAGCAGCCACAGCGCCGCGCGCGCGGCGGGCGCGTGCAGCGGGCGCACCGGCTCGGCCTCGGCGACCAGTCGCTCGATCAGGTCCGTGGTCGGCATCATGGCGCGTCGCCCAGCAGCGCGCGCAGCCGGGCACAGGCCGCGATGCGTCGCCACCTTTAGCGCCGCCACCGTCATCCCGCTCACCGCCGCCGCTTCCTTCAGCGACATTTCCTTCAACTTCAACAGCTCCAGGGCCGTCCGCTGGCCCGGCGGCAACTGGTTCAGCGCGCCTGCCAGCGCCGCGCCGCCGTCCAGCAGCACCGTCTCATTCGTCGGCGGGGCTGCAATGGTTTCGTAACTCTCGTCAAACACCACCTCGCGCGCCGCCCGCCGCCGGCCGGCGCGGCGCCGGTCGGGGATGCGGTGGCGCGCGATGCCGAGCAGCCAGGGCTTGAACGGGCGGCGTGCGTCGTAGGCATGGCGCATCGCGTGCAGGGTCAGCAGCGTGTCCTGGACCGCATCCTCCGCCTCCACCGCATCGCGCAGCGCGTGCCGCGCCACCGCCCGCAAATAGGGAACGATTTCGCTCAGCAGACGCCGGTACGCCGCGCGGTCGCCGCCCTGCGCCGATGCCATCAGCGCCGACCACGTGTCGGGCCGGGCTTCCTCCTGCGGCATGCGGTTCTCCTTTGCCTTCGGCGGTGCGGACACGCGACTGGCGATGGCGTTACGGGGCCGCGTAACCTTCCGCGGGCGAGGGGCGAATTCCTCTCGCACCGGCCCGCTCCCGGGCCGGCTGCATAGGGAGCGTCATTTCATGACCCGAAGCCTCGCCACCGCCACCCTCGTCGCCGCCATCGGGCTCGCGGCCACCCCCTTCGTCGCCAATGCCGCCGCACCGGCCGGCAGCGAGAAGTGCTTCGGCATCGCCGCCAAGGCGATGAACGACTGCGCCGCCGGCGCGCATTCCTGCGCCGGGCAGTCGACGATGGCCCGCGACCCCAAGAGCTTCGTGCTATCTGCCGAAGGGCGCGTGCGGGAAGATCGCCGGCGGCAAGCTGACGGCGACCTGAGGCCGGCGCGATGGCCGCGGTCCCGCCCGGCCCGGTTCCCGCTGCCGCGGGGATCGGCCTGCGCTTTCCCCACCACCACGCGGTGCTCGAGCAGCGCCCGGCGGTCGGCTGGATGGAGGTGCATCCGGAGAACTACTTTGGCGGCGGGGCCGCGGTCGCCGCGCTCGAGGCCGTGCGGCGCGACTGGCCGGTAACGCTGCACGGCGTCGGCCTCTCGCTCGGCAGCGCGGAGGGGCTCGATGCCGGCCACCTCGCGCGCCTCGCCGCGCTGGCCGCGCGCATCGAGCCCGGCCTGATCTCCGAGCACGTCGCCTGGAGCGTCGCCGGCGGCACCTACCTCGCCGACCTGCTGCCGCTGCCGATGACCGAGGAGGCGCTGGACGTCGTCTGCCGCAATGTCGAGACGATGCAGAGCGCCCTCGGCCGCGCAGGTCCTGGTGGAGAACCCGTCGAGCTACCTGCAGTTCGCGCACGCGACGATTCCGGAATGGGAGTTCATGGCGGCGGTGGCCGCGCGCACCGGATGCGGCATGCTGTGCGACGTGAACAACATCGCGGTCTAGGCGCACAACCACGGCTTCGACCCGCATGCCTATCTGCGCGCGCTGCCGGCCGGTGCGGTGGGCGAAATCCATGTCGCCGGCCATGCGGTGCGCCCGCTCGGCGACGGCCGCACGCTGCGCATCGACGATCACGGCTCGCGCGGTCTCGGCGGAAGTGTGGGGGCTGCTCGCCGACCGCGCTCGCGCGGTTCGGGCCGGTGCCGGTGCTGGTGGAGTGGGACACGCGCATCCCGCCGCTCGGCGTGCTCGCCGCCGAGGCGGCGCGGGCGCAGGTGCTGATCGAGGAGGCGGGGCATGCTCGCGCTGCGTGACCTGCAAGCACGACTTCGCCGACGCGCTGCGCGGCGGGAGCGCGAGCCCGCGGCTCGCGGCGCTGATCGCTGCCCGATCTCGCGCGGCTCGACGTCTATCGCAACACCGCGCGCACGGTCGCGGTCGAGGCGCTGCGCATTGGCTTCCCGGCGACGGAAGCGATCGTCGGCGAGGAATTCTTCGCGGCTGGCGGCAGCGAAGTTCTGGCATGCGCATCCGCCGCGCGAGGCCTGGCTCGGCGGCTGGGGCGACGCGTTCGGCAATTTTCTCGGCGCGGATGCACGCTGCGCGCGCGGTCGCGTATCTCGCCGACGTCGCGCGGTTCGAGTGGGCGCTGGCGCGGGCGGCGAATGCGCGCCGACGTGCCCGCGCTCGATGCCGCCTCGCTCGCGTCGGTGCCGCGCCGAGCAACATCCGCGGCTATGCTTCACCTCGCACCCATCGGTCACGCTGCTGCGCCTGCGCTATCCGGCGGATGCGATCACGGATGCGGTGCGGGCCGGCGACGAGGCGGCGATGGCGGCGATCGACCTTGGCAGCGGCCCCGTGCACCTGCTCGTGCATCGCGCGGCGGGCGAAATCGTCGCCGAGCGCATGGCGCCGCCTCGGCTTGGCGCTTCCTGCGGCCCCTGTTCGCGGGCGCGCCGCTGGGCGAGGTGCTGGCCCGGGCGCCGGCACGCCTGGACGCCGCCTCGATGCTCGCGGCACAGATTCGCCCGCGGCCAACTCGCTGCCGCCGCGGTATGCCGGGAGGGGACGCCATGCGACGCCTGATCGCCGGCATCGTGGCCGTGCTCGACGCGGTGCCCTATGCGCTGCTCGCGCTGCCGCTGCGTGTGGCGGTGGCGGTGATCTTCTGGAACTCCGGCATGGCCAAGCTCGCCGACTGGAGCGCCACCGTCGCCCTGTTCACCGACGAGTACCGGCTGCCGCTACTGCCGCCGGTGGTCGGCGCGTATATCTGCGGCGACGATCGAGCTTTCCACGCCGCCGCTGCTGGTGCTCGGCCTGCTCACGCGCCCGGTGGCGGCGGTGCTGCTCGGCATGACGACGGTGATCGAGGTGTTCGTCTATCCGCGAGGCGTGGCCGACCCACATTCAGTGGGCAGCGATGCTGCTGGTGCTGCTCTGCCGCGGCGCCGGCGCCTTTTCGCTGGACGCGCTGCTGGCGTGGCGGTTCCGGCCGGCGCGGGCGTGAATGGGGGAATGCCTGTCCCTCACCGGTCATGGCCGGGCTTGTCCCGGCCATCCACGCCGTTGCACCACATCATCGCTGGCGTGCCGGCGTGGATGCCCGGGACAAGCCCGGGCATGACGGAGAGATAACGGCGTCATTTCAGAAACCCTGTGCCGCCGCCTCGCGGCAACGGGGGCGGGCGCGCCGGCGGCCTGTCGCGCCGGAGCCGCCCGCGTCGGCCGCGCCGTGAAACCCCTTCGCCGCGCTGCGCCGGCGTGCTGATGTCGCGGCGCGGGGAGGGATGACGATGCCGACACGTCGCGAGGCTCTTGGCTTGGCGCTGCTCGTGGCGGCGGCGCTGCCGGGCGGCGCACGCGCCCAGGCCGCCGCCGCCCCCGCGTCCGGCTGGCCGCACACGCAGCGCGTCGATCACGCGACCGTCGTCATCTATCAGCCGCAGGTCATCTCCTGGCCCTGGCGCACCAAGCTCAACGCCCGCGTCGCCCTCGCGGTCACGCCGGAGGGCGCCGGGCAGCCGGTGCTGGGGACGATCGAGATTTCCGGCTCGACGACGACCGATCTCGGAACGCGCCTCGTCACGCTCACCGACCTGAAGCTGACCGCCTCGCATTTCCCCACGCTTTCGACGCAGGCGGCGGAGCACTTCGACACCCGCATCAGGGCCGCCCTGGCGGCGATGCCGCCCAAGCGCATCCCGCTCGACACGGTGCTGATGAGCCTCGCGCAGGAGGCGGTGAAGCCGGCGCCGGTCGCGACCGACAATGCGCCGCCGGTGATCTTCTACAGTCAGCGCCCGGCGCGCCTCGTCGTCTTCGACGGCGCGCCGGTGCTGGCGCCGGCCGGCCAGAGCGGCCTGGAATACGCGGTGAACACGAACTGGGACGTGTTCTTCGATCCGATGCGCGGCACCTGGTATCTGCTCGACAGCACCGGCTGGTTCGGCGCGCCGGTCGTCGCCGGCCCCTACGCGCCGTACCACGGACCTGCCGGCCGCGTTCGAGAAGCTGCCGCCGGGCGCCAACTTCGATGCCGCGCGCAAGGCCCTGCCGCCGCACGCCGCCGCGCCGGCCGCGGCACCGACGATCTTCGTCAGCACCAAGCCCGCGGAGATCATCGTCACCGACGGCCCGCCCGCCTTCGGCGCAATCGCCGGCACCGCGCTGCAGGCGGTGCGCAACACGCGTTCCGACCTGTTCCTGGATACCGCCAAGGGCCGGTTCTACTACCTCGTCTCCGGCCGCTGGTTCGCGGCACCGGGACTGGAGGGGCCGTGGCATTTCGCGACGCCCGAGCTGCCCGCCGACTTCGCCCGCATCCCGCCCGGCGACCCGGCCGCGCGCGTGCTGGTCTCGGTGCCCGGCACGCCGCAGGCGCAGGAGGCGCTGATCGCGGCGGAGATCCCGCAACAGGCGACGTTGAAGCGCAGCGAGGCGAAGCTCGCCGTGCACTATGCCGGGCCGCCGCAGTTCCAGCCGATTCCCGGCACCCCGATGGCGTATGCGGTGAACACCAACGAGGCGGTGATCGCGGTCGAGGGCAAGTATTACGCCTGCTATCAGGGCGTCTGGTTCGTCGCCCCTTCGCCGACCGGGCCGTGGGTGCTGGCGGCCGCGGTGCCGGAGGTGATCTACACCATTCCGCCGTCCAGCCCGCTGTATAACGTGACCTATGTGAAGGTCTACGCAGCGACGCCGGCCGCCGTCACCTATGGCTACACCGCCGGCTACATGATGGGGTTCGTCAGCGCGGGTGTGGTCGTCTATGGCACCGGGTATTACTACCCGCCGGTGGTGGTGCCGGGGCCGGTGCCCGCGTATTTCCCCTACCCGTATTCCTACGCCGGCAATGTCTACTACAACTCCGCGACCGGCGCGTGGGCGCGGGGCGGGGCCGTCTATGGCCCGTACGGCGGGGCCGCGGCCGGCGCGGCCTACAACCCCGCCACCGGCGCCTACGCCCGCGGCGGCGAGGTCTATGGCCCGTATGGCGGCGCCGGCGCCTGGTCGGCCTACAACCCGGCCACGGGCACCTACGCCCATGGCAGCGCCGCCTGGGGGCCGAATGGCGGCACCGCAAACGCCAGTTTCGCCAATCCGCGCTACGGCGTCTCCGGCAGCACGAACCAGAACGCCAACGCCTACGGCCACTGGGGATCGAGCGTGGTGAGCGACCCCGACCCAGACCGTGCACACCGCGAGCGAGGGCAACGCGCGCGGCACCGTGGGCGGGTTTTCCAGCACCACCGGCGCCGAGGGCGCGGCGGTGCACGGCACGAACGGCAACAACGCGGGCGTGGTGAAGGGCGCCCAGGGCAACGTCTATGCCGGCAAGGACGGCAACGTTTACCAGCACAGTTCACAGCGGCTGGTCGAAATGGAGCAACGGCGGCTGGAACGCGGTGCAGCCGCCGGCGCGGCAGGGTGGTGGGGCGTCTTCCTACCAGCAGCTCGAGCAGGACCGCGGCGCGCGCGAGGGCGGCTGGCAGCGCCAGCGCGATTGGGGCGGCGGCGGGCGCTACCGCCGCGGCTGAGGCGGACGCGGGAGCGATTTCGGGGCCGGCTTTGCGGCGCGGCCGGCGCCTCTCTATAACAGCCGTGCCCGCAGCCGAACGAGCCCGCATGGACGTTTCGACGGATCGCTATGCCGATGCCCGCAACCTGATGGTGGACGGGCAGGTCCGGCCCAACCGCGTGAACGACCGCCGCCTGCTGGAGGCGATGCGGCGCCTGCCGCGCGAGCGCTTCGTGCCGCCGCAGGCGATCGCCCGCGCCTATGCCGACGAGGACGTGCCGCTCGGCGGCGGGCGGATGCTGCTCGCGCCGATGTCGATCGCCCGCCTGATCCAGCTCGGCGCGCCGCGCGCGGGCGAGCGGGCGCTGGTGGTCGGCTGCGCGACCGGCTACGGCACGGCACTGCTCGCCGCCTGCGGGCCGGCGGTGACCGCGCTCGACGAGGACGAGGCGCTGCTGACCTTCGCCCGCGGCGCGCTCGCCGGGGTGGCGGGTGTGACGCTGGTGAGCGGGCCGCTGCGCGAGGGCTGGCAGGCCGGCGCGCCGTTCGACCTCGTGCTGATCGAAGGGGCCGCCGAGGCGGTGCCGGCGGCGCTGGCGGCCCAGGTGCGGGTGCCCGGCGGCCGCCTTGTCGGCGTGCTCGCGACGGGCGAGCATATGGGACGGGCGGTGCTGGCCGAGCCGAGCGTCGGCGGCCTCAGCGTCCAGCCCGCCTTCGACTGCGCCGCGCCGTTGCTGCCGCCCTTGCGCCAGGGGCGGGGCTTCGTGTTCTGATGGCCTGGGACGCGCCGCCATGGCAGAGGGTGGCGCAAAGGGGATCACGCCCATGATGTCACGCGCCGCCATAGCCAGTCTCGTGGCCGGCCTGCTTGCGGCCGGGGCCGCCCACGCGCAGCCGCGCACGCTGCCCGAGGCGCTCGCCACGGCCTATGCGACCAACCCCACGCTGCAGACCTCGCGCGCCCAGCTGCGCGCCACGGACGAAGGCGTGCCGGCGGCGCTGGCCGGCTGGCGGCCGCAGATCGTCGGCACCGTCAACGCCGGCCGCGGCCCTTTCGGCCAGAGTGAGCAGCAATCGCCCGGGGTGCCGCCGACGTACAGCAGCCTGGTGCGCAACATCTACGCCCTGCAGGGCACCGTGACCCAGCCGATCTATACCGGCGGCAAGGTCTCCGCGACGCTGCACCGGGCCAAGAACCAGGTGTTCGCCACCCGCGCCCAGCTCCTCGCCACCGAGGAGACGGTCCTGTTCGACACCGTGCAGGCCTATGTGAACGTGGTGCAGGACGAGCAGATCCTGCAGATCGACATCAACAACGAGCAGATCCTCACCAAGCAGCTCCAGTCCACCAACGACCGCTTCCGGGTGGGCGAGCTGACCCGCACCGACGTCGCCCAGGCCGAGGCGGCGCTCGCCAGCGCGACCGCCCAGCGCGAGACCGCCGAGGGCAACCTGCAGGCGGCGCGCGCGACCTATGAGCAGTTCGTGGGGCAGCCGGCGCGCAACCTCTCCGCCGCCGCAGCCGCTGCAACTGCCGGTCAAGACGCTGGATGCCGCGAAGGTGCTGGCCGCGCGCAACAACCCCAACGTCGTCTCGGCGCTGTTCAACGACGCCGCGGCGCGCGACGCCTTCGATGTCGCCTATTCCGCGCTGATGCCGAACATCAACGTGCAGTTCTCGGCCTTCCGCAGCGAGAACCAGGTGTTCCCCGGACTGTTCGAGTCCGGCGGCCAGATCCTCGGCAACCTCTCGATCCCGATCTACCAGGGCGGGTCGGAGTATTCCGGCATCCGTCAGGCGCGCCAGCAGGAGATCGCGGCGCGCAAGCAGCTCGAGGACCAGCGGCGCACGGCGGTGCAGCAGGCGACCTCGGCGTGGGAGCAGCTCGTCGCCGCGCGCGCCTCGATCGCCAGCAACCGCTCCGCCGTGCGCGCCAACGAGATCGCGGTCGAGGGGCTGGAGCGCGAGGCGCTGGTCGGCACCCGCACCACGCTCGACGTGCTGATCGGCATCCAGCAGCTGCTGAACGCGCAGACCGCGCTCGTGCAGTCGCTGGCGGCCCTGGTGAATGCGTCCTATCAGGTGGCGCAGGGCGTGGGGCGGCTCACCGCGCGCGACCTCGGGCTGAACGTTCCGCTCTATGATGACAAGGCATACTACAATGCCGTGCGTGACCTCTGGATCGGCACCGGCGACTACGCGACCAACCAGCCCGGCCGCTGAGCGGGCGGCGTCGTGACCGCCGCGCCCGCGTCTCCCGGTTCTCCGAACGCCCCGGGCGCGCCCGGCGGCGGGGCCGATCCCTCGATGGAGGAGATCCTGGCCTCGATCCGCCGGATCCTCAGCGAGGACGAGGAGGCGGCACCGGCGCCGGCGCACGACCCGGGCACGGACCCGCTGGCGCATGCCGGAAGGCGAGCCCGACGTGCTGTCGCTCGACACTTCCATGCTGGTCGAGGAAACCCTCCCGCCGCCGCCTGCGCCCCCGCCATCGCCACGCCCCGAGCCGACGCGGGCCGAGCCGACGCGGGCCGAGCCGACGCGCGTCGCCACACCGCCGCCCGCCGCCAAGGAGCCCCCGATGCCGCCGCCCGGTCCCGACCCCTTCGACGCGGCGCCGGCCGAGCGGCCCGAGGCGCTGCTCGCCCCGGAAGCGGCCGCTGCCGCGGCCTCCTCCGTCGGTTCGCTGTTGCGCACGCTCGCCTCCGAGCGTCAGCAGGTGGCGGTGACGCGCGGCGGCCCGACCATCGAGGATCTGGTGCGCGAGGAGATCCGGCCGGTGCTGAAGGTCTGGCTGGACGCGAACCTGCCGTCGCTGGTCGAGCGCCTGGTGCGCGCGGAGATCGAGCGCGTGGTCGGCCGCGCGCTCTCCTGACGCGCACGTCTGCCACACGATGCTGAACAAGACTTTCGCGCCCGCGGAGATCGAGCCGCGGCTGTATGAGGGCTGGGAGTCCTCCGGGGCGTTCGCGGCCGATCCGGCGTCGCCCACGCCGCCGTTCACGATCATGATCCCGCCGCCGAACGTCACCGGCAGCCTGCACATGGGCCACGCGCTGACGTTCACGCTGCAGGACGCGCTGATCCGCTGGCGGCGGATGCAGGGGCGCGACGCGCTGTGGCAGCCCGGCACCGATCACGCGGGCATCGCGACCCAGATGGTGGTGGAGCGGCTGCTCGCCGCCGAGGGGATCGACCGCCGGAAGCTCGGGCGCGAGGCGTTCGTGCAGCGCGTGTGGCAGTGGAAGCAGGAGTCCGGCGGCACCATCACGCGCCAGCTCCGCCGCCTCGGCGCCTCGCTCGACTGGCCGCGCGAACGCTTCACGATGGACGAGGGATTGTCGGCGGCGGTGCGGGAGGTGTTCTGCACGCTGTTCGAGCAGGGGCTGATCTATCGCGACCGCCGGCTGGTCAACTGGGACCCGAAGCTGCTGACGGCGATCTCGGACCTGGAGGTCGAGAGCCGCGAAGTCAAAGGCAGCCTCTGGCATCTTCGCTATCCGCTCGCCGACGGCTCGGGCCGCTTCGTCGTGGTCGCGACCACGCGGCCGGAGACGATGCTGGGCGATGTCGCCGTCGCGGTGCATCCCGAGAATGCGCGCTGGCGCGACCTGATCGGCCAGGACCTGATCCTGCCGCTGGTCGGCCGGCGCATTCCGATCATCGCCGATGAATACTCCGACCCGGAGAAGGGCAGCGGCGCGGTGAAGATCACGCCCGCGCACGACTTCAACGATTTCGAGGTCGGCCGCCGCCACGACCTGCCGATGCCCTCCGTGCTCGACCAGGAGGCGCAGGTGCAGCTCGGCGAGATCGAGGACGTGCTTGCGCCCGTCGAGGGCGTTGCCGATCCGGCGTTCGTCCGCGCGCTCGCCGGGCAGGACCGGTTCGAGGCGCGGCGGCGGATCGTGGCCGAGTTCGACCGGCTCGGCCTGTTGGAAAAGATCGAGGCGCACACCCATCAGGTGCCGCACGGCGACCGCTCCGGCGTGCCGATCGAGCCGCGCCTGACCGTGCAGTGGTACTGCAACGCCGCCGAGCTCGCCAAACCCGCGATCGCGGCGGTGGAGCAGGGGCGCACGAAATTCGTGCCGCGGCAGTGGGAGAACACGTTCTTCGCCTGGATGCGCGACATCCAGCCGTGGTGCATCAGCCGCCAGCTCTGGTGGGGCCACCGCATCCCCGCCTGGTACGGCCCCGACGGCCACGTCTTCGTCGCCCGCAGCGCCGCGGCGGCGCACGCGGCGGCCCGGGCGCATTACTTAAAGGAAGTTGAATTAATCCAGGATGGCGATGTCCTGGACACGTGGTTCAGCTCCGGCCTGTGGCCGTTCTCCACCCTGGGCTGGCCCGAGCGGACGGCGGAGGTCGCGCGCTACTACCCCGGCGACGTGCTGGTGACGGGCTTCGACATCATCTTCTTCTGGGTCGCGCGGATGATGATGATGGGCCTGCATTTCATGGGCGAGGTCCCGTTCCGCGACGTCTACATCCACGGCCTGGTGCGCGACGAGCGCGGCCAGAAGATGAGCAAGTCGAAGGGCAACGTGCTCGACCCGCTCGACCTGATCGACCGGTTCGGCGCCGATGCGCTGCGCTTCACGATCTGCGCGCTGACCGGGCCGGGCCGCGACATCAAGCTCGGGCCGGCGGTGGTCGAGAGCTACCGCAGCTTCGTGACCAAGCTGTGGAACGCGGCGCGGTTCTGCGAGATGAACGCGATCGCGCCGGACCCGTCCTTCGACCCGTCGCAGGCGACGTCGCCGCTCTGCCGCTGGATTCTCGCCGAGGCGTCGGAGGCGGTGGCGGCGGCCACGGCGGCGCTGGAGAACTACCGCTTCGATGAATACGCCGCCGCCTGCTACCGCTTCACCTGGAACGTGTTCTGCGACTGGTTCCTCGAACTCGCCAAGCCGGCGCTGGCGGAAGCGGAAGTGAAGCGCACGGCGGCACATGTGCTGGGCCTGATCCTGCGCCTGCTGCACCCGGCGATGCCGTTCGTGACCGAGGAGCTCTGGTGCTACTTCGGCTACGGCCCGCAATGCAGCCTGATCCGCGCGCCCTGGCCGGCGCCGTTCACGGTGCCCGGCGCGGAGGCGGCGCGGGCTGAGCTCGACTGGGTGGTGCGGCTGATCGGTGCGGTGCGCACCGTGCGGGCGGAGATGAACGTGCCGCCGTCGCTGCCGGCGCCGATCTTCCTGCAGGACGCGTCGGCGGATTCGCTCGCGCGCGGCCGGCGCTGGATCGAGGCGATCGGCCGGCTGGCCCGCGCCTCCGATCTCGCGCCGCTGGCGGGCGAGGTGCCGCGGGGCAGCGCGCAGGCGGTGCTGGACGAGGCGACGGTCGTGCTGCCGCTCGCCGGCCTGATCGACCTCGACGCCGAGCGCGCGCGGCTGGAGCGCGAGCGGGCGAAGGCGGCGAACGAGGCGGCGACGCTGGCGCGGAAGCTGGAGAACCAGGGTTTCGTCACCCGCGCCGCGCCGGAGGTGGTGGAGGAGACGCGCGCGCGTCGCGATTCCGCGCTCTCCGAGGTCGCCCGGCTGCAAGCGGCGCTGGCGCGGATCGGGTAGGGCATGCGCGCGCTGCGGCGCCCTCACCCCGGCCCTCTCCCGCAAGCGGGAGAGGGGGCGATGCACGATCTCTCCTCTAGCGTTCCTTCTTCCTCTCCCGCTTGCGGGAGAGGGCCGGGGTGAGGGCGCGGTCCATGCCGGCCATCGCTGCTCCAGCCCCATGTCCGAGCCCCTGATCCTCACGCTCTCCTGCCGCAACCGGCCGGGCATCGTCTCGGCCGTCTCGACCTATCTGTTCGAGGGCGGCTGCAACATCCTCGACGCGCAGCAGTTCGACGACACCGAGTCGAACCGCTTCTTCATGCGCGTGGTGTTCAACGCGGTCGGCGAGGGCGTGGCGCTCGACGCGCTGCGCGACAACTTCGGCACCATCGCCGAGCGGTTCGGGATGACGTGGCACATGCGCGCGCGGGCCGAGCGGCGGCGCGTGATGCTGTTCGTGTCGAAGTTCGACCACTGCCTCGCCGATCTTCTCTATCGCTGGCGCATCGGCGAGATCGCGATGGACGTGGCCGGCATCGTCGCCAACCATCCGCGCGAGGCGTTCGCGCATCTCGATCTCGCCGGCATCGACTTTCACTATCTGCCGGTCACGCGCGAGACCAAGCTGGAGCAGGAGGGCCAGATCTGGGAGGTGGTGCGCACCTCCCGCGACCGATCTGGTCGTGCTCGCGCGCTACATGCAGGTGCTGTCGGACGGGCTGGTGGCGAAACTCGCAGGCCGGTGCATCAACATCCACCACTCCTTCCTGCCCGGCTTCAAGGGCGCGCAGCCCCTATCATCAGGCGCATGCCCGCGGCGTGAAGCTGATCGGCGCCACCGCGCACTACGTCACCGCCGATCTCGACGAGGGCCCGATCATCGAGCAGGACGTCGAGCGCATCAGCCACCGCGACAGCCCGGAGGATCTGGTCCGCAAGGGCCGCGACATCGAGCGCCGCGTGCTGGCCCGCGCGGTGCGGCATCACCTGGAGGACCGGGTGATCCTGAACGGCAGCAAGACGGTGGTGTTCACCGACTGACGACCGCCGCCGCGCCTCGCCCCAGTGACCAATGCGCGGCGGGTCATGCATCTGCGCTCATCAGTAAACTGTCGCATCATGCAGATCCGCGTGCGGTGGCAGTCGTGGGCGCGTGGCGCAGCTTGCGCGTCTTCGCGATGCATCTCTCGACAGCTCGATGCGGCACTGAGTGCAAGAATTGCGAGTTCGAACGAAAACGAACACCCATGCTATATCTGACGCACTGTCCGGCAACGACGAACAAAGATGACTCTAGTCTAAGGCGCTAAAGGCTCGTCAGGTCGCATCGTGCTTGCCCAATACGCAACCGCCTCGACTACTGACGCGCCGGCAATCTGCAGCAAGTGGACCAGCGCCCGACGCAGGTGCTCGGCAGGCGTGCAATTGCAACGGCCCAACGCAGAATCGTAGAGCCGTCGGTCACGTGCCGGCAGTTGCAGTAGCCCGTTCGGGCGCCCGTGCCTTGCTGAGCGAGCCTGCCCCGCCCTTTTTGATCGAGGTCAATGCGGCCGCCGCGCCGCGGTGCTCCATGGGCGGAGAGCCTCGCGAGGGGATTGTGGCAATGGTCAAGAATGTCGGCATGGTGGACCGCGCGATCCGGGCGGTCATCGGTCTCGCCCTGATCATATGGGCCTTGAGCGGCGGCCCCGTGTGGGCCTGGATCGGCGTCATCCCGTTGCTGACCGCGATCTTCGCGGTCTGTCCGGCCTATTCGATACTGGGGATCAGAACATGCCCGATGGCGAACACCTGAGCGGGCCGCGCCCGATGCTGAAGGACTGGCCGGGCCTCGCGCGCGACTATCTCGGTCCGCTGCGCGAGCTGCGCGGCGGCGCGCCGGAGGCGATGAAGGCGTTTTCGGCGCTCGCTCAGGCCGCGGTGAAGCCCGGCGCGCTCGATACCAAGACGAAGGAACTCGTGGCGCTCGGGATCTCGGTCGCGATCCGCTGCGATCCCTGTGTCGCTTTCCATGCCGAGGCGGCGGCGAAGCAGGGCGCCACGCGGGCTGAGGTGCTGGAGACGGTGGCGACCGCGATCTACATGGGCGCCGGCCCCGCGGCGATGTACGCCGCGGCGACGCTGGAGGCGTTCGACCAGTTCGCGGCCAGGCAGCAGGCCGGCTGATCGCCCTCAGGCCGCGGCCAGCCGGCGCCCGCCGAGGCTGCGCCAGAGCAGCAGCGAGGCAAGGGCGAAATTCAGCAGGTTCCAGGCGGCGCCGTTGGCGAACGCCGCCTGATACGAGCCGGTGAGGTCGAAGATCGCGCCGGACATCCAGCCGCCCGCGGCCATGCCGACCATGGTCGCGGTCAGCACCACGCCGATCCGCGCGCCGGCCTCCCGCGCCGGGAACTGCTCGCGCACGATGATCGCGTAGCTCGGCACGATGCCGCCCTGGAACAGGCCGAACAGGGCCGAGATCACGTAGAGCGAGAACAGCCCGTCGAAACCGAGGTAGAGCAGCAGCGCCAGCAGTTGCAGCCCCGACCCCAGCAGCAGCGTGCCGAGCCCGCCGATGCGGTCGGCGATGAAGCCGGAGCTGATGCGGCTGACGATACCGAAGGCGAACATGAGCGACAGCATCTGCGCGCCGCGCGCCGGCCCGTAGCCGAGATCGCCGCAATAGGCGACCAGATGCACCTGCGGCATGGCCATCGCCACGCAGCAGGAGAACCCCGCCACGCAGAGCAGCGCCTGCGTGGCCCCCATGGAGAACCCGGAGGCGGCCGCGCTGCCGGCGACCGGGACCGGCGCGGCCGCCATCGCCGCCGCTTCCGGCCGGCGACGCACCAGCAGCGACAGGCCGCTCATGCTCACGAAGCAGAAAAGGCCGATCAGGATGTGGGTGTGGCGCCAGCCGATCGCGCCGATGCCATACTCCACGACCGGCGGCCAGATCATGCCGGCGAAATAGTTGCCGGCGGCGCAGATCGCGACCGCGAGGCCCCGCCGGCGCCGGAACCAGTGCGACACATCGGCCATCAGCGGCCCGAAGGTCGCGGCGGCGCCGAACATCGCGATCAGCAGGCCCTGGGCCAGCGTGAACTGGGTGAGGCTGCCGGCCAGCCCCGCCGCCGTGTAGCCGATGCCGAGGGCTGCCCCGGCGCCCAGGATCAGCGGCGCCATCCCCACCCGGTCCACCGCGCGGCCGAGCAGCACGTTGCCGGTCGCAAGCCCGACCATGGTGAGCGTGTAGGGGAGCGAGGCGCTGCTGCGGCCGACGCCGAACTCGGTCTGCACCGCCGGCAGTGCCACGACGACGGACCACATGCCGACGCCGCCGATCATGCCCACCACGAGCGAGATGCCCAGCCGCATCCAGGCATACGGCCCGTCGACGACCGGCGCGAAGGAGAGGCGGCGGGGCAGCATCCGGCGAGGCTAGCAGCCCCGCCGTGCCCGAGCCCCGCGCCTGGCTCAACGCTGCGGTGTGAAGGGTCCGGGCCGGCGCATGGCACCCTGGCGCATCAGCATCCAGCCGGGATACTCGGCGGGCAGCGCCGCCGCCTCGTCAAGCGCCGCCATTTCTTCTTCGCTGAGCCGCAGCGCGGTTGCGCCGATATTGTCGTGCAACTGCTCCAGCCGCTTGGCGCCGATGATGACGCTGCTCACCCAGGGCTTGTGCAGCAGCCAGGCGAGTGCCACGCGGGCGACCGAGACGTCGTGCGCCGCCGCGACCTCGCGCATCGCCGCCACGCAGGCCCAGGCGCGCTCGCGGTCCACCGGCGGGAAGTCGAAGTTGGTGCGCCGCGCGCCCTCCGGCCCGTTGCTGCCCGGCCCGAATTTGCCGGAGAGCAGGCCGCCGGCGAGCGGGCTCCAGACCATCAGGCCGACCTTCTCCTCGGTCAGCAGCGGCACCAGCTCGCGCTCGATGTCGCGCCCGGCGATGCTGTAATAGGCCTGATGGCTGTCGATCCGCGTCCAGCCGTGGCGCGCGGCGATGCCCAGCGCCTTCATCAGTCGCCACGCCGGCCAGTTGGAGACGCCGAGGTAGCGCACGAGGCCCTGGCGCACGAGGTCCTCCAGCGCGCGCATCGTCTCCTCGATCGGCGTCACCGCGTCGTTGGCGTGGATCTGATAGAGGTCGATGTGATCGGTCTGCAGCCGCTTCAGGCTCGCCTGCACCGCATCCATGATGTGGCCACGGCTGGCGCCGCGATCGTTCGGCCCGGGGCCCATCGGGCTGTAGGCCTTGGTGGCGATCACCACGCTCTCACGCCGCACGCCGAGATTCTTGCAGCCCCTGGCCGAGCAGCGTCTCGGCCGCGCCGTGCGAATAGACGTCGGCGGTGTCGATGAAGTTGATGCCGGCGTCGAGCGATGCACGCAGCAGGGCGTCCACGCCGTCCTGCTGCAGGTCGCCGATCTTGCTGTACATCTCCCCCGCGCCGCCGAACGTCATGGTGCCGAGACAGATTTCCGAGACGAAGAGGCCGGTGCCGCCGAGCTGATTGTAACGCATGCTGAATCGTTCCTTGGGAGGGGAGCCATCGGATCGCATGCAATGTGAGGCCTCCGGCGCCCGCCGCAACCGCGGCCCGATGCGTGAGTCGGCGGATGCGCGACTTGATCGAGGTCAAAGCGTCGCCGGGCGCAATCGGACAGGCTCGCGTGGGATCGGGGGTCGGGAGGTTGCCGCCATGCCGAAGATGAAGGCCGCCATATTCGTCGAGCCGGGCCGGATCGTGCTGGACGAGAAGCCGGTCCCCGATCTCGGTCCGCTGGACGCGCTGATCCGCGTCACGACGACCACGATCTGCGGCACCGACGTGCACATCCTCAAGGGCGAGTATCCGGTCGCGAAGGGGCTCACGATCGGCCATGAGCCGGTCGGCGTGATCGAGAAGCTCGGCTCCGCGGTCAGCGGGTTTCGCGAGGGGCAGCGGGTGATCGCCGGCGCGATCACGCCGAGCGGCCATTCGGCCGCGTGCCTGTGCGGCTGTGCAGCCAGGACGGCGCCGGACACGAAGCACGGCTGGAAGGCCGATCGGGCGGCTGGCGGTTCGGCAACACGATCGACGGCTGCCAGGCGGAATACGTGCTGGTGCCGGACGCGATGGCCAATCTCGCCCGGTGCCGGACGAGCTGACCGACGAGCAGGTGCTGATGTGCCCGGACATCATGTCCACCGGCTTCTCCGGCGCCGAGAGCGGCGGCATCCGGATCGGCGACACGGTGGCGGTGTTCGCGCAGGGGCCGATCGGGCTGTGCGCCACGGCCGGCGCGAGGCTCGCGGGTGCCACGACCGTCATCGGCGTGGACGGGATCGCCGGCGCGGCTGGAGATGGCGCGCGCAGGTGGGCGCCGACCATGTCGTCGAACTACCGCGAGGCGCGATCCGGTCGAGGCGATCATGCGCCTGACCGACGGGCGCGGCGTCGACGTCGCGATCGAGGCGCTGGGCACGCAGGCCACGTTCGAGGCGGCGCTGCGCGTGCTGCGCCCGGGCGGCACGCTGTCCAGCCTCGGCGTCTATTCCACCGATCTGCGCATCCCGCTCGGACCGTTCGGCGCCGGCCTCGGCGACAACCGGATCGTCACCACGCTGTGCCCCGGCGGCAAGGAGCGCATGCGGCGGCTGATGGAGGTGATCGCGGTCCGGGCGCGTCGATCTGCGGCCGCTGGTCACGCACCGCTTCAAGCTCGACGACATCGAGGCGGCCTACGACCTGTTCGCGCATCAGCGCGACGGCGTGCTAAAGGTCGCCATCACGCCGTAGCGGCAAACGCCAGCCTCAGACGGGAGGACCGCCGTGCAGACCCGTACCATGTCCGAGGTCGTCCGCAACCGCCGGCCGATCACGCTGCCGGGCAGCGCCACCGTCCAGGACGCCTGCAAGCTGATGCAGACGCACCGCATCGGCGCCGTTCTCGTCACCACGCCCGAAGGCGGGCTCGAGGGGATCTTCACCGGCCGCGATGCCGTGCGGCTGCTCGCCGAGGGGCAGGAGGGCGCCACCGGCACGCGGCTGCACGCGGTGATGACGCACCGCCCGGAGGCCGCCGCGCCGCATCACAAGGCGATCGAGGTGCTGCGGCTGATGCAGGACGGCGGATTTCGCCATGTTCCGGTGGTCGAGAACGGCAAGGTTGTCGGCATCGCCTCGGTCGGCGATTTCCGCGCGGTCGAGCACGCGCGGCTCGATGAGGAGACCGGGTTCTGGGAGCGGATATAGCGCCGGGCGCGCCGGCCATGGCCGCACCCGCCGCCCGCGCTGCTCGCCTATATGGAGGGCCTGCGGACGCATGACGTCGCGCGGATCGGCGCCGCGCTCGCCGACACGCTGCGCTTCGTCACCCCCGCGCGGGTGATGGAGAAGCCGCAGACGCTCGCCTTTCTCGCCGCCCTCTACACGGGCTTCCCCGACTGGCACTACGACAACGACCCGCCGGCGCTGCGTGCCGGACGGGAGCTGGGCGGTGCGCTGGCGGCAGGGCGGGACGCATACCGGCCCGCTGGCCTTCCCCGGATTCCCGGCCGTCGCACCCACCGGCCGCCGCGTGGTGATCCCGGAGCATGATTTCTTCTATCGGGTCGACGACGCCGGGCTGGTGGAGATCCGGCCGGACCCGGTGCCCGGCGGCGCGCCGCGCGGCATCTTCGAGCAAATTGGCGTGACGTTGCCGCCGCTCTAACCCTTCACCACGCCTTCCATCAGCCCCTTGAAGAACAGTTTCTGGGCGAAGCTGAAGGCGAGGATGCCGGGTGTGACGACGATGACGTAGACCGCGGCGAGGTTCGGCCACGACCACTGGCCGAGCCCGCCCTGCGCGCCCGCGAGCACGACCGGCATGGTGCGCGCGGTCTGGTCGTTGGTCAGCGTCGTGCACAGCAGGAACTCGCCCCAGGCGGTGACGAAGTTGACGATGAAGATGACGACGAGCCCGTTGCGCACCATCGGCAGGCCGACCAGCCAGAGCGTGCGCCACGGCCCGGCGCCGTCGATCTTCGCCGCCTCCATCAGCTCGTGCGGCACGAGCTGGAACATGCTGCGCATGATCAGCACGCTGATCGCGAGGTTGAGCGTGACGTAGGGCAGGATCAGCCCGCTCGTGCTGTTGATCAGGCCGAGGAAATGCTGCGTCTCGTAGACGCTGATGATCGAGACGACGCGGACCGGGAAATAGAGCGAGACCAGGAAGCGCGGCGACCAGGAAGCCGCGGCCGCGCGGCTTGAGGTGCACGAGCGCATAGCCGGCCAGCACCGCGCAGATCGCTGGTCAGGATCACCGTGCCGGCGGTGACGTAGATGCTGTTGAACAGGTTGATCGGCAGCGTGTCGATCTTCTCGAAGACGTAGCGGTAGTGGGTGAAGTCGAAGCGCCGCGGCCAGAAGTCGCCGCGCATCGCGTCGGGCAGCGACTTCACCGACATCATGAGCACCCAGGCCAGCGGCAGCAGGATGATCACCATGAAGAGGTTGATCACCGCGTGGCGGACGATGGCGCGCGCGGTTGCGGCTGAACCAGCCCGCGCCGGCGTCGCGGCGGTGGCGGTCGGGATGGATCGCGTCGAGCGTG
This sequence comes from uncultured Alphaproteobacteria bacterium, assembly GCA_963705035.1. GTDB lineage: Bacteria > Pseudomonadota > Alphaproteobacteria > Acetobacterales > Acetobacteraceae > JAFKFJ01. Next base: position 380,669 of record CAVPIQ010000002.1, on the reverse strand, counting down.
GTCTGCCACTCGTCCGGTTCAGTCCCTCGGGCGGAAGATGCGGAGCAGGAAGACCATGACGATCATCATCGCGACGGCGCCGATCATGCCGATCGCGGCGCGCGAAGCCCTGCCGCCACAGGCCGGTCTTGAACGCCTGGTCGTACATGAAGATCGTCCAGGTGTAGGTCGGCGAGGCGCGGTTGAAGCCGCCGAAGATCAGGTACTCGTCGATCACCGCCATGGCGGTGCCGAAGCGCAGCACGACCAGGATCATCATGATCGGCGCCAGCCGCGGCCGGGTCACGTGCCAGAACACCTGCCACTCGCTGGCGCCGTCGATGCGCGCGGCCTCCGGCAGGTCCTTGCGGGATCGCCGCCAGGCCGGCGAGGAAGAAGATCGTGTGGTAGCCGAGGCCCCACCACACCTCCATGATCGCGATCGAGGGCAGCGTCAGCGGCGTGCCGCCCAGCCATTGCGGCGCGTTCTGCAGCGTGAACAGGCCGAAGACATCGACCAGCAGATGGTTTATCGGGCCGGTCTGGTAGTTGTACATCCACTTCCACAGCACGAAGACGAGCGTGCTCGGGATCACCGCCGGAATCAGCAGCACCACGCGGTAGAGCGTCGCCAGCCGCGGATTCGTCACGCGGTCGACGAGGATCGCCAGCAGCAGCGGCAGGATGATCGTTCCCGGCAGGAACATGATCGTGAACGAGCGCGCGCGCCACAGGCTCGCCCACATCAGCGGGTCGCGCAGCGCCGCGACGTAGTTGTCGAACCAGACCCAGTTCGCCGGCTCGGTTCGAGAGGAACTGGTAGTCGGTGAAGCTGATCCAGAGGACGCGGAAGATCGGATAGACCTGATAGCCGACGAAGAAGACGAGCGCCGGCAGCAGGAACAGCCACGAGCCGACGCTCTCGCGCGCGCTGCTGCGCGTGGGTCGCCCGCGCCGTCGCGTGACGCGTCGCGGCACTCAGGCGGTCGTGCTGCGATCGTCTGTCCATGCGCTCAGACGGATCGCCTGCACCGGGCCGTCGCGTTCGACGGCCGGAGGCGGACCGGCGCGCGCGCCGAGGCCGGTCCTGGTGCGTCGCGTCATGGTCCGACGACTAGCCGCCTCGCTTCATCTCGGCCTGCACCGCGTCGACGACCTTCTGCATGGCCACCTTCGGATCGGCCTCCTCGCCCTTGAGGTAGGTCTCCCAGATCGGCTTGCCGATGACGAACTGCTGCAGGCCGAAGAGGTGGTTGGTGATCGCCTTGGCCTTGTCGAGCTGGCCGCGCACCAGCCCGACGAAGGTCGGCATCCAGTCCGGCTTCTTGGCGTCCCAGTCGGCATAGATGGACTTGTAGGGCGGCAACTGGCCGGGATGCGCCGCTCGGCGTGCCGACGATCGAGTCCTTCCAGATCTGCTGGTCGTAGGTCAGCGCCTTGATGTACTCGGCCGCCTTCTCCTTGTTCTGGCCGTACTTGAACAGCGCGCAGCCGGTGGTCCAGAACACCGTCGAGCCCTCGCCATTGGCGAATTTCGGCAGCGGGCCGAGATGCAGCGGCTTCGGGTCGTCCCAGTTCGCGCCATGCGCAGCGGCGCGTTGAAGTATTTGGTGTAGTAGCCGACGCGCTGGGCGGCGAAGGCGACCTCGTCCGGCGTGCCGTTGACGCCGCCGTCGGACGCGCCCTCGAGCAGGATGTCCGGATTCGCCAGCGCCATGATCTTCTTCATCAGCTTCAGCGCCTCGATCGCGGGCTCGCTGGTGAAGTCGAACAGGCCCTCCGACGTGTAGACGTCGGCTGCTCATGCTGTGGGTCATCGGCGCGAGCGAGCGCCAGCCATGCGAGTCGAAGGTCGCGCCGAACGGCGCCGCGCTGCGAATCGACGATCTTCTTGGCGTGCGGCGAGATATTCGTCCCAGGTCGCAGGCGCCGCATCCGGCAAGCCCGGCCTTCGTCGTCAGGCCCGAATGCCAGCCCATGCCGATCACGTCGAGCAGGAACGGCCAGCTATAGAGCTTGCCGTCGATCGTGCACTCCTCGCGGATCGACGGGATGATGTCGTCGAGCACGTCTTTCGGGATGTAGTTGTCCCACGGCTCGATCACGTCGGCCTTGATCATCGCCGACATCTCGACGAACGGCGTCTGGCCGACATAGACGTCCCAGGTGCTTTCCTTGTTCTTGGCCTCGGCGACGAAGCGCTCGATGCCGAAGCCCTCGACCGGCGCGATCTGGTAGTTGATGCCGGGGAACTTGGCGTTCACCGCCGGGATGCCGGGATGCAGGTCCTGGATCCACTGATAGAAGGTCGGCGTCAGCGGGCGATCCGCGGCGAAGGCGGGCCGGACGCCGCCGCGCGCCACCGCACCGATGCCGGCCAGCCCGAGGCCGGTCATCAGGCTGCGGGTGAGAAACGCGCGCCGGTCGATGGCCCCGCGCCGCAACGCGTCCCGCGCCGCCTGCTGCAGAACGTATTCCTGTTCCCTTCGAACCGGCATCGGATCATCTCCTCGGTTGGCTCGCGTGGTCCATGCGGCGTGCGCGTCGGCGGAGCCCTGTCGGCATCCGCCCGCGCCAATTCCGGGGCGCGCACGACGGACGCGGCTTCGTCTCGGCGCATATCGCAGCGGACGCTAGCATGTCACTTTCCTGCCCCAAATAGTGATTCTCCGACAAAAGCGGGGCGTGGCGCGCCGCGATTGACCCCACGGCATGCCGGCATAGGATCGGACCGCTCGGCCATGCCGCCCCAGCAAGGGAAGATTTCATGTACGCCGGTCCGATCATCGACGCCCACACGCATCTCTGGGACCTCGGGATGAACCGGCACCCCTGGCTCAGTCCGCGCGGGACGGTGCAGGCGCTGGCCGGGCTCGAAGGGCTCCGCACCAATTTTCTGGTCGCGGACTATCTGCGCGACAGCGCCGGGCAGAACATCGTGGCGAGCGTGCACATCGAGGCGCTGTGGGACCCTGCCGATCCGCTCGGCGAGACGCGATGGCTGGAGACGCTCGACAAATCGCGCGGCGTCGCCGTGCGCTACACCGGCGCCGCCCCGCTGGGCACGCCGGCGGCGGCACGGGTGCTGGAGGCGCAGGCGGGCTTCGCGCGCGTCGTCGGCATCCGCGCGATCCTGAGCTTCCATCCGAACCGAACCCGCGAAGTCCTTCGCCGCACGCGGCGACATCGCGACCGACCCGGCCTGGCGCGCGGACGTGGCGCGGCTGGTCCCGCTCGGCCTGAACCTCGAACTGATGATGTATCCGTATCAGCTCGGCGACGTGCTGGCTCTCGCACGCGGCCTGCCGGACTTGCAGATTATCGTGAACCACTGCGCGAGCCCCATCGACCGCGACGCGGAGGGCATGCGGCGCTGGCAGGAGTTGGTGCGGCAGCTTGCCACCTGCCCGAACATCGCGCTGAAGGTCTCGAACATCACCGCCTATGTGCCGGGTGCCCCGTACGACGACGTTCGTGCCATCGCGGAACACTGCATCGGCTGTTTCGGCATGCAGCGCACGATGCTGGCGACCGACTGGCCGGTGGCACGGCTCAACACCGGCTTCGCCGACATCTACGACACGTTCAGGCGCATCACCGACGGCTACTCCGCCGACGAGCAGCGCGCACTGTTCCACAACAACGCGCAGCGGCTCTATCGGCTGGGCTGAACGCGCCGGTCAGGCGGGCAGCATCGCCCGCGCGATGTCGCGGTAGATCAGCGCCGCCTGGATGAGGTCGTCCTTCGGCACGAACTCGTCCGGCTGGTGCGCCTGATCGAGCGAGCCGGGGCCGAGGATGAGGCCGACGCCGCCGGTTGCGTGAAAATGCACGAGGTCGCACCCGCCGGTCAGCCCGCCCGGCTGCGGCAGGGTCACGCCGTGCCGCGTGGCGGCGGCCAGCGCCGCGGGCAGCAGTGGCGAATCCGGCGGCGTCTCGGCCGAGCCGGCGGCGGTGCGGACCTCCGCCAGCGCCGCGTCAATCCCGTATTCTTCGCGGGCATGCCGCAGCAGCACGTGCAGGTCGTCCAGTGCCGCTTCCAGCCGCTCGCCCGGCAGAACGCGCTCGTCGTATACGATCTCGCACAGGTCGGGCACGACGTTGTCGGCGATGCCGCCGGCGATGCGGGCTACCGTCAGGCTGGCATGGCCGACGAGCGGATGGTGCTTCCGGCGCAGCATCGCATCGCGCGCGTCCAGCAGTTCGACGAGTTGGGCGGCGGCGGTGATGGCGTTGCGGCCGAGCTCGGGCCGGCCGGAATGCGCCGCGCGGCCGCGCACGTGGATGATGGGGCGCAGGCAGCCCTTGTGCGCGGCGTAGACGGCGTTGCGCGTGGGCTCGCCGATCACCATCCAGTCGTAGCGCGGCATCTCGGCTGCCGCCGCCTTGGCGCCGGTGCCGTTGATCTCCTCGTCGGCGACGAACGCGAGCACCAGCGTGCCGCGCCACGTGGCGCGCGTGGCGGCGAGCAGCCGGCCGGCTTCCGCCATGGCGGCAACCTGGCCCTTGGCGTCGCAGGCACCGCGGCCGTAGAGGCGCCCGTCGCGCTCGACGAGGCGGAACGGATCGCTGGTCCAGCCGGTGCCGACCGGCACCGTGTCGAGATGCGAGTTCAGGGCGAAGATCGGGCCGGGGCCGTTGGCGAGCCATGCGATGACGTTGGCGCGGCCGGGGGCGACCGGCCGGACCTCCGCGGCGAAGCCGGCGCCCCGCAGGTCCTCGGCCAGCATCGTGGCGGCCGCGGTCTCCTGGCCGGGGGGATTCTGCGTATCGAACGCCACCAGCCGGGCGAGCAGGCCGGCGAGACGATCGGGATCGGGCGACGGATCGCTCACCACAGCGTATAGCCGCCGTCGATGACGAACGCCGCGCCGGTCACGTAGCTCGCGGCCGGGCTCGCGAGATAGACCGCGAGCGGCCCGATCTCGTCCGGCTCCCCGGCGCGGCCCATCGGCACGTTGCGCACATGCGCCTCGATGACCTCCGGGCGTTCCTTGCTCCAGCGCCGGTTGGCGTCGGTCATGAACAGGCCGGGGCAGATGGCGTTGACCGTCACGCCGTGCGGCGCCCAGTCGGCGGCGGCGCAGCGGGTGAAGTGCAGCACGGCCGCCTTCGCCGTCTCGTAGTGCCGCCCGGCGATGCCGCGATTGGCGATCATCGCGCTGATCGAGGCGATGTTGATCACCCGCCCGCCGCCGCGCGCGAGCATCGCGCCGCCGATCAGCTTCGTCGCGACGAAGCAGCTGGTGAGGTTGTGGTCGATCAGCCGCTGCCACGTGGCGAGCGGCTCCGCCTCGATCGGCACGTTTTCCAGCCGGCCGCCGACGTTGTTGATGAGGATGTCGATCGGCGCGCACTCGCCGAGCGCGCGCGCGCAGGCGGCCTCGCATCCGGCGGGATCGCCCATGTCGGCGACGATCGTCCATGCCTGCACGCCCCGCGCACGCAGCTCCTCCGCCGTCGCCGCGAGCGTCGCCTCGGTCCGCCCGGTCAGGATCACGTCGGCGCCGGCTTCCGCCAGCGCCAGCGCCATCGCCCGGCCCAGCCCGCGGCTGCCGCCGCTCACCAGCGCCCGCTTGCCGTCTAGCCGGAACCGATCGAGCACGCCCATGGTCGCCGCCGGCCCGCTCAGTGGACGTCGAGCGGGCGGGCGGCGCAGCGGGCGTAGCTGGCCTGCCAGGGCCGCTCGCGCTCAATCGCCGCGCTCGCCGCCAGCACGTCCGCATCGGCATAGCGGCGGCCGATGAGCTGCAATCCCGACCGGCAGCCCGTCCGCGCTGAGGCCGGCCGGGACGGACGCCGCGGGATGGCCGGTGAAGTTCACCGGATAGGTCATGCACCAGCCGATCAGCGGATCGACCGCCTCGCCGTTGATCGCGCGCGGGCCCACGGTGTTGCCGTCGGTGGCATTGTCCACCGGCAGACAGGCGAGGGTGGGTGTGACCAGCATGCGGCAGTCGTCGAGCACGCGGCCGACCGCCTCGAACACATCGGAGCGCTTGACCTGATCGCCCAGATGGTCCAGCGCGCTGCGCGTCTCGATGATGCGCAGCCAATGGTGCAGCTCCGGCGGCAGGTCCTCCGGATGGTCGCGCAGCAGGTCGATGCCGTCGCGGCGGAACCCTTCCAGCGTCAGCGGCAGGCCCTGGAGGACCAGACGGCACCACACTTCGCTCAGCTCCTGCTGCGAGTGGCGCATGTCGATGCGCACTTCCTCCACCTGCGCGCCGGCCGCCGCCAGCGCGGCCACCGCCTGGTCGGTCACGCGCAGCACTTCCGGGTCGACCGGATACATGCCGAAATCGCGGCTGTAGCCGATCTTCCAGCCGCGGACCGACCCGTTCAGCGCCGCAAGCGGGTCGAGCGCCGTGTCGAGACTGTACGGGTCGCGCGAGTCGTAGCCGGCGAGGGCCGAGACGGCGAGCGCCGCGTCGGCGACGGTGCGGGTGATGGCGCCCTCGAACAGGAACGGCGCGGTGCCGCCGAACGCGTTCGGCCGCGGGCGCATCGGCACCCGGCCGAAGGCGGGCTTGTAGCCATAGACGCCGCACCACGCCGCGGGAATGCGGATCGAGCCGCCGCCATCGGTGCCCTCGGCGATCGGCAGCAGCCCGTCGGCGACCATCGCCGCACTGCCGCCCGACGAGCCGCCGGTGTTCTTCGCGAGGTTGAACGGATTGCGCGACGGGCCGAACGCGTAGTTGTCGCAGGTGCCGCGGAACCCGAAGACCGGGCTGTTGGTCTTGCCGATGACGATGGCGCCCGCCGCCTCCATGCGCTCCACGAACGGGCAGGCGAGCGCGGTGCGGTAGTCGCGCAGCGCCCGCACGCCGCCAAAGCTGCTCACCCAGCCGGGCTTGAAGTCGAAACAGTCCTTCATGGCAACCGGCAGCCCGTGCAGCGGGCCGAGCCGCTCGCCGCGCATCACCGCCGCCTCGGCACGCTTGGCCTGCGCGCGGGCCTCGTCGAAGCCGAAGATCACCATGGCGTTGAGGCTGGGATTGCGCCGTTCGATCCGCGCAATGATGCCGTCGAGCAGTTCGACCGGCGAGATCGCGCGGTCGCGGATGCGCCGCGTGAGGTCGATGGCGGTCGCGCCATCCAGTTCATCGGTCATGGTGCTTCCCCCCGTCGCGCCCGCCGGCGAGGCTAGCGCGACGGCGGGGGGGCGCAACAGGCCGAAAGGCCCGGTCAGGCCAATGCGACGATGCGCCGGTTGCGCGCGGGCAGCGCGCGGTCCTGCCCTCGGTCCACTGCCTCCCGCCCGCACAGGCGAGCGGCGTCGGAGACGATGGAGGCGAGGAGGGCATCGCCCAATAGGCTGCCGCCGGCCCGGTTCTCGGCCTGGTAGATGCGCAGCTTGGCAAGCAGGTCGCCAAGCGATGCCGCCGGCGCGCGGGTGATCGACCACGCCAGCGCGTCCGCGGCATTGCACGCAGCCGCGCATTCCGCCTCCGGCGCGTCGAGGCGGTTTGCGCGGGCGATGACCGCTCGCCACTCGGCGGCGAGCGCTGCGAGACCGACTTGCGTCTTCGTCCCGCCATAAGCGGACATGGCCATCCCCCTCCCGGTGTAACCGCGACATCGTAACTATGCCGAGAATAGGATTTATCTCACAAGGGCGTGGGTGCCGAAGGCGCGACGAAATGGGTTGGCCGGATGACGCTAAGTCATTGAAGCGAGGGAGGAAACGGCATTCCTGCTGGTCGGGGCCGGCATGGGGTCAGGCGACGTGCTGCACCATCTCGGCCAGCCCGTCGCGCAGGTCGACCTGCGGCATCGCAGCCGCGCATCGCCGCCGCCACCGCGGCGCCGTCGGCGAGGCTGCCGACCGGTGCGGGAAACGGCGCGCCGGCCGGCGGCGGGCGCAGATCGAACCGCTGGACGGACGTGCCGCCGGCGGCGAGGAGCCCGGCGACGCGATAGCCGATCGGGCCACTGCTGCCGGTGACGAGAACACGTTCCACTGTCTCTGCCCTTTCGAAGGCACCGCATGCCGCATTTGTGCGCAATAGTCCAAACTTCTGCAATTTCCCGCTGGCGTCCGGACCAGATTGCCCGCGCTGCGGTCGCTCCCCATAGTGTCGCCACGTGAGAGTGGGAGATCGGTGCGATGCAGGACGACCGCGATCATGTCGGCTACGGCGACGCCCTGCCGCACGCGCAATGGCCCGGCGGCGCCCGCATCGCGGTCAATATCAACGTCAACTACGAAGGCGGCGGCGAGCACACGCTGATGGACGGCGACGACGCATCCGAGGGGATGCTGAACGACATCGGCATGCCGGCCTATCGCGGCCTGCGCAGTCCGATCACGGAGAGCGTCTTCGAATACGGCTCGCGCGTCGGCAGCTGGCGGCTGCTGCGGCTGTTCCAAAAATACGGCGTGAAGGTCTGCCTGCTCGCGGTCGCCCGCGCCGCCGAGCGCAATCCGCACGTCGCCCGCGCCTACGCCGCCGAGGGGCACGAGATCGTCAGCCACCACTACCGCTGGCTCGACTATCACGCCATGCCGGAGGCGGAGGAGCGCGAGCATGTCCGCCGCGCCTTCGAGACCCTGCAGACGATCACCGGCGCGCCCGTGGTCGGCTGGATGACAGGGCGGCCGAGCGCGAACACGCGCCGCCTGCTCGTCGAAACCGGCCGCCTGCTCTACGACCGCGATTCGCTCAACGACGAACTGCCCTACTGGCGCACCGTGGGTGGCACGCCGCATCTGGTGATCCCGTATTCCTTTGAAACCAACGACAACCGCTTCGACCAGAACCACGGGTTCTCAACCGGCGACGATTTCGCGCGGTACATGATCGACTGCTTCGACACGCTGTACGAGGAGGGTGCCGCGCGGCCGAAGCTGATGTCGCTCGCGGTGCACGACCGGATCATCGGGCGGCCTGGGCGTATCACGGGCCTCGCGCGGTTCCTCGCGCATGTTGCGCGGCATGACCGGGTATGGGTCGCGACCGGCCGGCAGATCGCCGAGCACTGGCGGCGCGTGCATCCCTTTCCGGGGTGATGGCACGCGGGTTGCTCTCCCGGTTTCCCCGTTGTCGGAAACCTCAGGCGGGGGAACGCTGTGCCAAGTTTGCGCAAACATCTGCTGGTCGCGATCGCATCGGGGTTCGCCATGCTGGGCGCCGCATCCGCCGCGCGGGCGGCCGGACCCGCCTGCGCGCCCGCCACGCTGGGTGAGAAGTATCCCGGTCTCGCCGGCAAGACGATCAAGATGGGCGCCGATCCGCAGACCCAGCCCTATGTGTCCCGCGATTCCACGGACTTCAACAAGGTGATCGGGGCCGACACCGAACTCGCGGCGGCCGTGTTCGACTGCATGGGCATCAAGCACGAAATGTTCCTCGGCGGCTGGTCCGGCATGCTGCCGGCGCTGACCGCGGGCCAGATCGACGTGTTCTGGGACACGCTGTACTACACGCCCGAGCGCGCGAAGGAGGCGGACTTCGTCGTCTACATGCAGGCCGGCACCGGCGCGCTGACGCAGCCGGGCAATCCGAAGCACATCACGTCCTGGGACAATTCCTGCGGCGACACGTACGCCGTCGGCCTCGGCACCGTCGAGGAAGTGAAGATGCATGCGGAGGATGCGGCCTGCAAGGCAAAGGGCAAGCCCGGCATCACCATCCTCACCTATCCGGATCAAGCCTCCGGGATGCGGCTGATCCAGATGGGCCGCGCCGACATCATGCTGACCGATCTGTCGATGGTCGATTCGCAGGTCGCCGCGCATCCGCAGATCTACGGCCGCGCCTACAAGGTGCTCACCGGCTTCCTGATCGGTGCTGCGGTAAAGAAGGGCAACGGCGAACTGCTGCACGCGATCGAGGATGGCCTCGCCATCATGCAGGCCAACGGCACGCAGAAGGCGATCTTCGAGAAGTATCACATCGACCCCTCGCTGCAGGAGCCGGTCGCGATCAAGACGAAGTAGCGCGGCCCGATGCGACGAGCGGCGTTGGCGGCGGCGCTCGCCGCCCTGCTTCCTGCGACCGCGATGGCCGCGGACGCGCCCGCCTTCCCGTGGGTCAACGAAGTCTGGTCCTACACGCTCTCGGGCTTCCTGTGGAGCGGCGCCGTGCTCGCGGTGGAGATCACCGCACTCGGCATGACCACGGGCGCCGTGCTCGGTCTCGGTCTCGCCCTGATGCGGCTGTCGCGGTTGCGCGTCGTGAGCAGCGTCGCCTGGTTCTACATCTTCATCATGCGCGGCACGCCGCTGCTGCTGCAACTCGTGTTCGTGTTCGACGCGCTGCCGGCGATCGGCATCAAGCTCGACAGCTTCTCCACCGCAGTGATCGCCTTCGCGCTGAACGAGGCGGCGTTCAGTGCCGAGATCATCCGCGGCGGCATCTTTTCGGTGAACCGCACCCAGTCGATCGCCGCGGCGTCGCTGGGGATGGGCGGCTGGCTGACGCTACGGCGGATCATCCTGCCGCAGGCGATGCGCGCGATCCTGCCCGGCATCGCGAACAACACGGTCAGCATGCTCAAGCTGACCTCCATCGCGTCGGTCATCTTCGTCAACGAGCTGACGTTCCGCGCGCAGCAGATCGTGGGGCAGAATTTCCGCTTCTTCACGGTGTTCACCGCGGCCGCCATCATCTATCTGCTGCTGACCAGCGCGATTACCGCGGTGCAGGCGATCGCCGAGCGGCGCTACAGCGAGGAACGGGACACGGCGGCAAGCGGCCCGCTCGGCCGGCTGCTCGGGTTGCGCCGTGCGGCACCGCCGCTGCCGGCGGCGATCGTGCCGATGCGGCCGAGCACGCTGGAGGCGCAGGATCTCGCCTGGCTGCAATTGCAGGAACGGGCGGGCGAGAGCGGTGCGCCGTTCGTGGTCGGGCACAACGTGCAGAAATCCTACGGCGCGCGTCAGGTGCTTGCGGGCCTGGACTTCACGGTCAAGCCGGGTGAGGTGGTGACGATCCTCGGCCCTAGCGGCTCCGGCAAAAGCACGCTGCTGCGCATGATCAACCACCTGGAGGCGATGGACTGGGGCGAGATCACCGTCGATGGCAGGCACGTCGGCTATCAGCCAAGCGACGGCGGCAAGCCGCGGCCGACGCGCGACCTCGCCCGCGCCCGGGCGGAGGCGCGCATCGGCATGGTGTTCCAGCACTTCAACCTGTTCGCCCATCTGACGGCGCTGGAGAACGTCATCGAGGCGCCGATCCGCGTGCACGGCGTGAAGCGGGCGGAGGCGATCGCGCAGGGGATGCGGCTGCTGGCGAGCGTCGGCCTCTCCGCACACGCGCATCACCTGCCGCACCGGCTGTCGGGCGGCCAGCAGCAGCGCGTGGCGATCGCCCGCGCGCTGGCGATCCGGCCGACGCTGATGCTGTTCGACGAGCCCACCTCGGCGCTCGATCCCGAACTGGTCGGCGAGGTGCTGGCGGTGATGCGGAAACTTGCCGAGGCTGGCATGACGATGATCGTGGTGACGCATGAAATGCGATTCGCGCGCCAGGTCGGCGACCGCGTCATCTTCATGGATGAGGGCCGCGTGGTGGAGGAGGGACCGCCCGCCCAGGTGATCGACGCGCCGCGCCACGAGCGCACGCGCCGCTTCCTGCGGCAGGTGGAACACGAAGAGGACGTGACTTAGCGTCGAGGGGGGATACCATGCGCCAGCATCACTTGCCGGTCAGCCGTGCGACCGTTCATTGGGGCTATTTCAGCCGCACGCTTGCGCCGGCGCTGACCGTGCGGTCCGGCGATCGTGCTACGATCGAGACGCTGACGCATCACGCGGCCGACGACTACGACCGCATGGTGCTCGGCGACGCCGCGGCGGAAAGCATCTATCGCTGGACGCGCGAGGAGCGGCCGATGCGGCGCGGCGCGGGCCCGGCGGAAGGCCCGTTCAAGCTCGGGCCGGGCGAGGGCCTCGGCGTGCACCTGCTGACCGGCCCGGTGGGCGTCGAGGGGGCGGAGCCGGGGGACGTGCTGGAAGTCCGCATCCTCGACATCCGGCCGCGGCCCTCGGGAAATCCGGCGTTCGCCGGCCGCACCTTCGGCTCCAACGCCGCCGCGAACTGGGGCTTCCACTATCACGATCTGATCGAGGAGCCGAAGCCGCGCGAAGTGATCACGATCTTCGAGCTGGACACGGCGGGCGAGCCGACGGCCAAGGCGGTGTACAACTACGTCTGGGTGCCGCAGACCGACCCGCATGGCGTTGTGCATGCGAAGATCGACTATCCCGGCGTGCGGGTGGACCATGCGCTGGTGACGAAGCGCCACGACATCCTGGCCAATGTGCGGGTGCCGGCGCGGCTGCATTTCGGCACGATGGGTCTCGCCCCGTCGGAGGCCGAGTTCGTCAGCTCGATCCCGCCCAGCTACACCGGCGGCAACATCGACGACTGGCGCATCGGCAAGGGGCGCGCGGATGTACTATCCGGTCGCGGTGCCGGGGGCGCTGTTCTCGGTGGGCGATCCGCACGCGGCGCAGGGCGACAGTGAGCTCGGCGGCACCGCGATCGAGACATCGCTGACCGGCGACTTCGCCTTCGTCCTGCACAAGCAGCGCGACCTCGGCGGCACGGTGCTGGAGGGACTCGCGCACCCGATGCTGGAGACGGCGGAGCAGTTCTCCGTCTACGGCTTCACCTTTCCGAACTACCTCGCCGAGCTTGGCGCCAACGCGCAGACCGACGTGGCCAATCACGCCAGCATCGACCGCGCGATGCGCGATGCCTTCCGCAAGCTGCGCCGCTTCCTGATGACGGTGCATCGGCTGAGCGAGGACGAGGCGATCGCGCTGATGTCGGTCGGAGCCGATTTCGCGATCACGCAGGTGGTGGATGGCAACTGGGGCGTGCACGGCTCCATCCGCAAAAGCATCTTTGCCACCCGCTGAAGGGGGATCACATGTCAGGACGGCAGGTTTTCGAAGCGAAGGACTTCGCGCTGCAGAAGGGCGCCACGCTGCCCACGGCGCGACTGGTCTACCGCACGCTCGGCACGCTCGCGCCGGCGCGCGACAACGTGGTGCTGATCCCGTCCTGGTATTCCGGCACCGACGAGGAGGCGGAGTTCTGCATGGTCGGATCCGGCCGTGCCATCGACCCCGCGCGGCACTACGTCGTGTTCACCAACCTGCTATGCGGCGGGGTTTCGTCCTCACCGAGCAACACGCCGGCGCCGTTCGAGGCGGGGCGGTTTCCGCGCGTGACGCTGTTCGACAACGTGCGCCTGCAGCACCTGCTGCTGACCGAGCACCTTGGCATCGAGAAACTGCGCCTCGTCACCGGCTGGTCGATGGGCGGCTGCCAGTCATTCCAGTGGGGCGCGCAGTATCCCGGCATGATGCAGGCGATCGCGCCGCTCTGCTGCTCGGCGCGCACCGCCAACTTCAACAAGGTGTTCCTGTTCTCCTTGCGCCGCGCGCTGGAGCTGGATCCTGCCTACGCGGACGGGTTCTACACGCGTCCGCCGGTGCGCGGGGTCAAGGCATTCGCGACGATCTATGCCGGCTGGGGATTCTCCGAGCCGTTCTACCGCACCGAGGGATTCCGCCTGTTCGGTGCCGCGACGTACGCGGAGTTTGTCGCAGAATTTCTGGGAGAACGCATTCCTGCGCCATGACGCCAACGACCTGCTGGCATTGCTGCAGACCTGGCACGACGGCGACATCAGCGACAACCCTGCGTATGGCGGCGACCTGGACGCGGCTCTTGGCGCGATCAAGGCGCGCACGATCATCATGCCCGGCGCCTACGACAGCTATTTTCCCCCGGCCGACAACCAGTACGAGGCGAGCCGCATCGCCGGCGCCGAATGCCGCGTCATCGATTCGATCTGGGGCCACATGACGCTCTGGAACCCGGCCGATCAGCCCGTTCATCGACGCGGCGCTGGCGGAGTTGCTGCGGGACTGAGCGGTCGTTGCGCCGGGAGCGCCCGATGGCGCAGCGTTTCCGGGCCGACGGAATTCGTTGGCGGAGGGGATGGGATTCGAACCCACGGTACACCTTTACAGTGTACAACGGTTTAGCAAACCGCCGCCTTCAGCCGCTCGGCCACCCCTCCGCCGGGAGAGGCATCACGACGTTTGCGCGCCCGCTTTAGGCGCTCGGGCCACCCAGGTCAATTCGCCGGCCGCGACAGCGCCACCGCGAAGCCCCGGGCCACCGCGGGGCGCGCCATCAGGCCGGTGTACCACCGCTGCACATTGGGATATTCGGCGAGGTCCACCTTGTGCCGCGGGTGGCGCCAGGCCCAGCCGAGGATCGCGAAATCCGCCACCGACAGCTCGCCCGCGAAATATTCGACCTCCGCCAGCCGCTGGTTCGCCACCGCATACAGCCGCCGCGTCTCCGCGCCGTAGCGGGCGAGGCCGTAGGCCCGGGCCGCCTCGTCCTGAACGGTGAGGAAATGGTGCACCTGGCCGGGAAACGGGCCGAAACTGCCCATCTGCCACATCAGCCATTCCAGCACGGAAACCTGGGCGCGCCGCCCCTCCGGCCAGAACTTCCCCGTCTTCTGGCCGAGATAGAGCAGGATCGCCCCGGACTCGAACACGCTGATCGGCGCGCCGTCCGGCCCCTCGGGGTCGGTGATCGCCGGGATCTTGTGGTTCGGGCTGATCCGCACGAACTCCGGCGCATGCTGCTCGCCCTTGGTGATGTCCACGACATCCACCGTGTAGGGCAATGCCATTTCCTCCAACGCCACGCTGATCTTGCGGCCGTTCGGGGTGTCATAGGCATAAAGTTTAATCGTCAAGTGAGACGCTCCGCCTGATCGTTGCTGCTCCGACGGACGAGACCCAATCGTGACTGACGCCAGCCCGCCCGAACTCGGGCCCCTTATGCTCGCGTTCCAGAGTCTTGGCGACAATTGCGAGTTCGGATTGGTGCAGCGGCATTTCGGGGTGGAACCGCAGGGGCTGCTGCGTTTCGCCTCGGCACGGCTCGACCGACTGCTGGCCGCGATCGAGGCCCGCTTTGCGGGGATCGACGACATCGCGCTGGAGGACCGCAAGGGCGAGGTGGTGGCCACTGTCCGGCCCTATCGCTTCGTGTTCCACACCTGGCTCCGCACGGCGCAGACCGATCTCTCCCGCGCCGAGGCGACGCTGCGGACCCGCAACCGCTATCTGCGCGGGCACCTGATCGCGGAACTCGAAGCCGGCGAACGCATCCTCGTGCGCAAGTCCAACGCGCCGGCCGCCGAGACGGACATCGACCGGCTGCTCGCTGCCCTGCATCGCTACGGCCGCAACACGCTGCTCTGGGTGCGCCTTGCCGACGAGGCGCATCCGTCCGGCAGCGTCGAGGCGTTGGGACCGGGTCTGCTGTGCGGCTACGTCGATCGCTTCGCGCCGTACACCCGCGCCGCGGACGCGTCATTCGACGCCTGGGCCGCGGTGTGCCGGCAGGCCTGGCAGCGCAACGGTGCCGCGGCGCGGATGTACGCCGTGCCACGGACGAGGGCGGCGGAGCCGTGGGCGGTCGATTTCACCCGTGACCTCGACGCGCCGTGGCCCGCGGCCCTGACCAGCATGCGGCGCGCCTTCCAGTTCACCCGCGCGAGCCCGGCCCTCTATCGCGATGCCGCCGGGCGGATGGTGACGGCCGAGCCGGACATGCCGCGCCTCGCCGGCGGCGCTGCTGGCGAGCCTCGCGGTCTGGTGCTGGAACCGGAGGCGACCAACCTGCTGCCCCTTGCGGACAGCTTCATCGCCATCTTCGTGCCGGTCGACGGCATGGCAGCGACGCTCAGCGACGCCGTGCCACCCCTGCGCCACCGCGCGGCCGTGATGCGGCACACGATTACCCGGCCCGACGCCGCCGCGCGCGTCTATCACCAGCTCGTTTCGGCCGGCCTCGATGTCGGGGCGACGTACTGTTGCTCGTGCTGGGTCTGGGTCCCCGCCGCCTTCAGTGGCGCCCGCGTGAGTGCGATGCTTCATGGCGGCGCGGCGCGCGCCGACGTGCCGGCAGACCTTACCCGGCGCGACTGCTGGCAGCGGACCTGGAGCGTGGGCGTCGTCGCGTCCGATCCTCCCGTTCTGGCCCCATCGCTGCACCTCACCGGCACGCGCGGCGACGTTGTGCATTCGACATGCTGGCAGCTTGAGGCGGGGACGCGGCCGAGCAGCTATATTCCCACCGGCGACACGCCGGCATCGCGCGCGGCCGACGCCGCCCGTTGCTCGGGCAGCGCCTTCGGCTGGTTCGACGCCTCCGCGCCGGGCGTCCTGGAATGGGAGGGCTGGATCGCGGGCCGCGTGCCGGGCGTGCTCCGCCTCTCCGACGGCTGCGACCCGGAAGGCGGCATCGTGATCGCACCGTCCGGTGACGCGGCTGCGGCGGGGCAGGCGGTGCGCATCGTCGCCGCGTTCGCCGACGGCGTGCTTCGCTGCCTCGACAGTCTCGGCGGTGAGGCGCCGCCGGTCGCGCTGCCCGATCCGCTGGCGCTGTGCTGCCTCGAACTGCTGCCGTCACCCGGCCTGCTGCACCAGCGCCTTCGCTATTCCCCCGGCGCGCCCACGGCCTGAGCGCGATGGACAGGCGCCGGCGGCGCTGCCATCCATGCCCGCCATGGCGGCACCGGACGCGACCCTCACGCCTGCCCAGGCGGTCGATCGGCTGGCCACGCTGCATGACGCGGCGGTGGCGGCGCTGCGGGCGGCGCTGGCGCGGTTCCTGCGCGACGGCACGCCGCCGGGCGCCGCCGAGCGCGCGCGGTTCCGCTATCCGGAACTGCGGCTGACCTGGCAGCCGACCGGCCCCAAGCCGGTCACCCGCCGCGCCTGGGCCAAGTTGCAGACGCCGGGCACCTACGCCACCACGATCACCCAGCCCGCCGCCTTCCGCCGCTACCTGCTGCAGCAGCTTGAGCCGCTCGTCGAGGAGTACGGCGCCAGCCTCGCGGTCGTGCCGAGCGAGCAGGAAGTGCCCTATCCCTACGTGCTGGAGGACGGCGACGAGCTGTTCGCGGGCCAGGTCTCGCCCGGCGAGCTGGCGCGGCATTTTCCCACGCCCAATCTGGCGGCGGTCGGCGACGAGATCGCCGACGGCACTCTGGTCGACACCGCCCGGCACGCCGCTGCCGCTCGCGCTGTTCGATGCCGTGCGCGTCGATTACTCGCTGCGCCGGCTGGTGCACTACACCGGCACCGACTGGCGTGCCGTGCAGCCGTGGATCCTGCTGACGAATTACCAGCGCTATGTCGAACAGTTCGTCCGCTTCGGCCTTGCCGAGCTTGCGCGGCCGGAGAGCGGGTTCGAGCGGCTGGTGCTGCCCGGCGGCGGCGAGGTGCGGCGCGGCGACGATCCCGCCGCGGCGGCGCGCATGGCCGCCGACGCGCCGTGGCCGCGGTTCCAGATGCCGGCCTATCACCTCTGCCGCGCGCGCGACGGCGAGGGCGGTCAGCATCGTCAACATCGGCGTGGGGCCGGCGAACGCCAAGAACATCACCGACCACCTCGCGGTGCTGCGGCCGCATTGCTGGCTGATGATCGGCCATTGCGGGGGGCTGCGGCAGAGCCAGACGATCGGCGACTATGTGCTCGCGCACGGCTATCTGCGCCGCGACCGCATCC
This sequence comes from uncultured Alphaproteobacteria bacterium, assembly GCA_963705035.1. GTDB lineage: Bacteria > Pseudomonadota > Alphaproteobacteria > Acetobacterales > Acetobacteraceae > JAFKFJ01. Next base: position 363,120 of record CAVPIQ010000002.1, on the reverse strand, counting down.
TCGACGACCTCGTGCCGCCGGAAGTCCCGGTGCCGGCGCTCGCGGAAGTGCAGGTGGCGTTGCAGCAGGCGGCGGCGCATGTGACCGGCGAGCACGGCGAGGCGCTGAAGCGCCGGCTGCGCACCGGCACCGTGGTCACCTACGACGACCGCAACTGGGAACTGCGCTGGAGCCAGGAGCGGCGGCGCATCAACCTCAGCCGCGCGATCGCGGTGGACATGGAGAGCGGCACGCTGGCGGCGCAAGGCTACCGGCTGCGCGTGCCCTACGGCACGCTGCTCTGCGTCTCCGACAAGCCGCTGCACGGCGAGATCAAGCTGCCGGGCGCGGCGAGCGCCTTCTATCAGCGCGCGGTCGGCGAGCATCTCGCGATCGGGCTGGCGGCGCTGGACATCCTGCGCGGGCAGCTCGGCGCGCTGCACAGCCGCAAGCTGCGCAGCTTCGACGAGCCGCCGTTCCGGTAGCGCGCGGGGCGCCGAACCCTCACCCCGGCCCTCTCCCGCAAGCGGGAGAGGGAGCAGGCAAGAATCCCTCTCCCGCTTGCTGGAGAGGGAGGGGCCCATCGCGCAGCGATGGGAGGGTGAGGGCCTTCAGCACAGCCAGACGCGGGGCAGGGGCCTCCCCTCGCGCAGCACCGCCAGCCCGGCAAGCACGGTCCGGCGCAGCACGGCGGCGTCACGCGCAACGACGCGGCCGAGCAGCATGCCGTCCCAGGCGCTCGCCCCGGTCTCGGCCGGCGCCTCCGCCCAGGCCGCGCGCAATGCATCCAACCGTGCCTCGGCCCCGGGCGCCACGTGCAGGATCGTCGCCACCGCGCCGGCCCCCGCGGCGATCGCGCGCCGCTGCAGCCGGGCGCCGACATCGCCGGTCAGCCGCACCGCCTCATGCAGGATCAGCCGTCCCGCGCGACGGATGCGGATCGTGTCGGCCAGCCGCAGCGACGCCACGCGCTCGCCCATCGCCGCGCGACCGAACACGAGGCTTTCCACGCCGAGAAAGGCCGCGTCGGCGGCCATGGCGATGTCGAGCCGCCGGTCGAGCGCCGCGCGGTCGAACAGGATCGCCTCCTGCGGCAGCCACTCCGCCGCCGCCCCGTCCGCCAGCGTGAGCCGTGTCACCACCTGTGCCGGCGCGTCCGCCGTGCGCGCCCGATAGAAACGTTCCGCCGCCTGCGACGTGAAGGTCGCGCAGGCGCCGACCTCGACCGACAGATCCAGCGTCAGCGCATCGCCGCCCGCGACGCCGCCCGAGGAGTTCAGCGTCACCGCCTCGAACCAGCCGGCGGCGTGCGGAAAGCGGGCCTTGAGGCACCCCTCCTGCCGCAGGTCCGCCAGCGCGCTGACGGCGCCCCGCCGCCGGACCGCGATCCGCAGCGCGCCCCGGGCGCGCTGCAGTTCGGTCGCGGCGCTCACCGCCGGCCGTGGTTCGCCGCGGCTATTCCGCCAGGGTTTCGCCGCTGCCGCCGAACTCCTTCGGAAAATCCTTGAACTTCGGCAGCCCGTCGCGCATCGGCAGCACCGCCTCGGCGTAGTTGACGTGCGCCACCGGGCGGAACGGGAAACCGGGCGTCGTCGCCGCGTACACGTCGACCATCCCGAATCCGGGATGATCCGTCATCACGTGCCCGCCGCACTGCGTGCAGAACTGCCGCTGGCTGCCGGGGGTCTTGGCATATGTGCCGAGCTTGTCGGTGCCCGCTGTCACCTTCACGCTTGCCGGCGGCCAGAGCACAAACGCGTTCACCGGCCCTGCCGACCAGGAGCGGCACGAAGTGCAATGGCAAAAGCCCATGACTGCCGGCTCGCCGGTCACTTCGACCTGCACGGCGCCACAGAAGCAGGCGCCCGAATACGACGCGGACATGCGCGTTCCTTCCCTCTCGTGTTATCAAGACAAGGGGGCGGACCTTAGGCGCTCGGCCCCCGCCGCACAACGGGCCGCACAACCGCCCCGGGTCAGACCGAGAGATGCCGGCGTACCTCGTGTTCATCGAGTGCATCGCGCGGTCCGGCCAGTACCGATATCGCCGCGATCCATCACCGCGATGCGCTGCGCCAGCTCCTGCGCGAAATCGAAATACTGTTCCACGAGCAGGATCGCCATGTCGCCGCGCGCCCGCAGCAGGCTGATGACGCGGCCGATATCCTTGATGATCGAGGGCTGGATGCCCTCGGTCGGCTCGTCCAGCACCAGCAGGCGCGGGCGCATGACGAGCGCGCGCGCGATGGCGAGCTGCTGCTGCTGCCCGCCGGACAGATCGCCGCCGCGCCGGCGCAGCATGTTCTTCAGCACCGGGAACAGCTCGAACGCATCCTCCGGCAGCTTTCGCGCGCGGTGCGGCAGGACGGCGAATCCGGTCTCGAGATTTTCGCGCACGGTCAGCAGCGGGAAGATATCACGGCCCTGCGGCACCCACGCGATGCCGCGCCGCGCCCGCTCATACTGGGCCAGCTTGGTGATGTCTTCGCCGTTCCAGACGATCGCGCCCGCGCTCACCGGATGCGCGCCGGTGATGGCGCGCAGCAGGCTGGTCTTGCCCACGCCGTTGCGACCGAGCAGGCAAGTGATCTCGCCCGCCGTCGCGGTCAGCGACACGTCGCGCAGCGCGATCGCGGCGCCGTAGTGCAGGGTCACGCCACGCACTTCAAGCATCGTGGTTGTCCTCCCGCCGTACCCTCACCCCGGCCCTCTCCCGCAAGCGGGAGAGGGAGCAGCGGACCTTCCCTCTCCCGCTCGCGGGAGAGGGTGGCGCGAAGCGCCGGGTGAGGGTGCGCCGCATCACCGCCCCAGATAGACTTCGATCACGCGCGGATCGGCGCTGACATGGTCGATGCTGCCCTCCGACAGGACCGCGCCCTCGTGCAGCACCGTGACCTTCACGCCGAGCGCGCGCACGAACGCCATGTCGTGCTCGACCACCACGACGCTGCGGGTGCGGTTGATCTCGCGCAGAAGCTCCGCCGTCTGCTCCGTCTCCGCGTCCGTCATGCCGGCAACCGGCTCGTCCACCAGCAGCAGCTGCGGCTCCTGCGCCAGCAGCATGCCGATCTCCAGCCACTGCTTCTGGCCGTGCGAGAGGTCGCCGGCGCGGCGGTCGCGGTGCTCGGCGAGGCGGATCGTGTCGAGAATTTCGCGGATGCGGTCGCGTTCCTCGTCGGTCTCGCGCGCCCACAGCGTGAAGCGCGGCCGGCGGTCACCGGCGAGTGCGAGCAGCAGGTTGTCCCAGACCGTGTGCGGCTCGAACACCGTCGGCTTCTGGAACTTCCGGCCGATACCGAGCGCCGCGATCGCCGGCTCGTCCATGCGGGTGAGGTCGGTGCCCTGGCCGAACTCGACGCGCCCGGTGTCGGGGCGTGTCTTGCCGGTGATGACATCCATCATCGTCGTCTTGCCGGCGCCGTTCGGCCCGATCACGGCGCGCATCTCGCCCCGCTCCAGCACCAGCGAAAGTGCGTTCAGCGCGCGGAACCCGTCGAAGCTCACGGTCACGCCGTCGAGATACAGCAGCGTGTCGGTATGGTCGGTCATTCCGCCGGTTCCGGTGCGGGTGAAATCGGCGCGGGGCGCGGGGCGCGGCGCGAGACCAGCCCCATGATGCCGCCGGGCAGCAACAGCGTGACCAGGATGAACAGCGCGCCGAGCGCGAACAGCCACAGCTCCGGCAGCGCGCCGGTGAACACGGTCTTGCCCAGGTTCACCAGCACCGCGCCCAGCACCGCGCCCACCAGCGTGCCGCGCCCGCCGACCGCGACCCAGATCACCGCCTCGATGGAGTTCGCGGGCGAGAACTCGCTCGGGTTGATGATGCCGATCTGCGGCACATACAGCGCGCCGCCGACGCCCGCGATCACGGCGGACAGAACCCAGACGAACAGCTTGTAGCGTTCGGGCCGGTAGCCGAGGAAGCGGGTGCGGCTCTCGGTATCGCGCACCGCGATCAGCACTTTTCCGAACCGCGATGTTACCGCATAGCGCGCGACCAGCAGGGCGAGGCAGAGAAACACCGCGGTCGCCACCAGCAGGCCGCAGCGCGTGGTCTCGGCCTGCAACGGGATGCCGAACATGTCCTTGAAGTCGGTCAGCCCGTTGTTGCCGCCGAAGCCCATGTCGTTGCGGAAGAACGCGAGCAGGAGCGCATAGGTCAGCGCCTGCGTGATGATCGAGAGATACACGCCCGAGACGCGGCTGCGGAACGCGAGCCAGCCGAAGATCAGCGCGAGCACGGCCGGTACCAGCAGCACCATCAGGATCGCGAAGGCCGCGTTGTCGAACCCGTGCCAGTACCAGGGCAGCTCCTTCCAGTTCAGGAACACCATGAAGTCGGGCAGGATCGCGTTGCCGTACACGCCCCGCGTGCCGATCTGGCGCATCAGGTACATGCCCATCGCGTAGCCGCCGAGCGCGAAGAACGCGGCATGGCCCAGGCTCAGGATGCCGGCGAATCCCCAGACCAGATCGACGGCCAGTGCCAGCATCGCATACGACAGATACTTGCCGGCGAGGGCCACGGTGTAGGTCGGCACATGCAGCGCCGAAGTCGCCGGCACCGCCAGGTTCAGCACGCTGAGCAGGATCGCGCCGCCCAGCACGCCCAGCAGGCACAGCCGGAGCGACAGCGTGCTCATGCCTCGACCGCCCGCCCCTTGAGCGGGAACATGCCGCGCGGCTTGCGCTGGATGAACAGGATCAGCAGCACCAGCACGACGATCTTGCCCAGCACCGCACCGGCGATCGGTTCCAGGAACTTGTTGACGATGCCGAGCGTCAGCGCGCTGACCACCGTGCCCCAGAGGTTGCCGACGCCGCCGAAGACGACGACCATGAAGCTGTCGATGATGTAGCCCTGGCCGAGATTCGGGCTGACATTGTCGATCTGGCTCAGCGCCACGCCGGCCATGCCGGCCACGCCGGAGCCGAGGCCGAAGGTGAGCGCGTCGATCCACGGCGTGCGGATGCCCATCGCCGCCGCCATGCGCCGGTTCTGCGTCACCGCGCGCATCTGCAGGCCCAGCGGGGTGTAGCGCAGCGTCGCCATCAGCGCCGCCACCACGACCGCGGCGAAGATGACGATGGCCAGCCGGTTGTAGGTGATGGTCAGGCCGCCGAGCTGGGTCGCCCCGCTCATCCAGTCCGGCGTGGAGACGTCGCGGTTCTGCGCGCCGAACAGGCTGCGCACCGCCTGCTGCAACGCGAGCGACAGGCCCCAGGTGGCGAGCAGCGTTTCCAGCGGCCGCCCGTAGAGGAAGCGGATCAGCAGCCGCTCGATCGCGATGCCGACCACGCCGGAGACGATGAAGGCCAGCGGCACGGCGAACAGCAGGCTGGCGCCGATCAGCCCGGGTGTCAGCGCGTGCATCGTTTGCTGCACGACATAGGTCGTGTAGGCGCCGAGCATCACCATCTCGCCATGCGCCATGTTGATGACGCCCATCACGCCGAAGGTGATGGCGAGCCCCGCCGCCGCCAGCAGCAGCACCGAGCCGAGCGAGATGCCGTAGACGACGCCCTGCGCGAGCGACCACAGCCGCTGCATGCGCTGGATCTCCGCCACCGCGTGCGCGGCGGCGGCGGCCACCGCCGGCGGCTGGTTGCCCAGCGACGCGAGCACCGAGACCGCGTCGAGATCGCCGCGCGCGCTCAGGGTGGCGACCGCCGCGAGCTTGTCGGCCTCCGACGTGCCGGGCGCGGTGAGCACGACCGCGGCGCGCGCCTGCTCCATCGCGCGGCGCACGCCGGCGTCCTGTTCCTTGGCCAGCGCGCGCGTCAGGGCCGGCAGCGCCGCCGGGTCGCGCGACTTGAACACCGCTTCGGCCGCTTTCGCACGCGCCGACGGATCGTGCGAGCGCAGCGTGAGGTCGCCCATCGCCGCGTCCACGGCGCGGCGCACGGCGTTGTTGAGGCGCACCGCCTTGAGCGGGCCCGGCGGCTCGCCGGCGATCCCGGTGCGCGCGTTCACGGTCGCACCGTCGCGCTTGATCCAGAGTGACTTGTCGGGTGCGACGAACAGTTTTCCGTCCTGCAGCGCGCGGATCGTCGGCTCCGCCTGCGCCTCGCCGGACAGCGCCAGCGCTTCCACCGCGTGGCGGACATCCTCGAACCCGCCGGCAAGTCCCGCGAACGGGTCGTCCTGCGCGCGCACGGCGCACGGGGCGAGGGCAAGCAGGATGAGCAGGACGCGCAGCAACGTCATCGAGCCGGTCTCACGATAAGGGAAGGGAAGGGGGCAGGCACCGCCTGCCCCCCGCGCAGCGTCGTCGTCCCGCTACTTGCCGGCGCCGCCACACTTGCCGGTTTTCACGTTGAAGTTGCCGCAGGAGAGCGGCGCGCGCCAGTCGGCGATCAGGTCGCGCGAGCCGGGCAGGTAGGGCGACCACTCCTGCGCCACCACCGTGCCGGGCGTGTTCCACACCACGTTGAACTGCCCGTCGCCCTGGATTTCGCCGATGTAGACGGGCTTGGTGATGTGGTGGTTCGGCATCATCGTCGCGATGCCGCCGGAGAGGTTCGGCACGGCGACGCCGATCATCGCGTCGATCACCTTGTCCGGCTGCGTCGTGCCGGCCTTCTCCACCGCCTTCACCCACATGTTGAACCCGATGTAGTGCGCCTCCATCGGGTCATTGGTGGTGCGCTTGGCATTCTTCGTGAAGCCGTGCCACTCGGTGATGAAGGCCTTGTTGGCGGGCGTGTCGATGCTCTCGAAGTAGTTCCACGCGGCCAGGTGGCCGATCAGCGGCTTGGTGTCGATGCCGGCGAGCTCTTCCTCGCCGACCGAGAAGGCGACGACGGGAATGTCGGTCGCCTTGACGCCCTGGTTGCCGAGTTCCTTGTAGAACGGCACGTTGGCGTCGCCGTTGATGGTCGAGACCACCGCCGTCTTCTTGCCGGCCGAGCCGAACTGCTTGAGCTTGGAAACCTCGGTCTGCCAGTCGGAGAAGCCGAACGGCGTGTAGTTGATCATGATGTCCGAAGGCGCCACGCCCTTGGACAGCAGGTAGGCTTCCAGGATCTTGTTGGTGGTGCGCGGATAGACGTAGTCGGTGCCTTCCAGCACCCAGCGCTTCACCCCTTCCTCGCTCATCAGGTAGTCGACCGCCGGGATCGCCTGCTGGTTCGGGGCAGCGCCGGTGTAGAACACGTTGCGCTCGCTCTCCTCACCCTCATACTGCACCGGGTAGAACAGGATGTTGTCCAGTTCCTTGAACACCGGCAGCACCGACTTGCGCGATACCGAGGTCCAGCAGCCGAACACCGCAGCGACGTGGTCGACGCTGATCAGCTCGCGTGCCTTCTCGGCGAACAGCGGCCAGTTGGAGGCGGGATCGACCACGACCGCTTCGAGCTTCTTGCCGAGCAGGCCGCCTTTCTTGTTCTGCTCGTCGATCAGCATCAGCATCACGTCCTTCAGCGTCGTCTCGCTGATCGCCATGGTGCCGGAGAGCGAGTGGAGGATGCCGACCTTGATCGTGTCCTCGGCGCGGGCGGTGCCGGAGAGCGCGACCGCCGCGAGGGCGACGGCGCCGAGCGCCGCGCCGCGTAGCCAGGAGCGGAATGAAGCCATGTTTGGTCCTTGCTCTTTCTTGCTGTTCGGCCAGCGGGCAGCCCCCTAGCTGCCACACGTTCGCTCACGCAAATGTCGTGCCAGAGGCACTGTGCCGGTACCGGCGCCACCGGTCGGCTCACCTGCTGAAACTTTGCTCACCTGCGACGACGCGCTGGCGCGGGAACGCGCATGCGTTGACCCGCCCGGGTCCGCTGCAATGCAGCATTTTCGCGGGCGGTCGGTTCGGTGCTAGGAAGGCGCCATGAACCCGACGCTGCTCTTCGATTCCGCCGCCGGCTGGCTGCAGGAGCATGCCGTGCTGCCGGTGCTCTATCAGCTCGGCCTGATGCGTTGGGACGAGATCGCGTTCGGCTGGACGCTGTTCGCGGTCTACGGCGCGGCGCAGGTCGTGGTGACCTTCGCGCTCTGCCTGCCGCTGGAGTGGCGCTGGCCGGTCGAGCGCTGGCCGGACAAGCGCGCGGTCGGCGTCGACATCCTCTACACCGTCATCTCGCGCGTCGGCCTGCTGCCGCTGGTGACGTTCGTGCTGTTCTATCAGGCGCAGGTGGCGCTGAACGGGTTTTTAACCGATCACGGCTTCGTCCCGCCGACGCTGGAGCGGCTGTTCCCGTTCCTGCTCGGCCGGCCGGTGCTCACCTTCCTGCTGTACGTCGTCATTCTCGACTTCGCGGACTACTGGCGCCACCGGCTCAGCCACGTGTTCAACTGGTGGTACGCGCTGCACGCGCTGCACCACGCGCAGCGGCAGATGACGTTCTGGTCCGATGACCGCAACCACCTGCTCGACGATCTCATCGGCTTCGTCTGGTTCCTCGCGGTGGCGCTGCTGATCGGCATTCCGCCGATGCAGTTTCCGCTGCTGGTGCTGCTGCTGCGGCTGATCGAAAGCCTCAGCCATGCCAACACGCGCATCAGCTTCGGCCGGATCGGCGAAAGGCTGCTGGTCTCGCCGCGCTTTCACCGCGCGCATCACGGCATGCTGGCGGCGGGATTTCGCTAGCGTGAACTACGGCGCGGTGCTGCCGTGGTGGGACATGCTGTTCCGCACGGCGGATTTCTCGCGCACCTTCGTCGCGACCGGCGACCCGACGGCCGAGGAGGCGCTGGCGACCGGCGGCTACGCGGCGCAGCAGTTGAGCGGTTTGCGAGGCATGTGGCGCACGGTCTCGGCGCGCCGTGGCGCGCCGACCTCGCCGGAAGGATCACCGTCCTAACCGAATGGTGAAGACGGGCCGGAATGCGGGCGGCTATGAATCCGCCATCGTCCGCGGCAAGTCAGAACATGCCAGGAGGTTCCATGTCCGCCAAAGAGAAGATCCCCGCGATCGTGGCCGAGTGGAATGAGAAGGTGCGTCGGGGCGACGTCGAGGGGTGCGTCGCCGTCAACGCGGCGGACGGCGCCTTCATGCCGCCAAACGCCCCGGCCGCAATCGGCCACGCGGCCATGCGGCAGGCCTGGGAAGGGATGTTCGCGCTGCCGAACCTGACCTTGAGCTTCGGCCCGACCTCCATCGACGAGGCCGCCGCGGGCGACATGGCCTACGAGATCGGCACCTGGAGGCTCGGCTTCGACACGCCGCAAGGGCGGCATGAGGACCACGGGAAATACGTGGTGGTGTGGAAGAACTTTTCCGGCACCTGGAAGGCGGTGGCGGATATTTTCAACAGCGACGTGCCCTTGGCGGGCTGAGGGCCGGCGTCGCCTCCGTCTTCAGCGGCGCGCTGGCAGCTCCTCCAGCACGATGCCGTTCTTCGCAGCGTCGAGCTGGTCGTCGGGGATCGGGCCTTCGCGGGCCAGGTCGACGAGGTCCTGGTTCAGCGTCACATACGGCCGCATCGTCGCCTCGTAGCGCACGAAGGCGGCGGCGTGATCCGCCGGCGTGCGGGAAAGCTCGCGTGCCAGCACGTAGGCGCCGACCAGCGCGAGGCTGGTGCCCTGGCCCGAGAACGGCGAGGGGCAGTATCCGGCATCGCCGAGCAGCGCAACGCGACCGCACGACCACGGCGACATTCGCACCTGCGCCAGCACGCCGTAGTAGAAATCCGGCGCATCCCACATCGCCGCCAGCAGGCGTGGCACTTCCCCGCGCATTTGCGCGCAGCGTTCAGCGACCAGCGCCTTCTGCCCGGCGGCATCGAGTTTCGCGTCATCGCCCGGCAGCGCGGCGAAGCCGATGCCGACGCGAAGCTCGGTGTTGTCTCGATTAGGGAATATGATGTAGCCGTTCTCGCCGGAGCGGTGCGTGTACTGCCAGTCGGCCAGGCCAAGAAAGTTCGGCACGGTGAAGAAGGCGAGGCCGACGCCGAGGGGGTGTAGAAACCCCGCCTCGTCGCCGAAGACGAGGTTGCGCAGATGCGAGCGCAGTCCGTCGGCGCCGACCACGAGATCGAAGCGGCGTGGCGCCGCGCGCTCGAAGGTCACGGTGCAGCCGGTGCCGTCTTGCGTGAAGCCGGCGATCGAATCGTTCCAGATATAGTCGATGCCGTTCCGCGTCGCATCGAGCAGGAGCTGGCACAGATCGTCACGGAAAACTTCGACGTCACCGCTGTCGAACCGCCCGCCGCTGGCGCTGCGTTCCTCGGTGCGGAAGACTTCCTTGCCGTCGCCGTCGAGCGCCGACATGCCCTTCATGTGTGTGCGCAGGTCGTACACCGCGTCGGCAAGTCCCATCGCGGCGGTCACGTCGAGCGCTCGACCGCGGATGTCGATCGCATGCCCGCCGCGACGCAGCGCTGGCGCACGCTCGACCACGGTCGCACCGAAGCCGAAATGGCGCAGCCACCACGCCAGCGCCGGTCCGCCGATGCCGGCGCCGGAGATCAGGATCATTGCCGCCATGGGCACGAGTGTCGGCGCGCCGGCACGCGCACGTCAACTGCGGGGGCAGGCGCGTCCGGCCGCCCGCGTTCCCCGGCAGACGCGGCCCACCGGGCAACGGAACGGCCGAGCGGCAGAACCGTGACGTGGGTGCGGGCTTGCGCCGCCGCCCCGGATGCGCCACACCCAGCGCTCCCGCCAACAACTGAAAGGAGGTGATCCAGTGTCTCATTGTATGAAGCCGCTCACCGTCGCGACCTGGATGACCGCAGCCGGCGCCTAGCCAGCCGGCTGAAACCATCGCGTCGGCCAAACGGCTGTCACGCAATGCGAAGGCTCCGGCGCAAGCCGGAGCCTTCATGTTGTCCGCCCCGATCACCGTGCGCGATCGCCCGCCTGCTTCCCATCCGGCGTCAGTCGGCGGCCATGGCGACAAGCTTCCCGACCGTAGTGATGTCGCGACCAATGTTCCGGCAACGCCCCGGGCGAGGGTGAGGCGCGATGGCGCCACGGCAGCGTGAACTCCGGTGGAGTGACGGCGAACCGGGACGCCGCCCCCCGATATACACCGAATTCAAGATTGCTGCTGCGCGCACCCGGATCGTTGCGTCACCCGCGCCTACACCGTGTAGAAGAGGCTGATCTTGACGCGCCCGCCGCGTTGCCTCGCGAATTTGCGATCGGCCGTCAGGCTGCGCAGAAAATCGTGCAGGCCGAGGATCGCCGCTGCTTCCTCGCTGTCCAGCTCGTGTTCCGGCGCCACGGCGGGCGGGGCGATCCGCGGCAGTACCGGGAAGATGGCCGCCCGCGCACATGACGGCCACGCCGAAGTCCAGCCCGTTGAAGGAGAGCCACACCGTGCCGCCCGCGGTGCGCGGATGGACCCGCGCGAAGAAGGCGAGCACCCTTTCCGTCTCGGCAGATGCAGTCGCGATTGTCGCTGCCGCAACCTTCCACGCCGCCGCCTGCGTGCGCAGGAAATCGAGCGCCGTCGCGATCGAGGCCGCTGCGCCGGTCCACTGCGTCTCAACATGCTGGCGGGTGCCGACGCGGAACAGCAGCGTCAGCAGGATCGCGGCGGCCAGGCCGAGCGCGAGCGGGCTGCCGGTCATGCTCCGCGCGAAGGGCGAGAGGTCGCAGAAATACGCCGGGAACACATTTTCGCTCAGCGCCAGCAGCGTCGAGATGCCGATCACGTAGCCCGACCGCGTGTCCACCGGCCGCGCGAGCATGATGCCCATGCCGCCGCTGATCATGAACGACGCGGTGAAGACGAGCAGTGCGCCGGCGACCTCTGGCGGGATCACCAGGAAAATGCCCGCGAATTTCGGCGAGAGCCCGATGACGAACAGCACGAGGGCGGCGGCGAACGCGATCACGCGACTGGTCGCGCCGGTCGCCTTCGAAATGCCAACGAGTACCGGCTTCACGCGCGCGGCGAGTATCGTGCGGATCAGGTCATCCAGCGCCGGCGCGCTGTCGTCCACGCCGTGCAGCAGCACGGACTGGCCCAGGCCTGGCATGCCGCGCTCGGACGCCCCAGCCATGACGCCGCTCGCGTCCCAGCAGGCGCTGGCGACCGTGTTGACGTTGCGCCCGATGCGCTTCTTCGCAGCCGGATGCGCAGTTTCGCTTCCGCCGGCTCACGCGTGCACGAACGAACAGCCTCCTTCGCGCAAGGGCCGGAACGCCTGATCCGCCGGCGTGGTCGCGACCAGCGCATAAAGGTCCCATTCCTGCTTGCTCGCCGCCGGTGACTTCACCTTGAACAGGTAGCTCGGGTGGATCTTGCGTCCGTCCTCGCGGATGAAACCCTTGCCAAAGCAATCGTCGTCGGTGGGCATCGCCTTCATGCGCGCGACCACCGCGCCGCCGTCCGCCTTGGCCGCCGCCACGCCCAGGTCAGCCACGGCCTTAAGGTAGTGCAGCGTGGAGGCATAGTCGCCGGCCTGGATCATGTTCGGCCAGTTGTCCGGCGTCTTCGGTCGGATCCGATCCATGAAGGCGCGCGTGCGATCGTTCAGGTCCCAGTAGAAACTCTCGGTCAGATGCAGCCCCTGCGCCAATTCGAGCCCGAGCGTGTGGGCGGTGGTGACGAAGGCCAGCATGCCGGCCAGCCGCATTTTCTTCTGCAGCCCGAACTCGTGCGCCTGCTTGACGCAGTTCACCGTGTCGGTGCCCGCGTTGCACAGGCCGAGCACTTTCGCGCCCGTTGCCTGCGCCTGGTTCATGTAAGCTGAGAAATCGCTGGTCTCCGGGAAAGGATAGTCGACCCGCCCCAGCACCCTGCCGCCGGCCCCGGTCACGAAGCGCGCCGTGTCGCTGGCAAGCTGGTGGCCAAAAGCATAGTCCGGCGCAAGCAGGAACCATGTGTCGCCGCCGTCCTTCAGGATGCTCGTCGCGGTCGATTTCGCCAGCATCCAGGTGTCGTACGACCAGTGGACCGTGTTCGGGCTGCACTGGCGCCCGGTGAGTTCCGACGTGGCCGCGGCGGTCGGGATCACGACCTTGTTCTTCTCGCGTCCGAGGTGCGCGACCGAGAGCGCCACCGCCGAGTTGCTGAGGTTCGTGATGACGTCGACATCGCCCTGATCGAACCAGCTCCGCGCGATGGTCAGCGCCGCATCGGGCTTGTTCTGATGGTCGGCCGCCAGCACCTCCACCCGCATGTTCTTTCCGGCCGCGAACTCCTGCACTGCCTGGCGGGTGCAGGCGATCGTCGTCGGGCCACTGACGTCGCGGTATGTCCCGGAGAGGTCGGTCAGCACGCCGATGCGGATCGTGGGGCCGCCGTTCGCGCCTTGCGCCCGGGCCCGCCGGCGCGGCAGGGCGCTCCCGAGGGCGGCACTTCCGATCAGGGTCCGCCTTGTGATCGTCATTGCTCTTCCTCCCCTTTTGCCGGTTGCCTCCTTATACGTGCGCCGGCGTGGCAATCGGCACTTTTCCCAATCCGCCGGGCCGGTCGAGCACATAGGTCGGCTGCGCCAACCCGGTCACGCGGCCGCGCAGGGCGGCCATCAGCCGGCGGCCTTCCTCCATCGGCACGGCGAAGCGCGCGGTGCCGGGCGCGGGATCGAGGTGGTGCAGGTAATAGGGTTTCACGCGCGCCGCGAGCATCGTGCGGAACAGGTCCTCCAGCGCCGCCGCGCTGTCGTTCACGCCGCGCAGCAGCACCGACTGGCCGAGGCACGGCACGCCGCGCGTCTGCACGCGCCGCAACGCCGCGCGCGCCTCGGCGGAGAATTCCCGGGCGTGGTTGGCGTGCACGACGAGCCACAGCGGCTTCTCGGTCGCCAGCGCATCGGCCATCGCCGCGTTCAGCCGCGCGGGATCGGCGATCGGCACGCGGCTGTGCACGCGCAGCGTCTCGACATGCGGGATCGCGTCCAGCGCCTTCAGGATCGCGCCGAGCCGCCGCGGTGCCAGCAGCAGCGGGTCGCCGCCGGTCAAGATCACTTCGCGAATCGCGGGATGGGCGCGCAGCCAGTCGTACGCGGCGGCAAGCTCCGCCGCGCTCAGCACGCCGTCGCCCACCTGCTCGCGCCGGAAACAGAACCGGCAATACACCGGGCAGATCAGCAGCGGCTTCAGCAGCGCGCGGTCGGGATAGCGATGCACGATGCCCTTGATGGGCGAGAGCGCCTCGTCGGCGATCGGATCGGCGCTTTCGTGCGGCGCGGTGATCAGCTCGGCGGGATCGGGCACGAACTGCCGCCCGAGCGGGTCGTCCGCGTGCTCGATCAGGCCGGCGAGGGCAGGCGGGATCGCGATCGCGTAGCGCGCGCCGACGGCGTCGATCGCCGCGCGGGCCTCCGGCGCGATCAGCCCCGCACGGCTCAGCGCCGCCGCGTCCCGCAGGGTTGCCGCATCCCGCAGGGTTTTCGTGCCGTGCCGCATGGCGGCGCGTGTAGTCTGCGCCCCCTCATGCCGCAACCCATCATGCCGCAACCCGCCTGGCATCCGGAGGCGCTGGCCGCCCGCCTGCCGTTCCTGCGCCGCCGCGCGCTGCTCACCCGCGCCGTGCGCGCCTTCTTCGAGGCACGGGGCTATGCCGAGGTGGAGACGCCCTACGCGGTGCCCGTCCCCGGCGAGGAGGTGCACCTGAGCCCGTGGCGCACCGAGCGGATCGACCCGGACGGCACGCGGCACGCCCGCTTCCTGCACACCAGCCCCGAATTCGCGATGAAGAAGCTGCTGACCGGCGGGGCCGGGTGCATCTTTCAGCTCGCGCGGGTCTGGCGCAACGGCGAGGGCGGCGCGCTGCACGCGCCCGAGTTCACCATGCTCGAATGGTACCGCCCGGGTGCCACGCTCGCCGACCTGATCGCCGAGACGCACGCCCTGCTGCGCGCGGTGCTGCCGCCGGTGGTGGCCTGCCGCGGCGTCACGACCGACCTCTCCGCGCGCGAGGAGGTGACGGTGGCCGAAGCGTTCGCGCGCCATGTCGGCGCCGACGTGCTGGCCGCCGGCGACGATGCCGCGGCCCTTGCCCGCGCGGCCGGCGCCACGCTGCGCCCCGGCGAGACGTGGGAGGATCTGTTCTTCCGCCTCATGCTCGGCCGCGTCGAGCCGCATCTGGGCCGTGCCCGGCCCACGTTCCTCACCCATTGGCCGGCGGCGCAGGCCGCGCTCGCCCGGCGCGATCCGGCCGACCCGCGCGTGGCGGAGCGGTTCGAGCTGTTCGTCTGCGGCATCGAACTGGCCAACGCCTTCGTCGAATTGACCGACGCCGCCGAGCAGCGCGCCCGCTTCGTGGCCGACCGGGCGCGGCGACATGCGATCACCGGCAGGCCGGACTGGCCGCTGGACGAGGAGTTTCTCGCCGCCCTCGAACACGGCATGCCATCGGCGGCGGGAATCGCGCTCGGTTTCGACCGGCTGGCGATGATCGCCGCGGGGGCGGAGCGGATTGCCGACGTGCTCTGGCTGCCGCCCTAACGCTCCGCGAGGAACCGCGCGAAGGCCGCGAGCGTGGCGTCGGAGACATGGTGCTCGATGCCCTCGGCATCCTGCTCCGCGGCCTCGGCCGGCACGCCCAGGGCGCGCAGCACGGCCACCACCAGCCGGTGCCGCGCCCGCACCCGCTCCGCCAGGTGCTGCCCCGCTTCGGTGAGGAACACGCCGCGATAGGGGCGGGCGGTCGCCAGGCCCTCGCGCTTCAGCCGGGCGATCGCCTTCACGGCCGTTGCGTGCGCGACGCCGAGCCGGCGCGCAATGTCGGTCGGCCGCGCCTCACCCGCGCTGGCCAGCAGGTCGGCGATCAGCTCGGCATAGTCCTCCAGCAGCGCTGCCGACTGGGCCGAGCGGGCCTTGCCGAAGCGGCGTGCCTGCGTCGGCTCCTCGGGCAGCGCGCTCGCTCCGGGCGGGCCACCCTTGCGGGCCGGCGGCGCAACCAAATTCACCTCCCGGACCGCACCTTGCGGCCCATCTCGCCCCTAGCGGCTCAACTCCGGCTTGGCAACTCGAACACGCGCTTGACTCGCGGGCGTCTCGAACCACATCCTCGGCCCGGAAGTGTAGCCATGGCTACACTTTCGGGCCTGAACTGGAAGCCGACACCGGAAGGCGGGCGCATGAGCGAGGTGACACTTCGCCACGGGATGACGGAACGGACCATCGCCGCCGGACAGGAAGTGCTGGCCGGGCGCCGGCGCGGGCTGCGGGCCGGGCTGGTGTTCACCGGGCCGGCGGTGATCGCGTCCATCGCCTACATGGACCCCGGCAATTTCGCCACCAACATCCAGGCCGGCGCGGCCTACGGCTACGCGCTGCTCTGGGTCGTGGTCGGCGCCAACCTGATCGCCATGCTGTTTCAGGCGCTGTCGGCCAAGCTCGGCATCGTCACCGGGCGCAATCTTGCCGAGATGTGCCGCGACCAGCTGCCGAAGCGCGCCGTTTATCCGATGTGGGCGGCGAGCGAGATAGCGGCGATGGCGACCGACCTCGCGGAATTCCTCGGCGGCGCGATCGGTCTCTCGCTGCTGTTCCACATCCCGCTGCTCGCCGGCATGGCGGTCACCGCGGTGGTGACATACGGCATCCTGCTGTTTGAGGGCCGCGGCTTCCGCCCGATCGAGATCATCATCGGCGGGCTCGTGAGCGTGATCGGCGTCTGCTACCTCATCGAAATGTTCATCGCCCCGGTGTCGTGGGGCCAGGCCGGGCTGCACGCCGTGGTCCCGTCCATGCCGGATGCCGCGGCGCTGACGCTCTCGGTGGGCATCATCGGCGCGACGGTGATGCCGCACGCGATCTTCCTCCACTCCGGCCTGACCCAGGCCCGGGTGCCGGCCGCGCAACGGGGAGGAGCGGCGGGCGCTGGTGCGCTTCTCCAACCGCGAGACGATCGCCGCCCTCGCCGTCGCGGGGCTGGTCAACATGGCGATGGTGATCATGGCCTCGGCCGCCTTCCACGCCGGGCACAGCGACGTGGCGGAGATCGAGACCGCCTACCACACGCTCGCCCCGCTGCTCGGCGGCGCCGCGGCGGCGGTGTTCCTGATTTCGCTGATGGCCTCCGGGATCTCGAGCTCGGCCGTAGGAACGATGGCCGGGCAGTTGATCATGCAGGGTTTTGTCGGCTTCCGCATCCCGCATCTGGCTGCGCCGGCTGGTCACCATGCTGCCGGCGTTCGCGGTCGTCGCGGCCGGGGTCGACACCACCCACGCCCTGGTGATGAGCCAGGTCGTGCTGTCCTTCGCGCTGCCGATCCCGATGATCGCGCTGATCCTGTTCACCCGCCGGCGCGACATCATGGGCGAGTTCGCGAACAGCCGCCTGATCGACATCGCCGCGATCGCCGGCGCCGTGGCCGTGCTCGCGCTGAATGTCGTGCTGCTGGTGCAGACGTTCGGGATCGCGATCCCCGGCCTGCCCTCGGACTGAGGCGGCTCAGCCCGCGCGGAGCGCCCGCGCCGCCTCGGGCGCGAAGTAGGTGAGCACGCCGGCCGCGCCGGCGCGGCTGAACGCGATCAGGCTCTCCAGCATCGCCGCGCGGTGATCGAGCCAGCCGTTCTGCACCGCCGCCATGATCATCGCGTATTCGCCGGACACCTGATAGGCGAAGGTCGGCACGCCGAACCGCTCATGCACGCGCCGGACGATGTCGAGATAGGGCATCCCCGGCTTCACCATGACCATGTCGGCGCCCTCGGCGAGGTCCATCGCCACCTCGCGCAGCGCCTCGTCGGAATTGGCCGGGTCCATCTGGTAGGTCTTCTTGTCGCCCTTCAGCGCGCCGCCCGAGCCCACCGCCTCGCGGAACGGGCCGTAGAAGGCGGAGGCGTATTTGGCGGCGTAGCTCATGATGCGGGTGTGGATCAGGCCGGCACCATCGAGGGCCGCGCGGATCGCAGCCGACGCGGCCGTCCATCATGTCGGAGGGGGCGATGATGTCGATGCCCGCCTCCGCCTGCACCACCGCCTGCCGCACCAGCATCGCGAGCGAGGCGTCGTTGGCGACGTAGCCCTCGCGGATCACGCCGTCGTGGCCGTGATCGGTGTACGGGTCGAGCGCCACGTCACCGACCAGCGCCACATGCGGGAACTCGCGCTTCAGCAGCCGCGCCGCGCGGCACATCAGGTTTTCCGGGTTGCCGGCCTCCGTGCCCTCGGCATCCTTCTTCTCGGGCGGCGTCGCGGGGAACAGGGCGACGGCCGGGATGCCGAGGTCCACGCCCTGCGCCACGTGGCCCGCGAGCCGGTCGAGCGTCGCACGCACCACGCCGGGCATGGAGGCGACATCGGTCAGCGCGCCGCTGCCCTCGGCGACGAACACCGGCCAGATCAGGTCATCGACGGAAAGCCGCGTCTCCGCGACCAGCCGGCGGGTGGCGGCGTCGTAGCGGTTGCGGCGCGGGCGCGTCGTGGGAAAGCGGCCGAGCGACATCGGGCGGGCTCCGGACGTGATCGCGGAGGCTTACGCCGCCGCCGGCCGGGTGCCAACGGGGACAAGTCAACGCGGATCGGCGGCGATCGGATCGGGCAAAGCCGGCTCAGGCGATGGGGCTCGCAGCGGGTAGAGCAACTGTCCGCCAAGCGAGTCCGGCAGCTTGGCGTCGATGCCGTACGCGGTCGGCCATTCGTTGCGCGGCAAGTGGAGAGTCCCGAAGATCCAGTCCATGCAGGGCAGCGTGGACGCATAGTTGCGGTCGCGCGGCTCGCGCAGCGTGTGGTGCCAGTGGTGAAAGCCGGGGGTGGCGATCAGCCACTCCAGCGGCCCCAGGCGCCAGCGGACATTGGCGTGGATCACGAAGCCCCACATCGTCAGCACCACCACCAGCAGCGCGGCGAATGCGCCGCCCGAAGCGGTGAGCGGGGTGGCGATGCCCAGCGCATAGACCGGGATCAGCCCGCATAGCCGGATGAAGGCGTTGTCCACCGGGTGGGCGCGCGCGCTGACCAGGAAATAGACCTCGGTCGGGTGGTGGTGGACGGAATGAAAGCGCCAGAGAAACGGGATCTCGTGCGACCAGCGATGGCCCCAGTAGAAGCCGATCTCGCTGACCACCAGCGCGGCCGTCGCCCGCGCCCACAGCGGCAGGGCGGCGATCTCGGCGAACAGGCGGTAGGGAAGCACGGCATGCGCGCCGGCCGCGATCAGCAGCAGCGGCGGGGTGAACAGCAGGCTCGGCACCAGACCGCTGATGAAATAGAAGCCGATGTCGCTGGCGAGCGTCTTGCTGAACAGCTTGCGCCCGCGCAGCGCGAAGACCTGCTCCAGCGGCATGAACACGATTGCCAGCAGCAGCAGCCACACGCTCTGCCGGATCAGCGCGAGCAGAAGCGCGTGCGGGTGGAGGAGCAAAGAGGGCACGGAAGCTACCCCGGCGGTGCGGCGTCTATCCTGGCAACGTTTTCGCGCCCCGGCGAGGCAAAAGCCTGCCGGGGCGCGTCGCGTCGAGGATGTCGTGGATCGCGCAGGGGCGTCAGGCGCGCCGGCGGCGGCGCCACATGGTGCCGCCGAAGCCCAGCAGGCCCGCGGCGAGGACGGAGAGCGTCGCCGGCTCCGGCACGTTGTTCAGGCCCGACGGCGAGTTCACGCCGGTCAGGAAGACCATCGGCGGAAGGTTGTTGGTCGTGCCCTCGTCACCCCAGGCGAGGAAGCTCAGCAGGTCGCTGGTGTCGTCGGCGGTCAGGCTGACCGAGACGTAGTTCCAGTCCGTCAGGCCGCCGGAGGGCGTGCTCATCAGCGGCGTTGCCACCACGGACGCGTTGGGGTCGGCGTTCGAATAGGTGCTTTCGTCGCTGCCGAACGTGGAATTGTACGGGCCGCAGCCGGCACACGTCGTCAGCCCGTCCTTGCCCAGCGACACGATCCACTGCTCCGTGGTGTTGCCGGTGAAGCCGCGCTGCTGGCTGGCGGCCTGATAGAAGCTGAGCGTGTAGGTCACGCCCGGCGTCAATCCGGTGACCAGGTAGTTGAAGCCTTCCTCATAGTTGGGGTTGCCGTCCGCCTCGACCTCGTTATAGCCGCCCTTGATCGCCAGCGTGCTGGGGCAGCCATAGGTGCTGAGGTAGGTCGGGCCGCAGGCCGTCACCGCCGAGGTGGGATCGGTCCCGGGCGCGACGATGAAGATCAGGTTGGTGCCGCCGGTCCAGCCGACCGGCTTGACGTTCGAGAAGTAGTCCTTCGGGGCGCTGCCCGTGTACTGGAGGAAATTGAGGTTCTCCAGGTTCGGCAGGGCCGGGTCGGCCTTGGCCGACCAGCTCAACCCCAGCGACAAGCCGACGGCGCAGGCGCCGATGGCTGCGGATCTCAATAACGGCATGGACGCGGCTCCCTCCTGGAAAACATGAACGATACGTAAGGGGAAATTAGGATGATGTCGGAACAGGTGTCAAGATTCATCTCATCGCCGTGTGGCTCCGGCAAGCGCCCAGGTTGAGCGGTGTGCGCGCGGTTTCCCGCGCAGGATCGAGCGCGCTTTGGGGTCGCCGAGCCAACCGTCGTGTTCAAGAACGTGTGATCGCGATGGCCATGGCGGCCTAACGCCTCGTTCATTCGGCGCCGCGCCCGCAACGGGGCGCCCGCCGCGCTCCGCCTCGCTTGGTACCGGGCGCGCGGCCGCCTTGAATTGCCGGAACCGCGCCCAAGACTTCGGTGCGCCACAATAAGCAAATTGGAGGAAACGCTGTGACAGGCGAAAATATTGCGCATTCGTTCGCGAAGCGCGGACCTGCTGCCATAGGACGCGCGGCGCTCCTCGCCGCCGTCCTGCTCGCCGCGGCGGCGAGTTCATCCGGCGTCCGAGCCCAGTCGGCCGCCGATCACTGGGTGGGCACCTGGGCGGCGCCGCCGCAGGGCGTCTGGGGCACGGATTTTCCGGTACCGTGGAACGTTCCGCGGACTCTGTGGAATCAAACCGTGCGGCAGGTCGCGCATGTCAGCCTCGGCGGCACCCGGGTGCGCGTGATCTTTTCCAACGAATTCGGCACCGCGCCGCTGGTGATCGGCGCCGCCCATATCGCCCGCGCTGGCGACGGTGCCGCGATCGAGGCGGGGACGGACCGCGCCCTCACCTTCGGCGGCGCGCCCTCCATCACCATCCCGCCCGGCGCGCCCGCGATCAGCGATCCGGTCGATCTCGACGTGAGCGCGCTCGGCAACGTCGCGGTCAGCCTGTTCCTGCCGGAGGTGACTCCGGTCGCGACCGCGCACTGGGAGGGGGTGCAGACCACTTATATATCAGATACCGGCGATCATACCGCAGATACCGAGATCAAGCCGCAGGCGACGATGAAGGCGCGGGTGTTCCTCAGCGGCATCCTCGTGGCCGCGCCCGAGGAGGCCGCGGCCGTGGCCACGTTCGGCGACTCGATCACTGACGGCGCCAACTCCACACCCGATGCCAACCATCGCTGGCCCGACATGCTGGCCGCCCGGCTGCAGAACAACGGGCACCGGCAGGTCGCGGTGCTCAACGAGGGCATCTCCGGCCAACGGGTGCTGAGCGACCGCATGGGCCTCAACGCGCTCGCCAGCTTCGACCGCGAGATCCTGAGCTGGCCGCATGTGCGGACGGTGGTGTTCATGATGGGCATCAACGACATCGGCTGGCCGGAGTCGCCGCTCGCGCCGGACGACCATCCCGTTTCCGTGCCCGACCTCATCGCCGGCTACAAGCAGCTGATCGCCGAGGCGCACCTGCACGGCATCCGCATCCTGGGCGCCACCCTCACGCCGTTCAACAACGCGTTCGCGGGCAAGCCCTTCGAGGGCTACTACACCTTCTCGAAGGAAGCGAAGCGGGAGGCGGTGAACCAGTTCATCCGCAGCCCCGACAGCGGGTTCGATGGCGTGGTCGACTTCGATGCCGTGGTGCGTGACCCCGCCGATCCCACGAAGATCAAGGCCGAGTTCGATTCCGGCGACCATCTGCATCCGAACGATGCCGGCTATGCGGCCATGGCGGATGCGGTCGACCTCGGCATGCTGGCCGGGCAGCAATAGCGACGGCGTCCCCCCGCGGCGCCCCCCGCCCCGGTCACGGGCCGGTGGCGCCGCGGATCGGGATTTCCGGCGGCGCGCGCCGCGTGATAGAGCACGCGCCGCCGGCTACCGAGGATCAGGCCCATGAACGAGCAGTCGCCCGCCGCCAGCGCGCAGCGTTTCTTCACCGCGCCGCTGGCCGAGACCGACCCGGAACTCGCCGCCGTCATCGGCCGCGAGCTGGTGCGCGAGCAGGACGGGATCGAGCTGATCGCGAGCGAGAACATCGTCTCCGCCGCGGTGCTGGAGGCGCAGGGCTCGGTGCTGACCAACAAGTATGCCGAGGGCTATCCCGGCCGGCGCTACTACGGCGGCTGCGTCGAGGTCGATGTCGCCGAGCAGCTCGCCATCGACCGCGCCAAGCAGCTCTTCGGCTGCGCCTTCGCCAACGTGCAGCCGCATTCCGGCGCGCAGGCCAACGAGACGGTGTTCCTCGCGCTGCTGCAGCCCGGCGACACCATTCTCGGCATGAGCCTCGCCGCCGGCGGGCACCTGACGCACGGCGCCGCGCCGAACATTTCCGGCAAGTGGTTCAACGCCGTGCAGTACGGCGTGCGCCGCGACGATGGGCTGCTCGACTACGAGGAACTCGAACGCCTCGCGCGCGAGCACCGGCCGAAGCTGATCATCGCCGGCGGCTCGGCCTATCCGCGCGTGATCGACTTCGCCCGCATCCGCCGCGTCGCCGACGAGGTGGGCGCGTATTTCATGGTCGACATGGCGCATTTCGCGGGCCTGGTCGCCGCGGACGTGTTCCCGAGCCCGCTGCCGCACGCGCATGTCGTCACCACCACCACGCACAAGACGCTGCGCGGCCCGCGCGGCGGCATGGTGCTGGCGAACGACCCGGAGCTCGGCAAGAAGATCAACAGCGCCCTGTTCCCCGGCCTGCAGGGCGGCCCGCTGATGCACGTCATCGCCGCCAAGGCGGCGGCGTTCGGCGAGGCGCTGCGGCCGGAGTTTCGCGTCTATCAGCGCGCGGTGGCCGAGAACGCGCGCGCGCTCGCCGCAACCCTGGTCGAGCAGGGGCTGGCGATCGTGACCGGCGGCACCGACAGCCACCTGATGCTGGTCGACCTGCGCCCCAAGCACGTCACCGGCAAGGCGGCGGAGGCGACCCTGGAGCGCGCCCACATGACCGCCAACAAGAACGCGATCCCCTTCGACCCGGAGAAGCCCACGATCACCTCCGGCATCCGCCTCGGCACGCCGGCCGGCACCACGCGCGGCTTCGGCGTCGCCGAGTTCCAGGCGATCGGGCGCATGATCGGCGAGGTGCTGGACGGGCTCGCGCACTCCAACGACGGCAGCAACGCGGCGGCCGAGGCGGCGGTGAAGGCGCGGGTGCTGGAGTTGTGCGGGCGCTTCCCGATCTACGGCGGGCGGTAGGCGGCCGGCTGGCGTCGCGCGACGCTAGTAGTTCCCCTCGCTCAGCTGGAGCAGCGGGAAGGCGCTCAGGACGTGCGGCAGCGCGGTCGGCTGGGCGGGATGCAGGTGCGTCCTGTCCAGTGCACCGAACCGATCGGCGCCGAGCAGACCGAGGCATTCGGTCACCTCCGCTTCGAGCAGCTCCAGCACACGCAGAACGCCCTGCTCCCCGGCCGCGGCCAGCCCGAAGCAGTAAAGCCGGCCGATGGCGACACTCTCCGCACCGAGCGCGATCGCCTTCACGATGTCCGTGCCGCGGCAGAAACCGCCGTCGATGGTGATGTGCGCCCGGCCGGCGACGGCGTCCACGACTTCCGCCAGCACCTCGATCGCGCCGCGGCCGTGATCGAGCTGCCGCCCGCCATGGTTCGACACGTAGATCCCCTCGACCCCCAGCTCGCAGGCGCGCGCTGCGTCCTCCGCAGTCGCGATGCCTTTCAGGATCAGCTTGATGTCGTGCCGGCGCTTGAACCGCTCGACATCGCGCCAGTTCAGCGCCGCCTGGAATTCGAGGCCGGCGACGCGCTGCCGCCAGGGTTTGACGAAGCGCTTCGTGATGTCCCGCTCGCGACGGCTGTAGAGGGCGGTATCGACGGTGAGGCAGAATGCGTCGTAGCCCGCTTCCCGCGCGCGCCCGACATGCGCGTCCACCCAGTCCTGATCGCCGCGCACGTAGAGCTGGAACACCTTCGGGCCCTTGGCTGCGGCGGCCGTTTCCTCGAGCCCAGGCTGCGTGACCGAGCTGACATAGACCGGCACGCCAAAAGCGGCGGCGGCGCGGGCGGCGGTCGCGCCACCGCCGCTCTCGAAGGACTCCAGCGATCCGACGGGCGCGAGCGCGACCGGCAGCCGGATTTTCTGTCCGAAGAAGCGGCCGGATGGGTCGATCGTCGATACGTCGCGCAGCACGCGCGGGCGCAGGGCGAGCTGGTCCAGCGCCAGCCGGTTGCGCCGCACCGTCGTCTCGGTCTCGGTGCCGCCGACCAGATAGTCCCAGATGTTGCGATCCAGCCTGGCATGCGCCGCCTTGACGATCTCATGCAGGGTCAGGAACTCGCCTTCGGTCTCGCTGAGCATGCGTCACATCCGGTTCGGACCGCTTCCGCGCGTTTGCGGCGGCGGTTCGCGATTGTGGGGGCCAAGGGCCGGGCGGGGCAAGCGCGGGAGGGCGCGGGGCCCGGACGCGGCTTCACGTGGCGCGGTGTCACCATGCGCAATCCCTTCGCGGCTTCCGGCCGGGCATCGCCGTGATCGGGCGGCCGCCGTGCGGTCTGCGTTGCGCGGCTGCTGCTTTGCGCGCAACCCGCGAAGCCGCTATGCAGGCCGTCCGGCGATTGGGAAACCCGAAAGCCTTGCGTTGAAGGCAATGAGCGGACGCCGCCGCGATGCGCTGCCCCTTCTGTGGCCATGACGACACCCAGGTGAAGGACAGCCGTCCCACCGAGGATTCGGCCGCGATCCGGCGCCGCCGGTTCTGTGCCGCGTGCTCGCAACGTTTCACCACCATCGAGCGGGTGCAGCTTCGCGACCTTACCGTGATCAAGTCGGACGGGCGGCGGGTCCCGTTCGACCGCGACAAGCTCGCCCGCTCGGTCCGCGTGGCGCTGCGCAAGCGGCCGGTGCAGGAGGAGCGGATCGAGCGGATCGTCTCCGGCATCGTCCGCCAGCTCGAGGCCTCGGGCGAGACCGACATCGCGAGCAAGCAGATCGGCGAGCTGGTGATGGAGACGCTGAAGGAGGTGGACGCAGTCGCCTATGTCCGGTTCGCCTCGGTCTATCGCAACTTCCGTGAGGCCAAGGACTTCGAGACCTTCCTCGGCGCCCTTTCGGAACCCACATAGCGCCGGGATGGACGACGTTTCACATATGCGCGCGGCCCTGGGCCTGGCGCAGCGGGGCCTGGGGCAGTGCTGGCCCAACCCGACCGTGGGCTGCGTGATCGTGCGCGATGGCCGGGTGGTCGGCCGCGCCGTGACCGCGCCGGGCGGACGCCCGCATGCCGAGCCGCTGGCGCTGGCCATGGCCGGGGCGGAGGCGCGGGGGGCGACCGCCTATGTGACGCTCGAGCCCTGCTGCCATCACGGCCGCACCGGCCCCTGCACCGACGCCTTCATCGCCGCCGGCATCGCCCGCGTGGTGGTCGCCGTGCGCGACTGCGATCCGCGCGTGAACGGGCAGGGCATCGCCCGCCTGCGCGCGGCCGGGGTGGCGGTGGAGGAGGGGCTGCTGGCGGCGGAGGCCGAGGCGCTGAACGCCGGCTTCTTCCTGCGCATCCGCCACAACCGGCCGCTGGTGACGCTGAAGCTCGCCACCACGCTCGACGGGCGGATCGCGACCCGGGCGGGCGAGAGCCGCTGGATCACCGGCGAGCCGGCGCGGCGGGCGGCGCATGCGTTGCGCGGGCGGCACGACGCGGTGCTGGTGGGGGTGGGCACGGTGCTCGCCGACGACCCCGACCTGACCTGCCGCATCGAGGGGTTCCGCGCGACCCCGCTCGTGCGCGTCGTCGCCGACAGCCATCTGCGCACCCCGCTCACCTGCCGCCTGGTCGCGACGGCGAAGGCTGCCCCGACCTGGATCCTCGCCCGCCACGGCGCCGACCGCGACCGCACCTATGCGCTCGGCCAGGCGGGGGTCGCCGTGGTCACGGTGGAGACGGCGGGCGACGGGGTGCAACTGGGCGTGGACCTGCCGCGCGCGTTGCAGGTCCTGGCGGCCCGCGGCATCACCCGCGTGCTGGCCGAGGGCGGGGCGCAGCTTGCCGCCGCGCTGCTGCGCGCCGATGCGGTGGACCGGATCGCCTGGTTCCACGCGCCCGCGGTGCTCGGCGCGGACGGCTGGCCGGCGGCGCAGGCGTTCGGCGTCTCGGCACTGGCCGCCATGCCGCGCTTCACCCGCACCGGCGCGATGCCGCTCGGCGACGACATGCTCACCGAATTCGCAAGGATGGCCTGAGCGCGATGTTCACCGGCATCATCACCGGCCGCGGCACGGTGCGCGACGTGGTCCCGCTTGGCGCGGCGCGCGACATGCGGCTCGTCATCGCCACCGAGGGCTGGGCCGACGGCGCCGGCATCGGGCTCGGCGCCTCGATCGCCTGCTCCGGCTGCTGCCTCACCGCGGTCGAGATGGGCGCGGACTCCTTCGCGATCGATGCGTCGGCCGAGACCCTGGCGAAGACCACGCTGGGGCGCTGGCGCCCCGGCACGCGGGTCAACCTGGAGCGGCCGCTGCGCGTCGGCGACGAGCTGGGCGGGCACATCGTCTCCGGCCATGTCGATGGCGTGGCGGAGGCGGTGTCGGCGCTGCCCGAGCACGGCTCGGTGCGCTGGCGCTTCCGCGTGCCGGCCGCCCTCGCGCGCTTCATCGCCGCCAAGGGCAGCGTTGCCGTCGACGGCATCTCGCTCACCGTGAACGAGGTCGAGGGCGACGTCTTCGGCGTCAACATCATCCCCCATACGTCCGCCGTCACCAGCTTCGCCGAACTGAAACCCGGCGATCCCGTCAACATCGAAATCGACATGCTGGCGCGCTACGTCGCCCGGCTGCAGGAGCGAGCATGACCGACGCGCTGATCACCCGCAGCCTTTCCGACTATCTCTCCTCGGTCGACGAGCTGATCGAGGAGGCGCGCAACGGCCGCCCGTTCCTGCTGGTCGATGACGAGGACCGCGAGAACGAAGGCGACCTGTGCATCCCCGCGCAGTTCGCGACGCCGGAGGTGATCAATTTCATGGCCCGGCATTGCCGCGGCCTGATCTGCCTCGCCCTCAAC
This sequence comes from uncultured Alphaproteobacteria bacterium, assembly GCA_963705035.1. Taxonomy (GTDB): domain Bacteria; phylum Pseudomonadota; class Alphaproteobacteria; order Acetobacterales; family Acetobacteraceae; genus JAFKFJ01. The sequence goes on along the minus strand of CAVPIQ010000002.1, from coordinate 336,043 downwards.
CAGCATCGCGTGGAACAGCTCGGCCTGCCGCTGATGAGTGCTGCGAACGGCACGCGCCACCAGACCGCGTTCACGGTTTCCATCGAGGCCAAGGACGGGATTTCCACCGGCATCTCCGCCCACGACCGCGCGCACACGGTCGCGGTCGCGATCAACCCCGATTGCGGGCGCGACGAGATCGTCACCCCCGGCCACGTCTTCCCGCTGGTCGCGCGCGAGGGCGGGACGCTGGTGCGCGCGGGCCATACCGAGGCGGCGGTCGATATCGCGCGCCTCGCCGGGCTCAATCCCTCCGGCGTGATCTGCGAGGTGATGAACGACGACGGCACCATGGCGCGCCTGCCCGACCTCGTCGCCTTCGCCCAGCACCACAACCTGAAGCTCGGCACGATCGCCGACCTGATCGCGCATCGCCGGCGCACCGAGCGGCTGGTGCGCCGCGTGGAGGAAGGCACGTTCACAACCGAGGTGGGCGGCGACTGGCGCCTCGTGGTCTATGCCAACACGGTCGAGTACGCGGAGCATCTGGTGCTGGTCAAGGGCGACGTGTCGGCACCCGGGCCGGTGCCGGTGCGCATGCATGCCGTGGATCTGCTCGACGACATCGTCGGCAGCGGGGCGGCGGCGCTGCACGCCGCGATGCGCATGATCGCGGAGGCGGGGCGCGGCGCCGTGGTGCTGCTGCGCGAGCATCGGCCGACCAAGCTCTCCGACCATGTGCGCCTGCTGGCGGAAAGCCAGCGCCCCGGCACGGAACTGCGCGACTACGGCATCGGCGCGCAAATCCTGCTCGATCTCGGCGTGCGCGACATGGTGCTGCTGTCCAACACGCAGCGCACGATCGTCGGGCTTGAGGGCTACGGGCTCAACATCGTCGAGCAGCGGCCGATCCGGAGCGGTGCATGAGCACCATCGACGCGCCCAGCCCCGGCGGCGCCACCCCTGGAAGGTCCGCCGCCGCATCTGCTGATCGTGCGGGCACCCTATTACGCGCATGTGGTAGACGGGTTGCGCGATGGGGCGCAGGCGATCCTGGCCGAGGCGGGCGCCACGCACGAGGTTCTGGATGTCGCCGGCGCGCTCGAACTTGCGGGCGCGGTGCGGCTCGCGGTGCGCGGGCGGCGGCGCTACGACGGGTTCATCGCGCTCGGCTGCGTGGTGAAGGGCGACACGGATCACTACGAATATGTCTGCCGCGAGGCGATGGCGGGGCTGACCGCCGTGGTGCTGCAATTCGGCCTGGCGCTCGGCAACGGGCTGCTGACCGTGCACAGCATGGAGCAGGCGCTGGCGCGCGCGGGCTTCGGGGCCGGCGCGCACAACAAGGGCGCGGAGGCGGCGGTGGCGGCGCTGAAGCAGATCGCCGCCGCGCGCTGGCTTGGCGCTGAGTAGTGGGAGCCGCGTGATGGGGGCCGGTTGATGTCGGGCGCACGCCCTCGCACCGCAGCGCGGCTCGCCGCCGTGCAGGCCCTGTTTCAGGCCGAGCAGGCGACCGCAAGCGCCGAGACCGTGATCGACGAATTCCTGCGCCACCGCCTCGGCGCCGCGCCTGATCGCGGCGGGTTCGAGGACGGGCGCGCGCCGGAGGCCGACGCGCGCCTGTTCGCGCACATCGTCCGCACCGCCGCCGCGGGGCAGGTGGCGATCGACCGCATGATCGTCGAGACGCTTGCCCCGGAATGGCCCTTCGCGCGCCTCGATCCGGTGCTGCGCGCGGTGCTGCGCGCCGGTGCGGCGGAGCTGAGCGCGCAGGACGGCCCGCCCGCGCGCGTCATCATCAACGAATACCTCGACGTGGCGCACGGCTTCTTCATCGGCGACGAGCCGCGCATGGCGAACGGCGTGCTCGATCGCCTCGCGCGCCGGCTGCGGGCCGATGAGTTCAACGCCGCCCCCTGACCGCGCCGAGGCGCCGCCGCCGCGCGAGTTTGCCCGCATCGCGCAGTATTTCCGCCCGCTTGCCGGCCCCGGCGCGCTCGACCTGCTCGACGACGCCGCGGTGCTCGCGCCGCCCGCCGGGCGTGAGCTGGTCGTGGCCGCCGATGCGATGGTCGGCGGCGTGCACTTCCTGCCCGACGATCCGCCCGACCTCGTCGCGCGCAAGCTGCTGCGCACGAACCTCTCCGATCTCGCGGCGATGGGCGCCGATCCGCTCGGCTACCTGCTGACGGTCTCGGTGCCGGCGGCGACGCCGGAGGCGTGGTTCGCCGCCTTTGCCGAGGGGCTGGCGCAGGACCAGCGGGAATTCGGCATCACGCTGCTCGGCGGCGACAGCACGTCCACGCCGGGGCCGGTCAGCCTGTCGCTGACCATTCTTGGCACCGTCGCTCCCGGCGCGGCGGTGCGCCGTGCCGGTGCGCGTGCGGGCGACCTGCTCTGCGTCACCGGCACCATCGGCGACGGCGCGCTCGGCCTGCTCGCGGCGCGGGGGGAGCTGGCCGATCCCGATGGTTTCCTGCGCGACCGCTACCGGCTGCCGCGCCCGCGGCTCGGCATCGCGCGGCCGGGGCTCGTCCACGCCGCGCTCGATGTTTCCGACGGGCTGGTGCAGGACGTCGGCCATCTCTGCCGCGCCGCCGGCCTCGCGGCGGAGATCGAGGCCGCTGCCGTGCCGCGCTCCCCGGCGGCGCGTGCGGCGGGCGACGCCTATATGCCGCGCATCCTCGCGGGCGGCGATGACTACGAGCTGGCGATGGCGGTGCCCCCTGACGCGCTCGCCGCCCTGCGCGGCGCGGCCGGCGCGGTGCCGGTGACGCCCATCGGGCGGTTCCTGTCCGGTCCCGCCGAGGTGACGGTGCGCGGTGCCGACGGTGCGCCGATGCCGCTCGCGACGCGCGGCTGGAGCCACTTCTGACGGCCGCCGTGGCGGCGGCTAGAAGTTCCCCGGATTGGCCGACGAACCCTCGCCGGGCGTGTAGGCTGGCGTGCCGCCGGGGCTGAAGCGCCCGATATTGCCAAGCAGCTGCTGGAGGAACGATGCGTTGCTGCCCGGCGAGGGCGTGGTGCGGGAGACCACGCTGACCGGCAGCGAATCCGCCTTCGTCCGCTTCTCCACGCGGCGCAGCACGCCGCCGTCGTCGAAGGTCAGCGCATAGACGTCCTGTTCCCGCACGCCCTGCGTGCCGGCGATCACCGGCTTGGTGATCTGCGAGATGTAGAGCCAGGTGTTCTCATTGAACGAAGCCCGCGCGCTCGGCGAGCCGAGCAGCGAGCTGACGTCCTGGCGGGTCGAGGTGCCGGGAACGAGCTGCTTGATCTGATCGGGGTCGACCTGGCTGCCGCGCGCCTGCTTCGGCCACGACCAGAGGCCCGGCGGCGACGAACAGGCAGCGAGGCTCACTGCCACGAGCACGGCCGGCAGGACGCGAGGCATGGTCACAGCAGAAAACTCCTTGCCCGATACGGTTGGTGCGGCACGGTTGACCGGGGCGGCACGGGGCTTACCTTTGGCCTGTCACGCCGGCGCCCCCGCTGTCAACCGCGCCGCCCGGAGGGATTCGCAATTGCTTGGCTTTCTGCAGCGTGACCGCCACGCGCGCGTCGGACGCGCGCTCTATGCGGCCGCGGTGGCGGCGGCGCGCGCCCCGATTTTCTACACCGGGATCGGGGTCGCCGACACGGTCGATGGCCGATTTCGACCTGGTCGGCCTGCACGCCTTCCTGCTGATCCGTCGCCTGCAGCGCGAGCCTGAGGGTGTGCCCCTGGCGCAGGCGGTGTTCGACGCGATGTTCGCCGACATGGACGCCAGCCTGCGGGAAATGGGGGTGGGCGATCTCTCCATCCCGGCGCGGGTGCGGGCGATGTGGGAGGCGTTCCACGGCCGCGCGGCGGCCTATGAGCGGGCCTTCGCCGACCCCGACCCGGCGTCCCTGGCGGCGGCGCTGGCGCGCAATGTCTGGCGCGGCGCGCCGCCGGCCGGGGCCGCCGACCGGCTCGCCGGCATCGCGCGCGCGCAGGACGCGCATCTGGCCGCACAGCCGCTCGCCGCCTTCGCCGCCGGCACCGTTCACTTCCGCCCGCCCGCCGAGGTGCCGGCATGACGCTGGCCCCGGAATTCTCCCGCCCGGTCGCGGTGGACCGGATCGGTCCGAAGGGTCTGGACACCGAGGTCACGGCCGGCGAGGCCGAGTGCGCGGCGCTGGCGCGGCGCCTCCAGGTGCCGGCGGTCCTGGCGCTTGCCTGCCGCTTCCGCCTGACGCCCGCCGAGGCCGGACGGGTCGAGGCCGAAGCCACGCTGCGCGCGCGGCTGGTGCGCGAATGCGTGGTCTCGCTGGAGCCGTTCGAGACCGAGCTGGTCGAGCGGTTCGAGGCGGTGTTCGTCCCCGAAGGGGCGGAGAGTGCCACGCTCGATCTCGCCGCACCCGACGAGATTCCCTATGCGCACGGCGCGATCGATCTCGGCGAGGCCGCCGCCGAGCAGCTTGCGCTCACGCTCGACCCCTATCCGCACAAACCCGGCGTCGCGCTGCCCGAGCCCGAGGCGTCGCCCTCGCCGTTCGCGGTGCTGCGCCGGCGCGACGGCTGAGGCGTCTCAGAGCGGAAGCGTCCGCCGCGCGGTCGCCAGTTCCCAGACCTTGGCGCGGTCGGCGTCGAACACCAGCGCCGGGTCCTCGTTGACCGTGAACCAGTCGTCGCGCGCCATCTCCATCTCGAGCTGCCCCGGCGCCCAGCCGGCATAGCCGAACGCGACCAGGCTCTTGCGCGGGCCGCGACCATGTCCCAGGTCGCTCAGCACCGCCGGGTCGGCCGTCACCGCGATCCGGCCATCGACGGCGATGGTGTCGGGGCGCCGATACTCGCTGCTATGCACGATGAAGCCGGTGTCCGGCTGCACCGGCCCGCCGGCGAAGACGCGCACGCTGCCCTTCACGCCCGCCGCATCCTGGCCCGTGGCGGCGAGCAGGCGGGCAAGCTTCTGCTCGCCGAGCGGCCGGTTGATCACGATCCCCACCGCGCCCTCCCTGCCGTGTGCGATCAGCAGGATGACGGTGTGCTGAAACCGCGGATCGCCGATGCGCGGCGAGGCGACGAGCAGTTGGCCGGCGAGCGAGTTTTCCTGCGGCTTCGCGTCCGCGGGCGGCTTCGCGTCCGAGGGCGGCAGCGCGGCCGTGGCGAGCGTCGCCGAGGCCAGCAGCATGCCGAGGAGCAGAAGCGCACGTCTGAACCAAAGCGGGCGCATGCGGGCGGCGCCTCGTCAACCTGCTGGGCCGGGCCGCGCGCGGCGCGCCCGGGCGCACCGGTTAAAGCACGCCGCGGGGTCGCGTGTCAGCCCGGCACCTGCCTCAGTCGTTCGTGCCGGTCGGGTTGCGCGTCGCCTCGTAGAGGAACCACACGCGCCGCTCGCTCTCGTCGATCCAGACTTCCAGCAGGCTCGCGGTCGCGACGTCGCCGTACTCGTCGCAGACATTGTGCACTTGGCGCATGCTGGCCACGAGTTGCTGGTTGTCGTCGCGCAGCTCGGACAGCATGTCCTGCGCTTCCACATATTCGGCGTCGTTGTCGGCAAGCCGCTGCTGGCGCGCGATTTGGCCGATCGAGCGGATGGTGTTGCCGCCGATCTTGCGCGCGCGCTCGGCGATCGGGTCGGTCATGGCGAAAAGCTGGTCGCCGTGCTCGTCGAGCAGCAGGTGATAGTCGCGGAAATGCCGCCCGCTCATGTGCCAGTGGAAATTCTTGGTCTTCAGATAGAGTGCGAACACGTCGGCGAGCAGGGCGCTGAGCGCCGCCGAGATGTCGCGCGTCGCCTCCGGCTTGAGGTCGGTGGGGGTGGCAAGCTTTTCGCGCACGTGGGCTTCCTTCGCGGACTGATGCTTGGTCATGCCGATGCTCCTGACTTCGCTGAAACGGGGATCGCGCCCACAGGTTCGCCGCGCCCCGGCGCCGCCGGACCCGCAGGCTGCTCCCGCCGCGCGCCCTGTTAGCACATCGGCGGCCGGGCGCAGCCTTGCGGCGCTGTCCCCCCTTTGCTAGACGCGCGCGCTCGCGCTATTGCCAGACCGTGACGCCGCCCGCCCGGCAGCCAGGCCCTCGTGCCTGCTCCGACCCCGGTCCGGGTCGTCACCCAGACCGGAGTGTTCCATGGCCGTCCCGAAGAGAAAGACCTCGCCCTCGCGGCGCGGTATGCGCCGGTCCCACGAGGCCCTGCCCCGCGAGGCGCATGCCGAGTGCCCGAATTGCGGCGAGCTCAAGCGACCCCACCATATCTGCAGCCACTGCGGCCATTATGACGGGCGCGAGGTGATCGCCGCCGGCAAGCCCCTGAAGGGTGCCGTCCGCGCCTGAGCCGCCGGTCCCGCGGGAGGGGACGGCCGTGAGCGAGATGTTCACGCTGGCTATTGACGCCATGGGCGGCGACCACGCGCCGGAAATGGTGATCGGCGGCCTCGCGCTGGCCGCCGAGCGCCATCCCGCCGCCCGCTTCCTTCTCGTGGGCGATCAGCAGCGGCTGGAGCCGATGCTGCGGCGCCAGAAGCGCGCCGCGGCGCATTGCACGCTGCGCCATGCACCGGAGGCGATCCCCGGCGACCTAAAACCCACCGCCGCCCTGCGGATGCGCGGCGCGTCCATGCGCGTGGCGATCGACAGCGTTGCGGCGGGCGAATTCGGCGGGCGTCGTGTCGGCCGGCAACACCGGCGCACTGCTCGCGCTGGCGAAGATCGTGCTGAAGACGCTGCCCGGCATCGACCGGCCGGCGATGGCCGGGATCAGCCCCTCGGCGCGCGGCGATCTTGTCATGCTCGATCTCGGCGCCAACGTCGCCTGCGACGCCCGCAACCTGGTGGAATTCGCGGTCATGGGCGACGTGTTCGCGCGCACCGTGCTGGGCCTCCCGGCGCCGACCATCGGCCTGCTGAACGTGGGGGCCGAGGAGATGAAGGGCGACGATCGCGTGCGCCAGGCCGCCGACGTGCTGCGTGAGAGCTATCTCGCATCCCAGTTCCACGGCTTCGTCGAGGGCCACGACATCGCCGCCGGCACCACCGACGTGATCGTGACCGACGGCTTCACCGGCAACGTGGCGCTGAAGACGGGCGAGGGGGCGTTGAAGCTCGTCGGCGCGCTGCTGCGCCAGGTCTTCGCCTCGTCGCTCGCGGCCCGGCTCGGCTACCTGCTGGCGCGGGCGGGGCTCGACCGGCTGCGCGAGTGGCTCGATCCGCGCCGCTACAACGGCGCGGTCATGCTCGGGCTCAACGGTGTGGTCGTGAAGTCGCACGGCGGCACCGATGCCTATGGCTTCGCGCACGCCATTGACGTCGGGATGGATATGGTGGTGCATCATTTCAACGAACGCATGCGCGAGGGGCTTGCCCGAATCGCGCTGCCACAGGCCCTTGGACCCGGTGATGGATCTGGCAATGGACACGGCTCCCGCGTCGCCGCCGCCCGCTAGGCTCGGCGCCGCCGCCGGGGTGGGGCGCGGCGGCGGGCCGGTGGTGCGCGCGCTGCTCGCCGGCATCGGGGCCTATCTGCCGCAGACCGTCGTCACCAACGAGGAGCTGGCGCGCACGCTCGAAACCTCGGACGCCTGGATCCGCGAGCGCACCGGCATCGGTGCGCGCCATATCGCGCAGAAGCACGAGACCTGCGCGTTCATGGCGACCCGCGCCGCCGCCGCCGCCCTCGCCGACGCCGGTGCGACGGCCGCGGAGGTCGACGCGATCATCCTCGCCACCGCGACGCCGGACGAGGCGTTCCCGGCGACCGCGCTGCGGGTGCAGGCGGCGCTTGGCGCGCCCGGCTTCGGCTTCGACCTCTCGGCGGCGTGCAGCGGCTTCGTCTACGCGCTGTCGGTGGCCGACGCGCTGATCCGCGTGGGTCAGGCGCGCGGCGTGCTGGTGATCGGCTCGGAAGTCTATTCGCGCATCCTCGACTGGCAGGACCGCGGCACCTGCGTGCTGTTCGGCGACGGCGCCGGGGCGGTGTTCCTGCGCGCCGGCGTAGGCGAGGGCACCGGGAGCGACCGCGGCATCCTCTCCACCCATCTGCATGCCGACGGCCGGCTCGGCGATATACTCTATGTCGATGGCGCGGTCGGGCAGCCGGAGCGGTCCGGGCATCTGAAGATGCAGGGCAAGGAAGTGTTCCGCCATGCCGTGCTGCGGCTCGCCGAGGCGGTGGACGAGGCGCTGGCCGCCAACGGGCTCGACCGCGCGGCGGTGGACTGGCTGGTGCCGCACCAGGCGAACCTGCGCATCATCGAGGGCATCCGCAAACGCCTCGACCTGCCGATGGCGCGGGTGGTGCGCACCATCGAGCGGCATGCCAACACCTCCGCCGCCTCGATCCCGCTGGCGCTCGCCGAGGCCCATGCCGACGGCCGGTTGCAGCCGGGCCAGCTCGTGCTGCTGGAGGCGCTGGGCGGCGGGCTCACCTGGGGCTCGGCGCTGGTGCGGCTCTAACCGCCGCGGCGAAGCGCCTGCTTTTTCACTTTTCTTGACGCCGGCCGCGGGCTCAGCCTAGCGTCGGCGCATGAGCACGATCACGCGCGCCCATCTCGCGGAGACGATCTACGCCCAGGTCGGTCTGTCGCGCAACGAATCCGCCGCGTTGCTGGAGACCGTGCTGGGCCGCATGAGTACGGCGCTGGAAGCCGGAGAGTTGGTCAAGATCAGTGGCTTCGGGACCTTTTCTGTGCGCCAGAAGGGGCGCCGGATCGGGCGCAATCCGAAGACCGGCGTGGAAGTGCCGATCCTGCCGCGGCGGGTGCTGGTGTTCCGGCCGAGCCAAGTGCTGAAGGCGCATGTCAACCACGTCATTCCCCCCGTCGGGGCTGGGGACGATGAATGAACGCGGTGGAGCCGGTCGAGAACGACGAACTTGAGGCGCGGACCCGGCTCAAGAAGGCGCCGACCGCGTTCCGCACCATCAGCGAGGTGGCGGACGAACTGCATATCCCGCAGCACGTCCTGCGCTTCTGGGAGACGAAGTTTCCCCAGGTGAAGCCGCTGAAGCGCGGCGGCGGGCGGCGCTATTACCGGCCCGACGACATCGCGCTGCTGCGGCGGATTTCCGATCTGCTTTACATCCAGGGCTATACGATCAAGGGCGTGCAGCGCCTGCTGCGCGAGGGCGGCGGCCGGCTGTCGGACGACATTCCGCCCCCGCCGGCCAGCGAGCGGGCCGAGGCGGACGAGGCGCCGCCGCCCGTGCGCGATCCGGAACTGCCGATCCCCGGCCTCGCCCGGGCCGCGTCGCCGTCGCGCGGCGAGAACGAGGCGGAGCGGCTGCGGGCCGTGTTGCAGCAGACACTGCGCGAACTGGAAGCGATCCGGGCACTCCTTCCCTGACCTTCGGCCGGCCTGCGTCGACGTTGCGGCGCGGCGAAGGCGCTGCTAGACCGGCGCCACCGGTCGGAGCGTAGCGCAGCCTGGTAGCGCATCAGTCTGGGGGACTGGGGGTCGTGGGTTCAAATCCCGCCGCTCCGACCAGTCGTATGTCGGGGGCCAGGGTCCTGCCGGTGCGTCACCGTCCCGCGCCGAGGTGCGACATCCGTCGATGACGCCGCCCGACACGCCGCTCCTCGCCTACGCCCCGCGGCCGCCGCCGCCGCTGCGCACCGGCTGGAAGCGCCCGCGCTGGCGCCGGCCGGACCGGCGGCACGTGCGGTGGATGCTGCTGATCTCCGCGCTGCTGCATCTGCTGATCCTGCTCGGCCTGTTCCTCGCGCACCGGCGGCAGCAGCACGCGGCAGTCGCGCCCCCGAGTTTCGACCTGATGTTCGAGCCGGCGGCCCCGGTCGGCAAGGAGAAGGCGGAGAAGCCGACCCAGTTGCCGGCGCCCGCGATCCCCTCGCCGCCGCCGCCGCCGCAGGCGCAGCCGGCGCCGCAACCCGCGCCGCCCGCGCCGCCGCAGGTGCAACCGCCGCCGATGCCGGTGCCGCCGATGCCGCCGCAGGTGCAACCGCCGTCGCCCGCGATGCCGCGGCAGGTGCAACCCGAGGTGCAACCGCCGCAGCCGATCGCGCCACCCCAGCCGGTGCAGCCGCCCGCCGCCGCGCTACCGCCGACGCCGGCGCCGCCGATCGTGGTGCCGCCCTCGCCGCCGGTGCCGTCCGCGGAGCTGGTGGTGCCCCGCCCGGCCGCGCCGCCGCGCCCGAGCCCGCCGCACCCGGCGCCGCCGCGCGCCGCCCAGCAGCCGCTGCCGAAGGCGACGGCGCTGCCCGCCCCGGTGCCGCAGCCGAAGGTGCCGGCGCCGCCCGCGCCGCTTCCGGCCGAGCTGCCCGAGGTGCGCCTCTCGCTCGCGCCGCCGCGCCTGCCGCCGCCGCCGCTCGCGGTGCCGCGGCCGCCGGCGCCGCCCCCCGCCCGGCAGGCGCCGGCCTTTCCCCGCCCGATGGACCTCTCCCTCGGCAACGACGCCGCCGCGCCGATGAGCAAATATCGCCAGCGCGGCTCCGGCGCGATCAACCTCGCCCTCGGCCGCGCCGCGCTGAACGCGCCCGGCGCGCCACCGCGCGACACCGACGCGGTGCAGGGCGACATCCGCGTGCGTGGCGCGCAGGTCGGCAAGGACTGGATCGCGCTGCTGCACGAGTGGTGGGAGCAGCACGCCTACTACCCGCAGGAGGCGGCGCGGCTCGGCCAGGACGGCACGGTCGCGATCCATGTCCGCGTCGACCGCTACGGCAAGGTTCATCTGGTGGAGCTGGAGAGCTCCTCGGGATCGACCTGGATCGACGCCGGCGCCCAGGCGACCTTCCGCGGCGCCAACCTGCCGCCGTTTCCGCCGAGCACGCCCGAGCCGATGGCCGATCTCGACCTGACGATCAACTACATCCTGATCCGCCGCTGAGCCGCGTTACGGCGCGCAACAGTCCGCCACGGTTCGTCGTGGCGTGCCCCGTTCTCGCCATCACCCCGCCGCGAAACCGACCCTGCGGCCGCCTCCCATGGGCATCGTTTGCACAGAGCGGGAGCCGCCGTCATGGGACCCTATCTTCGCTGCATCGCCATCGCCGTGGGACTGCTGCTGCTGGGCGGCGCCCTGTCCGGCTGCATCGTCGAGGAGCATGGCGGCGGCGGCCATGGCTGGTGCTACTGGCATCCGTATCGCTGCTAGGCCAGCGCCCCTAGGGAGGGGCGTGCGTCACCGCCTCGATGTTCAGCCCGTCGGGGTCGAACACGAAGGCGCCGTAGTAGTCGGGGTGGTAGTGCGGGCGCAGGCCGGGCGCGCCGTTGTCGGTGCCGCCCGCGGCGAGCCCGGCGTGCCAGAACGCATCCACTTCGGCGCGCGAGGCGGCGCGGAAGGCGAGGTGGAGGTAGTTCACCGGCTTCCCGGCGTGGCCGAACCAGAATTCCGGGCGGCCGTCGCGGCCGATCATCGCCCAATCGTCGCCCTCCATGACCACGCCGAGCCCGAGCGGCGCCAGGGCTGCGGTGTAGAAGGCCCGGCTGCGCGCGAAATTACGCACCGCGTAGCTGACATGGTCGATCATCGCGCCCCCCGGGACTGTCTTCGCCCATCCTAGCCTGATTTGCCCCGCGTGCCGCTTCCGCTAGGCTTCCGGCGGCGCGGGGAGGGCGGATGCGGGTTGCGGGCGGCGCGGGGCCGTTCCTGATCGGGCTCGATTGCGGCACCCAGAGCGTGCGCGCCCTGCTGGCCGACGCGCACGGCCGCACGCTCGCCTGCGCCGCGCGCCCCACCCCCACGATCGCGGCCGGCCCCGGCCAGGCCGAGCACGACCCGGAAGCGCTGTGGCAGGCGGCCTGCGCCGGCCTGCGCGAACTCGCCGCGCAAATCCCGCCGGGCGGCGAGGTCGCCGGCATCGCCTGCGCGAGCATGGGCGAGGCGTGCGTGCTGCTCGACGCGGGCGACAGGCCGCTTGCGCGCACGCTGACCTGGTTCGATCGCCGCACCGAGCCGGTCGCGGCCGAGTTCGCGGCGCGCGTGGGGGCCGAGGTGCTGTTCGACCGCACCGGGCTGCCCGCCGACCCGACGGTCACGCTGATGAAGCTGCTGTGGCATCGCGCGAGCGATCCGGCGGGATTCGCGCGCCTCCGCCGGGTGTTCAATCTCGCCGACTACCTCGCCTTCCGGCTGTGCGGCGAGGCGGCGACCGATCTCAGCCACGCCTCGCGCACCCAACTGCTCGACATCGCTGCCGGCGAGTGGTCGGCGCCGATGCTGCGCGATGCGGCGCTCGACCCCGCGCTGCTGCCGCCGATCCGGCCGAGCGGGTTTTGCCTCGGCCCGGTCCGCCCGGACGTGCTGGCGGCGACCGGGCTGCCGGGGCGGCCGGTGGTGGGCGTCGGCGGGCACGACCACGTCTGCGGCGCCTTCGCCGCCGGCGTCGTGCGCCCGGGCATCCTGCTCGACAGCATGGGCACCGCGGAGGCGCTGTTCGCGACCGTCGAGCGGCCGGTGGTGACGCGCGCCAACCGCCATCTCGGGTTCTGGCAGGGCGCGCTCGGGATCGACCGGCGCTTCGCCTATGTCGGCGCGGGCATCACCAGTTCCGGCGGCGCGGTCGAATGGCTGCGCCGGCTGTTCGGGGACGTCGTGGATCGCGCCGCCCTCATCGCCGAGGCGGAAGCCTTGCCGGTCGGCAGCGGCGGCGTCGTCTTCCTCGCCCATCTCGCCTACGCCACGCCGCCGGTGGTCGATCTCGCGGCGCGCGGCGCCTTCCTCGGCCTGACCGCCGCCACCTCGCGCGGCGCGCTGTTCCGCGCGGTGCTGGAGGGGCTGGCGATGGAGGCGCGGCTCTGCGTCGATGCCGTCGCCGGGCTGCCGGGCGCCGGCCGGCCGGAGGAGATCCGCGTGATCGGCGGCAGCACGCGCAACGCGCTGTTGCTGCGCATCAAGGCCGCCGTGTTCGGCCGCCCGCTGACCGTGATCGACGAGCCGGAGGCGACCGCGCTCGGTGCCGCACTGCTCGGCGGCGTTGCCGCCGGGCTCTGGCCGGACCTGCCGAGCGCGCTGCGCGCAATCGACCAGCCAGTGCATGTCGTGGAGCCCGACGCGGCGTGGATTGCTTGCTACGACACGCTGTTCCGGTCCATCTACGCGCGGCTGTATCCGACGCTGGCGCCGCTCACCCATGCGCTCGCGCGCTACAACGCAGGAGGAGTCCAATGAAAAAACTGCTCGGCGCCGCGCTGGCGGCGCTCGTGATGCTGGCCGCGCTCGCGCCGGCCGAGGCGGCGGCGAAGAAGTTCACCATCGCGCTGATCCCCGGCCTGACCACCGATGCGTTCTACATCACCATGCACAAGGGCGCGCAGGCGGCCGCCGATGCGCTCGGCGACACGCTGCTGTTCCAGGGCGCGCCGGAGTTCAACCCGGTGACGCAGGTGCCGGTGCTGGATGCCGTCATCGCGCGCCACCCCGACGCGATCCTGATCGCGCCGACCGACAAGGTGCAGCTGATCGAGCCGCTGAAGAAAGCGGTCGATGCCGGCATCAAGGTGATCACGGTCGACACCTTCATCGGCACCGGCAAATACCAGACCGGCAGCGGCAACGCCGACTTCCCGCTCGTCCTACGTCGCCTCCGACAACGTCCTCGGCGGGCAGATCGCGGCGCGCGCACTCGCGAAGGCGATCGGCGACAAGGGCAAGGTCTATGTCTCCAACGTCAAGCCCGGCATCTCCACCACCGACCAGCGCGAGGAGGGTTTCAAGGAGGAGATGAAGAACCATCCCGGGCATCACGGTGCTGGCAACGCAGTTCAACGACGACGACGCCAACAAGGCGGCGAGCCAGTTGCAGTCGGTGCTGGCGCGCAACCCCGATCTCGCCGGCGTGTTCGGCGCCAACCTGTTCTCGGCGCTGGGTGCCGCGAACGGCGTGAAGCAGGGGGGCGCCGCGGGGCGGGTGAAGGTGGCGGCGTTCGACGCGCCGAAATCCATCGTCGAGCAGCTCAAGAGCGGGCTCGTCGACATGGCGATCGCGCAGCACCCGGCGGAGATCGGCTATTTCGGCGTGGTGGCGGCGCATGCCGCGCTCGCCGGGCAGTCGATTCCGACCACGATCGGCACCGGCTTCACGGTGATCACCAAGGCGAACGTGGACGATCCGGGTGTGGCGCGGTTTCTCTATTCGGAGTGAGCGTGCCGCGGGCCCTCACCCTCCCATCGCTGCGCGATGGGCCCCTCCCTCTCCCGCAAGCGGGAGAGGGGTTGTGTTCGCGTCTCCTCCCTCTCCCGCTTGCGGGAGAGGGCCGGGGTGAGGGCGCGGCGCCCGCACGCGATGAATCCCTGAGTGTCCACCACCGCGCTCCCGCGTCCGCGCACTCCGCCCGCTGGCTCGCGGCCATCGCCGCGGCGCGTGCGTGGCTGTTCCTGGTCGTGCTCGATCATCGGCTTCGAGACCTGGTCGCAGGTCGCGTTCGGCGTCGAGCTTCGTCGGCAACGTCTTCAACATCCGCTCGATCGCGGTGTTCGCCACCGCGCCGCTGCTGCTCGCGATGGGGCAGACCTTCGTCATCATCTCCGGCGGCATCGACCTCTCGGTCGGCTTCACCATGGGCTTCGCCGCCGTCGTGCTCTCGCACACGGTCAATCTCGCCACCGGCGCGCTCGGCCCGGTGCCGGGCCTGCTCGTCGGGCTCGTCGTCGCGGCTGCGGCGTCGGCGATCCCCGGGCTGGTCAACGGGCTGCTGATCGCGCGGCTGCGCGTGCCGCCGTTCATCGGCACGCTCGGCATGTACGGCGTCGCGCGCGGCGTCGCCTATCTGCTCGCGGGCGGCACCACCGTGCCGGTCTCCAACACGGCGCTCGGCTTCATCGGCAACGGCACCGTCGCCGGGGTTCCGATGGTGGTGCTGCTGACCGCGCTCGCGCTGGTCGTGCTGCACTACCTGCTGTCGCAGACGCGCTTCGGGCAGTACACCTATGCGATCGGCGGCAACCGCGCCGCCGCGCTCGCGCGCCGGCATCAATGTCCGCCGCATCACCGTGTTGCTCTACGTGCTCTCCGCCGTGTGCGCGGGCATCGGTGGGATTCTCTACACCGGCCGCTTCTCCGCCGGCGCCGCGCAGGCGGGCGAGCCGCTGCTGCTCGACTCCATCGCCGCCGTTGTCATCGGCGGCGCGAGCCTGTTCGGTGGTTCCGGCACCATCATCGGCACGCTGATCGGCGCGCTGATCGTCGCCGTGATCCAGTACGGGCTCGTGTTCATCAATGTCGAGCCGTTCTGGCAGTTCGTCGCCGTCGGCGTGGTCATCATCATCTCCGTGCTGGTCGATCAGAGCCAGCGGCGCTTCAGCGGCGGGCGCGTCGATGAATGAGTGGCTGCTGGAGGCGCGGGGCGTCAGCAAGCGCTTCGGCGGCGTGCTGGCGCTGGATGGCGTGAACTTCGCCGTGGCGGCCGGCGAGGTCGTGGCGCTGGCCGGCGACAACGGCGCCGGAAAATCGACGCTGATAAAGATCATCTCGGGCGTGTTCCCGCCCGATGCCGGCACGCTGTTCTACCAGGGCGCGCCGGTGGCGTTCGCCAACCCGCACGACGCGCGCGACCGGGGCATCGAGACGATCTACCAGGACCTGGCGCTTGCCGACAATCTCGATGTCGGCGCCAACGTCTTTCTCGGCCGCGAGCCGATGCGCCGCGTGTTCGGCATCCCCGTGATCGACCGCCGCGCGCATGCGCGAGGAGGCGGCGCGCACGCTCGATGCGCTCGATATCGGGCTCGACCGGCTCGACCGGCCGGTGCGCGCGCTCTCCGGCGGGCAGCGGCAATGCGTGGCGATCGGGCGTGCGCTGCACTGGCAGGCGCGGGTGATGATCATGGACGAGCCCACCGCGGCGCTCGGCGTGCCGGAGCAGCGCAAGGTGATCGCGCTGATCCAGTCGCTGAAGGCGCACGGCGTCGGCGTCGTCTTCATCTCGCACAACCTTGCGGACATCTTCGCGGTTGCCGATCGCATCGTCGTGCTGCGGCGTGGCGTCGCGGTGGGCGAGCGCGCGCGCGGAACGACCGAGCCGGACGAAGTGGTGCGCCTGATGATCGGCTAAGCCGCTCCCTTGCGCGTGCGCACGCGCGCCCTACACTCCTGCGCGATCAGGCGTCGAGGAACCGTGTCGAGCAGCGTGGCGCAGGTGTCGGCACCGGATACCGCCGACGAAGCGGTGGTGACGGCGGTGCGGGCGGCGATCGGCGCCGCCTGGCGGCCGGTTGCCGTGTTCGATGAGCACGGCACCTGCCTCGTCGCGACGCGCGCCTACGTCGTGCAGGCCGCCCGGCTCGGGCACGGCGCGGAGCATCAGCGTGTCGAGCGTCGTGCGCCGTTCAGCCCAGATGGCCGGCGCACCTGGACGCTGGTAACGCTGCCGGCGCGCGACCGCGACCGCTCCGCCGCCGAGTTCGTGGATGCGGTCGCCGATGCGCTGCCGATCATGTTCAGCGCGAAGGACCTGCAGAGCCGCTACCTGTTCATGAACCGCTATCAGGCCGAACTCTACGGCACCACGCCCGCGGCGGCGGTCGGGCGCACCGCGGCGGAGCTGATCGGCGAGGAATACGGCCGCTCCACCCGCTCGCGGGACGAGGAGGTGTTCCGCACCGGCCGCACACAGCCGGCCTATGAGGAAAGCTTCGCCGGCGTCGGCCCGGTGGCGCGCCACTGGCTGACAACGAAGGTGCCGCTGCGGCACGCCAGCGGCGAGGTCTGGGGGCTCGCCACGATCTCGATCGAGATCACCGAACGCAAGCTGCTGGAGGAAAGCCTGCGCGAGGCGAAGGAACAGGCGGAGGCAGGCAGCCTCGCGAAATCGCAGTTCCTCGCCGCGATGAGCCACGAGTTGCGCACGCCGCTCAACGCCGTGCTGGGGTTTGCCGAGCTGATGCAGCAGGAGGCGCTGGGACCGCTCGGGCGGCAGGAGTATCGCGACTACGCCGCGCATATTCAGCAGAGCGGCGGGCAGCTTCTTGAGATGATCTCGGACCTGCTGGATTTCGCCCGCGCGGAGGCCGGCAGCCTGCAACTCGCAAGCGGCGAGCTGGAACTCACGCGCCTGGTGCGCGGCGTGCTCGCCGCGGCGCGCGAGCGGGCCGAGGCGGCCGGCAAGCCGCTGCCGATGGCGCTGGAGGCAGAGCTGCCGGCGGGTTTCGTCGCGCTGCGCGGCGACGAGCAACGGCTGCGGCAGGTGTTGCGCGCGCTGGTGGACAACGCGCTGAAGTTCACGCCGGCCGGCGGCCGCGTCGTCGTCAGCCTGCAGCTGCCGGCGGAGGGCGGCGCGGAACTCGTCGTTGCCGACAGCGGCATCGGCATGAGTGCCGCCGAGGTCGCGCGCGCGTTCGAGCCGTTCTGGCAGGCGGATGCCGGGCTGGGGCGCAAGCGGCAGGGCGCGGGCATCGGCCTGAAGCTTGCCCGCGCGCTGGTCGCCCTGCACGGCGGCACGCTCACGCTCGAGAGCCGGGAAGGCAAGGGGACGCGCGTCACCGTCCGCCTCCCGCCCGCGAGCCCGGGGCAGGAGGCGGACTGAGCGGCTGCTCGGGCGACTGCTCGGGCGGCTACTGCGGCGGTGGCTCCGGCGGGGCGCCGGGCGGAGGCGGCGGGGGCGGGCCGCCGTCGCCGTGCATGTCCATCATGCCCGGGCGCATGTGCCCCATCCGCTCGCGCCACCACCGCTCACCCAGCGGCCGCGGTCCCGCGACGGTGACGAGGTGCGCGGCGTCCGGCCCGAGCTCACGCGCATCCAGGGACTTCCCCAGCGGCCCGGAATAGCCGGCGCCGCGCGCGACGATCGCTTTCCCCGGCGCGAGCTGGTCGGCGAGGCGTCGCGCTTCCGGCGGCGGGAGGTGGACCACGGTGCCGTCGGCCAGCAGCACGCCGGCGACCTCGCCGCGCGGGTCGTAGAGCGGCGCCTTCACCGTGCCCGTGACCTCGATCGGGGTATCGTCGCGCAGGCGCGGCGGGCCGGCCCAGGCGATGGTGACGCCTGACGCGTCGTTGGTCACGGAGGCGGCGGCCACCAGCGGCACCGCGCGTGCCTTCAGCCCGTGGACCGTGATCGTGTCGCCCGGCTTCACGGCGAAAACGAGTTGTGTGGAGAGATGCGGCGGCACGTGCACCTCGGTGCCGTCGTCGAGGATCAGCCCGTCCACGTCGCCGCGCGGCGTCGGCAGGTACTGCGCGACGCGGCCCTTGATGGTGGGGAGCTGGGCCGGATCGGTACGGGCTCTGTCCCTGGGCGTAGGCGAGCCCGAGTCCGCTGGCGAGCAGCGCGGTGGCGAGGAGAGTTCGGCGCAAGTATGGCATTGATGAGGACTCCTTCTGCCACCCGGAAGCGCAACCCGCGTGCCAGAGGCGGATGCCCGCTCCGCGCTGGATTTTCCGCGAAACGCCGCGCTCCGGCGTCACGCTTTGCGACGCGCTTGTCCGGCAAGCGGACGGTCACTCGATGCCGTAGCGCCGCAGCTTCTCGTAGAGCAGTTGGCGGTGGATCCCGAGCCGGCGGGCGGCCTCGGCGCGGTTGCCGGCGGCGGCGAGCAGGGCGCGGCGGATCATCGCCGCCTCCAGCCGGGCGACCGCCTGCGGCAGCTCGCCCTCGAGCCAGTCCACCGGCGCCCCGGCGGCGGGTGCGGCCTGGAGGAAGTCGAAATCCTCGGCGCCGATCACCGGCCGGCGCGAGAGCACGGCCACCCGCTCCATCGCGTTGCGCAGCTCGCGCACGTTGCCGGGCCAGGGGTGCGCCATCAGCCGCGCCGCCGCCGGCGCCGAAAGCCGCTTCTGCCCCGGCGCCAGGGCGAGGAAATGCTCGGCGAGCGGCACGATGTCGGCGAGCCGCTCGCGCAGCGGCGGCAGCGCCAGCGGCACCACGCCGAGCCGGTAGAACAGGTCTTCGCGGAACTTTCCCTCCGCCACCGCCCGCGCAAGATCGTGGTGGGTGGCGGCGAGAATGCGGACATCCACCGGCGCCGGCCGGCCGCCGAGCGGGGTCACGACGCGGTCCTGCAGCACGCGCAGCAGCTTCGCCTGCAGCGCGAGGTCCATGTCGCCGACCTCGTCGAGGAACAGCGTGCCGCGATCGGCCTCGCGGAAGCTGCCGGCGCGGTCGGCGATCGCGCCGGTGAAGGCGCCGCGCGTGTGGCCGAACAACTGGCTCTCCAGAAGCTCGCCGGGAATTGCTGCACAGTTCACGGCGACGAAGGCGCGGCCGGCGCGCGCGCCGTGGCGGTGGATGGCGCGGGCGACGACTTCCTTGCCGGTGCCGGTCTCGCCGGTGATCAGCACCGTCGCATCGGTGTCGGCGAGCATGCCGATCGCTTTCTGCACCTCCCGCATCGCCGCCGAGCCGCCGACCAGGTCGTCCTCCGAGGCCGCGGCCGGCGGCGCGGACGCCGCCGCGGCGGCGGCGGCGGCGGGGAGCATGCGCGTGAGCAGGGCGGCGAGGTCGGCGCGGCCGATCGGCTTGGTCAGGTGATCGACCGCGCCGAGCCGCATCGCCTCGATCGTGTTGGCGGCGGTGGCGACCGCGGTCAGCACGGCGACCGGCGGCCCGTCACCGCGCGCGCGCAGGCGCCGCAGCACCTCGATCCCGTCCATCCCCGGCATGCGCAGGTCGAGCAGCACGGCGTCGATCCCGCCGCGCGTGAGGCGGGCGAGCGCCGCCGCCCCGTCCGGCGCCTGCTCCGGGCGGTGGCCGAGATCGGTGAGGGTCTCGGCGAGGCCCTCGCGCAGCGCGGTGTCGTCGTCGACGATCAGGATTCGCGGCATGACGGCAGCTCGATTGCAAACACCGCGCCGCTCCCCGGCGCGTCGCTCGCCGGCGCTCGCGAGCGTGAGCCTGCCGCCCTGCGCCTCGACCAGTTCGCGGGCGATCGCGAGGCCGAGGCCGGTGCCGTCGGCGCGGCCGGTCACGAACGGCTCGAACAGCGCGCCGCGCAGCTCCCGCGGAATGCCCGGGCCGGTGTCGGCGATCTCGATGCGCACCCCGCCGCCCATCGCCTCCGCCCGCACCGTCACGCTGCCGCCGCGCGGGGTGTGCCGCAGCGCGTTGTCGAGCAGCGCGTCGAGCGCACGGCGCAGCAGCGCGGGGTCGCACCGGCAGGTCAGTTTCGGCGCGGCGATGCGCAGCGCCACGCCGTCGGACGAATGGTCGGCCGCGACCGCCGCGAGGAACGGGGCGAGCGCGACCGGCTCGGGCTCCGGCGTGCGCTGCTGGGTCATCGCGAGAAGCTCGCCGATCAGGTGATCGAGCCGGGCGATCTGGGCCAGGATCGCCTCCAGCGCCGCGCCGCGCCGGGCGGGATCGCCGGCCAGCGCGTTCTCCGCCTTCAGCCGCATGGCGCCGAGCGGGTTGCGGAACTCGTGCGCCACCCCGGCCGCGACCCGGCCGAGTGCAGCCAGCCGCTCGCTCTGCGCCACGCGCGCGGCGAGCTCCGCCGACCGCTGCCGCGCCTCGGCGAGCCGGGCGCCCGGCGGTGTTGAGGGCGGCGACGATGCGGTCCAGCTCCGCCTCTCCGGTCGGGCGCAGGCGGGGCAGGTCGCCGGCCGGCTCGGTCGCCAGCGCCGCCTCGATCCGCCCGACATGGCGCGTCCAGGCGAGCACGAGCCAGGTCAGCCATGCCGCGAGCGCCAGCACCAGGCCCAGCAGCACGCCGAGGCCCAGGCGCAGCGCATCGAGCCCGGCGGCGGCGAATGACGCGCGTCATGGTCCAGGCGGTGAGATCGGCGATCGGGCCGGGCAGGGGCAGGCGTGCAGCACCAGCGTCTGCGAGCGTGCGGCGTATTCGGCGCTCTGCGACCGTTCCGCCTGCGCCGCCGCCGTGTTCATGGCCGCGATGCGCGGCCGCTCGGCTTCCGGCAGGTCGGTTTTCGGCCCGGACCCCTTCGTAGGTCGGGAAGGCATAGGCGAGCGGCCCGGCGGCGAAGCTGCCAGACCCCGCCCTCCACGCCGCGGCTGTCGGCGAGCGCGAGGTCGCACGACCGTCGCCGAGGTCGCGACGCAGCGCGGGATCGGCGCTCGGCCTGCACCGGCCCGGCCCAGCCGGTCACGTAGAATGCATACCGGTCGGCGATGCGTTCGCATCCCTGCGCGGCCGCCGCCTCGGCGCGGGCGACCTGGGCGGAGGTGGACTGGCGGTAGAGCTGGAACAGCAGCCAGCCGACGGCGCAGGCGGCGGCGAGGGAGAGCAGCCACACCACGAACAGCCGGGCGCGCAGGGAGAACACGCGCGAAACTCTCCCGCGCGCCGCCGCCGGCCGTGCAACCGGCCCGGCCCGACACGGCCGCGGAGGGGCCCCGCCGGCCATCGCCCGGCCCCGCCATGCGCCCGGTGCCGGCCGGTGCCGCCACGGGCAACCATCCCGACAACGAGGCACCCTGCCATGACCGACCTTCCGCCCTTGCCGCCCTCTCGCACGCGATCGCGGCCACGGCGCGCCAGGCCGCGCCGCTGGTCGCCGCGCCTCGGCTGGGGCGGCCGCCAGCACGTGAGCGGCGTGCTATGGCGCGCCGGCGCGCTTGTCACCTCCGAGCAGAGCCTGTCCGGATGCGGACGCCTACACGGCGACGCTGCCCGGCGGCACCCGGACCGGCGCCGCCCTTGCCGGACGCGACCGGGCAACCAACGTCGCTGTGTTGCGGCTGCAGGCGGACGCCCCGACGGCGTGCCCGAGCCGAGCCGCACGGGGTGGGGGATCTGGTGCTGGCACTGGGCAGCGACGGCGCGGGCGAGACGACGGCCGGCTGGGCGCCATCGAGGTGCTCGGCGCGGCCTGGGAGAGCATGCGCGGCGGGCGGATCGACCGGCTGATCCGCCTCGGCCTGCGGCTCGGGCGCGGCGGCCGAGGGCGGGCCGGTGATCGACGCCGAAGGCCGGCTGCTGGGCATGTCCACGTTCGGCCCGCGCCGCGGCGTGCTGGTGATCCCGGCGAGCACCATCGCCCGCGTGCTCGACACCCTTCTCGAAACCGGGCGCATCGCGCGCGGCTGGCTCGGCGTCGGGCTGCATCCCGTCGCCCTGCCGCGCGAGATCGCGGAGCGCAGCGGGGCCGCCGCCGGGCTCATGGTCGTCAATCTGGCCGAGGGCGCGCCCGCCGCGGGCGTGCTGCTGCCGGGCGACATCCTGCTGGAGATCGACGGCAAGCCGGTCACAGCACCGCGCGCGGTCGCGGCGGCGCTGGGGCCGGAGCGGATCGGCCAGGCGTGTCGCTGAAACTGCGTGCGCGGCGGGGAGCTGCCAGCTCAGGCGTGACCGTGGCGGCGAGGCCCGCATGACCCCGCGCTGCGCGCGCCACGCCCCAGCCCGCCCGCGCGCGGCGTGCGCGCGCCGCGGCCGCTGCGCGAGCGGCAGCTCCGCCGCGCCGTGCTGGCCGCATCCGTGGGCGAGGCGGACGTGCTGATCGTCGAGGTGGCGCCGGGCGAGACCCTGCCGCCGACGCCGCCGCGTTCGACGGCGCCCTGCTGCTGCTCTCCGACGAGCCGGCGCACGCCGCCGATGCGACGCTTGCCGGCGTGCTGCCGCTCGATGCCGACGCGCGCCTGGTTGCGGCGGCGGTGGCCGCACTGGCGGCGGGCCTCCGTGCGCCCCCCCGGCGCGCGCGATGCCGCCGGCTTTGCCCCGCACGAGCCGGCGCGCCCGCTGCTGACGCCGCGCGAGGTGGAGGTGCTGGCGCTGGTCGGCGACGGGCACTCCAACAAGGCATCGCCCGCCGCCTCGGCATCTCGGCGCACACGGTGAAGTATCACCTCGAAGCGATGTTCGGGAAACTCGGCGTGCGCAGCCGCGCCGAGGCGGTGATGCGCGGGCTGCGGCTCGGCGTTCACATGCTGTGAGCGCGGCGCTCAGCCGACGTGGAGCAGGTTCAGCACCTCCGCCGCCGTCCGCGCGGGGCTGAGCGTCTCAGCGAGCAGCCGCCGCGCGTTGTCCTGCACGGCCCGCGCCGCCGCCCGGCCGTCCTCGCTGCGCAGCAGCCATTCGATCAGCGTCGGGATTTCTTCTGCCGGCGCCTCGAAGTAATGCACGCCGGGACGGATCAGCGGGTGCGGCAGGCAGGGTTCGGAGACGACGATGCTGCCGGCGCACAGGCCCAGCCGCACGATGCGGTGCCACTCGAAATAGCCGTACTCGTCGCGGTGCAGGTTGAGCACGATCTTCGCGTGGCCGCCGACATGCTGCGCCAGCCGCGTCAGCGCGCCTTCCGGCCCGTCGGCGCGGATCGGCCCGCGCTCGATAGGGCGGCAGTAAAAGACCGTGACGTAGTCGGCAAGGAATGCCGCGTGGCGGGCGAAGAACGCATCGCGATGCGGGCTCGTCGCGCCGAAGAAGGCGATGTCGATCGGCCGCGCGGCAAGCGGCGTGGCCGCGCGCGGCGCGGCGCGCGCGGCTTCCGGCAGCGCGCGGAACAGCGGATGGTCACCGTCTTCGCGCGTCAGCGCCGGGGTGAACGGCGGTGCCATCGTCAAATGCAGTGCCGGCAGGCCGGTGGCGCCGAGCAGGTCGGCCATCTGCGCATTGAGGTCGATCACGCCGCTTGATGCGAGCAGGAATGGCAGCGCCAACGCGAACCAGCGCGTCTGCGCCTGCTCGGTGTTCAGCATCACCGCGTGCGCGATGATGTCGTCGCGAATCCAGCGCCGCCCGGCGCCGAGGCTGAAGAACTCGTGGGGGGCGACGAAGATCGTGAGCGGGGGCCGCGCTTCGATCGGCGCGGCCTCGTCGCCGATCGCGACGGCAACGCCCGCCGCGGCGAGGCTTCCGGCAAGATCGCCCAGGATCTCGCGCATGAACACGTTGCCGCGTGAACTGACATAGAGCCCGACGCGCAAACCGGCCGATACGCCGGCGAGGTCGCGCGGCGCATCCACAGCGAGGTCGCGCGGCTGCGGCGCGCGCAGCAGGTGCGCGAGACGCTCCGACTGAAACAGCGACCGGCCTTCGGCCGCGCCGACGAAGAGTGCGTGCGCCGCCGGATCGACGCGCGCGCGCGCCGCGTCGGGGTTGAGCGCCAGGTAGTCGGCGCGCCGGAACGGCGGGAAGCGTTGCAGCCGCTGCACGGCCAGCGCGCGCGTGGCCGGCGCGAGCGCGCGCGCAAGCTGCGCGGACAGCGGCGCCGCGCGCACCAGCCCGCGCAGCCGCGCAAGCACCTGCGCGCAGGCACGACGCTCCGCTCCGCCGCCAGGGCCATCGCCGACGCTCATCGTCGCAGATGAGCGGAACTGCCCGCGCGTGAACAGCACCGCCGACGCGCCCGCCCACGAAAGCCCCGCGCCGGATCAGGCGTCGCAGGGGACCGGCGTTGTGGTCTCCAGGCGCCAGATCGGGAACTGCAGGCGGTCGAGCAGGAGCTGACCGGCGGCGGGATCAGCCTCGGGCTCCGCCTCGCCGCTGAGGCGCGCCGCGTCGCTGATGATCGAGGCCAGCAGCGCATCGCCGACCGCGCTCGCGCCCGGCCGCGTCTCATGCGCGTAGACGCGCAGCTTCGCCGCGATCTCGCCCATCGTCGCGGCGGGCGTGAGCGCCATCCACCACGCCAGCGTATCGGCCGCGTCGCAATCGAGCGCGCATTCCTGTTCCGCGGCGTCGGGACGGTACGTGCGCGTGGTGACCACCCGCCAGACGGCGGCGAGTGCTGCGACCGTGACTTCCGGGCTGGTCTCGGCGTTCGTGGACATGCGCGGCCCCCATTTTGCGCCACATCGGTCGCGAAACCATGCCCGAGCGCCAGCGTGTTCACAAGAACTTAAGCAGCGCCGAGCGCGGATTTTCGCATGATGTAGCACAATAGATAAATTTTGTAAGCGATATTGCAGCGCCTATGCTGCGGCGGGTGCGTGGGAACTGGTCGTTCTTGGACCGTCCGGCGCGAGGCCGTCAACGCGCCGCGCGGCGCCGCACCGCGGCCCCCGTGGTGCCGCGGGGAGACGCGTCGCGGCGAACAGGCGATGACTAACACGAATGACATCAGATCGGCCGCGTATCACGATGCCGGCGCGCGCCGTCCGTCGCGCCCGCGTGCGTTGCGAGAGCGTAGCCGTGCCGACCAGTGACCGACTGGCAACGGCTGGATGACAAGGATCAGACCGACGCGCTGCGCGTATTTCTGGCCTGCCGCCCGGGCCCGACGGTGTCCGGATCCGCACGGTGGGGACGGCCGGGAAGGGCGGCCGGGATCTACGAGCAGTTCAGCGCAACGTCCCATCTCGCGCCCTGCGCCGGCGTCTTATGCGGCGCGTTCGATAGCATCGCCGTGGCCGTCGATCTCTCTTCGACGCTGCATGGGTTCGCGCGCTACAACTTCCCGGGCGCGGTGGCGACGATCCATCTGCCGACGGGCGCGCACCCGGTGCTGCTGGCGACCGGCGACGGTCCGATCGGCGGCGTGGCGACCTTCGCCGATATCATCGCGGGCAACCCCGGCGCCGATGTCGGTGGCCACGACGCAACTCGGACGGAAGGGCCCGCGATCAGCGCCGGCTTCCGGATTCCGCCTTCTCGATGAAGCGGAGCTGCCGAACGGTCAGCTCGTCTATCGTGAGCCGGCGGACGTGCCCTGATCGCAGCACCAGGCGGCCAATCGCCAGACGGCCGATCGCGAGGGCGCCCAGCGCCAATGCGCCGAGCCCCACCGCACCGAGGGCGACCGCAGCAACCGCAAGTGCTGGGCTTGCGGTGGGAGCGTGGTCCGACTTGATGGGTTCGGTGGGCATGCGCGCACGCTGCACCCGGTCCAGCACGATGTCACGCGCCCGCCGACCGGAGAATTGGCGCCAATGAAACACCAGCACGGCCGCCGTGATCCCGCCGTGTGGTGGCCGCTCCCGGACGGAGCGGCTACGCTGCCGCCCGGGCAATCCGCGTCATGTCGGACCTGACCGTGGGGGCTAGCCCGTTGAGGTCCGGGCCGGAATTGAACCGGCATACGCGGATTTGCAGTCCGCTGCATCACCACTCTGCCACCGGACCCGCGGGGCGGGCTCAGGCTGGAAAACCGCAGAAATCTAACGGGTTTTCAGCTTCGGCGCCCGTATAGCAGGCTCGTCCGAAGTTATCCAGATTGCCGCCGGGTCAGCGGTCTTGCCGTCCCACCCGTGTCCCGGGGCCATGGGCGAGCGACGCGGGCCGGCATCCTGACGGCGTCAATCGCCCGCCCATTCGTGATGACAGGCTTGGCCGAATTTGCCGCCTTTCGCTCTCCTGCACCCGCAATTGGAAATCATTTCAGGGTAAAGCGAAGTTGAGAAGCGCCACCAGTGCTTGCGTTACGCGGGAACTAGGACTTCCATACAAAACGAAAACGTAACATGACTTGTCGAATGGCCAAGGTTGGGTTATCGTCAGCTACAAAGGCGCGAAACCAAATACCATCTGGGGAATTTCCGTACAACCAAACACCCTCGGGGCCTGAAAGCCGGGCTATTCGGGGAGCGTGCGCGACAACTACCGCATTGTTGATTGCTCGACTTTGTGCCCGGCGTGAGCGGGCACGCATCTGCATGCCGAAAACGCCTCAATGCTGATTGCGGCATTTTCCCTGGCCGCAACGCTGAAACCTGTAGCTGACCGACGGCTCTCCTGCTGCTGCTGCCAACCCCCCATCTCTAGGTGCATCATGACGTCAGGCCACGACGACGACGACGACGACGACGTCCCGCGCCGCCCCCGCGCGCAACGGTTCCATTCCCGTCCGCGGGTTCGAACCTTCCGGCACTTCCGCCAATGGGTTCGCTTCAGACCAAACCCTTCAAGCCGGAGCTAGACCCGATCGACGTTCCACCCCTGCCACGCCCGAAAGTTCGGCTGCCGGAACTTGGGGTGGGTCCCGGGACCGGCACGGGTCACCGGGACATGCTGACGGCCCTGAGTGAGGACGACAAATTCCATCTGCTCGCCGAGAACAGCATTGACCTGGTTGCGAGGCCCAGTGGGAGTTGGGGCAAGCTTGGATCGATGCGGGCCGTCGTCATCGGGAAAACGCTTGCGCCCGCCAAGTATTTCGCAGTTCGCTTCCGTCAGGTCAGGCTTCAGCCGCATGGTCTCAATGAGCATGAGCACAGCGCCAGCTATTCGTACACCGAGTTCGAATTGAGACTGCAGCGCCAGACGGTCGTCGGCACCAAGCTTGGAATTGGCATTCCGCCGATCTTCAAGATGGATGCTTCGTACAGCGATGCATCCGCAGTTTCGACCTACGACAGAAACGTCACCATACACTTTCAGGCCTCCCAACTGATCCCGAAGGCGCAGGTCGTCTTCAAGGAAGGCGACATCACGCTGGACCCTGAGTTCGAGGAGAAAGTCAGCAAAGCCTGCTCGGCGAAAGCGCCTGCCCAGGAGTTGCTGGGAGTGCTGGGAGACTATGGGCATTTCGTGCCCTTGAGCATGTTTCTCGGTGGACGCATCACCCTGCATAAGACCGAGGTCCTGAATTACAGGTCGGAGCTTGAAGCGGCGAGGACCAAGTTCGAAGCGGCGGCCGTCGGCCGGTTCGAGGTCGATGCGCCGGTCGAGGTGGGTGCCGGCGGCGGAGTCAAGAACGAGCAGACCCATACCAAGACGCTGACCCAGCACGCGGGGACGCTGCGGATGGAGCTGAGGGGAGGCAACGAAGATCTCGCTTCGTCGCAGGCTGGCACCTTGGGCACGCAGTGGGTCACGAGTGTCGGACCGTACATCGAGTGGCGTACCATCGCGTTCGACGAGCACTCCCTGGTGCCGATCATCGCGTTCCTGTCGAAGAAGCTGGAACGGGAATGCACGCGCATCCTGCGGGCGTATTTCCTGGGACAGTTGGACTGCAGGAACACCGACGTCATCGGTCGCAACGATGGCGAGCCGTTTGGCGTCGATATCTCCAGGGTCAAGCGCATCGTCGACATCACGGTCAACTACGGCGATAATTTCGACGGGTTGCAGTGGTCCTATGAGCTGTACGGCGAAGGCGGGAAGACCACCATCGCCGCGACGGGCCGGGGCATCGGCGGGCACAAGGGCGACAAGGAAACCGGCAGGCCAGGAATTCCGGCGATCAAGCTACGGCCGGACGAGGAACTCACCGCGATCGAGGCCGGGATTGACCAGAAGGACGGCGGCGTCCTCAAACGGATTGCCTTCGTCACGAACAGAAGACGATGGCCGGACGAAACAGGCTATTATGGTCAGGGGCGCGTCGACGACTACAAGACCATCCAGGCGCCTCGCGTCAGGGGAATGTTCGGCAAGAAGGCGGCATGGGTCCACGCCATCGGGCTGAGCTATCTCGGGCTGTCCGATGACGAGACGTGGCGGGAATATCTACTCGCGATGGAGCCCTATCTGTTTCCCGACTACGACTATGGCATCGTCGAATAACGCTGCCCGGCGTTCGGCATCGGCTTTCCGGCCCATTTGTGTGGCAGAACGGCGCCTTCCGCGTTCGTTGCCACCCACGACATCGGATGAATGCACATGGCTGCTTACTTTGAGTTCGGTCAAGCTCCCCAATTTTCTGTACCAGCTTCCAAAGGAGGCGTTCAAATTCCTGATGTTGGGGAAGCGCCGGGATCTCGAAGTCATTCTTTAACTTTGTTAATAGACCACCAACTTTGAACATGCTGCTGGAATCTGCATGCCTTTTGATGTTGGGAACGACCGCGGAACTGGTTGCGGCCCTGCGTGGGCTGCAGGGCCGCGGATGGGAAAGCTTTCGAGCAAACGCCGACGATATGTTGTGTATTAATTATGTCCGGATTGGAAACACAGCCGGCACCAAGACGAGTTCATTAGTCTGCGTAGCACCAATGACCGGGTGGTGGAACGTTCATAACCCGAAGTTTATGCGGAACGCAAATAAATCTAAAATTTATCGCACACCAACAGCCAGACATAGGCCGGGATCTTTTGGCTTCGTTTAATAGAGATATGATTTGGAAGGGTTTGCGGTATTCGCCACGTGGCATATCGCTTGCTAACCTGATGAGTCAGATACCAATACCTGAAGGCGAACAGGCGCAGCTGCGCCTGGCCAAACCAAAGTAGCGTCATCAAGACCAGGGCCCTCAAGGGACCGTCATATCGCGCGCGACCGCGACCAGTGCCCTGGCCCCGGCGAAGCATTCCAGCAGCGCCGGCACCTCATCCCGCGTCGGCCGCCGGATAGTTCGGCCACAGCCGCGGCGTCGCGAGCTCCAGCAGATGCCCGTCGGGATCGCGGAAATAGAGGCTGACGCTGCCGCTCGGCCAGTCGACGCGGCTCTCCTGCGCGATGCCCTGCGCCGCGAGGTGGCGCTGCCACGCCGGCAGTGCCGCGTCGCGGATGGCAAAGCACAGGTGCAGCGTGCCGGCGCCGTCATGGCCGGGAATGAGGCCGCCGGGCGTGTGGGCGGGGGCCGCGGCGGCGCCGCGAAGGAACAGCAGCAGCACCTGCGCGCCCGGCACCCCAAGCGCGCACATGCGGGCATCCTGGACGAACACCTCGAAGCCGAACAGCCGGCGGTAGAACGCCGCGCTGCGGTCGAGATCGGCGACGTAGAGCGACGTCTCGAGCACGTGCGTCACGTCGGGTGGGGCGGTCATCGTCGGTCAACCTCCGCGTGGCGCCGGCCCGCCAACGGCGCTGCTGCTTGCCGGGTACGGCGGGGCGGCACTAGGTTCAGCGCATGATCCGCTCGACAACGCCATCCGTCCCGCCCTGCCGGAGGACGGCGCCGCCGGCGCCCTGGCCGGGCGCGTCTGGCGGCCCGACCGCGCCGGCCCGGCGGTGGTCGCCATCCGTCCGCCGGTATCGTCTTCGATATATCCGCCACCGCGCCGACCATGCGCGACCTCTGCGGAGGCGCCAGACCCGGCCGCCGCGCTCGCGCGCCGCCGGCGGGCGAGCCGCTCGGCGCGCTGCGCCATCCTCGCCAACACGCCGCCGGAGCGGCGCGACCCGGCGCGGCCGTGGCTGCTCGCGCCGTGCGACCTGCAGGCGGTCAAGGCCTGCGGCGTCACGTTCCCGCTCTCGATGCTGGAGCGCGTGATCGAGGAGCGCGCGCGCGGCGACGCGGCGGCGGCGGAGGCGATCCGCGCCGAGGTGCAGCGCCTGGTCGGCGACGACCTCGCCAGCCTAAAGCCGGGCTCGCCGGCGGCGACGCAACTGAAGGATCGGTGCTGATCGCGCAGGGCGCCTGGAGCCAGTACCTGGAAGTCGGCATCGGCCCGGACGCGGAGATCTTCACCAAGGCGCAGCCGCTGAGCGCGGTGGGCACCGGCATGGAGGCCGGCGTGCTGCCCGTCTCCACCTGGAACAACCCCGAGCCCGAGGTCGTGCTGGTCGATCGCCGCCGCCGGGCGGATCGTCGGCGCCACGCTCGGCAACGACGTGAACCTGCGCGACGTCGAGGGCCGCTCCGCGCTGCTGCTGTCGAAGGCGAAGGACAACCAGGCATCGACGGCGATCGGCCCGTTCATCCGCTTCTTCGATGCGCCGTTCGCGCTCGACGACGTGCGGCGCATGGAGGTTTCGCTCACCGTGGAAGGCGAGGACGGGTTCGTGCTGCAGGGCAGCTCCTCGATGACCCGCATCGCGCGCGATCCCGCGCGACCTCGCGGGGCAGCTTCTCAACGCGCAATCACGCCTATCCGGACGGGGCGGTGCTGTTCCTCGGCACGATGTTCGCGCCGACGCGAGGACCGCGACGCGCCGGGCAAGGGCTTCACCCACAAGAGCGGGCGACGTCGTCACCATCGCCGCCCCGCAGCTGGGGCGGCTGGTCAACCGCATCCGCCCCAGCGAGCCAATGCGAGCGCTGGACTTTTGGCGCCGCGGCGCTGATGCGCAACCTCGCCCGCCGCGGCCTCCTCTGACTTGGCGGCCGCGGCCGTTGCGCGCGACGAGATGGTCGATGGCGGCGGCCGCCTGAGGCCGCACTGGCGCGGCGTGCTCGGCGCCTACGCGGCGCTTGCCGAAGAGCTGCGCCGACCGCGCCAGCCGGCTCGATCGCGCCGCGGCCGAGGAGGGGTGGCAGCCTGCTGCCGAGCGCCGCGATCCGGCCGCCCTGGCGCTGCGACCCGCTGCCGCTGCCGCTGCCGGCCGGCCGAGTTCGCGGCCCTCGCCGCCGGCCTCGACCAGCGCGCGCGGGCTGCTGGAGGCGGTGCTCGCCGACCTCTACGGCAAGCAGCGCCTGCTGGCCGAAGGGCTTGTTGCCGCCGGCGCTGGTGTTCGCCAATCCGGCCTTCCTGCGGCCGTGCCGCGACCTCGCGGACGGCATTCGGCCTGCACTTGCTATGCCGCCGACCTGATCCGCGGCGCCGGACGGCGCCTGGACGCGTGCTCGCCGACCGCACCGATTGCGCCGCCGGGCTCGGCCTCGCGCGCGAGAACCGCCGCCTGCTCGCGCGCGTGCTGCCGGAACCGTTCCGCCCGGTGCAGGTGCGCCAGCTGCGCCCGTTCTTCGAGCTGTGGCAGGACAGCCTGCACCGCCTCGCGCCGCCCGGCCGCGGCAACCCCGTCGGTCGCCGCTGCTCACGCGAGGGCGCCGCGCACCCGCACTGGTTCGAGCACATGCTGCTCGCCCGCGACCTCGGCGGCGCGCTGGTCGAGCCGGGCGACCTCACGGTGCGCAACGGCGCGGTGTTCCTGAAGACGCTGCGCGGGCTGCAGCCGGTCGATGTGCTGCTGCGCCGCCTCGCCGGCCGCCTGCTCGATCCGCTGGAACTGGACGGCGGGCCGCTCGCCGGCGTGCCCGGCCTGCTCGACGCGGCGCGCGGCGGCAGCGTGCGGATCGTCAACGACCCCGGTGGCCGGCCTGCTGGAGGCGCCGGGCTTCGCCGCGCCTGCTGCCCGCGCTCGCCGAGGCGGCTGCTGGGCGAGCCGCTGCAACCTGAACGCGGCACCCGCGGGCGTGGCCGGCCTCGGTCGCCCCCTGGCTGGTGGGCGAGCGGCTGGAGCCGCGGCCGGTCGTGCTGCGGCTCTTTCTCGGTGCATGACGGCGAGGGCTGGCGGACGATGCCCGGCGGCCTTGCCCGGGTCCTGACGCCCGACGCACCGGACCCGGCTGCGCGCTCGCCGGGCGCGCTGCCGGCATCGGCGCTCGCCAAGGATGTCTGGGTCCTGGCCGAGGACCGCGCCGACGTGATCGGCCTCGCGCCGTGCGTCGGCGCCGCCGCTGGCGCTGCGCCGCACCGCCGGCGATCTGCCGAGCCGCGTCGCCGACAACCTGTTCTGGCTCGGCCGCATGGTCGAGCGCATCGAGCGCGCCGCCCGCCTAGTGCGCGCCGCCATCGGCCGGCTGGTGCGCGGCGGCGCCACGCTGCCGCGCGAGCTTGCCGAACTGGACTGCCTGCTCGCGCTGCCTGGCCAGGCGCGGGTCCTGCTCGCCCGAGGTCGCGCAGGCGACGGCGAGCCCGTCGGCGCTGGCCGCGGCGCTGCTGGCAGCGTGCGCGAGCGCGGCGCGATCGGATCGCCAGCCTTCGCGCGAAGTCGCGCGCCTGACCGAGAGCGTGCGCGACCGGCTGACCGGCGACATGTACGCGACGTTCACCGCAACCCTGCGCACCGCACGCGAGCGAGACCGCGGCGGCCGGGCGCAGCCTCGATGCGCTCGGTCATGCGCTGGCCGCGGTGCAGCGCTTCTCCGCCACCGTCGCGGGGCATGGCGGCGGAGAACATGGTGCGCGGCGGCGGCTGGCTGTTCCTGGATCTCGGCCGGCGGATCGAGCGGGCCCAGGCGGTGGCCGCCGAGGCCGCCGCGACGCTCGACCAGCCGCCGGCGCGGATCGAGATCGGGCTGCGGCTGCTGCTGGAGCTGTGCAATTCCGTCATCACCTATCGCAGCCGCTACCTGACGGTGATCCAGCCGGCGCCGGTGCTCGACCTGGTGCTGGCCGATCCGGGCAACCCGCGCGGGCTCGCGTTCCAGCTCGCCGCGATGCACACGCTGCTCGACGAGCTTTCCGGCGATGTCGGCGGCGCCGAGCGGCTGGCCGCGACCGCGGCCGGGCTGCAGGCGGAGACGGAGGCGCTGGTCGGCGGCGTGCTCGGCGGCATCCGACCAGGCCGTCGCCGCTGCCGCGCTGCCGCCGCGGCTGCAGCGCGATCGGGGCGGAACTGGCGGCGCTGTCCGACCGGGTCACGCGCCGCTATTTCGCGCTGCTGCCCGCGGCACAGGCGCTCTGGGGCGAGGCGCCAGCCGCGTGGATACGCCGCGTGAGATACCGGGTGCGCCACGTGACCAGCTACCGCTATGCGGAGACGGTCGATCTCGCCTGCCACCTGCTGCATCTGAGCCCGCGCGCCCTGCCGGGGCAGCGCGTGCTCGCGGCGCACATCACGGCGGCGCCGGAGCCGTCGCGGGTGGTGACGCGCGCAGGACTATTTCGGCAATGCGGTCGGCTGGCTGTTCCTCGATCGGCCGCACGCGCGATTTGCGGTGACGCTGGAGGCGGAGGTGGAGGTCGCGCCGCCGCCGCCGCCCGCCGCCGCTGCCACCCCGGCGTGGGAAGCGGTGCGTGGCCGCGGCGATGCGGAGCGAGGCGGCGGAGTTCGTCTTCGCCAGTCCGATGGCGGCGGCGGAGGCGGCAGCCGGGCACTACGCGGCCGCGAGTTTCCCGCCGGGCCAGCCGGTGCTCGCGGGCCTGCTCGACCTCACCGCGCGCATCCGGCGCGACTTCATGTTCCGTCCCGGCGCCACCAGCATCGCCACGCCGGTCGTGCGCGTGCTCTCGCAGCGCGCCGGGGTGTGCCAGGACTTCGCCCACCTGATGATCGCCGCGCTGCGCGCGCTCGGCCTGCCGGCGCGCTACGTCTCCGGCTACATCCGCACCCGTCCGCCGCCGGGCGGAGCCGCGCGGCGCGGCGCCGACGCGAGCCATGCCTGGGTCGGCTGCTGGCTGGGTGCCGAGCACGGCTGGGTCGGCCTCGATCCGACCAACGACCTCGTCGCGCAGGACGAGCATGTCGTGCTCGGCTGGGGGCGCGATTTCGGCGACGTGAGCCCGCTGCGCGGCATCATCCTGGGCGGCGGCGCGCACGGCGTTTCGGTGGCGGTGGACCTGGAGCGCGGTCTGATCCGGGCCGCGGGCGGCGCCCTCAGACGCTCATCGTCACGTCGATCCCGTTGCGCAGGCGCACCGCGGCGGAGATCGGCCACAGCGCGAACCCCTTCTCGGGCAGCGTCGGCAGCCACTGCTCCAGCGCCGCCAGCGTGTTCGGGCGCGGATGGCCGATCGCGATCGCGTAGCCGTAGTGGCGCGCGAACATCTCCGTGGTGGCGAGCTGGGCGCGGATGAGGGTGGGGTTCCTGTCGTTGTCGATGAACACGTCGCGCGCCGCTGCCGGCACGCCCTCCGCCTCCGCCGCGCGCAGGCCCATGCTGTGCGGGATCACCACGCTGTCGAGGAACAGCATGTCGTGCGCCCGCGTCTCGCAGGCCATCAGGTCCATCAGTGCCAGGTCGCGCGTGGCGACGCTGCCCATGTGGTTGTTCAACCCGACGATGTCCGGCACCGCGGCGAGCGCGCTGCGCAGCCGGGCGAGGTTGACCTCCGGCGGCAGGTCCACGCGCAGCGGGTCGGGGCCGGTCTGCACGATGCTGTTGGTGTGGGCCTGCATCGGCATGTGCAGCATCGCCTCATGCCCGCGGGCGGACGCCTCGGCCACCTGGTCCGGCAGGTCGCGGGCAAAGGGGAACCAGGCCAGGGTGAGCGGCCCGGGCAGTCCCACCGCCTGTGCGCTGTGCGCGCGCATGACGCCGAGATCGTCGATCACGACCGCGATCTTCGGTCGCCGCTCGGCCATGTCCACGGTGACGGCGTTGCGGCGCCAGGTGGGCAGCAGCGGCGCCGGGCCCGGCGCCGCGCCCGCATCGAAGGCATGCCCCAGCATGAACGGCTGCGCCCGCAGCGGCGCCGCCGGCGCGAGGGCAGTGAACGAGGCGAGGCCGGTCAGCACGGCGCGGCGCGGCACGGACATGGGATGAGCGTTCCCGAACGCGGCGAGAAGCATATGCTGCAATATTACTCACCAGGGCGTGAGTCGCGCCACAATTCTCTGCTCCGATTAGTAAAAATTCAGGTTACGCGCGACCGCCCCGACGTGCTTCGCGTGGCTGCCCCGCCGGTGCTATGGTGCGCGCCGCGACGCAGGCGGAGGCGCGCATGATCACCCTGAAAGTGAACGGCCGTGAACACCGGCTGGACGTGGAACCCGAGATGCCGCTGCTGTGGGTTCTGCGCGACGAGATCGGGCTCACCGGCACCAAGTTCGGCTGCGGCATCGCGCAGTGCGGCGCCTGCACCGTGCATGTCGACGGCGCGGCCACGCGCGCCTGCTCGGTGCCGGTCGGCAGCATCGACGGCGCGGAGGTGCAGACGATCGAGGGGCTGTCGGCGGCGGCGAACCATCCCGTGCAGGTGGCGTGGATCGCCGAGGACGTGCCGCAATGCGGCTACTGCCAGTCCGGGCAGATCATGGCCGCCGTCGCGTTCCTGAAGGCCACGCCCAATCCCTCCGACGCCGACATCGACGCCGGGCTCTCCAACATCTGCCGCTGCGGCACCTATCCGCGCGTGCGCGCGGCGATGCATCGCGCGGCCGCGCTGATGCGCACCTGACGGGAGGAGCGGCGATGAACGCGATGTTACCGGGCCGCCGTCAGGTGCTCCTCGCGACCCTCTCGGCCGCCGGCGGGCTCGCGGTCGGGGTCGGGTTCGCGCCCGATGCCGCGGCCCTGCCGACCAACACCGAAATCTGGGACACGCCGCCGCCCGCCGGCGCGCAGGAGGTGACCGCCTGGGTGGTGATCGAGCCGGACGATTCCGTGCTGATCCGGGTGGCGAAGCAGGAGATGGGGCAGGGCATCCTGACCGCGCTGCCGATGCTGGTCGCCGAGGAACTCGGCTGCGACTGGACCAAGGTGCGCGCCGAATACGCCTCCGCGCACCGCAACCTGGTCGAGAAGACCGTGTATGGCCGCATGGCCACCGGCGGCAGCCGATCGGTGCGCGACAACTACCGCGTGCTGCAGCAGGCGGGCGCCTCGGCGCGCGCGCGGCTGGTGGCGGCGGCCGCGGTGCGCTGGGGGGTGGAGCCGGCGGCGTGCAGCGTGCGCGACGGCCGGATCATCCATGCGGCGAGCGGGCGCACGCTGGGCTTCGGCGCCGTCGCGGCCGACGCCGCGCGCGTCACCCTCACCGCCGAGCCCGCGATCCGTCCGCCTGAGCAGTTCCGGCTGGTCGGCACGCCGCAGGCGCGGCTCGATACGCCGGTGAAGGTCAACGGCAGCGCGCGGTTCGGCATCGACACCCGCCTGCCGGGCATGCTCTACGCCGCGGTCGCCGCATGCCCGGTGTTCGGCGGCACGCTGGTCGCCGCGGACGAGACCGCCGATCGCCGGGCGGCGGGGCATCAAGGCCGTGGTGCGGCTGAAGGACGCCGTCGCCGTCGTCGCCGACAATTTCTGGCGGGCGAAGCAGGCGCTGGCCGACCTGCCGATCACCTGGGACGAGGGCGCGGCCGCGCAAACCGACAGCGGGCAGTTCCGCGCCGAATATCGCGCCGCCCTCGACGGCCCGGCCGCCAACGCGCTGACGCGCGGCGACGCTGCCGCGGCGTTCGCCGGCGCACCGAAGACCGTCGAGGCGCTCTACGAGGTTCCGTATCTCGCCCACGCGACGATGGAGCCGCTGAACTGCACGGCGCATGTGCAGCCAGGGCGCGTCGATGTCTGGCTCGGCACGCAGATTCCCGGACGCGGCGCTGCGCGCGGCGGCGGAGGTCGCAGGTGTCGCGCCGGAGAATGTCTACGTCCACAACTGCTATCTCGGCGGCGGCTTCGGCCGGCGGGCGGTGAACGACGAGCTGCGCCAGGCGGTCGCGGTCAGCAAGGCGGTCGGCGCGCCGGTCAAGCTGATCTGGACGCGCGAGGAAGACATCCAGCACGACCGTTACCGCCCGCAGGCGGCGATCCGCTTCCGCGCCGGCCTCGGCGCCGACGGCATGCCGGTCGCGTGGCAGGCACGCACCGCCGTCGGGTCCATCCGCCGCTCGCTCGGCTGGGACCCGGTGACCAACGGCGTGGAACCCATGGCGGTGGAGGGGCTCGCCAACACGCCTTACGCGTTCCCCAACGCGACCGTCGATTGCATCCTGAAAAACACGCATGTGCCGGTGATGTTCTGGCGCTCGGTGGGCAGCAGCCAGAATGCCTTTGCCGTCGAGAGCTTCATCGACGAGATCGCGGCGGCGGCCGGCGCCGATCCGCTGACCATTCGCCGCCGCCTGCTGGCGGGCAGGAGCCGACTTCCTGCACGTGCTCGACGTGCTCGAGGAGAAGTCCGGCTGGGGTCGGCCGCTGCCTGCGGGCTGGGGCCGCGGCATCGCGATCCACGAAAGCTTCGACACGATCGTGGGCGAAGTCGTCGAGGCCTCGGTCAGCGCCCGCGGCGACGTGCGCGTGCATCGCGTGGTGGCGGCGGTCGATTGCGGCCACGTGGTGAACCCGGCCACGGTCGAGCGGCAGATCGAGAGCGGCGTCATCTACGGCCTCACCGCGGCGCTCTCGGGCGAGATCACGATCGCCAGAAGGCCGTGTCGAGCAGGGCAACTTCGACACCTACGAGATGGTGCGGATGGCCGATGCGCCGCGGATCGAGACGCATCTGGCGCTGTCGGGCGGCGACAAATGGGGCGGGATCGGCGAGCCCGGCACGCCGCCGATCGCGCCCGGCGCTCGCGAACGCGATCTTCGACGCCACCGGCACGCGGATCCGCTCGCTGCCGATCAAGCACGCGCGGCTGGTCGGCCGGGCGTAGCCCCGCCGAAGGCCGCCCGCCCGGCGGCCAGGATCTCGTCGGCCAGCGCCGGGTCGTCCACGGCACGGGCGAGGGTGAGCGCGCCGACCATGCCGGCGAACGCGGCGATGGCCTGCGCCCGCCGCGCCGGCGCGTCGCCGCCGCCGAACATGGATGCAAGCCGGCCGACCGCCGCCCGTACATGCGCCGTCAGCCCGCGGCGCACGCCGCCGCCCTGGCGCGCCATCCTCGCCCAGGGCCGCGACCATGCAGCCGCCGCCACGGTCGGCGCAGTGGGCGGCGGAGAGGTAGCCGTCGGCATAGGCGCGCAGCGAGCAGGCGCCCGCCATCCGCTCCGCCCCGGCGGCGAGGCCCTGGCGAACCGCCTCCGCCGCCAGATCCTCCTTGGAGCGGAAATGGCCGTAGAAGCCGCCATGGGTCAGGCCGGCCGCCTGCATGATCGCGTCCACGCCGGCACCGTCGAATCCCGTCTCCCGGAACAGCCGCGCCGCGGCGGCGACGATCCGTTGCCGGTTCTCCGCGGCCTTTTCCCGTGACACCCGCATGACTTGCACCTTCCGCCGGGGGATTCGCTCTTGACAGGATATATGACGCTCGCCATTGATAGCAATCATGACGATCGTCATGTAAATGCTTTCGAGGAGCCTTCCATGAGTTCAACCAACTCTCGCGCTGCGCTGATCACCGGCGCTTCCT
This sequence comes from uncultured Alphaproteobacteria bacterium, assembly GCA_963705035.1. Classification (GTDB taxonomy): domain Bacteria; phylum Pseudomonadota; class Alphaproteobacteria; order Acetobacterales; family Acetobacteraceae; genus JAFKFJ01. Next base: position 297,688 of record CAVPIQ010000002.1, on the reverse strand, counting down.
CCGGCATCGGCGCGACCTATGCCGACCGGCTCGCCCGCCGCGGCTACGACTTGGTCCTGGTCGCGCGCGACGCGGCCCGCATGGCGGAACGCGCGGAACGGCTGCGCGCCGAAACCGGGGTGGCCATCGACATCGTTCGGGCCGATCTGACCGAGGCCGCCGATCTCGCGCGGGTGGAGGCGCGGCTCGGCGAGGACGCGCGCATCGGGCTCCTGGTCAACAACGCCGGCGCCGCCGCCCCGGGCGGGTTCAAGTCTCCCGATCTCGACGCGCAGGACAGGCTGATCCGTCTCAACATCACCGCGGTCACGCGCCTTGCGGGCGCCGTCATCCCGCGTTTCCTCGCCGAAGGCGGCGGGGCGATCATCAACCTCGCCTCGATCGTCGCGCTCGCGCCCGAGCTGTTCGGCGGCATCTACCCCGCGACCAAGGCGTTCGTCCTGACCTTTTCCCAGTCGCTGCAAAGCGAACTTGGGCCGCGCGGCCTCTATGTTCAGGCGGTGCTGCCGGCGGCGACGCGCACCGAGATCTGGGCGCGGTCCGGCCGCGACCCGAGCGTGATTCCGGGCATGATGGACGTGGACGAACTGGTCGATGCCGCCCTGGTCGGGTTCGACCGCCGGGAGGCGATCACCATCCCCCCGTTGCCCGATGCCGGCCAGTGGGAGGCGTTCACGGCGGCGCGGGTCGCGATGCTGCCGAACTTCCGCAACGAGCACGCCGCCGCGCGCTACCGCGGCTGATGATCGGCGGGGCGGGGCTCAGCCCGCGATCCCCAGCACGGCCTCGGCGCCGCGCCAGTCGAGCCCGAGGTCGTGCGCGACCGCCGCGTGCGTCACCTGCCCGGCGTGCACGTTGAGGCCGCGGCGCAGATGCGACGTCGTCGACCATCGCCTGCCGCCAGCCCTTGTCGGCCAGCGCCAGCGACGAACGGCAGCGTCGCGTTGTTGAGCGCGAAGGTCGAGGTGCGCGCCACCGCGCCCGGCATGTTGGTGACGCAGTAATGGACCACGCCGTCGTCGACATAGGTCGGGTCGGCGTGCGTGGTCGGGCGGCTGGTCTCGAAGCAGCCGCCCTGGTCGATCGCGATGTCGACCAGCACCGAGCCCGGCCGCATCTGCCGCACCATGTCGCGCGCGTGACGAGCTTCGGCGCCGCCGCACCCGGCACCAGCACCGCGCCGATCACGAGGTCGGCGGCGCGCACCGCGCCCTCGATCGCGTCGGTGGTCGAGAACAGCGTGTGCAGCTGCGTGGCGAACTGCATCGTCGAGCTCCTTGAGCCGGTGCAGCGAGCGTGTCGATGACGGTGACGTTGGCGCCGATGCCGATCGCCATGCGCGCCGCGTTGGTGCCGGCGACGCCGCCGCCGAGGATCACCACGCTTGCCCGCCGGCACGCCGGGCACGCCGCCGAGCAGCACGCCCGCGCCGCCCTGCTCCTTCTCCAGGCAATGCGCGCCGACCTGCACCGCCATGCGCCCCGCGACCTCGCTCATCGGCGCCAGCAGCGGCAGCGCGCCGCGCGCGTCGGTGACGGTCTCGTAGGCGATGCAGGTGGCGCCCGAGCGCATCAGCCCCTCGGTCTGCGCGCGGTCGGCGGCGAGATGCAGATAGGTGAACAGCACCTGCCCCGCGCGCAGCAGCGCGATCTCCGCGGCTGCGGCTCCTTCACCTTCACGACCATCTCGGCGGCGGCGAACACGTCCTCGGCCGTCGCCGCGATCGTCGCGCCGGCCGCGCGATAGGTCGTCGTCGGGAAAGCCGATCGCCGGCGCCGCGCCCTGCTGCACCAGCACCGCGTGCCCGCGGCCGGACAGCTCGCGCACCGCCGCGGGGGTCAGGCCGACGCGGTATTCGTGGGTCTTGATCTCCTTGGGGACGCCGATCTTCACCGCACCGCCTCCATGCCGCCGCGCGCGAGCCTAGCCCGCTGGCGCTCGGCGCGCCAAACCGGCGAAGATCGCGGCGGGGCGGAGGAGGGCAGATGACGGCGCTCTGGCTGAAGGACCCGCTGGCGATCCTGGCCGAGGGCGCCGAGCGTGGCGTGATCGTCGAGGATGGGCGGATCGCGGCGCTGGTGCCGGCCGGGCAGACGCCGGACGTCGCCGGCGTTCGATGCCTCGGCGCATGTCGTGCTGCCGGGCCTGATCAACACGCATCACCATTTCTACCAGACGCTGACGCGCGCGACGCCGGCAGCATTCGACCGCACGCTGTTCGGCTGGCTGCGCACGCTCTATCCGATCTGGGCGCGGCTGACGCCGGAGGCGGTGGACAGTGCCGCGACCGTCGCGATGGCGGAGCTGCTGCTGTCCGGCTGCACGACCACCACCGATCACCACTACGTCTTTCCCGCCGGGCTCGAAGACGCGATGGATATCGAGGTGGCGGCGGCGCGCCGGCTCGGCATCCGCGTCGTGCTCACGCGCGGTTCGATGAACCTGTCCGAGCGCGACGGCGGCCTGCCGCCGGATTCCGTGGTGCAGGACGAGGACACGATCCTCGCCGACAGCGCGCGCGTGATCGCGCGCCACCACGACCCGCGGCCGCATGCGATGGTGCAGATCGCGCTGGCGCCGTGCTCGCCGTTCTCCGTCACCACGTCGCTGATGCGCGCCACCGCCGAGCTGGCCGCGCGAACGCGGCGTGCGGCTGCACACGCATCTCGCCGAGACCGAGGACGAGACCGCGTTCTGCGAGGCGCGCTTCGGCCGCCGGCCGCTCGACTACCTCGACGATGTGGGCTGGCTGCATGACGGCGTGTGGCTCGCGCACGGCATCCATTTCGATGCGGCGGAGATCGCGCGGCTGGCGCAGGCCGGCGTCGCGGTCACGCATTGCCCGTGCAGCAACCAGATTCTCGCCTCCGGCCATTGCCCGGTCTGCGACATGGAGGCGGCGGGCGTGCGCGTCGGGCTCGGCGTCGATGGCTCCGCCTCCAACAACGCCTCCAATCTGATGCAGGAGGTGCGCGCGGCGTTCCTGTTGCAGCGGCAACGCTACGGCGTGGCAGCGCGTCGGCCATCGCGACGCGCTGCGCTGGGCGACGGAAGGCTCGGCCGCCTGCATCGGCCGGCCCGGAACTGGGCCGCATCGCGCCGGGCATGGCGGCCGATCTCGCGCTGTTCCGGCTCGACGAGCTGCGCTTCGCCGGGGCGCGCGACCCGCTCGCGGCGCTCGTGCTCTGCGGCGCGCACCGCGCGGACCGGGTGATGGTGGGCGGGCGCTGGGTGGTCGAGGACGGCGCCATTCCCGGGCCTCGACGTCCGTGCACTGCTGCACGCCAGACGCGCGCGGCGGCGCAGCTGCATTCATGACGCCGCGGCTCTTCGTCTGCACCACCTGCGATCGCTACGCCCCGGTGGCGGAAGCCCGACGCGCGGGGAGGCGATGCTGGCGGCGGTGCGGCAGGAGGCGTTGCGGCGCGGCGTCGCGCATTTAATCGGCGCGGTCGCCTGCGTCATGTCCTGTCCACGGCCGAACGGTGCGGCGGTGCGCGAAGGCCGCGGCGGCGGCATGTTCCGCTTCGCCCGCCTGAACGAGGCCGACGTCCCGGCGCTGGTCGATTTCCTTGTCCGCCGCGCGGCTGACGAGGCGGCGGCAGTGCCGGACGCCCTGGCCGCGCGGGTTGCCGCCTATATCATGCCGCGCGGGCCGGAGTAGCCGAGGATGTGCCGGCCGCGAGCGGCGGCGATCGGCGAGAGGCGCGTCATGCGATCGCGCGCCGCATCGGAAACGCGGGCTTGCCGCCGAAGGAGCGGATCGGCTTCCCCGGCATCCTCGTAGCCGCACGCGCGATAGAATGCGTGGGCGGTGACGGTGCTGGTGAGAGTGCAAAGCGCGTTGCCCAACGCGGCCGCCCGCGTCTCCATGGCCCGTACCAGGCCCTTGCTGACACCTTGAAATCGCGCCCAGGGTGCTACGTAGTTGAGCACGATCCGCCCATCGGGCAGCACGGCGCCGACGCCGCCGATTCCGCCAGATGCGACAGCGACAAGCACGCCTGAAGGATTCGACTCAATCCACATCCTGACCTGTCCAGGGGTCTTGTTGGCAAGCCATAGGGCGAGGATCGCCGGATCGTCATCGTGATCGGCCCTGCACAGTTGCTCGATGGACTGTCGAATGACCCCGCACGCGGCTTCGGCTTCGTCAGGCCGTGCAGGACGACACATCCACATGCGGTGCTCCGAATCGAAGTCGGGCCAACTCGTGTCGTCGTCAGGCGTCGGGCACGGCGCCGCGCGGCCACAGCCAGCGGGGCACGCGGCGGCAATACGCGGCGTAGTGGGAGCCGAACGCCGCCCGCATCCGTCCCTCCTCGAACGGGATCACGACCGCCTCCAGCAGCAGCAATGGCAACGGCAGGAACAGCAACGACCAGAGCGACGGCAACGCCAGCGCGATCCCGGAATAGGCCAGCGCGAGCCCGACATACATCGGGTTGCGCGTGATCCGGTACGGCCCGCTCGCGACGAGGCCGGACGGGTCGGCGAAGGGAATGATCGTGGTTCGGCGAAGGATGAAGAGGGCCACCGCGCCGATCATCAGCGCCCCGCCGGCCGCGATCGCGATTGCGCCGATCGCCCGAGCGAAGGGCATCGGCAGCGCCAGCGGAACGGCCGAATTGATCGCAACCCCGCAGAGGAACGCGAGCACGAACGCGAGCGGTGGCGGCACGAACAGCAACTTCGATCGCACGGCGGCGGTCATCGTGTTCCCCCAGTGCTCGGCTGGCCCGCGGCGTGGCCCCCGCGGCGTGGACCCCGCGGCGTGGCCGGGCATTCTTGTCGATCGACACGTACCGTGTCGCGCGCCGGCCTGTCCAGCGTTGCGCCCGGCTCATCTTGCGTGCGCCGGAGCGGCGGCCCAGACTTTGCCCGGCATCGCGACAGCGGAGGGATTATGGAACGACGCAAGCTCGGCCGTTCGGGCCTGGAAATCGCGCCGATCGTATTCGGCGGCAACGTGTTTGGCTGGACCGCCGACGAGGCGACTTCGTTCAGCCTGCTCGATGCGTTCGTTGCGAGCGGGTTCAACTGCATCGACACCGCCGACGTCTATTCGCGCTGGGTGCCGGGACACCAGGGCGGCGAGTCGGAGACGGTGATCGGCGACTGGCTGAAGCGGCGCGGCCGCCGCGACGACGTCATCATCGCCACGAAAGTCGGCGGCGACATGGGCGAGGGGGTCAACCTCAAGCGCGCCTATATCCTGAAATGCGCGGAGGCCTCGCTGAAACGGCTGCAGACCGACTACATCGATCTCTACCAGGCGCACTGGGACGACAACGACGACGCCGGTCGAGGAGACGATGGAGGCGTTCGCGACGCTGATCGCGCAGGGCAAGGTGCGCGCGATCGGCGCCTCGAACCTGACGCCGGCGCGGCTGCGCGATTCGCTCGCGGCGAGCGCCAAGCACGGCTGGCCGCGCTACGAGTCCCTGCAGCCGCACTACAATCTCGTCGAGCGTCGCGGAGTACGAGCGGGATTTCGAGGCGCTGTGCGTCGAGCAGGGGCTGGGCGTCATCCCCTACTGGTCGCTGGCCGCCGGGTTCCTGACCGGAAAATACCGCTCCGAGGCGGATCTCTCGAAGAGCCCGCGCGGGGCGGGCGTGAAGAAGTATCTCGATGCGCGCGGCATGCGCGTGCTCGCCGCGCTCGATCGCGTGGCGCGCGAGGCCGGCGGGACCCCGGCGCAGGTGGCGCTGGCCTGGCTGATCGCGCGCCCCTCCATCACCGCCCCGATCGCGAGCGCCACCAGCCTCGCGCAGTGGCATGACATCGCGGTCGCGGCGCAGTTGAAGCTGAGCGCCGGAAGCGATCGGCCTGCTCGACGCGGCGAGCGGCTGAGGTCGGCGCCGCTCAGGTCGGCCACTTCCCGCCGCTCGCGAGCGTCGCCTCGCGACACGCATGGCGCAGCCGTTCCGTCACCTGGGCGTCCAACTCGTCGGGGATGGCGCGGGTGGCGAGGCCGCCGGCCACGAAGTTGAGGCGCCCTTGCAGGTCGAAGATCGGGGCGGCGATGGCGCGCAGCCCCGGCAGGGCCCCGTTGCTCAGCTCGGCAAGCTGTCCCGCGCGCACCTGCCGGCCGATCGTCTCCGCCTCGCCGTTCACCGCCAGCTCCGCCAGCGGGGTCGCGAGCTCGTTCGGGCTGAGATAGGCGAGGAACACGTTCCCCGCCGCGCTGTGCAGCAGCGGCAGGACCGAGCCTACGCCGAAACTCGTCACCACCGGCGGCCGGCCGGGCAGCCAACGCACGCACACGGGCCCCAACTCGCCCCAGATGGCAAGCAGCCCGGTCCAGCCGGTCTCTTCCACGAACCGCGCGAGGGCGACTCGGCGCGCGCGAAACAGTTCATGCGGGCCAGCGCCGCGACCCCGATGCGGATCACGGCCGGGCCGAGGTCGTAGCGCGCCGAGGCGTCCTGCACCGCCATCCCCGCGGCGACGAGGCTCTGCAGGTAGCGATGTGTCTGGCTCGGCGAGAGGCCCACCCGGGCGCCGAGCGAGGTGAGCGTCGAGGGGCCGCCCGTCGCGCCCAGGGCCGCCAGCACCCGCAGCCCGGTCTCGACCGAGCGGATGCCGCGGCGGGCGCTTGGAGGCCGAATGGATTCGGAACGTTCCAGCATCCCCCGTTATCGCCTGGTGAGCGTCAGCGGGCAAGCTGCCGCGTGGCCAGCCTCCAGCGAATTTAATGGCATCGTAACAAGTTGCATCATCACACTCATGCCGCATTTTGGATGAATGGCCGGCTGCGGCGGCGCGCCAGGCCGATTCGCGACATGGGGTCGAAGGACCGAACGAAAAGACGGCGGCGGCTGCCGCCACGCACAATCCGGCGAACCAGATGTCACGCTCACACAACGATCGCCCGGCACGGGCGCACGACCGGCGGAGGCGTCTCAGTTCTGACGGCCGGGCGGCAGGCGGCGGGCGAGGTCGTCGCGCAGCTTCGCCTGGCGGGCGGCGGCCTGCTGCGCTGCTGCGCGGGCCCGCTGGGCCCGCCGCGTCCGCCAGCGCTGCAGGTCGCGACGGAAGAACCAGAGATACGCCGCCACCCAAAAGCGCCAGCGCGATGCCGGCCAGGATCGCCTGGGTGCGCGTCATGCGCCCGCGGCGGCCTTGGCCTCCCGCCGGCGCGTGTGCAGGACGAACTCGGTGTAGCCGTTCGGCTGCGCGCGCCCCTTGAAGACCAGGTCGCAGGCGGCGCGGAAGGCGATGCCGTCGATAGCCCGGCGCCATCGGCCGGTATGTCGGGTCGCCCGCGTTCTGCCGGTCCACCACCGCCGCCATGCGCCGCAGCGTCTCCATCACCTGCGTCTCGCTCGACGACGCCGTGGTAGCAGCCAGTTGGCGATGTGCTGGCTGGAGATGCGCAGCGTCGCGCGGTCCTCCATCAGCCCGACGTCGTGGATGTCGGGCACCTTCGAGCAGCCGATGCCCTGGTCGATCCAGCGCACGACGTAGCCCAGGATGCCCTGCGCGTTGTTGTCCAGCTCCTGCTGCACCTCCTCGGGCCGACCAGTTGGTGCCGGTCGGCGAGCGGGATGGTCAGGATGTCCGTCGCGCTTGGCCGCGGGCCGCGGCCGGCGAGCTCGCGCTGCCGCGCCGCCACGTCCACCTGGTGATAGTGCAGCGCGTGCAGCGTCGCGGCGGTGGGCGAGGGCACCCAGGCGGTGTTCGCCCCGGCGCGCGGATGGGCGATCTTCTGCGCCAGCATCTCCGCCATCGCGGTCCGGCGCCGCCCACATGCCCTTGCCGATCTGCGCCCGCCCGCGCAGCCCGCAGGCGAGGCCGACATCGACGTTGTGGTCCTCGTAGGCGGCGATCCAGGCGCGTGCTCCGCATGTCGTCCTTGCGGACCATCGCGCCCGGCCTCCATCGAGGTGTGGATCTCGTCGCCGGTGCGGTCGAGGAAGCCGGTGTTGATGAACACCACCCGGTCGCGCGCGGCGTGGATGCAGGCGGCGAGGTTGACGCGTGGTGCGCCGCTCCTCGTCCATGATGCCCATCTTCAGCGTGTTGCGCGGCAGCCCCAGCATTTGCTCGACCCGCGCTGAACAGCTCGTCGGCGAACGCCACCTCGTCCGGGCCGTGCATCTTCGGCTTGACGATGTAGACCGAGCCGGCGCGGCTGTTGCGCAGCGGCCCCGTCCCGTTCAGGTCGTGCAGCGCGATCAGCGAGGTGACGGCGGCAGTCGAGAATGGTCTTCGGGGATCTCGCGCCCGCCGGCGTCGCGCACCGCGTCGGTGTAGCATGTGGTGGCCGACGTTGCGCACCAGCATCAGGCTGCGGCCGGGCAGGGTGAGCGTGCCGCCGCCGGGCGCGCGTGTAGGTGCGGTCGGGATTGAGCCGGCGCTCCAGCGTCCGCCCGTCCTTCTCGAACGTGGCGGCGAGCGTGCCGCGCATCAGCCCGAGCCAGTTGCGGTAGGCCGCGACCTTGTCGGCGGCATCGACGGCGGCGATGCTGTCCTCGCAAGTCCATGATGGTGGTGATGGCGGACTCCAGCACCACGTCGGCGACGCCCGCCGGGTCGTCGCGCCCGATCGGGTGGGTGCGGTCGATATGCAGCTCGACATGCAGGCCGTGGTGGCGCAGCAGCACCAGCGCGGGGGCGGCCGGCTCGCCCTGGTAGCCGGCGAACTGCGCCGGGCGTTTCCAGTCCCACGCTGCCGATTTCGGTGCTGGCGACGAGCGCGCCGTCGCGCACCGCATAGCCGGTGACGTCGGCGTGGCTGGCGCCGGCGAGCGGCGCGATCTGGTCGAGGATCGCGCGCGCCTTGGCGACCACGCGCGCCCCGCGCTCCGGGTTGTAGCCGCGCGCCGCGCGCGGCGCCGTCGTCTGTCGGGGATCGCGTCGGTGCCGTAGAGCGCGTCGTACAGGCTGCCCCAGCGCGCGTTGGCGGCGTTCAGCGCGTAGCGCGCGTTGTTCACCGGCACGACGAGCTGCGGCCCGGCGATGGCGCCGATCTCGGCGTCGACGTTCGCGGTGCTGACGCTGAACGGCGCCGGCGGCGGCACGAGGTAGCCGATCTCGGTGAGGAAGGCGATGTAGGCGGCGCGGTCGACCGGCGCGCCGCGGCGGGCGCGGTGCCAGGCGTCGATGCGCGCCTGCAGCTCGTTGCGCCGCGCCAGCAGGTCGCGGTTGCGCGGCGTGAACTTTTCCAGCAGCCCCGCCAGCCCTTGCCAGAACGCCGCGGGCGCGATCCCGGTGCCGGGCAGCGCCTCGTCCTCGATGAAAGCCTTCAGCTCTGGCGCAATCGTCAGCCCCGCGGTCGCCGCTGCCTGGCTCATGCCTTGTCCTCCGTCATCGCGGCGCCCTTGTTCGCCACGGCGCCCGGCTTGTCCAGCCTCAGCCCTGGGCAGCCCGCCATGCTTCATAGGCGGCGCGGGTGGCGGCATCCGGCGGATAGGTGCCGGGCAGTTTCGCACCGCCGCGGATGCGCTCCACGATCCACGCCTCCATCCGCTCCTGCTCGGCCGCGTCGCGCGCGACCTCCTCGGCGAGATGCGCGGGCACCACGACCACGCCATCGGCATCGCCCACGATCAGGTCGCCGGGAAACACCGCGACGCCGCCGCAGCCGATCGGCACCTGCGTCTCGGTGGCATGGTGCACGACGAGATTGAGCGGCGCCGAGGGGCCGGCGCAGTAGACGGGCATGCGCGAGCGCCGAGATCGGCCCGCTGTCGCGAATGCCGCCGTCGCTGACCACGCCGGCGACGCCGCGCACCATCAGCCGCGTCATGAGGATGTCGCCGCCCGAGGCCGCGCGCGCATCGCCCCGGCAGTCGATGACCAGCACATGGCCCGCCGGCGTCGCCTCGATCGCGTAGCGCTGCGGATGCTTCGGATTGGAGAAGTTCTCCAGCACGTCGAGGTCCTCGCGCGCGGGGATGTTGCGCAGCGTGAAGGCCGGGCCGACGAGGTTCGTCTCGTAGCGGCCGAGCGGGCGGATGCCCTGGCAGAACACGTTGCGCAGGCCGCGCTTGAAAAGCTGCGTGGTCAGCGTGGCGGTGCTGACCGCGCGCATGGCGTCGAGGCAGGCGGACGAATACTCGGGCATGGCGGCGACCCTCCGGCGTGGGGCGCGCAGGATGGCGGAAGGGCCGGCGGACGGCCAGCTTCGTCGTTGCCTGCTGCACCCTCACCCCGGCCCTCTCCCGCAAGCGGGAGTGGGGGCAGTGGCGCCTGACTTCCCTCTCCCGCTTGCGGGAGAGGGCCGGGGTGAGGGTCCGCACAGCGCAGTGTACGATTCCCGCCACTAGCGCGCGCCGGGCCCGCCGCGCGCGATATGATCGGCAATGCGCCGCGCCTCGATCCCGATCTCGCGCAGTTGCCCGGTGGGGGAGACATAGAAGCCGCAGAAATAGAGCCCCGGCACCGCGGTCGGGCCCCCGCTCACCCGCGGCAGTCCGGCTGCGTCGAGCGCCCCGTTCACGTCCGGCAGCAGCGGGCGCAGGTCGGGCCGGAACCCGGTCGCGGCGATGATGGCGTCGAACGCCTCGCGCGTCCCGTCGACGAAATCCACGCTGCCCGCGTCGAGTGCACGCACGTCCAGGCGGATCGCGATCGCGCCGGCACGGATCTTTGCCACCGTTCCCACGTCGATCAGCGGCACGCGGGCCTGCCCGGAAATGGTCGCGAGCGGGCCGCGCGGCGCGCGCTGCAGCCCCAGCCGCTGCGGCGACCCGATGGCGAGGCGCACCACGGGCGCCGCGAGCGCGTCGGCGACAGCGGGCGGCAGGATGCTGAGCGCGATGGCGATGCTGAGGATGGGAATGCCGAGCAGGTCGCGCGGCACGATGTTCACCGGCCCGCGCACGGCGAGCGCCACGCGCACGCCGCGCTCGGCGAGGTCGAGCGCGATCTCCGCCCCCGAATTGCCGAAGCCCACGACCAGGACTTTCTGGCCGGCATAGGGCGCCGGGTTGCGATAGGCGCTGCTGTGCCGGATGTCGCCGCCGAACCGCTCCTCGCCGGGCCAGCGCGGCCGATGGGGAAAGTCGGCGATGCCGGTGGCGACGATCAGGTTGGCGGCGGTGAACGTGCCGGCGCCGGTTTCCACGCGCCAGAGCCCGTCGTCGCGGCGGGCGGTGTTGACGGCGGCGCCGAAGTGTGGGCGCAGGTCGAAGTGGCGCGCGTACTGCTCCAGATAGTCCACCACCTGGGTGCGGTCCGGGTAGCGCGGATAGGTCTTCGGGATGCCGAAGCCGGGCAACCCGGAGCTTGCGCGGTTGGTGTGCAGATGCAGCCGGTCATAGTGGCGCCGCCAGACGGCGCCCACACCGTCCGCCTTCTCGAAGATCTCGGCCCGCACACCGGCCTGTTTGAGGCAGGCCGCGCAGGCGAGACCCGCGGGGCCGGCGCCGATGATGATGGTCTCGGGGTCGTTCATGCGCGCGCTTCCTGCGGTGACGACGACCGTTCTGCAAACCCACCTGCGTCACAGGACGGCTACGCTGGAAAGGCCTTACTGCCGGAGTGCGTGGTTGATCCGACGCAGCAAAGGGAGCCTAGGCGCCAACCTGAAAGCATTGCAATATTCGCAACAACGCCCGTTCTTGCCCGTGGCAGAGCGGCGGCTTTTGTCTCTCAGGGCGGTCAATTGGGGGTATTGTCATACCCACCCAAGACAGGCGCGGGGCTCGGGATTCGATGGCCGGCGAGGAACAGGACGCGTTGATCCGCGGCTACGCCGCGGGCGAGATCACGTGGCATGCGCTCCGTGAGCGTGGCTTCGATGATTACGTCCAGGTGCTCGGCGCGCTTGGCGAACGCGGATTGCGACCGCCCATCGCGCCGATGGAGGGGCCGAACGTGGAGGCCCGCCGGCGCGGGCGGGCGATCATTCGCGCGGCGCTGCGCGCGCGGACGTGAAGGCCCCCTTCAGCCGCATTGTGACCGATACTTCTCCGCTGCTCACGCTTGTGCTTGCGGATGCCCTCGACGTGCTGCTGCGTCGGCGTTGCCCGTCAGCGACGCGCGTCCCGGGGGCTGGGCGCCGGGCATTGTAATGGACGAATGCTCACCGCCGTGATATCTGGTACGAATATCCCGACCGACGTCGGCATCGACCAGCAGCGGCGGCTCGGAAGAGGGCCGTTCCATCCGAGGGCTCGGCGAACGCCGCCCCGGTCGGCTGCGATCCGATGCGCCGGCGTCACACATCGCCCAATGAAACCGTGCTTACGACGAAATGGGAATCACTTCGCCGGATTTAAAATCTTTTTTAAATTGATTCAAATAGTCGAATTTTGTCCAGATCCGCTTAGGGTAGTCGGGCCCGAGTATGCACACAACAAACTGCGCATCAGACGCGTATATTGGCGCGAGGTATATCCTCGACGTCAGCGGCTGGGATTCTATGCTGTTCGTTCTTATCGTAGAAGATTTCCATCTGGTGCTTCAGAGAGTGCGTTAGACAACGCCTCTGCGACATAGCGATCGGAGCCTGCGAATGAGAGCGCAAAATCGTAGCGCGTCGGGAATTCCAGTGAGACGAAACCGACCTCATCCGCCAAACGTGGCCAAGACAGATTGCGGAGGTAGTAGATGAATTGCGGGTCCTGAATGATCAACGTTTTACTTTTTGAATCGAAATGAACGACTCTTTCGATATCAGTCGAACTATAAATCGAGTCCTCCAGAAATCCTTTCGCAACAACTTGCGAAACACTTCCTTTCTGCTGCGGATGTCGATCTGCCTCACGGTCAGTGTTAATAGACCAATTCGTGCTTTGGCTTAACCAGTATAGCAAATGAAGATAAGGCGCGCGCCCTTCGCGCTTCAGTTTTAGTTCCTCTGGCAAAAGAGATGGTAGTGCCGTGAAACGAACGAGCTAGAAAATCCATGACATGAGCCTTGACCGCCTCGTAACTAACTCCGGTCGTTACTCGGTTTTCCGATCTATTAAGAATATTGCTTCGTATACAGGTGTTGTATGAAAGCATTTGCGCAATGTAGAAACTGCCCTGTGCAGCATCTACGATGTCCTGTTTTATGTTTATGTCAATATTCAATGCAGATTCCCCCTTCGTAATCAATTCTTCGACTTTGTATTCTGGGTTTGCTTCAAAGGAAATTATCTCTATTCTATTAGATAAGTCTTTTCCAAACGAAATTAAAGATTGCCCGGCGCTGGGGATGCCAAGAACAATTAGCTTGCTATCCGCAATCCCTTCGTCGGCTAGCGTTTTCATAAAGTCAGCAAGATCCTTCTTACTCTCTTCATCAAGCCTGTGAAAATCGTCGATCACCACTGTTCCGATCGGCACTTCCCGTGGAAGGTCACGGATGTTATTCAATATCGGACTTCTTTCTTGCCGATAGCGTCAAAATATCCATAGACAAGCCCGCTTCTTCTATAGCTTTACTTACTGACGTGGTTTTTCCAATTCCCAGAGGCGACCTTCGATAACAACGCTTCGACCGATCGTCCGCAGGGCGACGAGTAGTCTGGTATATTCGACAGGTTGTACACAACGTATGCTCAGGTATGCCAGAAAGTACGAAGACTTTCTGCATCTCGAGCGGTTCAGAGTAACTCATGGCTCTCCATGACTGTTGGACGCTTCCTAGAAATGGGGAAGAGGCTTGATGCGAAAGAGGGGGCGCGGACGCTCGCTCAGGGCGCGGCTGCGGTTCGATCGTGTCGCTAAGCCCCACTCAGTCCCAACTTCTCCCGATACCCCTGCTCGATATGCCGCTCCGCCTCCTCGGTCTCGATCATCCGCGTCTGGTCCGCGATGATGCGGCCGAGGGTGGGGAAGCTGCGGCGTTCGATGTGGCGTGACGGGTCCCAGAGCGACGAGCGCATCAGCGCCTTGGCGCAGTGGAAGAACGCCTCCCGCACCGTGATCAGCAGCCCGCCCACCGGCGCCTTGCCCTGGGCCGAGAACGGCGCCAGCCGGTCGGTGTCGGTGATGACGGTGGCGTCGCCGTTCACGCGCAGGGTCTCGTTCACGCCGGGGACGAAGAACAGCAGGCCCACGCCCGGATGGGCGAGGATGTTGCCGTAGCTGTCGACGCGGTTGTTGCCGGGCCGGTCGGGCAGCAGCAGCGTGTTGTCGTCCAGCACGCCCACGAAGCCCGGCGCGTCGCCACGCGGCGAGGCATCGACGTTGCCCGCCCCGTCCGCGGTCGCGAGCACCGCGAAGGGCGAGAGGGCGATGAAGGCGCGGCAGTGCTGGTCGAGCCGGGGCAGCACCTTGCGGGCCGCGATCGGCATCACCTCGCCATAATGCGCCCGCAGCGCTGCCGGATCGCCGATGCTGCCGTCGATCGCGTCCATTGCCCGCTCCAAAACACCCGTCGGCGGAGCCTCGCGCCAAATGAGAGCGCGCGCAACGGGCGGGGCGCGGCGCGGCTCTCCCGCGCTTTCGCCGTCATGCGCGGGCTTGCCCCGCGCATCCACGCCGTCGTGCCGCAACGGTGCCGCGAGGGCCGCGTGGATGGTCGGGACGGGCCGGGCCATGATGCAGACTTGTGGGCGTTACCCCACCTCCGCCTCCAGCCGGTGATAGCCGCGGGCGCGGTAGACGAGGGCGGCGATCAACCAGCTCACCACGAACAGCGCGATGATCAGGTAGCCGATCGTGCCGAAATTGTCGTTCAGCGCGCCGATCCCGTCCCAGAACGGGCCGGTGAGGCCGAGCTGGTCGCCGGCGAGGCCCAGCGCCTCGATCCCGCCCACCACCACCGCGACCAGCACGGACACGAAGGTGATCGTCATGTTGTAGTAGAGCTTGCGCAGCGGCTTCAGGAACGCCCAGCCGTACGCGCCGAGCATGAAGATGCCGTCGGTGGTGTCCACCAGCGACATGCCCGCGGTGAACAGCACGGGGAACACCAGGATCGACCAGATCGACATCCCCTGCGCCGCCTGGCTCGCGGAAATGCCGAGCAGGCCGACTTCGGTCGCGGTGTCGAAGCCGAGGCCGAACAGGAAGCCCAGCGGGTACATGTGCCAGCTTCGCCGGATGATGCGGAACACCGGCCGGAACAGCCGCGCGAGCAGCCCGCGCCCGGCCAGCAGCAGGTTGAAGTCGTCGTCGGAATAGGCGCCCGCCCGCCTTCACGCGGCGGAAGGTGCGGATGATCGAGAGCAGAACAACGATGTTCATCGCCGCGATGGCGAGCAGGAACAGCGCGGACACCAGCGTGCCGATCAGCCCGCCCACGCTCTGGAACGCCGCGAACCGCCCCTTGAACGCGGTTGCCGTCGCCGCGATGGCGACGGAGGCGAGCACCACGACCGTCGAGTGGCCGAGCGAGAAGAAGAAGCCGACGGCGGCGGGCCGCTTGCCCTCCTGCATCAGCTTGCGGGTGACGTTGTCGATCGCGGCGATATGGTCGGCATCGACGGCGTGGCGCAGCCCGAACCCGTAGGCGAGCAGGGCGGTGCCGAGCAGCACCGGATAGTGCCGGAACGTCACCAGCGCCCAGGCCCAAGCGGCGACGTTGGCGGCGATCAGCACGGCATAGATGCCGGCGATCTTCAGGCGCAAGTTGCCGGAGCCGTCACCGAAGACACTCGCCAGCGCCGCCCCCATCGCAACCCCCCAGACACGATCCGGGGTTCATACTATTGCCTTGAAAAGTAGGACGTCCAGCCGCTACGTCGTCGGCAAGGGGAGGGCGCCATGCAACGCATCACCATCACGATCGAGGACGATCTGCTCGCGACCGTCGATGCGGTCATGCAGCGGCGCCAGTATGCGAGCCGATCGGAGGCGGTGCGCGACCTGATCCGCGCGGCCGCCGCGCGCGAGGTCGCCTCCACCGACGCGACGCCCTGCGTCGCCGTGCTCGGCTACGTCTACGACCATGCGACGCGCGCGCTCGCACAACGCCTGACGCATGTGTTCCACGACCATCACGATTTGAGTGTGGCCGGCATGCACGTGCATCTCGACCACGCGACGTGCCTGGAGGTGTCGGTGCTGAAAGGGACGGTGGGGGCGGTGCACCGGCTGGCCGACGCGCTCACCGCGCAGCGCGGCGTGCGGCATGCCAACCTGCACGTGGTGCCGGCCCAGGTCGCGAATGCGCGCCACGATCACGGCGCGGGCGCGGTGGTGCACCAGCACATCCACGCCTGAGGGCGATCACGCCCCCGGCGAGGCCACCGCCGCGATCCGCGCCAGCGTCTCCTCCCGGCCCAAAGCGGCGACCGTGGTGTCGATCGGCGGGCTCGCGGTGCTGCCGGTCAGCGCCGCGCGCAGCGGCTGTGCGGCCTGCGCGAGCTTCACGCGCCGTGCCTCGGCGAACGCGCGCAGGGCCGCATGCACGGCGGGCGGGGAGAAGTCGGTGGCGGCCAGCACGTCGGCGAGCTCGCGCAGCATCAGCCGCGCCTCGGGTGTCAGCAGCGCCGCCGCCTTCGGCTCCATCGGCAGCGGCAGCGGGTGGACGAGGAACGCGGCCGCGTCGGCCAGTTCGATCAGCGTGCGCGCGCGCTCCTTCAGCCCGGGCATGAGCACCGCCACGCGGTGCGCCGCCGCCGTGCCGAGTGCGAGGTTCGGCCGGTGCGCCAGCCGCCGCAGCGTCTCGCGCGTCAGGAACTCGTCGTCGGCCGCGCGCAGCCACACCGCGTTGATGTGGGTGAGCTTCGCGTAGTCCATGCGCGACGCCGCGCGGCCGACGCCGTCGAGATCGAACAGCGCGATCGCCTGCTCGCGCGAGAGGATCTCCTGGTCGCCGTGCGCCCAGCCGAGCCGCAGCAGATAGTTGCAGAGCGCCTCGGGCAAGAAACCCTGCTCGCGGAACTCCAGCACGCTGACCGCGCCGTGCCGCTTCGAGAGCTTGGCGCCGTCGGCGCCGTGGATCAGCGGGATATGCGCGAACTGCGGCGGCGCCCAGCCCATCGCCCGATACACCAGCAACTGCCGAAAAGTGTTGGTGAGGTGGTCGTCGCCGCGGATCACGTGCGTCACCGCCATGTCGTGATCGTCGACCACCACGGCGTGCAGATAGGTCGGCGTGCCGTCGCTGCGCAGGATGATCATGTCGTCGAGCTCGGCGTTGGCGACGCGCACCTCGCCCTGCACGAGGTCGCTGACCACGGTCTCGCCGTCGCGCGGCGCCTTGATGCGGATTGCGGGGGCGACACCCGGCGGCGCCTCGGCGGGGTCGCGGTCGCGCCAGCGGCCGTCGTAGCGGGGCGGCCGCCCCTCGGCGAGCGCCTGCTCGCGCATCTGCTGCAACTCCGCGGGCGTGCACCAGCAGCGATAGGCGTGCCCGGCGGCCAGCATCTCCATCGCCACCGCGGCATGCCGCGCCTGCCGCGTGGACTGGAACACCGGCGCCTCGTCCGGGTCGAGGCCGAGCCAGGCGAGCCCGTCGAGGATCACCTGCGTCGCCGCCTCGGTGCTGCGCTCGCGGTCGGTGTCTTCGATGCGCAGCAGGAAGGTGCCGCCGTGGTGGCGGGCGAAGAGGTAGTTGAACAGCGCGGTCCGGGCGCCGCCGATGTGCAGCATGCCGGTGGGCGAGGGGGCAAAGCGGGTGCGGACGGTCATGGCGCGCGGCTGTAGCACGCCGCCGATGGCCTCCCAAACCACGCCGACGTAACGTTACGGCATGTCCCAGGGCGCCACGCTCCTCACCTGGCAGGCGCATTGGCGGCGTGCAGCCGAGGCGGCGGTGTTCGACTGGATCGAGGCCGAGCGCGGACGGTTCGCGCTCTGGCTGCCGGTGTTCATGCTCGCGGGCGACGCGCTGTATTTCGCGCTGCTCGCCGAGCCGCCCGCCTGGGCGGGGCCGGTGGCGTTCGGCGCCGCGGTCGTCGTGACCGCGCTCGGCTGGCGGAGGCTGCTGCCGCGGGCCGCCGGGCTCGCCGCGCTGGCGGCGGCGCTCGGGTTCGCGGTGACGCAGTTCGCCGCCGTGACCGCCCCGCCGCTGCTCGCCGTGCCCCGCCACGCCACGCTCGTCACTGGCCGCGTGCGGGCGGTGGAGGCGCTGCCCACCGGCAGCCGCATCACCCTCGTCGCCCCCGCGCTGAACGGTGGCGCGCCGGAAGCCCGCCGGGTGCGCATCCGCCTGCGCGCCGAGGATGACGCCGCTCCCGTGCCGGGCGACCGGGTGCGGCTGCGCGCGATCCTCGACGCGCCTTCGCCGCCGGCCTATCCGGGTGGGTGGGACCTGCAGCGCGACGACTTCTTCGCCGGCCTCGGCGCCTACGGGTTCGCCGTGAGCCGCCTGGAAATCCTCGACCATGCGCCGCCGGCGGGTCTCGCCGGCCGGATCGAGGCACTGCGGGAGGCGATTGCCGCCCGCATCGCCGCGGTGGTGCCGGACGACCGCGGCGCGATCTGCACGGTGCTGCTGACCGGTCTCACCGCCGGCATTCCGGAGACGGACCGGGCGGCGTTCCGCGATTCGGGGCTGGCGCACCTGCTGGCGATCGCCGGGCTGCATATCGGCATCGTCATGGGCCTGATCTTCGGGCTCACCCGCCTGCTGCTCGCGGCGTGGGAGCGGGCGGCGCTGCACTGGCCGACGAAATCGGTGGCCGCCGTCGCGGCGCTGGCCGCCGGCGGGTTCTACATGCTGCTCACCGGCGCGCATGTGCCGATCATGCGCAGCTTCGCCATGGCCTGCGTGGTCACGCTCGGCATCGTCGTCGGGCGGCGGGCGCTGTCGCTGCGCGGGCTGGCGCTCGCGATGGCGATGCTGCTGCTGATCGCGCCGGCGCAGGCCATGGGCGTCAGCTTCCAGATGAGCTTTTCCGCCGTCCTGGCCCTCATCGCCGGCTACGAGGCGCTGCGCCCCGCGCTGCTGCGGCTGCGCGGCGAGGGGATCGGGCGGCGGCTGCTGCATCACGTGGCGATGCTGGCGATCACCAGCGCGCTGGCCGGCACCGCCTCGGCGCCGTTCGCCGCCTATCATTTCGGCGTCGTGCAGCTCTACAACGTGCTCGCCAACGTGCTCGCGGTGCCGATCACCGCGGTCTGGATCATGCCGGCGGGGCTCGCGGCGCTCGCGCTGATGCCGCTGCATGCCGAGGCCCTGGCGCTGTGGCCGATGGCGTGGGGCGTTGGCGCGGTGCTGTGGATCGGGCGGACGGTCTCCGCGCTGCCGGCGGCGACCTTCTTCGTGCCGCACGCGCCGGCCTGGGGGCTGGCCGTCGCGGCGCTGGGGATCGCGTGGCTCGGCATCTGGCGCACGCGGCGTCCGGCTCGGGGGCATCCCCGCGATCCTGCTCGGTCTCGCCTCGCCCGCCTTCGTCCGCCCGCCCGACGCGCTGCTGGCGGCCGATGGACGGCTGGCGGCACTGCATGCGGACGGCGCGATGTTCGCGCAGGAGCGCTACGGCTCCTCCGGCTTCACGCTCGACGCCTGGCGCCGCTACTTCGCCGCCGGCCCGCCGCGCGCGCTGCCCGATGCGCCGCTGCCGGGCCTCGCCTGCGACGCGCGGGCCTGCGTGCTGCGGCCCGACCCGCAGGGGCCGGCGGTGACGCTGCTGCTCGGCGCCGCCAACGCGGCGGATTGCGGCGCCGACGTGCTGCTCTCGCTGCGCCCGGTGCGCCTGGACTGCCCCGGCGATGGGCCGCTGATGGTCGATCGGTTCGACCTCTGGCGCGACGGCGCCTATGCGGTATGGCTCGAACCCCACGGCGTGCGCATCGTCTCGGACCGCGACGCGCGCGGTGCGCGCCCGTGGGTTCCCCCGGCGCCGGAATAGGCGTCTGGTGCGGCTTCCCTTGCGGACCCCGCAACGCGCCTGATATCCGACGCCTACGAGGAACGAACGCGCTCCCCACCGGACACAGACAGGGAGCCTGCCGTGCACAAGCGCTGGATCGGAGCCGGATGGTGCGCGATCGCGCTGGTCGCCGGCGCGCATGCCGCACGGGCCGACAATCAGGCGTGCGGCGCCGCGGACGTGCACCATGTCGCGGTCCCGCTCGACTACGCCCGGCCCCAGGACGGGCGCTTCGATCTCGGCTTCCGCTTGCGGCCCGGCAGCGGGGTCGCCCGGCCGCTCGTGATCGTGCTGCCCGGTGGTCCCGGCGGCACCCTGATCCGCGAGGACCGGAACGTGCTGAGCGGCGGCATCCCCGACGACGCGCCGGTCGTGCTCACCGATCCCCGCGGCGCCGGCTGCAACGATGACCCGCGGCTGACCGAGGACCGGGACTTCAGCTCCGAATGGCTGGCGCGCGATGTGCTTGCGATCGTCGGCGCCCTGGAGACGGCGCGCGGCGGCCGGCTCGACTACATCCTCTATGGCCAGTCGTACGGCACCGTCGTGGCAACCATCGCCGCCGCCATTGCCGCCCGCGAATCGCGCACGCCGCCGCGCGCGCTGGTGCTGGAGGGCACGCTCGGCCACGCCTTCCGCAGCTACGAACAGCAATTCACCGCGTTCCAGGCCGAGTGGCACCTGCTGCGCGATGCGCTGCCGCTGCGCTGGCAGCAGGTGATCCGGACCGGCGCATTCCACGACGTGCTCGGCAGCAACTCGATCACCTGGGCGCGCCTGATCGACCGCTCGATCCTGCGCGGCTACCACCCCGACGGCGACAGCGACCTCGAAGAGCAGCTCGCCAGCGAGGTGCTGCTGTTCCGGTCGCTGCGCAGCATCGGCCGCACGCAGTACGGCGACGAACAGGCAGGGGAGAGCCGGCTGCTGCGGGTGATTGCCTGCGAGGAGCTGACCGGCGACCTCTACCCGGGGCGCGACATGCGGGGCGGCGAGCTGGTGCTGACCGGCAGCGACGCCTGCGCGGGCAGCCGGCGGCTGGTGCGCCCGTACGATGCCGCGCAGTGGCCGGTCGCGGCGCCGATCGTCTATTTCCAGGGTCTGCACGACGCGGCGACGCCGCCGTCGCAGGCGCGCTACCACTTCGACGTCGAGAGCGGGGCGCCGCGCTGGTTCATCGCGGTCGATCGCGCCGGCCATTCCGTGCTGAGCATCACGCTCGCCGTCGGCGATTGCCGCGACGGGCTTTGGGGCGCGATCGGCAGCGATCGCGGCGGTCTCCCGGCCGCGGCCAAGGCCTGCGATGCCTTGCTGCAGGACGCGCATGTTTCGATCGAGCACCGCGACGCCGCCATCCTGCCGCTGCGGCGGGGTCCGAAGCAGTAGCCGGCGGCGGCGGTCGGGCGCTGTTACCGCGCTGTTACCGCCGGCTCATCGCCGCGTGACAGGATGGGACCATGGTCCGTTCGCCGCGGCAGGACCTGCGTCTTCGCCGCGGGCCCGCGTCGCAAGACGAGCCCGTACCGGAGCCGACACCGATGTTGAGCAGGAGAACGCTGTTACAGACCGCTGCCCTGGCAATGCTGCCGCCGCCGCGCGCGCCGCGCGCGGAGGACATGCCCCGGGACGACATGCCGTGGGAGGATGCGCCCGGGGTCACGGACCGGGAGATCAGGATCGGCAGCACCGCGCCCTATTCCGGCCCGCTCGCGCCCTACAGCGCGATCGCGCAGACCCAGGCGGCCTATTTCCGGATGGTGAATGCGCGCGGCGGCGTGAACGGCCGGCGCATCACGTTCATCTCGCGCGACGACGGCTACAGCCCGCGGCGGACGCTGGACCAGACACGACGGCTGGTGACGGAGGAGCGGGTCGCGCTGCTGTTCAATGGCCTCGGCACGCGCACCCAGGCGGCGGCGCGGCCCTATCTCAACAACCGCCGCGTGCCGCAGCTCTTCGTCGGCTCGCCGGCGGAGGAATGGGACGATCCGCAGCACTATCCCTGGACCATGGGCTTCTCGCCCAGCGCGCGCACCGAGGCGGAGATCTACGGCAAGTTCATCCGCCAGGAGCGGCCGGGCGCGAAGATCGGGGTGCTCTATCAGAACGACGGCTTCGGCCAGGACTACCTCATCGGCCTGCGGCATGCGCTGGGGGACGCCTACCCGGACATGGTGGTCAAGGAGGCACCGTACCGAGGTGACTGATGCGACCATCGAGCGTCAGGCGCTCGCGCTCAAGGCCGCGGGGGCGGATGCGGTGGTGACGGCGGCGGCCTCGCGCTGGGCGATCCAGATGATCCGCGCGATGGCCGCGCTCGACTGGAAGCCGCTGCATTGCATGACCTACGCGTCATCGTCCGTGGGCGTGGTGATCAGGCCGGCGGGGATCGCGCACGCGACCGGCATGATCACCGCGGAATGGCTGAAGGACCCGACCGACGCACGCTGGGTGCACGATGCGGGCATGGCCACGTGGCGTGCGTTCATGGTGAAGCACTTTCCTGCGGGCGATGTGACCGACATCAACACGGTCTACGGCTACGCCGTCGCGCATGTCCTGGTGCGGGTGCTGACGCAATGCGGCGCCGATCTCTCGCGCGAGAACATCATGCGGCAGGCGGCGAATCTCGTCGATCTCGAGGTGCCGGTGCTGCTGCCCGGCGTGCGGGTGAACACCAGCCCGGCGAACTACCGTCCGATCCGTGCCATGCGGCTGCACCGCTGGGGAGGCAACGGGTGGGAGGAGTTCGGGCCGGTGATTTCGGTGTGACCCGCCGTGTGGGGGCGGGCGCTCAGTAGCGCCGCAGCAGCGCCACCAGCCGCCCCTGCACGCGCACCTTGTCGGCGGGCAGGATGCGGGTCTCGTAGAGGCGGTTCGCCGGCTCCAGCGCCACGGAATTGCCGCGCCGCCGCAGCCGCTTCAGCGTCACCTCGGTCTCGTCGACGAGCGCGACCACGATCTGGCCGTTCTCCGCGATCTCGCCGCGGCGGATGATGACGGTGTCGCCGTCGAGGATGCCGGCGTCCTGCATCGAGTCGCCGGCCACCTCCAGCGCGTAGTGCTCGCCGTTGCCGAGCAGCGCGACCGGCACCTCGGTCTGCGCGCCGCTGTCGCGCAGCGCCTCGATCGGCAGGCCGGCGGCGATGCGGCCATACAGGGGAAGCTGCACCGCGCCCGCCTCGTTCGCCGCGCGCACGCCCTGCAGCCGATTGCCGAAATCGCCGCGGATGACGTTGGGCGAGAACGCGGCCGCCGGTGCGCCGCCGCAGGTTCGCGCGTGGCCAGGTCGTCGGGCAGCCGCACCACCTCCAGCGCCCGCGCCCGGTGATGGCGGCGGCGCAGAAACCCACGCTCCTCCAGCGCCGAAATCAGCCGATGGATGCCGGATTTCGATTTCAGGTGCAGCGCCGCCTTCATCTCCTCGAAGCTCGGCGAGAAGCCGGTGGTCTTGAGGTGGCGGTCGATGAAGCTGAGCAATTCGTGCTGCTTGCGCGTCAGCATCGCGGCATCTCTCCATGCGGCCGGCGGCGGGAGGGGGCGGGCAAGGCGAAGCGCGAACAAACCGGCAACCTGGGCGGCGTTCTAGATTGGTTCCGCGCGCCGCGTCAAGCGACATGTCGCGGTCAGCGGCGCCGAACGCTGCCCCCGCCGTTTGCCCCCGCCGGCTGCCTCCGCCGGCTGCCTACTGGGCCGGCGTCGCCGCATCCTCCTCGTCGGCACCCTCATCGACCTCGATCTCCTCGCGGATGAGGTCGGCTTCCTCGGCGAGCGCATCGAGCAGTTTCGCCAGTTGCTCGCCGGTCATGCCCTCGACCGGCACGCGGCCCCAAACCACGACGCTGCCCGCGGTATCACAGGCGACGCGGAACGGCGCGATCGGGCTATCGTAGAAGTTTCGGCGCAGCAGCCAGAGAATCCTGCCGTAGTCCACCTGCCGCGGCAGCTCCGTGACCGGCGAGGCGAGCAGCAGCGTGAATTCATCCTCCGCGAACAGTGCCACGGTCGAATTCTCGCCGACCGAAAGCTGGAGGCTGCCGTTCGCATCGGCCGGCAGCGCGGCCACGCCGAGCGTCGTGGCGAGATCGTCGTAGAGTGCACGCGTGCGTTCAAACATCGGCAGATCGCTCCCTCAGCGAATGGCCAGTGCGGATTCAACGCCGGCCGGTTCCAGGCGTTTGCAACACCCATCGCGACGCCTGCATTCGCCATGGCCATGCCGTGATCGCCGCCGATACGGCGGGAGGCTCATACGGTCTTCGGCATCATGCGGCGCTCCATCTCGCGCGCGAACTGCTTGTGGCCGCGCCGCGGCAGGCTCTTGTCGGACTTGTTCTTGAAGTGGTTCACCGCGACAGTGACCGCGGCGTTCACCTCGGCGGGCGTCTTGGCGCCGCGCAGCATCTTCTCAACCTGCAGCAGCGTTGCGATGCCGGCACCGCCCTCGCGCTCGGTCTTCATCTTCGGATAGACGAGCTGCTTGAGGATGTTGTCGGCGTAGGTCTGTGCCTTCAGCGCGTCGGCGACGGCATAGGTGGCATCCAGCACGTCGCTTTTCACGCCGCCCTTGCGCATGGCGTCGAGCAGCGAATCGAGGCCGCCGCGGTTCATCTCCCGCCCGACATAGCCCTGAAAATCGACGTTCTTGCCGGCGAGCTTGTTCAGCTCGTCGATCGCCATGGTCGCGTTCTTGTCCTGCAGCACGTCGGCGATGCGGCCGTTGTCCTTCGCCGTTTCCTGCTTCACCGCCTCGTCCAGCTTGCCGATCATCTCGGCGACGCGCATGCGGAAGGTGTAGGCGTCGTCCGCGCCGGGATAGTCGCTGTCCTTCAGCGTCTTCAGGTCGGTCATCGGGATGCAGACGAACATCTGCGAGTCGGACGCGAACTCCCGCGTCTTCGGCTGCTTCTCGCGCTCGATCTGCGTGTTGGTGGCCTGCTCCGTCGCCTCCTGGAATCCCACCTTGGCGTCGTGCGGCAGGCTGAACTTCAGCGTGCCGTCGCGCATGTCGAACTTCTGCGGCTTCTCGCCGGGCTTCTTGGGCGGCAAGGTGAGCTGCAGCGGCACGACCACGATTTCCTCCGGCCGGTCGGCCACGTCGCGGTTCTTCGCGTATTCGGCGCCGCTGTGCGGCGAGCCCACGAACCAGTCCACCGCCATCGCGCCGAAGCCCTGCGACGGCGCGACCTTGCCGTTGAGCAGGCCCTTGCTCGTGCCGTCCTTGTCCTCGAACACGAAGGTCATGCCGCGGCCTTCGGGCACCGGATCGAGCTTGCGCTCGTTGCCGATGCTGGAGGAGGTGGGCGTGTTGTTCATCACCCCGCCGTCGATGAAGCGCACCGTCAGGCCGCTGGACAGCTTGATGTCCACTGGCTTGAACGCGGCGGGGAACGAGGCGGAGGCGTGCACCGCCACCGCCACTTCCATGTCCGGCTCGCTGTCCGCGTCGAAGACGTAGAGCTGGCCTTCGTCGTTGCCGTCCTTGAGCTTGGTCTTCTTGCCCTTGTCGTCGGTCGTGAACTCCTCGGTGTAGGTGCCGGTGATCACGACCTCCTTCACCGCCGGGATCACTTTGGAAAGCTGGCGGAAATCCATGAAGGTCGGGCCGGCCTTGTTGCCGCTGAGCCGCTTGGCGATCGCCATCACGGTCGCGTCGGGCTGCTTCCCGTCCTTGCCGCACTGCTCCATGTATTCCAGCATCCGCTTGCGCAGCGTCTCGTCGAGCACGTCGCGCACGATGTTCTCCAGCCCCTGGCCGGTGAGCGGATTGCCGGAGCCGGTGGTGAGCTTGTTCTTCGCCGCCGCCATCAGCAGCCCGAGCTTCGTGCCGCCGCTGCCCTCGGTGATCGTCGCCGTCGTCTCCTCGGCGTTCGCGACCGTCTTGAAGTCCTCGGCGGTGATGCCGGCCGCGACGATGGCCGCGGTCATCGAGCCGACCGAGGCGCCGGCGATCTTCTTCGCGTCCTTCAGCACGCCGCTGTCTTCCAGCGCCTTCACCGCGCCGGGCAGCGCCACGCCCTTGCCGCCGCCGCCGGAGAAGGTGATCTCGCGCACCGGCGGGGGCGGGGCGGTGAACAGCGTGCCGCCGTTGGGGCTCTTCGCGATCGCGATCTTCTTGCCGCCTTCGCCCACGAACTCGTTCGGCTTCGGCGGCGGCGGGGGCGGCTTGATCACGGCGTTGGCGCGCGGCCGGCCCCGCCCGAGCTGGACGGGCGGCTTCGGCGGCGCGATCACGATCGGTGTCGGCGCGAATCGGACCTGCTTGTTGGTTTCGCTCGGCGTCTGCCGGACATGGTTCAGCCCGAGGACGCGCTCGATCCACTCGTCCCTCGCCAGCGTTTCGCTCACCGCGCGTCTCCTCACCAGCCCGTGACCGGGAAGATGCCATGGCGCCGGCGGCGTTAAAATCCTCTTGTGCGGTCAGAGCCCCAGGGGCGCGAGGGGGATCACCTGCACCCGCGCGCCGGCCGCGGCCGGCGGTGCGTGCGGGGCGCGCAGGATCAGGGCATCGGCGTCCGCCAGCATGCGCAGCAGGGCGGAGTCCTGCCGGGCATAGGCGGTCGCGAGGGGTATTCCGTCGGATTGCGCGGTCAGGCGCGCGCGCAAGTGGTCGGCGCGGTGATCGTTCGCCGGCAGCTCGGCCGCGAGCACGGCGCGGCACCGTCGGCGGCGCCTCGCCCGGCAGGCCGGCCAGCGCGTCGAGCGCGGGCAGCGCGAACAGCGCCGCGCAGACCAGCGCCGAGACCGGATTGCCCGGCAGGCCGAGCACCGCGCGTCGCGCCGAGCCGGCCGAACATCAGCGGCTTGCCCGGGCGCATCGCGATCTTCCAGAAATCGACCTCGAGTCCCGCGCCGCGCGAGCCCGGCCTGCACCAGGTCATGCGTCGCCGACGCTGACGCCGCCGGTGGTGACCAGCAGGTCGGCGCCATGCGCCCTCGGCCGCCGCGGCGATCGCCTCCGCGTCGTCGCGCGCCACCGGGAGCACGAGCGGCGTCGCCGCCGCGCGCCGCCACGAAGGCCGCCAGCGCATGGGCGTTGGAGCTGACGATGCCGCCGGGCGGGATCGGCTCGCCGGGCAGCGCGATCTCGTCGCCGGTGGCGAGGATCGCGACGCGCGGGCGGCGATGCACCGTAAGCCACGGGTGGTTGCCGGCGGCCGCCAGCCCCACGTCGCGCGCCGTCAGCCGCCGGCCGCGCGGGATCAATTCAAGCTCCTTGAAGAAATCCTGGCCGCGCGCGCCGGATGTGCCGGCCCGGCCGCACCGTCTCGCGCACCGTGACGTGGCCGCCGGCGTCGTCGGCGTCCTCCTGCAGCAGCACCGCGTCGGCGCCGGCGGGAACGATGCTGCCGGTGAACAGCCGCAGCGCCTCGCCCGCGCCGAGCGTGCCGGGCCAGGGATGGCCCGGCGGGCGCCGCGCCCACCACGCGCAGCCGCGCGCCCGCGGCGGCATCCGTCGCGCGCACGCGCGTAGCCGTCCATCGCCGAAACGTCCTGCGGCGGCTGATCGACGCGCGCCAGCACCGGCGCCGCCGTCACCCGCCCGGCGGCCTCGCGAGCGGCACGATCTCGCGCCGCCGTGGGCCGGAGCGCGGCGAGGATGCGGGCGCGCGCCTCGTCGACCGAGATCATGCTCAGTCCTGCACGAAATCGCCGGACTTGCCGCCGGACTTGGCGACCACGCGCAGCCCCTCGACGCGCATGCCGCGATCCACCGCCTTGCACATGTCGTAGACCGTCAGCGCGGCGACGGCCGCGGCGGTCAGCGCCTCCATCTCGACGCCGGTCCGCGCGGTGGTGCGCACCGTCGCGGCGATTCGCCACCGCATCCTCGCCCTCCGGCGCAAGATCGACCGTGATCGCGCTGATCGGCAGCGGATGGCAGAGCGGGATCAGGTCGGCGGTGCGCTTGGCCGCCATGATGCCGGCGATGCGCGCGACGCCGAGCACGTCGCCCTTCGGCGGCCCCGCCCGTCGCGGATCAGGCGCAGCGTCTCCGGCCGCATGACCACGCGGGCGCGCGCGGTGGCGGCGCGATCGGTCTCCGCCTTGCCGCCGACATCCACCATCGCCGCATGGCCCTGCGGCATCGAGATGGGTGAGCCCGCTCATCGCGCCGAGCAGCGCGCGGCAGGCCGCAGTGACGTCGGGCTGGCGCATCAGGCTCTCGCCCACGAGGAAGCAGTTCACCCCGGCCGCCGCCAGCCGCCCGACATCGGCGCGGCTGCGGATGCCGCTCTCGGCGATCAGGAACCGGTCCGGCGGCACATGCGGCGCAAGCTCGATCGTGGTCGCAAGATCGGTCGTGCAACGTCTTGAGATTGCGATTGTTGATGCCGATCAGCTTGGTCTGCAGGCCCAGCGCGCGCGTCGAGTTCCGCTGTCGTCATGCACCTCCGCCAGCACGTCCATGTCGAGGGTGCGGGCGACGCTCTCCAGCTCCACCGCCTGCTCGTCGGTCAGCGCCGCCATGATCAGCAGGATGCAGTCCGCACCCATCGCCCGGCTCTCGTACACCTGCCAGGGGATCGAGGATGAAATCCTTGCGCAGCACCGGCAGCGTCACCGCGGCGCGGGCGGCGCGCAGGTGGTCGGGGCTGCCCTGGAAATGCGGCCCGTCGGTCAGCACCGAAAGGCAGGTGGCGCCGCCCTCCTGATAGGCGCGGGCGAGGGCGGCCGGATCGAAATCCGGGCGGATCAGGCCGCCGGAGGGCGAGGCTCTCTTGATCTCGGCGATCAGCGCGATGCCGGCCGGCCGCGGTCGCGCTCCATCAGCGCGCGGCCGAACCCGCGCGGCGCATCGGCCGGCGTCGGCCTTGGCGCGCAGGGTCTCCAGCGGGATGCCCGGCGTCCGCCGCGCTCGATCTCCGGCGCGCGTGTCGGCGCAGATGCGGGCGAGCACATCGGGCGCCGTGGCCATCGCTCCGGCGAGCGGCGGAGAGCGGAGCGACGAGTTCATGCGGTTTCCCTGCGCAGCGTTTCCAGTGCCGCCAGCGCCGCGCCGCCGTCGATCGCCGAGGCTGCCAGCGCCACGCCCGCCCGCAGTTCCTCGGCGCGTCCGGCGACGATCAGCGCCGCGGCGGCGTTAAGCAGCACGGTGTCACGATACGGCCCCGCGGCTCCCCGCAGCAACGCCCCGAGCGCCGCCGCGTTCACCGCCGCCTCGCCGCCGCGGATGGCCGCGATCGGCGCCGCGCGGCAGCCCGGCATCCTCGGCCGCGACGGTGAACGAACGGATGGCGCCGTCGTCGCAGCTCGACCACCTGGTTCTCGCCCGCGACCGTCAGCTCGTCGAGGCCCTTCGCCGTGCACCACCCAGCAGCGCTCGCGTGCCGAGCGCGCGCCAGCGTCTCGGCCATCGGCCGCGCCCATTTCGGGTCGAACACGCCGGTGAGCTGGCGCTTCACCTGCGCCGGATTGGCCAGCGGGCCGAGCAGGTTGAAGATCGTGCGGGTGCCAAGTTCCACCCGCGGCCCGGCGGCGTGGCGCAGCGCCGCGTGATGGCGCGGCGCGAACAGGAAGACGCAGCCGGCGGCGCGCAGCACGCCGGCCAGCCGCTCCAGCGGCACGTCCACGTTCACGCCGAGCGCCGCCAGCACGTCGGCGCCGCCGGTGCGCGAGGAGAGGGCGCGGTTGCCGTGCTTCGCCACCGGCACGCCGAGCCCGGCGAGGACGAAGGTGACCGCGGTCGAGACGTTCAGCGTGCCGGCGCCGTCGCCGCCGGTGCCGCACACGTCGATCGCATCCTCGCGGCGCCTCGACCGCGACCATGCGCGCCCGCATCGCGCGCACCGCGCCGGTGAGTTCGGCCACGGTCTCGCCGCGCACCCGCATCGCCATCAGCAGGCCGGCGATCTGCGCCGGCGTCGCCTCGCCCGACATGATGATGCCGAACGCGTCCTCGGCGTCGGCCGCGGACAGCGTCTCGCCCGCCGCGAGGCGCGCCAGCACGGGCTTGAGGTTGCCGGCCACGCGATCGGCTCAGGCCGGCGCAGCTGCCGCGCGAATGCGCACCGGCGTGTTCGAGCCGCGCGCCAGACCGCGAGGAAATTGCGCAGCAGATGGTGGCCGTGCTCGCTCGCGATGCTCTCGGGATGGAACTGCACGCCGAAGATCGGCAGCGCCCGGTGGCGCAGGCCCATGATCAGCCCGTCCTCGGTGCGCGCGGTCGCCGCCAGCGCCGCCGGCAGCGTCTCGCGTGCGCACGATCAGGCTGTGGTAGCGGGTCGCGTGGAACGGGCTCGGCAGGCCGGCGAAAACGTCGCTGCCCGTCGTGCAGGATGGCGCTGACCTTGCCGTGCATCGGCAGCGGCGCGCGCACCACCTCGCCGCCGAACGCCTGGCCGATCGCCTGGTGGCCGAGGCAGACGCCGAGCACCGGAACGCGCCCCGCCGCGGCGCGGATCAGGTCGAGGCAGATCCCGGCCTCGTTCGGCGTGCAGGGGCCGGGCGACAGCACGATCGCCTCCGGGCGCCATCGCCAGCGCCTCGGTCGACGGAGAGACGGTCGTTGCGATGCACCTCGCACACGGCGCCAAGGTCGCCCAGGAAGTGCACGAGGTTGAAGGTGAAGCTGTCGTAGTTGTCGATCAGGAGGAGCATGCGGCATCCTGCGAGGCGGCGCGCGTCCGGTCAAATCCCGCGGCGGGCCAATCCCGCGCCGGCGCGATTGCCGCCGGGATCGCTTTGGGCGCAGAGTAACATCTGGCCCCGCCGAAAGAAGTAGCTGTAGAACGAACGCAGGGACAGGATTCCACCATGTTCATCCACCGCCGCCGTGGCTGGGAGATCGCGGAGAGCGAGGTCACGCCGGAAGCCCTCTCTCACCGCCGCGCGCTGCTCGGCGGCGTGGCCGGGGCCGTTGCCGCCGGGGCCGTGGTCCGCCCGGCGGCCGCGTGGAGCCTGTTCGACAGCAACGCGCCGAAGGCGCCGGCCGCGCCGCTAAAGCCGCTGAGCGCCCCGCGCAACCCGCACTACGTCGGCCGGCCGCGCGCTCACGCCCGAGTCCGCCGCCACGACCTACAACAATTTTTATGAATTCAGCGAAGACAAGTCGCTGGTCGACGAAGCCCAGGCGTTGAAGACGACGCCGTGGAGCATCGAGATCGCCGGGATGGTGAAGACGCCGCGCACGCTCGGCCTGGAGGACCTGCTGAAGCAGGTGAAGCTGGAGGAGCGCGTCTATCGGCATCGCTGCGTGGAGGCCTGGGCGATGACGGTGCCCTGGATCGGCTTCCCGCTCGCCGACCTGGTGAAGCTCGCCGAGCCGCTGGGCAGCGCCACGTACGTGAAGTTCACGACGCTCGCCGATCCGAAGACGATGCCGGGGCTGCACAAGCCGTGGTATCCTTGGCCCTACACGGAGGGGCTGACCATCCCGGAGGCGACCAATGACCTTGCCTTCCTCTCGGTCGGCCTCTACGGAAAGGTGATGCCGCCGCAGAACGGGGCGCCGATCCGCCTGAACGTGCCGTGGAAGTACGGCTTCAAGTCCGCGAAGTCGATCGTGAAGGTGGAGTTCACCGACCAGCGGCCGCAAGACGTTCTGGGAAGGGTTGCAGGCGAGCGAGTATGGTTTCTGGGCCAACGTCAATCCGGCGGTGCCGCATCCGCGTTGGAGCCAGGCTGAGGAACGGCTGATCGGCACGGACGAGATGGTGCCCACCAAGATCTGGAACGGTTACGGGGAGTTCGTCGCGGCCATGTATACCGGCAAGTCCGGCGAACGTTTGTTCGCGTGACGCTCGCGCGCGTCCTGGCAGTGCTTTCGGCGGCCAGCCTGGTGGCGGCGTTCGCGCTCGCCACCCTGCTGCCGCCGCCGCTCACGCTCGCGCAGATGGTCGCGATGCTGGACGCGCGCCTGCTGTACGATGCGCACGAGTTCGTGGCGAACCACCTCTCCGCATGGCTCTGGGCGCATCTGCTGCTGCCGCTGCTGCTGCGCCCGTGCTGGCTGATGCCGGCGGCGGCCGGGCTGCTGTTCGCGGGCGGGGCCATGACGCTCAGCTCGCGCAAGAGCGTCTCCCGGCCGCATCGCTGGCGGAGCTGAACCGGCCGCCTGCTGCACCCACCTGCTCCCACACTGGCCGGCCTGAATGTGATTTGCGTCCGGTTGCCGCTTAGCATCGGCTTAGTCCGCAGTGGGGAAGCGGGAGAAGCCGATGCCGGACGTGTCGCCGATGCCGTTCATCGAAGGCATTTTCTTCGGCTACCGCCTGACCGCGGCGCTGAAGGCGGCCATCGAACTCGATCTGTTCACTGCCGTTGCCGAGGGCGCCGACACCGTTGAGGCGTTGGCCGGGCGCATCGGGGCGGCGCCACGGGGCGCGCGCATCCTGGCGGATTTCCTGACCGTTCGCGGCTTCATCGAGAAGGCGGGCGGACGCTATCGCCTGACGCCGGACAGCGCCGCGTTCCTCGACCGCCGCTCGCCGACCTATCTGGGCTCGATCGTCGACTTCCTCGCCGCACCGGAGCATCTGGCGATCACGCTGGAGGACCCCGCGGCGCGGGTTCGCGCCGGCGGGTCGATCGGGCTTGCGCACACGGCGCCGGAGAATCCGATCTGGGTGAAGTTCGCGCGCGCCATGGTCCCGTTCGTCATGCCGTCGGCCCAGGGTGTTGCGGCCAGGGTCGCCGGCTTTGCGCCGCCACCGCGCCGCGTGCTGGATGTGGCCGCCGGCCACGGCATGTTCGGCATCCAGGTCGCGCGGGCCGTGCCGGGGGCCGACGTGGCGGCGGTGGACTGGGCCAACGTGCTAGCCGTGGCCAGCGAGAACGCCGCGGCGATGGGGGTCGCGCCGCGCTTTCGCCCGATCGCCGGCAGCGCGCTCGAGGTCGACTGGGCCGGGCCGTACCGACCTGATCCTGCTGCCCAATATCCTGCACCATTTCGACCCGCCGACCGGCACCGCGCTGTTGCGCAGGGCGCGCGAGAACCTCGCGCCCGGCGGCCGGGTGCTGGCCGTGGAGTTCGTGCCGAACCCCGATCGCGTGTCGCCGCCCGTACCGGCGATGTTCGCGCTGGTGATGCTGCTCAACACCCCCGCCGGCGACGCCTACACCGCGGCGGAACTGGAGGCGATGGGGCGCGACGCCGGGTTCCGCGGCATCGCGACCGAGCCGCTGGCGCCGACGCC
The DNA here is from genome assembly GCA_963705035.1 of uncultured Alphaproteobacteria bacterium. Lineage (GTDB taxonomy): Bacteria > Pseudomonadota > Alphaproteobacteria > Acetobacterales > Acetobacteraceae > JAFKFJ01. Next base: position 264,839 of record CAVPIQ010000002.1, on the reverse strand, counting down.
GCAGACGCTGGTGGAGTTCGTTGCCTGAGTAGCGGGCCTGAGCGGCGGCGAGCCTACTGACTGCGGCGCGAGAACGACACCGCATAGGCGGCGTTGCGCAGGTCGATCAGCGGATCGTCCGATGCCTCGATCCCGTCGGTGACCTGACCCGGCAGGAACAGCAGCGCCTTTTCCGCCGTGGCGCTGTCGGGAACGACCTTCTCCACCGTCACCACGCCGAGGTCGACCAGCTTGCGGTCGGCCGGCCACGCCTTCGTTGCGTCGCTGGTAGGATCGCCGGGGGCGGCGAGCTGCGCCTTCAGATGGAACGTCACCGGCCCGTGCTTCAGCCGCTCCGGCAGCTCTTCCATCAGGAAGTTCGGCGGGCGCTTCGCGGCATCGGCGGCGTCGAGATGCACCAGCTTCTCCGGCACGATCTGGTAGCGCACTGCCTGCCGCGCGCCGGCCGCGTTGATGAGGATGAAGGCGTTGACGCCGAAGTATTCCTCGTCGGCGAAGCTGTTGGGCGTCGCCACGGTGGCGAAGGCCGCAGGCGCGGCGGGGTGGCTTGCCATGAACTGCTCGATCTTGGTCGGTTTCGGCGCGTCCGGCGGGCTGGCCGCGACGGCGAGCAGCAGGTCGCGGAAATCGGCGCCGGTGGCGACCGGGAAGAACTTCAGCGAATTGGTCACCATGTCGGTGTCGCTGCCGTCGGGCAGATGGAACTTCAGCGCCATGCCGTGCGGGTTGGCGGGCGGCGCGCCGTCCGGGATGGCCGGCAGGCCGGTCGCGTCGGAAAAGCGGATGGTGACGGGAATGCTGGCGCCGGCGAACAGGCTCGCCTTGCTCAGGGCCGCGGCCCCGGGGGCGCCCTTGAAATGGCCCTCGGCGACGATGCCCTTGGCGTGGTTGGCACGGAAGCCGGCGTGCACGCCGAAGACCTTGTTCATCGCATCGACGATCTGCTCCGCGACCGGCGCGTCGTCGGCCCGGGCGAGCGAGGGGCCGGCGGCGATCAAGGCGGATGCGAGGGCGAGCGGAACCAATGCTTTCACGACGGGTCCTCCTCCTGCGGTGCGGGCAGGCTACAAGCTGAGCAGGCCCCGGGCGAGCGCGATGACGCGCCGTGCCTCGTCCCACAGCGCGTAGCGATCAAATTCGTCGAAACCGGCCCAGGCGGCCGCCGTCACGTCGCCGCCGGCCGCCGGCTCCCCACGCTCCCAGCGGGCCGCGAAATCGAGGATGGTGTAGTGGTAGCGCACCCGCCCATCGGGATCGCGATGGATGCTGTCCACATTGGCGGCGAGCAGCATCGGGCCGACGGTGAGCCCGGTTTCCTCGAACAGCTCGCGCCGCGCTGCATCTTCCGCCGTCTCGCCGAGTTCCTGCGCGCCGCCGGGGAGGCTCCATGCGCCGAGGCTCGGCGGCCGGCCGCGACGCACCAGCAGCACCGCCCCCGGCCGCAGCACGGCGACGCCGATGCCGACCAGCGGGCGGGCGGGATATTCGCGGCTTACTTCGGGGCTGCGGGAGCGGGCGCCGGCGCGGGAGTCGGCATCGGGACCGGCGCCGGTGCCGGCAGCCGCATCGGCATTTGCGCCGGCGCGCTGCTCGCGGCCGGCGTGGCCGCCTTCAGGTCGTCGAGCGTCGGCACCAGGGCCTTCTCTTTCCATGAGCCGATTTCATAGGCCCAGCCCTTCAGCTTGCCCAGCGGCGCGGCGCCCTTGCCCTCGGCGGCGAAGGTCGCCCACACCGCGGGGCCGGCCTTGCTCACGTCCACCGTGACGCTGGTGCCGTCATGGGTGGTGAACACCGCCTTGCCGAGCGCGTTGCCCGGCGCGGGGGCGGGGCGGAAATCCTCGAGCGAAAGGTTCTCCAGCCCGCGCCCGATCTCCTCCAGCCTGAACTCGTCGAGCTTGGGATGCTCGGCGGGGTCGGTGAGCGCGAGCTTCTTGTCCTTGCGCGCGAAGACGAGTTTCTGGCCGCCGCGATCGACGGTGACGCCCTCGATCTGGTCGGCGGGGATGTTGACGAGGTCGCGGTTCAGCCACTCCATCACGTCGGCGCTCACCGGCAGCGACCCGTCGGCCAGCCAGGCCTGCACCTCGTTCGGGCGGCGGATGTAGAGCGTCTGGCCGTTGCCGCTCGCCGCCGTGCGCTGATGGCCGACGATGAGCTGCGCGATCGGGCCGCTGGCGTCGAGCACGCGCACCAGTGTCGAATTGCTCGTCCTTGGCGTTCGGGTCCTCCACGCCAAGCCGCGGATATTCCGCGGCCTCGGAGGTGCGCGGCTCGTCGTAGCGCAGTTCGGTGAGCCCGGTCAGCAGCTCGCGCACCTTGCGACGCCTGCGCCGGATAGGCGTTGTGATCGACGACGCCCCAGGCGGCGCCCGGGTCGGTGGTCTTGCGCGCGATCTTCAGCGTGCGCCCGGCATGCACGAGGTCGATCTCGACCGCGGTCGCGAGCTTGCCGGTGAGGTCGGGGAAGACCAGCGTGCCGCCGGACGTGTCGTACCGACTTCTCGCGCGGCCCCATGCCGAATTCCAGGCCGAGCGCCAGCACGACGACGGCGGCGGCGGCCAGGATGAGCGCGGATTTGGTGCGCATCGCGGCTCTCCCTCAGGCCCGTGCGCGGGTGCGGCGGCGCCGGCGGGCGATGCCGAGCCCGATCGCCAGGACCGCGAGCACCAGCGGCACGAACGCGATGTTGAACAGCCTGAGCCACGTCTCCAGCCGGTTGATGTCGCGCCGCAGGTCGAACTGCACCGCGCGCAGCTTGCCGCGCGTGGTGAGCAGTTCATGCTGGAGGTCGTCGATCGCCGCGCGCTGCTCGGCGGTGATGACGACCTTCGCCTGGTCGCCCTTGCCGCTGCGCAGGTCGGCGAGCTTCTTCTGCGTGTCCTCGAGATGCGCCTGCAGCACCTTCTCGGTCTGCTGGTACTGCGCCTCCGCCCGGCGCTGCATGTCATCGACGAGCGTGAAGGGGCGGGCGGTGACGCCGCGGCCGCGCAGGCCGATCAGGTCGTCGCCGCCCGCCAGGGTACCGATCGCGTTGGCGACGAAGGCGCCGTTGTCGCTGAACGGGACCACCTGCTTCTGGCCGAAGAAATCCTGCACCCGCACCCAGAACCGGTCGGCGAGGATGTCGCTGTCGCCGACGACGACGAGGTTGGCCGGCCCGTCGGTCTGCGCCTTGTAGGCCGGGAAGCCGGGCGGCCGCTCCTGCCCCGGCGGCAGGGCAGGGGGGCCGGAGAACGCGGACTTCAGCACGCCGTGCACCCGCGCGGCGATCACCCGCGCGCCGCCCTGCGGCTTGAAGTCGGCGAGGATCTTCCCGGGATCGGGGAAGTCGCGCACCTTCTCGACCGGGATCAGGCCCGAATCCTTGCCGCTGCGCCAGCAGCGGCGTGAACGTGATCTGCGCGCCGTCCTTCTTGCCGATCACGCCGGCGGCGGCGACGCTGACCTGCGTGATGTCGGCCATCGCCGGGTCGTCATGCGCGATGCCGGCGCCGCGGATGTTGAACCAGGGCACGTAGTCCACGGCACTGACGCCGGTCGCCCTCGTTCGCGCGCACCCGCCACGCGTTGCCGGGATCGCCCACGACCTCGTTCGGGTTGAAGGTGATGCCCCAGGCATCGAACAGCTTGGGCAGGTCGCTCGACGTGTTCTTGTTCGGCATGCCGGACGGATCGGGCTCGCTCGCCTCCGCCTCGCTCTGCGGGTCGACCATCACCATCAGCTTGCCGCCGCGCATCACGAACTGGTCGATCGCGTACAGCGTCGGCTCCCTCAGCCCCTGCGCCTGCGCCAGCAGCAGCACCTTGATCGTCGGGTCGATCACCGTGGCGTCGAGCGGCACCGGCTTCACGTCGAAGTTCTGCCGCAGCTCCATCAGCGAGACCCAGGGCGCGCCGCCGTGGCCGGTCATCATCAGCCGCGGGTTGCCGTCCAGCGGCAGCGATGACATCACGCCCACCACCGGGCGCTTGGCGTTCGCGAGATCATAGACGAGCTTGGTCAGGTCGTATTCCAGGAAGCGCTCGCGGTCGGGATTGAGGAACGGCAGGCTGCGCTGGTCGTCGAGCAGGTTGGTGCCGGCGATGCCGAAGAACACCTGATCGCCGGCCCCGGTCAGCGGCACCGCCTGCAACCCGTAGGCGACGGCGCGGTCCTCGGTGTCGCTGAACGGCTCCGGATCGAAGAACTGGAGCCGGATCTTGCCGTGCGACAGGCTCGCGTATTCGCGCAGCATCTCGCGCACGCGGTCGGCGTAGGCGCCGTAGGTGGGCGCCGCGGCGCCGAGCGCCGGCGAGTAGAACAGGCGCAGCGTCACCGGCTCCTTCAGGCTGGCGATGACGCGCTTGGTGCCGGGGTTCAGCGTGTAGAGATGCTGCTGCGTCAGGTCGAGCCGCGCGTTGGCGAGGAAGCGGTCGGCGAGCAGGTTCACGCCGATCAGGATCGCGGCGACGGCGACGACGCCGATGACGGAAGACCAGAGTTCGGTGCATGGGGGCTTCAGTCCGCCTTGCGATGGTCGACGACGACGGTGTTGAGGAACAGCCAGAAGCCGATGAACGTGACGAAGTAGATGAGATCGCGCGCTTCCAGCACGCCGCGGGTGAAGCTCTGGAAGCGCTCGATCACGCTCAGCCGCCGCGCGAAGGTGGCGAGGGCGGGCGAGCCGCGCGAGATGAAGTCGGTGACGAGCGGGTAGGAGGCGGCGGCGAAGACGAAGCAGATGACCAGGGCGAGCACGAAGGCGATCACCTGGTTCTTGCTCGCCGCCGACGCGGCCGCGCCGATCGCGAGGAAGGCGCCGGCCACCAGCAGCCCGCCGAAATAGCCGCAGGCGATGGTGGCGTTGTCCGGATGGCCGAGCAGGTTGACCGTGATCCAGAACGGGAAGGTGAGGATCAGCGCGACCGCGCAGAACGCCCAGGCAGCGAGGAACTTGCCCACCACCGCTTCGGACTGCCGCAACGGCAGGGTCAGCAGCAGCTCGATCGTGCCCAGCCGCCGCTCCTCCGCCCACAGGCGCATCGTGATCGCCGGCACCAGCAGCACGAACACCCAGGGCAGGAAGGCGAAGAACGGCACCAGGTCGGCCTGGTCGCGATCGAAGAAGCCGCCGAGGTTGAAGGTCAGCACGCCCTGCAGCGCGAGGAAGATGATGATGAAGACGGCCGCGACCGGCGTCGCGAAGTAGCCGGCGAGTTCGCGGCGCGCGACCGTGAGGGTGCGGCGCACGGAGAACCCGTCGCTCATGCCGCCAGCGCCTTCGGTCTCGGTCATCGCGCGGAACACGTCGTCGAGCTTGCCGGAGGGATGCCGCTGCGCCAGTTCGGCCGGGGTCGCGTCGGCGATGACGCGGCCGCGCGCGATGATGATGGCGCGCGAGCAGACCGCATCCACCTCCTCGAGAATATGCGTGCTGATCACGATGGCTTTCTCCTTGGCCATGCGCGTGATCAGGCCGCGCACCTCGTGCTTCTGGTTCGGATCCAGCCCGTCGGTGGGCTCGTCGAGCACCAGCACCGGCGGGTCGTGCAGCAGCGCCTGCGCCAGCCCCACGCGGCGCTTGAAACCCTTCGACAGCGTCTCGATCGGTTGCAGCCGCGCCTCGGCGAGCGTGGTGAGCCCGATGGCGCGTTCGATGCGCTCGGTCCGCTCGCGGCCGGCATAGCCGCGGATGCCGGCGACGAAGCGCAGGAAGCCCTGCACCGTCATCTCCGGATAGGTCGGCGCGCCTTCAGGCAGGAAGCCGAGTTTCTGCCGCGCGGCGACGGCATCGGTCTGCACGTCGTGGCCGCAGACGCGCGCGCTGCCGGCGGTGGGTGTCACGAAGCCCGCGAGCATGCGCATCGTGGTGGACTTGCCGGCGCCGTTGGGGCCGAGAAATCCCAGCACCTCGCCGCGCGCCACGGTGAAGGAGACATGATCGACGGCGGTGAACGCGCCGAAACGCTTCGTCAGACCCTCGATCTCGATCAGGGCCGCCATCGCTGCTCCCCCACCGCGTTTCCCCAGCGCGGCCGGAATAGCGCAATTCTCCGGGGATGCAAGCCGCGGCGCGGCGCTAAAATGGGTTTAACCCGCGCGCAACGTTCGTATCCCCGCCGCGCGCTCGAACACTTCGAGCAGCAGGCGCACCGCCTGGCCGCGCTCGCCGCGCAGCGTCGGGTCGCGCTGCAGCAGCAGTTCGGCGTCGCGCGCGGCCATGTGCAGCAGCCCCTCATCGTCCACGGGATCGGCGAGCCGCCAGCCCGGCGCGCCGGACTGCCGCGTGCCCAGCAGATCGCCGCCGCCGCGCAGGCGGAAATCCTCATCCGCGATGCGGAACCCGTCATCGGTGTCGCGCAGCAGCTTCAGCCGCCGGCGCGCAATGTCGGTCAGCGCGTCGTCGTGCAGCAGCAGGCAGAAACTCGCCTCGCTGCCGCGCCCGACGCGGCCACGGAGCTGATGCAGTTGCGCAAGCCCGAAGCGCTCGGCGTGCTCGATCACCATCACGCTCGCCTCGGGAACGTCGACGCCGACCTCGATCACCGTGGTCGCGACCAGCAGGCGGATGCGCCCGGCGGCGAAGTCGCGCAGCACCGCCTCGCGCACTGCCGTCTCCTGGCGGCCGTGCGCGAGCCCCACGCGCCCGCCGAAGCGGGCGGCGAGGGCGGCGAAGCGGGCCTCGGCGGCGGCGAGGTCGGCGGTCTCGCTCTCCGCCACCAGCGGGCACACCCAATAGACGCGCGCGCCCCCGTCGAGCGCCCGGGCAACGGCCTCCACCACGTCGGGAAAGGTCGCGAGCGAGTGCAGCGTGGTGCGCACCGGGGTCCGGCCGGCGGGCTTTTCCGTGAGCCGGCTGACCTCCATCTCCCCCCATTGCGTCAGCAGCAGGGTGCGCGGGATCGGGGTCGCGGTCATCACCAGCACGTCGGTCATGGCGCCCTTGCCGCCCATCAGCAGCCGCTGGTCGACGCCGAAGCGGTGCTGCTCGTCGATCACCGCGAGCCCGAGGTCGGCATAGGCGACGCGCTCCTGGAACAGCGCGTGGGTCCCGACCACCAGCGGCAGCGAGCCGTCGGCGAGCGCGGCGAGGATGCGGTCCCGTGCCGCCCCCTTCACCGTCCCGGTCAGCAGCGCCACCGGCACCGGGGCGAGCGCGCCGAGCGTGCGGGTATGCTGCTGGGCCAGGACCTCGGTGGGGGCGAGCAGGGCCGCCTGACCGCCGCTCTCGACCGCGCGGAGCATGGCGAGCAGGGCGACCAGGGTCTTGCCGGAGCCGACATCGCCCTGCAGCAGGCGCAGCATGCGGTGCGGCGCGGCGAGGTCGACGTCGATCTCGGCCAGTGCCGCCGCCTGCGACGGGGTCAGCGGGCGGCCGAAGCGTTGCAGCGCCTGGGCGCGGAGCTGCCCGTCGCCGTGCCGCGCCCGGCCGGGCCGCCGCCGGTCGCGCCGGCGCACCAGCGCCAGCGCCACCTGCCCCGCCAGCAGTTCGTCATAGGCGAGGCGGCGGCGGCAGGCGGGCGTGGGCGGCTCGGCGGGGGCGTGGAGCGCCCGCAGCGCCTCGGCGAAGCCCGGCCAGGCCTCGCGCCGCAGCAGGGCGGCGTCATGCCATTCCGGCAGGTCTGGCACGCACGCCAGCGCCTCGGTGAAGGCGCGGCGCAGATGCGAGGGGAACAGGCCGGCGGTGAGCGGCCACACCGGCTCGATCGCCGGCAGCCGCTCGGCGCCGTCGAGCGGCACGATGTGCTCGGGATGGACGAAATGCCCGCGCTCGTCGGGCTTGCCCGACACCAGCACCCGCGCGCCAGGCGCCAGGCGCTCGCGGGGGAAGGCGCGGAAGAACAGGATCTCCGAGAATCCCGTGCCGTCGGCGACCACCGCGCGGGTCGGCTGGCGCTCGTTTCCCGGCGGCTCGATGCGCACCACCTCCACCGCGACGGTCGCCACTCGGCCGGGGGGGAGGTCGCGCAGGGTCGCGCGGGCGCGGCGGTCGATATGCGACTCGGGCAGGTGGAAGAGCAGGTCGATCACCCGCGCGCCGCCCGCCGCCCGGGCGATCAGCTTGGCGCGCGCGGCCCCGACGCCGCGCAGGGTGGCGAGCGGCGCGAACAGCGGGACGAGGCGGGCATCGGGCACGGCTGACACAGAACAGGGCGTCGCCTATATGGCAACCGCCCATGCCAGACTCGCCCGCCCCGCCGCGCGACGCGCGCCGGCGTCGCTTGCTGTTTCGTGCCACCCATCGCGGCAGCCACGAGACCGACCTGCTCGTGGGCGGTTACGTCAGCCGGCGAATCGACGCGTTCGACGCGGCCGAGCTGGACGCGCTGGAGGAGATCCTGGAGCTGCCCGACCCTGACCTGGCCGACTGGCTGACCGGCCGGCGTGCCGTTCCCGCTGCCGCCGACACGCCCCTGCTGCGCGCCATGCGCGAGGCGGCGCGGTCGTGACCGCGGCGACCGTCTTCGGCGCGCCGGAGGGCTGGGATGCGGTGCTGCTCGCCCGCCGCCTGCGCGAGCACGCCGGCCCGCTGCTGCACGTCGCCCGCGACGACAGCCGCATGGCGCGGCTGGCCGAGGCGCTGGCCTTCTTCGCCCCGCACGCGCAGGTGCTGACCTTCCCGGCCTGGGACTGCCTGCCCTATGACCGGGTGTCGCCGAACCCGGAGCTGGTCAGCGAGCGGGTGGCGACGCTGGCGCGGCTGCTGGAGCCGGCGCGGGCGCCGCGGATCGTGCTGACCACCGTCAACGCGCTGGTGCAGCGCGTGCCGCCGGCGGAGGTCTTCCGCGGCGCGAGCCGGACCCTGACCCAGGGCGGCAGCATCGCGCCCGAGGAACTGGCGCGGTTCCTGGAAGGCAACGGCTACGGCCGCGCCGGCACGGTGATGGAGCCGGGCGAGTACGCGATCCGCGGCGGCATCATCGACATCTTCCCCGCCGGCCGGGGCGAGCCGGTGCGGCTCGACCTGTTCGGCGACACGATCGAGACCATCCGCAAGCTCGACCCGGCGAGCCAGCGCAGCGGGGCGCGCATCGGCGCGCTGGAGCTGCGGCCGGTGAGCGAGGTGTTCCTCGACCCCGCCGCCGTCGCCCGCTTCCGCACCGGCTGGCGCGAGCTGTTCGGCAACGCCGCCGCCCAGGACCCGATCTATCTCTCGATCTCGGAGGGCCGTCGCCATCCCGGCATGGAACACTGGGTGCCGCTGTTCCATGAACGCATGGACACGCTGCTCGACTACGTGCCCGGCGCCTCGGTCAGCCTCGACCATCAGGCGGACGAGGTGCTGGCGGCGCGGCTGGAGATGATCGCCGACCACTACGCGGCCCGCAAAGCGGTGCCGCGCGACGGCGAGACGCCGTATCGGCCGCTGCCGCCTGACCGGCTCTATCTCGATGCGGCGGCGTGGGAGGCGATGCTGGCCGGGCTGCCGCGCTTCGCCTTCAGCCCCTTCGGCCGGCCGGACGGCGCGGCGGGAATCGACGGCGGCGGCCGGCCGGCGCCGATCCTGGCGCAGGGCGATGCCTTCACGCAGCTCGCGGCCCACGCCGAACGCTGGCGAGCGGAGGGGCGGCGGGTCATGCTCGCCGCCTGGACCCGCGGCTCGCGCGAGCGGCTGGGCAACCTGCTGCGCGAGCACGGGCTCGCGGCCCAGCCGGCCGAGGACTGGGCGGCGGCCCGGGCGGCGCCGGGCATCGCGCTGATCACGCTCGGGCTGGAACGCGGATTCGTCGCCGAAGACCCGGATGTCGGCCGCTGGGCCTGCCTTTCCGAGCAGGACCTGCTGGGCGAGCGGATCAGCCGCCCGCCGCGGCGGCGCAAGCGGGCGGACGAATTCATCGCCGAGGCGACCGAGATCGCCGAGGGCGACCTGGTGGTGCACCAGGACCACGGCATCGGCCGCTACGACGGGCTCGTCACCCTGACCGTCAACGACGCCCCGCACGACTGCCTGCGCCTGCTCTACGACGGCGACGACAAGCTGTTCCTGCCGGTCGAGAACATCGAGATGCTGTCGCGCTTCGGCAGCGAGCAGGCCGGCGTCGCGCTCGACAAGCTCGGCGGCACGAGCTGGCAGACGCGCAAGGCGCGGGCCAAGCAGCGCATCCGCGACATGGCCGGCGAGCTGATCCGCATCGCCGCCGAGCGCCGGGTGCGCACCGCGGAGATGATGGCGCCGCCCGAAGGGAGCTGGGACGAGTTCTGCGCGCGCTTCCCCTTCGCCGAGACCGAGGACCAGTCGCGCGCGATCGCCGACGTGCTGGAGGACATGGCGTCCGGCCGGCCGATGGACCGGCTGATCTGCGGCGATGTCGGCTTCGGCAAGACCGAGATCGCCCTGCGCGCGGCCTTCGTCGCCGCGATGACCGGCTCGCAGGTTGCCGTGGTGGTGCCGACGACACTGCTCGCCCGGCAGCATTTCCGCACCTTCTCGCAGCGCTTCGCGGGGCTGCCGGTGCGCGTGGCGCAGCTCTCGCGCATGGTGAATGCCAAGGAGGCGGCGGAGGTGCGCAAGGGCCTCGTCGACGGCACGATCCAGATCGTGGTCGGCACCCACGCGCTGCTCTCCAAGGGCGTGGGCTTCGCCGACCTCGGCCTGCTGGTCATCGACGAGGAGCAGCATTTCGGCGTCGCGCACAAGGAGAAGCTGAAGGCGCTGCGGGCGGATGTGCACGTGCTGACGCTGACCGCCACGCCGATCCCGCGCACGCTGCAACTGGCGCTGACCGGGGTGCGGGAGATGAGCGTGATCGCGACGCCGCCGGTGGACCGGCTGGCGGTGCGCACCTTCATCATGCCGTTCGACGGGCTGGTGATCCGCGAGGCGTTGCAGCGCGAGCGGTTCCGCGGCGGGCAGGTGTTCTGCGTGGTGCCGCGCATCGAGGACATGCCGCGCATGGCGCAGCGCCTGTCCGAGATCGTGCCGGAGGCGCGGGTGGCGCAGGCGCATGGCCGCCTGGCGCCCACCGAGCTGGAACGCGTGATGACGGAGTTCAGCGACGGGCGCTACGACATCCTGCTCTCGACCAACATCGTCGAGAGCGGGCTCGACATGCCGGCGGTGAACACGCTGCTGATCTATCGCGCCGACATGTTCGGCCTGGGGCAGCTCTATCAGCTCCGCGGCCGCGTGGGTCGGGGCAAGGTGCGCGGCTACGCGTATCTCACCTGGCCGCCGAGTTTCCGCCTCTCGGCCGCGGCCGAGAAGCGGCTGACGGTGATGCAGACGCTGGACAGCCTCGGCGCCGGGTTCACGCTGGCGAGCCACGATCTCGACCTGCGCGGCGCCGGCAACCTGCTGGGCGAGGAGCAGTCGGGGCATATCCGCGAAGTCGGCATCGAGCTCTATCAGCAGATGCTGGAAGACGCGGTGGCCGACCTGCGCACCGAGCGCGGGCGCAAGCAGCGGGCGGAGGCGCGCGACTGGACGCCGAACATCGCGCTCGGCCTGCCGGTGCTGATCCCGGAGGCGTATGTGCGCGACCTGCCGGTGCGCCTCGGCCTCTATCGCCGCATCGGCGCGCTGGACTCCGACGCCGAGACGGAGGCGATGGCGGCCGAGCTCGTCGACCGCTTCGGCCCGCTGCCGGCGGAGGTGGACAATCTGCTTGCGGTGGTCACGCTGAAGCGGCTGTGCCGCGAGGCCGGCGTGGAGAAGCTGGAGGCGGGGCCGAAGGGCATGGTGCTGAGCTTCCGCGGCAACGCGTTCCGCAATCCGGCCGGGCTCGTGTCATGGCTCGCCGGCCGCGGCGGCGCGATCCGGCTGCGGCCGGACCACAAGCTGGCGATCGTGCGGGAGATGAGCGTGGGCGAGCGGATGAAGCTCGCGCGGGACATTGTGGAAAGTCTGAACCGGATCGCGCATCAGGCGGTGGCGGCTTAGGGGGCGGCGGAAGGACCCAGTCGCGCCGCGCCGCCGCCATTGAGCCGGCTCATTCGTTCGCGGCTGCTTCCTGCCCGATGCCCGCCGCGCCGGGGAACCAGTCTCCCAGCACCTGCTCGCCGGTGAATGCGGTGCGCTGCAGCCGCGCGAGCACCTGCGGCGTCGCTTCCCCTCGAAGCGAAAGAAGCTGCGCCAGCAGCCGCACGCTTCGCGGGGCTTCATCGGCCAGCAGCTCCGCGACCTGCGAGCGCAGGCTCGGGTTCTCCTCGAGCAGTCGCTCGATGTCCGACCGGCTTCGTACGATGGTTTCGATCCAGCCCGCGCGTGGGGCTTCGGCCGGCGAGAGATCGAGTTTCAGCAGATGCTCGACGATCGTCCCAAGTCGCGAGGCCAGCTCGCGGCGCCGCGACTTCCCCAAGTCTTCAATCTCCTCGGCCACGTTCTCCCAATCGATCGGCAGGTTGGTACGCGCCGTTAGCGCGGCGCGGATTGCCGTCGCCTGCTGTTGCGTCCACTGATAGAAATCGTTGTCGTAGAGCGTTGTGTCCATCACTGCCTCCGCCGTCGCCGGCCGGTCGCCTCAAAGCAGAACTCGACTCAAGCACACTCCGCGGCGGCCACGAAGGCCTCTCGATCGGGGCCGGCCGGGGCCACGACATCGGTCACGGCGAACACCGCTTCCAGCAGCGTATCGGCGTCCTCACCCTCCGGCAGCGCCGCGAGCAGCCCGCGCAGGCGGCCGTCGATGAGGAGGACGGAAAATCCGTGCACCAGCGACCAGAGCGCCGTGGCCTGCGCCACTTCCTGCAGCGCCGGCGCGGGTGCCCCGACGCGCGCGGCGATCGCGGCGCGCAGCGCTGCCGCCGCGGCGTCCATCGCCGCGCGCAGGGCGGGACGCGCCGGGTCGAGCCGCTCGGCGCGGAACATGAGCTGGAACAGGCCGGGATGCGCGCGGGCGAACCCCACATAGGCGCGGCCCATCGCGGACAGGCGCCGGCCGGGTGCCGGACCTGCGGCCGCCATCGCCTCGGCGAACCGCGTCGTGAGCCGTGTGTAGCCGACCGCCGCAAGCTCGCTGAGCAGACCGACAAGGTCGCCGAAATGATGCGCGGGCGCGGCGTGCGACACCCCGGCCGCGCGGGCGAGTGCCCGCAGCGTCAGCGCCGGGATGCCCTCGCGCTCGACGATCGCCTCGGCCGCGCTCAGCAGCGCGTTGCGCAAATCGCCGTGATGGTAGGCGCGGCGAGGGACGGGGGTGCGGCGGCTCATGCCCTATCTTTACACCGGAAAGTTTCCCGTTGACAGCCCCCGCCGCCCCGGGCATACGATCTTTCCATTGGAAAGATATTGCGGAGGCGGAGATGTCCGGTGAGGTCAGCCAATTCCTGTCCGGTAATTTCGCGCCGATCAGTATGGAGTGCGAGGCGCGCCACCTGCCGGTTGCAGGCGCGCTGCCGCGCGGGCTGCGCGGCACGCTGTACCGCAACGGGCCGAACCCGCAGTTTCCGCCGGACCCGAGCCGCCATCACTGGTTCCTCGGCGACGGCATGATCCATGCCTTCGAGATCGAGGACGGGCGCTGCACCTATCGCAACCGCTGGGTACGCACGCCGAAATGGCAGGCGGAAGACGCGGCCGGCCGCGCGCTGGAAGGCGCGTTCGACCCGCGCGATCGACGGCGGCGTCGCCAACACCAACATCGTCTGGCACGCGGGCCGGCTGCTGGCGCTGGAGGAGGCGCATCTGCCGATCGAACTCGACCCGCGCTCGTTGGCGACGCGTGGTGCGCAACGCTTCGGCGAGGCGCTCGGCGGCCCGTTCACCGCCCATCCGAAGACCGATCCCAAGACCGGCGAGCTGGTGTTCTTCGCCTATTCGGCCGACGGCCCGTTCTCGCCGCGCATGCGCTACGGCACGATCGACGGCACCGGCCGTGTCACCCGCTTCGAGCTTTTCGACGCACCCTATTGCAGCATGGTGCACGACTTCGCGGTGACCGAGCATCACGTCCTGTTCCCCGTCCTGCCGCTCACGGGCAGCCTGGAGCGCGCGCGGACGAGCGGGTTGCCGTTCGTGTGGGAGCCGGCGCTGGGCGGGCATATCGGGGTCGTGCGGCGCGACCAGGGTGTCGCCTCGCTGCGCTGGTTCCGCGCCGAGAGCTGCTACGTCTTTCACGTGCTGAACGCGTGGGAGGAGGACGGGAAACTGTTCGCCGACGTGATGCAGTACGACGCGCCGCCGCTGTTTCCGCGCGCCGATGGCGGGCCGCCCGCCAAGGCTCCGGCGCGGCTGGTGCGCTGGTCGCTCGACCTCGCCGGCAACACCGACGCGATCGTGCGCACGCCGCTGGATGACCTGCCGGGCGAATTCCCACGCATCGACGACCGCGTTGCAGGGCTGAAGAACCGGTTCGGCGCGATCGCGGCCTCCACGAGTCCCGAGGACCGGTCAAACGCGATCGCGTGGTTCGACCTCGCGCGCGGCGCGCGGGCGCTGTTCAGCTTGCCCCGCGGCGATGCGACCAGCGAGCCGGTGTTCGTGCCGCGCACGTCCGACGCGGCGGAGGGCGATGGTTGGCTGCTCGCGGTGGTCTGGCGCGGGGAGGAGCGACGCAGCGACCTGATCGTGCTCGACACGCAGGGGATCGAGCGGGGGCCGGTCGCGACCGTGCAGCTTGCGCACCGCGTTCCGTTCGGCTTTCATGGCAACTTCGTGACTGCCGAGGCGATGACGTGAGTCTGCTGCTCGGCTTTGCGCCGTTCATTGTCTTCTCGATCGCCGCCGGCGCGTGGGGTGCCGCAACCGCGCTGTGGATCGCGGCGGCGATCACGGTGGTGACAATCCTGCGCACGCGCCGCGCGCATGCGCAGATCAAGCTGCTCGATGCGTCGACGCTCGTGCTCTTCGCCGGGCTCGCCGCCTTCGTATCGTTCGTCCGTCCGGATCTCGGCCTGTTCTGGGTCCGCCTCGTCGTCAACGTGGGGCTCGCGGCAATCGCGCTCGGCTCGATTCTCGTGCGCCGGCCTTTCACGTTGCAGTATGCGCGCGAGCAGGTGGAACCGGCGCTGTGGAACCACCCCGTGTTCATCGCCGTCAACTACCGGATCACCGCGGTCTGGACGGCGTCGTTCGTTGTGCAAGCGGCCGTCGGGCGCGGCGACGGCGCTGCCGGAATTCGTGCGCCAGGCCGTCAGCCTTGCCGCACTGGCCGGCGCCATCCTGTTCACGATCGAGTATCCGAAGCGGGTGCGGGCGCGCGCAGCGGCGCGGGCCGCGACGTAAGCGCAGCGCTCAGCTCACCACGATCCGCGGCCCCGCCGCCGGCTTCGCGGCGCCGATCTTCGCCCAGACCCGCGCGGCGATCGCGGCGAAGGCCTGGGCGGCGGCGCTCTCGGGCGCCGCGGCCGCGATCGGCTCGCCGGCGTCGCCCGAGCTGCGGATATCGAGCAGCAGCGGCACTTCGCCCAAAAATTCCACGCCCAGCCGGTGCGCCTCCGCCTTCGCCCCGCCATGGCCGAAGATCTCGGCGCGGTGGCCGCATTCGGGGCAGCAGAAGAAGCTCATGTTCTCGACCAGACCGAGCACTGGCACGCGCGTGCGCTCGAACATGCGCACGCCGCGCCGCGCGTCGGCCAGCGCCACGTCCTGCGGCGTCGAGACGATCACCGCGCCGGCGAGCGCCACGCGCTGCGCCATCGTCAATTGCGCGTCGCCGGTGCCCGGCGGCATGTCGACGATCATCACGTCGAGCCGTCCCCACTCGACCTGGCCCATCATTTGTTCGAGCGCGCCCATCACCATCGGGCCGCGCCAGATCATGGCGGTTTCTTCATCCACCAGAAAGCCGATGGACATGGCCTGCAACCCCCAGGCCGGCAGCGGCAGCACGCGGTCGCCGCGCAATTCCGGCTTGCGGTTGAGACCCAGCATGCGCGGCAGGCTCGGCCCGTAGATGTCGGCATCGAGCAGGCCGGTGCGCAGCCCCATGCGCGCGAGCGCCACCGCGAGGTTGACCGCGACCGTCGACTTGCCGACGCCGCCCTTGCCCGACGCGACCGCGATCACGGCGCCGACATCGGTGAGCAGGCGCGGCCGCCCCTGCGGCGCCGCCGCCGGTTCCGGCTGCGGCTTGTGGGCGGTCAGCACGACGGTGACGTTCATGACGCCCGGCTCACGCCCCAGCCGCCGCTCCACCTCGCGCCGCACCGGCTCCATCGCGGCCGCGTGCGCGCGGTCGGTGAGCAGGGCGACGTGCACCAGCCCGCCGCGCACCTCGATCGCCTCGACCAGCCCGGCGGTCACAACGTCCTGACCGCTCGCCGGATCGACGATGTCGCGCAGCGCGGCGCGCAGCGTCTCCTGGGTCGGGGGGGTGCTCATGCGCTTGCAAACCTTCTCGGCTCGGGCCTATGCAAGAGGGCCGTGCGCGCCGATATGGCGCCCGAACGCCGCCGTGCCAATGCCTGGGCGGCGCCGCGCCGGCCCGGCGCGACGATGAAACGGCGCGACGATGCCCGCGCGACGGCGCTGGCGCGACGATGAAGGAGCCGCCCGACCCCATGCTCTGGAACAGTAACGGCCCCAACGGTGGCGGCCCGTGGGGGCCCGCCCCCGGTTCGCCCGGCGAAGGGCCGCGGCGCGGCGGGCAGGGACCGCGCCGCCCGTGGGATGCCGGCCGGGGCGGCGGCCCGCCGCCGGAGCTCGATGAGCTGATCGCCCGGGTGCAGAACTTCTTCCGCTCCTTCATCCCGCCCCGCTTCGGCGGCCGGCGCACCATGGGGCGCGGGGGCGGGCGCGGGGTCGCGCTGCTCGTCCTCGCGGTGGCGGCGATCTGGCTGGCGAGCGGGTTCTATCGGGTGCAGCCGGACGAGCTGGGTGTGGTGCTGCGCTTCGGCGCCTTCAACCGCACTGCCCCGCCGGGCCTGAACTATCATATCCCCTGGCCGGTCGAGAGCGTGCTGCGCCCGCAGGTGACGCGCATCAACCGGGTGGAGATCGGCTATCGCTCGAGCAACCCGGACATCACCCGCGCCGAGCCGGTGCGCGACGTCAGCAGCCTCGACGTGCTTCAGGAAAGCCTGATGCTGACCGGCGACGAGAACATCATCGACATCGACTTCGCGGTGTTCTGGCGCATCCGCGACGCCGCTGCGTTCCTGTTCAACACGCGCCACCCCGAAGAGACGGTGAAGTCGGCGGCGGAGAGCGTGATGCGCGAGGTGATCGGGCGCACGCCGATCCAGTTCGCGCTGACGCAGGGCCGCGCCCAGATCGAGACCGACGTGATGAAGGGGGTGCAGTACATTCTCGACCAGTATGGCACCGGCGTGGAGATCACGCAGGTGCAGCTGCAGAAGGTCGATCCGCCGGCGGCCGTGATCGACAGTTTCCGCGACGTGCAGCGCGCCAACACCGACGCCGATCGGATGCGCAACGAGGCGCAAGCCTATGCCAACGACATCGTTCCACGCGCCCGCGGCGACGCGGCGCGCATCGTCGCCGGCGCCGATGCCGGGCGGCAGGCCGCGATCGCCGAGGCGACCGGGCAGTCGCAGCGCTTCCTCTCCGTGCTGAAATCCTATGACGCGGCGAAGGACGTGACGCTGCAGCGGCTCTACATCGAGACCATGCAGGACGTGCTGAGCCGCACGCCGACGGTGGTCGTGGACGACGCGCTGAAGGGCGTGGTGCCCTTCCTGCCGCTGACCGAGCCGCCGGGCGCAAGCGCCGGCGTGCCGGGAGCGGCGAAATGAGCCGCACCCTCATTGCCGCCCTGGCAGCGCTGTTCGTCGCGGCGCTCCTGATCGACGGCACGCTGTTCACCGTGCAGCAGACCGAACAGGCGCTGATCACGCAGCTCGGCCAGCCGGTGCGCGTGATCGAGAAGCCCGGCCTGCACGCCAAGCTGCCGCTGATGCAGACGGTCATCACCTTCGACCGCCGCCTGCTCGACTACGCGGTGCCGCCGGAGGAGGTGATCCTGGGCGATCAGCGGCGGCTGATCGTGGACAGCTTCACGCGTTTCCGCATCACCGATCCGCTGCGCTATTATCAGGCGGTCGGCGCGGCGGAGGAGGGGATTCGCGCCCGGCTGAACTCGGTGGTGTCCTCCTCGCTGCGCCGGGTGCTCGGCAACGAGCAGCTTCTCAACGTGCTGTCTTCCGAGCGCGGGCGGATCATGGGCCTGATCCGCGACCAGTCGAACGCGGAGATGCGCAACTTCGGCGTGACCGTGGAAGACGTGCGCATCCGCCGTGCCGACCTGCCCGAGGAGAACACGCAGGCGGTGCTCGCCCGCATGCAGTCCGAACGCGAGCGGGTCGCCAAGCAGGCGCGGGCCGAGGGGGCGGAAGCCTCGGCGCGCATCAAGGCCGACGCGGACCGTGACCGCACCGTGTTGCTGGCCGAGGCGCGCGCGACCGCCGACCAGCTGCGCGGTGAGGGCGAGGCGAAGTCGATCAACATCTACGCCGCGGCGGTGGGGCGTGATCCCGGCTTCTTCCGGACCTGGCGCACGTTGCAGGCGTATCGGGATGCGTTCGGCAACGGCGCCTCGCGCCTGGTGATGACGCCGGGCAACTCTTTCCTCAAGCTGCTGCGCCAGGCCCCGCCGCTGTCGGCTGCCGGCGAGGCCGCCGCGGCCCCGGCGCCAACTTCGGCCCCAGCTTCGGCCCCCGCTTCGGCCCCGGATCCGGTCGCACCGGCCCCGGCGGCGGCCGCGGCCCCGGAGGCTGGGAAGTAGGGTCGCAGCACCGTGAACGCCTTCGGAACAGTTTGCACGAAACTTGCTTGGATGCCCGCCACGCTTCACACTGACAGGCCCCGATGAGAGTTGCTCCCATGCGTACCGAGTTCGCCCGTACCTTCCGCGCCGCGCTTCTGGCGGCCGCGACCGCGCTGGTGCTGCCGGCCAGCGTCGTCGTGACACCGTCCGCCTTCGCCCGCCCGGCGCCCGACAGCTTCGCCGACCTGGCGGCCCGCCTGCTGCCGGCGGTGGTGAACATCTCGTCCAGCCAGACGCTCACGGCGCAGAGCGACCGGCCCGGCGTCGGCCCGGAAATGCCGCAGTTCCCGCCCGGCTCGCCGTTCGAGCAACTGTTCCGCGACTTCCTGGAGCGCAACCGGCGCGGCCACGACGCCCCGCAGATGCCGGCCCGCAAGATGCAGAGCCTCGGCTCGGGCTTCATCGTCAATAGCAACGGCCTCGTGGTGACCAACAACCACGTGATCGAGGGCGCGGACGAGATCACCGTGACCCTGCAGGACGGCACGACGCTGAAGGCCACGCTGGTCGGGCGCGACACCAAGACCGACATCGCTGTGCTGCGCGTGCATGCCGACAAGCCGCTGCCGTCGCTCAAGTTCGGCGACTCCGACGCGATGCGCGTGGGCGACTGGGTGATGGCGATCGGCAACCCGTTCGGCCTCGGCGGCACCGTCACCGCCGGCATCGTTTCGGCCCGCGGGCGCGACATCAACCAGGGACCCTACGACGACTTCATCCAGACCGACGCGCCGATCAACCGCGGCAACTCGGGCGGGCCGCTGTTCAACATGGACGGCGAGGTGATCGGCATCAACACCGCGATCTACTCGCCCTCCGGCGGCTCGATCGGCATCGGCTTCTCGATCCCGGCGAAGCTGGCGACCACCGTGGTCTCGCAATTGGAGAACTACGGCCACGCGCGGCGCGGCTGGCTCGGCGTGAAGATCCAGCAGGTGACGCCCGACATCGCCGAGAGCCTGGGGCTGAAGGACCCGTCCGGCGCGCTGGTTGCGGGCGTGGAGAGCGACGGGCCCGCGGCCAAGGCCGAGCTGCGCAACGGCGACATCGTGCTGAAATTCGACGGCCAGGACGTGAAGGAGATGCGCAGCCTGCCGCGCATGGTCGCCGAGACCGCAATCAACCGGCAGGTGCCGGTGATGGTCTGGCGCGACGGCCATGAGCAGACGCTGCAGGTCACGGTGGGCGAGCTGCCCGACGATCAGCAGCAGGTGGCGACGGCGGACAAGACCGAGCCGACCAAGCCGCTGGAGCTGAAGGCGCTCGGGCTGCAACTCGCACCGATCACGCCGGACGCGCGGGACAAGTTCCAGCTCTCGCAGGACCAGAAGGGCGTCGTCATCACCGGCGTGGGCGACGGAACGCCGGCGGCGGAGCGCGGGCTCAAGCCCGGCGACGTGATCGTGGAAGTGCAGCAGGAAGAGGTCGCCTCGCCGACCGACGTGCAGCAGCGGGTGGAGAAGGTCCGCAAGGCCGGCCGCGCCTCGGTGCTGTTCCTGGTGCAGGGCACCGACGGGCTGCGCTGGGTGCCGCTGACCGTGAAGGCGGACAGCGGGAAGCAGCCGGGCTAAGCGGGGGCGGTCAACCCTCGCTGAATTCGGCTGCCCGGTAGCCCTGGGCGAACAGCAGCGCCCGCAGGCTCGAATGGTCCACGCGGGCGCGCGCGGCCGCGGCGACCACGGGGGTCGCGCGGAACGCGACGCCGAGCCCGGCCTCCTGCAGCATGCTGAGGTCGTTCGCCCCGTCGCCCACGGCGAGGGTCGCCGCGCGCCGCAGGCCGCGCGCCGCGGCCAGCTCCTGCAGTGTGGCGAGCTTGGCGTTGCGATCGAGGATCGGCTCGCCGACCGTGCCGGTGAGCTGTGCGCCGTCGTCGAGCAGCGTGTTCGCGCGGTGCACGTCGAACCCCAGCGCGGCCGCGACGCGCTCGCTGAAGAAGGTGAACCCGCCGGTGACGAGGGCGGTGGTGGCATTGTGCGCGCGCATGGTCGCAACCAGTTCCCGCGCGCCGGGGGTGAAGCGGACGCCGGACCAGATCCGTTCGAGCGCGGTGATCGGCAGTCCGCGCAGCATTGCCACCCGCTCGCGCAGCGCCTCGGCGAAGTCGATCTCGCCGTTCATACTCCGCCGCGTGATCGCTGCGACCTGCGCGCCGGCGCCGGCGAGGGCGGCGAGCTCGTCCAGGGTTTCGCCGGTGACGATGGTGCTGTCCATGTCGGCGACCAGCAGCCCCTTGCGCCGCCCGCGCGGGCGCGTGGCAATCGCGTCCACCGGCGCGCCTGCGAGGGCCGCGGCGACGCGCGCGGGGTCGGGCGGGGTGGCGCAGGGGATGTCGGCGGCCTCACCGGGAGCGAGCAGGACCGGCGGTTCCCCCTCGACCGCCTCGCGCACGCGGGCGATGAGGGCGGGAGTGAGCGAGGTGGCGGCGCGGTCGGCAACCAGGGTCAGAACGTGGCGCATGGCCGGCGTATGCGGGCCGTGGCCGCGCGCCGCAAGCCATGGCTGAGCCGCCGCGCGCGCTGATCGTCGCCGGGCCGACGGCGAGCGGCAAGTCGGCCCTCGCGCTCGGCCTTGCCCAGCGGCTGGGCGGCAGCGTCATCAACGCCGATGCGATGCAGCTCTACCGGGAGCTGCGCGTCCTCACCGCCCGGCCGAGCCCGGCGGAGGAGGCGATGGTGCCGCACCTTCTCTACGGCGTGCGTGCGGCGGACGAGCCGGCGAGCGCCGCCTGGTGGCGGGCGGCCGCGCTGGATGCCATGGCGGTGGCGCGGGCGGCGGGGCGCGTGCCGATCCTGTGCGGCGGCTCGTTCCTCTATCTCGCCGGGCTGGTCGAGGGCTTGGCGGCCATCCCTGAGCCCGGGGCGGCGGCGCGGGCGGAGGCGCGGCGGTTGCTGGCCGAGATCGGCCCGGCGGCGCTGCACGCCGCGCTGGCCAAGGTCGATCCGGCCACCGCCGCCCGGCTGCGGCCGAGCGACAGCCAGCGCGTTGCCCGTGCCTGGGAGGTCTGGCGCGGCACCGGGCGTGGCCTCGCGGCGTGGCAGGCGGAGCGCGGCACGCCGGCGCCCTGGCGCTTCGCCGCGATCCTGCTCGACCCGCCGCGCGACACGCTGCGCGAGGCCATCGCCGCACGCTTCGCCGCCATGCTGCGGGCGGGGGCGCTGGAGGAGGTGCGCACCCTGTTGGCACTCGGCCTCGACCCCGCCCTGCCGGCGCTGCGCGCGCATGGCGTGCCGGAGCTTGGCGCGCATCTGCGCGGGGCGATCACGCTCGCGGAGGCCGAGCGCCGGGCGGTGCTGGTGACCGGGCAATACACGAAGCGGCAGGCGACCTGGCTGCGCCACCGGCCGCTCACGGACCCCGCGCGCACGCATACGATCCATGCGCGTTGCACGGGTCTGGCGCAATTTTCGGTATGCGAGACTGCCTCTTTGATGAATTTTCTTCGCGACGCCGGTTGACGCACTGCAACGTGCCCAGTAAGCAACCGCCATGAGCACGCTTGCCCCCGATCCCCCTTCGTCCGACGCCGCGATGAGCGGCGCCGAGGTCTTGCTCCAGGCCCTGAAGGACCAGGGGGTGGAGGTTATCTTCGGCTATCCGGGCGGCGCCGTCCTGCCGATCTATGACGCGATTTTCCACCAGAACGCGATCCGCCACATCCTCGTCCGCCACGAACAGGCGGCGGTGCATGCCGCGGAAGGTTACGCCCGCTCCACCGGCCGGGTGGGCGTCGTGCTCGTGACCAGCGGCCCCGGCGCCACCAATGCCGTCACCGGCCTCGTTGACGCGCTGATGGACAGCATCCCGGTGGTGTGCCTGACCGGGCAGGTGCCGACGCACCTGATCGGCAACGACGCCTTCCAGGAGGCGGACACCACCGGCATCACGCGCCCCGCGACCAAGCACAACTATCTCGTCAAGCGCGGCGATGACCTCGCACGGGTGGTGCACGAGGCGTTCTACGTCGCGCGCAGCGGCCGGCCGGGGCCGGTGGTGGTCGACCTGCCGAAGGACGTGGTGATCGGCCGCGCGACCTACACGCCGCCGCCCGACACGCCGCATCGCAGCTACCGCCCGCAGACCGAGCCCGACGCCGGCGTGGTGGCGCGCGCGGTGGCGCTGCTGAAGGCGGCGAAGCGGCCGGTGATCTACACCGGCGGCGGCGTGATCAACGCGGGCGACGCCGGGAGCGAGGCGCTGCGCCGCTTCGTGGAGAAGACCGGGTTCCCCTGCACCAGCACGCTGATGGGGCTCGGCGCCTTCCCGGCCGACGACCCGCACTTCCTCGGCATGCTCGGCATGCACGGCACCTACGAGGCGAATCTCACGATGCACGGCTGCGACGTGATGCTCGCGGTGGGCGCGCGGTTCGACGACCGCGTCACCGGCAAGCTCGCGGCGTTCAGCCCGAACTCGCGCAAGATCCAGATCGACATCGACCCGTCCTCGATCAACAAGAACGTGCCCGTGGAGGTGGCGATGGTCGCCGATGCCGGGCGCGGGCTGGCGGCGCTGATCGCGGCGTGGGAGGCCGACCCGCGGGACCCGGATCGCGCCGCGCTTGCCGACTGGTGGCGGCAGATCGACACCTGGCGGGCGAAGGACGCGCTGCGCTACACGCAGCCGCGCGGGAAGGGCGCGGTGATCAAGCCGCAATACGCGATCGAGCGGCTGTATCAGATCACGCGCGAGCTGGGCCGCGAGACCTTCATTACCACCGAGGTCGGCCAGCACCAGATGTGGGCCGCGCAGTTCTTCAAGTTCCAGCAGCCGAACCACTGGATGACCAGCGGCGGGCTGGGCACGATGGGCTACGGGCTGCCGGCCGCGATGGGCGTGCAGATCGCGCACCCCGATGCGCTGGTCATCGACATCGCCGGCGAGGCCAGCATCCTGATGAACATCCAGGAGATGTCCACGATCGCGCAGTACCGCCTGCCGGTGAAGGTGTTCATCCTGAACAACCAGTACATGGGCATGGTGCGGCAGTGGCAGGAGCTGCTGCACGGCGGCCGCTATGCCGAAAGCTACACCGCGGCACTGCCGGACTTCGTGAAGCTGGCGGAGAGTTTCCATGCCAGCGGGCTGCGCGCGACCACGGTCGATGAGCTCGACGACGTGATCCGCGCGATGCTGGCGAATCCCGGCGCGGTGATCGCCGACATCCTCGTGGAGCAGAAGGAGAACTGCTTCCCGATGATCCCGAGCGGCGCCGCGCACAACGAGATGATCCTCGGGCCGGAGCACGAGGACGAGGCCGCCGGCATCACCGACGAAGGCCTGGTGCTCGTCTGATCCGATGCCAAGCCTGCTCGACACGCGCCTGCGCTCGGCGACGATTTCCGTTCTCGTGGACAACGAGGCCGGAGTGCTCGCCCGCGTCATCGGCCTGTTCTCCGGCCGCGGCTACAACATCGACAGCCTGACCGTGGCGCCGGTGGAAGATGGCCGCAACCGCAGCCGCATCAACATCGTCACCAGCGGCACGGAGATGGTGATCGAGCAGATCAAGGCGCAGCTCGACCGGCTGGTGCCGGTGCATCGCGTCGCCGACCTCACGCTCGAAGGCCCGCACATCGCGCGCGAGATGGCGCTGATCAAGGTCATCGTGCCCGACGGCGACCGGCGGGCCGAGGCGCTGCGGCTCGCCGACGCGTTCCGCGCGCGGGTCGTGGATGCAACCACGGAGAGCTTCGTGTTCGAGATGACCGGCAGCACCGAGAAGCTCGACGCGTTCATCGAGCTGATGCGCCCGCTCGGACTCGCGGAGATCTCGCGCACCGGCGTCGCCGCGCTGGCGCGCGGCACGCGCGTCATCTGAGCGCCGAGGCCGCTGTCATGGACCGACCGGCCCTCGTCACCGTTCCGAGCCGCCACAGCGCCGCGGAGACGCTGACGCGGCTGGAGGCGGCGTTGCAGGCGAAGGGGATCACCGTGTTCGCGCGCATCGACCACGCGGCCGGCGCGGCGCAGGCCGGCATGTCGCTGCGCCCGACCATGCTCGTCGTGTTTGGCAACCCCGCCGCCGGCACGCCGCTGATGCAGGCCGATCAGCGCGTCGGGCTCGACCTGCCGCTGAAGGTGCTGATCTGGGAGGACGAGGCGCACAAGGCGTGGCTGAGCTATCGTGACCCGGCATGGCTGGAGACCGAGTACGGGCTCGGTGCGACGCGGTCCTCGGCGGTGCGCAGCCTGTCGGCGGCCCTCGCTGCGCTGGCGCGGGCGGCGACCGGCTGAACGGTTGTTCTGAATTCGGCGGCCGCGCACGCGGTTCGCGAATCCCCATGTGATGCGGAGGAAGATTGAGATGCGCGTTTACTACGACCGCGACGCGGACGTGAACCTGATCAAGGCGAAGAAAGTCGCGGTGATCGGCTACGGCAGCCAGGGCCACGCCCATGCCAACAACCTGAAGGACAGCGGCGTCGCCGACGTCGTCGTGGGCCTGCGCGCCGGCTCTGCCGGCGTCGCCAAGGCCACCAATGCGGGCCTGAAGGTTCTCGATGCGGCGGAAGCAGCGCGGCATGCCGACGTGATCATGGTGCTGACACCCGATGAAGGGCAGGGCGACCTCTATCGCGAGAAGCTGGAGCCGAACATGCGCCCCGGCACCGCGCTGGCGTTCGCGCACGGGCTGAACGTGCACTTCAACCTGATCGAGCCGCGCCCCGACATCGACGTCTTCATGATCGCACCGAAGGGACCCGGCCATACCGTGCGCAGCGAGTACCAGCGCGGCGGCGGCGTGCCCTGCCTGGTCGCGGTCGCGCAGAACCCGTCCGGCAACGCGCTGGAGATCGCGCTCTCCTACGCCTCCGCGATCGGCGGCGGGCGCGCGGGCATCATCGAGACCACGTTCCGCGAGGAATGCGAGACCGACCTGTTCGGCGAGCAGGTGGTGCTGTGCGGCGGCCTCGTCGAGCTGATCCGCGCCGGCTACGAGACGCTGGTTGGGGCGGGGTACGCGCCGGAGATGGCGTATTTCGAGTGCCTGCACGAGGTGAAGCTGATCGTGGACCTGATCTACGAAGGCGGCATCGCCAACATGAACTATTCGGTGAGCAACACCGCGGAATACGGCGAGTACGTCTCCGGGCCCCGGGTGATCACCGCCGAGACGCGGGCCGAGATGAAGCGCATCCTGGACGACATCCAGAGCGGCCGCTTCGCGCGCGACTGGATGCTCGAGAACAAGGTGAACCAGGCGAGCTTCAAGGCGATGCGCCGGCGCGCGACGGAGCACCCGATCGAGCAGGTGGGCGAGAAACTGCGCGGCATGATGCCGTGGATCGGCAAGAACCGGCTGGTGGACAAGAGCCGGAACTAGTGCGCGCGACGCGCGCAGCCATGCGTTCCCAGCGGCACGGCGTCGCGCAAGCGATGCCCTGCCGCCGGTCGGCCAATCATACGCCTGTTCGTGACACGCCATGGGCCGGCCCCGCGCGCCGGGGTTTGCCGCGCTTTGACGAAGAGCTCGCCCGGGTGATCGATCGCCGCAATCTGGAAATTCCGATAGGCTAGAATCGGGATTTCCGCTGGCGCGTGCCCCGAGCCAGTACAGCGAGAAGGATCAATGCGATGCCGACGATCACCACGAAGGACGGCGTTGAGATCTTCTACAAGGACTGGGGCAGCGGGCAGCCCATCGTCTTCAGCCACGGCTGGCCGCTGTCGGCGGACGACTGGGACGCGCAGATGCTGTTCTTCCTGGGCCACGGCTATCGCGTCATCGCGCATGACCGGCGCGGCCACGGCCGCTCGAGCCAGGTCGGCGACGGCCACGACATGGATCACTACGCCGACGACCTCGCGGCGGTGACGGCGCATCTCGACCTCAAGAACGCCATCCATGTCGGCCATTCCACCGGCGGCGGCGAGGTCGTGCACTACCTTGCGCGCCATGGCGAAAGCCGCGTGGCGAAGGCGGCGATCATCAGCGCCGTGCCGCCGCTGATGGTGAAGACGGCGGCCAATCCGGACGGGCTGCCCAAGGCGGTGTTCGACGGCTTGCAGGCGCAGCTCGCCGCCAACCGCGCGCAATTCTACTACGACGTGCCGGCCGGACCGTTCTACGGCTACAACCGGCCCGGCGCGAAGCCGTCGCAGGGCATCATCTGGAACTGGTGGCGCCAGGGCATGATGGGCGGCGCCAAGGCGCACTATGACGGCATCGTCGCCTTCTCGCAGACCGACTTCACCGAGGACCTGAAGAAGATCACGGTGCCGGTGCTGGTCATGCACGGCGAGGACGACCAGATCGTGCCCTACTGCCGCTCGGCGCCGCTCTCGGCAAAGCTGCTGAAGAACGGCACGCTGAAAACCTACAAGGGCTTTCCGCACGGCATGCCGACCACCGAGGCCGACACGATCAACGCCGACCTGCTGGCGTTCATCCGCGGCTAGCGATTGCGCGCTGCAGATCGCGAAGCTCGCGGATGCTGATGCGCGGTACATCATGGCGCTCGAGAAGCTCGGCGACCGACGGGTCCATCAGGCATTCCGCGGCATGCGCGCGGATGTGCGCGTAGGTGGCGTCGTAGGCGCGCAGCTCGTCGCCGTCGCACACGGGATGGGCGAAGAGTTCCGTGATGCCCGCTTGCAGCTTCGGGATCTCCGCAAAAAAGACGTCCCGCGTCCGCCGTGGCCACGGGTAGATGATGTGCTCGCAGAACAGCAGCCCGCGCGCGGCGGCGCGCGCGCGGGCCTGAAATCCCTGCCGGTCGGTTTCCTCTCGGGAGAACATCCGCACCGGGAGGCGGAAGGCTTCGGCCAGCTCCAGATAGATCTCGTACAGGTCGGAGCGGGCCTGCATGACGTTCATGTGCGCGTCGAGATGCGTGACATCCACGCCCCAGCCGAGCGCCGCCTCGATCTGCGCCCGGCACTCCGCACGCGCTTCGGACGGATCGAGCCGCTCCAGCGCCGCCTCCGTGGTTGCCGGAAAGAAGCCGTCGGCGTCATGCAGCGTGCGGCCGGCCGTCAGGCTCCGCCAGCGATAGCCCGGATGCTCCGCGGTCAGGGTGAGATGGATGCCGACGGGAAGGCCCGCGAACATGCGCGCCGCCTCGCGCGCCCACGGGCACGGCACCATCAGCGTGGCGCTCGTGGCGATGCCGCGGGTGAGGGCGCGCAACGTTGCGACGTTCGCGCTATGGCTTGAGCCGAGATCGTCGCAGTTGACGATGAGCAGCCGGTCCTCTGCGCCGTAGCCGAGGCGTTGCGCCACGCTCCCCGGTGCGGGGGTGCCTAGTGGTCGCTCCACGGCGGCGATCCCAGGTCGACCTGCTTGGCGTCGGTCGAGGCGCCGGCGATCGCGCCGGCGCCGCCACCGACGACGGCCCCGAGGGCGATGCCCAGCGGCCCGCCGATGATCCCGATGCCGGCGCCGGTCGCGGCGCCCGTTGCGGCGCCGCCCTGCACGCGGTCGGTCGGGTCGGTGCCGCAGGCGGCAAGGGCAAGGACGCTGGCGGCGAGCAGGATTTGGATCGGACCGGACATCGGCGCATCTCCGATTCGGATGACGCCGGGAACGCTAGCAAGACCGCGCCGTAGCCGGTCAACCCGAAACGTCTTCGACCGGCTCGTCGCTGGGAACGAGAAGCGAGAAGCTGGTGCCGGTATCCTCTTCCAGAAGCCCGATCCGGCGGAGATCGGCGATGGTGCGGCCCTGCTCGTCGATCGAGACCGCATCCGCATAGCGCATGCCGAACACGACACTGCCGGGCGCATAGTCCCGCATGTCGCGCACCGTCGCATCCAGCGTCAGGTCGCGGGCTTCGATCGCGAGGAACATTCGCACGTCCGCCTCGCGGTAGCTCTCGCTGTCGTAGCCGTGCAGCGGGCTCGTCTCGTCGATCGGGTGCATGATCGTCCAGGTGAGCGCAAACATCGGCAGCCGCGAGCGCGACAGCTTGAGATCGTGCGCGCGGCGATAGAACTGCCCTTCGCGCGTATGCTCGCCGATCAGCACGGAGACGCGCGCGTGCACGTCGGTCAGCAGGCTCGCGCGGCCGTTGCCGATCCTGATCATCAGCGTCGGGAGGCCGTTGTAGTGTGCGACCACTGCCTGGTCCGCGTAGAGGATCTTCGCCCGCGCGCGCGAGAAGCGCACGAAGGTGAGCCCGGTCATGATCGCGGTGAACGCCATGCCGGTGATGATCTCGATCGCGGCGACGATGTGTCCGTAGTAGGTCCCGGGCGACATCGCGCCGTAGCCGACCGTCGCCAGCGTCTCCATGCTGAAGAAGAACGCATCGGCGAAGGCGCCCGGACGGGCGTTCGCGATCGCGCCCGGCTGCGCGATGTAGAGCAGCGCGAAGACGACGTTGATCGCGAGGTTGAGGCACAGGAACAGCAGCGCGAATTTCGGCCAGCTCAGCGCGATCGCGAAGTGATAGGGATCGTGCAGGTCGTAGCGCGACGCGCCCTTCTTCTGGATCTCGAACGCGCCGAAGCGGATGCGCATGGTCGCATCGTGGCGGCGGTGCGGATGCGGCCGGCGGCGGGGCTGGCTGGCGTCAGGTGCTGGCATCGACGGTCTCCGGCTCGCGCTGCGGCGAGGGGCGGGTGGCGACCGCGGCCATCGCGGCGTGCGAGGAGGCGCCGGACACCGCAAGCGCGCCGTGGCCGAGCGCGGTGCCGGGCTCACCGAGGCGGCCGATGACGCGGAAGGCGACGATAACGGCGGCGGTGCCGAACAGGATCGAGCCCGCCGCCTGGCCGATCAGCACCCCCTCCGGCCCCCAGCCGCGGCCGAATGACACCAGCGGGATCGTGCCCAGCGTCGCGCGCCCCCAGTTGAACAGCGTCGCGAGCAGCGGGAAGCCAAGGTTGTTGAACGCCGCATTGGCCACGAACAGCGCGCCGGTGAACAGGAAGCTGCCGGCAAGAAAGGTGCAGAACAGCCGCACCAGGGCCGCCGCCTCGCCGCCCGGCGTCAGCACACGCCCGATCGGTCCCTGCGACAGGAACAGCATCGCCCAGGCGCCGAGCACGGCGACGAGGGCGAACAGCAACGCATCGCGCAGCGCCGCGCGCACCCGGTCGAACCGGCCGGCGCCGAGATTCTGCGCGAGGATCGGCCCGATGGCGGCACTCAGCGCATAGACGAGACCGAACGCGCAGGGGGTGAGCCGGTCGATGCTCGCCTGGCCGGCGACGGCGGACGGACCGAAAGCCGCCATGCTGCGCGTGACATAGAGCGCGCCCACCGGCGTTGCCAGATTGGTCAGGATCGCCGGCCCCGCGACCGCGAGCACACGGCGCACTTCGGCCAGCACCGTCGCTGCCCGCGGCCGGCCGACCAGGTCGCGCCGGCGGAAGGCATGGTCCCAGCCGACGAACACGAGCACGACCCGCGACAGCACGGTGCTGATCGCGGCTCCCTCAAGCCCGAGATGCAGGCCGAAGATCAGCAGCGGGTCGAGCACCGCGGCGGCGAGGGCCGCGTACAAAGTCACGTCGAGCGCGCGGCGCGCATCGCCCACCGCGCGCAACAGCGCCGCGCACCCCATGCCCGCCGCCGCCAGCGGCAGTGACGGGGCCACGATGGTCACGAACTGGGCGGCCTGCGCCCGCGCCTCGCCGACCGCGCCGACGAGGTCGAGCAGCGGGCCCACGAACGCGACCGTTCCGGCCGCCACGAGCGCCAGCACCGCGATCATGGCGAGCAGGCCGGAGGCGGCCACGTCGCGCGCCTCGGCAACCTCGCCCGCGCCGATCTCGCGCGAGACCACGGCGCCGAGGCCGATCATCAGGCCGATCGCAACCGAGAGCTGCAGAAACCCGATGGCGCCCGCGAAGCCGATCGCGGCGGCCAGCGGGCGCTCGCCGAGCAGGGCGATGTAGAACAGGTTGAACAGATCGACGACGAAGACCGCGATCAACCCCACCGCGCCGGTGCTCGCCATGACGACCACGTGGCGCATTGTCGAGCCCTGCACGAACCGCGCGGCCGGGGGAGACAGTGCCATGGCGTGCGCAGTGGGCCGGCCGGCCCGCCCCTGTCAACCGGGCGGCTGGCCGGGCGGTTGCGCCGTGGCGTCGCATGAGGCTGGGCGGCGGACCTGCGCCAGATCATCCGTTCTTCGTCACCTTCGCGGCCGCCGCGTTTCGTTGGTCGGCCGCCACCTGCTCGAACGCGGCCTGTAGACGAGCGATGACGCTCTCGCGGCCCTCGGGCAGAGGTGTTTCGAGGTGGATATGGCGCAGTTCGTCGGCGAAGGCGCTCCAGAGCGGCGGGCCGCCGTCTTCCATCAATTGCTGGCGGATCGCCAGCTCCGGCGAGGTCGGCAGGTGCCGACGGCCCCAGGCGCCCAGGTGCACCAGCACGGGCACGAGCTCGATCGCCATTTCGGTGAGGCTGTAGATCCCCTTCTGCCGGTGGGCGGGGTCGTCGCTGCGCGAGAGGAGCCCCGCCTCGAGCAGCCGCTTCAACCGCGCGGCCAGAATGTTGGAGGCGATTCCTTCCTGTGAGCGCGTGAGCAGCTCGCGGAAGTGCCGGCGGTTCCCGAACATGATGTCGCGGATGACGATGAGACTCCAGCGGTCGCCGAGCACCTCCAGCGCAAGATTGATCGGGCAGCCGGAGCGTTTTTCGATCATGACCGGTTGCAATATAAAACCAGTCCGGCGAAGACTCAAATGGTTTCAGTTCACAATCAGAGGGAGGCCCCATGGGCAAGGTGCGCGTGGCGGGTTTTGCAGTGTCCATCGACGGCTTCGGGGCCGGCCCGGACCAGAGCCTGGAGCATCCGCTCGGCAAGGGTGGCAGGGAGTTGCACAATTGGTTCTATCCGACCCGGACCTTTCGCGCGATGATCGGGAAGGACGGCGGGACCGACGATCGCTTCGCCCGCGCCGCGGCGGAAGGCTTCGGCGCCTTCATCCTTGGCCGCAACATGTTCGGGCCGGCCGGCGACGATTGGGGCGGGCCCGATTGGAAGGGATGGTGGGGCGACAATCCGCCGTACCACGCGCCGACTTTCATCCTCACCCACCACGCCCGGCCGCCAATCGTGATGGAGGGCGGCACGACCTTCCATTTCGTCACCGACGGGATCGAGGCAGCGCTCGCCCAGGCCAAGGCCGCCGCGGGCGACCTGGACGTGAAGATCGGCGGCGGCGTTTCGACGGTCCGCCAGTACCTGCTCGCAGGAGTGATCGACGAGTTGCACCTCGCGGTGTCGCCCGTCGTTCTGGGCCGTGGCGAATCCCTGTTCGCAGGCATTGACCTGCCAGGCCTTGGCTATCGGGTGACGGAGGCGGTGCCGATGGAGCTGGCGACCCACCTCGTGTTGACGCGCTAACCGCCCCCTCCCGCAGCGCCAATTCGCCCAGGGGGGGGTCGGTGCGGAACAGGTTGCGCCCGGCGAACGCGGGCGGCTGGTTGGTCACGATGTGGGTGGCGAGCGCGGTCCGAGGGGCGTTCATCGGCATGGGAGGGTTCCCCGCTGGGTGCACCCGGTTGCGCCCGGCCAGGATCGCGCCTTTATCGGCAGGCGGGGAAGGGGCGCTGGTAACCGCCCGGATGTTCCGGTATTGTTCAGGCGCGGCCGCAGTTGCCGATGCGGCACGGAGACCTCATATTGTGTCGGCCCTGGTCCCGGCACGCCACATCTAGTGGTTTTTCAATTGACGCCGGCAGGGCATTGGTCCGGAATGGGTGCATCGATCGCGAAGGGGGTTCAGCCGTGCTTGACGCCGTCCAGTTGCAGGGCCGCCATCAGGTTCGCGTCGATCGCACCCGCGACGCGCTGCTGACCGATTTCGGCCGCGCGACGCTGGACGACCGCTACCTCCTGCCCGGCGAAGTCCTACCAGGACCTGTTCGCCCGCGTGGCGAGTTATTACGGCGACGATCCGGCGCATGCGCAGCGGATCTACGACTACATCAGCCGCATGTGGTTCATGCCGGCGACCCCGGTGCTCTCCAACGGCGGCACCAGCCGCGGCCTGCCGATCTCCTGCTTCCTCAACGAGGCCTCCGACAGCCTGGAGGGAATCGTCGGGCTGTGGAACGAGAATGTCTGGCTCGCCTCGAAGGGCGGGGGAATCGGCAGCTACTGGGGCAACCTGCGCTCGATCGGCGAGAAGGTCGGGCAGAACGGCAAGACCTCCGGCGTGATCCCGTTCATCCGGGTGATGGACAGCCTGACGCTCGCGATCAGCCAGGGCAGCCTGCGGCGCGGCTCGGCCGCGGTCTACCTGCCGGTGAACCATCCCGAGATCGAGGAGTTCGTGGAGATGCGCCGCCCCACCGGCGGCGACCCGAATCGCAAGGCACTCAATCTGCACCACGGCGTGCTGGTGGCGGACGAGTTCATGCGGGCGGTGGAGCGCGGCGAGGACTGGGCCCTGATCTCGCCCAAGGACGACACGATCGTGCGCAAGATCTCCGCGCGCGCCTTGTGGATTCGCATCCTGACCGCGCGCATCGAGACCGGGGAGCCGTATATCGTGTTCTCCGATCAGGTGAACCGCGCACGCCCGGAACACCAGAAGCTGGCCGGGCTGGAGGTGAAGACCTCCAACCTGTGCAGCGAGATCACGCTGCCCACCGGGGTCGATCAGCACGGGCGGCAGCGCACGGCGGTGTGCTGCCTGTCGTCGCTGAACCTGGAAACCTGGTTCGAGTGGGAGAAGCATCCGCTGTTCATCGAGGACGTGCTGCGCTTCCTCGACAACGTGCTGGAGGATTTCATCCTGCGTGCGCCGGACTCCATGGACCGCGCGAAGTATTCGGCGATGCGCGAACGCTCCGTTGGCCTCGGCGTCATGGGCTTTCACGGCTTCCTGCAGGCGCAGAACGTGCCGTTCGAGAGCGTGATCGCGAAGGTGTGGAACAAGCGCATGTTCGCGCATATCCGCACCCAGGCCGACACCGCGTCGCGCCTGCTGGCGGAGGAGCGCGGGCCGTGCCCGGATGCCGAGGAATGGGGCATCATGGAGCGGTTTTCCAACAAGCTGGCGATCGCGCCCACCGCCTCGATCTCCATCATCGCCGGCAACGCCTCGCCCGGGATCGAGCCGATCGCGGCGAACGTGTTCGTGCAGAAGACGCTCTCCGGCAGTTTCGCCGTGCGCAACCGCTACCTGCAGCGCGTGCTGGCGGCGAAGGGGCATGACGACGAGGACACGTGGTCGCTCATCACCCGCTCGAAGGGCAGCGTGCAGGCGCTGGACTTTCTCGACGAACAGGAAAAGGCGGTGTTCAAGACCGCCTTCGAGCTCGATCAGCGCTGGGTGATCGAGCATGCGGCCGACCGCACGCCCTATATCTGCCAGAGCCAGTCAGTGAACCTGTTCCTGCCGGCGAACGTGCACAAGCGCGATCTGCACCAGATCCATCTGCTGGCGTGGAAGCGTGGGCTGAAATCGCTGTACTATTGCCGCTCGCTGTCGATGCAGCGGGCCGACAATGTGGGCGAGAAGGCGGAACGGATCGTGGCGAGCGTGACCCCTGTCGCCGAGCCGCTGCTGCCGCTCGCGGTCGCGAAGCCGAAGCAGGTGGAATACGACGAGTGCCTCGCGTGTCAGTAGGGCGGAGGGGCGCAGCGCATTCCGCCGCTTGCGGCGCGGGTGCGGCGGACTTCGTCCGCCCGACGCGCGCTGCGGATGTGGAGCGGATGCATGGCTAGTGATCAGCCCCGTCACATCGACCTGCTCACCGAGAACCCGGTCTACAAGCCGTTCCACTACCCGTGGGCGTACGAAGCGTGGCTCATGCAGCAGCGCGTGCACTGGCTGCCGGAGGAAGTGCCGCTCGCCGACGACGTGAAGGACTGGCACAAGAATCTCACCGAGGCCGAGCGCAACCTGCTCAGCCAGATCTTCCGCTTCTTCACCCAGGCGGATGTCGAGGTGAACAACTGCTACATGAAGCACTACAGCCGGGTCTTCAAACCCACTGAAGTGCTCATGATGCTCTCGGCCTTCTCCAACATCGAGACGGTGCACATCGCGGCCTATGCGCATCTGCTCGACACCGTCGGCATGCCGGAGTCCGAGTACCAGGCGTTCCTGAAATACAAGGAGATGAAGGACAAGTACGACTACATGCAGTCCTTCTCGGTCGACAACCGCCGGGAGATCGCGAAGACGCTCGCCGCCTTCGGCGCCTTCACCGAGGGGCTGCAACTGTTCGCCTCCTTCGCCATCCTGCTGAACTTCCCCCGCTTCGGGAAGATGAAGGGCATGGGCCAGATCATCTCCTGGTCGGTGCGCGACGAGACGCTGCACTGCCTCTCGGTCATCCGCCTGTTCCGCACCTTCGTGCAGGAGAACCCGGAGATCTGGACGGATGACCTGCGGCGCGAGATCGTGGCCGTCTGCGCCACGATCGTCGAGCATGAGGACGCCTTCATCGACCTCGCCTTCGAACTCGGGCCGGTGCAGGGGCTGACGGGCGCGCAGGTGAAGCAGTATATTCGTTTCATCGCGGACCGGCGGCTGGTTCAACTCGGCCTCGATCCGCTCTACAACGTCGAACGCAACCCGCTGCCCTGGCTGGACGAGATGCTGAACGCCGTGGAACACACGAACTTCTTCGAGAACCGCGCGACCGAATACAGCCGCGCCTCGACCACCGGCAGCTGGGAAGAGGCGTTTGACGAGGCCGTGTTCTCTGCGCCTCAGGCGTGAACGAGCCTGACGAAATCGCTGAGGCTGGGGCCGAGGCCGGGGCCGAGGCCGGCGCAGGTGCCGCCACCCGCCCGGGCCGCCGCCTCTCCGACAAGATCCTGGCGGCGTTCCACCATGCCTGCGACCAATCGGACCTGGAGGTCGCCGAGCAGCTCCTGCGCACGCTCGAGTTGCTCGTCATGCGGCGGCCGCTGACACCTGAGGCCAACCGCCGGCGCTCGCTCGAGGGCCTCGTTGCCGCCCACGATCGGCTCTGGCATCTGCGCCACCCCGAAATCTAGCCGGCCCACCTTCGGTCTCGGCCCCGGGCCGACAAGAAGCATCGAGGAACGTCAGACATGTGCCGCTCTCGCGCCGGCTCGACGGGTCGCCATGCGACGCGCAACGCCACCGGCGTCCTCGGCGCAGCGCTCTGGCTTGTCGGCGGAGGGCCCGCCATGGCCGACTTCAAGATCTTTACGCCCGATGTCAGCCAGGGGGAGATTTCCGTGGAGACGGTGGGCGATGCCGGCTTCGACCCCGATCCCGAGCTGAATGGCGCGCGCAGCTACACGGCCGAGTTCGGCTACGGCGTGACGCGCTGGTGGAAGGCGGAGGTCGAGTTCCAGTTCGACCGCGAGGCCGCTTCCACCGGCGCGACATCGCTGGCGCGCATCACGTCGGAGAACACGTTCCAGGTCACCGCGCCCGGGCAATATTGGGTCGATGCCGGGTTCTTCGTGGAGTATGCGCAGTCGGTGCTCGCGGGCGACCCGAACGAAGCGACCCTCGGGCCGCTGTTGCGCAAGCAGTTCTGGGGGCTGACCAACACGGTCAACCTCTTTCTGCAGAAGGACTTCGGCGCACACGCGACCGGGTCCTGCCCAGTTCGTGTGGGCGTGGGAAACCCGGGTCGATGCCCTGCAAGCGCGGTTCGGCGACCGCTTCACGATCGAGCCGGGATTTCAATATTACGCCGAGCCGGCGGAGACCGGCAGCGGGCGCGACAATCGCATCGGCCCGCAGCTCTTCGGCACCGTCGCCCATCTCGGCCCCGGCGCGCTGGAGTGGAATGCCGGCTTCCTGATCGGCCTCGGCGCGCCTGCCCCCGGTTCACGCCACGCTGGGAGTTTGAGTACGACGTGGAGTTCTGAGCGTGGCCGTACGCGACGGCGCGCTGGCAGGCGAGCCTGCTGGCGCGGTGCTGCTGCCGCCGAATGAGCCTGCCTGTGCCGACGCATCGCCCGCCGCCAAGGGCCGCACATCATTCCCGCGACAGCGGATCAATTTGACGGCGCCGTCGCTTCGCCGGCGCTTGGGATGGGCGCGCCGCCGAAGACGGTTTCGCCCGCCGGGATCCAGGGAGGGCGCTTGACCCAGGGATAGCCCGCCCGTGCCTTGTTATGCCCGTAGTCGTAAAGTGCACGCATGTACACGGGGTCGAAACCCTCGTTCGGCGTGACCGTAAACTCGGGGCCGATATAGGCAAGGTTGTAGTCAACGTGATCACGGATCGCGGTGAAGTAGAGCCTTGTGACATCGTTGATGCCGCTCATCTGGATCATGGTTGCAATGGCTTCCTGGGCAATGCTCATCGTCTGCCGTCGGACACTCGCCCAATCGGGGTCCAGGCGGCTGTTGCGGATCAACCAGGCGCGAATCGGACGGCGCGTCTCGGTGCGAAATGCCTGAGCGTGCGCCAGTGCGGGCGGGTACAGGAACATCTGGGCGAGGGCGCCGCCATCGACGTGCATCTCCTGATAGTGCTGGCCATTGACCTCGACGTTGATGAGGACCGGGGGAAAGAACGCCGGGATCGCGGCTGAGGCCAGGAGGATCTTGCGGAACAGATCCAACGCGCCCGGCTGCCCGCTGGCGGCAATCGCACCGATGTTCCAAAGTACCGGGCGGCCGGCGTCAAGGTCGGTCGTGCCGATCAGAAGCACGCGCCCCCTGGCGTATTCGCGTGCGATCGCGGCCAGCATCTCCTGGTTCGCGAGGCGGGAGATCAGTCGCCAGAGAGGGGTGGTATCGTACATGGCGTCGTTCCAGATCGCCGCGGTGAGGCCGCGCTCTCTGAACACATCGGCGGTCTTGATCTTGGTATAGACGGCAGCCAGTTGAGGGTCCCAGGCCGGCCCGAGAAACGCGAACGGCGCAGTGAGCGCGCCAGTGCTGACGCCGGTCACCAGCTTGAATTCGGGGCGCGTGCCCGCTTCCGTCCACCCGGTCAGCAGTCCCGCGCCGAATGCCCCATCGGCGCCGCCGCCAGAGATCGCCAGCAGGTTTGCGGTGCGCAGCGGGCCGCCATAGCCGCTTTGGGCCAGATCCGCCTCTTCCCGTCGCAATGCAGCGACGGCATCCTGCGCTAACAGATCAGCCTGGGTGTCCGGAAAATAGCGCGCATTCGGGATGCCGGGTATCTGCGCGGCGGTCGTTTCGTTCCGCGGCACCGCGCTCAGCCGCTCCGGCGCTGCGCAACCGGCGAACACCAGCAACAGGCTGGTCAACAGGGCCAAGGCACGCACGCGCTGTGCAGCCGGCCGGCGATCTTGGACTTTCGTCATCGGCGCCCTTTCTCCTCGCAGCGTGTTCGGTCCCGCTGGATCGTCGGGCCGCCCGGCAAAGCCTTGTCCTGATATCGCCAGTCGGCGCGCGCGATATTGATCCTGGTCAATATGCGGCGGTCACGAAAACCCTAGCCCCGGCACCCGTACTGACCTACATCGAGGTGATCTCTTGATATGGATCAATGATCGCTAAGCCGACACTGCCAACGATAGCCATCATGAATTTGGTGCAGAACGAATTTCTCGCCCATGTTCGCTCGGCTTCCACTCGGGCTTGGCGTGTTTCCGCCGACACGCTGGGGCAGTGAAAATGCATCACGCAGCCCGGACGGCGGCAAACTTTACAGGAGGAATGCCATGACACGCAGAACTGCGTCGGTATTGGCCGCCGCGATGTTAGCACTGACGTTGTCAGCGTGCACATCGATGACGATGATGATGGGGAACAAGCTCGACAAGGTTGCGGACGAACTCAAGACTGCGCTGGCGGGCGAGCCGGTGGACGTGACCAAACACGACGGGTCGGTCGTCATCACCTCGAGCGCCGACTACATGTATCCGTCGGGTGGTTGGCAGCTTAAGCCCGACGCGCCGGTGCTCAGCAAGATGGTGCCCACGCTGTCCAAGCTCCACAACACCAAGATCCTGATAAGCGGCTATACCGACAACACACCGGTCGGGCCGCAGCTTCAGAGCATGGGAATCTCGAACAACACCGATCTGTCGTACAAGCGGGCGACGACTGCGGCGGAGTTTTTGCAGTCGCATGGCGTGGATCCCAACGTTTTGTCCGTCGAGGGTCTCGGCGAGACGCATCCGGCTGCGTCCAACGATACGCCGGAGGGGCGCGCGAAGAACCGGCGGATCGTGATCACTCTGACTGGGGACGGCACATAGGGGCTCAGTAGCCGCGCGGCCGCCATGGGACCGCTTATGGTGCCATCCGGCGAAAGCGGGGCCCGCGATCCGCACGATTTCTCCGTCGTCCTGGGCGGCCCCCTGTACCAGCTTCTGCGTGGGGCGCATCTGGCCGACGACGCCTTGATGCTGGTGCGCCAGCGCGTCGTCGTCATCGCGCTGTTCGCCTGGCTGCCGCTCCTCCTGCTCTCGACTCTGGAAGGGCGCGCGGTCGGGCGCGACGCGGGCGTGCCCTTTCTGTGGGACGTCGATGTCCATGTCCGCTTCCTGGTGGCGCTGCCTCTGCTGATCGTGGCCGAGCTTGTGGTGCACCAGCGCATGGGACCGCTGGTCAGGCAATTCGTCAGCCGGCGCTTGATTCCCGAGGATGCGATGACGCGGTTCGACGCCATCGTCGCGTCGGCCTTGCGGCTTCGCAACTCGATATCCGCCGAAGTGCTGCTGATCATCGCCGTGTATGGCGTCGGCGTCCTGGTCATATGGCGCCATCACATCGCGCTCGACACCGCAACCTGGTATGCGACGCCCGATGCCGAGGGCACGAAGCTCTCACTGGCCGGGATCTGGTACGGCTACGTGAGTCTCCCGATCTTCCAGTTCCTGCTGACCCGCTGGTATTTTCGGCTGTTCATCTGGACGCGCTTCTTGTGGCAGGTGTCGCGCATCGCGTTGAACCTTGTACCCACGCATCCGGACCGTGTCGCCGGCCTGGGCTTTCTTTCCGGCGCCGCCTCCGCGCTTGTTCCGCTCGTCGCAGCGCACGGTGCGCTTCTGGCCGGGCTGATCGCCAACCGCATCTTGCACCTCGGGGAGGCGTTGCCCGACTTCAAGCTCGAGATCGCCGCCGTCGTTATCCTGATGCAATGCGTCGTCTTCGGGCCGCTGCTGGTGGTCGCGCCGCAACTCGCGCGCGTGAAGCGGAAGGGCAACCTCGCCTACGGGGCGCTGGCACAGCGTTACGTGCGCGAGTTCGACACGAAGTGGCTGCGCGGCGGCGCGGCGGCCGATGAGTCGCTGGTGGGCAGCGGCGATATCCAGTCGCTTGCCGACCTGGGCAACAGCCTGGAGGTCGTGCAGACGATGCGCATCGCGCCCGTGTCGAGGGATGCCGTCCTCCGTGTCGCTGTGACGACACTCGCCCCGGTCACGCCGCTCGCGCTCACGCTGATGCCGCTGGAGGAACTGGTGAAGGCGCTGTTGCAGATCCTGCTTTAGCCGGGATAGGCCCGATCGGGGCTCCTCACTATGGCGCCGCGAACCCGAGCGCCGCGCCCTCCCGCAGGATCGCCTCCGCCTGCGGCGTATAGCGCCCGTCGGCGTCGTGCAGCACCAGCCCCGGCAGCACGACCGCGCCCCCGCGCCCGCCCTTGACCCCGCGCAGCAGGAGCAGCTTGGCCGCGCCGCCGATGCGGGGCCACAGCGGTAGGACCGCCGGGCCGCCGCAATCCGCCGCGGCGAACGCGGCCAGCGCCTCAGGCAGCACGGCGGCGGCGACGATGAGCGTGAGGGTGCCGCGGCGCACGAGCGGCGCCGCCAGCCGCTCGGCCCAGAGCGTCAGCAGCCCCGGCTGCCCCCGCCGCGCCACCTCCCGCGCCGGGTCCGGCGACGCGCTGCCGGCGGCGTCGTGCCAGGGCGGATTCGCGATCGCGTGATCGAAGGGACCGCCCGGCGCCACGGCAGCGATGTCGCCCTCCAGGACGGTCAGGCCGGCAAAGCCGTTGGCCGCGATGTTGGCGCGCGCCAGGGCGGCCAGCGCCGGCTCGCGCTCGATGCCGGTCCCCTCCAGGCCCGGAACCCGCGCGGCGAGGCAGAGCAGGGCCGCGCCGCTGCCGGTGCCGCCCTCCAGCACCCGTTCGCCGGGCCGGGCCGGGACGCTGGCGGCGAGCAGGACGGGCTCGATGCCGGTGCGGTGGCCGTTCCGCAACTGCGCATGGCGCACCCGCCCGCCGAGCAGCGCGCCCTCGTCCGTCACGCCTCTCCGGCCTCGCGCAGCACCGCCCGCGCGCGCGACGCATCCTCCTCCGCGACCGCGATCCGGCGCGGAAACGCCCCGATGCTGCCCTCGACCGCGCTGATGTGGTCGTCCAGCAGCACCGACGCGATGCCGGCATCCTTCAGCAGCGCCACGAGGAAGCTGAGGCGCACCGAGTCGTTCGTGGTGGCGACGACGTGCATGCGTCCTCCGATGCCGCGGCAAGCCAGGGCCCGGCTCGCCTTGACCCTGCTTCGCGACGGCCGATATGGTGCCGCGGCGTTGCTGCACCGCGCAAGTCCGCCGCTGACCCGTCCCCGGAGAGGTATTTGGGCGCTCTGGAAACCCTGCCCCCGGCGTCGGATGCCGAGGATGCCCTCACCGCGCTGACCGCGCAGGTGCGCGACGATCTGGTCGCGTGCAACCGCGTGATCGTCGCGCACATGGACAGCCCGGTGGCGCTGATCCCGCAACTCGCGGCGCACATCGTCGCCGCCGGCGGCAAGCGGCTGCGGCCGGTGCTGACGCTCGCCTGCGCGCGCCTGTGCGGCTATCGCGAGGGCATCCGCCACGTGAACCTCGCCGCCTGCGTGGAGTTCATCCACACCGCCACGCTGTTGCACGACGACGTGGTGGACGAGAGCCGGCTGCGGCGCGGCCATGCCAGCGCGAACGCGGTGTTCGGCAACAAGGCCTCGGTGCTGGTCGGCGACTTCCTGTTCGCGCGCGCCTTCCAGCTCATGGTCGAGGACGGCTCGTTGCAGGTGCTGCGGATTCTGTCGGGCGCGGCGGCGACCATCGCCGAGGGCGAGGTGCTGCAACTCGTCACGCAGAACGACCTCTCGACCTCCGAGGCGCAGTATCTCGACGTGGTGCGCGGCAAGACCGCCGCCCTGTTCGCGGCGGCGTGCGAGGTCGGCGCGGTGGTCGCGGCGCGCCCGGCGGCGGAGGCGGCGGCGCTGCGCGACTACGGCATGAATCTCGGCATCGCGTTCCAGCTCGCCGACGATGCGCTGGACTACGCGGCGGACCAGGCGGTGCTGGGCAAGACGGTCGGCGACGATTTCCGCGAGGGCAAGATCACGCTGCCGGTGCTGTCCGCCTATGACGCAGGCGACGCGGCGGAGCGCGGGTTCTGGCAGCGCACGATCGAGGCGTGCGAGCAGACCGAAGCGGATCTCGAGCAGGCGCTGCGGCTGATGTCGGAACGCGGCGCGATCCGGGTGACGCTGCAGCGCGCGGCGCAGTTCGCCGCGCTCGCGCGCCAGAGCCTGGCGGGGTTCGCCGACACGCCGCTGCGCCGCCTGCTGCAGGCCGTTGCGAACTATGCGGTGAGCCGCGCGCGCTGATCAGCCCCCGGCCGCGCGCAGGTGTTCCAAGCGATCATCGAGCGGGCGCGGGCAGCGTTTGACGCCGCGCGGGCGCTCTGCAAGCCTCGCGCCGCATGCCAAGGGAGGACAGTCATGCGTCTAGCCGGAAAAGTGGCGGTCGTGACCGGCGCCGGCGGCGGGTTCGGCGAGGGGATCGCGAAGCGGTTCGCGGAGGAGGGGGCGCGCGTCGTTGTCACCGACCTGCGCGCCGATGCCGCCGCCCGCGTGGCCGAAGCGATCGGCAACGGCGCGATCGCAGTCACCGGCGACGTCTCGCGCGAGGCGGACGTGCGCGCGATGATCGCCGCGGCGAGCGACCAGCTCGGCGGGCTCGACATCGTCGTCAACAACGCCGGCACCACACATCGCAACCAACCGATGCTCGGCGTGGATGAGGCGACGTTCGATCGCGTCTATGCGGTGAACGTGAAGTCGATCTACTGGATGATGCAGGCGGCGGTGCCGGTGCTGCGTGCGCAGGGCCGCGGCGGCTCGATCATCAACATCAGTTCCACCGCCGGCATCCGTCCGCGGCCCGGCCTCGTCTGGTACAACGGGACCAAAGGCGCGGTGAACACCATGACGCAATGCATGGCGATCGAGCTGGCGCCGGACAACATCCGCGTCAACGCGATCTGCCCGGTGCTCGGGGCCACGGGGCTGACCGAGCTGTTCATGGGCCAGGCGGACAATCCGGAAATCCGCGCCAAGTTCATGGCGACGATCCCGCTCGGCCGCATGAGCCAGCCGTCCGACATCGCCAACGCGTGCGTCTGG
Source organism: uncultured Alphaproteobacteria bacterium (assembly GCA_963705035.1). Taxonomy (GTDB): domain Bacteria; phylum Pseudomonadota; class Alphaproteobacteria; order Acetobacterales; family Acetobacteraceae; genus JAFKFJ01. Next base: position 221,969 of record CAVPIQ010000002.1, on the reverse strand, counting down.
CTCGGGGAAGATGCGTCGAGCTTCATCACCGGCGTGCTGCTGCCGGTGGACGGCGGCCGCACCGCCTGATGAACGTCCTCTCGATCCAGTCCTGGGTCGCCTTCGGCCATGTCGGCAATGCGGCGGCGCTGTTTCCGCTGCAACGCCTGGGCGCGGAAGTGTGGGCGGTGAACACCGTGCAGTTCTCCAACCACACCGGCTACCCGGACTGGACCGGCACCGCCTTCTCCGGCGCGCACGTGGCCGAGATCGTCAGCGGCATTGTGGCGCGCGGCGCCATGCGCGACTGCGACGCCGTGCTTTCCGGCTACGTGGGCGACGCCGCGGTGGGTGCGGCGATCCTCGCCGCGGTCGCGGCGGCGAAGGCGGCGAACCCACGGGCGCTCTATTGCTGCGATCCGGTGATCGGCGATGTCGGACGCGGCGTTTTCGTCCGCCCCGGCATCGCCGAGTTCCTGGCGGAGGAAGCGATACCGCGCGCCGATATCGCAACGCCGAACCAGTTCGAGCTGGAGCATCTGACCGGTCTCGCCGTCGCCACGCTGGAGGATGCGAAACGAGCGGTTGCCGCGTTGCAGGCGCGCGGGCCGCGCATCGTCCTGGTCACCAGCCTGCACACCGACGCGACGCCGGCCGATGCGATCGACCTGCTCGCTGCCGAGGGCGATGCGACGCATCTTCTGCGCACGCCGCGGCTGCCTTACGCGGCGAACGGCGCGGGCGATCTGATGGCGGCGCTGTTCCTGTTCCACCGGCTCGCGCGCGGCGACACGGCGCAGGCGCTGGCGGCGGCGACGAGTTCGGTGTTCGGCGTGCTGCGCCGCACCGCGGCCGCCGGGGCCGCGGAGATGCTGCTGATCGCGGCGCAGGACGAACTCGTCAGCCCCGAGCAGCGGTTCGTCCCCGTGCGGTGCTGAGCCGGGCGCCGTGCGAAGCGGACGGTGGCGGAGGGCGCGATGATTTTCGGCATTGATCCGCTGATCGCGGCGGGTGTGTTTGCCTGCACCGCGATCACGGACGCGGTCTATGTGTTCTTCAATGCCGCGGTCGTTGCGCGCCGGCGCGTCTCGGCCGCGAACTGGAGCGGGCTCTGGTACCTGCTCTCGGCCTTCGCGGTGATCAGCTACACCCACAACGTCGCCTACGTGCTGTTCGCCGCCTCAGGATCGTGGCTGGGCGCCTTCGCCTCCGTCACCTGGCTTCGGCGCTCCTAGGCAGCACGCCTCAACCCGGCGTTCACCCGCGCGCCCTACCCTTCCGCGCGCGCCAGAATCGCGCCGCGGGAGCGACAGGATGGTCAGCCCGGTCAGTCCGGAAACGTTCAACACCACGGGGTTCGCCCCCGGCTACTGGGGCAGCGGCGGCGTGGACGACCTCGGCGATTACGGCGGCGGCACGGCGGGAACCGTCCGGGCGACGCTGACCGGCACGCTGACCGAGGTGGGTGACACGGTCACGGCGGTGATCGGCGGACAGACCCTGACCCTGCGCGCCTACTCCGACATTCCGGGCGGCGTGCTGTTCACCACGCTCGACTTCGCGACGTTCTACGCGTTCCTGACGGTGCCGTTCCAATCCGCGACGCATTACCAGATCAGCTACACCGTCGCCGGCAATTCGGGGCTCGCCTGTTTCCTCGCCGGCACCCGGATCGCGACCGACCGCGGGGAAGTCGCCGTCGAGGCGCTGCGCGTGGGGGATCGCGTGGTGGCGCTGCACAGCGGCGGGTTCGCACCCGTGCGCTGGATCGGCCGCCGCCGCGTCGCCGGCCGCCGCGCCGCCGACCCGCGGCACTGGCCGATCCGCATCGAAGCCGGCGCCTTCGCGCCCGAGCGGCCACGGCGCGACCTGCTGCTGTCGTCCGACCACGCGATCTATGCGGCGCGGCGGGCTGATCCCGGTGCGCTACCTCGTCAACGGCGCCACCGTGGCGCCGCAGCCGGCGACGGCGCTCGACTACTGGCATGTCGAGCTGGCCGAGCACGACCTGCTGCTCGCCGAGGGCTTGGCCGCGGAAAGCTATCTCGACACCGGCAACCGCGGCGCGTTCGAGGGGCAGGCGCCATCCTTCGCGGCGCCGGCGCTCGCGCGCCGCGTCTGGGCCGCGCGGGCCTGCGCGCCGCTGCTGCTCGATCCGGCGGCGCAGGCGCCGGTGCGCCGCCACCTGCTCGCGCGCGCCGCGGAACTCGGCTGGCGGGCAACGGAGGATGCGGGGCTTGCGCTGCGCTGCGACGGCGCGACGCTCGCGGCGGATCGCGACGGCGACACGCTGCGCGCGATGCTGCCGCCGGGCGCGCACCGCCTCGTGCTCGCGTCGCGCAGCGCGGTGCCGGCGGAGATGTTTGCCGACAGCACCGACACCCGCCGCCTCGGCGTCGCGGTCGCGCGGCTGGCCATCGACGGCGGCGCGATCGCACCCGACGATCCGTGCCTTGCCGAAGGCTGGTACGATCCCGAGCCGGATCTGCACTGGACGAATGGGCGAAGGCGTGCTGCTGCTGCCGCCGCCTCGGCGCAGCCCCGCTCGCTGGAACTCACCGCGGTGCCGCTGCTGCGCTACTGGCTTCCGCGCGATGTCGAACTGAGTGAGGCTGCGTAAGCAGGTTCACGCGACGATCACGCACGCGCGAGTTCGCTGGACCACGCTCCCGCATCCGGCGCATGCTGATCGTCAGACGGCACGCGCGACGCACGTGCAGCGAGGCGCAAGCCGCGGCGGGACGATCGGGCCCCGAGCGGATCCTCCCGCCCAGCAGGGAGACACGCCATGACGATAGCTGCGATTTTGAAACACAAGGGTGCCGACGTCGCCACGATCGCACCCACGGCGACGGTCGCCGAAGTGGCAGCGGTTCTCGCCGAACAACGCATCGGCGCGCTGCCGGTGATCGACCGGGCGGAACAACTGCTCGGCATCATCAGCGAGCGCGACATCATCCGCGCGCTCGCCGCCAATGGGCCCGCCGCGTTGCAGATGCTGGCGGGGCAGTTGATGACGCGCACGCTGCGCGTTGCCACGCGCAGCACGACGGTGGAGCAGGCGATGACGCTGATGACCGCCGGCCGCTTCCGCCACCTGCCGGTGATCGAGGGCGGCGTGCTGGTTGGCATCGTCAGCATCGGCGATGTCGTGAAGGCGCGCATCCTGCAGACGGAGCACGAGGTGGACAGCCTGAAGGCCTACGTCGCCGGCGTGGCCTGAGGGCGTCCCTGGGCGCGTTCCTGGGCGCGTCCCTGGGCGCAGTCAGACCGCGGCGGCGAGGCGTGCGCGCACTGCCGCCGCGATCCGCTCCATTGCCGGATCAGCAATACCCAGCGCGGCGAGCCCGGCGCAGGTCTGGAACAGGTAGTCGGCGCAACTGCCGAGCAGGCCCCCCGCCGTGGCCAGGCGGGCGACCACTTCCGCCTCATCGAGTTCGCCGGCATAGGCGTGACTGGTCGCGTCGATGGTGAAGGCGAGGGCGTGGCCGAATCCGCCGCCGTCGGGCGCCTCGATCGCGAGCCAGCGCGGCCGGTACGCGGCGGTGATCATCTCGCGCCGCCACAGCACGTCGAGCTCCGCTTCCAGCCCTGCCTCCGCCAGTCGCAAGGCGGCGCCCACGCAGGCGCCGCCTTCGCGCAGGCCGAGCAGCAGGCCCGGGTTCTCGGGCGTGCCGCGGCCGGCGCGGGCGGTCAGGCAGAACGCGCGGTGCCAGCCGCGCACGCGGGCGAGCCGGCGTTCGCTGACCTCGACCGTCGGGTTCCAGATCAGCGAGCCATAGGCGAACAGCCACACGCCATCGCCGCCTTCCGGCCGCGCGGCGAGCGTCGCCTGCAGCGAGGCGTGCCGGTCCGCGGCGGTCAGCAGCTTCTGCTCCGGCGAGAGGCGGGCGATCATCGCTTCGAGCCCGCCGTCCAGCAGCATCTCGCGCGTCAGCCGCGTCGGCGCCGTCATCGTGCGGGCGGCGCCAGCGGCGTGGCGCGTGCGGCGAGCAGGTCGCGGATCTCGGTCAGCAACACTTCCTGCGGCGGCGGCGGCGCCGGCTCGGCAGGGGCCGGCGGATGGTGGTAGAGCCGGCTGAGCATTCGCACGATCCAGAAGACGACGAAGGCGACGATCAGGAACTGGATCACCGCGTTGAGGAACACGCCGACGTTCAGCGTGACCGCCCCGGCCGCCTGCGCCGCGGCAAGCGTCGGCTGCGGCTGGCCCTTGAGCGTGATGAAGATGTTGCTGAAGTCGATGCCGCCGAGCACGAGCCCGATCAGGGGGTTGAACACATCCTTGACGAGGCTGCTCACGATCGTGGTGAAGGCGGCGCCGATGATGATGCCGACCGCGAGATCGACGACATTCCCGCGCATGATGAAGGCCTGGAAATCCTGGACCCAGGCCGGGCGGCGAACGTGAAGCGTAGGCGGTTGCATGGCGACTCCCCTCTTTCACGGGCCGGACGATCCTTCGGCGCCTCATACAAGCGGGCGGCGCACCGATCCCGCAACCCCGGCCGATCCGCCGGCGCCACGGATCGCGCACACTCGTCCTGCATGGGCAACCATGACGAAGAGCGGGCCGAGGCCATCTCACATCCGCGCGAGCCGCGCGCCTTCCGGGATGGTTCCGCCATGATGGCGAACACCGCATCGCCAGCCATGACGCGCTCGTGTACAAGCGGTGTCGCTCCGTCGCGCGGCGCCTCCCGCTCACCGCGCAGCCACCCGCTCCCCCGCTCGGCCGTGCGCCGATGACCAAGGCGATACCATGATCGAAGAGCCGCCGCTGCTGACCATCCGTCGCGAGATCCCGCGCGCCGATCCGGCCCTGGTGGCCGCGCTGGCCGGGGCAATGACCGGGCATGTCGTCGATGCGCTCGACGGCGGTGGAGGGATGGGGCCGGCGGTGAAGCCGGTCGATCCCGCCCGCGCGTCCTTCGTCGGCCGCGCGCTGCCGTGCTGGAGCGGGCCGGCCGACAATCTCGCCATCGCGGCGGCGATCGCGCTGGCGCAGCCCGGCGACGTGGTCGTGGGCGCGGCCGAGGGCTTCACCGGCATCGCGGTGATGGGCGACAACATCGCGCTGATGGCGCGCAACGCCGGCGTCGTGGCGCTGGTGACCGATGGCGCGGTGCGCGACGTGGCGGGCATCCGCGAGGTCGGCGTGCCGATGTTCGCTGGCGGCGTGACGCCGAACTCGGGCGTGCGCAGCGGGCCGGGAACGGTCGGCCTGCCGGTGGTCTGCGGCGGCGTGGCCGTGGCCCCCGGTGACGTGCTGGTCGGCGACGCCGACGGTGTGGTCGTGATCCCGCACGCGCGGCTGGCCGACGTGGTCGCGCGGCTCGATCAGATCCGGGCTGCCGAGCGCGCGGTGCAGGCGCGCCTCGCCGGCGGCGTGACCAAGCTCGATTCCACCGCATCGCTGCTGGCGAGCGACCGCGTGCGCTGGGTCTGAGACCACCTTTAATCTTTCGTCCGAACTCTTACGACCGCCGGGGGGAAACTGATGGCAATGAACCGCAAGCGGGTGCTCGTGCCCGTCGTCATGGACAAGGCTGGCATCGACCTGCTGCGCGCGCGCGACGACATCGACCTGACACTCTATGAGCTGGGCAGGCCACAGGAGGAGTTTCGCGCGATGCTTGGGGACGTGGCCGGCATCGCGCTCTCGCTCACGCCGTTCGGCGCGGCGGAGATGGCGGCGGCGGCGCATCTCGCCGTCGTGGCGCGCATCGGCGTCGGCTATGACGCGGTGGACGTGCCGGCGCTGACCGCGCATCGCGTGCCGCTGATGATCGCCGGCACTTCCAACTCGACCAGCGTCGCCGAGCATGCGCTGTTCTTCATTCTCGCCGTGGCCAAGCGCGGCCGGCGAGATGGACCGGCGCGTGAAGACCGGCAACTGGCCCGATCGCCGGCGCGACCTGCCGGTGGAGCTTTCCGGCAAGACCGCGCTGGTCATCGGGTTCGGCCGCATCGGCTCGCGCTCCGCCCCGCGCTTGGCGGCGTTCGGGATGCAGGTGCTGGTCTATGATCCGTATGTCGCGGCCGAGCGTATCCGCGCCGCCGGGTTCGAGCCGGTCGCCGACCTCGACGCGGCGCTGCCGCGCGTCGACTTCGTTACCATCCACTGCCCGAAGAACGCCGAGACCAACGGCATGTTCGGCGCCGCGCGGTTCGCGCGCATGAAGCAGGGATCGTTCATCGTCAACACCGCGCGCGGCGGCATCATCAACGAGCCGGCGCTGCTCGCCGCGCTGGAATCCGGCCAGATCGCCGCCGCCGGGCTCGACGTGTTCGAGAAGGAGCCCGCCGACGCCGACAATCCGCTGCTGAAGCACGAGGCGGTGTTCACCGCGCCGCACATGGCCGGCGTGACCGTGGAGTTGATGGCCGCGATGGCGGAGACCACGGCGCGCAACATCCTCGGCGTGCTCGACGGCACGCCGACCGTGCAGAACGCGGTCAATCCGGAGGTGTTCGAGCGCCGGCCCGGCTGAAGTCGATGCCGCTCGCGACGACGCGGCTCGCCGTCGCGCCGGACGCGATCGCGCCCGACGGCTCGGAAGTGCGCCTGCTCTGCGCGACGGCGCGCGGCAGCATGGCGCATTTCACGCTGCCGCCGGGCGCGGTCTCGAAGGCGATCCGGCATCGCAGCGTCGAGGAAGTGTGGGTCGTCACCGGCGGGCGCGGGCGGATGTGGCGCCGCCTCGGCGACGAGGAGGGCGTGACGGATCTGATGCCCGGCGTCTCGCTCGCGATCCCCGTTGGCGCGTGGTTCCAGTTCCGCTGCGACGGGGCAGAGCCGCTCACCATCGTGGGCGTCACCATGCCGCCCTGGCCCGGCGCCGACGAGGCCGTCTTCGTCGCCGGCGTCTGGTGAGCCCGGCATGGCACGCGACGAAGGTCTCGAAGAGCTGCTGCGCGAGGATCTCGGGACGGAGCCGGGACTGACGGAGCAGGCGATGTTCGGCGGCCGGGCCTGGCTGCTGCGCGGCAACCTGCTCTGCGGCGCCAGCAGCAACGGGCTGCTGGCGCGGCTCGGCAAGGGGCAGGATGCGTGGGCGCTGGCGCTGCCGGACATCGTGCCGATGATCTCACGCGGACGCCGGATGCAGGGCTGGGTCCGCGCCGGCCCCGCGGCCTTCGGCGACGATGCGCTGCGGCGGAGGCTGCTGGACGCCGCCCTCGGCTTCGTCCGGGCGCTGCGGCCGAAATAGCGGGGCCGCCTGGCGCTATCGCGTGGGCGGCGCGGCGCCCATGTCCATGAAGGTCGGCAGCATCCCCGGTGCGGCCAGGATCAGCGCGCCATAGGCGACGAGCACCACCGCGCCGGCCCGCGCGCTCGCCGTGCCCCAGGGCAGCATCTTCTCGGCGATGATGAGCAGCGTGATCAGCGCCATCGCGGCGACGTTCATCATGCCGAGCGGAAACAGGATCACGAACAGCAGCCAGCAGCAGCCGAGGCAGTACGCGCCGTGCTCGACCCCCATGCGCACGGCGCCGCCGATGCCGTCATGCCAGGAGGTCAGCAGGAAGCTCAGCGGCGAGCGGCATTTCTTGAGGCAGACATCCTTCCACGGCGAAAGCTGGTAGAGGCCGGCGAGGATGATCACGCTGCCGCCGATGCGCGCGACGAGCCGCGGCGCAAGGCCGAGCGCATCGGCGAGACGGTCGCCGGCCACCGCAAGCAGCCACGCCGCCACGCCCGAGAGCGCCCAGACCGCGAGATAGGCCGCGACGAAGATCCAGGTGGCGACAAACGCCTCGCCGCGCCGCCGCTTTCCCGCCTGCACCTGATGGAAGGTGAGGATCATCGGTGCCGCCGCGGGAAACATCATGGCGATCATCATCACCACCCACAGCGCCAGGAACAGCCACGCGGCCATTCCCATGGTCAGGCCCATGACCATCCCCATCCCGGCGGCCTGCCAGATCAGCACGAGCCAGGAAGCCGCTGTCAGGATCAGCAGGAGTGCGACGATGACGACGCGCTCCCGCGCGAGGTCGATGCCCTCGGGCGGCGTGGCAACCCTCACCCGGCGCTTCGCGCCACCCTCTCCCGCAAGCGGGAGAGGGAATGCCAGATGCCATCACCCGCAAGCGGGAGAGGGAATGCCAGACCCCCTCTCCCGCGTGCGGGAGAGGGTTGGGGTGAGGGTGGTGCGCGCAGCGACAAGGCCGGCCGCTAGGCGTTCGACCAGTCGATGGCGGCGAAGTGCCCGTTGCGTCCGGAATTGTCGAACTGCAGGCCGAAATCCTGGAACGTGTTCCCGGCCTCGCCGACCGCGAGCGCGAGCTTGTCGGCGTTGAACGGGTGGCCGGCCGCGACCCAGCTCACCCCGCTGGGATGCCCGCTCGGGATCGGCTGCACGGTCATTTTCATGGCGTTGGGAATTGTGGACGGACCGTTTCTCGCCGTCGACGCGATAGGTGATGGCGGCGCGCTTGACGCCGAGATTCTCCTCGATCAGCGGGCGCGAAGGCCGCCATCGGGCCGCCGGCCGTGCCGCTGAAGATGGCGCCGAGCGCCGCCTGCTGGCGGTCGTCGGCGCGCTCGTCGATATAGGCGCCGACCTTCCAATGGCCCTCGCCCATCGGGCCGGGCGTGTAGGCGACCATCCCGACATTCAGTCCGTCGAGCGGCACGTCGCCATAGTGGCCGCGATCAATGTGGATCGCGAACGTCACCGCGCAGTGCCCCTGGGTCGGGCGCGCGGTGAGCGGTGCCTGGGTGGACACCAGGCACGGGCAGACGACATCGCAGCTGCAGTTTTCGAAGTATTCGCCGCTGAGCTGCCATTTCGGCGTGCTTGCAGACATCCGTCCCTCCGCGGTCAGGTCCTGCGCATCTCTCCGCGCCGCGATGCTAGGCGCACCGGCGCGGCGCGACAACGCACGATCGTCCGATCAGGCCGCGCCCTCGACATGCGCGCCGGGGTGGAAATGCGCATACACGCGCCGCGCCGTCTCACGCGAAATTCCTGGCGCCGCCTCCAGGTCCGCAAGCCCCGCCTGCTTCACCCCGCGCGCCGAGCCGAAATGGTTGAGCAGCGCGCGCTTGCGTGCCGGCCCGATGCCCGCCACCTCGTCGAGTTCGCTGCGCACCAGCGCCTTGCTGCGGCCCGCGCGGTGCGTGGTGATGGCGAAGCGGTGCGCCTCGTCGCGCAGGCGTTGGAGGAAATACAGCACCGGATCGCGCGGCGGCAACTGGAACGGCTCCCGCCCGTCGGTATGAAACCATTCGCGGCCGGCGTCGCGGTCCGGTCCCTTGGCGATCGCCACCAGCCGCACATCGTGCACGCCGAGATCGTTGAGCACGGCGCGCGTGGCGGAAAGCTGCCCGGCGCCGCCGTCGATCAGCACCAGGTCCGGCCAGCCCGCGGTTCTCGCCCTCCGCCGCCTCCTTCAGCGCGCGGGTGAAGCGGCGCGTCAGCACCTCGCGCATCATCGCGAAATCGTCGCCGGGGGTCACCGGCCCGCGGATGCTGAACTTCCGGTATGCCGCCTTCATGAACCCCTCGGGCCCGGCCACGATCATGACGCCGTACGGGTTCGTGCCCATGATGTGGCTGTTGTCGTAGACCTCGATCCGCTCGGGCCGCGCCGGCAGGCCGAACAGTTCCGCCGTGCCGTCCAGCAGCTTGGCCTGTCCCGCGCTCTCGGCAAGTTTGCGTTCCAGCGCCTCGCGCGCATTGATCTCGGCATGCTGCACCACCGCGTGCTTCTCGCCGCGCCGCGGATGCACCACCTCCACCCGCCGTCCGGTGCCGAAGGTCTGCGCCTTCAGGCTCAGCGCCTCGGCGACCAGTGTCCTGCTCGGGCAGCGGGTGGTTGACCAGCACCAGCGGCGGCGGCGGCTTGTCGTCGTAGAACTGGGCCACGAACGCGGCCAGCACGTCGCCTGCCTCCTCGGCCTTCGTGTGCGTCGGGAAGAAGGCACGGTTGCCGTTGTTGCGGCCGCCGCGGATGAAGAACACCTGCACGCAGGTCTGTCCGCGCATCCTGCCACGCGGCGATCACGTCGGCGTCGCGCGATGCTTTCCGGATTCACCACGCCGGTGCCCTGCACATGGGTCAGCCCCCGGATGCGGTCGCGCACCGCCGCCGCGCGCTCGAACTCCAGCGCCTCCGCCGCCTGCTCCATCTCCGCCGCCAGCGCCTGCTGCACGGCGGCGCCCTTGCCGGCGAGGAACGCCTTCGCCTGCCCGACCAGCGCGCCATACGCCGCTTCGTCGATCCGTCCGACGCAGGGCGCGGAGCAGCGGCGGATCTGATACAGCAGGCAGGGGCGGCTGCGATTGGCGAACACCGTGTCGGCGCAGGAGCGCAGCAGGAACACGCGCTGCATCGCCGTCACCGTCTGGTTCACCGCCCAGGCGGAGGCGAACGGGCCGAAATAGCTGCCCTTGCGCGTCCGCGCGCCGCGATGCTTCGCGATCTGCGGGAACGGGTGGTCCTCGGTCAGCATCAGCCACGGGTAGCTCTTGTCGTCGCGCAGGACGATGTTGAAGCGCGGCTTCAGGCGCTTGATCAGGTTGGCCTCGAGCAGCAGCGCCTCGGCCTCGGTATGGGTGGTGACGATCTCCATCGCCGTCGTCTCGGCGACCATCCGCCGCAGCCGCTCCGGCAGGCGCGCGGGCTGGGTGTAGGCCGCGACCCGCTTCTTCAGCGACCGCGCCTTGCCGACGTAGAGCGCCTCGCCGCTTGGCCATCGAGCATGCGGTACACGCCGGGGCTCAGCGGCATGGTGACGAGCGCCGCCTCGATCACTGCCGCCCCAACTGGCGCCCCGCGCGGGGCGCCTGCGTCCGTCTCGCTCATGGCGCGTGATTAGGGGCGTGCGGGCCGCCGCTCAAGCGTCCGGCGGGGCGCAGATCATCCCCCGATCCTGTGGACAACTCTGTGGGGAAGACACCGCCGACAGCGTGAGTCACGGCGGGCCGCCTGCGTTTCGTGACATTGCTCAAATTAAAGGCATCAGCCTAACCATTTGAATTTGCTCAATTGTAATGTTGCAATTTTGTCATCAAGCGAGCCTGGACTGCCATCTCCCTGTAATCAAAGAGCTTTGCCTGGAGGGTGGACAAAATCGCCTGGGCACCCGCCGGGGCCGCGCTACTCGTCGGCCGCGCCGCCCCGATCGGCGTGCCATTGCAGGTGCTGGCCGCCGTCCAGCGCGATCATCTGGCCGGTCACGGAGGGCAGGGCAAGCAGGGCGACGGCGGCGGCGCCGACCTCCTCCGGCGTCGCGGGGCGGCGCAGCGGCACCGTGCTCGCCTGGCGGGCGAAGGCGGCGTCGCTCTGGCGCGGGCTGGGCAGCGTCGGGCCGGGGCCGAGCCCGTTGACCCGGATGCGGGGCGCCAGCGCCAGCGCCATGCTCTGCGTCAGCGCCCACAGCCCGGCCTTGGCGACGGTGTAGGAGACGAAATACGGCGTCAGCGACCAGACGCGCTCGTCGAGCATGTTGATCACCACGCCCTCGGCCGCGTCGGGCAACGCGTGCGCAAAGTGCTGCATCAGCACGAAGGGGGCGCGCAGGTTGGGCTCGATGTGCGCGGTCCCAGCTTTCCCGCGTCGCGTCGTGCCACGAGTCGCGCTCGAACACGCTGGCGTTGTTCACCAGCACCCCCAGCGGGCCCAGCGCCGCCTGCGCGGCCGGCACATCCGCGCTCACTTCGGCCTCGACCGCGAGATCGGCGCGGACCAGGCTGGCGGCGACACCGCGCGCGCGGATCTCGGCCGCGGTCGCCTCCGCCTCGGCGCGGCTGTCGCGATAATGCACGGCGACGGCGAACCCGGCCTCGGCCAGCGCGAGCGCGATCGCCCGTCCCAGCCGGCGCGCGCCGCCGGTGACGAGGGCGGCGCGCGGGATTGTCTTTGCGATCGGCGGCATGCGTCGCATGTAGCGCGGAACGCGCCCTCGTTTGAGGGGGGCGTTTGAGGGGCCGTGTGAGGGGCCGGTCGTGGAGATCACGCTGATCCGCCATCCGCCCGCGCTGATTCCGCCCGGGGTGTGCTACGGCCGGCTCGACGTGCCGCTGCACCCGGATGCCGCCGGCACGCTCGCCCGCATCGCTGCCGAGGTGGGCGCGGCGGCCGCCATCATCACCAGCCCGGCCCGCCGCTGTCGTGCCGTGGCCGGCATGCTGCCCGGCACGGTGCGCGAGGATGCCCGCCTGCTGGAGCTCGATTTCGGCCGCTGGGAAGGCGTGGCGTGGGACGACGTGCCGCGCGCCGAACTCGACACCTGGGCGCGCGATCCGGAGCGGTTCGCCCCGCCGGGGGGCGAGAGCGGTGGCGCGCTGCTGGCGCGCGTGGCCTCGTTCCATGCCGAGCTGGAAGCGCACAGACATGGACTGCGTGGTGATCTCGCATGGCGGGCCGCTGAAGCTGCTCGCGGCGCTGCTGGCGCGCATCCCGCCCGACCTGCTGGCACCGGCGCCGGCGCTCGGCTCGGTCACGCGAATCCGGTGCTGAGCAGGCTGAGCACGGCGCATTCCACAACGACACTCGTCGCCCCGAGCACGTCGCCGGTGTAGCCGCCGATCCGCTGCCGCGCGACGCCGGCCAGCGCCAGCGCGACGCCGGTCGCGAGCACGATCGACGCCACCGCGAGCCCCGCCGGCAGCGCCAGCAGCGCCACCACGGCGCCGAGCGCCAGCCCGGCGGTCGCGGCACTCCCCGGCATCGCCGCGATCCCGGCGCCGAGCCCGCCGGCGCGCGCGGGTGGCAGCAGCAGGGGCGCGATCAGCATCGAAGCCCGCCCCAGCGCCGCCGCCGCGATCAGCGCGCCGAACAGCGCCCCGCGCGGCAGGGCGGCGACGGCGGCGGCGCGGATGCCGAGGCCGAGGACCAGTGCGATCGCGCCGAAACTGCCGATCCGGCTGTCGCGCATGATCTCCAGCCGCCGCGCCGGGGTCGCGCCCGCCAAAAATCCGTCGGCGGTGTCGGCCAGCCCGTCCTCATGCAGCGCCCCGGTCGCGAGCAGCATCGCGGCGAGGCTCCAGCAGCGCGGCAAGCAGCCGGGGCAGCGGCAGCCACGCCACCAGCGCGCCGAGCGCGCCCACCGCCGCGCCGGCCAGCGGATAGGCCCACACGCAGCCGCGCCGGCGCCGCCGCCCACCGCGCGACCGGCACGCGGGTGAGCAGCGCGAAGGCGCCGGCGAGCTCGCGCAGCCGGTCAGTCGCGATCGGCAACCCCGGCCTCGGCAAACGTCGCCATGCCGGTGTGGCAGGCGACCGCGGCGCGCAGCAGCGGCACGGCGGCGGCGGCACCCGACCCTTCGCCGAGCCGCAGGCCGAGATCGAGCAGCGGCACCAGCCCCAGCCGCTCCGCGAGCGCCCGGTGGCCGGCCTCCGCCGAGAGGTGGCCGAGCCAGGCATGCGCGAGCCCGCCCGGATGCAGCACCCCCAGCGGCGCGGCGGCGGCGGTGCAGACGAACCCGTCGAGCAGCACCGGAACCTTCTGCAGGCGCGCCGCCAGCACCGCGCCGAAGATCGCCGCCAGCTCGCGCCCGCCCAGCGCCGCGGCCACGCCGAGCGCATCGCCGCTGCACGCCGGCATGGCGGGCGAGCGCGGCGTCGATCGCGTCGCGCTTGCGGGCGAGCCCGGCATCGTCGACGCCCGGTGCCGCGCCCGGCCCAGAACGCGCCGCCGCCGCCGCCGAACAGCCCCGCCGCCAGCGCCGCCGCGGCGGTGGTGTTGCCGATCCCCATCTCGCCGAGGCACAGCAGGTCCGAGCCCCGGCGCGACCGCCTCGAACCCCGTCGAGACCGCCTCCAGAAAGCCCTGCATCTCGAGCGCCGGCTCGGTCGCGATGTCGCCGGTCGGGTGTTCGAGGGCGAGCGCCGTCACCCGCAGTTCGGCCCCCGCCACCCGGGCAAGCTGGTTGATCGCCGCCCCGCCGGCCGCGAAGTTGGCCACCATCTGGCGCGTCACCTCGGCCGGGTAGGGCGAGACGCCGCGCGCCACCACGCCATGGTTGCCGGCAAAGACCAGGATCGCGACGCGATCGAGCTGCGGCATCTCGCGCCCCTGCCAGCGGGCGAGCCAGGCGGCGGCATCCTCCAGCCGGCCGAGGCTGCCCGGCGGCTTGGTGAGTGTCGCCTGGCGGGCGCGCACCGCGGCCTCGGCGGCATCGTCGCCGGCCGGCAGGCTCTCGCAGGCGGCACGCAGGGATTGCAGGGTGGCAAAGCGGGTCATGACGCCTCCTGGGCGATGGCATGGAAGAACGAGCCGGACACGAGCCCGCCGCCGCGCCCCGCCCTCCGGCAGCGCGCGACCGGCCGGGTCGGCGATGGCGGCGAACGGCGCGTCGGCGCCGGGCTCGAGCAGGCGTGGCGTAGTGGAACTCGTGCCCGCGCAGCCGCGTGCCGGCCGGGCCGAGCGGGCCGTCGGCCAGCAGCGTCGCCTGCCGGTAGCCGAGATGCAGTCGGCGGCGGGCGAAGCTGGTGGCGTGGCCGAGCAGGCCGGCCATGGCATGGCGCGCGCCCGCCGCGTCCTCCAGCCCCTGGCCCAGCACCATGAAGCCGCCGCACTCGCCGTGCACCGGATGCCGCGCGGCGAACGCCGCCAGCCCGGCGCGGAATTTCTCGGCGGCCGCGAGGCGCCCGGCATGCAGCTCCGGATAGCCGCCGGGCAGCCAGCGGCGTCGCACCCCGCATCCGGCGCCTCGTCGGCAAGCGGCGAGAAGGGCACGATCTCGGCCCCGGCGCGCCGCCAGCCGGCCAGGACGTGCGGATAGACGAAGCCGAAGGCGACATCGGCGGCGAGCGCGATGCGCTGGCCCGGCGGCGGCAATGCGCCGCCGGCGCCGGCGCGGCGGGCGCGGGCAGCGGCGCGGCGGCGGCGAGGATGGCGTCGAGGTCGCAGTGGCGCTCGGCGAGATCCGCCAGCCGCGCGCAGCACCGCCGCCAGCGCCGCCACCTCCTGCGCCTGGATCAGTCCCAGATGCCGCTCCGGCAGCGCGACCGCCGCGGCCCGCGGCAGGCTGCCGAGCACCGGCAGGCCGGCGCGCGCCATCGCCGCCGCGACCTGGGCGTGGTGCCGCTCCGAGGCGACGCGGTTGAGCACCACGCCGGCAACGCGCACCCCGGCCTCGTGGACCGCGAACCCGCGCGCGATCGCCGCCGCCGACTGCGACTGCCCGGAGACGTCGAGCACCAGCAGCACCGGCATCCCGTAGCGCGCCGCGAGGTCCGCCGCCGCGCCGCGCCCGCCCGGCGGCGCCTCCAGCCCATCGAACAGGCCCATCGCCGACTTCGACGAGCAGCAGGTCGGCGTCCGGCTGCCGCGTCGGCGAGCACGGCATCCAGCAGCGGCGGCGGCATCGCCCAGGAATCGAGGTTGCGGCTCGGCGCGCCGGTCGCCGCCGCGTGGAAGGCGGGGTCGATGTAGTCCGGGCCGGACTTTCGCGGTGCGCACGACCAGGCCGCGCCGGCGCAGCGCCGCGGCCAGCGCCAGCGTCAGCGTGGTCTTGCCGGCGCCCGAGCGGGGCGCGGCGATCAGCAGGCGCGCGCGTCATGCGGCTTTTCCCGCGCGCACCTGCGCGCCTATGTCGCGCGGCATGAACGCGCCCCTGCGCCGCGGCTGGACCACCGGCGCCTGCGCCACGGCCGCCGCCAAGGCGGCGTTCGCCGCGCTGCGCACCGGCGCCTTCCCGGATCCGGTCGAGATCACCCTGCCGCGCGGCGCGCGCGTCGCCTTCGCGCTCGCCGAGACGCACCTCGCTGACGGCGCCGCGCGCGCCGGCGTGGTCAAGGACGCGCGGCGACGATCCGGACGTGACGCATGGCGCGCTGATCCGCGCCACCATCCGCGCGGCGCCGCCGGGCACGGGCGTGACGTTCCGCGCCGGCGAGGGCGTCGGCACCGTCACGCGCCCCGGCCTGCCGATCCCGCCCGGCGAGCCCGCGATCAATCCGGTGCCGCGGCAGATGATCCGCGCCGCCCTCGGCGAGATCGCCGTGCGCCCCGCGACGCTTCGGTGGAGATTGCCATTCCCGGTGGCGAGGCGCTGGCGCAGCGCACGCTGAACCCGCGGCTCGGCATCGTCGGCGGGCTGTCCATCCTCGGCACCACCGGCGTCGTCGTGCCCTATTCCTGCGCCGCCTGGATCGCCGGCATCCGCCAGGGCATCGACGTCGCGCGCGCCGCCGGCATCGCGCATGTCGCCGGCGCCACCGGCCGCACGTCGGAAGCGGCGGTGCGCGCGCTGTACGATCTTCCCGAGAGCGGCGCTGATCGACATGGGCGATTTCGTCGGCGGCATGCTCAAGCATCTGCGCACGCACCCGCTGCCGCGGGTCACCATCGCCGGCGGCGTCGCGAAGATGAGCAAGCTGGCGCAGGGCCTTCTCGACCTGCACAGCGCGCGCGGCGAGGTTGATCTTCCCTTCCTCGCCGCGATGGCGCGCGCGGCGGGCGGTTCCGTGGCGCTGGCCGAGGCGATCACGGGCGCAAACACCGCCGCGCATGCCTTCGCACTCGCCGCGGTGGAAGCTGTGCCCCTGGGCGACCGCGTAGCCGCGCGAGCGTGGCGAACGGCGGCGGAAGTGCTTGGCGATGCGCCGATCGCGCTCGACGTGGTGCTGTTCGACGCGCGGCCGGGACGATTGCGGGCCGCGCGGATCACGACGCCGCCTCACCGCGAAACCGCCGCCGATAATCGGGATCGTAGAGCGCGCTCTCGGAAAAATCCTCGGCCGCCAGCGCCGGCCCGACCAGCACCAGCGCCGTGCGTTCCACCGCCGCCGCCGCGACCATCGGCGCGATCGTCGCCAGCGTGCCGCGAAAGACGCGCTCATCCGGCCAGCTTGCGCGCACCACCACGGCGACCGGGCAGTCGGCGCCATAGAGCGGCGTGAGCGTCGTCACGATGCCGTCCAGCGCATGCACCGCAAGATGGATCGCGAGCGTGGCGCCGGTGGCACCGAACGCCGCCAGCGTCTCGCGCGGCGGCATTTTCGAGGCGCGGCCGGAGACGCGCGTCAGCACCACGCTCTGCGCCAGTTCCGGCACCGTCAACTCGCGCCCCAGCGCCGCCGCGGCGGCGGCGAAGGCCGGCACGCCGGGGGTGAGCGTGTACGGAATGCCGCGCCGGTCGAGGCGGCGCATCTGCTCGGCAACGGCGCTGTAGAGTGCGAGGTCGCCGGAATGCAGCCGCGCGACATCGTGCCCCTGCGCGTGCGCCGCCACGAACGCCGCCTCGATCGCATCCAGGGTCAGCGGCGCGGTGTCGATCAGTCGCGCGCCGGGCGGGCAATGCGCGAGCAGGGCAGGGGCGACGATGGAGCCGGCATAGAGGCAGACCGGGCAGGCGGCGAGCAGGTCGCGCCCGCGCAGCGTGATCAGGTCAGGCGCGCCGGGGCCCGCGCCGATGAAATGCACCGTCACGGCCGCACTGCCAGCGCGCAGGTGGCGCGCGGCGAGGCGATGCGCGGCAGCAGCAGCGTCGTCGCGCCCGCCGCCGCCAATGCACACCCCTCGGCGACCGAGGCCACGCCGAGCGTACGCTCGGCGCAGGCGGAGCGTGTCACGCAATGCGCCTGTACGCGCGCGAGCGCGTCTGCGGCCACGGGAAGCAGCGGCACGCCGAGCAGCGCCGCCGCTTCCTGCAAGCCGGGCTCCGTGCTTTTCGCCAGCGGCGCGGCGAGCGCGGCAACGGTGCCCCCCGCGTGCGCCTCCGCCATGCGCACGAGCGCGACGATGTCGGCGGCGGGGCAGGCGCGGCGGCAGCCGATGCCGGCGATGATGCCTGCACCGCTCACGGCTTTTCCGCCACCCATTGCGTCACCGGCAGCGCCGGGCGGAAAGCGTGGCGCGTGCCGAGCGGTTCAAGCCGCTCGATCGCGATGCGGCGCAGTGTGCCGCCGAAGCGGGCGTGGCTTTCCAACAGCAGCGATTCCGTCTGCATCGTCACCGCGTTCGCGACCATGCGTCCGCCCGGGCGCAGTGCCGCCCATGCGGCCCCGATCGCCTCCGCGCTCGCACCGCCGCCGACGAACACCGCATCCGGCGCCGGCAGCCCGGACAGCGCCGCCGGGGCCCTGCCTTCGACAACGTCGAGCCGCGGCACGCCGAGATCGGCCGCGTTGCGCGCCGCGCGCGCGGCCCGGTCGGCGCGCGCCTCGATCGCGACGGCGCGCATCGACGGATGGCGCAGCAGCCACTCGATCGCGACCGAGCCGGAGCCGCAGCCGACATCCCACAGCATCTCGCCCTGCAACGGCGCGAGGGCGGCGAGCGTGACCGCGCGCACCTCCTGCTTCGTCAACTGCCCGTCGCTCTCGAACAGGCCATCCGGAAGTCCGCTGGCGAGCGGCAGGATCTTTGCATCCGGCGCGGCCACCACCTCGATCGCCAGCAGGTTGAGCGGCGCGACGTCCGCCACAGTCCTCGTCGGCACGCTGCACCCGCACGCGCTCCCGCGCGCCGCCGAGGGCTTCCAGGATATGCAGCGCGGGAGGCGCCGAAGCCGCGCGCGCACAGCAGCGCCGCGACCTCGGCCGGCGTCGCGCCGTCGGCCGAGAGCGCGAGCACGCGCGCCCCCGGCTGCAGATGCGGGATCAGCGCCGCGACCGGGCGGCCGCAGAACGACAGCGTCGCCACCTCCGCCAGCGCCCAGCCGAGCCGCGCGCAGGCGAGCGAGAACGCGGAAGGCGCCGGCAGGCACAGCGTCTCCGCCGCCGGCACCACGCGCGCGAGCGCGGCGCCGATCCCGTAGCAATACGGATCGCCCGACGCGAGGACCGCGACCGCGCGCGGGCGCAGGGCGAGCAGGTCGGGGAAGGCAAGGTCGAGCGGGTGCGGCCAGGCGCGCCGCCTCGCCCCGCAGCAGCGGCGCCGCGAGCGCCAGATGCCGCTCTGCCCCGAACACGATTTCGGCGCCGCGCAGCAGCGCGCAGGCCGCGGGCGCCAGCCCCTCGACACCGTCCTCGCCGATGCCGAGGATGGCGAGCCAGCGGGGCGGCGATGGCACGGTCACGAATCCTGATCCTGGGCGGCAGCAGCGAGGCGTCGGCGCTGGTCCGCGCGCTGGCCGCGGCGCCGCAGATCGAGCCGGTGCTGTCGCTCGCCGGGCGCACGCGCGCGCCGGTCCTGCCCGCCATCGCCTGCCGCATCGGCGGCTTCGGCGGCGTCGAAGGGCTGGCCGCGTATCTGCGTGACGGGTTCGCGGCCTGCATCAACGCCACGCACCCGTTCGCCGCGCGGATGAGCGCCAACGCCGTCGCCGCAACGGCACAAGTTGATGTGCCCCTGTTGCGCATCCTGCGCCCGGCCTGGGTCGCCAGCACCCGGCGACGATTGGCGTGCGGTTGCCGACATGGCAGCGGCGGCGCAGGGCGCTCGGCGTCGGCGCCGCGGCGCGTGCTGCTCACCATCGGTCAGAAGGATCTCGCCGCCTTCGCCGCGATGCCGCAGCACCACTACGTGATTCGCAGCATCGACCCGCCGGGCGGCGCGCTGCCGCCAAACGCCGAAATCATCAGCGCGCGCGGACCGTTCGACCGCAGCCGGCGGAGATCGCGCTGCTGCGCGAGCGCAGGCATCGACATCATCGTCACGAAGAATTCCGGCGGCGACGCCACCGCGGCCAAGCTCGCGGCGGCGCGCGCGCTGCGCCTGCCGGTGGTGATGGTCGCGCGCCCGGCCGAGCCGCCGGCCGAGACCGTGGCCGATGTCGCTGCGGCGCTGGCGTGGCTCGCGCGTCACGTCGGCGCCTCCGCGCTGCGCGGCGCATAGAGCCAGGGCGCGCCTTCAGGCCGCTCGATGCAGCGCATCGCGGCACTGCCGATCAGCACCAGTGTGCGCATGTCGGCACGCGCCGCGTCGGCCGCGTCGAGCCGAACCATCTCGATGCGCTCGTCCGGCCGGCTCACCGCGCGCGCGAAAACGACGGGCGTTTCCGGCGGCAGGATCGCGCGCAGCATGTGCGAGGGCTTCGCCGAGCTGCCACGGCCGCGCGCGCGAGGCGGGGTTGTAGAGCGCGATCACGAAGCCCGCCTCGGCCGCGGCGATCAGGCGGCGCTGCACGACCGGCCACGGCTTCAGGTTGTCGGAGAGCGAGATCGCGCAGAAATCGTGCCCGAGCGGCGCGCCGAGCCGCGCCGCCGCCGCGAACATCGCGGAGATGCCCGGCACGACCTCGATCTCCAGCGCCCGCCACGCCGCTCGGCCCGCGCTCGATCGCCTCGAACACGGCGCTCGCCATGCCGAACGCGCCGGGATCGCCGCCGGAGACGACGGCGACGCGCCGCCCCTCGGCCGCGAGCGCCAGCGCGAGCTGTGCGCGCGCAACCTCGGTCCGATTGTCCGAAGGCGTGGCGCCGCTGCGCCGGGTTCGGCGCCACGCGATCGAGATACGGGCCGTAGCCGACGAGATCGCTCGCCGCCGCCAGCACCGCCTGCGCGTGCGGCGTCAGCATCGCGGCATCGCCGGGACCGAGGCCGACAATGGCGAGATGCCCGCTCATCGCACGCGCCGCCGTCCGGGGATCAGCACCAGCGAGAAATACGGCGCTGCCTCCGACACCTCTTCCAGCGGCAGCACGCGCTCGCCGCGCATCGTGCCGCGCTCGACATACACCGCGCGCGCGGCGACGCCCGGCCGCCCGTGCCGCCGCCTTGATCTTTTCCAGGTTGCGGCCGACCTTCATCACCACCGCGGCATCGCAGGACTGCAACTGCTCGATCAGCGCGCTTTCCGCGAGCGTGCCGGGCAGCACGCTGAATACGTCGTCGCCATGTGCGAGCGGCAGGCGCGCCTGGGTCCAGCACGCGCTCATGCCGGTCACGCCGGGCACGATCTCGATCCGGTGCCGCGCTGCCAGCCGGTCGAACATGTACATGGCCGAGCCATAGAACAGCGGATCGCCCTCGCATAGCAGCGCCACGTCGCACCCGGCATCGAGATGCGCCGCGATCGCGTCGGCGCTCGCGTCATAGAAGCCCGCCATGGCGGTGACGTAGCCGTGGTCGTGCGGTGCGATCTCGGTCGTGTAGGGATACTCGCAGCGCAGCAGCTCCGCATCCGCGCGCAGCAGTCCCTCGGCAATCCGCCGCGCATGCCCCGGCTGGCCGCGCTTGGCGAAGAACGCGACGACGCGCGTCGCGGCGAGGATGCGCGCCGCCTTCAGCGTCAGCAGTTCCGGATCGCCCGGCCCCATGCCGACGATGTGCAGCGTGGCCGGCATCACGCGCCGAGCCGCGCGAGCGCGTTCACCGCCGCCGCCGCCATCGCGCTGCCGCCCTGCCGTCCGGCGACGATCGCATGCGGGATCGGCGCGCCGGCCGCGTCGCGCCAGTCCGTCAGCGCCTGCTTGGATTCGGCGGCACCCACGAAGCCCACGGGCATGCCGATCACGGCGGCCGGGCGCGGCGCGCCGGCGTCCAGAAGTTCGAGCAGGCGGAACAGTGCGGTCGGCGCGTTGCCGATGACGACCACGGCGCCGGAGAGGTGCTGCGCCCCACAGGTCGAGCGCCGCGGCCGATCGCGTCGTGCCGAGGCGGCGCGCGAGCGGCGGCGTGTCGGGGTCGTTCAGCGTGCAGATCACCGCATTCTCCGCGGGCAGCCGCGCGCGCGTGATGCCGTGCGCCACCATCTGCGAGTCGCAGAGGATCGGCCGACCCGCGTGCAGCGCCGCCGCAGCGATGGGCGCGAAGTCCGGCGTGAAATGCAGGTCGCGCGCAACCTCGATGCGCCCGCTTGCGTGGATCACGCGCACCGCGACCTCCGCCTCCGCCACGCCGAAGCGCGCGAGGTCGGCTTCGGCGCGGATGATGGCGAAGGAGCGCGCGTAGATCGCATCGCCGTCGCGGAGATAGTCGTATGCGCGCGTCATGGCTGCAACAGCGCCGCCACTTCGCCGAGCGCAAGCCCGGTGCGTTCGGGCGCATCCGCGGCGTGGCCGTCGCGCACCAGCGCGTAGCCGTCCGCGCGCGCGACCAGCGTGACCGGCGCCGGCGCGGGATGCGCGCAACCCTTCGCGCAGCCGGACAGATGCGCGCGGAGGCCAGGCAGCAACACCGCGAACCGCGCCGCGTCGGCGCGCGTATCGGCAAACGCGTGGTCGCAGGCCGGGCGGCCCGGACACGCGGCGAGGGCGAGGCGCGAATCGGACGGGTCGGTGATGAGCCCGTCCGCGGGGGACTCCCAAGCGTTCTCGATTACCACCGCGCGCCACGGCGTGATCCACAGAGGTCCGAGCGCGGCAAAGGTCGCGGCATCGGTCGCACCGAACGGCAGGCCGACGCCGAACCCGCCGCGCAGTGGGCCGACATAGCCAGGCCGCGCCGTCGTCGCCGGTACCACGGCGTTGGCAAATGCCGCAGTCGCACGCAGCAGGTCTGGCGAAGCGGTCACGTCGCGCATCCGGCGCGCGGTCGGGCGCAGGGACAGAAACGCCTCGGCCAGCATGATCGCAACGGCGACCGCCTCCGCAGCTCCGCATTCCGCGGCCGCCCGCGCCCCGTCGCACCACACGTGCCAGCATCCGCCTGCCGCGCGCAGCCGCACGTCGCCGCTGACCGTGTCGAGCGGCAATCCGCCGCCGCCATCGACGACGAAGCCGAACTTGTCCGGCAGCCCGGCCAGCGCCGCATCGGCGAGCCGCGCCTCCAGCGCCGCGGCGACCGCGCATGTCGGCGCGTCGGCGAGCGGCGCCACGAGCACGTTGCGCCGCCGCTCGACCTCCGGATCGGACGAGGCGAGCCCCGCCGCCACCATCGCGCGCGCGAAGCGGGGTGCGCTTGCGTCGGTTAGGCCGCGCACCTGGATGTTGCCGCGCGTGGTCAGCTCGATCACGCCGTTGCCGCAGGCCGCCGCTGCGCCCGCCAGCGCGCGCGCCGCTGCCGCCGAAAGCCGGCTGCCCGGTGGCTTCACGCGCGCCAGCAGCCCGTCGCCGGAACGCATTGGCGCGAACACGGTGGGGCAGGCGCCGCGCCGCATCACGCCAGAATCTCCGCCACGTCGTTGCGCCGGCTGACCCACAGCCCGCGCGCCCGCGCCTCGGCGAAGCGGGCCCGCATCGCCGCGTGTGCGTCGCGGTTGGCGTCGCGCAGGAACCCGTCAACCGTCGGCTCCGCCAACGTCGCCGCGAACAGCAGGTCGAACTGCGCATCCAGCCGCGTCGGCAAGGTCGCCGCAAATCCGTAGAGATTTTCCACGCCGCGCGCGATCTCGGCGGCACCGCGATAGCCGTGCGCCATCATGCCCGTGATCCAGCGCGGGTTGGCGGCACGGCCGCGCACCACGCGCGCGATCTCCTCGGCAAGGGTGCGCAGGCGCGGCGCCTCGGGCGTCGCGGTGTCGGCGTGATACAGCGCCGGCGCGCCGCCGAGGGCCGCCGCGGCGGCGGCGAACCCGCCCTCATGCGCGGCATAGTCGGCGCCGTCGAGCAGGTCGGTCTCGCGATGGTCCTGCACGTGCAGGAACGCGTCCGCGCCCCGCACCCGCGCGGCGAACGCTTCTGCCGCCGCGGCGCCGTCGAGCCCCTGGCCGTAGGCATGCGCCGAGGCCGCAAGATAGGCGGCGCCGAGTTCGCCGGGCGCCCGCCACGCCCCGTGCGCCAGCAGCGCCTCGACGCCCGCGCCATAGTCCCCGGGCGCCGCGCCGAAGACGCGCGCGGTGGCGGCGCGCAACGCCGCGCCGTCCAGGCCGCGCACCGTGGCGGCGAGGGGGTTGTCGTCGGCGGCCTCGTCGCGCGCCGCGACCGCACGCACGGCACTGTCGAACAGCGCGATCTGTGCTTCGAACGCGTCGCGGAACAGGCCGGAGATGCGCAAGGTCACGTCCACCCGTGGCCGGTCCAGCAGCGCGAGCGGCAGGATCTCGATGCCGGCCACACGGGCCGAGCCTTCGTCCCAGACCGGCCGCGCGCCCATCAGCACCAGCGCGAGCGCGAAATCCTCACCGCCGGTGCGCATCGTCGCACTGCCCCACAGGTCGAGCACCAGCCGCCGCGGCCACTCGCCATGCTCCTGCACGTGGCGGCGCAGGAGTTCCTCGGCCGCGCGTTCGGCCAGCGCGAGGGCGGCGCGGGTGGGCACCGCGCGGGGATCGACCGCGAACAGGTTGCGTCCCGTCGGCAGCACGTCGGCCCGCCCGCGGCTCGGTGCCCCGGCCGGGCCGGGCGGCACGAACCGCCCGTCCAGCGCCGCCAGCAGCGCCGCCGCCTCGGCCCCGGCGCAGGCGTCGAGCCGCGCCGGATCGAGCGCGGGGCAGGCGGCGAGCAAGGCGGCACGGGCGTCCGGCTGGGGCGGGGTCGCATAGACATGCAGTCCCTGCCGCACCTGCATGTCCTTCACGTCGCAGAGATAGGCGTCGAGCCGCGCGAGCGCGTCGTCTTCCGGCAGGCCGCGCGCACCGCTCTCGCTGAGCAGCCCGGCGGCCTCGGCGCGGGCCAGGATATCGCCGCGCAGCATGGCGGTGCGGCGCCGGTCGAGCCCGTCCGCGGCCGCATACTCGTCGATCAGCCGCTCCAGCGCCGCCGCCTCGCCGGAGAGGCCGGCGGGGGCGAGCGGGGGCGTCAGGTGGCCGATGGTGACCGCGCCCAGCCGGCGTTTCGCCGCCGCCGCCTCGCCGGGGTTGTTGACGATGAACGGGTAGACCACCGGCACGCCGCGCAGCAGCGCCGGCGCGGTGCACGCGGCCGAGGGCGCGGCCGCCTTGCCCGGCAGCCATTCCAGCGTGCCGTGGGTGCCCAGATGCACCAGCGCGTCGATCCGCTCCACCGCGCGCAGCCAGAGGTAGAAGGCGATGTAGGCGTGGTCCGGCGGTGTGTCCGGGTCGTGATAGGTGGCGCGGCGGTCGAGAAGGTGCCCGCGATCGGGCTGGATCGCCAGCAGCACCCGCCCGGCGCGCAGGTGTCGCAACGCGAACCCGCCGACCGGCTCGCCCCAGGCGGCCAGCACGCGCTCACGCAGGGCGGCGGGCAGCGTGGCGAACAGCGCCCGATAGGCGGCCGCGTCCAGGAACGGCATCGGCGCCGCCTCGGCCAACGCCCGCGCCAGCGCCGCCGCATCCGGCAGCGTGCTCCCGGTGGTGTAGCCCGCTCCCGCAAGCAGCCGCAGGATGGCCGCGAGGCTCGCGAAGGTGTCGAGCCCCACCGCATGCCCGGCCTGCCCGCCGGCGCCGGGGTAGTCGCTGAGCACGATCGCGAGCCGCCGCTCGCCGCGCCGGGTGGCCGCGAGCCGCGCCCAGCCGGCCGCCCGGTCGGCCGCCAGCGCCACGCCCGCGGCATCGGCGTCATAGGCCACGCGGGAGAATTCGAGTCCGGGTACCGGCGCCTGCGCGGCCTTGAAGCCGATCGCCGTGGTGGCGAGGCGGCCGTCCAGCTCCGGCAGCACCGCCTGCATCGCGAGGTCGGCGGGTGCGAGCCCCCGCGCAGACGCCGCCCACGCCTCGCGCGACGCCCCGGCGAGGACGAGTTGCAGCACCGGCGCGCCGGCGGCGTCGAGCGGGGAGGCGTCCGCGCGCCGGGCCGAGAATCCGGTCGCGTTCAACACGACGCGCGGCGTCCACGCCCGCAGCCGTGCGGCCACGAAGGCGGCGGTCGCGGCATCCTTCAGGCTGCCGACGTAGAGGCCGCGCACGCCGAGCCCTCGGGCCGCCAGCGCCACCGCCAGCGCCTCCAGCGGCGCGAGGTCGCCGGCCAGCAGGTGCGAGCGGTAGAACACGATGCAGGCCAGCCCCGCCGGCCCCTCGGACGGGACCCCAAAATCCTGCTCGCCGCAGGGCGCGATCGGCAGCGGCGGCAGACCGGGGTCGGCGCTGAGGCCGGCGAGATGCGCGGCGAGGCGCAGCGCCCGCCTGAGATTCTCGCGCCCGCCCTCGCGCAGCAGCGCGTCGAGGCGCGTGCGTATCGCCGGCTCCACCGTGGAGAGTGCCGCCAGCCGCGCATCCTCGCGCGCATCGCCGGGCAGCAGCGCGAGCGGTATCCCGTCCCGGCGGCACAGCGCGGAAAACTCCTCGGCGCCGTAGCGCCAGTAGTCGAGCCCGCCGAGCAGCCGCACCAGCACGCAGCGCGCGCCCGCCGCGGTCTGCTCGAGGTAGTCGTCGACCGACATCGGGTGGCGCAGCCGCGCCAGATTGGCGAGCCGCAGCGAGGGGCGCGGGGGCGCCATCGCCTGCCACGCCGCCGCGGCGGCGCCGAGATCGCTGTCGGAGAAGGAGAGGAACAGCAGGTCCGCGGGCGACTGGCCGAGTGCGACCGCCGGGGCCTCGTCGTCGAGCGAGCGGGTTTCGCGGACCAGCAGGTGCATGCGCTCAGCCTGAAATCACCGCCGTGATCGCGGCGCGGTCGAGGCCCGTCTGCCCGATCACCACGACATGGCCGGCGCGCGCGGTGCCGTCCGGCCACGCACGGTCGTAGTGCTGGCGGAACCGCGCGCCGACGCCCTGCACCGCGAGCCGCATCGCCTTGCCGCGCACCGCGGCGAAGCCCTTGATGCGCAGCACGCCAGGCAGCGCGGCGGCCCGCTGCAACCGGGTCAGCAGCCCCTCGGGCGCGTCGATTTCCGCCAGCGCCACGACGAAGCTCTCGAAATCGTCGTGCTCGTGCGCGCCGTCCTCGGCATCGTGATGCGAGGGGCGGGCGGCAAGATCGTCCTCGGCGGCGGCGGCGAGGCCGAGCAGCACGGCGGGATCGAGCCGCCCCTCGCGTGCCGCCAGCACCTTGATTGCGCGCGGGATCTTTTCGGCGATCTCGGCGCGCAGCGCGTCGGCGGCGGCGGTGTCGAGCAGGTCGGTCTTGTTGAGCACGATCAGGTCCGCCGCCTGGATCTGGTCGAGAAACACCTCGGCCAGGGGATTGTCGTGCTCGGCCGCCGCATCCTCCGCCCGCTGCGCCGCGACCGCCTGCGGGTCGTCGGCGAAGCGCCCCTCGGCCACCGCCGGGGCGTCCACCACCGCGATCACGCCATCCACCGTGACGCGCGAGCGCACGTCCGGCCACGCGAACGCCTTCAGCAGCGGCTTCGGCAGCGCGAGGCCGGAGGTCTCGATCAGGATGTGCTCGGGCGGAAGCGGCCGGTCGAGCAGCGCCTGCATCGTCGGCAGGAACTCCTCGGCAACGGTGCAGCAGAGGCAGCCGTTCGCCAGCTCGACGATGTCCTCCTCCGCGCAGCCCGGCAGGTCGCAGGCGCGCAGCAGCGCGCCGTCGATGCCGAGGGCGCCGAACTCGTTCACGATCACCGCCAGCCGCCGCCCGCCGGCATGCGCCAGCAGGTGGCGCACCAGCGTGGTCTTGCCGGCGCCCAGGAAGCCGGTGATCACGGTCGCCGGGATCTTCGCGTGGGTCATCATGCAAGCAGCTCCGGGGCGGGGACGCGGCCGAGGATGGCGTGGCGCAGCGATTCGGGGCGGCGCGAGGGCAGCACGACGCCGCTGCGCGACGCCACGTAGCTCCGCGCGTACGTCAGCAGATCTTCGGCGAGTGCGGGCGTGAGGTTGCCGAGCAGGTAGGTCCATTTCCCCGCCGCACTGATCGCCGCCGAGCAGCCGCGGTCGCAATTGGCGAGGCAGGTGACGGGGGCGAGGCGCAGCGCCGGATCGCGGATCAGCGCGGCAACGGCCGCGTGCAGCCGCTCGCCCGGCGGCGTCACGCCCTCCTCGGGCGGCTCGGCGCCATAGCAGGCGACGCAGACATGCAGGCAGGCCATGGCGTGCGACACGGGTCCCCCGGGGGCGTGATTCGAGGCGGGTGCCGGCCGCACCGGCGTCGCCGAGGCACCCCGCCCGGCATCGCGGTCAGGCGCCGAGGGCAGGTCTCCTGGCTCGCGGATCAGGCACGGCGCCCCGGCCTTCCCGGCGCAGTCGCGCCAGTGGCCCGGTGGAGCGCCGCTCTCCGCTTACAGTTGCGGGGGCAGCCGCGGCCTGGGGGTTGGCACCCCGCACCGCGTTCCCTTTTCACCTTCCCGATGGAAGGACCTTCGGCTGAGGGCTATTACGCACACCGCCCCGTTTCCCGTCAAAAGGTGTTTCTCCGGTGCTGACGCTCATTCTCGGCGGCGCGCGCTCCGGCAAGAGCCGCCACGCCGAGGCCCTGCTCACCGCCGCATCCCGCGCCCTGGCGCTACATCGCGACGGCCACGGCGGGCGATGCCGAGATGGCGGCGCGCATCGCGGCGCATCGGGCGCGCCGGGGGGAGGGCTGGCTGACCCGCGAGGTGCCGCTCGACCTGCCGGCGGCGCTCGCCGACCCGCATCCGGCATTGGTCGATTGCCTTACGCTGTGGCTCGCCAATCTGATGGCGGCGGAGCGCGACGTTGCGGCGGCCACCGCGGCGCTGGAGGCGGCCCTGCGGGCGCGCGCGGCGCCCACCGTGCTGGTGAGCAACGAGGTCGGCCTCGGCATCGTGCCGGACAATGCGCTCGCCCGCGCGTTCCGCGACGAGGCCGGCCGGCTGCATCAGGCGCTGGCGGCACGGGCCGACCGCGTGCTGTTCATGGTCGCGGGGCTGGCGACGGTGGTGAAGGGATGACGGACGAGGCGGCGCGCCATCGCGAGAAGATGGCCAAGCGCAAGGCGGTGCAGGACGCCGAGGTCGCGGCCAAGACGATCGAGAAGGGGCTGCTGATCGTCCATACCGGGCCGGGCAAGGGGAAATCGACCGCCGCCTGGGGCCTGCTGCTGCGCATGCTCGGCCACGGGCGCCCCTGCGCCGTGGTGCAGTTCATCAAGGGCGCGTGGCAGACCGGCGAGCGCACGGCGCTGGCCCGCTTCGGCGACCTGCTCGAATGGCACACGATGGGCGAGGGCTTTACCTGGGAGACGCAGGACCGCGCCCGCGACATCGCCGCCGCGCAGCGCGCCTGGGCGACCGCGGCGGCGCTATTGCAGCGCCCCGGCCTCGGCATGCTCGTGCTGGATGAGTTGAACGTCGCCCTGCGCTACGACTATCTTGACGTGGCCGAGGTGCTGGCGGCGTTGCGCGCCCGCCCGGACATGCTGCACGTTGTCGTCACCGGGCGGAATGCGAAGCCGGCGTTGATCGCGGCGGCGGATCTGGTGACCGAGATGGCCGCCGCCAAGCACCATTTCGCAGCCGGCGTGAAGGCGCAGCAGGGGATCGAGTTCTGAGCGCCGTGCCGAGCCCTGGCGAAGGCGAGAGCGTGTCATGAAACCGATGAACGAACAGCATTTCGCGATCCTGCGCCGGCACATGGTCGATGTCGTCGCCATCCATGCCGACATGATGGATGACGAACTCGGCAAGGCGGTGCTGGATGCGCGCGTGCTGGCGGCGATGGCGCGCGTGCCGCGCCACCGCTTCGTGCCGCCGCAGATCGCGCAGCTCGCCTATCAGGACACGCCGCTGCCGATCGGCTTCGACAAGACGATCTCGCAGCCCTTCATCGTCGCGCTGATGACCGATCTGCTCGCGCTCGAAGAGCATGAGAGCGTGCTGGAGATCGGCACCGGCCTCGGCTACCAGGCGGCGATCCTCGCGGAGCTCGCCGGGCGCGTCTGGAGCGTCGAGGTTATCGAGGAGTTCGCGGCGGCGGCCGAGGCGCTGCTGCTCCAGCTCGGCTACACGAATGTCGCGATCCGCGTCGGCGACGGCTCGCGCGGCTGGGCCGACCATGCGCCGTTCGACAAGATCATCGTCACCTCCGCCGCCGATCAGCCGCCGCCGGCGCTGCTCGAACAGCTCCGGCCGGGCGGGCGCATGGTGCTGCCGATCGGCCCGGACGAGGCGCAGCGTCTCGTCGTGATCGAGAAGGACGCAGGCGGCCGCCTGCAACTTCAGGAACTGATCCCGGTGCGGTTCAGCCGGCTGGAGACCGTGATCTAACCGGGCGCGGCCGCCAGCGCGTCGTCGATCTCCTGCGCGCGCTGCGCGGCCGGGCGGGCGCTGAGGCGCTGCCAGTAGCGCTCGAACGCTGGCCGCTTCTCGATCGTGCCGAACATCATGCCCCAGCCGATCTGCGCGCCGAGATAGACATCGGCCGCGGTGAAACGCTCGCCGACGACATACTCGCCCTGCGACAGGAGGCGTTCCAGCGCGTCCAGCACATCGGCGAGGGTGCCATAGCCCATCGTTCGCTCGCGCCCCGGCGGCACCGTGAAGCCGAGCGCCTTGTTGGTCGCCGCCGCCTCGATCGGGCCGGCGGCGAAGAACAGCCAGCGGTAATACGGGGCGCGCAGCCGGCTCGCAGGCGGCGGTGCCAGCCCCGCCGCGGGGAACGCATCGGCCAGGTACGCGCAGATCGCCGCGGCCTCGGTGACGACCATGTCGCCGTGGCGCAGCGCCGGCACCTTGCCCATCGGGTTGACCGCGAGATAGAAAGGCGCCTTCATCGCCTCGCCGAACGCCAGCACCTCGGTCAGATAGGGCTGGCCGACTTCCTCCAGCATCCAGCGCGCGATGCGGCCGCGGGACCGCGGGTTGGTGTACAGAACCAGTTCGTCGCTCATGATGCCTCAGTCTGCCAATGCCTGATAGGTCAGCACGCGCAGCTCGCGCCGCAGCGGATAGGTGGATGACGGCCAGAGCTGGGTCAGGAACACCACGGCCAGGTCCTCGCGCGGGTCGATCCAGAACGCGGTGCTCGCGGCCCCGCCCCATGCGCATTCGCCCGCCGAGCCGATGATCTGCGCCTTCGCCGGATCGAGCAGCACCGAGAAGCCGAGGCCGAACCCGATGCCGAGGTAGGAGGACTCGCTGAATCGCGGCTGCCCCATGTCGGCCATGTCGCCGCGCAGATGGTTCATGGTCATCAGCTCAACGGTCTTGCGCCCGAGCAGCCGCACGCCATCCAGCTCACCGCGATTGAGGATCATCCGGCAGAACCGCATGTAGTCGGCGGCGGTGCCGACCAGCCCGCCGCCGCCCGAGGCCAGCGGCGGCGGGGCCGCGAACCGGCTGCGCTGCGGCGCGTCGATCAGGCGCGGCTTGCCGTCGCTGCCGCGCATGTAGTTCGCCGCGAACGCGGCCGAGCTTGTCGGCGGGCACGAAGAAATCCGTGTCCACCATGCCGAGCGGCGCCAGCACGCGCTCGCGCAGGAAGCTCTCGAAGCTCTGCCCGGAGATCACGGCGACCAGATGGCCCAGCACGTCGGTGGCGATGCTGTAGTTCCACTCCGCACCGGGCTGCGCCAGCAGCGGCAGCGCCGCCGCCTTCTCGACAACCTCGCCAAGCGTTGCCTC
Source organism: uncultured Alphaproteobacteria bacterium (assembly GCA_963705035.1). GTDB lineage: Bacteria > Pseudomonadota > Alphaproteobacteria > Acetobacterales > Acetobacteraceae > JAFKFJ01. Next base: position 190,840 of record CAVPIQ010000002.1, on the reverse strand, counting down.
CGACGTCTGGAAATCGACGCCGGTTTCGCGATACAGCGCGTCCACCGGCGTCTCGTCCATGAACCCGTAGGTGAGGCCGGAGGTGTGCGTCAGCAGGTCGCGGAAGCTGATGTCGCGCACCGCCGGCACGGTCTGGAACAGCACCTTGTTGCCGCCGGCGTAGACACGCATGTCGCGGAAGGCGGGCAGGAAGCGCGTGATCGGATCGTCGAGCTGAAACCGCCCTTCCTCGTACAGCATCATGACCGCGGTCGAGGTGAGCGGCTTGGTCATCGAATAGATGCGCACGATCGTGTCGTCGGCCATCGGCACGCCGCCGCCGATATCGGCCATGCCGTAGCGTCGCCGAATAGGCGAGCTCGCCATGCCGCAGAATGTTGGCGCTGAGGCCGGCGAGCTTGCCTTCGTCGACCTGCCGCGCCATCCAGTCGTCGATCCGCGCCAGCCGCTCCGGTGCGAAGCCGAGCCGCTTGGCCTGTGCCGTGACCCCGCTTTGCATGATCACCCCCGCGCCCGCCGCCGTCCCTCGCGCCGTCCCCCGCCGGCCCCAGTAGCGTCGGCGCGACGGCTCCCGATACTTCCTGATCCACGCGGCGCAGTTCGGATCGTTGCCCATCACCACGTCGGCGCCGCAGATCGCCTGCAGATCCTCCGCATGCAGCGGATTCATGATCGCCGAGGTCAGGCCCGCGCCGATCATCATCGGCAGGAACGCGGCGCCGAGGCCGCGCCGGTTCGGCAGGCCGAAGGAGAAGTTGGAGGCGCCGCAGGAGGTGTTGACCCGCAGCTCCTCGCGCAGCCGGCGCAGCAGACGCGTCAGCTGCCGCCCGGCATCGTTGATCGCGCCGACCGGCATCACCAGCGGATCGACCACCACGTTCTCGCGCGATATGCCGTAATCGGCTCGGCCGCTCCACGATCTTCTTGGCCACCGCGAAGCGCACGTCGGGATCTTCGGAGATGCCGGTCTCGTCGTTGGAGATCGCGATCACCGCGCAGCTCGTATTTCTTCACCAGCGGCAGCACCTGCTCCAGCCGCTCCTCCTCGCCGGTGACGGAGTTCAGCAGGGGCTTGCCCTTGTAGGCGGCAAGCCCCGCCTCCAGCGCCGCGACGATGGAGCTGTCGATGGACAGCGGCACATCGACCGTCGCCTGCACCAGCTTGATGCACTCGGCGAGAATCTTCGGCTCGTCGACGAGTGGGATGCCGGCATTGACGTCGAGCATCTGCGCGCCGGCCGCAACCTGCGCCAGCGCATCGGCGACCACGCGGCTGTAGTCGCCGCGCGCCATCTCCTCCGCCAGCAGTTTGCGCCCGGTGGGGTTGATGCGCTCGCCGATCATCACGAACGGACGCTCGAAGCCGATGACGACCTCGCGTTTCTCCGAACTCAGCACCGTCTCTGTCACGCCCACCCCCTTCGATCGCTCCGCCGCCCTCACCCCAACCCTCTCCCGCAAGCGGGAGAGGGAGTTCCGTCAGCCCCCTCTCCCGCGTAGCGGGAGAGGGAGGGGCCCATGCCGCAGGCATGGGAGGGTGAGGGCGCTACACTGCACCCTGCGTCTCCACCGCCTGCATCCGTGCGACGAGGTCGCGCCGCCAGGGCGTGCGCCCGCGCAGCACGCCGCTTTCATGCACGATCTCGGCGATCGACTCCTCCTGCTTATAGGCCATCAGGTGGATGCCGGCGATCCCCGCGATTTCGCGCAGTTCCTGAATGATGTCGATGCACACGCGCTTGCCCTCGGCCCGCTGGCTGCGTGCCCCCTCGATGCGCGCGATCACCGCGTCGGGGATGTGCACGCCGGGCACGTTGCCGCGGATCCAGCGTGCCGCGCGCGCCGAGGCCAGCGGCCCCACGCCCGCGAGGATGAAGCATTGCTCATGCAGCCCGAGGTCGCGCACCCGCGCCATGAACTGCGCCAGCACCGGCACGTCGTAGCAATACTGCGTCTGGATGAACTGCGCGCCGGCGGCGATCTTCTTGGCCAGCCGCATCGGGCGGAAGTCGCGCGGCGGCGCGAACGGGTTCTCGACCGCGCCGATGAAGACTTGCGGCGGCCCGGTGATCGTGCGGCCGGAGAGGAACCGCCCCTCGTCGCGCATCATGCGGATCGTTTGCAGCAGCGACAGCGAGTCGAGATCGAACACCGGCTTCGCTTCCGGATGGTCGCCCGCCTGCACGCCGTCGCCGGTCAGGCACAGGATGTTGGCGACGCCGAGCGCCGCGGCGCCGAGCACGTTGCCCTGGATCGCGATCCGGTTGTGGTCGCGGCAGGCGATCTGCGTCACCGGCGAATAGCCCATGCGGATCAGCAGCGCCGAGACGGCGATGCTCGACATGTGGCAATGCGCGCCGGACCCGTCGGTGGCGTTGATCGCGTCCACCCAGCCCTCGAAGGGCTTGATGCGCTGCTCGATCTCGTCGGGATCGGCGGAATCGGGCGGATTGATCTCGGCCGTGACGGCGAATTCGCCCCGCCGCAGCACCCGCTCCAGCCGCCCGCGCGAGACGTGGCCCGGCAGCGGATGCAGCGGCGCCCACGGCACCGGGCCGACATCGTCAGGATGCAGCATGGCTCTGCGCCGCCTGCAGCCACGACGAACGGCCGGCGCGGCGGTGATCGACCGGCGGCTGCACCGCGCCGAGGCGCGCCACCGTGCCCATGCGCTCGCGCCCCGGCATAGGCCTGCACCCAGACGCAGGGCATCGCCGGATGCACCTCGCAGTGTGCCGTCGTCGCGCACGCCGCCGCACGGGCCGTTGCGCAGGCCCTTCGGGCAGTTCATCGGGCACGACAGGCCGGTCGCCGAGAGGACGCACTGGCCGCACATCCGGCAATCGAACAGCGTCGACTTTCACCGCCCGCTCGACGTCGCCACCGGCCGTTCCAGCCGCGCATGGCCGATGCGCGCGAACAGCCGGGCTCAGCCGCCCGCAGGATGCGCTCGAACCGGCGATAGAACGCCTCGAGCCCGCGCGCGTGGCGAACGCTCCACAGCCGGAGTGAGCGGCGCGGCAGCGGCCGGCGCGCGACGCCGGCATGGGCGAAGGCGTCCTCGCGGCCGCATGTCGGTCGCGCGCGTCAGGCCGGCGCCGCCGCGTGCGCCTGCGCGGAGCCCTGGCGGCGCGCCATCAGCGCCTTTGCGGTCTCCACCGCCACCGCCGCATCGCGGCAATAGGCGTCGGCGCCGATCGCGTTGGCGAACTGCTCGTTCAGCGGCGCGCCGCCGACCAGCACGATGTAGTCGTTGCGGATGCCCTTCTCCTTCAGCGTGTCGATCACGACCTTCATGTACGGCATGGTCGTGGTCAGCAGCGCCGACATGCCGATGATGTCCGGCTGGTGCTCGTCGATCGCCTTCAGGAAATTCTCGACCGCCGTTGTTGATGCCGAGGTTGATCACCTCGAACCCGGCCCCCTCCATCATCATGCAGACCAGGTTCTTGCCGATGTCGTGGATGTCGCCCTTCACCGTGCCGATGATCATCTTGCCCACCTTCGGCGCGCCGGTCTCGGCCAGCAGCGGGCGCAGGATCGCCATGCCCGCCTTCATCGCGTTCGCCGCCAGCAGCACCTCGGGGACGAACAGGATGCCGTCGCGGAAGTCGATGCCGACGATGCGCATCCCCTCGACCAGCGCCTGGGTCGAGCACGTCGTACGGCGTCCAGCCGCGGCCGAGCAGGATGCGCACGCTCTGCTCGATCTCTTCCTTCAGGCCGTCATAGAGATCGTCGTGCATCTGGCTCGACGAGTTCCTCGTCGTTCAGGCTGTTGAGGTCGAGTTCGTCGGCCATGGCACTCTCCTCGCCGGCGGCGGTCCGGGTCAAACGTTGGAATCGGCGAAGGCATGCCTTGCGGCGGGCGATGAAGTCGAGCAGCGCCTCGTCGATGCCGGGGTCGATCGGCGGCGGCTCGTAGTCGCGCAGCATCTTCTTCCACGCGCGTTGGCGCGCTGCGCCATGTCGAGCCGCCCTTCGGCGTCCCATTGCTCGAAGCTGTTGTTGTCGGCGAGCGCCGAGGTGTGGAACGCGCTCTCGAAATTCGCCTGCGTGTGCGCGCAGCCCAGAAAATGCTTGCCGGGGCCGACCTCGCGGATCGCGTCCATCGCCTGGCCGTTCTCCGACAGGTCAACGCCGCCAGCATCGTCTGCAGCATGCCGGCCTGGTCGGCGTCCATCACGAACTTCTCATAGCCCATTGCGAGCCCGCCTTCGAGCCAGCCGGCAGTGTGCAGGATGAAATTGGTGCCGGCCAGGCAGGCCGGCAGCATGGTGAGGGCCGAACTCGTAAGCCGCCTGGGCATCCGGGATCTTCGAGCTGCGCACAGCGCGCCGCCGGAGCGGAACGGCACGCCCAGCCGCCGCGCCAGCGCCGCCATCGCATAGAGCACATGCGCCGGCTCCGGCGTGCCGAAGGTCGGCGCGCCCGAGCGCATCGACATCGACGAGGCGAAGCTACCCAAAATCACCGGCGCGCCCGGATTGAGCAGTTGCACGAAAGCGATGCCCGACATCGCCTCGGCCAGCGTGATTGTGCAGGAGCCCGCCACCGTCACCGGCGCCATCGCGCCGCCGAGGATGAAGGGGGTGAGCAGGTTCGCCTGGTTCGCCCGCGCGTACACTTTCAGCGCGCCGAGCATGGTCGCGTCCCAGGTGAGCGGCGAGTTGGCGTTGATCAGGCTGGTGATGACCGTCCGCGGCCGGCCCGTCTCGGGGTCGATCCAGCCGTCGCCGAACAGGATGCTCCGCCATCTCCACCGAATCGGCGGCGCGGTCGGGATGCGTCACCGAGCCCATGAACGGCTTGTCGCTGTAGCGCATATGCGCGTACACCATGTCGAGATGGCGCTTGTTCACCGGCAGATCGACCGGCTCGCACACAGTGCCGCCGGAGTGGTGCAGCCAGGGCGACATGTACGCGAGTTTCACGAAGTTGCGGAAGTCCTCGATCGTGCCGTAGCGGCGGCCGCGGTCGAGGTCGTGCACGAAGGGCGGCCCGTAGGCCGGCGCGAACACCGTGTGCGGGCCGCCCATCACCACGCTGCGCGCGGGATTGCGGGCGTGCTGCGTGTACGTCGCCGGCGCGCGCTCGCGGATGATCGTGCGGCAGAGGCCGCGCGGGAATGTGCACGCGCTCGCCCTGCACGTCGGCGCCCGGCGTCGCGCCAGATCTGCGAGCGCCTCCTCGTCGCCCTTGAAGTCGATGCCGACCTCCTCCAGCACCGTGTCCGCGTTGTGCTCGATCAGCGCCAGGCCTTCCTCGTTCAGCACCTCGTAGATCGGGATCTTGCGCGTGATGAACGGCACCGCTCGCGACGGTCGGCGGCCATGCGCTGCGCGCGCTTGGCGGCGCGGCCGGCGCCGCGGCGGCTGTGCTGGGTATCAGGTCCTCAGACATTCACTCTCTCCCGGTCGGCGCGGATGGCATCGCTGCGTTCGGCGCGCGGAGCGTGACCGAAGCGCGTGCGATAGGCGGTGCTGAAATGCGAGGCCGAATGAAAGCCGCAAGCGATGCCGATATCGGTCACGGCATCGCGGTCTGGCGCAGCAGCGCGCGCGCGCGATCGAGCCGCAGCGCCGCCGAATAGGCCGCCGGCGAGAGGCCGACATGCTGGTGCGAACAGCCGCTCGAGCTGGCGCGTGGAAATGCGCACGGCGCGCGGCGACCTCGCTGGCGGCAGCGGCTGCTCGATGTTCTCGCTCGATCAGCCGCATCGCGTCCGCCAATCGGCCGTGGCGCCGTCGGCGCCACGGACGCCGCCTCGCGCGGCTGCCGCTCGCCCGCCGACGCGGCCGCGCTCCATCAGGAACTGCGCCGAGACCTGGGCCGCGACGCGGTCGCCGAACCGGGCGCGATCACCGCGAGCATCAGGTCGAGCGGCGCCACGCCGCCGGTGCAGGTCACGCGGTCGCGGTCGATGCAGAAGAAATCCTCGACGAACGCGATCATCGGGAAACTCCTCGCGAACGGCCGACAGGTTCTCCCAGTGGATCGCGGCAGCGGTAGCCGTGCAGCAGTCCCGCCTCGGCCAGCGCGAAGGTGCCGGTGCACAGCGCGCCCAGCGCCACGCCCTCGCGCGACAGCCGGCGCAGCGCCGCCATCACGTTGCGATCGACCGCATTGCGCACATCCACGCCGCCGACCACGAACACGATGTCGAACCGGTCGGCCGCCGACAGCATCGCGCAGGGTGTGAGCATCAGCCCGTTGCTCGCCGCCGCCGGGTGCCCGTCGAGCGTCGCCACCTGCCACGCATACGCGACCTCGCCGGTCACGCGGTTGGCCATGCGCAGCGCCTCGATCGCGTTGGCGCATGCGATCATCGAGTAGCTCGGCAGGGTGAGGAAGCCGAAACGGCGCAGCTCTTCCAGCTTCATGGCCGATCGCGGGGCTCGTTGTCCGGCCGCAAGATGCGCCTGGGCGCGTCATGCTGCTTTCGCTGTTGCGACCGAATTTTAAGCCAATGCGCCGCGGCAGCGCAATCCGCGTCGCAATGGCGCAATCCGCGTCGCGACCTTGCCGATCAGCCGGTGAACTCGCGCGCGGCCTCCGCCAGCACGCCGCGCACATAGGGCAGGAAGGAGCGCATCGCCTCGACCCGGAACGCCTCGGCGCCGGTGCGCCACAGCACGATCTCGGCCTTCGCCAACACGGTGCGCGTGCACATGCCGATCGGGAAGGCCGCCGGGGTCGAGGTCGAGCGGGCAGCCGGCGTTCAGCACGGTCGCCGCCCGCGGCCCGTCGCAGCACGAACCCGTCCTGACGGTGCCCCACCTCCACGAGCGCATGCGGCGGCCGCCGCCATTGCCGCCTCCAGCGCCGCCGCCAGCGCCGCGCCCTCGTCCTCCGGCACCAGGATCAGCCACTCGTCCGGCCCGAGCCAAAGCGCGGCCCGTTCGCCGGCGCTGGCCGCGCGGCAGGCAATGCGGGCAGAGCGAAGCCGAGCGCGGTGCCGCCGCGGCCTCCACCGCCGCCGGCCGGCCGCGCAGGATGAAGCGGGTGGCCGGCGGCAGCGTCGGCGAACGCGATCTCAGCCATCGAGCCGCGCCCCCTCCGGATCATAGAACACCGGCGCCGTCACCTGCACCGGCACCGCGCCCGCCGGCATCGGCACGAACAGCCGCTCGCCCAGCCGCGCCCGCCCGCCCGCCACCATCGCGAGCGCGATCGAATGGCCGAGGGTCGCGCTGAAATAGGACGAGGTGACGTGCCCGAGCAGCGCGCATCGGCGCGCGCCGCACGGCTGCTCGGTGAGCTGCGCGCCTTCCTCCAGCACGACCTGCGGGTCCTCCGTCAGCAGGCCGACGAGCTGCTTGCGGTCCGCCGCCATGCATCGCCGGCGCGCGCGAGCGAGCGCTTGCCCACGAAATCAGGCTTCGACTTTGCCGACCGCCCAGCCGAGGCCCGCATCGTCCGGCGTCGCCGTGCCGTCGGTCTCCTGGCCGACGATGATGTAGCCCTTCTCCGCGCGCAGCACGTGCATCGCTTCGGTGCCGTACGGGCGTGATGCCGAGCGGCGCGCCGGACGTCTGCGATCAGCGCTCCACACCGCGGCGCCATGCCGCGCCGGCACGTTCACCTCGAAGCCCAGCTCGCCGGTGAACGAGACGCGGAACAGCCGCATCGGCACGCCGCAGATCCGCCCCTCGGCGCACGCTCATATGCGGCAAACGCCCCGCGCCCGATGTCGATCCCCTCGACCAGCGGCGCCAGCACCTCGCGCGCGCGCGGCCCCTGCACCGCGATCACCGCCCACTGCTCGGTCGTGGAGGTGAGCCACACATCCAGCTCCGGCCACTCGGTCTGCCGATAATCCTCCATCATCGCCGAGCACGCGCGCCGCGCCGCCGGTCGTCGTCGTGACGTGGAAGCGGTCGGCGCGCGAGGCGGCCGATCACGCCGTCATCGGCGACGAACCCGTCCTCGCGGCACATGCACGCCGTAGCGGCAGCGGCCGACGCCGCAGCCGGGCGAATGCGTTCACGTAGATGCCGGTTGAGGAACTCGGCCGCATCCGGCCCCACGACTTCGATCTTGCCGAGGTGCGAGCCGTCGAACAGGCCGACGCCGCTGCGCACCGCCACGGCATTCGCGCGCGCACGGCCGCGCGCATGTCCTCGCCGGCGCGCGGAAAATAGTGCGCGCGCTGCCACGCCCGACATCCTCGAACACCGCGCCCCGCGCCGCCGCCGCCATCGTGCATCGGCGTGCGGCGCACCGGCTCGAACAGGTCGCCGCGCGAGAGCCCCGCGAAGCTGCCGAACGTCACCGGCGTGTATGGCATGCGAAACGTCGTCAGCCCGACTTGCGGCACCGGCGCGTCGAGCGCCGCGGCGACGACGCCGAGCGCGTTCATGTTGCTGCGTCTTGCCCTGGTCGGTCGCCATGCCGGTCGTCGTGTAGCGCTTCACGTGCTCGATCGAGCGGAATCCCTCCTCGCGCCGCGAGCTTCAGGTCCTTCGCCGTCACGTCGTTCTGCAAATCGACGAAGGCCCGGCCCGGCGCTGCGCCCGGCACCAGGCCGAGCATGCCCGCCGCGGCCGAACGCTCGCCCTCGATCGCCATGCGGGGCGCGCGCGGCGCCGCCGAACCCCGCGGCCTTCGCCGCCGCCTCGCCCGCCGCACCGCCGTCGGCGAGCGCCGCACGCGAGGCCGAACACGCCGCGACAGGCGCCGGCCGATCGCTCGCGCTCCACCGAGAGCGAGCGGCACGAAACCTTGCGAGTTCGGCATCGTAGCGCAGCTTGCCGCGCGACTGGCTGAACAGGTGCACGCTCGGCGTCCAGCCGCCGCACATCAGCAGCAGATCGCACGGCGACCGTCTCCGCCGCGCGCGCCGCCCGTGGGTGTCAGCGCTGGCCCAGGCAACGCGATGGCGGCCGCCGCTGCCGGTCACGGCGCGTTGCCGTGCGCACGGAAATGCCTGCGGCGCGCGCGGCCGCCGGACCTGCACCGTCCACGTCTGCGCGCAGGTCGGCGATCGGCCGCCACCGCGACACCGGCCGCGTGCAGATCGAGCGCCGCGCGATACGCGCTGTCATGCGCCGTCGCCACCACCGCCCGCGTGCCCGGCGCGCACGCCGTAGCGTTGCAGGTAGGTGCGCGCCGCATCGGCCAGCATGATCCCGGGACGGTCGTTGGCGGGAAACACCAGCGGGCGCTCCAGCGCGCCGGTCGCGAGGACCACTTCCGCCGCGCGCACCTGCCACAGCCGCTCGCGCGGCAGATGCGCCGGCGGGCGCGGCGAGGTGGTCGGTCACGCGCTCGCACAGGCCGAGCATGTTGTGCGCGAAATAGCCGAATGCCGTCGTGCGCGGCAGCAGCGTCACGCGCGGCGCGCGCGCGAGTGTCGCCAGCGCCTCGGCAAGCCACGCCTGCGCCGGCTTCCCCTCGATGCGGGCTTCCGTTGCCGCGAGCAGCGAGCCGCCGGGTTCCGCTTGCTCGTCGCAGAGGATCACGCGCGCCCCGGCCGCAGCCGCCGCCAGCGCGGCGGCAAGGCCGGCCGGGCCGGCGCCGACCACCAGCACGTCGCAATGCGCATAGCGGCCGACATAGCGGTCGGGATCGGGCAGGGACGGGGCGCGGCCCAGCCCCGCCGCCGCGCGGATCGCCGGTTCATACAGGCGCTTCCACGCGCCTGCCGGCCATTTGAACGTCTTGTAGTAGAACCCCGCCGGCAGCAGCGGCGCCAGCGCGTTGCTGACGACTGCCGAGATCGAAGCGCAGCGACGGCCAGCGGTTCTGGCTTTCCGCGCGCAGCCCCTGATGCAGTTCCACCTGCGTCGCCCGCAGGTTCGGCGTGCAGCGCGCCGCATCGCGCGCGACGGTGACGAGCGCGTTCGGCTCGTCCGCGCCGGCGCCGAAGATCCCGCGCGGCCGATGGTACTTGAACGAGCGTCCCACGAGATGCACGCCATTGGCGAGCAGCGCCGACGCCAGCGTATCGCCCTGCGCCCCGTAGTAGCTGCGGCCGTCGAAGGTGAAGCGCAGCGCCTGCGCGCGGTCGATGCGGCCGCCGGCAGGCGGTGCGGAACGGCGCGTTCACTCGGCCGCCTTGCGCAGGGCGAGATCCGGCGGCGGCTCTCCGACCTTGTAGGTTGCAACGAAGAAGTCGCTGACCGTGTCGCGCACCGCGTTGAAGAACCGCCCGCAGCCGTGCACGTGCCGCCAGCGTTCGGCATGCGCGCCCTTCGGGTTCGCTGCGCAGGTAAAGAAACGTCGCCCATTCGTCGTCGCTGAGCGCGGCGGGGTCGTTCGGCCGCGCGATATGCGCCTCGCCGCCATACGCGAATTCCAGTTCCGGGCGGTTGCCGCAATACGGGCAGTCGATCAGCAGCATGAAATTCCTCAGTGCGCCACGGCCGCGGCCGCCGCCTCGTCGATCATCTGGCCGTCGCGGAAGCGTTCCAGCGTGAACGGCGCGTTGATCGGGTGCGGCGCGTCGCGTGCCATCGTCCAGGCGAAGACGTGAGCGGAGCCGGGCGTCGCCTTGAAGCCCGCCGGTGCCCCAGCCGCAGTTGACATACAGGCCGGGCACCGGCGTCTTCGCGATGATCGGCGACCGGTCGGGCGTCGTGTCGACGATGCCACCCCAGTTGCGCAGCATGCGCATGCGGCGGAACATCGGAAACAGCTCGCAGATCGCATCCAGCGTATGCGCGGGAATGTGCAGCCCGCCGCGCTGGCTGTACGACACGTACGCGTCGGTGCCGGCGCCGATCACCAGTTCGCCCTTGTCGGACTGGCTGATATAGGCGTGCACGGTGTTGGACATCACCACGCAGGGAAACACCGGCTTCACCGGCTCGCTCACCAGCGCCTGCAACGGAAAGCTTTCGAGCGGCAGGCGCATGCCGGCCATCGCCATCACCACGCTGGTATGGCCCGCCGCCGCCACCCCGACCTTGGGCGCGCGAATCCGCCCGCGCGTCGTCTCCACCGCCTCGACGGCGCCATCGCGGCCGCGCAGGATGCCGGTGACTTCGCAGTTCTGGATGATGTCCACGCCCAGCGCATCGGCCGCGCGGGCATAGCCCCAGGCCACCGCATCATGCCGCGCCGTGCCGCCGCGCCGCTGCAGCGCGGCGCCGAGCACCGGGTAGCGCAGGCCGGGCGAGATATTCAGCGGTGGGCAGAACGCCTTCGCCTGCTCCGCCGTCAGCCATTCGTTGTCCACGCCGTTCGCGCGGTTGGCGTGAACATGCCGCTTGGACACCTGCACGTCGTGATGCGTGTGCGCGAGCATCATCACGCCGCGCGGGCTGTACATGACGTTGTAGTTCAGCGCGCTGCTGAGCCCCTCCCACAGTTTCAGCGCGTGGTCGTAGAGCGCGGCGCTTTCGTCGAACAGGTAGTTGGAGCGGATGATGGTGGTGTTGCGCCCGGTATTGCCGCCGCCGAGCCAACCCCGCTCCAGCACGGCGATGTTGCGCAGGCCGTGCTCTTTCGCGAGATAGTAGGCGGTGCCGAGCCCATGCCCGCCGCCGCCGACGATGATCGCGTCATAGGCCGCCTTCGGCTCCGGCGTGCGCCAGTGCGCCTGCCACCCGGCGTGGCCGCCGAAGGCGCGACGGATCAGCGAAAGGGCGGAGAAAGTCTGCATGAATCTCTCATCGCCCGCTTGAAGAGACCGTCGAGACGCACCTTCGCCTCGACCCGTCATGGCCGGGCCTGTCCCGGCCATCCACGCGGTCGTGTCGCACCGTCGCTGGCGGCCCGACGTGGATGCCCGGCACAGGGCCGGGCATGACGGTGTGATGCGGCGCCCACGACGACGAACTCCGCGATGTGGCGCCTGCGCGCCAGCCGGCATAACCAATTCTCACCGCTGCGCCGTCTCCCAGTCCGGCGCAACATAGGCCGGCGCGTTGGCCGCCGGCAACGGCGTCCGGCCCAGCACGTGGTCGGCGCCCTTCTCGCCGATCATGATGGTCGGCGCGTTGAGGTTGCCGGTGGTGATCGACGGCATGATCGAGGAGTTGATCACCCGCAGCCCCTCGATCCCGATCACGCGGCACTCCGGATCGACCACCGCGAGCGGATCGTCGGCGCGGCCCATCCGGCAGGTGCCGCAGGGATGGTACGCGCTCTCCACCTTCGCGCGCACGAAGGCGTCGATCGCCGCATCGCTCTGCACCGCGGCCCCCGGCTGCAGCTCCTCGCCGCGGTAGCGGTCGAAGGCCGGCTGCGCGAAGATCTCGCGCGTCAGCCGCACGCAGGCGCGCATTTCCGCCCAGTCGTCGGGATGGCTCATGTAGTTGAAGCGCACCCGCGGCTTCGCGGCCGGATCGGCCGAGGCGAGCCGGACCGAGCCGCGGCTCTTCGAGCGCATCGGCCCGACATGCGCCTGAAACCCGTGCCCCTGCGCGAGCGAGGAGCCGTCATAGCTCACCGCGAGCGGCAGGAAGTGGTACTGGATGTCGGGGTAGCGGATACCGGCGCGGCTGCGGATGAAGCCGCACGATCTCGAAATGGTTGGTGGCGCCCAGCCCGTCGCGGCGCAGCAGCCAGCGCAGCCCGATCATCGCCTTCGCCGCCGGGTGCATCGCCGAATACAGCGTGACCGGCTCGCGGCAGGCGACCTGGAAATAGAACTCCAGGTGATCCTGCAGGTTCTCGCCGACGCCGGGCAGCGTCGTGGCGCACGTCGATGCCGAGCGCGCGCAGCTCCTCCGCCGGCCCGATGCCCGAGAGCTTCAGCAGTTGCGGGCTGTTGATCGGGCCGCCGGCCAGGATCACCTCGCGCCGCGCGTGCGCCACATGCTCGGCGCCGTCGCGGCGATAGTGCAACCCCGACGGCGCGCCGCCCGTCGAACGCGATCCGCGTCGCCAGCGCGTGCGTCAGCACGTGCAGGTTCGGCCGCCGCATCGCCGGGCGCAGATAGGCGTTGGCGGCACTCCAGCGCCGGCCGCGATGGACCGACATGCCCATGCGCCCGAAACCTTCCTGCTGGAACCCGTTGTAGTCGGGCGTGGCCGGATAGCCGGCCTGCCGTGCCGCCTCCAGCCAGGCGCGGTGCAGCGGGTTGGCGAGCGAGCCGTAGCGTGTTGTGCAGCGGGCCGCCGGCGCCGCGGTATTGCGGATCGCCTTCGGCATGCGCGTCGGCGCGCTGGAAATACGGCAGCACGTGGCGGAAACCCCAGCCCTGCGCGCCATCCGCCTCCCAGCCGTCGAAATCGAGCGGGTTGCCGCGCACCCACACCATGCCGTTGATCGACGACGAGCCGCCGAGCACCTTGCCGCGCGGCGTGTGCAGCCGCCTGCCGTCGAGATGCGGCTCCGGCTCCGTCTCGTACATCCAGTTGTATTTCGCGCGATGTTCATCGGGATCGAAAGCGCGCTCGGCATCTGGATGTAGATCGAGCGGTCGGAGCCGCCGAATTCCAGCAACAGCACGGAATGCCTGCCGTCCGCGCTCAGCCGGTCGGCGAGCACGCAGCCCGCCGAGCCGGCGCCGACGATGATGAAGTCGAACGCCTCCATCTCAGTACGGCGCTTCGATGTCCTGGAGCGCCACGTAGACGCTCTTGAGCTGGGTATAGTGCTCGATCGCCGCGCGGCCGTTCTCGCGGCCCAGGCCGGAAAGCTTGGTGCCGCCGAAGGGCAGCTCGATCGGCGTCATGTTGTAGTGGTTGATCCAGCACGTGCCCGCCTGCAGGCGTGCGACCACGCGGTGCGCGCGGGCGAGGTCGCGGGTGAAGACGCCGCCCGCGAGGCCGTAGTCGGTCGCATTGGCGCGCGCCACCGCCTCGTCCTCGTCGTCGAACGCCAGCACGGTCATGACCGGCCCGAAAATCTCCTCGCGCACGATCGCCATGTCGTCGCGGCAGTCGTCGAACACGGTGGGCGCCACGAACGCCCCGCCCGCCGGCACGCCCGCCGTCACCTGCCCGCCGCCGATCACGACGCGCGCCCCCTCGGCACGCCCGCGCTCGATATACGCCAGCACGCGGCGCATATGCTCCGGTGAGATCAAGCGCGCCGACATCGGTGGCCGGATCGAGCGGATCGCCGATGCGCATGCGCGACACCCGCGCCGTCAGCTTCTCGAGGAACGCCGCCTTGATGCCCCGCTGCACGAACACGCGCGTGCCGTTGGAGCACACTTCGCCCGCGGAATAGAAATTGCCGAGCAGCGCCCCGGCGACGGCGTTGTCGAGCTCCGCGTCGTCGAACACGATCATCGGCGACTTGCCGCCGAGTTCCAGCGTGACGTATTTCAGCGCTCGATGCCGCGTCCGCCATCACCGCCTTGCCGGTGCCGACCTCGCCGGTGAGCGAGACTTTGCGGATCTGCGGATGGCGCGTGAGCATCCGCCCGACCTCGGCCGCGCCCTGCACGACGTTGAACACGCCGTCCGGCACGCCGGCCTCGCGATAGATCGCGGCGAGTTCCAGGGCGGTCAGCGGCGTCAGTTCCGCCGGCTTGAAGATCATGGCATTGCCGCAGGCGAGCGCCGGGCGCGGACTTCCAGCAGGCGATCTGCAACGGATAGTTCCAGGCGCCGATGCCGGCGACGACGCCCAGCGGCTCGCGGCGCGTGTAGCCGAAGGCCGCCGGGCCGAGATCGACATGCTCGCCGGCCAGCCCCGCCGCGAGTCCGGCGAAATATTCCAGGCATTCGGCGCCGGAGATAACGTCCACCACGCGCGTCTCCGGCGATCGGCTTGCCGGTGTCGAGCGTCTCCAGCCGCGCCAGCTCGTCGTTGCGTGCGCGGAGGATCTCGGCCGCGCGACGCAGGATGCGGCCGCGCTCGAGCGCCGGTCATCGCGGCCCATGCGCCTTGCGCGCGCGCGGCGGCGGCCACCGCCTGTTCGACGTCCGCGGCGCTCGCCGCCGTGACTTCGGCAATGATCTCGCCGGTCGCGGGATTGCGGGTTTCGAACCGCGCGCCGCCGCCGGGCACGGCGCGGCCGTCGATCCAGTTCGCCACCAGGCGCGGCGCGGCGGGGTTCGCGTCCGGCATCGGCGCCTCCTCCGGAAGACTGCGATCCACCATCGCCGCCACCATCCGCCGCGCCGCCTCGCTGTCCGCCTCGCGCCATTCCGACAGCGCCGCGCGCAGCCACACGCCGTCGATCAGCGCCGCGATCGCGCCGGCAAGCTGCCGCGCCTCGGCCTCGGGCTTCACCGCGCGCAACGCGTGGCGCAGGTTGGAGAGCATGCGTTGCTGATACACTGCCTGCACGCGCTTCAGCCGCGGCGCATGCACCACCTGTCCCCAGAACGCGAGCCAAACGGCGCCGACGCGCGGCGTGAACTCTTCCGGCGCGAGATTGGCGTCGATCACCGCCTGCACGCGCTCGCGCGGCGTGCGCGCGGCACGCAGGCGGCTGGCGACGCCGCTCGATAGCCGCGCGGCCAGGGTGCGGAACGCGGCTTCCAGCAGCCGCTCCTTGTCGCCGAAATAGTGCACGAGCAGGGCCGCCGAGATGCCGCCGCGCGCGGCGATGCGGGCGAGCGTGGTGCCGACGAAGCCCTGCTCCGCGAGGGTATCGATCGTGGTTTCGATCAGGTGCCGGCGCCGGCCCTCCTCCGGCTCCGCGCGACCGAACGCGGCGGCTGACTGCGGCATCGGGCCTCCTAATAACTCTTGAACGTTCACTTAATCACCCGCGCAAGTCAAGGGGATCTGGCCAAGCCGACTTGAATGTGTATTCAATGCCCCGCCTGCGCGGTCCGGAACGCCGCCCGGCGCAGGGTGGGAAACTTTGGGAGCCAAATCTCATGCGCCGTCGTTCTTTCGCCGCTGCCGCCGTCGCGGCGGTGGTGGGCCTGCTGGCCGCCACGGCCCAGGCCGCTGACCCTGCCGCCTGCAAGGCGGTCCGCTTCTCCGACATCGGCTGGACCGACGTCACCGCCACCACCGCGCTCACCAGCCTGATCCTGAAGGATCTCGGCTACCGGCCGAAGATCACCGTGCTCTCGGTGCCGGTGACCTATCAATCCTTGAAAAACAAGGACATCGACGTCTTCCTCGGCAACTGGATGCCGTCGATGGAGGCGGACCGCAAGCCCTTCACCGATGACAAGTCGGTCGACGTGCTCAGTGCCAATCTTGAAGGCGCCAAATACACGCTTGCCGTACCGCAGTATCTCTACGACAAGGGCCTGCACGACTTTAACGACATCCAGAAGTTCGGCAAGGAACTGAACTACAAGATCTACGGCATCGAGCCGGGCAACGACGGCAACCGCCATGTTCTCGATCTGATCAAGCAGAACCGTGACGGCCTCGGCAAGTTCCAGCTGGTCGAATTCGAGCGAGCAGGGCATGCTGTCGCAGGTCGAGAAGGACTATCGGTCGAAGAAGCCGATCGTGTTCCTCGGCTGGGAGCCGCATCCGATGAACAAGGTCTTCAAGATGACCTATCTGACCGGCGGCGACGACACGTTCGGCCCCAATTTCGGCGGCGCGACCGTGTACACCAACGTCCGCGCCGGCTACGTCGCCGAGTGCCCGAACGTGGGCAAGCTGCTCGACAACCTGAAGTTCTCGCTCGCCGGCGAAAACGAGATGATGGACATGATCCTGAACAAGAAGATGGATCCGTCCAAGGCCGCCGCGACCTGGCTGCGGGCCCACAAGGACGTGCTGACCACCTGGCTCGCCGGCGTGACCACCTTCGAGGGCAAGCCCGGTCTTGCCGCGGTGCAGGCGAAGCTATGATGCGCTGAGCGAGGCATGCCAACATCCCCCTCCCGCGCGGGAGGGGGTTGCAGGGGGTGGCGATGGACCGGCTGGTTGCCTGGATCACCGACAACAAAGTGCCGGTCGGCGACTGGATGGCCGACGCCGTCGAGTTCATCAAGGACAACACGCTCAGCTTCTTCGACATTCTCGCAGCCACGATCAGCTTCATCGTCGACGGGTTCACCGGCGTGCTGGAATGGGTGCCGGCGCCGATCCTGATCGTGGTGCTGGCACTCGCCGCGTATGCGGTGCGCCGCTCGCTCTCGCTCGCCGGCCTCGTCGTCTTCGCGCTGCTGTTCGTGCTCAATCAGGGCTACTGGAACGAGACGATGGAGACGCTCTCCCTCGTCCTGTTCTCCGCGCTGTTCTCGACCTTGATCGGCGTGCCGCTCGGCATCGCGGCGGCGCATCGGCCGTGGCTCTACGCCGCGATGCGGCCGGTGCTCGATCTGATGCAGACGCTGCCCACCTTCGTCTATCTGCTGCCGACGCTGGTGCTGTTCGGGCTCGGCACCGTGCCGGGCCTGATTTCCACGATCATCTTCGCAATCCCCGCGCCGGTGCGGCTGACCCATCTCGGCATCACCTCGGTGCCCCGGCCGCTGCTGGAGGCGGGCGAGGCGTTCGGCGCCACGCGCCGGCAACTGCTGTGGAAGGTCGAGCTGCCGAGCGCGCGGCCGACGATCTTCGCCGGCATCACGCAGTGCATCATGCTCTCGCTTTCCATGGTCGTGATCGCGGCCCTGGTCGGCGCCGGCGGGCTCGGCGTGCCGGTGGTGCGGGCGCTGAACCAGGTGAAAGTCGGCATGGGGTTCGAGGCCGGGTTCGCGATCGTGCTCGTCGCCATCGTGCTCGACCGCGTCTGCCGCCCGGCCGAGACGGCGCACCCGCGATGACGGCGGCGCTGGAGTTCCGCGACGTCGACATCGTCTTCGGCTCCGGCAGCACCCGCCAGCGGCGGCGCAGCACGAGCAGGCGCTGCGCCTGCTCGCCGACGGTGTCACGCGCAACGACATCGCCGCGCGCACCGGCGCCGTCGTGGGCGTCGCCGGCGCCAGCCTGCGGGTCGAGGCCGGGCAGATCTGCGTGGTCATGGGCCTCTCGGGCTCCGGCAAATCCACCCTGTTGCGCGCGGCCAACGGGCTCAATCGGGTCACGCGCGGCAGCGTGCTGGTGCACGACGGCGGCGGCGCAGGTCGACATCGCCACCTGCGATGCCACGACCTTGCGGCGCGTGCGCAGCGAGCGGGTCGCCATGGTGTTCCAGCAATTCGCGCTGCTGCCCTGGCGCACGGTGCGCGAGAATGTCGGGCTCGGGCTGGAACTGCGCGGCATGCCGGCGGCCGCGCGGCGGCGCATCGTCGATGAGAAGCTGCACCTCGTCGGGCTGGAGCAGTGGGGCGACCGCTATGCCGCGGAGCTGTCGGGCGGCATGCAGCAGCGCGTCGGCCTCGCGCGCGCGTTCGCGACCGACGCCGACATCCTGCTCATGGACGAGCCGTTCTCGGCCCTCGACCCGCTGATCCGCACCAAGCTGCAGGACGAGCTGCTGGCGCTGCAGGCGGCGGTGAAGAAGACCATCCTGTTCGTCAGCCACGATCTCGACGAGGCGCTGAAGCTCGGCAACACGATCTCGATCATGGAGAGCGGCCGCATCGTGCAGACCGGCACGCCAGAGGACATCGTGCTGCGCCCGGCGGACGCCTATGTGGCCGAGTTCGTGCAGCACATGAACCCGCTGAACGTGCTGCGCGCCGAGACCGTGATGCGTCCGCGCGCCGCCCTGCATGATGACGGCGGGTCGCTGTGGCTGGACCGGGAAGGGCGCTACCGGCTCACGCTCGACGCGCGCGGCGCGCCCGCGGCGGCGCGGCGGTCCGAGGTGGCGCTGCCGATCCATCGTTGTGCCGAGAACGGCGCCGCGGCGGGAGCACTCGCGCTGATGCCGGTCGCGGCGCCGTTGCGCGCCGTCGTGCAGGCGCGCCAGGCGAGCGGCCACCCGGTCCTGCTCGAAGCCGATGGCGCCTTCGCCGGAGTGTGCGATGACGGGGAGATGCTGGCGGCACTCTGCGGCATCGCCCGCGCCGATCCTGCGGAGGCAGCGCTGGCGCCGGCGCGCTAGCCGCCTACCGCCCTGCGGTGGCGAAGACCGGGGCCGCCTTCGCGCTCGCTTCGGCCAGCCCGTACACGCCGGGCCCGGCCCCGAGCGGCGCGAAACGGTCGCTGATGCCGAGCACGGTTTCCGCGCCACCCAGGTAGAGCAGCCCGTCCGGCGCCATCTGCCGCGCGATCGCCTCCAGCGCGCGCCCCTTGGTCGGCGGATCGAAATAGATCAGCACGTTGCGGCAGAACACGATGTCGAAGCAGCCGAGCGGGCGGAGGTCGCCGAGCAGGTTCCATTCGTGGAAGCTCGCCATGGCGCGCAGCTCGTCGGCGATGCGCCACATCTCGCCCTGCTTGCGGAAATGCCGCAGCAGCATCTGCACCGGCAGGCCGCGCTGCACCTCGAACTGGCTGTAAAGCGCCCTCGCGGGCGCGCAGCAGCGGCGCGCGCGCGATGTCGGTGCCGACGATCTCCACGCCGCGCCCGGCCAGCGCCGCGCGCAGGTCGGTGAGGAGCATCGCGATCGAATACGCCTCCTGCCCGGTGCTGGCAGCGGCGGACCAGATGCGCAATTTGGCACCCGGCGGGCGCGTGGCGTGCAACCGCGGCAGGGCGTGCTGCGCGCAGATGCTCGAACGGCTTGCCGTCGCGGAAGAAGGAGCTTTCGTTGGTCGTCATCGCCTCGATCACCGCTTGCAGCAGCGCGGCACTGCCGGCCGCCCGCAGCCGCTCGGCGAGCGCGTCGAGACCGGTGATGCGGTGCGCGCGCATGACCGGGCCGAGGCGGCTTTCCAGCAAATAGAGCTTGTCCGGGCCGATCGCGAGGCCGGAGCCGGCATGCAGGGCCGCGGCGATGGTCGCGAAATTCTGTGGCGTCACGCGTGGGTTGCCGGAGCCTCGCGTGGGCCGCGCAGCAGGCCGAGCGCTGCCGGCGCGAGTTCCGTCAGCGGCAGCACGCGGTGGCAGAGCCCGGCCCGCGCGATCGCGCCGGGCATGCCCCACACGACGCTGCTGGCCTCATCCTGCGCGATCGCCGTGCCGCCCGCGGCAATGACCGCGCGCGTGCCGGCGAGCCCGTCCTGCCCCATGCCGGTCAGCATCACCACCAGCACCCGCCCGTCGCAGGCCGCGGTCGCTGCGCGCAGCATCGGATCGACGGCAGGACGGCAGAAATTCTCTGCCGGCTGGTCGGAGAGGCGGGCGCGCAGGCCTGCCGGCGTGCGCTCGATCAGCAGGTGCCGGTCACCCGGGGCCAGATAGAGGCGGCCCGCGGCCATCATCTCGCCGTCGCGCGCCTCGGCCGATCCCACGCCGCCGAGCCGGTCGAGATGCTCGGCGAGCAGCGCGGTGAAGGCGGGCGGCATGTGCTGCGTGACCACGACCGGCACCGGCACGGCGCGGCCCAGCGCCTGCACCAGCGCGAACAGCGCCTGCGGCCCGCCGGTGGAGCTGCCGACGGCAAGCAGCAGCGGCGGCCGGGCCGATGCGGCCCGCAAGGCGGGCGGCGGCACCGGGGGGGCCACCGTCGCCCGCGCCGCCGCGCGCCGGCGCAGCCGCGCCAGCCCCGTCACCTTCGCCAGCAGTTCGCGGCGGAAACTGTCATCGGCAATGGCCGCGACGGAAGGTTTCGGAATGTAGTCCGCAGCACCCAGGCGCAGCGCGCGCAGGGCGATGTCGGCGCCGCGCGTGGTCAGCGTGCTCGCCATCAGGACGCGCAAGCCGGGATCGGCGCGCAGCAGCAGCGGCAGCGCCGCGAGCCCGTCCAGCTCCGGCATCTCGATGTCGAGCACCAGCACGTCCACCGGCTGGCGCGCCAGTTCCGCGAGCGCCTGGTGGCCGTTGCCGGCGCGGGCCACGACCCGCACGTCCGGCGCCGTCTCCAGCATCCGGGCCAGGGCGGCGCGGATCACGGCGCTGTCGTCGCACACCATGACCCGCACGGCATCGGCCGCCGGCGCGGGACGGAGCGGGGCCAGCACGGTCACGCGAGCCCGACCTGCGCCAGCTTCCCCAGCAGGATTTCCTGATCGAACGGCTTCATGATGAATTCCTGCGCGCCGTGCTCGATCGCCTGGGCGATGTGGCCGATGTCGTTTTCGGTCGTGCAGAACACGACCGGCGGGTTGTCCGGCCCGAACTCCTCCCGCAGCGCCTTGAGGAAATCGAGGCCGTTCATCACCGGCATGTTCCAGTCGAGCAGCACGCAGCCCGGCATCGCGCGCCGGCATGCGGCGAGCGCGAGCGCGCCGTCCTCGGCCTCCTCGACGGCGAACCCGTGCCCCTCCAGCATCCGCCGCGCGAGCTTGCGCACCACGCGGCTGTCTCGACCACCAGACAGGACCGGGGTGGGCAGGAGCGGGGCGGGCAGGTTGCGCGCTCACCGTTCGGCGCCGATCGCGAGCAGGCGGGCGACGTCGAGCACGACCACGCAGCCCCGCCGGCAGCCGGTAGATGCCGGCGCTGTGCGCCGCCCATTCCGGCGGCAGCGTCGGCGGCGTCGGCTCGAACGTGTCGGATGCGAGGGTCATCACCTCCGCGACCTCGTCCACCAGCAAGGCGTACAACTCGCCGCCCTGCTCGGTGACGACCGACATGCGCGGGGTGCCGGGCGGGGCGGGGGGCAGGTGCAGCCGGCGGCGCAGGTCGATCGCGGTCACGATCCGGCCGCGCAGGTTCAGGCTGCCGGCCACTTCCGGCGGTGCCAGCGGAATGCGGGTGATCACCTGCTCACCCAGCACGTCGCGCACCGCCAGCACCGGAATTCCGCAGCGCTGGCCGCCGACGCTGAGCGTGACCAGGAGCGAGGCCGCATCGTCGCGCGCGTCCGCGGCGCCATCGGCGGCACGATTCAGCAGATCCAGGGTCATGGCCGCGTTTCCTCAGGCCGCCGCCGCGATGTCCTGCCCGAGGCACTGGCGCAGGCTCGCCAGCAGGGCATCGCGGTGGAATTTCTCGACATAGTCGGTGAAGCCGGCGTCGCGGCCGGCGGCGACGTCGTCCGGGCGCGCGCGGCCGGAGAGCGCGATCACCGGCAGGCGCGCCCACGCTCCCTCGGCGCGCACGCGGCGCACGAAGGCGAGCCCGTCCATGTCCGGCATTTCGATGTCCGAGACGATCGCATCGAACATCGCGCCGCCGTCGCGCAGACGCAGCGCGGGCTCGGCGCCGGCGGCCGCGGTCACGTCGTAGCCGGCGGCCGACAGGGCGGGCACCAGCAACTGGCGGAAGAAGTCGCTGTCCTCGACCACCAGCACGCCCGGGCGCCGTGCCGAGCCCGTGCGGCGCCCGGCGGTGCCGCGGAACCAGTCCTCGTGGGCGAGTTGCAGCCAGTACGCGATGTCGATCACGTCGGTCGCGCGGCCGGCGACGACGGCGGTGCCGAGCAGGCCCGGCCGCCCGCCGCCCAGCTCCACGCGCAGCAGCTCCTCCGCGACATCGACGATCTCATCAACCACGAGACCCATGCACCGATCCCGGCCGAGGGCGGCGTCGCTGTCGGAGAACACCAGCACCGGATGGCTGTCGCGCGCGGGGTCGATCGTGCCGGCCATCGGCACCAGCGGCATCAGCCGGCCGCGATACTGGGTGACCGGCTTGCCGGACGACAGTTCGATGCGGGCACGGGCAATGTGCTCGATGCGCGCGACGAGGCCGAGCGGTGCGGCCTTCGGCTCCGGCCCGCCGGCGCGGAACAGCAGCAGCGCGGTCCGCTCGGCGCTGCTGATGCCGGGGGCGGCCGTGGCCGCCGCACCGGTTGCGCGCTGCTCGCCGCCGCCGAGCCCCGTGGCGCGGGCGATGCCGTTGGGATCGAGGATCATGATCACCGACCCGTCGCCCAGGATCGTGTTGCCGCTGAACAT
Organism: uncultured Alphaproteobacteria bacterium; assembly: GCA_963705035.1. Taxonomy (GTDB): domain Bacteria; phylum Pseudomonadota; class Alphaproteobacteria; order Acetobacterales; family Acetobacteraceae; genus JAFKFJ01. The sequence goes on along the minus strand of CAVPIQ010000002.1, from coordinate 168,174 downwards.
GGTCACGTGGCGCAGGATCGGTGCCACCGGCTTGACCACGATCTCCTCGGTGTCGAAGACGGCATCGACGATGATGCCGAGAGTGGCGGCGCCGACCTGCACGATCACCACGGTCTGGGCCGCGGCGGCATCGTCCGTCGCGTCGTCGAGATGCAGCAGCCCGCGCAGGCTGACCAGCGGCAGCAACCGGTCGCGCAGGCGCAGCACCGGCGTCGCGTCGATATGCTCGATCCGCGCCTCCGATCCCTCCGCCGCTGCGGCGCCGCCCGCGCGCACCAGTTCGACCACGGCGAGCTGCGGGATCGCGAACCGCTCGCCGCCGGCCTGCACGATCAGTGCTGCGGCGATCGCGAGCGTGAGCGGGATCTTGATCGTGAACGTGGTGCCCTGGCCTGCGGTGCTGGCGAGGTCGATGGAGCCGCCGATGCGCTCGACATTGGTCTTGACCACGTCGAGCCCGACGCCGCGGCCGCTGACGGCGGTGATCGCGGCGGCGGTGGAGAAGCCGGGGCGGAAGACGAAGCGAAGGACCTGCGCCTCGCTCATGGTCGCCAGCTCGGCCTCGGTCGCGAGCCCGCGCGCGAGCGCCTTGGCGCGGATCTTCTCCACCGGCAGGCCGGCGCCGTCGTCCGCGACCTCGATGATGACATGGCCGCCGACGTGGTAGGCGCTGAGCGCGATCCGCCCCGTCTCCAGCTTGCCGCGCGCGCGCCGCTCGGCGGGGCTTTCCAGCGCGTGGTCGGCGGCGTTGCGGACCATGTGCGTCAGCGGGTCCTTGATGAGTTCCAGCACCTGCCGGTCGAGCTCGGTCTCGGCACCGACCATCACCAGCTCGATCTTCTTGTCGAGGTCGCGGGCGAGGTCGCGAACCAGGCGCGGCAGCTTGTTCCAGGCGCCGCCGATCGGCTGCATGCGCGTCTTCATCACGCCCTCCTGCAGGTCGGACGTGATCTGCGAGAGGCGCTGCAGCGGCACCGCGAGCGCGCCGTCGTCCTGCCGGCGGGCGAGCTGCAGAAGCTGGTTGCGGGTGAGCACGAGTTCGCTGGCGAGCGTCATCAGGTCGTCCAGCACCTCGACCGCGACGCGGATCGTCTGTGGCCCGCCATGCGGTTCCGTGGCCGGGCTCTCCGTCCGCACCGGCTCGGCTGCGGCCGGCTCGGTCGCGGCAGCCTCGATGACGGCGGTCTCAACCGCGACCGGCACGGCCGGGGCAGGGGCAGCGCCGCCGCCCTCGGCGATCGTGGCGAGGATGGCGATCAGCGGCGCGTCATCGCCCGCCGGCTCGGCACCCGTGGCGCTGAGCCCCGCCACGATCTCCTTGATCCGGTCGGCGGCGGTCAGCACCGTGCTGATCACGTCGGCGGTCGCGACCAGCGTGCCGTCGCGCAGGCGGGCGAGCACGTTCTCCGCCGCATGCGCCACGCGCTCCAGCCGCGGCAGGCCAAGGAAGCCGCAGGTGCCCTTGATCGTGTGCACGTGCCGGAAGATCAGGCCGAGCGTTGCCGCGTCGTCCGGCGCCCGCTCCAGCCGCACGAGGGCGAGGTCGAGTTCGGCAAGACTCTCGGTGGTTTCGGTCAGGAAATCGGCGAGCAGGTCGTCCATCGTGCCCCCAGTTGCGCCGCCGGCGCGGGATCGCGGCATGCTGGGGGGCAGCGGCGAACAAACGCTTAATCCATGGCCATCATCGTCGCGCATCGCCAGTGCCGCGCGGCTCGGCTACGCTGGCGGGGACAAGGGAGAAACGCCATGAGCCCTGGCTTCCGAATGCCGCGCACCGCCGCGGGGGCGCTGCTCGCTGCGGCGATGCTGCTGCTTGCTGCCGCGGGTGCCGCGCGCGCGCAGCCGCCGGCGCTGGCGACCGAGAGCTATACCATTCCCGCCACCGACGATCCGGCGATCCACCTCTATGTACGCAACAAGCATCCGGCCGGGATGACGCATTTCACCGGCGACAAGATCCTGCTGTTCGTGCACGGCGCGACCTATCCGGCGGAAACGGCATTCGACCTGCCGCTGAACGGGCTCTCGATGATGGATTTCATCGCCCAGCACGGCTGGGACGTGTGGCTCGTGGACGTGCGCGGCTATGGCGGCTCCACGCGCCCGCCGGCGATGGATGCGCCGCCCGCGGCGAACCCACCCTTCGCCGACACCCCGACGGCCGCCCGCGACGTGGGTGCGGCGGTCGACCACATTCTGCAGAAGCGGGGCGTCGCGCGGATCAACCTCATGGGCTGGTCCTGGGGCACCGCGATCATGGGCCTCTACACCACGACGCATAACGACAAGGTCAACCGGCTGGTGCTCTACGCGCCGCTCTGGATCTTCAACAGCCGGCCGCTGATCGGCGGCGACGGGCCGCTCGGCGCCTATCGCACCGTCACGCAGGAGCAGGCGCACAAGCGCTGGCTCTCCGGCGTCGCGCCGGACCAGGTGGCAAGCCTGATCCCGGCGGGCTGGTTCGAGCAGTGGGCGAAGGCGACCTGGGCGACCGACCCGACCGGCGGAGGCAAGACGCTGCGCGCGCCCAACGGCGTGCTCGCCGACGTGCGCGCCTACTGGGCCGCCGGCAAGGCGCAGTACGATCCCGCCGACATCCGGGTGCCGACGCTGCTCATCCACGCCGAGTGGGACGCCGACCTGCCGAGCTATCAGGCGCAGGGCTACTTCGCCCACCTGACCCATACGCCCTACAAACGCTTCGTCGAGCTGGGCGAGGGCACGCACACGGTCATGATGGAGAAGAACCGGATGCAGTTCTTCCACGAGGTCATGAACTTCCTCGACGAGCCCGATCCGCAGGCGCTGAATTAGCCGCGGCGGCGGGACTATTCGCGCACCGGCCGCGTCCGTCCCAACCGGGCCCGTTGCGGCCATCGGCCCAAAAAGGAGAACACCGATGCAACATCGCCAACTGCTGAGAACCATCATCGCGGGCGCGGCGCTGGTCGCGCTCGCGGCGGCAGCGCAGGCGCAGACGCCCGCGCGCGTGCGCGGCGCCGTCGAATCGCTCGATGGCAACACGCTGACCGTGAAGTCCCACGACGGTCGGGACGTCAAGGTGAAGCTCGCGCCGGATTGGCGGGCGGTGTCGGTGCTGCCGGCGACGATGGCGGCGATCAAGCCGGGGGTCTTCATCGGCACCGCGGCGATGGGACCCGAGAATGACCTGAAGGCGGTCGAGGTCGTGGTGTTCCCGGAGCGGATGCGCGGCACCGCCGAGGGGCACTATGGCTGGGACCTCGGCGCGGCCAACTCCATGACCAACGGGAACGTGGACGGCGAGGTGGCGGCCGCCGACGGGCAGCAGCTCACGGTCAGCTACAAGGGCGGCACGAGCAAGATCACCGTGCCCGCGGGCGTGCCGATAGTGACGCTGGCGCCGGGGGAGCAATCGCTGGTTGCGCCGGGCGCGCAGGTATTCGTGCCCGGCCGGCGCGAGGCCGACGGAACGATCGGGGCCGGGGTCGTGCTGGTCGGCAAGGACGGGCTCAAGCCGCCGATGTGAGGCGCAGGAGGAGCGGCGGTGCCGTCTCCGTCCGCGGCGCGAGCAGGAGCCGGGCCTCGGTGCCCGCCTCCTGCGCGAGCAGCGCCGTCAGCGCCGCCTGCAGCCGCCGTCCCGGCAGCGCCTCGCCGATGCTGTCGAGCGCGTCCCACGCGGCATCCGGGTCGGCGAGCAGCCGGCCCAGGCCCTCGGGCCACGCGGCGCGCGGCCCGGCGATGCTGACCGTCAGCTCGCGCGCCGGGTCGCCGCCGAGCGCGATGGTGCCGCCCCCCGGCAGGCTCTCGCCGGCAAGCAGCACGGCATTGACCGCCGGCCGCGCGAGCGCGGCGGCGAACGTGCCGGCGCGCAGCTCCGGGTCCAGGTTCAGCCGCAGCCGGTGCGCGTTGGTCAGCCCCGTCGCAAGCTCCGCGAGCGCGGCCCCGGTGAGACCGGGCGGCGCCGCCCCCCAGGCGGCGCGCAGCAGGGCCAGCCGCTGCCGCAGCACGGTGGAAGCCTCCTGCGCGAGCGACAGGGCTTCCGCCTCGGCGCCCACTTCCCCAAGCGCGGCGCCCAGGGCGCCGAGCGGGCCGCTCAGGTCATGACAGAGCCGGATCGCCAGCGCCTCGGCCAGCCGCACCCGTCGCCCGCGCCCGGAGGCGTCGGCATCGTCGCCCATCCTCGGCCCCCCTTGCTTGCCCTATCCGCGCGGGCCCGACCCGATTACGATGCGGAGAGGCAAGTGTCGAGGTTTCGTTGTGCCGGCGGCGGATGACGGGCGCACCGAGCGGGCCGGCCCCGGCGCGATGCTGGAGCCGGGGCAGTTCGTGCGCCATCCCGACCGCCCCGATTGGGGCGACGGGCAGGTGCAGTCGGTCATCGGCGAGCGGGTGACGGTGAATTTCGAGCATGCGGGCAAGGTGCTGATCAACGCCCGCCTGGTTGCGCTGGAGACGATCGAGCCGTGAGCACCACACCCTTGCCGGCGGGCGCGGCAGCGCCGACATTGTCGCCCATGCGGCAGCCCGCCCCCCTGATCGACCCGTTCGGTCGCGCCATCACCTATCTCCGCGTGTCGGTGACCGACCGCTGCGACCTCCGCTGCGTCTACTGCATGGCGGAGGACATGACCTTCCTGCCGAAGGCGGAGATCCTCTCGCTCGAGGAACTGGACCGGCTGTGCGGCGCCTTCGTGGCCCTCGGCACCCGAAAAATCCGGCTGACCGGCGGCGAGCCGCTGGTGCGGCGCGACGTGATGACGCTGTTCCGCAGCCTCGGCGCGCGCCTCGGCACGGGGCGCGACACGGGGCTCGATGAACTGACGCTGACGAGCAACGGCACCCAGCTCGGCCGATTCGCGCCCGAGCTCTACGCGGCCGGCGTGCGGCGGATCAATGTCAGCCTGGACACGCTCTCGGCCGAGAAATTCGCCGCCATCACGCGCTGGGGCCGGATCGAGAAGACGCTGGCCGGCATCCACGCCGCCAAGGCGGCCGGGCTCGCGATCAAGATCAACACCGTGGCGCTGAAGGGCGTGAACGAGGACGAGTTCGACGACCTGATCGGCTGGTGCGGCGAGCACGGCTTCGACCTCTGCCTGATCGAGACGATGCCGCTCGGCGACATCGACGGCGACCGCACCGACCAGTACCTGCCGCTCTCGCTCGTGCGCTCGCGCCTGCGCCGGCGCTGGACGCTGGAGGAGACCGACTACCAGACCGGCGGACCGGCCCGCTACTACACGGTGGCCGAGACCGGGCGGCGCGTCGGCTTCATCACGCCGCTGACCCACAATTTCTGCGAAAGCTGCAACCGCGTGCGGCTCACCTGCACCGGCACGCTCTACATGTGCCTGGGCCAGGACGACGCCGCGGATTTCCGCAACGTGCTGCGCGACGGCGCCGACGAGGCGGAACTCGCGGACGCCATCCGCGCCGCGATCGCGCGCAAGCCGCGCGGGCATGACTTCATCATCGACCGCCGGCACGAGCGCCCTGCGCTGGCGCGACACATGAGCGTCACCGGCGGCTGAGGTCCTGCGGCTTAGAGCCCCGCGGCCAGCACCTCACGCGCCCGTCCGCCCGCGGTCATGATCGCGGCGAGGTCGGGGCGGCGGGTGAGCTGGGTGCGGTAGAGCGGTATTGCCGCCTCGGCCAGCGCCCCGCCGCGGCCCAGCATCGCGTCGCCGATCTCGACGATGCGCAGGTTGGGCCAGGCCTTCCAGCGGATGCGCAGGATCGTCTGCATGATCTCGCCGCCCGTCGCCTCCGGCATCGCCTGCGCGAGCATCAGCGCCATCGAGGCCGTCGAGCGCGACACGCCGGCATGGCAATGCACCAGCAGATGCCCCGCACCCGCCGGCATCTCCGCGAGCGTGTGGCCGAACGCGAGGAGGCGCGCGACGTGGTCCTCGTCCGGCGCGATCATGCCGGGCGTCTCCTCGATCACGTCATGGAAGCGCAGCTCCAGCTTCTCATGGCGCGTGAAGGTGCCGAACGCGTCCGGCACCGGCCAGTCCGGATCGAGGATCGAGAGCACGTGGCTCACCCCGACCTCGTTGTGCGAGGGTAGCTCGTCGATGCCGCAGACGGTGATCTTGAAGGGGGGCGGGGTTTCCAGGGTCGGACCTCGGTGCTGGGGGATTGCGCGCGGCTGTATTCTACCCGACCGCGGCCGCGCCGAGCACCCGCAGCGCCGCGCAGGCTGCCCCGTAGCCGTTGTCGATGTTGACGACCACGAGGCCGGGCGCACAGCTCGCCAGGACGGCGTGCAGCGCCGCGTGGCCGCCGGCCGCGACCCCGTAGCCGACCGAGGTGGGCAGGGCGATCACCACGCCGGGCACCAAGCCGGCGACAACGCTCGGCAGCGCCGCGTCCATCCCGGCCGCCACGATCACCACCGGCAACGCGCGCAACTCCTCCACCCGCGCGAGCAACCGCCACAGCCCGGCAACGCCCACATCGGTCACGCGTAGTGTGTCGTGGCCATGGAAGCGCAGCGTGCGCACTGCCTCCGAGGCGGCGACGAAGTCCGACGTGCCCGCGGAGACCACCGCAACGCGCGCCAGGCGCGGCGCCGGCAGGGCGCCGAGGAAGGCGGTGGCGGAGTGCGGATCGTGCTCGAGCCGCATGCGCTGTGCCGCCGGCAGCGCGCCGAACTTCTCGGCATCCAACCGGGTCAGCAGCAGCCGTCCGCCGCGCGCATCGGCGTCGGCGATGATCGCCGCGATGTGTGCCGCGGTCTTGGCGGCGCAGAAGATCGCCTCGGGCAAGCCAATGCGCTGCTCGCGTTCGGTGTCGGGGACGAACTCGTTCATGCCGGCGTCTTCATGCCAGGGCGCAAGAACGCGCTGCCGGTGCGATAGGGCGCGAAACTCACCGGCCGCTCGCTCAGCGCCCCGAGCGCGTCGAGCAGGGCGGCGCGATGCGGCGGCAGCCGCGCCAGCGCGTCGGCGTCGAGTTCCACCACCAGCCCGGCCGGCCGCACCCGCGCGCGCACCGTGCGCGGTGCGAGGGTTTTGGCCACCAGCCGCTCGGCGCCATGCACCAGTGCGAGCAGCGCGGGCTCCACGCGAATGCCGGTCTCGATGCGACTGGACAGGCACGGCGACGCCGGCAGCATCGGCGACCGCGCCGAGGCCGAGTTCGGCGGCGAGGGCGCGCACCGTCGCCTTGTCGATGCCGGCCTCGACGAACGGGTGGCGCACGCCATGCTCGGCGGCGGCGCGCAGGCCGGGGCGCCAGTCCGCGAGGTCGTCGGTGTTGGTGCCGGAGACGATGGTGCCCGACGCGCGCGCCGCGATCGCAGCATACAGGTTGGTCTTGCAGAAGAAGCAGCGATCCGCCGGGTTGGCGCGATAGCGCGCATCGGCGAATTCGCCGGCATCGAAAATTTCCAGCCGCCAGCCCCGCTCTTCCGCGAGCGTCCGGGTGCGATCGGTGGCTTCCGGCGGCACCGCGGGCGAGACCGCGTGGTGCATGCGCGCAGCGGTGCCGAGCAGCGCGTGCGCGCTGGCCGCGAGCGTGAGGCTGTCCACGCCGCCACTCACCGCGACATCGACCGCGCCGATCCCGCGCAGCACGCGCGTCAGCCGGTCGTGCGCCTCACTCATCGGCGAGCCGCTCCGTCGCGCGCCGCAGCCGCGCGCGCTCGGCGTGGCCGCCCGCGTCGCGCAGGTCGTCGCTCTCGGCCTTGCCGGTGACGCCGCCCGGCCGCTCGACGCGCTTGACCCGCACCGCGCGATCGCCGACGCGCACCTCCTCCGTGCTGCGGCGGAGCGCACGCGCCGGCACGATCTGCGTGCGCAGCCCGATCGTGCTGGTCTCGCGGAAGCACGCCTCCACCGCCGCCTCCATCGCCGCCGGCTCGGCGAGCACCTGAACATGCGTGACCAGCCGCCCCTTCTTGCCGAAGGCCGGCATCTGCAACACGTCGTGCACGCCCTCCGTCGCGCGCACGCGGTCGAGCCCGGCGGCGAGGTCCTCCGCCGACTGGTCATCGACCTCGAAGGCCAAGACGGCGAGTTCGCGGCGGGTGTGGGCGGGCGCCTCGCGCTCGGCCTCGGTGACGAGCACCAGCAGCACGTTGGAAAGGCCGGGCAGGGCGCGGGTGCCGAAGCCGATCCCGCTGCCCAGCACCCGCCGCGCGCCCTCCGGCGCGGGCCGGTTGGCGCCGAGATGCTTCAGGATCGCCGCCCCGGTCGGCGTCACCCGCTCGCCGCCGACCCCGTCGTCGGTGACCGCGAAGTTTTCGAGCAGCACGGCCACCGCCGGTGCCGGCACCGGCAGCGGTCCGTGCGCGGTGGTGATGCGCCCGGCGCCGAGCGGCAGCGGCGCGCAGCTCCACTGCGCCGGGCCGTCGGCATCCGCCTGGGCCGCGATCAGCCACGCCGCGGCGACGATGTCGGCGATCGAGTCGGCAGCCCCCACCTCGTGGAACGCCACCGCCTCGGGCTCGATCCCGTGCACATGCGCCTCCGCCTCGGCGAGAACCTTGAAGATCCCGAGCGCGTGGTCGCGCACTGCTGGGGGCAGCGCGGCGGCGTGCAGCCGCTCGCGGATCGCCCGCCAGGCGGTGTGTGCGTGCGCATTCTCCTCGGACGGCACCCAGAACCGCGCGCCGGCCAGCACGTGGTCGCGGTGGCGCAGCAGCCGGCAGGGCACGCCCGCCACCGCCTCCGCCGCCGCGAGGCAGGCGGCTTCCTGCTCCGGCGCCGCGTCGAGCAGGGCGGCCACGAACATGTCGCCGGCAATGCCGCCCACCGGATCGAGCTGCAAGTGTCGCATGGCGGATGCCTTAGCACGGCGGCCCCCCGCCCGCATCCTTGGGGCCCGCATCTGCACCCCCCGCCGCACAGTAACGGTTCCGACGCGGGTTTCCGCCCGCGGCGGGCGGGTGGTAAGCATGGCGGGGCGAGCCGAGGAGTGCCGGGCATCGTGGCGCGCTGACATGGACGAGGCGGACGAAGGGCACGCGCTCGCGGATCTGTTGCGGTTGGTCGCCGCCGGCGATCGCGCCGCCTTCCGCCGGCTCTATGACCGCGTGGGCGGCCGGCTCTACGGCGTCGCGCTCCGCATCACGCGCGAGGCGCCACTCGCCGCGGATGCGGTGCACGACGCATTTCTGCAGGTCTGGCGCAATGCCGGGCGGTTCGAGGCGGGGCGGGGCACGGCGGAGGCATGGCTGCTCAGCCTGGTGCGCTACCGTGCGCTCGACATCGCCCGCCGCCGCGGCCGCGAGACCCCGAGCGACGACCTGCCGGAGCCAGCGGACGAGGCGCCGGACGCGCTGGCGCGGCTGGCGAGCAGCGAGGGCGCCGCGGCCCTGCGCGCCTGCCTCGCGCAACTGGAGGCCGAGCGGCGGCGGCTGCTGTTGCTTTCCTTCGTCGACGGGCTCTCGCACAGCGAGGTGGCGGCGCGCATGCGCATGCCGCTCGGTACCGTGAAGAGCTGGATCCGCCGCAGCCTGCAAACGCTGCGACTGTGCCTGGAGGGCGCGGCATGAGCCAGCCGTCCGACGGCATCCCCCCCAACATCCCTGAGGAATTGCAGGTGCTGGCGGGCGAATACGTGCTCGGCGCGCTGGACGCGGCCGAGATGCGGGCGGTGCGCCGGCAGGCGGAGGCCGACGCGCGGCTGGCGGCGGCGATCAAGGGGTGGGAGGAGCGGTTGGCGCCGCTCGCGGCCGTGGTGCCGGCCGTGGGGCCGCCCCCGGCGCTGTGGTCGCGGATCGAGGCGGCGGTAGCGCCCGAGCCGGCGCCCCTGCACGCCCCGGCGCAGCGGCTGGTGCCGCCCGCCCGCCCGCCGCGCCCGCCGCGCCCCCGGCGCCGCGCCGCCGGGTCTGGCCGTGGCAGCTCGCGACCGCAGGCGCGCTGGCGCTCGCCGCCGGGCTGGCGGCGGTGATCGTGATGCAGCCGCGCCCGCCCGGGCCGCTGCTCGCCGCGCTCACGCCGGCGAACACGCCCACGCCGGGCTTCCTTGCCGAGGCGCAGCCGGACGGCCGGCTGGTGCTCAGCGCCCTGACCCCGGTCCCGGTGCCGCCGGGGCGCGACCTGGAATTGTGGATTCTGCCCAAGGGCGGGACGCAGCCGGCCTCGCTCGGCGTGCTGCCGGCGGCGGGGCGCCAGATCGTCCTGCCCGCCGCCCCGGCGCCCGGCACCCAGCTCATGGTGAGCCTGGAGCCGCAGGGGGGCTCGACCACCGGCGCGCCGACCGGGCCGGTGCTCTATGCCGGGACCATCGCGCCGCCCCAGCACTGAGGCCCGATTCAAATCCGTTGCCGCTCTTCGCGCGTAATGCCTCTGCGACGGGTTCCGGGTGTAGCGAGGCGATGGTAAGGATGCTCGCATTGGGCGAGGAGCGGGGAGCGGCGTGGCCGTCCATCGTATTCGGTGGTGCCGCCGCCATGGCGGCGGTTGAGATGGGCCAGACCGCCGAAGCCGTCGAGCTGGCGGACTTGCTGGCGCGCATCGCCACCGGCGACCGCGCGGCGTTCCGCCGCCTCTATGACCTGCAATCCTCCCGCCTCTATGCCGCCGCCATGCGCATCACCCGCCAGCCGATGTCGGCGAGCGACGCGACCCACGACGCCTTCATGCAGGTCTGGAACAATGCCGGCCGGTTCCAGCCGGAGCGCGGGCCGGCCGAGGCGTGGCTGCTCGGCCTGGTGCGCTACCGGGCCCTCGACATCGCCCGCCGGCGGGTCCGCGAGATCCCCACCGACGAAATGCCGGAAGTGGTGGACGAAGAGCCTGATGCGCTGGAGCGGTTGTCCGGCAGCGAGGATGCGGCGGCGCTGGGCGCCTGCCTCGGCCAGCTTCCCGAGGACCGGCGGCGCCTGCTGATGCTGGCCTATGTCGACGGCCTGTCGCAGAGCCAGCTCGCCGAGCGCGAGAATCTGCCGCTCGGCACCGTGAAAACCTGGATGCGTCGGAGCCTGCAAGCGTTGCGGCAATGCCTGGAGGGCGGGGCATGAGCGGGCGTGGACATGACGGCGCCGAGGAGACGCAGATGCTGGCGGCAGAATACGTAATCGGCGCGCTCGACAACTCGACCACTGCGGACATCCGCGCCCGCGCCGAGGCCGATCCGGCGCTGGACGCCGCGATCGCGGCCTGGGAGCGGCGGCTGGCGCCGATGGTGTCGGTCCTGACGCCGCTGCCCCCGCCCCCCGCGCTGTGGGACCGGCTGGAGCAGGCGATTGCGCCGTCCGAAGTCACGTCGCCCCCGCCGCTGCGCGTGGTGGCGAGCCGGCCGGCGCTGGCCCCGCCGCCCGTCCGCCCGCCATGGCGCCGCGGCCGCGGCGCGTGTGGCCGTGGCAGGCCGCGACCGGCGCCTCGCTCGCCCTTGCCGCCGGCCTCGCGGCGATCACGGTGCTTCCGCGCCTGCCGTCGCCTTCGTCGCCTGCTGCGGAGCCCGCGCCGGGGCTCAGGATCGCGTCGCTGCTGCCGGTGCGGGAGGATGCGGCGAAGGTGGACGATCAACTGCCGCGCGCCCAGATGGCAGTCGCCGCGGCGCCGACCAGCACCGTGCCCGGCTTCTTCGCCGCGGCCCTGCCGGACGGCCGGCTGGTCGTGACGGCGCTCGGGACCGGCACGCTGCCGCCCGGCCGCGACCTCGAACTCTGGAGCCTGCCGAAAGGCGCGCGGGCGCCGTCCCCGCTCGGCGTGCTGACCGCCGGGCGCGGGCAGGTGGTGCTGCGCTCGGCACCCGCTCCGGGTACGCAATTGTTGGTGAGCCTGGAGCCGCAGGGCGGCTCGCCCACCGGCGTGCCCACCGGCCCGGTTCTCTACAGCGGAACCGTGGGCGCCGGCACACCCTGATCACGAAACGCAGGGTCGTTACGGAAACCGGACGAACCGTTTCCGCCTCCAAGGGTTTGCGTTGGTGTGGCCCGGTCAAACCGGGTCGACGGCCTTCCGGTTTCCCCCCGGTGTCGCTGCGGCCTTCGTGGCGCGGCGATGCCCACCTCGTGGGCCCTGATGCCTCCGGCCCGGCGCTTGCGCCGGGCCGACTTCTTGTACGCCCGCTCAGCCCGCGGCGTGGGCGAGGCCGAGCGCGATCGAAACCGCGGTGTCGGCCTGGATCAGCCCGGCGCCGACCGCCGAGGCCGCGCCGCTCGCCGGGATCGCCGACGCCTCCAGCACCTGCGTGACCTGCGCGGGCGTCAGCGCCGGGTCGGCCTGCAGCACCAGCGCCGCAACCGCCGCCGCGTCCGGGGCGGCGGCCGAGGTGCCGTAGAAGGGCGCGAAGACGCTGGTCACGCTGCCGTCCGGGGCCAGGAAATCGACCGACCCCGCCGCCTGCGGGCTCGCCAGCAGTGTGCCGTCCGGGTCGAGCAGGAACGTGCCGATGCCTTCGGAGGAGAAGCTCTCGACGGTATTGCTGCCGCCGAACGCCGCCGTGTTGTACCAGGCGACCGCGCCCACCGTGTTCACGCCCGGCAGGATCTCGTGGCCCATGACCGTGCCCGAGCCCTGGCCCGCATTCGGGTCGGCGATGGTGCTGTTGCCGTAGGAGATGATCTTGAACGTGCCGGGCACGTCGCTGCCGCCGTTGGCGTAGAGCACCAGACGGTACTGCGCCGCGCTGCCGCTGTTGACGAATTCGAGGAGCTGGTCGGGGTTGCCGCCGACCGCATCCCCGCCCGCCTGCGCCACCAGGGTGCCGGCGGCGTTGAACAGCGCCATGCCGAGGCTGTTGCCGGCATCGCCGTACGGCTGGTCCCATTGCAGGTCGAGCAGGCAGGTGCCGCCGGCCGGGATCGTGACGTCGAGCCAGGGTTGCGGGACCGCGGGCGTGCCGAAGTTCTGCACCTGCGCCCCGGCCGGCAGCCCGGGGACGGTGATGCGCATCGGCGCGAACGCCTCCTGGATGAAGTCATTCCCCTCGTTGCCGGCGGCGGTGAAGTAGCTGACGCCGGAGGCGATCGCGCCCTCGATCGCCGTGTCCACCGCGCCCGCGTCCTGAAAGAACGGCTCGTCGAGCCACGCCACGTCATCGACGATGATCTGGCATCCGGCCTGCACGAGTGCGGTGATGCCGGCCGCGAAATCCGCCTCGCTCGCGGTCGCGGTGTGGAACAGGATCTGCGCGTCGGGCGCGATGCGGTGGACAAGCTCGGCCATCGCCCGCCCTTCGTCGTGCCCCGAAGGACCTTCCTCCAGGATCTGCGTGTTCGCCGGCAGATCGCCGTCGGCGATGTCGGTCGCCATCCCGCCGAGCAGATTGAAGCTGTCGGAGAGGATGCCGATTTTGATCCCCGCGCCGCTCACGTCATCGGTGTTGCGCGCGACGGTGCCGTGCACGGCGAGGTCGGAGTTGTCGTCCGTGCGCGGGGCGGCGGTGCTGCCGCTGCCGGCGGTGATCGGCGTCGGCGCAGCTTGCGTCGCGGGCGGCGCATCGGTCGCGGGGGAAGGCGCGGCGGCCGGTGCCGTCGGCGTTGCCTGCTGCGGCACGCTGGCCGGCGCGGTTGCGGCCGGCAATGCCGCGGCCGGGAGGCTCGTGGCCGCGCGCAAGCGGACGCACGAAGCCCGGCCGGGCATGCGCCAGCACGCGCGGCGCAAGCCACGGCTCGCCCGGCAGCGTCAGCAGGAACAGGTCGGGATCGGGGGCCGGATTGAGCGCCGCCAGATCGTCAGGGCGAAAGACGCCGGGCGGAGCGACGGCGGCGCTGTGCGCGCCGGCGTCCGCCGGTCGTTGACTCCGCGCCAAGGGGAGGCTCCGCCGCGGGGACCATGCCGCCCGTTGGGGCGGTTTTTTCCCCCAGGCACGCGTCCGCGCAGGGCCAAGCCTGGCGGCGATTCACTGACAAAGCGTTGCGCTGCGCTCAGCGCGGCGCGGCGAGCTCGATCAGCCGGCTCCAGCGTCCCGCCGAATAGAGATGCGCGTAGGCCGCCGCAACCCAGCCCATGCGTCGCCATTCGATGAAGGTGGCATCATCGACCTCGGCGAGCTTCTCGGGCTTGATCAGCTTGAACCCGCGCACGCGCGCGCCGCCGCCGGCGGTGAAGTTGATCGTCGCCTCCTCCTCCTGCAGCACGCCGGCCGCGTCGAGCGCGCGGGCGAACGTGCCGGCCGCGACCACCGCCTCGCGATAGGCCTTGCAGAACGCAATCGCCTCATTCAGTGCAGGCGAGGGCCGCCCGTCCTCGAACAGCGGCGCCCCGACATCGGCGCTGAGATGCGGCGCGTCGGGCTCGACGCCCACGAACAGCGACCGGCTCGCGGCATCCTCGATGAAGACGAACGGAAACGCGCGGACATAGGCGGGCACGTAGGCGTCCGGCTGCCACGTGCCGTCGGGGCGGACGAACAGGTTCTGCCCCTCGCGCACGCCGAGCAGCGCCACCGGGATCGGGTTCGGCCCGCTCGCGAACAGCACGGGAAAGTGCTGGGAAGCGGCCTCGATCTCGGTGAGGCCGAGCGGCACCGACTGCGCCGCGGCGGCGAAGCCGAACCCGGCGGCGCGGTTGAGCCGCAGCGCGCCGTGGGTCTGCGGCGTCACGCCGACGACGTGGCTGAAGAACTGCGGAAGGGCCGGGGCGGCAGGCTGCGACATCGCGAACGCGCTGGTTGTTGTGGCGGCGCAGATTGCCCCATGCCCCGCGCGAAAGCGAGGCGGCTGCGCGGCGGGGTGGCGCCGACCGTTTCTGCCGTGCGCGGCCGACCCCATATACGTGAGCCGGGAGCAGCTGCCATGACCTCATCGGCCGAAACGGAAGCGTTGTTCGCAGGCTTGCGCGAGTCGTCCGCGCCGGCGGTCGCGGACGCGATCGAAGCGCTCGTCCGCGATGCGCCGGACCGCGACCTGTGCCGCGTCAACGCGCTGAGCTTCGCCGCCGCCCGCGGGCTCGATCCCGAACAGGTGATCGCCGGCTTCCTGCATGCCACCCGGCTCGGCCTGTTCGAGCTGGCGTGGAACGTGCTCTGCCCCGGCTGCGGCGGCGTCCTCGAAACCGGGACATCGCTGAAGAGCGTGCGCCGCGCCGAATATGCCTGCCAGCTCTGCGCCGCCGGCTATGAGCCGACGCTGGACGAGATGGTGGAAGTCACGTTCACCGTCAGCGCCCCGGTCCGCCGGATCGGCGCGCATGACCCGCACACGCTGCCGGTCGCCGAATACCTGCGCCAGGTGTTCTTCGGCTCCGGCCTGGCGCCGCCGGACGACGCGACGTTCGCCCGCATGTTCGAGGAGATCATGCTCGACACGATCGAGCTGGCGCCGGACGAGCGTGCCACCATGTCGCTGCAGCTTCCGCCCGGCTTCGTCATCGTCTTCGACCCGGTCGTGCATCTGGCGCAGTTCATCGAAGTGCAGGGCGAACCCACGCGCGAGCGCCGCGCGCTGACGATGGTGCTGGCGCGCGAGCCGCCGGCCACGACCGCGCTGACCATGGCCCCGGGGCCGCTGCGCATCGCCTTCGAGAACGCGACCGACACGCGCACGCTGCCCGGCGTGTGGTTCGCCGGCGACGCGCTGCACGACCTGCTCGCCGGGCGCCGTCCGTTCGTGACCGCCAAGCGCCTGCTCACCAACCAGACGTTTCGCGACATCTATCGCACCGACACGCTCGCGATCGACCAGCGGCTGAAGATCACCAGCCTCACGTTCCTGTTCTCCGACCTCAAGGGCTCGACCGAGCTGTACGACCGCGTGGGCGACCTGGTTGCCTACGATCTGGTGCGCGAGCATTTCCAGGTGCTGCACGAGATCGCTGCGGCAGAGACGGGAGCGGTGATCAAGACCATCGGCGATGCGGTGATGGCGACGTTCCCGAGTGCCGACCGCGCGCTGGCCGCGGCGCTGCGCATGCGCGAGGCGATCGGCGGCCTGCATCGCGACCTCGTGCTGAAGATCGGCATTCACGAGGGGCCATGCCTCGCGGTGATGCTGAACGAGCGGCAGGACTATTTCGGGCAGACCGTGAACATTGCATCGCGCGTGCAGGGGCTCGCCGAATCGCGCGCGATTCTCGCCACCGGCCAGGTGGTCGGGCACGCCGACGCATCGCGCCTGCTCGCCGCGCGCGGCATCACGCCGATGCCGCGCGACCAGGGCCTGCGCGGGATCGCCGAGCGGGTGCCGCTGTTCGAGATTCCGTAAGCCTCAGCGCAGGAACAGCCGGCCGGTCGTGTACGAAATCCAGGTCTTGCGCGGACCGAGATAGTCGGCGCCGAGCAGCATCTCCACCCCCGGCAGGCGGAGATCGGCGATGTTGGCCGAGACGTTGTAGCCCATCGCGCCCGGCAGCCCCAGTTCGTTGAAGCGGTGGCTGCGGATGCTGATGGCGCCCAGCCCGATGCCGTAGCCGCGCCGCTGCGGGTCGTGGGCCATCGCCTCCTCCGTGATGCCGATCGTCTGCGCCGTCTCGCGCGCGAGCAGCGTGGTGCGCGCGCCGGTGTCGAGCAGCGCGCGCACCCGCCGTCCGTCGACCACGGCATTGACGAAGGCGAGGCCCGAGCGCGTCCGGTCGAACCGCACGGCGGCGTTGGCGGCCCAGGGCGGCGCGCCGCCGCAACTACCGGGGGCGTAGAGCGCCATGCGCCGTTCCGGCAGGTCCAGCTCGACCTCGTAGCCGGCGAGCACGTCGGTGCCGAGCAGCCCCGCGACCGGCGGCGAAAAGCCGGGGAAGGGCGGCATGACGCCGAGGCCGAGGCTGAGGTCGTGCCGCTCGATGCGGCCCAGCGCAAGGTGGTCGAGGCGGACGTTCTCCGCCCGTGTCGGCCCGGAGACGCCGAGGAACACGCTGCCGTGGTGCGGATCGTGCGGCAGGCGCAGCGCGGCCGCCGCCTCGGGCGTGATCGTCGTGACCTCGGCGCCGGTATCGACGACCATCAGCGCCGCATGGCCGTTGAGCGTGACCGGGGCGAGCAGGAAGTTCCGCGATGTCTGTAGCCGGAGATCGGCCCGCCGCTCCCGCTGACACCCTTTCGCGAGGGAGCCGGGCGGATCGGGAGCGGAAGCACAGGCGGCGAGACCAAGCAGCAGCAGGACGAAGGCGAGGGCGCGGTGCATCCGTGTCCCGGGCGAGTTGTGGCATTTTCGCGCGAACCGCGACGGGCGTGGTTCGCAATCCGCTCATGGCACCGACACGTGAACGCGGGGCTCGCCCGTGCCGGGTGGGCTGGCACGGCGCGGTCGCCGTCACCTAGTGTCGCACCATGAACGCCCGTTTCCCCTACCGCATGGCGCGGCTCTCGCGGCGCATGCTGCATCCGCCGCGCTCCGTGCGCCGCGCGTTGCGCGATGCGTCGGAGCTGCTCCCCGCGCTGCTCGACGCCTGGCAGCCGCCGCAGGAGGCGGGCGGGCAGGTGACCGAGGTGGCGCAGTTCGGCAGCAACCCGGGCAAGCTGCGCATGCTCCTGCAATTGCCACAGCGCCCGGTGCGGCCGGGGGCGCCGCTGCTGGTGCTGCTGCATGGCTGCGGCCAGGACACGCGGCAGTTCGCCGCCGACAGCGGCTTCGCGGCGCTGGCCGAGCGGCTGGGCGCGGCGCTGCTGCTGCCGGAGCAGCAGGCGGAGAACAATCACGGCCGCTGCTTCAACTGGTTCCGCCCGGCCGATTTCGGGCCCGGCGGCAAGGGCGAGGCGGCTTCGGTGCGGCAGATGGTGTTCGATGCGCTGGCCCGCGTGCGCGCCGACCCGGCGCAGGTCTACGTCGCCGGGCTTTCGGCCGGCGGGGCGATGGCAGCGGCGCTGCTGGCCGCCTATCCGGACGTGTTCGCGGGCGGCGCCGTGGTGGCCGGGATGCCGGTGGGCACGGCGCACGACATGGCCTCGGCGTTCATGCGCATGGAGCGCGCGACCGGCGATGACGGCGTGACGCTGGCCGCGCAGCTCCCGCGTCGGCCGGCCGGGTCGTGGCCACGGCTGTCGGTCTGGCACGGTACGGCCGACCGCGTGGTGGACCCGGCCAACGGCGACGCGCTGGTGACGCAATGGGGCTCGGCGCTCGGCCTTGGCCCGGAGCCCGACGCCGAGTCCGAACCCGCGCCCGGCCTGCGCCGCCGCGTCTGGGGGCGGGCGGTGGAGCAGTGGAGCCTGCGCGGGTTCGGCCATGCCTTCCCGGTGGCCGACGGCAGCCCGGCGGACCCATATGTGCTGCCGGCCGGGATCGCGGCGAGCGAGGCGATGGCGCGGTTCTGGGGCCTCCTGCCGGGGTGAGCATGCGCGCCGCACTGCTGCTGGAATACGACGGCAGCGGGTTCGTCGGCTGGCAGCGGCAGGAGAACGGGCTGGCGGTGCAGCAGGTGCTGGAGGAGGCGGCGTCGCGCCTCGCGCATGGCGCCCCGGTCGCGAGCGCGGTCGCCGGGCGCACCGACGCGGGCGTGCATGCCGAGGGGCAGGTGGCGCTGCTCGACCTGCCGCGCGACTTCGCTCCGGAGCGCCTGCGCGACGCACTGAACTTCCATCTCCGGCCGCATCCGGTGGTGGTGCTGTGCGCGGCGCCGGCGCCGGAGGGCTGGCACCCCCGTTTCTCCGCCCGCGCACGGCGCTACCGCTACCGCATCCTCAACCGCCCCGCGCGGCCGGCGCTGCTGGCGGGCCGGGTGTGGCATGTCGAGCGCCCGCTCGATGTGCCGGCGATGACCACGGCGGCGGCGGCGCTGCTCGGCCGGCACGATTTCTCCTCGTTCCGCGCCAGCCTGTGCCAGGCATCGAGCCCGGTGAAGACGCTCGACCGGCTGGACGTGACGCGCGCCGGCGACATGGTGGAAGTGCGTGCCGAGGCACGCAGCTTCCTGCACCATCAGGTGCGCAACATGGTGGGCACGCTGAAGCTGGTGGGCGAGGGGCGCTGGCCGGCCGGGCGGGTGGCCGAGGCGCTGGCCGTCCGCGACCGAAGCCGCGCCGGCCCCACGGCGCCTGCCGAGGGGCTGTGCCTGACCGGCGTGCGCTATGATGAGGACCTGTTCGCGCAGGCGGCGGAGCCGTCAGGGTGAGCGAAACGCGCGCGGACCCTAAATGTGGCAGCGAAGACCCAATGGGGAACCACGATCACATGGATGCCGAAGCCCTCCGCGCCGCCCAGGCGCCGCTGAAGAACCGCTATCGGGAAGACCCGGACGCGGCCCGCATCACCGCCCGCGCCGAGGCGCGGCTCGACCGCAGCGACGTCGCGGTGACCATTCCCGCCTGGCACGGCGCGACCGTGGCCGGGCTGCATCAAGCGGCCGGCGGCGACGGGACGCAGGCGTGTTCGGCGGACATGCTGCTGGAGGCGCTGGTCGCCTGCGCCGGCGTCACGCTGCGCGCGGTCGCGACCGCCATGGGGATCACGCTGCGCGGCGGGCGCATTGTCGCCGAGGGGCTTTGGGACGCGCGCGGCACGCTGGGCGTGGACCGGGCGACCCCGGTCGGGATCACCGACATCGCGCTGCGCTTCGAACTCGATACCGACGCGGAGCCGGCGAAGGTCGAACGCCTGATCGCGAGCGCCGAGCGCTATTGCGTGATCTTGCAAACCCTGCGCACGCCGCCGCGCGTCACCGTGACGCACGGCGCGCCCGCCGTCGCCTGAGGGCACGGCGTTGCGCGGCCTCGTGCCCGTCGTCGCAGCAGCACTCGCGCTTGCCGGCTGCACCAGGGCCGACCGCGGGTTGAGCAAGGCGCTGATCGACGAGGGCGCGACGCCGGGCACGATCCCGCTCGATCTCACGCGCCCCGACGGCACGTTCATCAACGGCCTGACGCCGGAACCCTGGGGCAGCACCTCGGCCGCCGAGGACGGGCGGCGGCAAATTTAGCGGCTCGTCGGTCGCGCCGGCCGGCCGGAGCGGCTATGACGTGACCGGCACGGATGGAGCGGGCGATGGGACGGCGTGGCCGGTGGTTGCTGATCCGGATGATGCTGGTGGCGGCGGTGGCAAGCCTCGCGGCCTGCGCGGCGCTCTCCGACAACGACAGCTCGCCCACCGGCCACAAGCCCGGCAGCACGCTGGACAACGGCCTGACGCCGGAGCCCTGGGGCGAGACGTCGTAGGGCGCCCGCGACCCTGGACGCCGCTGATGCCGTTGCCACATAACGCCGGTACCGCCACGTCGGAGGAACGCCATGACTGCAGAAACCCGCCACTCATTCCTTGATGGCAAGATCAAGCGGCTGCTGATCGACGGCCGCCGCGTCGAGTCCGCCTCGGGCAAGACCTTTGCCAGCATCAACCCGGCCACCGGCGAGACGCTCGCCCAGGTCGCCGAGGGCGATGCGGAGGACATCGACCGCGCGGTCGACGCCGCGCGCCGCGCGTTCGAGGGCCCCTGGGGCCGCACCAAGCCGGCCGAGCGGCAGATGATCCTGCTGCGCTTCGCCGATCTGGTGGAGAAGCATTTCGAGGAGTTCGCGGCGCTCGACACGCTGGACATGGGCGCGCCGCTCTCGCGCACCCGCAACAACCGCCGCCGCGCGCTGGGCATGCTGCGCTACTACGCGGGGCTCGCCACCACGGTCGAGGGGCGACACGGTCGAGAACTCGCTGATGGGCGGCGAATTCTTCAGCTACACGCTGCGCGAGCCGGTGGGCGTGGTCGGCGCGATCATCCCGTGGAACGCGCCGCTGTCCTCCTCGCTGTGGAAGATCGGCCCGGCGCTCGCGACCGGCTGCACCGTGGTGCTGAAGCCGGCGGAGGAGGCGCCGCTCACGCCGCTCTGGCTCGGTGAGCTGGCGCTGGAGGCGGGGGTGCCGCCGGGCGTGCTCAACGTCGTGCCGGGCTACGGCGAGACCGCCGGCGCGGCGCTGGCGCGCCATCCCGGCGTGGACAAGGTCGCCTTCACCGGCAGCCACGTCACCGGCCAGAAGATCGTCGAGGCGTCGGCCGGCAACCTCAAGCGCGTGTCGCTGGAACTCGGCGGCAAGTCGCCCGACATCGTGTTCGCCGACGCCGACCTGGAGGCGGCCGTTCCCGGCGCGGCGATGGCGGTGTTCTCCAACTCCGGCCAGATCTGCAGCGCCGGCACGCGGCTGTTCGTGGAGCAGAAGATCTACGAGCAGTTCACGCATCGCGTTGCCGAATACGGGCGCACCCTGCGCGTCGGCAACGGGCTCGACCCGGAGGTGCAGGTCGGCCCGCTGGTCTCGCGAGCAGCAGTTGGAGCGTGTCACCGGCTATCTCGCGATCGGACGGCAGGAAGGCGCGCGCCCGCTGGCCGGCGGCGAGCGGCTGACCGACGGCGCGCTGGGGCGCGGCTATTTCGTGCCGCCCACCGTGTTCGCCGATGTGCGCGACGAGATGCGCATCGCCCAGGAGGAGATTTTCGGGCCGGTGATCTCGGCGATCCCCTTCACCGACATCGACGAGGTCGTCCGCCGCGGCAACGCCACGATGTTCGGCCTCGGCAGCGGCGTGTGGACGCGCGACGTGGGCAAGGCGCACCGGCTGGCGAAGGCGATCCGTGCCGGGTCGGTGTGGGTGAACTGCTACCAGGCGATGGACCCGGCGATGCCGTTCGGCGGCTACAAGATGAGCGGCTACGGGCGCGAGGGCGGGCAGGAGCACCTCGAAGAGTACCTGAACACGAAGGCGGTGTGGATTCGCACCGATCTGTAGGATGGCGGCCGGCAGCAAGTACGATCGCGATTTCTACGGCTGGGCGACCGAACAGGCCGAGCTGCTCCGCACGGGGCGGCTCGGCGAGGCGGATGTCGAGCACATCGCCGAGGAAATCGAGAGCATGGGGCGGGGCGAGAAGCGCGAGCTGGTGAGCCGGCTCGCCGTCCTGCTGCTGCACTTGCTGAAATGGGCGTATCAGCCGGCGTTGCAGGGCAAGAGCTGGCGGCTGACGATCGAGGAGCAGCGCCGCCAGATCACGCGCCACCTGCGCGACAACCCGAGCCTGCGCGCGAGCCTGGACGAAGCGATGGCGGATGCCTACGGCGACGCGGTGTTGCGTGCCGAACGCGAAACCGACCTACCGCGCGACGTCTTTCCCTGGGGGTGTCCGTACACGTTCGCGCAGGCGGCGGATGCGACGTTCTGGCCGGACAGCCGATAGTGGGCGTAAGTGCATGGAGTCTGGCCGCGTCGTCGAGCACAACGCTAATGGCGTAGGAAAAGTAAGCATTTCACAACAACGGTACACACACTCCAACGTTTTGCGATGCGATGGGATTACCCAGTATTGTAACCTGCCGAAACTCAACCGCGTACAGCCCGCCCGTCACCTGACGGCTGTAGACCGTAATGACATCCAACCCTACAGCCGCACCCGAAACCACACCAAAGAACGTCACAGACCCGCGCTCTCTTACGATTGAGAACTTGAGACCATCAATCAAGGCAAATTCGTCGTCGCGTGCAACGTTGATTCTGAACTTAACTGATTCGTCTCGTTGGGTTTCTGTAGTCGGATTTCCCTTTTCTATTGTCGATGTTGTGACCGTCGGTAGGAAGCAATTGTAGTCAGTCGCTTTTGCCGGCCCAATATTCATCGAAGCGAGCACGCCACAGGTGAGCGCCGCCAACTGCCCTACACCCATTGACGCTACCTCCCGCCGAACCGCGCGTACGAAGCGCGGGATGATTTGTCATGCGCGCAGCGCACGGTGCTCTCAAAGGTAACCCGTCCCTGCCTCTTCCGCGAACCGCGTCGGGTCGCCTTCCCAGACGATCCGGGCGTGTTCCAGCACGTAGACGCGGTCCGCATGCGGCAGCGCGAAGGTCACGTTCTGCTCGCCCAGCAGCACGCGTGATCCGCGTGGTGCGCCGCAGTCGCGCCAGCGCGTTCGACAACTGCTCCAGAATCACCGGCGCGAGCCCCAGCGTCGGCTCGTCGAGGATCAGCAGCTTCGGCTGCATCATCAGCGCGCGGGCGATCGCCAGCATCTGCTGCTCGCCGCCGCGAGAGCGTGCGCGCCGGCCTGCCGCTGCCGCTCGCGCAGGATGGGGAACAGATCGAACAGCCAGTCAAGCTGGTCGCTGCGCGCTCGGCCGGCGAGCAGATGCTGGCCGCCGAGTTCCAGGTTCTCCCGCACCGATCATGTCGCCGAACAGCTCGCGCGTTCTCCGGGCACTGCACGATGCCGCCGCGCGCGATCGCCGCCGGCGCCACGGCCGCGCAGCGCCTCGCCGCCCCAGTCGATCGTCGCCCGCTATAGGGCACCAGCCCGCGAGATCGCGTTGAACAGCGTCGTCTTGCCGGCGCCGTTCAGGCCGACGACGGAGACGAACTCGCCGCTCGCGCACATGCAGCGACACGCCTTGCAGCGCCTGCGCCTTGCCGTACAGCACCGCAGACGTCGCGCACGTCGAGCAGCGGCGGCCCGCTGCGCTCGTCGAGCTCGGGGCGCGGATGCGGTCTCGATCTCGCCGCCGAGATAGACGCGGCGCACCGTCTCGTTCGCGCATCACCTCTCGGCGCGCTGCCCTCGGCGATCGCGCTCGCCGAGATACATCGCGAGCACGCGGTCGACGAGCGCCGCGACGCCCTTGACGTTGTGATCGACCAGCAGCACCGCGCGGCCCTGCTCGCGGAAACTCGCGATCAGGCTCGGAGAAGGTCGGCGACCTCGGCGGCGGTCAGGCCGGCGAACGGCTCGTCCACCAGCACCACCTTCGGATCGCGCGCGATCGCCTTGGCCAGTCTCCATGCGGCGCAGATCGGCGAACGGCAGGGTGGGCGGATGGCGGTGCATGCACCCGCTCCAGGCCGACGCGCTCGGCGATCTCGCGCGCCCGCGCCGTCGACATGCGCGCCGGCGGCGAGCCGCAGCAGGCTGTCCGGCAGCAGCGCCAGCTTGATGTTCTCCAGCACCGTCTGCCGATGCAGCGGGCGCGAGTGCTGGAACACGATGCCGACGCCGGCGCGCGCGATGCGATGCGTCGGCCAGCCGGCGACGTCGATGCCGTCGACGCTGCACCGCGCCCGGCATTCGGCCGCTCGATGCCCATGATCAGCTTCATCACCGTCGACTTGCCCGAGCCGTTCGGCCCGATCAGGCCCGAGGATCTCGCCGCGCGCGGATCGTGAAGCCGATGTCCTTCACGGCCACCAGCCCGCCGAAGCGCTTGGTGCAGCCCGTCGACCTCGAGAGCAGCGCGCTCGCTCATGCGCGGCGCCCGCCCGCGCAGCAGCTGGCCGAGCAGCCCGTCCGGGAAGAACAGGATCACGGCCAGCGCGATCGCCGCGACGACGAAGGTGTTGAGCTGGCCGAGCGGGCGCAGCAGCTCGCCGGCACAGGATCAGAAAGACGGCGCCGATCGCCGCGCCCAGGATGGTGCGCCGGCCGCCGAGCACGGCGGCGATGATGATCTGCACCGCGATCGAGAGGTCGACGACGCTGTCGACCGAAACCGTGCCCTGGTAGAAGACCAGCATCGCGCCGGCGAGCCCGGAGAACAGCGCGCTGACGCAGAACGCGGCCAGCTTGTGCTTGGTGACGTTGAAGCCGAGCGCCGCGGCCTCGATCCGGTCCTGGCCGCTCGCCTGCAGGATCAGGCCGATCGCCGAGCGCGACAGGCCGAACAGGATGGCGCCGCAGACCACCAGGAAGGCGAGGGCGATCCAGTAGTTGATGGTCGCGTCGATCGACAGCACGTCGGTGACGTTCATGCCGATCTCGCCGCCGGTGATGCTGGCGAAGATCACGATCGCATTCTGCAGCAGCAGCACGGCGACCAGCGTGATCAGGCCGAAATACGGGCCGCGCAGTCGCAGCGCCGGCACCGCGAGCAGCAATCCGCCCAGCATCGCGACCACGCCGCCGGCCAGGCACGCAGACGAAGAGCGGCGGGCCGAGCGCGTTGTTCGAGCATCGCGGCCGCATAGGCGCCGAGACCGATCAGGAAGGTCGGGCCGAAATTGACCTCGCCGGCGAAGCCGAACAGCAGGTCCCACGACATCGCGAAGACGCCGAAATAATAGGCGACGGTGAGCACGCCGAGAATATAGGCGGACACCCACAACGGCATCGCGGCCGCCAGCGCGATCACGATGAGCACAGGACGATCCAAAGCGCCGGTCGCACGCAGCATGACGCGCCTCCCCTACCGCCGGCCCAGCAGCCCTTGCGGGCGCAGATAGACGACGACGACCAGCAGCAGCAGCGCCGGGATCGGCCGCAGCGTGGGCGCGATCAGGTAGGCGGTGATCGTCTCCAGATAGCCGACGACATAGGCCGCGATCAGCGAGCCCGAAACGCTGCCGAGCCCGCCCAGCACGACGATCGAGAAGGCGCTCGCGGTGAGCTGGCCGACATTGTTGGTGCCGACGCCGAGGAACGAGGCCAGCAGCACGCCGGCGATGCCCGGCCAGCACGCCGTAGATGCGTCCAGACGAGCAGGTAGATGCGTTCGACAGCTCGAAGCCGAGCAGCATCGAGGCCGCGCGGATTGATCGAGGCGGCGAGCAGCGCCTTGCCGGCCCGCGTGCGGTTCACCAGCAGCCACAGCAGCCCGATCGCGACCCAGCAGGCGAGCGCGATCAGCACCTCGTTGGCCGGCGTGCGGACGCCGGCGAGATTGAGCACGCCGCCGATCAGCGGGCGGATCGTCACCGGGTTGTCGGTGAACAGGTACGCCATGCCGACCTGGATCATGATGCCCCAGAGCAGCGTGCCGGTGAGCACGAAGATCTCCGTCTCCTCGCGCGGGATCGCGCGCGGACGCTGGATCGGGCGCACCACCACGAAATAGGTCGCATACGCCGCGACCAGCCCGGCCAGCACGCCGACCAGGGCGCCGAGCTAGGTGCCGAGCCCGAGCGTGCCGCCGGCGACCAGCCGATCAGCGCTGCAACCACCATGATGCCGCCATGCGCGAGATTGAGCACGCCGCGAGACGCCGAACATCAGCGTGAACCCGATCGCGCCCAGGCCGTACAGCGAGCTGATCGCGAACCCGTCGATCAGGATCTGCAGTGCCGAGCATGCCGCCCCCGTGTGTCACGTCGGGCGCGCGACGGAAAAGACAGCCCTCCCGCGCGGGGCGCGAGCGGCCGAGCGCGCAGCGATGCGATCATGCGGGGGCGCTCGCGAGTCGCCGGCGGCTCAGTTCGCCGCCTGCGGCAGCTTCACGAAGGCGGGGAATTTCACCTTGCCGTTGGCGACCGATGCCGGCCAGAGCGCCACCTGCTTGCCGTCCTGCCACTGCAGCGTGATGCCGGTGACCAGCCCGGGCCGTATTTCAGCGCGTGGGTGAACGGGTCGTTCCGGCCGTAGAACTGCTCGCGCCCGACGGTGCCGACATGGTCGGTCTTCTCCAGCGCCGCCACCAGCTTGTCCGGGATCGGTCGAGCCCGCGCGCTGCATCGCCTCGGCGATGATGTAGCACCATGTCATAGCTGGTGTAGCCGCAATACGGCCGGGGAGACGCCGAAGCGTTTCTGATAGGCTTCGTGAACGGGCATCGTGAGCGGCGTGTTCGCGGCGCCCGGGCGCGGCGGCGGTGGCGGTGATCACGCCCTCCGCGGCGCCGTTGGTGTCGCCCCAGAACGCGCTTGTCGTGGCCTGCGAGCTCTGCCCGGCCATCGGGATCGGCACCTGCTGGTCATGCCACTGCACGGTCGGCTGCACGCCGACATGGCTGATGCCGGTGATGATCACGTCCGGCTTCTTCGCCTCGATCGCGTGGAAGATCGGCGTGAAATCGGTGGTGTCCGGGTTGAAGCGGATGTGGTCGAGAACCTGCAGCCCGGCCTTCGGCAGGCACTCCTGGTACCGCACGTCGAGCGGCTTGGTCCAGGCGGCGTCCTCGCTCATGATCACGGCGGTCTTCATGTGCAGGCCTTCGACGAGCAGGTCGTGCTCGGCGTCGCAGATCGCCTGCGCGATGAAGGCGGACGTCATCCAGCCGTGGAAAGTATATTTGAAATGGTCGTAATCCTTGTGCACCTGCTTGGAGATCTCGTTGCTGGCGGCGCCCGGCGTGATGAAGGGCATGTGCAGCCGCGCCGACCAAGGCTCGATCGCCAGCGCCACCTCGCTGATGTAGCTGCCGATCACGGCGACGACCTTGTCCTGTTGCACCGCGCGCTGGAAGGCGCGCACGCGCCTCGGCGGCGGAGGAATGGTCGTCGTAGGTGATGACCTGGACCTGCCGCCCGTTGATGCCGCCGTGGGCATTGATGTCGTCGGCGGCAAGCTGCGCCGCCTTGGTGATGGAGGCGCCGGCGACCGCCGATTCCTCGCCGATCACGCCGATGCGGATCGGTTCCGCGCGCCAACGCGGCGCCGGCGATCAGCGTACAGCCGAACGCCGCGCAGGCGTAGCGCGCGGCATGACCGAATTCCCAACATGGCGCATGTTTCCTCCCCCAGAACGGCGCAGGCGCGTGCCGAAGGTCCGGTCCCAGTGCTTGTCGCGATCCGTGCTGTCAAGCCCGCGAGCGGCTCAAAGCCCGTTGCCCGGCAGCACCTGAATCAGCGCCAGCAGCCCGAGCCCCAGTGCCTCGTCCAGCAGCACGAAGCCCGCGGCCTGCAACCCGCTCACGCCGAGTGCCAGGCGCGTCGCATACCATTCGAGCCACAGCGCCCAGCCCATCGCGACGAGCCACGCGGTCTCGCCCAGGATGGGCGGCAATCCCAGCAACGGCGGCAGGCTCGCGGCGACCAGCAGCAGATACTGGACGACGTTGCACCAGTTCCACGCCGCAATGAAGCGCGGCCACGCGTCGAGCCGCCCCATGGCGCCGGCGACGAGGCGCGACAGCAGTGCGAACCCCGCCCAGTCGACGACGTAGCCGAGCAGTTGCAAGGCCAGCCCGTGTGCGGCGTGCGGCGGCAGGCGCGGCGTCTGCGCGAGGTCGATCAGTTGCAGGCAGATGAACGCCGGCAGACAGAGGGCGGCGGCCCAGAAGCTATGCGCCGCCGCGGCCAGCGCCGGCTCCTCGCGCGCGGTGAGCAGCAGCATGCCCTCGGCACGGCCGCGCGCCAGCAGCAGCGCGCCCTGCAGCCCCCAGCCCATGCGCACCAGCGTGCCTGCCGGCGTGCTCATCCGCCCGACCTCCATGCGTCGCCGAGCAGCAGCGGGCCGATCACCAGGGCGAACGTGCCCCGCCTCACGCCAACCGAAAACACCACCGCGCGCAGCAGCGTGATCGCGAGCGCGGCGCGCGCCACGAACACCTGCAGCGCCACTGCGTAGCCCAGGACCGCAACCGCCGCCAGCACTTCCGCAAGCCGCTGCGGCAGGCCGAGCGCGAGCAGCAGGGCGCTCGCCAGCATCGCGACCAGCAGCAGCCGGCGGCATGATCCACTGGCACCACGTGATCGCGACCGCATAGCGCAGCCAGCCGCCCGGCCGGCCGAACCAGCGCGCCAGCGCCTGCGCGATCACCGGCGGCGCCAGCAGCGCCACGGCGGAGGCGAGCAGCGCCCCGATCGCATCGCGCGCCGCGCCGCCGACCATGCGCGAGCAGGAAGCCGACCACGGCGAAGGCGATCCACGGCGCCAGCGCGTTCAGCAGCCCGACCGGCGAAGCGTCGAAGGCGGCGAGACCGTCGGCGCGGAACCGTGCGAGCCGGGCGACCCCGGCGAGCGGCCGAGAGGCTCATATCCCGAACGCCTCCAGCACCGCGCGATAGATCGCCGGCGAGCGCCCGCAACTCCGCAACCGGCACGCGCTCGTCGGCCTGGTGCATGCGTCGCGCCGACCAGGCCGAACTCCGCGACCGGGCAGTAGCGCGCGATGAAACGGGCGTCGGAGGTGCCGCCGCCGGTGTCGAGCCGCGGCGCGATCCCGGTCGCCGCCTCGATCGCGCCGCGCAGCCGCTCGACCGCGGCGCCCGGCTTGGTCAGGAAGCTCTCGCCGCTGACCGCGATGTCGAGATCGAACCGCTCGGCGTAGCGGGCGAGCGTCGGCGCGCAGCCAGGCGCCGAGGCTGGCGCCGGTGTGGCGGTCGTTGAAGCGGATGTTCAGCAGCGCGCCGCGCCGCTGCCGGCACGACGTTGGCGGCCGGGTTGCCGACGTCGATGCTGGTGACCTGCAGCGTCGACGGCTCGAACCAGTCGGTGCCGGCATCCAGCGGCGCCGCGGTCAGCATGGCGTCGAGCGCGCGCACCAGCCGGTGGATCGGGTTGTCGGCGCGCTGCGGATAGGCGACGTGGCCCTGCGTGCCGTGCACGGTGATGCGGGCGGTCAGGCTGCCGCGCCGGCCGATCTTGATCATCTCGCCGAGCCGGCGCCGGGTTGGTCGGCTCGCCGACCAGGCAGAAATCGGGCACCTGTGCCGTTCGCCGCCATCCAGTCCAGCACCCGCACGGTGCCGTCCACGGCGGCGCCTTCCTCGTCGCCGGTGATCAGCAGGCTGATCGAGCCGCGCGGCCGTGCCGTGCGACAGATGCTGCGGCGGCGGCGGCGACGAAGGCGGCGATGGCGCCCTTCATGTCGCAGGCGCCGCGGCCGTACAGCACGCCGTCGCGCACCTCGCCGGCGAACGGCTCGGCGCTCCAGGCCGCCGTCGCCGGCCGGCACCACGTCGGTGTGGCCGGCGAAGCAGAAATGCGGCGCCGCCGTCGCCGATGCCGCGCGAACAGGTTCTCGATCGCGCCGAAGCGCAGCCGCGTGCACGGTGAAGCCGAGCCGCGGTCAGCGCCTCCGCCAGCACGTCCTGCGCGCCGGCATCGGCGGGCGTGACGCTCGGGCAGCGGATCAGCGCCTGCGCCAGCGGCAGCGGATCGTCGGTCGATCAATCGCGCAGCAGTTCGTTGAGCGAGGTCTTCGCGCGCGTGCGCTCGTCGACGCGCTTGACGATCACGGCGCAGGCGAGGACCGGGCCCGGCGAGCCGTCGGGCAGCGGCCTGCCGGGCAGCGTGCCGGGCACCACGACCGAATAGGCCGGCACGCGGCCGACGAACACCTCGCCGGTCGCGCGGTCGACGATCTTGGTGGTCGCCGAGAGGAAGCACGCCCATCGAGAGCACGCTGCCGCGCTCGACGATCACGCCCTCGACGACCTCCGAGCGGGCGCCGATGAAGCAGTCGTCCTCGATGATGACCGGGTTGGCCTGCAACGGCTCCAGCACGCCGCCGAGGCCGACGCCGCCGGAGATGTGGCAGTTGCGGCCGACCTGCGCGCAGCTGCCGACGGTCGCCCAGGTGTCGATCATGGTGCCGCGATCGACATAGGCGCCGACATTGACGAAGCTCGGCATCAGCACGACGCCCGGCGCGATGTAGGCGCTCGCGCCGCACCACGGCGCCCGGGCACCGCGCGGAAGCCGGCGGCCTGGAAGCGGCGCCGCGTCCCAGCCGGCGAATTTCAGCGGCACCTTGTCGAACGCCGGCGCGCCGCGCGCGCCCGGCATCGACCGCGCTGTCGTTGCAGCCGGAAGCTCAGCAGCACCGCCTGCTTCAGCCACTGGTTGACCACCCAGCCGCCGTCCGTCGGCTCGGCGCACCCGCGCCCGCCCGCTGTCGAGCAGGCCAGCGCCTCGATCAACCGCGTTCGCGAGTCGGCGCCGGTCGTCGCGGGCGAGAGCGTCTCGCGCCGCGCCCACAGCTCCTCGATCGACCTGCTGCAGCGCCGTCGACATCGTCCACGCCCGCTCGATGCGCCGGCGGACCATGCGCAGCGGTCCTTTCCGCGTGTCAATCATGCCCGCGGCCGCAAATCCTTCGACACGAGTAACCGGCGCATTTACGAGCGCGGACGGACTCTGCGGCCGGTCCAGCGACCGGCGAGATGCGCATGACAGAGGCGCCTGCCGTTCCCGTGAGCGACCGTCGCGCGGCCTCAGCCGTCGGATGCGCTGCGCGACGCGCTGCTCGACAGCCGGCAACGCTGGCGCGACCTCGTCACCATGGCCGCCGACCTCGCGTTCGAGACCGACGCCGAGGGGCGCTTCGTGTTCCTCTCGCCCGACCCGGTGCTCGGCTGGCCGGCCGGCGCTCTGCTCGGCCAGCCGGCGGAGCAGCTTCTGGACGAGCCGGCCGGTCGGCGGCTGCTTCAACCCGTTCCGCCCGACCGGCCCGGTGCGGCGCCAGCCGCGCCTGGCTGCGGCGTCCCGACGGCAGCAGCGTCTGCCTCAGCTTCGCGGTCGCCCCGCTGCTCGACGCCGCCGGCGCGCCTCGTCGGCACCCGCGGCGTCGCGCCAGGACGTCACCGAGCACGACCGGCGCGAGGCCGCGATCGCCGCCGCGCTGCGGCGCACCGAGGTGATGGACCACATCATGTCGCAGCATGCGCCGCGAGGTGCTGGCGCCGCGGATGATGGAGGCGGCGCTGGAGGCGCTGGCGCAGCGCCACCGGCAGCGAGGGCGTGCGCGGTGCTCGACACGGTGGGCGAGGGGATGGAGCCCTGCGTGGTGCAATGCGCTCGGCGACGTCGGCGCCGAGCGTGCTGCCGCGCGCTGCCGCCCTGCTGCGCGGCGGCAACGACGAGCCCGCCAGGCGGCGAGGCGGCGGACGGCCGGCGCGTGCTCGTCTGCCCGGCGCAGACGCGCTTCGGCGAGCGAGATCGGCCTCGTCCTGTGGCGGGCGCCGGCATGGGCGGCCCTGGGACGCCGACGACGAGTTCGCTGGCCTCCTCCTCGGCCGCGCTGGTGCGCGTGGTGCTGGAGCATGGTTCGATCCAGCGCGAGATGGTGCGCCAGGCGCGCATCGACCCGCTGACCGGCCTGCTGAACCGCCGCGCCTTCATGGACGAGCATGGCCGCGCCGCATCGACCGGCTGGAGGTCGAGGGGCTGCCCGGCGCGCTGATGTTCATCGACCTCGACAACTTCAAGGCGCTGAACGACACGCTCGGCCACGACGCCGGCGACGAGGCGCTGCGCGTCGCCGCGCGGCTGCTGCGCAGCAGCACCCGCCCGTCCGACCTCGTCGCCCGGCTGGGCGGCGACGAGTTCGCGGTGTGGCTCGACGGCGCGGACGAGTTCGTCGCCGCCGAGCGCGCCGAGGCCCTGCGTGCGGAGGCGCCGCGGGCGCTGGCGCCGCTGACCGAGGGACGGGTGGCGCCGGTGACGATGTCCATCGGCATCGCCGCGCGCTGGCCCGGCCGGGGCGAGGACGTGGACGCGCTGCTCGTGCGGGCCGATCAGGCGATGTACGCGGTCAAGCGTGCCGGCCGCGGCCATTGGCGGGTGTCGCCGGCGGGTGACGTGCGATGAGCGCTCGCCGCCGCGACCATCTCCAGCGGCAGAGCTGCGACCCGGCACCGCTCGCCGCGGCTGGGCGAGGGTGTGCGCGTGCGGCTCGGCGCCGCGCCCGACACCGCGCCCGCGCTGCTGCACGCACTCGCCGGCGACCCGTCGCGTGATGGTGCGCGCCGCGGTCGCGATGAACGCCGTGGCACCGGCACAGGCGCACCGGATCCTCGCCGCCGACCGCGATGAGCGCGTGCGCGCGCTGCTCGCGGGCAAACTCGCCACACTGGTGCCCGCGGCATCGCAGCCCGACCGCTCGGCCCTGGCGGAACAGGCGCTGGCCATGCTCGCCGAGCTGATCGAGGACGAGGCGGTGCGCGTGCGCAGCGCGATCGCCGACGTGGTGAAGGAGATGCCGCAGGCGCCGCGCGAGCTGATCCTGCGGCTCGCCCATGACAGCGCGCTGTCCGTCGCCGATCCCGTGATCCGGCTGTCACCGTTGCTCAGCACCGAGGATCTGCTGGCCCTGCTCGCCGAGGCGCCCTCGCCGGCGACCGCGACCGCGGTGGCGCGCCGGCCGGGGCTGCAGCCGGCGGTGGCCGACGCGATCGCGGCGAGCGCCGACACCGCCGCGATCACGGCCCTGCTCGCCAACCAGTCGGCCGCGATCCGGGAGGCGACGCTCGATGCGCTGATCGCGCGGGCGGCGCAGAACGCGGAATGGCATGCGCCGCTGGTGCAGCGTCCGTCGCTGTCGCCGCGGGCGGCGCGGGCGCTCTCGGAGATCGTCGCGACCCAGCTCCTGGGCGTGCTGGCCAGCCGCGGCGACCTCGACCCGGACGTGACCCGCGACCTGCAGCGCCGGCTGAGCGAGCGGCTGGCACCGGCACCGGTCGCGCAGGACGAGCCGACGCTCGAACGGGCGCTGGCCCGCGCCCATGCGCTGCTGGCGGAAGGGCGGCTGGACGAGGCGACGCTGATCGCCGCGGCCCAGCGCGGCGAGCCGCGGCTGTGCACGGCCATGCTGGCGGTCGCGGCCGAGGTCCCGGTGTCGGTCGTCGAGCGGGCGGCGACGCTCCGCAGCGCAAAGGGGCTGGCGAGCCTGGTCTGGAAGGCCGGGTTCTCAATGCGCTGCGCCGAGCCGCTGCAGGTGCTGCTCGCGCGCCTCGCACCGAGCGCTGTGCTGCGCGGGTCGGAGAGCGGCCGCTTCCCGCTGGCGGTCGAAGAGATGCGCTGGCAGCTCGATTTCCTCCAGCGCATGGGCCGCTGAGCCGCCGCGTTGTCGGAGGCGGGCACGCCGGTCTAGCATTCAACCGGGCCGACAGGCCCGTTGGGGAGGGACCGCGCATGCGTCGTTACGCTATCCTTGCAGCATTTGCCGCCGGCTGCACGCTGGCCGCAGCCGACCGGGCCGCGGCAGCCGAGCCGCCGCCGTCGGCAGCCTGCATGGCGCCCATCCCCCAGAGCTCCGCCGATCCGGTGGTGCGCGACGTGCATTTTCACGTCAACGCCGGCGGCTCGCTGATCCTGGTCACGTTCTGCGTCGCCTCCAACAACGCCGACGGGTTGCAGGCCGTGGCGGCCAATGTCGGAATCTTCGCGCATGACGGCGTGCTCATCAATTACGCCGGGCAGAGCGCGACCAATGTCGGGCCGCTCACCAATCCGTCGGGCGACGCGCCGAAACTCGTGCTGATGAGCGGGGCCGCGATTCAGGTGGATGCGAAATACGGCCAGCAGTTCGCCCCCAACACCGTGGTCGCGCTCACCTCGGTTGCCTGCAAGAAGCCGCTGCCGGCGTGCGAGGCGGCGCCGTCGCAGACCCAGACGTTCCTGCTGCCGGTGCAGATCGACCAGGATCTGCCTGCCTCGAAGCCCGCGAAGTAGCCGGCTGGGCCTGGGCGGCGCTACCGGCGCGCGAGCACCTGCTCGGCCAGCGTCGCCCAGTAGCTTGCGCCGATCGGCAGCAGCGCGTCGTTGAAGTCGTAGCGCGGATGGTGGACCATCGGATCATCGGGGCCACGCCCTGCGCCGAGGGTGATGTAGCTGCCCTGCTTCGCCGCCAGCATGAACGAGAAATCCTCGCCGCCCATGGTCGGGCGGATCATCTCCTGCACCTGGCGTTGGCCGGTGACCGCCTCGGCCGCGCGCACCGTCAGCGCGGTCGCATCGGGGTCGTTGACCGTCGCGATGTAAGTGCGACGGAACTCGACATCCGCGCGCGCGCCGAACGCCTCCGCGATGCCGGTCGCGATGCGATGCACGCCCCGCTCCAGCAGGTCGCCGACCGCAGGGGTGAACCAGCGCGCCGTGCCGAGCATGTGCACGGTCTGCGGGATCACGTTGAACGTGTCGCCGCCTTCGATCTTGCCGATCGTGATGACGCCGGCATCGGCCGGCTCCACGTTGCGCGCGACGATGCTCTGCAGGCCGCTCACGATGTGCGCCGCGACCAGGATCGGATCGACGGTCGTGTGCGGCAGCGCACCGTGGCCGCCGCGCCCGGTGACGGCGATCTCGATATGCGCGCAGGCGGCCATGATCGGCCCGTTCCGCCACCTGAAGGTGCCTTCCGGCGACTCCGGCCAGTTGTGCAGGCCGAACACCATCTCCATCGGAAACCGCTCGAACAGGCCTTCCTCCACCATCACCCGCCCGCCGGCCAGACCCTCCTCGGCGGGCTGGAAGATCACGTAGACGGTGCCTGGAAAGTTGCGCGTCTCGGCAAGGTAGCGCGCGGCGCCGAGCAGCATCGTGGTGTGCCCGTCATGACCGCAGGCGTGCATCACGCCCGTGTTCTCGCTCGCGTAGTCGCAGGCCGGTCTGTTCCAGGATCGGCAGCGCGTCCATGTCGGCGCGCAGGCCCACGGCCTTGTCGCCCGGCCGGCCGCGGATCACGCCGACCACGCCGGTCTTCGCAAGCCCCGTCACCACCTCATCGACGCCGAACGCGCGCAGCCGCTCGGCCACCACCCGGCTCGTCCGCTCTTCCTGGAATCCGAGTTCCGGATGCCGGTGGAAATCCTGCCGCCAGGCGGTCATGTCGGCATGAAATTCGGCGATGCGATTGATGACGGGCATGGGCGGCGTCCTCAGCGAAACGTGCGCGCGAGGCCGCGCGCGAGCGGCATCGGGCGCAGGCCGAGTGTGACAGACATGGGGCCGATGTCAAAAGCCTTGTCCTCCTGCAGCCGGCGGATCTCCGGGGTGTCGATCCTCGGCAGGAATGGCAGCCAGGCCGTAAGCGGCGCGAGCGCCTGCAGGATCGCCGCCGGGATCGGCACGATGCGCGGCGCGCGAAGCCCGGCGGCACGCGCGACCGCACGCACGAAATCGGCGTAGGGGAGGGGCTCCGGCCCCGCGATCACCAGCGTGGCGGGCACGCGCCATTCCACCCCGAGCGCGGCAACGATCGCCGCCGTCACATCGTCCTGATGGATCGGCTGCACCAGCGCCCGCCCGCCGCCGGGCAGCGGCACCACGGGCAGGCGGCGCAGCAGGGCGGCAAGGCGCTGCACGTTATCCTCGCCCTGCGCACCGTAGATCATGGTCGGGTGCAGCATCACGCCGGGACGGCCCGAGCCGAGCAGCGCCGTCTCGCCGGCGATGACGCCGCTTCCGTGGGCATCCGGCCAGCGCGTGAAGCGCCGCGTGCTGCCGAGCAGGACGAGGCGCGCGCCGACCGGCGCGGCCGCCAGCACCTGCGCCGTGAAGCGCGCATGCGCGGTGGAGACCACGGCGGTCGCGTCGCGCAGGGCCGCGCTCAGCGCATCCGCATCCGCAAGGTCGGCGACGCGCGGCGGTGCGAGGCGCGGTTGCGCAGGCAGGACCGCGCCCAGGCGCGCCGGGTCGCGCACCACCGGAACCACCGCGCCGCCGCGTTCCAGCAGCGCCCGCATGAGCGCGGCGCCGGACCGCCCGCTCGCGCCGATGACGTGCACGGTGTCGCTCACCGCACGAGCCTAACCGGGTCGCGTGGCCGGAGCGAGTCTGTGGTATCATTTTACCACCAAGCTTGATGCTTGACGCCGCGGGCGAGTTCCGACATAAGCCGCGCCCGATCAACTCCGGCAGGGACGCATGCTCAAATCGACCCTCTCGCTGAAACCAGCGGAGGTGAACAAGGAGTGGGTGCTGATCGACGCCGAGGGGCTCGTGCTGGGCCGGCTCGCCGCGATCGTCGCCAACCGCCTGCGCGGCAAGCACAAGCCGCAGTTCACCCCGCACGTCGATTGCGGCGACAACGTCGTCATCGTCAATGCCGACAAGGTGCGCGTCACCGGCAACAAGGCCGAGCAGTCGGTGTTCTACTGGCACACCGGCTATCCGGGCGGGATCAAGGGCCGCACGGTGCGCCAGCGGATGGAAAGCGCGCACCCCGAGCGGGTGATCGAAAAGGCGGTGGAACGCATGATCACGCGCGGGCCGCTGCAGCGGCTGCAGATGAAGCATCTCTACATCTACGCCGGCGCCGAGCACCCGCATGTCGGCCAGCAGCCGCGCCCGCTCGATGTCGGCGCGATGAACCGCAAGAACCGGAGGGCGTGAGATGTCGGCCACGCAGACACGGACCCTCGCGGACCTCAAGGACCTCGCGATCGCCCAGCCGGCGGCGACGGCGGCGGACCGGCCGAAGCGCGAGCCCAAGCGCGACGCGCAGGGCCGCAGCTATGCGACCGGGCGCCGCAAGAATGCGGTCGCGCGCGTATGGGTGAAGCCCGGACGCGGCGAGATCACGGTGAACGGCAAGAAGGTGGGCCAGTATTTCGCGCGCCCCGTGCTGCGGATGCTGATCACGCAGCCGTTCCTGGTCGCCGACCGCTACAACCAGTTCGACGTCTACTGCACGGTCACCGGCGGCGGGCTTTCGGGGCAGGCGGGTGCCGTGCGGCACGGCATCTCGCGCGCGCTGACCCACTATGAGCCGGACCTCCGCGTGATCCTCAAGGCCGCCGGGTTCCTCACCCGCGACAGCCGCGTGGTCGAGCGCAAGAAATACGGCAAGGCGAAGGCGCGCCGCAGCTTCCAGTTCTCGAAGCGCTGAGCCGGCCACCGCCGCGGGCGCAGGCGCCGCTGGCCTGCGCGCACGGCGGTTGCGCGCCGCCGGCGGCGGGTGGACGCTGCGTTGCCGAAGGAGGGGCCGCCATGCCCAGCACCGCGCGGGTTTTCATCGACGGCGAAGCCGGCACGACGGGCCTCGCATCCGCGATCGCCTGCGCGCGCTGCCGGTCGAGCTCGTCAGCCTGCCGGCCGAGCACCGCAAGGACCCGCAGGCCCGGCGCGACGCTCATGGCGGCGGCCGATCTCGCCGTGCTGTGCCTGCCGGACGAGGCAGCGCGCGAGTCCGTCGCGCCTCGCCGCGGCGCTCGGCAAGGCCGCGCCGCGCCTGCTCGATGCCAGCACCGCGCATCGCGTGGCGCATGGCTGGACCTACGGCTTCGCCGAGCTGGAGGCCGGAGCAGCCGGCGCGCATCGCGGCGGCGCGCCACGTCGCCAATCCGGGCTGCTACGCGACCGGCGCGATCGCGCTGATCCGCCCGCTCGTCGATGCCGGGCTGCTGCCGCCCGACTTCCGCTGACGATCAACGCGGTGAGCGGCTATTCGGGCGGCGGCCGCACGATGATCGAGGCGCATGAGCGCGACCGCGGCCCGGCCTTCGAACTCTACGCCCTCGGGCTCGAGCACAAGCACGTGCCCGAGATCGCAGATGCTACGCCGCGCCTCTCGCGCCGGCCGCTGTTCGTCCCGTCGGTCGGGCATTTCCGCGCAGGGCATGCTGGTGTCGGTGCCGCTGCATCTCGACCTGCTGCACCGGGCAGCCGCGCGGCGCCGACCTGCACGCCACGCTCGCCGCGCACTACGCGGGCACCGCGCGTCGGCGGTGCCGCCGCCGGCGCCCGACGCCAAGCTCGAGCCGAGGCGCTCAATGACACCGACGCCTGGAACTCCGCGTGTACACCAACGACGCGCGCGGCCAGGCCGTGCTGGTGGCGCGGCTCGACAATCTCGGCAAGGGTGCCGTCGGGCGCCGCGGTGCAGAACATCGCGCTGATGCTCGGCCTCGCGCAGCCATCGGCGGAGGAGCGCGTCCATGGTTGATGGCCCGTTCCGGCTCGACGGGATCGCGCCGCAGGTTGCCGCGGATGCGTTCGTGGCGCCGACCGCGGCGGTGATCGGCGATGTGGCGATCGGTGCGGAGAGCAGCATCTGGTTTCACTGCGTGCTGCGCGGCGACAGCGCGCCGAT
Source organism: uncultured Alphaproteobacteria bacterium (assembly GCA_963705035.1). GTDB lineage: Bacteria > Pseudomonadota > Alphaproteobacteria > Acetobacterales > Acetobacteraceae > JAFKFJ01. Next base: position 129,929 of record CAVPIQ010000002.1, on the reverse strand, counting down.
CCGCGTCGGCCGGCGCAGCAATGTGCAGGATGGCACCATTGTCCATGTCATGGGCGCGGACCTGCCGACGATCATCGGCGACGAGGTCACGATCGGTCACGCCGCGATCGTGCACGCGTGCACGCTGCACGACCGCGCGTTCGTGGCGATGGGGGCGACCGTGCTCGACGGCGCGGTGATCGAGGAGGGCGGCGTGCTGGCGGCCGGTGCGCTGCTGACGCCGGGCAAGCGGATCGGACGCAACGAGTTGTGGCAGGGCACGCCCGCGCGCCTCGTGCGCGTGCTTTCGGCGGAGGAGCGGCTGCGGTTCGACGTGACGGCGCCGCACTATGTCGCGCTCGCCGCGCGCTTTCGCGCCGGGCTGCGGCCGGCCTGAACCCGCGGCGCACCTGCACCCTCGGTGCGCTCGGCAAAAGCGCAGTCTGCAGCGACGTTGTGGGCGCAGCACGGGGCCTGCCGCCGGTCCGCGGCGGGTGGCGCATGCCCGGGGCGCGCGTTTGGCACGACATGCGCGATGATCTTGCTCGCGCCGGACTTATCCGCTACCGGTGATGTCGAGTAAGTGCCCCCCGTAAACGTTCGTCCGGCGTGAACGCCGGAACGGCAGGAGCGACTTCCGCATGTCCGATCCTCTCGACCGCAACGTGCTGTTCTGCCGGATGGTCGGCGTGCTCACGCAGGACCAGCTGGATTCCCTCGAACATAAGACCGTTGCCGTGGGCGGTGCCGGCGGCGTGGGCTTTACGCATGCGGAAAGTCTTGTCCGGCAAGGAATCGGGCGAATCAAGATATCCGATTTTGATACATTCGGTCCCGAGAACATGGGCCGGCAGTTCGGTTGCACTGTGCACACGATCGGGCGCGCCAAGGCGGAGGTGCTGGAGGAGCGGCTGCTCTCCATCAATCCGGCGCTGAAGGTGGAGCGGTTCGGTGCCATCAGCCCGTCGAACATCGCCGCGTTTCTCGACGGTGTGGATTTCGTGTGTGACGGTGTGGACTATTTCAACATCCTCGCGCGCCGCCTGCTGCACGCCGAGGCGCGGCGGCGGCGCATTCCGGCGATGATCGTGGGGCCGCAGGCGTACGGATGCGCCATCTTCTTCTTTCATCCCGATCACATGTCGTTCGATGAGTATTTCGACGTGAACGACGACATGGCGGAGCAGGCGCAGCTCGACAATTGGGGCGCCGGGCTGAGCCCGGGCAAGATCTTTCGCCACTATGCGGGCGCGCCGGACCTCGACATGCGCGCCAAGCGCGCCTCGACCGTCAGCGCGGTGTGCCTGCTCTCGACCGCGGTGATGGCGGGCATCGCGCTGCGCCACCTGCTGGATGAGCCGGTGGCGATCAAGCCGGTTCCCTACATGTATCACCTCGATCTGGTGATGGCCCGCTTCGAGGAAATCCACGTGCCGCAGGGCCTCAAGGGCCTCAACGCGGACCCCGAGCGCTACCTGCGCTGAATGCCACGCGCCTGCCCGGGCCGGTTCACACGCGGGGTGGGCACAAAAACTTCTCCATGCGGAACCGAAGCAGGGCCTGCCCGCGCCGGGTGATCGTCTCGGGTGCGATGACCCGGAAGCCGCGGCGTTCGAAGAATGGGCGCGCGGTGACGCTCGCTTCGGTGAACAGGCGCCGGAGATGGCCTGCGCGGGCGGCGGCCTCGACCTGCTGCAGCAACGCGCTGGCGATGCCGCGACGCTGGAAGTCAGGGTGCACGAACATCATGTCGAGATGCCCGTCGGGTTCGAGATCGGTGAAGCCGACGCGGGTGCTCCCGATGTCCGCCACCCAGGTCGGACGGCTCGCGCAGCGGGCGGCGAACAGCGTGCGCTCGATGTCATCGGGTGCCCACGCCACAACCTGCGCCGCGCTGTAGTCACGGCGGGCGACGATCCGCACCGATCGCCTGAACAGCGCGATCAGCGCGTCCGCGTCGTCCGGTGCATACGCGCGGACCGCGAAGCCGTCGGGCGGCATTGCGCGGTCGCCCGGTCGCTTAGCAGGCGCGGACCTTCACGTAGGAGCCGGGCGCGTCCTCGATCGGCTGGAGCTTGCCGTCGCCCGGCACGCGCGCCTTCACCTGGCGCTTGTCCAGCGCGCTCACCCAGCGATGCCAGTCCGGCCACCAGGAACCGGCGATCTCGGTCGCGCCGGCGAACCACGCCTCCGCGTCCGGCGGCAACTCGGTGTTGATCCAGTGGCTGTATTTACCGCCGTCGGGCGGATTGACCACGCCCGCGATATGTCCCGACGCCGCCAGCACGAAGCGGTTGGGCCCGCGGAGCAGGTGCGTGCCGTGATAAGTTGCACGCCACGGCGCGATATGATCCTCGCGCGTGGAGAGGAAATAGGCCGGCACCTTGATGCGCGAAAGGTCGATCGGCGTGCCGGCGAGCGTGATCCCGCCGGGCTGGGCGAGCCGGTTTTCCTGGTACATGTTGCGCAGGTAGAAGCTGTGCATGCGCGCCGGCATGCGCGTGGAATCGGAGTTCCAGTAGAGCAGGTCGAAGGGAAACGGGTCGTTGCCGAGCAGGTAATTGTTGACGACGAAGGACCAGATCAGGTCGTTGGCGCGCAGCATGTTGAACGTCGTCGCCATCTCGCTGCCTTCGAGATAGCCGCGCTTGTTCATCTTCTCCTCGAGCATCTTGAGCTGCTCTTCGTCGATGAACACGTTGAGCTCGCCCAACTCGCGGAAGTCGATCAGCGTGACGAAGAACGTCGCGGAGCGGATGCGCGTGTCGCCATGCACCGCCATCCAGGCGAGGGTGGAGGAGAGCAGGGTGCCGCCGAGGCAGTAGCCGATCGCGTTGATCTCGCTCTCGCCGGTCGCCGCCTCGATCGCCGAGAGGGCATCGAGCAGCCCTTCCTTCATGTAGTCGTCGAAGCCCTTCTCGGCGAGCTTCGCGTCCGGGTTGACCCAGCTCACCATGAACACCGTATGGCCCTGCGCCGTCGCCCAGCGCACCAGGCTGTTCTTCGGCCGCAGGTCGAGGATGTAGAACTTGTTGATCCAGGGCGGGATGATCGAGCAGCGGACGCTTCAGCACCTTCTCGGTGGTCGGCGCGTACTGGATGAGTTGCATGAGGTCGTTCTGGAACACGACCTTGCCGGGAGAGACCGCGATGTTCTCGCCGATGCTGAACGCGCTGGTGTCGGTCATCTTGATCCGCAGCTGGCCCTTGCCCCGCTCCAGATCGGCGAGCAGGTTGTTCAGGCCGCGGAGCAGGTTCTCCCCGCCGCTCTCGGCGGTCTTGCGCAGCACCTCGGGGTTGGTGAGCAGGAAGTTGCTCGGGCTCATCGCGTCCACGAACTGCCGCGCGTAGAAATCGACCTTCTGCGCCGTGTGTTCGTCGAGCCCGTCGACATGGGTAACCACGTCCTGCACGAAGCGGGCGGACAATAAATAAGACTGCTTGATGAAATCGAAGACCTCGTTTTCCTTCCAGGCATCGTCGCGGAACCGCCGGTCCTTGGGGTCGGCCTCGATCACCGGGCGGCTGTCCATGCCCATCATGCGGCGCGCGGTGCTCTGCCAGAGCGACATGTAGTCCTGCCAGAGCCCGATCTGCGCCTGCACGAGCCGGGCCGGGTTCGCCATCAGCCGTGCGGTCATTTCCATGAACGCGCCGGCGATGTTCAGCGGGTCGGGGTTGCTGGCCTGGTCGCCGGTCTGGCGCTTCAGCCACTCGCCGACGATGCGTTGCGAGCGTTCGGCGATATCGGCCATCGAGCGGCCGAGTTCGGCCGCATCGGGCAGCCGGAAGCTCGTCGGGTCCGGCTTCTGGGCGTCGGCCATCGCGGGGCATCCTTTCGCAGTCGGGGCGCCACTGCTAAATGTGGCCGTGCGCGGCGCGCTGCGCCAGGGTGAACCGGAGCGGTGGGCGAGCCCGATCTCAAATGGCTTCTCAAAGCGAGCGCGGTGTTAGCTGGGGTGTCGGCGCCATTCAAGGGGCGCTCGGCGCCCTGCGCTTGGCTGCCCTGTCCCTGGCCCTGGCTCCCCTGTCCCTGGCCGGGTGCTCGGCGCCGCAGTCGATGAGCCCGGTGGACTGGTGGCACAATCTGGAGGGCGGCAAGATCGCCGATGCCCGGCCGCCGCCGCCCAACGCCGATGCGCCATACCCCAACCTGGGCTCGGTGCCGCCGAAGCCGCCGCCGCCGGACACGAAGGGGCTCGGGCGCATCGCCGGCGCGCTGGTGGCGGACCGGGCGAACGCACAATACGCGGCGATGTCGCAGCCGATCCCGGCCGTATTGCCGGCTGCGCCGCCGCTCCCGGTGGCGACCCCGCCCACGGCGGAAGGCGGCGGCGACGAGCCGGCCAGCGCCGCGCTGCCCGCGGCCACCGCGCCGCCGCTCCCCCACCCCGTGGCGCCCCAGCCCGTGCCACCCTCACCGCCGCCGCGCCCGGCGCCGGTGGCGGCAGTGAACGCGACGCCGCTCGCGCCCGTGGCCTCCACCCAGGCACCCGCGCCGGCGCCCACGGGGTCGATGCCGGAGCCCGCGGCCGCCCCGCCGCCGCCGCCCTCGCTGCCCGGCGTCACGATCCCGACCGCGACGGCGCCGACGCCCCCGCCGGTGGCGCCGCCCGCGCCGCCGCCGGCCCCGCTGCCCCCCGGGCCGCCGCTCGCGATCGCCTTTCCGAAGGGCTCCGCCGTCCTGCCGCCATGGGTGACCCCCGAACTCAGAAAGCTTGCCGCGGGGCGGGGCGCGCGCAGCATCGCCGTCACCGGCTTCGGCGAGGCGCAGTCCGCCGACCCCGCGGCGGAGTCCGCAGCACTGCCCCTCGGGCTCAACCGGGCGCGAGCGGTCGCCGCCGCGCTGCGCATCGCCGGGGTGCCGGACGCTGCGCTCCGGATCGCCGCCGAGCCGCAGGGCTTCGGTGCGTCCGCGCGGCTGGTCAACTAAGCGAACTCTTGCCAAACTCGCGGCACGCGAGCCTCTAAACTGGCGCGCTTCCGGTTCGGACCCCCTGCCATGCCCTCTGAGTTCCATCGCATCCGCCGCCTGCCGCCCTACGTGTTCGCCGAGGTGAACACCGCCAAGGCGCGAGCGCGCGCCGGCGGCGAGGACATCATCGACCTCGGCATGGGCAACCCCGACAGCGCCACGCCGCCGCACATCGTGGCGAAGCTGGTCGAGGCGGTGCAGGACCCGCGGACCCACCGCTATTCGACCAGCAAGGGCATCGCCGGGCTGCGCCGCGCGCTCGCCAGCTACTACCGCCGCCGCTTCGACGTGGCGCTGGACCCGGAGAGCGAGGTCATCGCGACCCTCGGCTCGAAGGAGGGGCTGGCCAATCTCGCCGCCGCCATCACCAGCCCTGGCGACACGATCCTCGTGCCCAACCCGTCCTACCCGATCCACCAGTTCGGCTTCATCATCGCCGGCGCCGCGGTGCGCAGCATTCCGGCGACGCCGGACGAGGAGATGCTGCGCGCGCTCGACCGCGCGGTGCGCCACTCGGTGCCGAAGCCGACCGCGCTGATCGTGAACTTCCCCTCCAATCCGACCGCCTATCTCGCCGAGCTGGACTTCTATCGCGAGATCGTCGCCTTCGCCCGCCAGCACGAGATCTTCGTGATGTCGGACCTGGCCTATGCGGAGATCTATTTCGGCGACCGCATCCCGCCCTCGATCCTGCAGGTGCCGGGGGCCAAGGAGATCGCGGTCGAGTTCACCTCGCTCTCCAAGACCTACTCGATGCCGGGCTGGCGGATGGGGTTCGCCGCCGGCAACGCGCGCCTGATCACCGCGCTCGCGCGCATGAAGTCCTATCTCGACTACGGCGCCTTCACCCCGATCCAGGTCGCCGCGACGGCGGCGCTGAACGGGCCGCAGGATTGCGTGGCCGAGACGCGCGCCCTCTATCGCGAGCGGCGCGACGTGCTGGTGCGCGGCCTGCGCTCGGCCGGGTGGGACGTGCCGAGCCCGGAGGGCTCGATGTTCGCCTGGGCGCCGATCCCGCCGCGCTTCGCATCATCTCGGCAGCCTGGAATTCTCGAAGCAGCTTCTGGCGCGCGCGAAAGTCGCGGTCGCGCCCGGCATCGGCTTCGGCGAGCACGGCGAGGGCTTCGTGCGCATCGCGCTGGTCGAGAACACGCACCGGCTGCGCCAGGCGGTGCGCAACATCCGCCACTTCCTCGCCGCCGACAACGCCGGCCCGGCCGAGCCGGCGCTGGCCGAGGTCGCACGGTGACGCGACCGCTCGGCGTCGGCCTCGCCGGTCTGGGCACGGTCGGCGGCGGCGTGCTCGCGCTGCTGCGGGCCAATGCCGAAATCGTCGCCGCGCGCGCCGGGCGGCCGATCGTCGTCACCGCCGTCTCCGCGCGCGACCGCGGGCGCGACCGCGGCATTTCGCTCGCCGGGCTGCGCTGGTTCGACGATCCCGCTGGCGCTCGCCGCCGATCCCGCGATCGACGTGGTGGTGGAAGTGATCGGCGGCGCCGACGGGCCTGCGCGCGCGACCGTGCAGGCGGCGATCGCGGCCGGCAAGCCGGTGGTCACCGCCAACAAGGCGCTGCTCGCGGTGCACGGCGCCGACACTCGCCGCCGCGGCCGAGCGTGCCGGCGTGCCGCTGGCGTTCGAGGCGGCGGTGGCCGGCGGCATCCCGGTGATCAAGGCGCTGCGCGAGGGCCTCGCCGGCAACCGCATCGGCCGCGTCGCCGGCATCCTCAACGGCACCTGCAACTACATCCTGACCGTGATGCGCGAGCGCGGCCGCGAGTTCGCCGACGTGCTCGCCGAGGCGCAGAAGCTCGGCTACGCCGAGGCCGATCCCGGCGTTCGACGTCGACGGCATCGATGCCGCGCACAAGCTCGCGATCCTCGCCGCGCTCGCGTTCGGCCGGCCGGTGGCGTTCGAGGCCGTGCATGTCGAGGGCATCCGCAACGTCTCCGCGCTCGACATCGCCTTCGCCGGCACGCTCGGCTACCGCATCAAGCTGCTCGGCATCGCGCGGCGGCAGGAGGGCGGGATCGAGGCGCGGGTGCATCCGTGCATGGTGCCGGAGGCGTCGCCGCTCGCGCGCGTCGATGGCGTGTTCAACGCCGTCGTGGCGGAAGGCGACTTCGTCGGCCAGGTCACGCTGGAAGGCCGCGGCGCGGGCGCGGGGCCGACCGCCTCGGCGGTGGTCGCCGACCTGATCGACATCGCGCGGGGCCGGTTCACGCCGGTCTGGGGCGCCCAGTCCGGCGCGCTGTCCGACGCGCCCTCGGTGCCGATGGCGGCGCATGTCGGCGCCTATTACCTGCGCCTGATGGTGGTCGACCGGCCGGGCGTGATCGCCGATGTCACCGCGATGCTGCGCGACGGCGGCATCTCGCTCGAAAGCATGCTGCAGCGCGGCCGCAGCCCCGGCGAGGCGGTGCCGGTGGTGCTGGTGACGCACGAGACGCGCGAGTCGGCGATGCGCGAGGCGCTCGCGCGCATCGCGGCGCTCGACGCGGTGCTGGAGGAGCCTGCGGTGATCCGCATCGAACCGGCGTGAGGGGGAGGCGACAACAATGAGCCACAGCACCAGCACCGATCACAGCCACGAACAGCAGACCGACCGCAACCTGGCGCTGGAGCTGGTGCGCGTGACCGAGGCGGCGGCGCTGGCGGCGAGCCGCTGGATGGGGCTCGGCAAGAAGAACGAGGCCGACGGCGCGGCGGTGGAAGCGATGCGCAAGGCGTTCGACGCGGTCGCGATCGACGGCACGGTGGTGATCGGCGAAGGCGAGATGGACGAGGCGCCGATGCTCTATATCGGCGAGAAGGTCGGCCGCGGCGGCCCGGAGATGGACATCGCGGTCGATCCGCTGGAGGGCACCACCCTCACCGCGAAGGGCGGGCCCGAACGCGCTGACCGTGATCGCGCTGGCCGAGAAGGGCAACTTCCTCCACGCGCCCGACATCTACATGCAGAAGATCGCGGTCGGCGCCCGGCCTGCCGGCGGGTGTCGTGGACATCGACGATCCGCCGGCGAAGAACCTGCGCAACCTCGCGCGCGCCAAGCGCTGCGACGTCTCCGACCTGGTCGCCTGCATCCTCGACCGCGACCGCCACGAGGAGATGATCGCGCAGACGCGCGAGGCGGGCGCGCGGATCATGCTGATCAGCGACGGCGACGTGGCGGGCGTGATCGCGACCACGCATGCCGAAAGCGGGCGTGGACATCTACATGGGCGCCGGCGGCGCGCCGGAGGGCGTGCTGGCGGCGGCGGCGCTGCGCTGCGTCGGCGGGCAGATGCAGGGCCGGCTGCTGTTCGAGGACGAGGCGCAGCGCGAGCGGGCGCGCAAGATGGGCGCGAGCGACCCGAACCGCGTGTTCTCCTGCGCCGACATGGCGCGCGGCGAGGTGATGTTCGCGGCGACCGGCGTGACCTCCGGCCCGATGCTGCGCGGCGTGCGGCGCTTCGGCCACGGCGCGGTGACGCATTCGGTGGTGATGCGCAGCAAGTCCGGCACGGTCCGCTATATCGAGGCGCACCACAACTTCGCGACCAAGACCTGGGCGGCGCCGTGAGGCACCGGCCGCTGCCGTTGCTGCACCAAACTCCGTGGTAACGTCATGCCCGGCCTTTGCCGGGCATCCACGCCGTCCCGCCAGCGCCGCGATCGGTTGCACCGCGTGGATGGCCGGGACAAGCCCGGCCATGACAAGAGGTGGCGCAACAACACGCTCTCGCAGCCCCGGCGGAGCCGGAGGTGAGCGCCGCTGCCGAGCCGGTCATACCGCCGTCCTCGGCGTCGCCCGCAGCCTGACCGGGCGGCGCTGGGTCTGGCGGGCCGCCGAGGACCGGATCGGGCTCGGCATCGCGCAGCGCCTCGGCGTGCCGGAAATCGTCGGCCGGCTGCTGGCCGCGCGCGGCATCGGGCTGGAGGCGGCGGCGCATTTCCTCGACCCCACGCTGCGCGCGCTGCTGCCCGACCCGAGCGTGCTCGCCGACATGGACGCCGCCGCCGCGCGCCTCGCCGCCGCCGTGCAGCGGCGGCGAGACGGTGGCGGTGTTCGGCGACTACGACGTGGACGGCGCGTGCAGCGGCGCGCTGATGGTCTCGCTGCTGCGCGACCTCGGCTGCGACGGTGCTGCCCTACGTGCCGGACCGGCTCGCCGAGGGCTACGGGCCGAACCCGGCGGCGCTGCGGGCGCTGGCGGCGCGCGGGGCGACGCCTCGTCGTCTGCGTCGATTGCGGCACCGCGGCCGGCGAGGTGCTCGGCGTGCTCGCGGGCCGAGGCCGATGTCGTGGTGCTGGATCACCACAAGAGCGACGGCGCCGCCGCCCGCGGTCGCGGCGACGGTCAATCCCAACCGGCTCGATTGCCGCTCCGGCCTGAACGGCCTGTGCGCGGCGGGCGTGGCGTTCCTGACCGCCGTTGCCACGCTGCGCGTGCTGCGCCGCGCCGGCTTCTTCGCCACCCGCGCCGAGCCCGATCTGCTCGGCATGCTCGATCTCGTGGCGCTGGCGACCGTGTGCGACGTGATGCCGCTCACCGGCCTCAACCGCGCGCTGGTGGCGCAGGGGCTGCGGGTGATGGCGCGGCGCGCGCGGCCGGGGATCGCGGCGCTGCTGGAAGTGGCGCAGGTGCGCGACCGGCCGAACGCGTTCACGCTCGGCTTCGCGCTCGGCCCGCGCATCAACGCCGCCGGCCGCATCAGCGAAGCCGACCTCGGCCTGCGCCTGCTGCTCAGCACCGACCCGGTGGAGGCGCGCGGGCTCGCGGCGACGCTGGACGCGGTCAACCGGCAGCGCCAGGAGGTCGAAGCCTCCATGCTCGACGCGGCGATGCAGGCGGCCGAGGCGCAGATCGCCGCCGGCCACCCGACGCTGCTGGTGGCAGGGGCCGACTGGCATCCCGGCGTGGTCGGCATCGTCGCGGGGCGGCTGAAGGAGCGGTTCAACCGCCCGGCCTGCGTCGCGGCACTCGCCGACGGGATGGCGAAGGGGTCCGGCCGGTCGGTTCCGGGGCTGGACCTCGGCGGCGCGGTGATCGCGGCGCGGCAGGCCGGGCTGCTGGCGACCGGCGGCGGGCACCCGATGGCCGCCGGCTTCTCGCTGCCCGCGGCGCAACTGGGCGCCTTTCACGCGTTCCTGGATGAGCGGCTGGCGGCGGCGTCGGGCCTGCCCTCGGCGGCCGACCTGCTGGTGGAAGGCACGCTGGCGGTGCCCGGCTGCACGGCGGAACTGGCGCAGGCAGCTGGCGCGGCTGGCGCCGTTCGGCCAGGGCAACGAGGAGCCGGTGCTGATCCTGCCCCGCGCGCGGGTGGTGCGGGCCGACCGCGTGGGCAAGGAAGGCGGCGACCATCCGCGCCTTCGTGGAAGGCGAGGGCGGCGGCACGCGGCTGAAGGCGCTGGCGTTCCGCGCCAAGGAAGGGCCGCTGGCCGAGGCGCTGCTGGGCCGCAGCGGCCCGGCGATGCATCTGGCCGGGCATCTGCGGGCGGAGGAGTGGAACGGCGCCACGCAGGTGGGCTTCGTGGTGACCGACGCGGCGGCCGCTTAGGCCGCGGCTCACGGTGTGCCGGGCGGCGACGGCTGGATCGTCACCCGCCGCGCCGCATAGGAGATCCACACCCGGTTGCCGCGCAGCCAGTCGATGCCGAGCAGCATGTCGGCGACGGTCACGTGCAGCGGGCTCACGTTGAGCGTCGGGCTGGCGTAGCGCGTGCCGCCCACGCGCAGCGCGCCGAAGCGGTGGTCGTACGTCGTCTGGCTCGCCCCGTCCACGCCGAGCGCCATGCCCGCGCGGTCCTGCGCCAGCGCCGACGTGCCGACGCCGAGCCGCGCCGCCGCCGTGGCGCTCACGACCGACCGGTTCGCCCCGCTGTCGAGCAGCGCGGTGATCCGCTGGCCATCCAGCTCAGCCGGCAGAATGACGAGCCCGCGGCGATAGATGTCGGCGATCACCGACGCTTTCGGCCCCGGCCACGGCACGTAGTCCCCGCTGCACCCTTCCACCTGGTACAGCGCCAGCCGGCGGTGCGGCAGATCGAGTTCCACGTCGAAGTCCTTGAACCAGTCGGCCCCGAGCAGGCCGGCGGCGTTCATCGCGGCGCCATGGGCGACCGGCAGCGGCCCGACCGCCACGGACTGGTCCAGCACCTCCATCCCGCCGATGCCGAAGGATTGCAGCAACGCGTTCTGCGTGGTCAGCGTCCCGCCGGTGCCCTGAACGATCGTGCGCCGGCCGGGGTCCGGCTGCAGGCGCAGCGACGTCTCCGCGATCGGCGTCACCAGCGATGTCTCGGCGCCGGTGTCGATCACCAGCGTGGCGGGCTTGCCGTCGAGCATCGCGGGCGCGGTGATGAACCCGCGCTCGAAGCCGAGCGGGATTTCCGCGGCCTTGTGGACGTTGCAGGCCTGTGGCGCCGGGGCCGGCGAGGCGGCGGAGCAGCCGGCGAGCAGCAGCGCGGCAAGCCAGCGCAAATTCGGCATGCGGCCGTGTTTGCCTCCGGCGCGGGTGCCCGACAAGCCGCCATTCAATATGATTGCGCACCGCAGCCGTTGCCGGCGAGGGGGCCGGGCCTTGACGCACGGTGGTCCGGCTTCTATGTGCCCGCGTCCGCTCGGGCGGCACGCAGGGGACTAGCCATGAAAATTCGCAACAGCCTCAAGTCGGCCAAGGCCCGCGACAAGAACTGTCGCGTGGTGCGCCGCCACGGGCGCGTCTACGTCATCAACAAGACGAACCCGCGCATGAAGGCGCGGCAGGGCTGACGCCGCACGCCCTTGCCGCCGCCGTGCGGCAGGGCCAGATTCCTTGACGGCAGCAATGAGGCGCCGTCCATGATCCAGCAGCCCGAACCCAAGCGCGACGTGCTCGCCCGCCGCGACGCGATCGTCGCCGGCCTGCGCGCGCTGCTGCCCGAGACCGGCGTGATCGCCGAGCCGCTCCGCCTGAAACCCTACGAGACCGACGGGCTTGCCCGCCTACCGCCAGATGCCGCTCGCGGTCGCGCTGCCGGAGACCACCGAGCAGGTCGCCGCCGTGCTGCGCTTCTGCCATCGCGAGGGCGTGCGGGTGGTCCCGCGCGGCGCCGGCACGTCGCTCTCCGGCGGCGCCCTGCCGATGGCGGACGCGGTCGTGGTCGGGCTGATGCGGATGAACCGCATCCTCGACATCGACTACGCCGACCGCTGCGCCACCGTGCAGGCGGGCGTCACCAATATCGGCATCACCAAGGCGGTGCAGGGGCACGGGTTCTTCTACGCGCCCGACCCGTCGAGCCAGCTCGCCTGCATGATCGGCGGCAACGTCAACATGAACTCCGGCGGCGCGCACTGCCTGAAATACGGCGTCACCGCCAACAACCTGCTCGGCCTGAAGATCGTCACCGTCGAGGGCGAGATCCTCGACATCGGCGGCGCGCATCTCGACGCCGCCGGCTACGACTGGCTCGGCCTGCTCACCGGCAGCGAGGGGCAGCTCGCGGTCGTCACCGAGGTGACCGTGCGCATCCTGCGCGCCGCCGAAGGCGCGCGGGCGATGCTGGCCGCGTTCCGCTCCAACGAGGTCGCCGGCGCCTGCGTCGATGCGATCATCTCCTCCGGCATCATCCCGGTGGCGCTGGAGTTCATGGACCGCCCGGCGATCCACGCCTGCGAGGCGTTCGCCCATGCCGGCTATCCGCTCGACGCCGAGGCGATGCTGATCATCGAGGTCGAAGGCAGCGTCGCCGAGCAGGACGCGCTGCTCGACCGGCTCCGCGCGATCTGCGAGCGGCACGATCCGATCAGCCTGAAGGTGTCGCAGTCGCGCCGAGGAATTCGCTGGCGATCTGGAAGGGGCGCAAGGGCGCGTTCGGCGCCGTCGGGCGGATCAGCCCCGACTATCTCTGCATGGACGGCGTGATCCCGACCAGCCGGCTGCCCGACGTGCTGCGCCGCATCGGCGAGATGAGCGACGCGTACGGCCTGAAGGTCGCCAACATCTTCCACGCCGGCGACGGCAACCTGCATCCGCTGATCATGTTCGACGCCAACGACCCGGACAGCTTCCACGCGCGCCGAGCAGTTCGGCGCCGACATCCTGAAACTCTGCGTCGAGGTCGGCGGCTGCCTGACCGGCGAGCACGGCGTCGGCGTGGAGAAGCGCGACCTGATGCCGGTGCAGTTCTCCGAGCACGAGCTGGACGCAGCAGCGGCGCATCAAGGCCGCGTTCGACCCGGACTGGCTGCTGAACCCGAGCAAGGTGTTTCCGCTCATCGAGCCCGCCGGCGCTCGCCGCGCGCGGCATGAGCGACGCGCTGGCGCCGCGAGACGAGGCCGGCGATCGCCGCGGCCGATCGCCGAGGCCGTCGCCGCCGGCGCGCCGCTGGAGATCCTGGGCACCGGCAGCAAGCGCGGCATGCTGCGCCCGGTGCAGGCGGCGCGCGCGCTCGTCCACCCGCGGCCTCACCGGCATCACGCTCTATTCGCCGAAGGAGCTGATCATCTCCGCGCGCGCCGGCACGCCGCTCGCCGAGATCGAGGCGGCGCTGGCCGAGCACGGCCAGCATATCATCGCCGAGCCGCCCGATCTCGGCCGCGCTGCTCGGCAGCGACGGCGGTGCAGACGCTGGGCGGCGTCGTCGCGACCAACCTGTCCGGGCCGCGCCGCGTCGCCTGGGGGGCGATGCGCGACCACGTGCTCGGCGTGCGCGCGGTGACCGGGCGCGGCGAGGTGCTCCATTCCGGCGGCCGGGTGCTGAAGAACGTCACCGGCCTCGATCTCTGCAAGCTGCTGACCGGCAGCCACGGCACGCTCGCGGTGATCACCGAGATCACGCTGAAAGTGCTGCCGGCGCCGCGAGCGACCGGGCACGCTGGTGCTCGACCGGGCTCGACGCCGAGGCAGGGCGTGGCGGCGCTGTCGGCGGCGCTGGGCTCGCCCTACGGCGTCTCCGCCGCCGCCTGGCTGCCGGCCGAGGCGCCGCGCGCTGCCGGCGCTGGCCGGCCATCGCGGCGTCGGCGACGCTGGCCCGGATCGAGGACTTCGCCAGCTCGGTCACCTACCGCACCGACCGGCTTGCGCGACGACGCTGGAAGCGTTCGGGCGGCCGCGCATCCTCGATGACGCGACGAGCCGGGCGCTCTGGCGCGCGGTGCGCGACGCGGCGCCGCTGCGACGGCGAACGGCAACGCGGCGCTCTGGCGCGTCTCGGTGCGCCCCTCGGCCGGGCCCGGCGGTCGCGCAGGCGGTGAGCGCGGCGTTCGACGCGCGCTGGTTCCTCGACTGGGGCGGCGGGCTGGTCTGGATCGCCGGGCCGGCGACCGAGGCGGCGCACGCGGCCGTGGTCGCGGCGGCGCAGGCGGGCGGCGGCACCTGGACGCTGCTGCGCGCGCCCGACGGCCTGCGCGCCGCGGTCGACCGTGATCCCGGAGGAGCCGGCGGCGCTCGCGCGCATCACCCGGGCGGTGAAGGCGGCGCTCGACCCCAAGGGCATCCTCAATCCAGGCCGCATGTACGCCGGCGTATAGGCTGAAATGCAGACCAACTTCACCGCCGAACAACTGCGCGACCCGGACATCGCCGCATCCAACCAGGTGCTGCGGACCTGCGTGCATTGCGGCCTCTGCACCGCGACCTGTCCGACCTTCGTGCTGCTCGGCGACGAGCTCGATAGCCCGCGCGGGCGCATCTACCTGATCAAGGACATGCTGGAATCCGGGCGCGCCGGCCACCGAGGAGGTGGTGCGGCACGTCGATCGCTGCCTCTCCTGCCTCGCCTGCATGACCACCTGCCCGTCGGGCGTGCACTACATGCACCTGGTCGATCACGCGCGCACGGTGATCGAGGCGACGTATCGCCGGCCCTGGCACGACCGGATGCTGCGCGCGGTGCTGGCGTGCGGTGCTGCCCTATCCCGGCCGGATGCGCGCGGCGCTCGCGGCGGCGCGGCTGGGCCGCGCCGTTCGCGCGCCCTGCTGCCCGACGGCACGCTGGGCGCGGCGGCTGCGGGCGATGCTGGCGCTGGCGCCGGCAGCGCCTGCCGCCGCGGCGGCGCGCGTCACCGGCGTGCACCCGGCCGAGGGGCCGCGGCGGGCGCGCGTGGCGCTGCTCGCCGGCTGCGCGCAGCAGGTGCTCGACCCCGGGATCAACGCCGCGACCATCCGCCTGCTGACCCGGCTTGGCGTGGAGGTGGTGGTGCCGCCCGCGGCCGGCTGCTGCGGCGCGCTCAGCCACCACATGGGCCGGCACGACCGCGGCGATGGCGAGCGCGCGCGCCAACATCGCCGCCTGGACGCGATCGACGGACGTTCGACGCCATCGTCATCAACACCTCCGGCTGCGGCACGACGGTCAAGGACTACGGCTTCATGTTCCGCAGCGAGCCCCGCCGTGGCGCGAGCGGGCCGAGCGGGTGTCGGAACTCGCGCTGGACATCAGCGAGTTCCTGACCCGCATCGGCTACGCGCCGACGCGCGAGCCGCCGGGCCTGACCGTCGCCTATCACGCCGCGTGCAGCCTGCAGCACGGCCAGCAGGTGACGGCGGAGCCGAAGACGCTGCTGCGCAAGGCCGGGTTCGCGCGTGGTCGAGCCGGCGGAGCCGCATCTCTGCTGCGGCTCGGCCGGCACCTACAACATGCTGCAGCCGGAGATCGCGCACGCGGCTGCGCGACGCGCAAGCTCGACCACCTGCGCGCGACCGGGGCCGACCTGATCGCCGCCGGCAATATCGGCTGCCTCACCCAGCTTGCCGGCGGCGGCGCTGCCGGTGGTGCACACGGTCGAGCTGCTCGACTGGATGGCCGGCGGCCCGGTGCCGCCCACGGTGGCGCCGCTGCTTGCAACTCGCGCCGCCGCCGCGCGATCATCCAGGCATGCGCATCCTGCCCTGGCTGCTGGCCGCCGCTCGTGGTCCTGGCGGTGCCGGCGCACGCCGAGAGCCCGCCGAGAGCCCGGCAGGCCGAGCTGGACCGGCTGTTCAAGGCGCTCAAGGCGGCGCCCGACGAGATCACCGCCGCCGCGCTCGAAGGGCGCATCCGTGCGCTCTGGATGCAGCAGGCGTCGCCGGCGGCCGTCGCCCTGCTGATGTCCCGCGGCGAACGCGACCTGACAACAGGCCGGCACCGACGCCCTGGCCGACTTCGACGCCGTGCTCGCGCTGCAGCCCGACCTCTCCGAGGGCTACAACCACCGCGCCGCCGCCCGGGTGGCGCTGGGCGACTATGCCGGCGCGGTGCGCGACATCCAGGCCGCACTCGCCTACGACCCGCGCAACTTCTCCGCACTCCAGGGCCTCTCGCGCATCGCCGAGCGGCAGGGGAACTGGAAGGGCGCGCTGGAAGCGTGGCAGCACGCGCTCGACATCGACCCGCGCATGCCCGGCGGCATCGAGCGGCTGGAAATGCTGCAAAAAAAGGTGGAAGGCGAAGCGACCTGACCGCGCGTTAGCGCTTCCTTCATTCGCTTGCCCGGAAGGTCACCGCCTTGCCGGCAGAAATGAGGGCGGCGTGGAAGCAAAACGCTTCGAGGCAATTCCCGACCTGACGGACGCGGCGCCGCCGTTGCTGCTGGGCACGGCGGCGCTGGCGCACCGGGCCTATGCGGGGGCGGGGCTCGCGGACCTTCTGGGCGCGATCCGCCGGCCGACACCGACGCGAAGCCACGGCGGCGGCGCTGACGCTCGATGCCGCCACCGCGCACCGGCTGCATTTCCGCGCCGAGGCGGCGGACGCGCTGCAGGCGCAGGCGCTGGCGAGCTGCCCGCTGTATCGGGTCGCCGACAGCGGGCGTTCGGCGCGACCGCTGCGGGTGCTGGCGCTGATGGCGCCGGGCGACCTGATGGCGAACACCCCGCTCGACTTCATCACCGCCGAGCTCGATGTCCGGCTGGATGTGCTGTTCGTGCTGCCCGGCCGGCCGCTGCCGGCGTCGCTGCCCGACCATGACGTGGCGTTCTTCGCTGCCGGTGATGCCGACCCACGGCTGCTGGTGCGGCTGGCGGCGCTGCACGCCGCCTGGCCGCGCCCGACGCTGAACGATCCCGCCTGCGTGCCGCGCCTGTCGCGCGAGGCGCTGGCCGCGGCGTTGCGGCACCGGCCGGAACTGCTCTGCCCCGCGATCCGGCGGCTCCCCCGGCAGGACGCGGCGCTGCCGGAGGGTTGGGCGTTCCCGGTGCTGGTCCGCCCGGTCGGCTCGCATGCCGGCCAGGATCTCACCCGGGCGGACGATGCGGACGCACTGGCCGCCGCGCTGGCGCGAATCGACTCGGACGAAGTCTTCCTTAGCCAGTTCATCGACTATCGCGGCCGCGACGGGCTGTTCCGCAAATACCGCGTGGCGTTCATCGCCGGCGCGCCGTTCCTCTGCCACATGGCGGTCTCGGAACACTGGATGGTGCACTACCTGAACGCCGGCATGGCCGAGAGCCGCGCCAAGCGCGATGCCGAGGCGGCGGCGATGGCGAGCTTCGATGCCGGTTTCGCCCGCCGCCACGCGGACGCCTTCGCCGTCCTCACCGAGTGGGCGCGGCTCGACTATTTCCAGATCGACTGCGCCGAGGCGCCGGACGGGCGGCTGCTGCTGTTCGAGGCGGACGTGGCCGGCATCGTCCACACCATGGACCCGCCGGACCTGTTTCCGTACAAGCCGCCGCAGATGCGCCGGGTGATGGCGGCCTTCGGCGCCATGCTCGCGCGGCACGCCGCGGCTCTCGCTCCGGCGCCGGCGCCGGCCATGGCCGGCTGAGCACCCGCCCCGCCGCCCGCGCGCGGTTGCCACGCCGACCGGAACGGGCTCCTCTCTCGGCGCTGGTCGCGATCGAGGAGGAGGGGTGATGGCTGACATCGTCGCACAGATCGGCGACATCCTGGTGCGCCGCGGTGCCGAGAGCTATCTGGGCGAGGCCGTCTCCATGCAGGAGCACATGCTGCAGGCGGCGGCCCTCGCCGAGCGCGAGGGCGCGGACGAACCGCTGGTGGTCGCGGCACTCCTTCACGATGTCGGGCACTACACCGGCGAGTTCGGCGATGACTACATCGAGCAGGGCGTGGACAACCTGCACGAGGAAGCCGGCGCCAAGCTTCTCGCCGCGCACTTCCCGCCCATGGTCGTGGACTGCGTGCGCCTGCATGTCGCGGCGAAGCGCTACCTGTGCGCGACGGACGCCGCGTATTTCGCAAAGCTGTCGCCCGCGTCGGTGGCGACGCTGGCGCTGCAGGGCGGGCCGATGACCGCCGCGGAGGCGGCAGCGTTCGAGCGCGAGCCGCTTTTCCGCGAGGCGGTGCGCGTGCGGCGCTGGGACGATGCGGCGAAGGTTCCCGGGACGGCCACGCCGGAGTTCGCCCACTACGCGCCGGCGCTGCGGCGTGTGCGTGAGGCGCATCTGTCGCCGCGCTAGCCCGCCTTGGACACGCGGAACCGCGCGAGCGTGGGCGGGTCGGCGTGGCGACGCCTGGGCGCGATGTCGGTGGGTGTGCTCTCGGCGCTGATCTGCGCGCTCTGGGTGGCGGTCTGCGCTGCCGCGCCGGAGTTCATCTGGCAGGGGCTGAAGGCGACGCTGCACCATCTGAGCCGCGAGGACATCATCGCGGCCCTGCTCATCGGCCTGATGCTGGCGTGCTTCGTGGAGCCGGCGGCCGAGCGGGTGCGTGACGTGGTGCTCGGCGCGGGCGGCGCGCCAGCGCACACGGCCCGACCGCGCAGCCCGCTGTTCACCGCGGGTCTCAGTCTCACCTTCGCCCTCGCCTCGGTCAGCCTGCACCACGCCATGACGGCGTTTCTCTCCAACCACGGCGGCGCGTCCGGCGGCGAGGGCGGTGCGCTCGTGGCCGGCATCCGCCTGGCGGTGGCGTGGGCGATCGTCCCGTTCGCCATCACGCTCGCCTGGCTCGGGGCGGGCCGGACGCTCCTCGCGGTGCCGCTCGGCATCGTCGGGATTGCCTCGCCGGGCATTGCGGGCTGGCTGTTCGGCTGGCCGGCGCTCTCGGTGGTCGCCACGGCGCTGCCCTGCCTGTGCATCCAGGCCCTGGGATACCGCCGCGTGCCCGCACCGCCGGCCCGCACGATGTTTCCCCGCCGGGCGCGCGTGGTGGCCGTCGTGGCGTCCGTCTGGCTCGCGGCCGCATTGCTGTTCGATGCGGCCGCGAGCCATGGATGGTTCGCCGGCGTCAGAACTCTATGACGCGCAGCACTTCTGGATGGATGCGCGCTTCTATCTGGG
Organism: uncultured Alphaproteobacteria bacterium; assembly: GCA_963705035.1. GTDB lineage: Bacteria > Pseudomonadota > Alphaproteobacteria > Acetobacterales > Acetobacteraceae > JAFKFJ01. The sequence continues at coordinate 110,787 of CAVPIQ010000002.1, read as the reverse complement.
GTGGACGCTGGGTCTCGTGCTCGCGCCGTCACCCGCAGACACGGATCATCCCTTGTAGTCGTGGGTGCGCGTCGGCGTGACCGGCCGCAGGTCGTTCACGTGGATGACGCGCACCGGCGGCGCGGCCGGCGCCGGCGCAATCTCCGGCATGGGAGCGGCCTGCGGTCCCGCCGCGGGCGCGAAACCGGCGGGCAGCGGCCCGCACGCATCGCCTGAGCGCTTGACGACGACATGCGGCTTGCCGTCAGGGCCGAATGTCTGCGTCATCGACTCCTGGCAGAAACCATGCCCGCCGCTCGACATCGACGCCACGAACACCTGCATGCCGGGCGCCGCTATCGGCGCCGTCATCCCCGGCGCTGCCATCCAGCGCAAGGCCGGGAAGGCGGGCATCTGCGACATCTGCGCGATCAGTTGCGTCGTCGCCGCCTCCTGCGCGGCGAACACCCGTTCGAGCGCCAGCGGCGGCGGCGCGAACAGGCCCATGGGCACCGGGACGAAGACCACGATGGGCTGTGCTGTCGCCGGGCTGGGCGGCTGCGCGGCGTGCGAGGGAGCCGCGGCGCCGAGCGCGAGCGCGCCGGCACCGAGCAGGGCGATGGTGGATGCTTGCATGGGCAATCCCTTCCGTGCTGGTTGAACATCGCTTCCGCGTTGTCCGTCCGTCCGGATGTCGCCGTTTGGGCGTGGGCATGAACATTGGGACATGCGCACCGCCCGCCGCGGGCATATGCGCGAGGATCGCCTACCGGTCGGTCAGCCGGATTTCGATCCGCCGGTTCTTCGCATAGGCCTCCGGCGTGTCGGCCGGGTCGAGCGGCTGATATTGCGCAAACCCGGTCGCCGCCACGCGGTCGGGCGGGATGCCGTCGGCAATCAGGAGTTTGACGACCGTGATCGCCCGCTCGGCGGAGAGTTCCCAGTTGCTCGCGAAGTGCCCGCCCGCCACCGGCTGCTTGTCGGCATGCCCGTCCACGCGCAGGATCCAGTTCACGTCCGGCGGGATCTCCTTCGAAATCTCCTTGAGCGTGTCGGCAAGGCGGTTGATCTCCTCCTGGCCGGGCGTCGTCAGCTCGGCGCTGCCGACCGGGAACAACACCTCGCTCTGAAACACGAAGCGGTCGCCCACCACCTGGATGCCCGGCCGGTTCGCCAGCACCGCGCGCAGCCGGCCGAAGAAGTCGCTGCGGTAGCGCTGCAGTTCCTCGACCTTCTGCGCGAGCGCGGTGTTGAGCCGGGTGCTCAGGTTCGCGATCTGCACGTCCTTGTCCTTGCCGGACGCCTCCGACACCTGCAGCGCCTGGTTCAGCGAGGCAAGCTGCGCACGCACCTCGTCGAGCTGCCTGTTCATCTCGGCGATCTGTGCGCGCGCCGAATCGCCCAGCTTCTTCTCCTGCGCCAGCTCGGCCGCGACGGCGGCGCGGCGTTCCTCGGCCGTGGTCGCACGCACCGCCGCGTCCTGCGCCTGCTTCTCAAGCTCGTCGCGCAGCGCGGTCAGGTTGCGCACCTCGTCGGCGAGCTTCGCGAGGTCCGAGAGGCGCGCCTGCAACGTCGCCTTGTCGGTCGTGACGGTCTGGTCGAGCGCGTCCATCTGCCGCTTCATCTCCGCCAGCGTCGCCTGGGTGGCGGCGAGCTGGCGCTGCGCGTCGGCCAGCTTGGCGGCGGTGGTGGCGGCGTCGTCGGCCGAGACGGCGTTGCGCTTCGCCGAGTCGGTAAGCTGGGTCTGCAACTTCTGGTCACGGTCCTGCGCCGCCTGCATCTGCAGGTCGGCGTCGGCAAGCCGCGCCGCGAGCCGGTCGCGGTCCGCCTTCAGCGCGTCGCGGTCGGTGGTGAGCTTCTCCTCCTCGCCGCGCACGCGGGCGAGCTGCTGGGTGAGCAAGTCCCGCGCGGCGGTCGCGGCCTGAAGGTCGCGGCTGAGCTGCGCGATCGAGGTGCGCAGCTCGTTGGACTTGCCGCGCTCCAGCGACAGCATGTCGGAGAGTTCCGCCATCTGCCGGTTGAGCCGGTCGAGCGCCGCGTCGCGCCCGGAGAGCGTGACGGAGAGGAACGCCTGCGCCAGCACGAACACCAGCAGCACGAAGATGATGACCATGAGCAGCGTGGACAGCGCGTCCACATAGCCCGGCCATGCGTTGATGCCCTCGCCTCCGGACGCCGCGGCGGCGTGCCATGGCTCAGTCCCCCCGGTCATCGCGGCTGCTCCTCGGCCAGTGCGGCGATGGTGCGGGTGAGGATGCGGATGTCGTTGCGGATGTCGGCAGCGCGTCTGCGCGCGGCCTTGCTCGCTCTCGGTGAGCAGCCGCTGCAGGTAATGCTCGATGTTGCGCAGGTGCACGCGCGCGGCGTCATCGTCGAAGCCGCCCTCCGGCCGCCGCTCGCCCAGCCGCTGCAACGCGGGCACCGAGGGTCGCCTGCGTCTCGGCGATGCGCAGCATGAGCTGCTGGTTGGCGCGCATCGTGTCGGAGAGGGTCGCGATGCGTTCGGTGAGGTTGACCACCGCGTTGTTCGCCTCGCGCCGCCCGTCCTCGCCGCGGGCGAGGATGCGCTGCAGGTTCTCCATGTTCTCGGCGGTCTGCTCCAGCAGCGCCTGGACATAGACCGGCACCGAGCCTTCGCCCTCACCGCCGAGCACGCCGGAGGAGAGGCGCGTGATGCCGGCCAGCCACTCCTCCAGCTCATTGAAGAAGCGGTTCTGCGCCTGGCCCGCGGTGAGATCGAGGAAGCCCAGCACCAGCGCGCCGGCGAGGCCGAGCATGGAGGCGGAGAACGCCGTGCCCATGCCGCGCAGCGGGCGGGCGAGGCCGGCCTTGAGCTGCTCGAACAGCGCGTTGATGTCGCCCGAGCCCACCGACATGCTGCCGATGACGTCGCTCACCGAATGCACGGTCAGCAGCAGGCCCCAGAAGGTGCCGAGCAGGCCGAGGAAGATCAGCAGCGCCACCATGTAGCGCGACAGTTCGCGGCTTTCGTCGAGGCGGCTGGCGAGCGGTCGAGCAGCGAGCGCATCGCCGTGCGACGAGATGGTGAAGCGCTCCTGCCCGTCGCGGCCCTTCGCGGTGCGCGCGGCGAGCATCGCGGCCATCGGCGCGAGCAGGCGCGGGGCGGGGGCGGCGGCGAGGCGGGCGCGGGCGCGCTGGAACGTCTCCAGCCACGTGACCTCGGGCGACAGGCGGATCACCTGGCGGATGTTCCAGATGATGCCGAGCGCGAGCACGACCAGGATCAGGCTGTTGAGCAGCACGTTGTTGGCGAAGGCGGCGATCAGCGCGGTGGAGAGCAGCCCGGCCACGACCGCCACGGCGGCCAGGAAGATCAGCATGCGGATCAGGAAGATCGTCGGGCGCGTCATGGGGCGGCCTTCTGGGATGGGGCCGGCGCAGGCGAGGATGCGGTCGGCTGGGAGCCGGGCGGCGCGGGCATGAGTTCGATGTCCACGCGGTCCGGCGGCCCGTCGGCGATCGTAGGCGCAGCGGCGCCCAGCGCCCGTACATAGATGCGCGGCGAGGCGATGCCGGACGTGATCAGCACGCTGCGCACCGTCAGCGCCCGCGAGAGCGAGAGCCGGCGCGCGGTGGAGGGGTCATCCGGCGTGCCGGCGGCGTAGGCGGTGACGGCGAACGTGCTGCCCGGCGGCGGGTGCTCGGCGATCGCCCGCACCGCCGCGTCGGTGAGCGGGTTGAGGTCGGCGCTGCCGGTGCCGAACGTGACGCGCAGATCGGCGCCGTGCCGCTCCGCCACGCCGTCGGCGGCGGCGGCGACGGTGGGCGGCGGCGGGCGGCGGCTGGGGCCGGGTGGGGACCATGATCGGCGGCGGCAGCACCGGCGGCGGCGGCGGGGCTGCCGGGACCGTCGGCATCGGCGCGTGCTCGGCGAGTTCGCTCGGCGTCGGCGGCAGCTTCTGGTGCGGGCCGTTCGGGTGCGCGTGCGCATCCAGGCGCGGCGCCGCCGGACGCGGCCGCGGCGCCGGGGCCGCGGTAGGAGCCGGCCGCGCGGGCGCGGGCGTGGCGGGCTGGTCGGCGCCGGGCCCGAGCTTGTCCAGCGCGCGCTGGTCCAGCGTGACCTGCGCGAGGGCTGGCCAGGGGAGGCTTGCGGCGACCGCGATCGGGATCGCGGCGATGAAGGAGAGCCTGCGCATGGGCGGGCCGAGGTTTAGCCGAGCCGCCGCGCCGCTCAAAGGCTCAGGCGGCGATTCCGTCGCGCACCGCGGCACAGAGCTGCTTGTGCAGGTGCGGGTTGGCGGCGACCACGTCGCCGTTGGCGCGCGCGTCGCCGCCGTCGGGGTCGGTCGCGAACCCGCCCGCCTCGCGCACGATCACGAGTCCGGCCGCGATGTCCCACGGCTTGAGGTGCAGTTCCCAGAACCCGTCGAACCGGCCCGCCGCGACCCAGGCGAGGTCGAGCGCCGCCGCGCCGAACCGGCGCACGCCCGCGATCCGCGGCATCAGCAGGCCGAGCGTCGCGGCGAAGCTCTGGCGGGTGCCGGGCGAGGAGGCGGCGAAGGGGATGCCGGTGGCGAACATCGCCTCGGTCATGTCGCGCCGCGCCGAGACGCGCAGGCGGTGGTCGTTGAGGAAGGCGCCGCTCGCCCTTCTCCGCCCAGAACATCTCGTCCACCACGGGCGCGTAGATCACGCCCGCCACCGGCTCCGTGCTGCCGTCCGGCGTGGCGGCGCTCCAGCCCGATGCTGATCGCCCAATGTGGTATACCATGCAGGAAATTTGAGGTGCCGTCCAGCGGATCGACCACCCAGCGCCACGTCCAGTTCTCCGAGCCCGAGGCGCCCGACTCCTCCATCAGGAAGGCATAGCCCGGCCGCGCCTTGGCGAGATCGTCGCGCAGGCTCTGCTCGGCACGCAGGTCGGCCTGGCTCACGAAATCGCCGGGACCCTTGATGCTGACCTGAAGCTGCTCGACCTCGTTGAAATCGCGCAACAGCCGCTTGCGCCGCGCGCTGTGCGGCGTTCTGCATGATCACCATGTGCGGCGAGAGGTTGGGCGCCATGATGTGCGCCGCTCAGCCCTTGGCGCGCTCGACGTAGCTGCCGTCTTCGGTGCGCACCACGATGCGCTCGCCCGGTCTCGATGAACGGCGGCACGGAGGTCTTCATGCCGTTGGAGAGCTTCGCCGGCTTGTAGGAGCTGGCGGCGGTCTGGCCCTTCACCACCGGGTCGGCCTCGACCACCTCCAGCACGACGGTCGGCGGCAGGTGGACGGCGACGGCCTCGCCCTCCACCAGATCGACGGTGAGCGTCATGTTGTCCTGCAGGAACGGCGCCTGGCTCGCCAAGCAGGTCGAGCGAGAGCGTGGGTCTGCTCGAACGTCTCGGGGTCCATCAGCACGATGTTGCTGCCCTCGGTGTAGGAGTAGGTGAACTCCTTCTCCTCGGTCATCAGCCGCTCGACGGTGTCGGCGGTGCGCCAGCGCTCGTTGGTCTTGTTGCCGCTTTTCAGGTCGCGCATCTCGACCTGGATGAAGGCGCCGCCCTTGCCGGGAGTGATGATCTGCTGCTTCAGCACGGTCCAGCGGCGGCCCTCGTGCTCGATCACCTGGCCGGCGCGGATCAGGTTGGCCTGCTGTTTCATGGCACTCGGGTCTCGCGGTTGGCGGGGAGGGGCGGTGCTTAGACCGAAGGCGCCGAGGGGGCAAGCCGCGGCGCCGATGCCAACCGCCGGCAGCGGCTCAGGCGGAGGCGGGCAGCATCCCCAGCGCGCGCTCGATCTCCGCCAGCCGTGCCCGCGCGGGCGCGGCGCGCTGGCTGCCGGTGGCGCGCATTTCCACCCGCCGCCGCGCGCTGCGCAGCCGGCCGCTGCGGTGCAGGGCGTCGTCGGCGACCTGCTCGAAGAAGTCGCGCTGGGCGTGGCTGCCGCCGATCTCCGCCATGCGCGGCAATGCCGGCATCAGCGCGCGCACCGCCGCCTCATGGTCGCCGCGCGCATGGGCCAGCATGCCTTCCGCCGCCGGCACCGCGACCTCCGTCCAGGTCGCGCGCACGAAGTCCGGCGCCCGGGTCGGCGAAGGCGCGCATGCTGGCGAGCATCGCGTCCGCCTCCGGCCGGCCGGCACGGCCCAGGCCATAGATATAGTGCAGGTCGAGGAACGGCTGCACATGCTCGCCCACCCGGCCGGCGAGATGGTCGGCAAGGTCGTCCCACCGGTCGCCCACATCGACGCCCGCGAGCTCCAGCCGCGCCAGCAGCGACACCGCGCCGATCTGGTCCTGCGAATAGTACTTCCAGACGCCCCAGATGTGTGCTCGCGTAGAAAGTCAAGCACCCGCTCCGCCTCGCCCTGCTCGATCATGAACAGCGCGAGGTGCCACCAGTTATGCGTGAGCATGAACGAGTTGAGTTCGGTCCAGGTCGGCCGCATCTCCTCCATGAAGGCGCGGCCTTCGTCGATGCGGCCCTGGGTCAGCATCACATGCGCGATCGCATGGTGCGCCCACGGCTCCTTGCGCTTGAGCGCGATCGCCGCGCGCGCCGCCGCCTCCGCCTCCTCCAGCCGTGGCACTGCTCGTAGGCGAAGGCGATGAGCCCGTGCGCGTAGGGCAGGTCCCGGTTTGCCGGCAGCACCTTCTCGGCGATGCGCAGCAGCCCCGGCGCGTCGCCGAGGTTGAAGTAGTGGTATTGCGTCGTCTTGGCGACCGCGAGTTCGTGCGGGTAGCGGGCCGCGATCTCCTCGCCGAGGGTCAGTGCGCGCGGCATGTCGTCGTCCACCCAGGCGCGCACCGCGGCGACGACCATCCGCTCGCGCTCGGTCGCCTGCGGCGCGGCGGCCTCGGCGCGGGCGAGGTAGTGCGCGGCCTGTTTCGGACCCTCGCGATCCTCGAGGAACATGTGGGCCATCGCCGCATAGGCCTGTGCGAGCGCACAGCCGGGATCGGCGTCGGCGGTCGGCACGATTCTGCGCGGCCCGCGCCTCGTAGCCGAGAAAGCCTTCCGACGAACCGTCGATCCCGCCGATCGTCGCCGGGATCGCCGTGACCGGGTTGCCGAGCCAGTCCTGGACCATGGTGTCACTCCTTTTCGCCAGCGCCGTTTCGCGGCACCCGCCGCTTTTCGGCAGGGCAGCCTAGACATACACCGGACGAAGTTAAGCGAAGATTGCCCGCCGCACTCAGCCGGTTTTCGTGGCGCCTTCGAGCCAAGGCGGCACGGGCAGATTCTTGCTGCGCAGGAAGTCCGGGTTGAAGAGCTTCGACTGATAGCGGGAGCCGCCATCGGCGAGCAGGGTGACCACCGTGTGGCCCGGACCCATTGTCCGCGCCACGCGCACCGCCGCCGCCACGTTGATCCCGCTCGATCCGCCGATCGAGAGCCCCTCATGGATCAGCAGCGCGAAGACGTGCTCCAGCGCCTCGGCATCCGGGATGCGCTCGGCATCGTCCAGCGGCGCGCCTTCGAGATTGCCCGGCACCCGCGACTGGCCGATGCCCTCGGTGATCGAGCTGCCGCTGATGCTGAGGTCGTTGCTCTTGATCCAGCCATAGAGCCCGCTGCCCTCGGGATCGGCGAGCACGGTGCGGATGGCCGGGTTGCGCGCCTTGAGCGCCATCGCCACACCCGCGAGCGTGCCGCCCGAGCCGCAGGAGCAGGTGAAGGCGTCCACGCGCGCCGGCGGTCTGGTGCCAGATTTCGGGTCCGGTGGTCAGCCGGTGGCCCTCGCGGTTGGCGAGATTGTCGAACTGGTTGGCCCACACCGCGCCCATTTCCTCGGCGAGCCGGCGCGAGACGTGCACGTAGTTGCCGGGATCGCGATACGGCTTCGCCGGCACAAGCCGCAGGTCGGCGCCGATCATGCGCAGGAACTCGATCTTCTCCTGCGATTGGGTCTCCGGCATGACGATGATGGTGCGGTAGCCGCGGGCGTTGCCGACGAGGGTGAGGCCGATCCCGGTGTTGCCGGCAGTGCCTTCGACGACGGTGCCGCCGGGCTTCAGCACGCCGCGCTGCTCGGCGTCGAGAATGATCGCCAGCGCCGCGCGGTCCTTCACCGATCCGCCGGGATTCATGAACTCCGCCTTGCCCAGGATCGTGCAGCCGGTCTCCGCCGAGGCGCGCTTGAGTTTTATCATCGGTGTGTTGGCGATGGCCGCGCGCAGGTCCTCGGCGACCGGCGGGGCGACCGTGGCGTAGGGCTGCAGGTGCATTCTGGGGCCTCCCGGGCCGGGACGGTTGAACGCGCCGGCTGCCCATGCGATTGCCCCACCCGCGAGTCAACTGCCAGCGGCCGGAGGCTGCCATGATCGAGGACGTGCAACCGCAGGACACCTGGGCCGTCCTGCAGCGCGACGCGCGAGCCCAGCTCGTCGACGTGCGCACGAATGCGGAGTGGACCTTCGTGGGCGTGCCGGACCTGACACCCGCCGGCAAGCAGGTGCTCACGATTTCCTGGCAGGTGCCGCCGACCATGGCGGTCAACCCGGACTTCGTCGCAGACCTGCGCGCCGCGGGGCTCGGTCCCGAGGACCCGGTCTATTTCATCTGCCGCAGCGGCGCGCGCAGCCGGGCGGCGGCGGAGGCCGCGGCGGCGGCCGGGTTCGCGCATGCCTTCAACGTCGCCGACGGGTTCGAGGGTCCGCTCGACCCCGCGGGGCATCGCGGCACGGTGGCCGGCTGGAAGGTGGCGAGCCTGCCCTGGCGGCAGCGGTAGCGGAAAGGCGGCGGCGCGCCCGACCGTTGTCATGCCCGGGCTTGTCCCGGGCACCCACGCCGCCACGCCGGCGACCGTGGTGGAGGCACCGCGTGGATGGCCGGGACAGGCCCACGGCTGTCCGGTTGGGTTTTGCTGGACGTGGCGCACGGCGTTGATTCTACTTGGGTCTGGACGTTGGGCAACGTTCTTGGACACGAGGAGGGCAACGCCGTGCGGCACCAGAATAGCGTCTTTCATGGTCTGCTGAAGCATGTTCCCTGGGACGCGTTCGATACTCTGGTGGCGGCGCATGGCGCCGACGCGCGGGTGCGCCGGTTGTCCACCAGGAGCCAATTCATCGCACTGCTCTACGGCCAGCTTTCCGGCGCTGCGAGCCTGCGCGAGATCGTCGGCGGCCTGCAGAGCCACGCCGCCCGGCTCTATCATCTCGGCGGCCGGCCGGTCTGCCGCTCGACGCTCGCGGATGCCAACGCGCAGCGCCCGGCCGAGGTATTCGCCGATCTGTTCGCCCACATGACGCGGCTCGCGCATCGCGGCCTGCGCCGGGCGGTGGCGGAGGCCACCTATCTCATCGATGCCACCAGCCTGCCACTCAGCGCGCACAGTGCCGGCTGGGCACGCTTCTCCGCCAGCGCCTGCGGGGCCAAGCTGCATGTGATCTACGATGCCACCGCCGCGCAGCCGATCTACGCCGCGATCAGCCCCGCCAGGGTCAACGATATCACCGCCGCCGCGGCGATGCCGATCGAGCCGGGCGCCACCTACGTCTTCGACCTTGGCTACTATGATTACGGGTTCTGGTCGGCGCTGGATCGGGCGCAGTGCCGCATCGTCACGCGGCTGAAGCGCAACACCCCGCTCACGATCATCGAGACCCAGCCGGTGCCCGATGGCAGTCAGGTGTTGTCCGACCGGATCGGCTTCCTGCCCGCCCGACAGGCCAACAACCGCCGCAACCCGATGCAGGACGCGGTGCGCGAGCTGCGCGTGCTCACCGCGACTGGCAAGGAGTTGCGGGTGCTGACCAACGATCTCGATGCGCCGGCGCAGGAGATTGCCGACCTCTATCGGCAGCGCTGGCAGATCGAGCTGTTCTTCCGCTGGGTCAAGCAGACGCTGAAGATCACCCGCTTCCTCGGCACCTCCGAGAATGCCGTGCGCATCCAGATCGCGATCGCCCTGATCGCCTACCTGCTGCTGCGCCTCGCCCACGCGGCGCAGCGCGCCGTCAGCAGCGCTCTCGCCTTCGTGCGCCTCGTCCGCGCCAATCTCATGCACCGCCGTCATCTAGCCAATCTGCTCCAACCCGCCCATCCCCCGCCCGCAGACCCTCGACAGGCTCACTTCCAATGGACCTCAGCGTAAACCGGACAGCCGTGGGACAGGCCCGGCCATGACGGGGTGTCCTCGGGGAGGCGGAGAGCGCGGGACGCACGTTCCACACGGTGCGGCGGCGCGCCGGTCGCGGTGTCATTCCCGGGCTGGTCCCGGGCATCCACGCCGTCACGCCGGCGACCGCGTCGGAGGTGCCGCGTGGATGGCCGGGACACGCCCGGCCAAGACGGGGTTGCCCGGTCCGTCTCCGGCGTTCGCCGAGGTCCCGGCCTCAGCGCGCCGTCGCGACGACCGGCGAGGGGCCGGCGTCGATCAGGCGCAGGGCCACGAACCACGGATAGCGCGTATCGAGCAGCGGCCGGTCGAGGCCGGCGAGCCGGCCGTCCAGCGTCACCGGCACATGCTTCATCGTGACCGCGTCATCGACATTGCCGCCGATCACCGTGATCTGGTCGCGGCCGGTCGCCACCACGATGTCGCAATGCGCGGCGAAGCGGCCCGCGGGCAGATCGTCATAGGTCATCGGCCGCGCGGTGCGGCTGTAGCAGATCAGGTCGCCCGGCACCGGCGCATACAGCTCCAGCCGCTCGGCAGTGACCGCCCAGCCGGTGGTCTTGTGCATCGCCATGAGCTTGGCGGCGTCGATAAAGACGTGATGCGCCGGGGCATAGGGGAAGCGCGGGCCGGCGCCGGCGATGCGCATGACGTAGCTGACGAAGGCCGCCGACCACGCATACGCCTCGTCGTCATCGGCGGCGAACACGCGCCCGGTCGCGTCGTGCTTGCCGGTCCAGCGCGACTCCCGCGCGCCGGCATCGAGGCCGAGCCACCAGTATTCGCCGACGCGCTGCCACAGTCCTTCCTGCCGCTCCGCCATCGCGGAATCCGGCTTGGGCGGGCGCGGCGTGGGCGGCGCGTCATCGACAGGCGAGCCGAACGCCTTCCATTCGATCATGGCAAGCGCCACCACCGCCTGACGCGAGAACGCCTGGTATGGTTGACGCGCGAAGGGCGGCACATGGGCGGCCGGCTGGGCGCAGGCGGCCACTGCCGCCGCGAGCACGACCGCCGCGCGTTTCACCGCCGTTCCGGGAACAGCGTGAGCAGCCCGGCCTCGCTCCGCCGTGCACCGGCCGCGCTCGGTGATCAGCCCGGTGATGCAGCCGCGCCGGTGTCACGTCGAAGGCCGGGTTGGCGGCCGGGCTGTCCGGCGCCGTCACCTGCACGCGCACCAGCGCCGCCGTCATCGGTGCGGCCGGTGAGGTGCGTCACCTCGGCCGCCGCGCGCTCCTCGATCGGGATGCCGGCGATGCCGTCGCGCAGGGTCCAGTCGATGGTCGTGGAGGGCAGGGCCACCCAGAACGGCACGGCGTTGTCGTGCGCCGCCAGCGCCTTGAGGTAGGTGCCGATCTTGTTGGCGGCATCGCCGGTGCGCGTCACCCGGTCGGCGCCGACGATCGCGAGATCGACCGCGCCGGTGCTGCATCAGATGGCCGCCGGCGTTGTCGGCGACGATGGTGTGCGCGACGCCGTGCCGGCCAAGCTCCCACGCGGTCAGCGACGCGCCCTGGTTGCGCGGCCGGGTCTCGTCCACCCAGACATGCAGGTCGATGCCCCGCGCATGCGCCATGTAGATCGGCGCCGTGGCGGTGCCCCAGTCGACGCAAGCGAGCGCAGCCGGCGTTGCAGTGGGTGAGGACGTTGACCCGCCCGCCGCCCTTCGCCGCGGCCGCCCATTCGATCAGCGCCGCGCCGTGCCGGCCGATCGCCTCGCACTGCGCGGCGTCCTCCTCGGCGATGCGTCCCGCTTCGTCATAGGCGACGGCGACCCGGTCGTCGGCGCGGGTGTTGCGCAGGCGGGCGAGCATGCGGTCCAGCGCCCAGCGGAGATTGACCGCGGTGGGTCGCGTCGCGGCAAGCATGGCGCGCCGCCTGCTCCATCGCGTCGCTGGCGGGATCGGCGCGCAGCGCGAGGCACAGCCCATAGGCCGCGGTCGACGCCGATCAGCGGCGCGCCGCGCACCTGCATGTGGCGAATCGCATGCGCCGCCGCCTCGACCGTCGTCAGCTGCACGATCGAGACCGCCCACGGCAGCGCGGTCTGGTCGATGATCGCAACGCGCCAGCCGTCGTCGGGATCGACCTGGATGGTGCGGAAGGGGACGCCGTCGACGTTCATCGCCGCCCGCTCAGATGCGCTGGTGCAGGACGCAGATCAGGGTGAACAGCCGCCGCGCGGTGGCAAAGTCGATCTCCACCTTGCCGCGCAGCCGCGCGATCAGCAGTTCCGCGCCCTCGTTGTGCAGCCCGCGACGTCCCATGTCGATCGCCTGAATGCGCTCCTCGCGTCCCTCCTGCACGGCCAGGATGTGGCTGTCCACCAGCATCTGGTAATCCTTCACCAGCCGGCGGAACGGCCCGAGCGCCAGGCCGAGCGCGATCAGCGGCGCATCGTCGGCGCCGCGGATGTCGAAGATCAGCCGGCCGTGCTGGATCGACAGGCGCAGCCGGTACGGCCCGCCCGGCGACCCGGCGGGCGCGAAGCGGTTCTCGGCCAGCAGGTCGGAGACCGCCTGGGCGCGATCGACTTCCAGCGCCGGCGAGAGACGGGTGAGGGACTCACCCTCGAGCAGAAGCTGTGCGATCCGCGCCTCGCCGGCGCGGTGGCCCGTGACGGCGCCAGCCGTCATGTCTCGTCGTCGGATTTCTGCAGGCCGAGCTTCAGCATCAGCCCGACCGTCGCGCCCTTGACCGGGCGGAGCAGCCCGATCGAGAGGATCAGGGTCAGCGGCACCCAGATCGCCGCGTGCACCCAGAGCGGCGGCTGATAGAGCCGCTCCACGATCAGCATCGACGGGATCACGATGTGGCCGACGATGAGGATGACGAAGTAGGGCGGCGCGTCGTCGGACCGCAGCCGGCCGAGCGGCGCCGCGCAGGCCGCGCAGGTGGCGTTCACCCGCAGGAATCCGTCAAACAGCGGCGCGCGCCCGCAGTTGGGGCAGAGGCCGCGCAGGCCGCGCAGCAGCGCGGTGCCGAACGGCAGCGCAACCTCCGGCCGCGCGCGGTTCGGAGTCCAACGGATCGGGGCCGTCTCGGGCTGGTGCATGATCCTTCCCTGGGGAACCGCATTCCGTTCCACCGACGCAGACCCCTACTTGAGCCACCCGCGCCGGGCGATCAAGCCCGCGGCGGCCGCAAGGCTGCTGCGCTGCAGCGAGGCTCTTCGCAAGACCCTGCCGCAGGGTTGGCCGGCGCCCGCCGCCTTGCCGCGCGCGCGGCCGCACCCTAGGAAACGGGCGGCATTAAGGCGGGAGCGAGACGCATGAAGCTGCACGACGTGCGCGTCCATCCATCAAAGGCAATGCTGCCGCGCGAGGCACAGCTCGCTTGGCAGATCGCGGCGGTTGCCGCCGATCCGGTCGCGGTGCCGGCGGAGAGCGGGGAGATGATCATCAACCGCGTGATCGACAACGCGGCGGTCGCAATCGCCGCGATCAACCGCGCGCCGCCGACGACGGCGCGCGAGATGGCGCTCGGACATCCGCGGCGCGGCGGTGCCACGCTGTTCGGCGTGCAGTCGCGCCGGCGCGTCAGCCCGGAATGGGCGGCCTGGGCGAACGGGACCGCCGTGCGCGAACTCGACATGCACGACACGTTTCTCGCCGCCGACTACTCCCACCCTGGCGACAACATCCCGCCGATCCTCGCCGTGGCGCAGAGCATGGGGCGCAACGGCCGCGACCTGCTGCGCGGCCTCGCGACCGGCTATGAGATCCAGATCGACCTCGTGCGCGCGATCTGTCTGCATGAGCACAAGATCGACCACATCGCCCATCTCTGCCCGGCACAGGCGGCGGGCATCGGCACGCTGCTGCACCTGCCCGCGGAGACGATCTTCCAGGCGGTACAGCAGGCGGTGCATGTCGAGCTTCACCACCCGCCAGTCGCGCAAGGGCGAGATCAGCTCCTGGAAGGCGTTCGCGCCGGCGCATGCAGGCAAGCTCGCGGTCGAGGCGGTCGATCGCGCGATGCGCGGCGAGGGCGCGCCGAGCCCGATCTACGAGGGCGAGGACTGCGTCATCGCCTGGATGCTCGACGGGCCCAAGGCGCACTACCAGGTGCCGCTGCCCGCGCCCGGCGAGCCCAAGCGCGCGATCCTGGACAGCTACACGAAGGAGCACAGCGCCGAATACCAGAGCCAGGCGCTGATCGACCTCGCCTTCCGGATGCGCGCGCGCATCGCCGACCTCGCGAAGGTGGAGCGGATCGTGCTGCACACGAGCCACCACACCCACTACGTCATCGGCACCGGCGCGGGCGACCCGCAGAAGCTCGACCCGAAGGCGAGCCGCGAGACGCTCGATCACTCGATCATGTACATCTTCGCCGTCGCCCTGGAGGATGGCGCGTGGCACCACGTGGCCAGCTACGCGCCCGAGCGCGCCGCGCGCCCGGCGACGGTGGCGCTGTGGCACAAGATCGAGACCCGCGAAGATCCCGAGTGGACGCGGCGCTATCACTCCCGCGATCCGAAGGAGCTTGCGTTCGGCGCCCGGGTCGAGGTGTTCCTCCAGGATGGCTCGGTGATCGAGGACGCGCTCGCGGTCGCCAACGCGCATCCGCTGGGCGCCCGCCCGTTCGGGCGCGAGGACTACATCCGCAAGTTCCGCACGCTGACCGACGGGATCATCAGCCCGCGCGAGGCCACCCGGTTCCTGGAAGTGGCGCAGGGCCTGCCGTCGCTGTCGGCGGAGGAACTGCACCTGCTCAACATCGCCTTGCCCGCCGGCGCGCTCGCACGCGGCAAGCCCGGCATCTTCTGAAGGAGCGAGACATGCCTGAGAGCGACATCCGCAAAGGCCTGGTCGGCGTCGTCGCCGACACCACCGCGGTCTCGAAAGTGATGGAGGAGACCAATAGTCTCACCTATCGCGGCTATCCGGTGCAGGACCTCGCCGAGCACTGCAGCTTCGAGGAAGTGGCCTACCTGCTCTGGCACGGCGACCTGCCGAACGCGGCCCAGCTCGCCACCTTCCGCAAGGAGGAAGCGGCGGCGCGGGCGATCTCGCCGGCGCTGCAGCAGGTGATCGCGGCGTTCCCGCACGGCGGCCACCCGATGGATGCGATCCGCACCGCGGTGAGCTTCATGGGGCTGGAAGATCCCGAGACGGCCGACAATTCCGAGGCGGCGACGTGGCGCAAGGCGATGCGGCTGCTCGCCAAGATCCCGACCGCGATCGCCGCGTTCCACCGCGCCGGCAAGGGCGAGGCGCCGATCGCGCCCGACCCCGCGCTCGGCTTCGCCGCCAACTTCTTCCATCTCTGCTTCGGCCGCGTCCCGGCGCCGGAGGTGGTGAAGGCGTTCGATGTCAGCCTGACGCTGTATGCCGAGCACGGCTTCAACGCCTCCACCTTCACCGCGCGCACCGTCACCTCCACCCAGGCGGACATCCACGCCGCCGTCACCGCCGCCATCGGGGCGCTGAAGGGACCGCTGCACGGCGGGGCAAACGAGGCGGTGATGCACATGCTGAAGGAGATCGGCACGCCGGAGCGTGCGCGCGACTGGCTGCAGGGCCGCTTCGATCATCGCGCGCTGGTGATGGGCTTCGGCCACCGCGTCTACAAGCGCGGCGACAGCCGGGTGCCGACCATGACCCGCTATGCGGAGAAAATGGCCGAGGTGATGGGCGACCGGACGTGGATGGAGATCAGCCGCATCCTCGCCGGCGAGATGCTGGCGCAGAAGAACATCTACCCGAACCTCGATTTTCCCACCGGCCCTGCGTACTACCTCATGGGTTTCGAGATCCCGATGTTCACGCCGATCTTCGTCGCCTCGCGCATCACCGGATGGGCGGCGCACGTTGTCGAGCAGGCCTCCGACAACCGGCTGATCCGCCCGCTGTCGGCTTACGTCGGCGCAGCACAGCGCACGGTGCCGCCGATCGCGGCGCGCTGAACGCACGCACGCAGGCGACACGCGCGACTTTTTTCGCACGTGTCGCCTTCCGGCGTGCGCTTCTTGTTGACAGCGATGTGTCAGTGAGCAGATAGCATTGTGCTGCCTGCACGCGCGCGATTCGCGATTCGTCAAGAGCGCCACGCAGCGCGGGCAGCGGGAGAGTCCGATCGATGGGCTGCACGCTTCTCAGCACACGGAACCGACGCGCCGGGCGCGGCGGGTGGAGTGTGCGGCGGCGCCGGTCGATGCACTCGGAGCGCCGCGCGCGTCTTGCCGTGCCCGCGCCGCGCCTTGCGGAACCGGACAGCATGCTGGCCGTTCGATCCGCCGACAGGTTCCATCCACGGCACACAGGGAGATGCTGGACGTGAGCACCGACGAGATCCACCACCGAGGGCACGCGGGCGCAGCCGCTGGCTGTGCGCGCGACGACGCGCCGTGGCCCCGCCCGCGGCCGTCGCGTCGCGAGCACGCGTGCGACCGGCACGCGCAAGACCGCGGCGAAGAAGACCACCACGCGCAAGCCGGCGGCGAAGAAGGCCACCACGGCGCGCAAGACTGCGGCGAAGAAGACGACCACGGCGCGCAAGACCACCACCAAGCGCCGCGCCGCCGCGGCCTCCGCGAAGCCCACACGCAAGACGACGGCACGCAAGACCGCGGCGCGCAAGCCGGCGGCACGCAAGACCACCGCGCGGAAGACCGCCGTACGCAAGCCTGCGGCGAAGCGGGCCACGCGCGCCACGAAGACCACGACCGCGCGCAAGGCGAAGCCCGCGGCCGCACGGAAGACGACTACGCGCCGTACTGCTGCCGCCGCTGCCGCCGCGCCGAAGGCGCCGCGGGCACCGCGCCGGACCCGCAAGCCGGCGGCCGAAATGCCGGCGATGGAGTCTCCGATGATGCCGGAGACGCCGATGGAGCCGTCGACGGAAAGCTGAACACTCGGACGGCGGGTGCCCGAAGTCGCGGGCGTCCGCCGTTCCGCTCGGCTGTTGCTGGCGTCCGCCTCGCGTCCTTAACGGGGCGCGCTCAGGCGGATGCGTTCAACCGAACGTGCGCAGCAGGTCGTCGACCTGCGGCGGCGTGAGCAGGCGCGGTGTCTCGCGCCGCAGCAAGAGATACAGCTTCGCCGCCTCTTCCAGCTCCTCGGCGGCATAGACTGTGTCCGTCAGTGTCTTTCCCGACACCACGGGTCCGTGATTGGCGAGCAGCACTGCGCGCGCGCTCGTCGCCGCGGCGTGGATCGCCGGCTCCATCGCCGCGTCGCCGGGGCGGTAGTAGGGCACGATCGGCATGCTCCGCCCGACGCGCATGACGAAATACGGCGTCAGCGGCGGGATCGGGTTCGCCGCATCGACATCCGGCAGGCACGCCACCGCCGTCGCCATCGTCGAGTGCAGATGCACGACCGCGCCGGCCTCCGCGCGCGCCGTGTAGAACGCGCGGTGCATGAACACTTCCTTCGAGGGCGGATCGCCGTCGATGGGGCGGAACGCGGCATCGAGCCGCGCGAGCCGCGCCGGATCGAGCCGGCCGAGCGAAGAGTTGGTCGGCGTGATGAGAAACCCGTCCGCCAGCCGCACGCTGATGTTGCCCGCGCTGCCGACCGAGAAGCCGCGCGCGAACAGGCTCGCCGCCAGCGTCACCAGCAGCTCGCGCGTTCCGCCTCGGTCATCGGCGCCTCGTTCATCGGCGGCGCTCCAGCATCGCGAAGCTCTTCAGGAAGAAGTCCGGCGCGCCGAAATTGCCGCTCTTGAGCGCGAGCAGCAGCGGCGCACCGCTGCCCTCGGCATAGGTCCAGGGCACGCCGGGATCGATCTCGGCGCCGATGCGCAGCGCGTGCACGCCGAGCCGCGTCACCACCGCGCCCGCCGTCTCGCCGCCCGCAACCACCAGCCGCCGCACGCCGCGCGCGACCAGCGCCTCGGCGATGTCGGCGAGTGCGTGCTCGACCAGCGCGCCGGCGGCATCGCGCCCGAGGCGCTCCTGCAGCGCCGCGACGCGTTCGGGCGGTGCGGAGGCGGCGATCACCAGCGGCGTCGCGCCGAGCTTGCCTTCCATCCACTGCGTCGCCGTGCGCGCGAGCGCGGCCGCGTCCGGCGTCGCCAGCGGA
Source organism: uncultured Alphaproteobacteria bacterium (assembly GCA_963705035.1). Lineage (GTDB taxonomy): Bacteria > Pseudomonadota > Alphaproteobacteria > Acetobacterales > Acetobacteraceae > JAFKFJ01. Next base: position 92,709 of record CAVPIQ010000002.1, on the reverse strand, counting down.
TCGAGCTCCAGCACCGGCACATGCGCCCGCGCGAGTGCCGACCTGCGCCAGCGTGGCGCGCGAGCAGGAGCCGGCAAGCACGGCCGCATGCCCGGCGGCATCGGGCAGCGCGTCCGCATCCTGGCGCGGCGGCAGGCGCCCGGTGCGGCGGAAATTCTCCGGCAATCCCATCGCGATCCCGGACCCGCCGGTGATCAGCGCATGCGCCGCCGCCGCCTCGCCGATCGCGCGCAGATGCGCGTCGCTCACCGCATCCACGATCGCATAGCGCCGGCCTTGCTCCTTCAGCGCGGTCATCGCGGCGCGGATCGCAGCGGCCCCTTCGGCCACGGTCTCGAACGGCACGAGGCCCACCGTGCCGTCGGTCTGGCGCCCCAGCACGCGCACCAGGTTCGCGTCCGTCATCGGCGTCAGCGGATGCTTCTCCATCCCGCTCTCGTTCAGCAGCGCCGCAGCCCGACGAACAGATGGCCCTGATAGACGGTGCGCCGATTGGTCGGGAACGCCGGGCAGGCGAGCGCGAAGCCGGCGCCGAGCGCGGCCAGCAGCGCGTCGGCCACGGGGCCGATGTTGCCCCGCTCGGTTGAATCGAAAGTCGAGCAGTACTTGAAAAAGAACTGGCGCGCAGCCGGCGGCCTGCAGCCAGCGCAGGGCGGCGAGGCTCTCGGCCACCGCCAGTTCCGGCGGCGCGGTGCGCGACTTCAGCGCGACCACGATCGCGTCCGCGATCCGGCACGGGCGTCTCGGCACCCGGGCACGCCGAGGATCTGCACCGTACGCATGCCGTTCTTCACGAGCATGGAGGCGAGATCGGTGGCGCCGGTGAAATCGTCGGCGATGCAGCCGAGCAGCGGCATGGCAGGACCCTCCCTCTGCGCGCGACTGTCGCGGGCGCGACGGCCGATGGCAAGTCAGCCCGGGCAGGTGCGGCGGCAAGCACGGCCGCGAAGGCGCGCACCTGCGTCGGCCAGTCGGGCAGGTGTCTGCCCGGCCTGCCACGCCGCATCGCGCATCTCCGCGCGCAGCGCGGCATCGAAGATCAGCCGCCGCAGCGCGCGCGACAGCGCCGGCGTGTCGTCCAGCGGCGCACACCACGCCGGTTTCCGGTGTCACCAGCGCGCGGCCGCGCCGCCGTCGGTGATCGCCACCGCGCATGCCGCGCTTCAGCGCTTCGGCGATCGCCATGCCGAAGCCCTCGAAGCGCGTGGCGAGCGCGAACAGGTCGGCTGCCGCCACAGCGCCGCCAGCGCCGTCGTCCGTCACCTCGCCGGCGAACGTCACGCGCTGCGCGATGCCGAGTTCGTCCCGGCCAGCGGCGGCGAGGCTGCGCGCGCATGCCGGCGTCGCGCGCCGCTGCCGGCGATGGTCAGCCGCCAGTCGAGATCGGGCAGCCGCGCCAGCGCGCGCAGCAGCACGTCATGGCCCTTGCGCGGCGCCAGTGCCCGCCGACCGAGAGGATTGCGCAGCCCGGCCCGCCCGAGCCCGCGCTGCGCGGCGCATCGTCGGTGCCGGGCATCGACGACGGCGATGCGCTCGCGGTTCACGCCGAATTCGGTCGCAAGCTGCTCCGCCGTCGCGCCGCTGGTGACGACGACGCGCGCGAGCCGCGGCAGCAGGCTGCGCTCGATGCGCGCGCAGCGCGGTCGCGCTGCGGCCGCGGCATAGCTCGGTCTCGAGCGCCGTCGGATGGTGGATCAGGCCGACCGCGCCGCGCGCGCCGAACGGCTCGGCGAGCGGGGCGAAGGCGGGCAGGGCAAGTCCATCGATCACCGGCAGCACGTCCGGCGGCAGCGCGCGCCACGCGGCCGCGGCGGCCGCGTGCGCCGCCGTCGTCGGGCAGCGGATGCCGCCCGGCAAGCTCGTGCACGTCGACGTCGTGGCCGGCATCGCGCAGCCCGGCGACGATCGCGCGGTCGTAGACGTAGCCGCCGGAGATCGCGGTGAACGGCGCCGGCACGAACCAGCCGATGCGCATCAGCTCACCGCCGCTTCGTACGCCGCCCACGCGACCGGGCTCTCGCGCAGCAGCACCTTCAGCGCCGTCACCGCGCGGCCGCCTTCGCCCAGCGCGCCGCCGCGACATGCCTGCGGCGAGCAGGCCCCAGATATGGAACGCCACGACCTCGGTCGTCGTGTTCTGCCCGGCAAGCGCCGGCACTGTCGTCGAGATTGCGGTAGTCGAGCGCCTCGAGCACGCGTCGCAGCTCCGCGCGGGCGAGGCCGATATCGACCAGCAGGCCGAGCGGATCGAGTTTTGGGGCACGAAACTCCGCCTCCACGGCGATAGGTCGCGCCGTGCAGCCGCTGCGCCGGGCCGAACGCGGCGCCGGAAAACTGTGCGCGATCATGATGTGGTCGCAGACGGTCAGACTGAACACGGCGAAACTCCCCAGGTCAGACCAGCGGGCCAAAGCAGCGGGCCAAAAGCGGGCTAGACGAGACCGGCGTCGGTCATGCGGTACCAGGCGATGATGCCGGACAGATAGAGTTGCTGCATCCCGCGCAAGGGGATCGGGCGCACCGGCCGCAGCGGCAAGGGCAGCGCCTGCGCATCGCCGCGCAGCAGATAGTGTGCGATCGCGGCGCCCATCGCGCTCTGCAGCCCGATGCCGCGGCCCATGCAGCCGATATCCGCGATCAGCCCCGGCGCCGGCGCGTGCAGATGCGGCAGGAAATCGCGTGTCAGAGCGACCCGTCCGCACCAGCGATGCGCGAACGGCGTGCCGGCCAGCCGCGGAAACAGCTTCGCCACCACCCGCTCCAGATGCGCCCAGTCCGCCGGCCCGGCGGGCTCGCGCAGCGGGCCGCGCCCGCCCATCAGCAGCCTTCCTTCATGATCGAGGCGGAAATACAGCAGCAGCTTGCGCGTGTCCGAGGTGACGTGGCCCTCCGGCAGCACGCCTGCGCGAGATTGTCGGAGAGCGGCGCGGTCGCGACCTGGAAGGAGTTCAGCGCGACGATGCTGCGCCCGAGGCCGGGCCACAGACCGTCGGTGTAGCCGTTGGTGGCCAGCAGCACCTGCTCGGCGGTGACGTGCGCGCCGTTCGCCGTCGCGACCTGCCAGCGTCCGTCGTGGCGCCGCAGGCCGGTCGCGCGCGTCCCGCCGTGGATCGCCGCGCCGGCTGCGATCGCCGCGCGCGCGAGGCCGCGCGCATAGGCCAACGGCTGCACTGCGCCGCCGCGCGGATCGAGCCAGCCGCCGGCATATCGGTCCGTGCCGAGCTTCTCCGCGGTCGCGGCGCGGTCGAGCACGACCGCCGGCACGCCGCGCCGCGCCCATTGCTCGGCCCGCCGCGCCACCTGTGCGCGCGCCGCGTCGTCGTGCGCACCCTGGATCCATCCCGCGCGCGTGCGCGGCACATCCATGCCGTGGCGCGCGATCAGGTCGAAGACGACGTCGGCGGTGCTGCCCGCGAAGCGCACCAGCCGCTCCCCGGCGTCGCCGGGAAACATCGCCGCCAGATCATCGGGATCGTATTTGAGCCCGGCGATGACCTGCCCGCCGTTGCGCCCGGAGGCACCCCAGCCCGGCTCCTCCGCCTCGACCAGCACCGTCCGCACGCCGGCCTCGGCCAGGTGCAGCGCCGCCGCAAGCCCGCAATAGCCGCCGCCGACGATGCACACATCGGCCGCGACCGGCGCCGCCAGCGGCGGGGTTGCGGGCGCGGGCGGCGCGGTCGCGGCCCAGAGCGCGGGAGCGAGGGGAAAGGGCGCGCTCGCCATGGCCCTCCGCGCGCGGCGCTCAGTTGTAGCGCACGGCGTGGCAGAGCCCGCCGGCGAGCAGGCGCGGCATCGCCTGCGGCAGCGCTGAAAACTCCGTCGGCGGCTCCAGCAGCGCGTCGAACGCCGGATCGGCCAGCAGGTCGAGCGCGATACGCCAGCCGCTCGGCATGCGTGCGCCGCCCGCGCATCGCCGGCGCGATGCTGCCGACCTGCGAGGCGATCAGGCGCAGCCGGCGTGCATGGAACGCCTCGCCGAGCGGAAGGCCGGGTACTGGTCGGCGAACCAGCTCGCCTCGACGATGCGCGCTTCGGGCGCCGCGCAGCCGAGGGCGAGGCGCAGCCCGGCCTCGGTGCCGGACGCGTGCACGATCAGCTCCTGCTCGGCAGGCGCCTCCGCCGGCGGCGGCGAAGGCGCAGCCGAAGCCGCGGGCGATCGGCGCGCGGGCCGGCATCGGGTCGACCACCGTGACCCGCGCCGCCGGCATGCGCGCCAGCAGCGCCGCGGCGAGCAGCCCGACCACGCCGGCGCCGACCACCAGCACCCGCTCGCCGGCCAGCGGTGCTGCGTCCCAGACGATGTTGAGCGCGGTTTCCATGTTGGCGGCCAGCACCGCGCGCGGCGTCGGCACCGCGTCCGGCACCGGGATGCACATTTCGGCAGGGCGATGAACCGGTCCTGGTGCGGATGCAGCACGAACACGCGCTCGCCCTCGTCCGTCAGGCCGACGGCGCTGTAGCCGTATTTCACCGGGAACGGGAACGCGCCGCCCATCAGCGGCGCGCGCATCGCCGCATACTGGCTCGGCGGCACGCGCCCGGCGAACACGATCGCCTCGGTGCCGCGGGAGATGCCGCTCGCCAGCGTGCGCACCAGCCGCTCGCCGGCGCCCGGCGCGCGGCAGGTCTCGCTGCGCAGCTCGCCCACGCCCGCCGCCACCGTCCAGAAGGCGCGCGTCGCGTCGCCGCCCATGCGCAGGCGCGGCGGGCGGGCGCGGTCCAGCGCGATGTCGAACAGCACGTCCTCGCCCAGCGCGATGCGCCGTCCAGCCGAGCCGCAGCCCGTCCTCGGGCCGCGCCGGGCAGGGCAGCGTGAAGGCGGGCATGCCCGCGCCGAGCAGCAGCGGCGCCAGCGTCACGTGCAGCCGGTCGAGCGCGCCGGCCGCGAGGAAGCGCGAGACGCGTGACCCCGCCGCCCTCGACCAGCACCCGCCGCAGCCCGTGCGCCGCCAGCAGCGCCAGATCACGGTCGCCGAGTCGAGCCCGCCGTCCGGCGCGCGCGGCACCGCAGCACCTCCGCGCAGCCGACCCGCCTCGGCCCGGCGCGATCCTCGGCGCAGAGCAGCAGGGTTGCCGGCGCCGTCGGCGAACACGCGCCGTCGGCGCGTCGAGCCGCCGGTCAGGATCGAGCACCACGCGCACCGGCGACGGGCCGGCGCAAAGCCGCGTCGTGAGCTGCGGATCGTCGGCGGCACCGTGCCGGCGCCGACCACCACCGCGTCGCACAGCGCGCGCAGCCGGTGGGTGTGCAGCACGTCGCTCGGGCCCGCCGATCCAGAAGCTGGCGCCGCTCGCGGTCGCGATCCGCCCGTCGAGGCTCTGCGCGATCCGCCCGAGCACGAAACAGCCATCGGCGGCCCGCGGCGGGGCGAGGAGCGGGCCGTAGAGCGGTGAGAGCACCGCATCGGCCTCCCGCCGGGCGAGCAGGCGCCGCCAGATCTCGTCGCTCACCGCGTCGTGCGCCGCCGCCATTGCCGCGCACTATGCGGCCGCGGGACGCCGGCGGCTACACCCGCGCGGAGACCACCACCGGCGTCTGCCGCACCGGCGCCAGCGCTCCGGTGGCGCCGTAGCGCGGTGCGCGGCCCACCGCCTTCGCCGCCGCGCGCGCAACCGTGTTCAGCACCCGCCGCTGCACGCCGAGCGCCCGCTCCAGCAGGCGGTGGTTCTCGCGCGCAATGTCGGAGAGCCGTGCCGCGATCGCCGCCGCAAGCCGGCGCTGCTCGGCATCGAACACGGCCTGAAGCCCCGCCGCCGCCTGTGCCCGGGCGAACGCCTCCGCCGAACTCTGCTTCTCGGCCAGCAGCCCCGCCGCGCGCGGCAGGTCCAGCGCGGCGAGTGCGGCGTTCTCGCGCGCGAGCGTATCGGCGAGCGTGGTCGCCGCCTCGATCAGTTCCGGTGTCATTGCGATTCCACCGTCTCCTGCATCCGCAGCATCTGCTGCAACACCGGCGCCGCGAGCCCGAGCCCGCCATGCGCGGCCACCGCCTCGGCGATCGCGTGCGGTCAGCATCGGCCGGAACGCGCTCTCGCCGATCGCCGCCGCCGAACAGCCCGTCGGACGTGTCCACCGTGTCGAACATCGGCTGGAACAGTTCGCCGAGCGCATTCGCCTCGAACGCCTGCGCCGCCTGCGCCGTCGCCCTCGGCGGGCAGAGCATCTGTGCTCGCCTGCCATCAGCGTACCTCCAGATCGGCCTGCAATGCGCCGGCGGCCTTGATCGACTGCAGAATGCTGATCAGGTCGCGCGGCCCGACGCCGAGCGCGTTCAGGCTGGTCACCAGGTCGCGCAGCGTGGCGCTGCCGTGCACGATGCCCATCTTCTTCTCGCTGCCGTCCTGCACCTGCACGTTGGTGCGCGGCACGACGACGGTGGTGCCGTTGCTCAGCGGGCCGGGCTGGCTGACCTCCGGCGTTTCGGTCACGCGCACGGTCAGGTTGCCCTGGGCGACGGCGACCGTGCTGATGCGCACGTTGTCGCCCATCACGATGGTGCCGCTGGCTTCGTCGACGACCACGATCGCCGGGGCTGTCGGGCTGCACGCGCAGGTCCTCGATGCGGGCGAGCGTCGCGACCACGTCGCGGCCGGACAGGTCGAGCGCCACCGTGCGCGGGTCGAGCGCGCGGGCGGCGCCGGCGCCGAGCGCCCGGTTGACCACCGCGGCGATGCGCTCGGCCGTGGTCAGGTCCGGGTTGCGCAGCGCCAGGTGCACCGCCTGCTGCGCGCCGAGCGAATAGGGCACCTCGCGCTCGACGATGGCGCCGTTGGCGATGTGCCCGGCGGTCGGCACGCCGCGCGTCACCGAGGCCGCCGCCCCGCGCGCGGCGATCGCGCCGGTGGTCAGCGCGCCCTGCGCCACCGCATAGACCTCGCCGTCGGCGGCCATCAGCGGGGTCACCAGCAGCGTGCCGCCCATCAGGTCGGTGGCGTCGCCGAGGGCCGAGACGGCGATGTCGATGCGGCTGCCGGCGCGCGCGAACGGCGGCAGGTTCGGCGGTCACCATCACCGCCGCGACGTTCTTGGTCTTGAGCTGGCCGATCTGGTCGCGCGTGTTGACGCCCAGCCGCTCCAGCATCGCCACCAGCGACTCGCGGGTGAACACGGCCTTGTCGAGCTTGTCGCCGGTGCCGTTGAGGCCGACCACCAGCCCGTAGCCGACGAGCTGGTTGTCGCGCACGCCCTCGACATCGGCGATGTCCTTGATCCGCACCTGGGCCAAGGCGCCGCCCGCCCACAGCAGCAGGGCGAGGGCGAGCGGGAGGCAGAGCAGGGGGAGCCGGCGGGGCCTGGGCTTCATCACGTCTCGTCAAGCTTCGTGGAGCAGTCTTCGTGGCGCAGTCTGGGACTGATGGGGCAAGCCGCGTGCCAGGCCCCGCGCGCCGCTTTCCGCGGCCGGGCGGGCGGCGGCACCCGGCAGAAGCTGCCGGCGGGCACCAACCGCCGGGCGCGAGGAGGATCGGATGGACCCGGTGCAGCGCATCATGGGCGCCGCGCAGATCATCACAGGCCAGGCCCGCGGCGGCCCGCGCGGCTTCGCGGTCCCGGCCGATCGCGCCGCCGCGTCCGCCGCAGCGCCGCGCCGCGCCCGCCGTCGTGCTCGGCGGCCTGCTCGCCTTGCAGGAGGCGGAGGAGGAGCCGCCGCGCGACCGCGCCGCCCGCCGCCGCGGCCGCGACCTGCTGGCGGCGCTGGCGGCCCTGCAGCGCGACCTGCTCGGCGCCGGCCCGACGCCCGAAGCGCTGGAGCGACTCGCGGCGCTCGCGGCCGGGGTGCCGGTGGCCGGCGATGCGGCGCTGCGCGAGGCGGTGGCGGCGATCGCGCGTGCGCGCGCAGGTTGAGCTCGCGCGCTACGGCCGCGCCTGAAGGCCGGGTCTCAACGCCCGGCGCGCTCTACCCTTGGCGGCGCTCCCGCACGTGGCTATAAGCCGCGCCAGCCAAGGCCCGGAGGATGGCCGGAGGCTGCGCCTCCGGGGCTCTTCCACGCGCGGCCATCGCCGAGAGGACGTCACTGCCGCAATGATGGTCACGCTGCCTCCCGACTACCGTCCCTCCGAGTCGGAAGAATTCATGAACCCGCTGCAGGCGGAGTATTTCCGCCAGAAGCTGCTGCGCTGGCGCAGCGAGCTGCTGCGGGAGGCCGATGGCACGCTGGCCAGCCTCTCCGAGGGCGGGATCCACGAGGCCGACATCACCGACCGCGCCAGCGTGGAGACCGACCGGGCGCTCGAACTGCGCACCCGCGACCGGGCCCGCAAGCTGATCGCCAAGATCGACCAGGCGCTGCTGCGGGTGGAAAGCGGCACGTACGGGTTCTGCGAGGAAACCGGCGAGCCGATCGGGCTGCGGCGGCTCGAGGCGCGCCCGATCGCGACCCTCTCGATCGAGGCGCAGGAGCGCCACGAGCGCATGGAGCGCGTCCACCGCGACGACTGACCGCCGGGTGCCGCGCCGGCGCGCTGAGGCGCTCCCGGCCCGTCAGGCCGGGGCGTAGCGCCAGACCGAGGCCGGGGGGAAATTCATCGGCGTCCACGCCTCCCGCCGCCCGATGAGCTGATGCTTGCGGGCCGGCAACGGTGAGGTCGCGCAGTAGCTATAGTGGAGAAACCCCACGTCGGGCGCGACGGCCGCGATCGCGCCGATGAACCGCGCCTGTTCCGCCAGCGGCAGCAGCACGAGCGGAATGCCGCAGATCACGCTGCCCACGCGGCCATGCCAGTGCGCCGGCAGCAGGTCGGGCAGCGCCCGCGCATCGCCCTCGAGCACGTTCACACCCGGCAGCACCTGACGCAGATGCCGCGCCATGTCGGGGACGATCTCGACCACGAACAGCCGCTCCGCCGGCACGCCGCCGGCGAGCAGCGCGCGGGAGACCACGCCCGTGCCGGCGCCGAGTTCGAGCACGCATTGCTGCTGGCTCCAGCGCGTGAGGCCGACGATGCGGCGGCACAGCGCCCGCGAGGACGGCACCACGGACCCCATCTGCAGCGGGTTGGCGATCCAGCGGCGAAAGAACATCCAGGGGTTGGCGATCGGCGCCCCGCCGTCGGTGACGTCGGCCCGGCGCAGGCTCTGGTCGAATGCGTGTGGCATGCAGCGTCGCTTTCGCTGGTGCTGAGATCACGGGGTGCTAGCGCAAACCCTCGACCCGTGAAAAGAGCGGCGGGCGCGGCCGCATGCTTCGGCTTTCGTGTCCGGCGCGCCACCGCTATGGTTCCGCCCTTGCGCGCCCGAGAGAGAAGGCCCGCCGCGCCGATGACTGCCCGCATCCTGATCGTCGACGATGTGCCGGCCAATGCGCGGCTGCTGGAGGCGCGACTCGCTGCCGAGTACTTCCAGGTCGCGACCGCCGCCGATGGCTTCGCGGCGCTGCGACTCGCGAAGGGCTGGCAGCCGGACCTCATCCTGCTCGACGTCATGATGCCCGTGCTCGACGGCTTCGCGACCTGCCGCCGGCTCAAGGCCGACGCGCTCACCCATCACATCCCCGTTGTCATGGTCACCGCGCTCGGCGAGGCGGTGGAACGGCTGCGGGGGCTGGAGGCGGGCGCCGACGACTTCCTCACCAAGCCGGTGGAGCAGGAGACGCTGCTGGCGCGCGTCCGTTCCCTCGTGCGCCTCAAGCGCATGCTCGACGAGCTGCGGCTGCGCGGCGACACCGCGCGCGCCCTCGGCCTCACGCCCGAGCCGGCGGAGGTCGCTTCGGTCGCGGGCGCGCGGGCGCTGGTGGTGGACGACTGGGCGCCCGGCGCGCAGTCGGTGCAGGACGCGCTGGCGCGGGAGGGGATCGTGCCGGGCCACGCCGCCTCGGCCGCCGATGCGCTCTGGCTCTCCACCACGGTCGCCTTCGACCTCGTCGTGCTGAGCCTCGGCATGGCGACCGAGGACCCGCTGCGCCTCGCCTCGCGCCTGCGCGCGCGCGATGCCACGCAGGAGGTGCCGCTGCTGCTGATCGCCGAGCCGGAGCAGCGCGAGCGGCTGCTGCGCGGGTTCGACCTCGGCGCCAATGACTGGATCGTCCGGCCGCTGGACGAGAACGAGCTGCGGGCGCGGGCGCGCAACCAGATCCGCCGCAAGTTCTACCAGGACCGGCTGCGCGCCGATCTCGGCCAGGCGTTGCAGTTGGCGCTCACCGACCCGCTCACCGGCCTCTACAACCGCCGCTACCTGATGCGCCACCTGGCCGGGCTGCTTGCCGCCGGCCAGCCGGCCGCGCTCAGCGTGCTGCTGCTCGACGTGGATCATTTCAAGGCGGTCAACGACCGCTGGGGCCACGCGGCGGGCGACGCGGCGCTGCGTGCGATCGCCGAGATCCTGGCCGCCGTGCGCCCGGTCTTCGACAGTCTCGCGCGCTACGGCGGCGAGGAGTTCGTGGTGGTCATGCCGGGCGTGGCCCTGGCCGACGCAATCGCGGCGGCCGAACGCCTCCGCGCCGAGATCGCCGCGATCGACTCGCGCCGACGCCGGGCACGTGCACCCGCTCACGGTCAGCATCGGCGTCGCCTGCGCGATGCCGCCACCGGAGGACGTGCTGGCGGCGGCGGACGCGTCTGCTGCAGGCGGGCCGCGAGTCGCGGCGGACTGTGATGCAAGCCAAGCGCCAGCCGGCCGGAATCGGCGGAGCTGCCCCGGCCCGGCGGTTGCCCGGGCCGGGGTGGCCGCTACTTGATCTTCGCTTCCTTGAACGCGACGTGCTTGCGCGCAACCGGGTCGTATTTCGGCAACTCCAGCTTGCCGGTCTGGGCGCGGGCGTTCTTCTTGGTGACGTAGAAATAGCCGGTGTCGGCGGTCGAGACGAGCTTGATCTGCACGGTGTTGGTCTTGGCCATCGGTCGGTCCTCGCAAGCCGCGCCAAATGGCCTGCCGGCGCGGCGCCGTCAAGTCGCCGCATTGCTCACCGGCCGGCGCGTCACTACACTACGCTCAGTCCCGACGCGCGCGGCCGGCGCGGGCAGGGGCAGGAGAGGCCGATGGGACGCGAATTCAGCCATATCGCCCGCCGCTGCGAGCGCGCCGTGGTCACCGCCTATGGTGAGCTGCGCGCGCACGGCACCGATGACGTGAACGCCTTCCGGGCCTGCACCACCCTTTACCGCATCCACCACCCCGAGGCCTCGATCAACGAGGCGCGCCGGCTGGTGGCCGAATGGATCGACCACCACCTGGTGCGCCACGATCCGGGGCCAACCGACGGCTGCGGCTGCGACTGAGCCTCCCGCCCCCAAGGCCCCCCAGCCAAGCCTCCCCGATCACAGCGCCCCCAGAAAATTCGCCGCCGCCGAGGCGCGGGCAAGTAGCGCCCGCACCGCCGGGTCCTCGGTCGCACCCTCGGCGACCAGCGCATCCATCGGCATGAAATACTCGTGCGGATGGGGCACCTGCGACTGGGCGAAGTCCTCGTAGTGCCGGGCGGTGAGCGCGTAGAGCACGCGCACATCGCGGATCGGCACGATGAACGGCATGGCCGGCGGGAAGCGGAGCACGCCGGTGCTCATCCAGCGCGGCGTCGGGTCGGTCTGCGTGGTCGGGCCAAGCAGCCAAGCGACCGGGCAGACCGCCAGCAGCGACTGCGTGCTGGGCGCGAACCGTGAGCGCTTGTCGAGCAGGTTTGGCACCGTCGCACAGGCTTCGATCGCCAGGATGTCCACGAACGGCTCGGCCGGCGTGCCGCCGAAATTGAGCCACAGGCCGTCGGGCAGGGTGCGCAGCCGGCGGCTGCCGGGCAGTTTCAGGAACGGATGGTGACTGCAGTCCGCTTCCGGTCGGGCGGCCGCGCAGCCAGTTGGCCTGGGCGGACGGCCGAGTCCTGGCGGGCGTTGCGGCCATTGCCGCAGGCGCGCGCGCACGAGCGCGTCAAGCGAACGAAATTCGGGCATTGCTGAACTCCCCCAGTGGCAGGTGAACAACCTGCTGACAAATGCATGCTAACTCACGAAACGTATTGGAAAAAGTCCCCGAACCCGGAGCAGGCGTGCACACCACGCTAACACTGTGCGATAACTACGTCACACCTTGCGATGTTTCGTCGTTGTTTTCATAATAATAGGACGTTATTGTTCACATTTGGTTTGTTAACTTTGTTCGCTCGAACGCACGATGATGACTCGATAAAATCGGTTACTGCGCACATCTCATGCGCCATGTGAACGCTGCGCCCGGCGCGACGGCTCGCGTGCGGAAATGATTGCGCATGAGACCTTACCGAGATGTAATGTTTGGCCCGGCAGCGCCTTGCAGTGTGATCGCTGGAGGCGGGATCGCCGATGGCACGAATTGCGCGACCGTATAGGACGTTAGGGCAGGATCGTCGGAGCGCGCGCGATGTCGCTCCGCTGCAAACGCAGCGGGCCCGGCCGGCTTCCGCCGACCGGGCCCGCGCGGCAGCCGCGCCGGGATGCGGCGTTCAGGCGCGCAGGTGCAGGGGCAGCCAATTCCGCTGGGCGGCGCCGGTGTAGACCTGCCGCGGCCGGCCGATGCGCTGCGCAGGGTCCTCGATCATCTCCTTCCACTGGCTGATCCAGCCGGCGGTGCGGGCGAGGGCGAACAGGGCGGTGAACATCTCGGTGGGGAAGCCCATCGCCTTCAGGATGATCCCCGAGTAGAAATCCACGTTCGGATACAGCTTGCGGCTGACGAAATATTCGTCGTGGAGTGCCACCCGCTCCAGCTCCATCGCCAGGTCGAGCAACGGGTCATCCTTGATCCCGAGCTCTTCGAGCACCTCGTGACAGGTCTCCTGCATGATCTTCGCGCGCGGGTCGTAGTTCTTATAGACGCGATGCCCGAAGCCCATCAGCCGGACGTTGCTGTTCTTGTCCTTCACCCGGGCGATGAACTCGCGGATGTTCCGCGCATTCCCGATCTCGCCGAGCATCTTCAGCACCGCCTCGTTCGCCCCGCCATGCGCGGGCCCCAAAGGCTCGCGATGCCCGGCGGCGATGCAGGCGAACGGATTGGCGCCGGTCGAACCGGCCAGCCGCACGGTGCTCGTCGATGCGTTCTGCTCGTGGTCGGCGTGCAGGATGAGGATGCGGTCGAGCGCGCGGGCGAGCACCGGGCTTACGACGTATTCCTCGGTCGGCACGGCATGGACCATGTGCAGGAAGTTCTCGGCGTACCCGAGATCGTTGCGCGGATAGATGAACGGCTGCCCGATTGAGTATTTGTACGCCCAGGCTGTGACCGTCGGCACCTTCGCGATCAGCCGGAAGGCCGAGATGCGCCGCACCTCGGGGTCGGAGGTGTCGAAGCTGTCGGGATAGAACGCCGAGAGCGCGCCGACCACGCCGCAGAGTACCGCCATGGGGTGAGCATCGCGCCGGAAACCGTTGAAAAAGCTTCGTAGCTGCTCGTGCAGCATGGTATGGCGAATGACCCCGCGCTCGAACGTGCTCTTCTCCTCCGCGGTCGGCAGCTCGCCATTCATCAGGAGGTAGGCCACCTCAAGGAACGTCGATTTTTCCGCCAATTGCTCGATCGGGTAGCCGCGATAGAGCAGCACGCCCTCATCGCCGTCGATGTAGGTGATCGCGCTCTCGCACGCGGCGGTGCCGCCGTAGCCGGGATCGAAGGTGAAGATGCCGAGGTCGTTGTAGAGGCTGCGGATGTCGGCGACGGCCGGGCCGATGCTGCCGGTCAGCAAGGGCAGGCTGGCTGATCGGTTGCTGCCGTCGAGGCTGATCGTGACGCTGCCATTCCGAAGTGGTGCGGTGGCGCTCATGGGCCCGTCCTTTTCAAGGCATCGCGCCGCGCAGGCGGCGCGCGTGCGGCATTGCGGCAAAACTAGGATGCCTGCTGCCGGACGGCAACCTTCGCGCATGCAGCATTCCGGCGGGTCAGAGCGCGTCGAACGCCCACAGGCCGCGCCGGGCTTGCGCGCGCATCGCCCTCGGCCGCCCGCAGCGCCGCTCGCCGCCGTCGGCGCGCGCGAAGCCCGCGGCCACCAGGGCCCGATTGAGTTCGGCCCCGCCCGCCTCGCAGGCGCCCTGGACGACCCCCGTCGCGTCGCGCCCGGCGAGGTGGCATGAGACGGGCGGTCGCGCACCAGTGCCGCGAGCGCCTCGGCCGCCGCGCCGCCGCAGTCGAAGCGCTGCCCGCCAGGTCGTGGCACACCTCGCCGCGCGCCGGAGCGGCCACGCCGCGCAGGCGCAGGACCACGTCGCCCAGCCGCAGCGTGCCGCCGTCCACGACCGCCACCTGCTGCGGCAAGGCGCTGATCGTTCCCGCCGGCGCGGGCACCCGCCCGAACAGCGCGCCCGGATCGGAGAACAGAATCAGGCCGCCCACCGAGCAACGCGCCCGTAGCGCCAAGGCAGCAGCGTCGGATGCACGTCGAGCCGCCGGCGCGCCGGGACAAGCGACGAAGCGCGAAAGATCCGCCGCTTGCGGTCGAGGGGCACGCTGCGCCTCCTGCGAGCAGATGCGTCGGTTCGCACGCCTAGCGCGCGAGCGGCGGGCGCGCAACCCGCGGCTCAGGCTCCTGCGTCTCAGGCCCAGAATGGACTGAGCCGGCGGAACCGGCGCCAGGCGCGGTCGAGCCGCTTGCGCGCGCGGGCCTCGCCGGCGGCGAGAAAGCCGCGCACCACGCCAGCGGCATAGCTGCGCCGCCCGCCGTCCAGTTGGCCGAGCAGCGCGTCGGCCACCGTCGCGTCGTTGAGCCGGCCGAGCCGGTCCTGGAGCCGCGCCAGCCGGCGGATGAACCGCCGCGCCGGTCGCGCGGGATAGAGCGGGGCAAAGAATTCAGCGGTGTAGCGCAGCCGCTTCAGGCGGATGCGCAGCGCGTGCAGCTCCGCGCCGGTCAGCGTCGCGAGCGTCTCGCCGGCCTCCTGGCACGCGCGAGCCGGCGCGCGAGCGCGTGGGCGGCGAAGTCGGCGAGCGGCTGGGCGAGCACGGCGCTCTGCTCCTCCGCGCCGGCGGCCGTCGCCTCCCACGGGCGGAGGGCGGCGAGGGCGGCGAGGCGGATGGTGATTTCCCGGAACCCGGGGCCGGCAAGATACTGGCGCAGGCTCGCATAGCTCTGCGCCGCCGCCGCGCCGCCGCCGGCGCAGCCGCTGCAGCGCGCGCTCCGCGGGCAGGCCGGCGGCCACCGCGGCGACGTGCTGGTCGGCGAACACGTCCCAGTCGCGCGCCGGCCCGAGATTGCGGCCCAGTGCGCGCAGCGCCGGCATCGCCGCGTCCACCGCCGGGCAGGCGACGGCGTCGCCGAAGAGCTGCCATGCCGAGCGCAGCCGCCGCAGTGCGACGCGCATCTGGTGCACCGCCTCCGGCTCCGCCCCCTCGGCGGCGGCGGGCGCGTGGTGCAGCAGCACCCCGAGCAGATGCCCCACGATGCGGGCGAACGCCACGCTCACGCCGAAGCTCCGGCGACAATTCCGGCGCCCCGAGGGCCCGCGCCGGCACCGGCCGGCCGGCCGCGGCCAGCGCCTCGCCGGGAGCGAGGCGGCGGCCGGGGCCAGGGGCAGCGCGGCGGCGATCGCCAGCGCCACGGCGGGCGCGGCACTGCCGGAGCCGCACCCGGCAGACCGGGCGCTCGCCGGCGGCCGACCGCACCCGGCCGGTGAGCAGGGTGAGGGCAACGCTGTCCCTCCGGATGATCGACCTGCACGCGGCGCAGCCGGCCGACATAGGCGGCGACCGGCAGCAGCGGCGCCGGCAGGGTCTCGCCCAGGCCATCCAGCGCGGCGGCCTCGGCCAGCGGTTGCGGTCGCGCCGCCGGGCGGGTCGGCGCGCAGGGCGACGAGCTGCCAGCGCCGCTGCCGCCCCTCACGCCGCTCGCACAGCGCGAGCCCCTCGGCGGCCAGCGCGCCCTCCGCGGTGTCATGCCAGACCTGCTCGACCGCGGTGCCGCGATGGCCGTCGCGCAGCAGCGGCGCGATCGCCTTGAGCCGTGTCAGACGCGCAGCCTCCGCGGCCGGCAGCGCCAGTTCGAGGCCGGGAATCGGCTCGAGGCCGGCCTCCGCCACCTCAGTCGGCCGACGCCGGCAGATCGCGCGGGCAGAGGAAGCGCACGAGCCGCGCCCCGCCGGGGCCGAGGCCGCTCCACGGCCCTGGCACCGCGAACTCCGCCAGCGCGCCGGTCGGGAATTTTCCCGCCATGCGCGCGGCCGCCGCCGGATCGGTGGCGCTGCCGGTCAGCGCCTGCGCGAGCTCCTGCATGCCGGGATTGTGTCCGACGAGCATGACGCTGCGCGCGGTCTGCGCCGACCCCGTTCAGCAGCCGCAGCATCTGCGCCGGTGTGGCAAGGTAGAGCGCATCGAGCGTCTCGATCAGCGGCGTCTCCTCGAACGGCTGCAAGGCAGCCAGCGTCTGCTGTGTGCGCAGGGCCGTGGAGACGAGCACGAGATCCGGCTCCAGCCCCAGGCCGCGCATCGCCTCGCGCAGCGCCGCCGCGGCCCGCCGCCCGCGGTGGCTCAGCGGGCGGTCGTGATCGGGCAGGCTCGGATCGTCCCACGACGACTTCGCATGGCGAAGCAGGAGGAGCTGGCGCAATTCGGTCCCGGACGCTGGCGCGGCCCGGACTTTGCCATCCTTTGCCGCCCGCCGCGATGGGCGGCATGGCGCCTTTGCGTGATCCCGAGCGGCCGAGCGGCGTTGCAGGCTGGACGATCGCCAGCGTTAGCGTTAGGAACCAATCGCTATATCCATAAGGATATAGCGACCACACAACCCCGCCAACGGAGGGAACATGCGGCGCCCCAATGATTCTCCGCGACGACCGACCCGGCTTCTATGGGTCGGCGCCTGTCTGTGTGCCCTGCTGTCCGGGGCCGCCGCCACCGCGCGGGCCGGCGACGTCGTGGTGCCCGGCAAGACCGACTTCCCCGAGAGCATGAGCGGCACCGCCGATGGCACGCTCTACTTCGGCAGCTTCGCGGGCGGGCGCGTGTTCCGCGCCGAGCCGGGGGCCGCGGAGGCCAAGGAATGGATCAAGCCGGGCGGGCTGCTCTCCGTCCTCGGCGTGCTGGCCGACGAGAAGTCCGGCACGCTCTTCGTCTGCTCCGACGACACGAGCGGGTTCGGGATCAAGGTTGCGGGCGAGCCCAAGGTCACCGCACTACACCTGTTCGATCTCAAGACCGGCGCGCCGAAGAGCAGCGTGCCGCTGCCGGACGCGGGGCTGCTCGGGCAGCCGCCGCTCTGCAACGACATCGCGGTCGGCGCCGACGGCACCGCCTACGTCACCAACTCCCTGGGCGGGCGCGTGCTGCGGCTCAAGCCCGGTGCCTCGGCATTCGATGTCTGGGCGCATGATCCGCGCTGGGACGTGAAGCAGGCCCAGCTCGACGGCATCGCCGTGCTGCCCGACGGCAACGTCTACGCCAACATCTTCGAGGGCGACGGGCTGTATCGCATCGCGGTGAAGCCCGACGGCAGCGCCGGCACGATCACGAAGCTCAAGACCGCGCACCCGCTCTATCACTCCGACGGGCTGCGCGCCTTCGGGCCAACCAGATGCTGATGGTCGAGGGTGAGACGCGCGGCACGCTCGACCTCATCACGGTCAACGGCGACGAGGCGAAGGTCGAGACGGTGAAGGGCGGGTTCGTCGGCCCGGTGTCGCTATACCAGGTCGGAAACGTGGTCTATGTCCTTGATGTGCCGCTGAAATACCTGTTCAATCCGAAGCTCAAGGACAAGGGCCCGCCGTTCAGGGCGGTCGCGGTCCCGCTGAAGCAATAGGCGAGCGCGGAGGGGCGGGCACTATCCCGGGTCGGCCGGCAGGTCGATCCACGACGAGGTGCCCGCCCTTGCCGGCGCCGGTATCCAGGAACACCGCCGCGCCGCCGAGCAGCACCCTGCCGCACGATACGGCCGCCCGTCGGTGCTGCGCCGGTCGTGGCCGCAATAGACCGTCATGCCCGCCGGGATCCGATCCACCCAGCGCAGGCTCCGCTCCGGATACCCGTCCGGCTGCATCCGCCCGGTGGTCTCACCAAACACCGCGCGCGCCAGCAAGCCCTCGGGCTTGCTCCCGTACGGCGGCGGCGGCTGGTCGAGCATCGCAGTGTGAAAGGCGGCGTGGACGAAGAACGCATCGCCGTGGCGCAGCCAGGCGGGCGCGCGGGCGATCTCCGCGGCGGCGCGGGTGCGCAGGTTCGGGTCGAGCTGCGCGAGCGTTGCGCGCAGGCCCGTATCGGTGCGCACGGCACGCCCCGCCAGGGCGCGGGCCAGTTTTAGGTCGTGGTTGCCGAGCAGGAACAGGCCGCGGCCGGCATCGATGAGCGCGAACATCGCGGTGAGCGTCGCCGCCGGCGCGGGGCCGTCGTCGGTGAGGTCGCCGAGCTGCACGATGAACCGGTCGGTCGCGGCGGCGGCGGCGAAGCCATGCGCGTCGCCGTGCACGTCGCCGACGACACGCAGCGCGGCGCTGCGGGGGATCATGCGGGGGCGCCGGCGCGCAGCGTGCCGTAAGGGAAGCTGAACAGCCGCTCGCGCCCAAGCAGAAAAACGCGGCCGCCGCGCGGGAATAGGGCTGCGATCGCGCCGTCCTGCACGTCGAGCCCGCCAGTATAGGCGCCGAGCGCGGGGAGGATGATGCGGCGCGCATCGGCCACGAAGCAGGGCCGGCTGATCGTGCCGCCGCGCGCCGGCACGCGGGCCTTCGGATGGAAATGCCCGCTGATCTCCGCCTCGGTCGTGCCGCGCCGCGCCTCGTGACGGAACACCAGCGGACCGAGCCGCAGCTCCGCCGTCGCGACCCCCGGCAGCGGCGGCGGCGAGGGGTCGTGGTTGCCGTGCACCCAGACGAAGCGGTGCACCGCGGCCAGGGCGGCGAGGCGGGCGAGGTCGTGGGCGAGCAGCCGGGCGCTGCCGCCGTCGTCGTGAAAACTGTCGCCGAGCGCCACCACCGTCGCCGGCCGCCAGCGCCGCAACAGCACGGTGAGCCGGTCGAGCGTCGCGCGCGTGTCCCACGGCGGCAGCAGGGCACCGCGAACGGCGGCGGCGGAGCCTTTCTCCAGGTGCAGGTCGGCGACCGCGAGCAGTTGCTGCGCCGGCCAGATCAGCGCGCCCGAGGGATCGAGCATCAAGCGCTCCCCGGCCAGGTGGAACGGGGCAGGGGTCATCGTTGCGCGTCAGGACCGCGCGCGGCGCGGTGGGGGCGCATCATCGCCTGCTGCGTGGGGTCGGCACGGCGGTCGGTCACGGTCGCATGTTGCCGGGTTGCACCGCTGCCTGGGAAGGGCGGCGCGCGAACTTGCAAGATCGCGTGATCCGCGTGGTTCGCACTCCAGATTGTTGGTGAACGCGGCTCCATCCGGCCACGGGCTGCGTATGTACTGCATTCAAGGTTCTGAGGGATCGGGCCGATGCGAAAGATTATGGGAGTGGTTGCCGCGGCGATGCTGACGTTCGCCTTCGTGCAGGGCGCGGCCGCGCAGGAGCGCCCCGCGACTGTCTTGCCGGTCGCCGCCAACGACACGTCGCTCGACTTCAGCGGGCAGCAGAACGGGAATGCCCCGGCGCCGCGATTTTCGATCTTCGGCCTGCCGGTGGCGATCAATTCGCCCGTGACCGCCCCCTATTGCAACTGCGCGCTCACCACCTTCGGCGGGCAGCCGATGGGCGGACAGGATTGGTGCGCGCCATGGGCGGGCGCGTGCGCGGCTAAGTTTGCAAGGGCTGCCGCGGCGAGGCGGGGGCGGCGGGACGAAGTCGCGCTTTCGTGCCCGCCGCCGCCGGTCGGCGAGGCGCGCTCAGCCGGCGAAGCAGTAAGTGCAGCCGCGCGACTGCGCGCCGTTGACCGCAATCACGCCCGACGGAACCGGCGTCGCGCCGGGGACCAGCCCGCCGAGCCATTCCTTGTGTACCGCCTCCGGCGCCATGCCCATCTTCTTGGCCACCATGCCGCTGAACACGTGCATGGCCACGTCGCAGACCCCGACCTTGACGCCGCGCGCGATCAGCTTGTCGATGGATGCGTCGGGAAGCTTCATGTCTTCGGGCTTCGCGTTGACGAAGAAGTTGCGCATCGACGGCGCGTTGCCGACCGGGTCGCGGATGTCGAACACTTCGCCCAGCTTGTGGACTTCGCCCATAGCGGATCAGCGAACGCCATCGGGATCGCGCTGTGGCGCAGCACCAGCACCACGCCGAGCTGGTCTTCCGGCACGCCGTAGGCCTGCGGGCCGGTGAGCAGGAACACGTAGGAAAAGATCAGCGGAAAGCCTTCGTTCGCGCTTGGCGCGTCGAACACCTGCCGGTGTTTGCCGCCGATCGAATCCAGCCAGCGGGTGAAGTCCGTGGTTTCGCCGCCTGCCTCCGCGGCGTGCGCCGCTGGTACGAGGTCCGCCAGGCCGGCGACCGCGCCGAGCGTCGCCACGCCACCGAGGAAGGCACGCCGATGTGTGAACGGCTTGTCGTCTGACATGCTCGGTTTCCTTCTTGCAGAAGACGTTTCCGGGATGCGCGACAGTGCGCACATTTTCCCATGGTCCGGACCCCATCCGCAACGCTGTTCGCGATTCGTCCCGGCTGCGCGTCAAACCGTCGCAGCCGCCGTCGGCGGCGATCACCGTCTAGGGAGGCGTCGCCGCCGCAGGCGCGGCCGCACGCCGCGCCGCCTCGATCGGCTGGAACGGGCCGAAACGGTGCTGCTGTGTGCTGAACGTGTCGGCATGGGGGCCATACCCGGCATCGACCGGTTTCTGATGCAGGTTCGGATAGTCGTGCTCCGACCCCTGGAGATGGGGGCGCGGATGGCTGATGATGAAGGCCGCCACGTCCCACGCGTCGGCGACCGAAAGCGCCGGCGCCTGCCACGTGGTGCCGTAGGGCATGTTGTCGTGGATGAAGTTGGCGCTGACCATCAGGCGCGCCATGCCGGCGCCGTCGTTGAAGCTGCCGTCGCCCCAGAGCGCGGGGGCCGGCGGGTTGCCCGGAAGGCCGGCGCCGTCCGCGCCGTGGCAGGCAGCGCAGACGCCGGCATACACCTGCGCGCCGCGCGCGGGGTCGGCGGCGCGGTCGAGTTCCGCCATGTGGCCCGCGCCGCGGCCGCGCACCGGCGCGCCGATCGGCACCCCGGTGGAGAGAAACTTGATGTAGGCGAGGATCTCCCGCATCTCGGCGCTGTCGACGGGCAGGGGACGCCCGTTGAGGCTGCGGGTCATGCACCCGTTGATCCGCTCCTCGAGCGTCGTCACCCGGCCCTCCCGGCCGCGGTATTGCGGAAAGTCGCCGTAGACGCCGATGAAGGGCAGGCCGAACTCCTTGGTGCCAGCCTGCAGATGGCAGCTCTGGCACGAAAGCGCGTTGCCCGCGAAGCGCCGCTGGGGGTCCGCGGCGAGCGGGCCGATCAGGCGCGGCGTCTCGGTGATGAGATCGCGGCCCGCGCGCACCTCGCGGCCCCACGCGTCGTCCGGAAGGCGGTCGGCATCCGGCACCTGCCACGCATGCGCAGCGCCCGGTGCGGCGAGCAGCAGGAACGCGAGGACGAGAGAAATCCTTCGGCCCACATCAATCCCCATGTGGTCAGCCACCCCAAACCGCTCACGCCGCCCATCATAGCAGGATTTCCGGAGCAGCCCTGCACATGCTCGCTTCCTGACCGCGCGAACTCTCAAGCTCGCGTTGATACTGCCAGACGAGATGGTCAAGAAGGCGAGGCGTCAGGTTCGGGAAGTCGGGCTTGAGAATGCCGCATGCGGCGACGATCACTGCCTCGGCAGCAGACGCCGACACATGTTGGCGCTCCGTTGCCGCCGCGACAAAGCCGCAGATCATCCGATCGGCCTTCACGCCGTCGTCGTTTCCCCCCAGCATGAGAAAATACCTGAACGACAGGCCGCTCCGCTGGCCCGGTATCGTGGCAATCACCTCCCGTGCTCGCGCGACGCGGCCGGATTCCTGCAGGTCCGGAAAGTCTTCAATCCCGACCTCGACCAACGCCTCGGCGAAGTGTGCGACGGCATCGGCTTTGAGAATGCCGGATTTGGGAGATGTGCGCTGACGATTGCCGCCGAAGAATCTCGTCGGCGCGTTCCGCGCCGGAGAGACCGGCAAGGGGCCGGACAAGTTCGCGCATGCGACGCGCAGGCACGCCGTCGGCCCTGGCCTCGGACCATTGCGGGTGCTGCGCTTCGCACCACGCGGTGACGGCCCTCCGCGCGTTGACGTAGCGCACGCCGATGGAAAACACCGCGTCGATTACGCACAGCGGCAGCGACGGATACGAATATTCCCGGCCGAGCTTCGCTGTTCTTCAGTGCGTGGATACCAATCCGCGCCCGCACCGCCGCTGCCGTCGCTTCGCCCAACCCGATCGTCATGCCAGCGGCCTTCTCAACTGGCGCACGTCCACAAGGTTCAGGCCGCGACACGGTCGACGCGCGCATTGGCAGCGAGCCGCGGCTTGCCGAACCGGCGCCCGGCAACCATCGTTTCACCTTTTGCAGGATCTCTTGCCCACACGCAACGGCGTGGCCGGCATGCTTGACACTCGCTGGCGGCGGCACCTTCTTTCGGCTCGATGCGGTCGAGGCACTGATGAGCACCTACGAGACCGATGTCCTGGCTTGGTCCGAGCGTCAGGCGGCCCTGCTGCGCCGGGTCGCGGCCGGCGAGCGCGTGAATGACGCGGTGGATTGGGCCAATGTGATCGAGGAGGTCGAGAGCGTGGGCCGCAGCGAACTGGCCGCCGTCGAATCGCTGCTGACGCAGGCGCTCTCGCACATGCTGAAGCTGCAGGGCTGGCCGGACGCCCTGGCCGCACGGGGCTGGGCGAAGGAGGCGCGGGTCTTTCGCCGGCAGGCGCGGCGCCGGTTCGCGGAGTCCATGCGCCATCGCATCGACCTGGCCGGCCTCTATGCCGATGCGCTCGACCCCCTTCCCGACATGATCGACGGACAACCACCGCGGCCGCTGCCGCGTGCCTGCCCGTTCACCCTGGACGAATTGCTCGCCGAGGATTGAGCCGTCCGGCGCTCCCCCCGCTCAGACCGACAACCGCCCTTGCCCTGGCGCGCGCCGCAATGGCTGGCGCGCGAGGTTCGGCGCAGGACCCGCGGGCGTGCGCAGCGGCGGGGGACTCGGCCTCGCCGAGCGCCTCGGCGATCAGCGCCGCTTCTTCCAGCCGCAGATCGTCGCCGTCCGCCTGGCGCACGCTCTCGCGCCCGATCTCCAGCAGCACCGGCACCGCGAGCGGCGAGACGCGGGACAGCACCATGTGCACGATGCGTGCCGCTGCACGCGCGCGAGCATGCCGGCGATGCGGCCGAGATCGGTCAGCCCGCCGGCCGCGTCCGCGCGCGTCGCGCGCAGCAGGATGTGGTCGGGCTGGTGGCGGCGCAGCACGTCGTAGATCAGGTCGCTGTTCACCGTCACCTGCCGCCGGGTCTTCTCCGACGCCGGGATGGTGCCGCTCGATCAGGCCGGCGATCACCGCGACGTTGCGGAACGTGCGCCGCAGCATGGAACTTCCGCCATCCACGCCTCCAGGTCGTCGCCCAGCATGTCCTGCTCGAACAGCGCGCGCGACATCGTGCGGCGGTCGCGCGCACCAGATGCGCCAGCACGTAGTCGGTGGCGACGAAGCCCAGCGGCTGCGAAGCCGCGCGCGCTCCATGCGCCGCGTCAGCAGCATGCCGAGCGTCTGGTGCGCGTTGCGGCCCTCGAAGCAGTAGGCGACCAGGATACCAGCGGTCGCCGCGCGGAAACGTCTCGACCAGCAGGTCGTGCGGCCGGGCAGGCGGGAGACGCGCGCGCTGCAGTCGCAGCCATTCCCGCACCGGCTCGGGGAACGCGTCCCACGTCTCGCGGCGTCCTGCAGCAGGCCGCGCACGCGGTCGGCGAGGTTGGTGGTCAGCGGCATGCCGGCCGCCTGCATAGGCCGGCACCATCGGCTCGCCGTCGCCGCCCTCCTGCCACCTCGGCGACCGTGTTCGCGCAGCCGCACGAAGCGCAGCAGGCGGCCGGCGAACATGAAGGTGTCGCCGGGCGGAGCATATTGACGAAATACTCCTCCACCTCGCCGAGCATCGGCCCGCCGCGCTTGCCCGAGCCGCACCTTCAGCAGCGGCTCCTCGACGATGGTGCCGATGTTCATCCGGTGCTGGCGGGCGACGCGCTCGCTGCGGACATGCATCGCGCCCTTCGGCTGTCGCGGAACAGTTTTCGATAGCGCTCGTAGGCGCGCGAGCGCGTAGCCGCCGTCCTCGACGAAGCGCAGCACGTCGTCGAAATCCTGCGCGCGGTCAGGGCGGCATAGGGCGCGGCGCGGCGAACCTCGGCGATAGAGCTCGTCGGGGCGGAACGGCGCGCTGCAGGCCAGGCCGAGCAGGTGCTGCGCCAGCACGTCCAGCCCGCCGGGCCGCGGCGGGTCGCCGTCCAGTTCGCGCGCCGCGACGCCGAGGATCGCCGCCTCGCATTCCAGCACCTCGAAGCGGTTGGCGGGCACCAGGATCGCGCGCGAGGGCTCGTCCATGCGGTGGTTGGCGCGGCCGACACGTTGCAACAGCCGGGAGACGCCCTTCGGCGCGCCGACCTGGATCACCTGGTCCACGCCGCCCCAGTCGATGCCGAGATCGAGCGAGGAGGTGGCGACGACGGCGCGCAGCCTGCCCTCCGCCATCGCCGCCTCGACGCGTTGCGGCGCTGCTCGACTTCCAGGCTGCCGTGGTGGATGGCGATCGGCAGCGTGTCGTCGTTCAGCTTCCACAGCGCCTGGAACATGCAGCTCGGCCTGGGCGCGGGTGTTGACGAACACGATGGTCATGCCGGCGGCGCGGATGCGCGCCAGGATCTCGGGCGCGCTGACCAGGCCCATGTGGCCGGACCACGGCAGGCGGCCCTCCGGCAGGATCATCGCAGATCTCGGGCGGCGCGCCGCCGGCGACCTCGATCACGCGCCGCGGTCGGCGCCGACGTAGGCGGCGAGTGGCGCGCGGATGCGCGACGGTGGCGGACAGGCCGACGCGCCGCGCCGCCGGGCGCGAGCGTGCCCAAGCCGGGCCAGGCCGAGCGCGAGCTGGTCGCCGCGCTTGGTGCCGGCGAGCGCGTGCACCTCGTCGATGACGATGGCAGCGAGCGAGCGAACATCGTCCGGCGCCTCGGGCAGCGACAGCAGCAGCGCGAGGCTCTCCGGCGTGGTCAGCAGCAGGTTGCGGCGGGCGCCTCGCGCTGGCGGCGGCGGTCGGCGCGGGCGTGTCGCCGGTGCGGGTCTCGATGCGTGACCGGCAGCGCCATCTCCGCCACCGGCCGGGTCAGGTTGCGCGCGATGTCGGCGGCGAGCGCCTTCAGCGGGCTGACATAGAGCGTGTGCAGGCCCGGCGCGGGGCGCTGCGGCGAGGTCGATCAGGCTGGGCAGGAAGCCCGCCAGCGTCTTGCCGCCGCCGGTGGGCGCGATCAGCAGGACGCTCTCGCCGGCCTGCGCGGCTTCCAGCACCGCGAGCTGATGCGGCGCGCGGCGTCCACCCCTGGCGCGCGAACCAGCCGGCGAAGGGTTCCGGCAATGTTCCCATCGCCCGGTAGATAGCGGTCCGGGCGCCGAAGCGGCAAGTCGAAGCGGGTGCTACTGGCTGTTCAACCCGCCGCCGGAAGCCGGCGGCTGGCCGTGACCCCCTGGGGCGCCACCACCGCCGCCGCCGCCGCCGGCTCCAGCGCCACCGGCGGCACCACCGCCTGCGCCCCCGGCAGCGCCGCCGCCACCTCCCGGGCCGCCAGCACCACCCGCGCCGGCACCGCCCGCGCCACCACCGCCACCCGCAGCGCCACCGCCGGGCCGCTGCCAGCACCGGCACCACCGCCGCCGCCGCCACCACCGCCGCCCCCGGCTCCGGCGCCCCCGGCTCCGGCGCCCCCGGCTCCAGCGCCGCCCGCGCCCCCGCCTCCGCTCCCGCACCTCCGGCGCCGGCACTTCCGGCGCCGCCGCCGCCACCGCCTCCGCCGGCTCCAGCGGCCCCGGCGCCGCCGCTGCTGCCAGCTCCTCCGGCTGCGCCCGCGCTGCCTGCTGCACCCGCACCGCTCGCCCCGGCGGCACCACTGCTTCCAGCGCCACCGGCGCCACCAGTCCCGCTGCCGCCCGCGCCGCCGGCACCACCCGCGCCGCCGGTCCCGCTGGCACCGGCGCCGCCGCTGGCCCCCGCGGCGCCGCCCGCGCCGGCGGCTCCGGTTCCGGCGCCGCCGTTGCCGCTGCCCCCGACGCCGCCGTTGCCTCCTGCGCCCCCGGTGCCGGCTCCGCCGGCCCCGCCGGCCCCGCCCGCCGCGCCGACCCCGCCGGCGCCGCCCGCCCCGACGCCGCTGGCGCCCGGACCGGAGCGGATGAGCATCACCCCGCCGAGCGTCCGCGCGCCGTGCCCAATGGCGAGGGCCGCGCTGGCCACGAGCTGCTCGGCGCAGATCCGACTTAGGGCAGGCGCCGCCGCGACCGCCGTGGCGCCGCCGGCCGAGACCGCCGCCAGGCTGAGGGCGGCCGTGAGCATTACCGGTTTGTTCACAAATGCCTCCTCGACGAGGATCGGCCGACGACGAGCCGGCCCGGTCCTGCGCGGGAAAAAGGGCGGCGCGCCTCGCAGCGCGCCGCCAAGCGTCGGTCCGAGGCTAGCCGCCCGAACCGCCGCCACCACCACCGGCACCGCCGCCACCGCCACCGCCACCGCCGGACCCGCCGGTGCCGCTGCCGCCGGCACCGCCATTGGCGCTCGCCGAGCCGCCGTTGCCGTTGCCGTTATTGTTGCCGTTGCTGAAGCCCGTGTTGGCGTTGCCGTTGCTGTTGCCGTTGAAGCTGTGCGCCACCGCGACGCCGCCATTGCCGCCATTGCCGCCCCGCGCCGGCACCGCCGGTGCCGCCGGTGCCGCCGTTGCCGGCGATCCCGCCATTGCCGCCGGTCGCGCTGCTGCTGCCGCTGCTGGTGCCGGTCGCGGTGGCGTTGCCGCCGTTGGCGTTGCCGCCGTTGCCGCCGCTGCCGCCGTTGCCGCCGGTCCCGTTGCCGCCGTTGCCGCCGTTGGCGGTGGCGGTGCCGCTGTTGTTGTTGCCGTTGTTATTGCCGTTGTTGTTGCCGTTGTTGCCGTTGCCGTTGCTGTTGCCGTTGAAGCTGCCGGCGATGGCAACGCCGCCCTTGCCGCCGTTGCCGCCGATGCCGCTGCCGCCGCTCCCGCCGTTGCCGCCGGTGCCGCCGATCCCGCCATTGCCGCCGGTTGCGGTGCCGCCGCCGCCGACCGCCGTTGCTGGTGGCGTTGCCGCCATTGGCATTGCCGCCGCTGCCGCCGGTGCCGCCGTTGCCGCCGGTGCCGAGCCGCCGTTGCCGCCGTTGGCGCTGGCGCTGCCGCCGTTGTTGTTGCCGTTGTTGTTGCCGTTGTTGCTGGCGGCGTTGCCGCTGCCGTTGCCGTTGCCGTTGTCGCTGCCGGCGACCGCCGACCCCGCCATTGCCGCCATTGCCGCCGATGCCAGCCCGCCGTTGCCGCCGTTGCCGCCGTCGCCGGCGATCCCGCCATTGCCGCCGGTCGCCGGTGGCGTTGCCGCCTTTGGCGTGCGCGTTGCCGCCATTCGCGTTGCCGCCGTTGCCGGCCGTCCCGCCGTTGCCGCCGCTGCCATCGCCGCCGCTGCCGCCGTTCGCAGTCGCGACGGCGCTGCCGCCGTTGCCGGTGCCGTTCGCGTTGGTGCCGCTGCCGTTTCCACTGCCGGCGACGGCGAGCCCGCCCCGCCCGCCGTTGCCGCCCATCCCGGTCCCGCCGTTGCCGCCCCAGCCGCCGTTGCCGGCGATTCCCCCATTGCCGCCGGCGGCGAAGCCGTGACCGCCGTGCCCATGCCCGCCCGCCGCGAGCACGATCGGTGCGCCTGGCACCGCAAAGCCGAGCGCAACCGTAAGTAGAAGCAGCTTTCTCAAAGCACCCCTCCCTGACCAAGCGCCGTCGAGCCGGCGCGATCGGTGATAAATCGAGTGGCGTTCATATCCCGGGAGCGGTTTCTATTGTCGTAACGCCAGCGTGGCTCTGGAATATCTCGCCCCAAAGTGACACAATTATTGTATCATCAAATAATCATGAGCGAGTATGAGAAGGAAACCTCGTCTCCCGCGCTCGTGAAACAGTACAAAAAGAACGGAGGCGGCTTGCGCCGCCTCCGTCTTGCCTTGCCAGTGCGGTTCGTAGTGAACCGCTTGGCCAGTTAGTGGCCGTGGCCGCCGCTGTTGCCGCCGCCGTCCCCGCCGACGCCAACGCCAACGCCCGCGCCGCCGTTGGCGTTGCCACCGGCCCCGCCAGCCCCACCGGCCCCGCCGGTGCCCGACCCGCCGCGCCCGCCATTCGCGGACCCGATGCCGATGCCAGCCCCGAGGCCGAAGCCGCCGAGACCAACGCCCGCGCCGCCGACGCCGACGCCCGTGCCACCGCTGCCACCGTTACCACCGGTGCCCGCGCCGCCCGTGCCGCCGCCGCCGCCGCGCCGCCCGTGCCGCCATTGCCACCCACGCCGACGCCGACGCCAGTGCCGCCGCCGTTGTTCGTGCCGCCATGGCTACGCGCAAACGCCGGCGCAGTCGCGAACGCGGCAAAGCCGAGCACCGCCACCGAGGCCAAAAGAATCTTTCGCATGCGTCCCTCACAGAAATTTCTGATTTCGCCGTGGGGCCTTTCCCACGACGATAATTACGTGGCACCGGTATGGGAAAACTAGCAACAGGAAACATTTCACAATACTGTGGAACCGAATGGTCGATATTCATAGCGGTATTCATCGCCTTGCCGCATTATCGCGGTTATGATGACCTTTCTTTTATGTGCATCACGTGATCAGTGAGTTGTGAGCGAGAAGCTGGCCCAGGGTCGCCTGCACGCCCACGAGCTGCGCGACGCTCGTTCCCGCGCCGCTGCCGACCGCGAGCCAGGTGTTGTTGCTCATGGTCGAGGCGTGCAGGTAGTTGCCGAGGTCGGACGCCTGCCCGTCCCAACTGGTGGTCGCCAGTGCCGTCGTCAGATCGAGCTGGTCGGCGTTGTAGAGCGAGAAGTTGTAGATCGCATCATAGCCGCCGCCCGGTGCCTGGATCGCGAACGTATCCCCGCCCACGCCGCCGAAGATCGTGTTGTGGTTGATGGCGGCGCCGGCATCCACCCAGTTGCCGAACCCGGAAAGCTGGATCGTGTCGTTGCCCGACCCGGTCTGCACCACGTTGCTGCCGAGCCCCGACAGGATCACGTGGTTGGTGCCATCGCCGAGCTTGACCGCCGCGTGGTCGGCATTGCCCACCACGTTGTTGCCGCCATCGCCCGCGACCACCGTATCGAACTGCCCGGCGATCGTGATCTTGTTCGCGCCATCGCCGGCAACCACGGTGGAAAGCCCACCGGGGGCGACGATGGTGTTGTTGCCGTTGCCGGCCACGATCGTGTCGAGGGCGCCGGTCAGCGTCAGGATCGGCGGCTGCGTCGAGGCCGGCTGGAACGTCAGCGGCGCGCCGTTGCCGTTCTGGTTGCCGTTCAGCCCGCCGAGGTTGTCCTGCCCGTTGCCGTTGCCATTCGCAGTGCCGGAGTTGAGGTTGCCGTTCAGGTTGCCGTTGTAGACGCCGAGGTTGTCGTAGCCGTTGTAGTTGCCGTTGTTGGCACCCGAGTTCATGCTGCCGTTGGCATTGCCGTTCAGCACGCCGACGTTGAAGACGCCGTTGTTGGTGCCGCTCGATCCGTCGGCGTTGTAGGCGCCGTTCATGTTGCCGTTCAGCGCGCCGATGTTGCCGTTGCCGTTGTCGGAAGCGCTGTTGGAGTTGCCGTTGAAGACACCGATGTTGCCGTTGCCGCTGGTGTCGTCGGAATTGCCGAGGCCGCTGAAGGCGCCGATGTTGTTGCTGCCGCCGAGGAACCAGCCGAAGTTGCCGTCGGTCATGTTGACGCCGAGCGAGATTGGCAGGGCGAGCTGCAGCGTGGCACTCAGCGCGCCGCCGTAGATGATCCGCACGTCGGTCGGGTCGATTGTCACGTTCACGATGCCGGCGCCGCCGCGGATCGTGTCGTTGCCATCGCCGACCACGATCGTGTTCAGTGGGCCGTTGAGGCCCACCGTGTTGGTGCCGTTGCCGAGATAGACCGCGCCGATGCCGGCGCCGCCGCTGACGATGTCGTTGCCGTTGTCGCCATAGACGCTGTTGCCGAGGCCCTTCAGGGTCAGCGACGTGTTCGCACCGCCGAGGTCGACGGCGACCGCGCCGGTCGACGGCGGAGACACCAGCATCACGTTGAACAGGGGAAGACGCCGCCGGCGGGTCGTCATTATTTGTATTGAAACCGTAATTGGTTGGCTTGAAGACAGCCGTGCTCACCGCCGCGTTTGCTGCGCTCGTCATGAGTTTTTCTCCGTTGCAGGGTCGTGCTCGTATTCCTAGCGAGCTCAGACCGTCATGCGGATAATTCCGGCGCGAGGTAACAACAATTTGCGGGTGGTGAGCGCCCGCGCTGCTCACCTTCTGATTGTAAATTCCGCCGATAACAGGAGCGCTGGCGCCGTCGTTCTATCCGCACGTGAGAAACTCTGGCATCGGCGGCAGGGCACGCCCACCTCTGCGCCATGCCGCACCCGCAGACCTGGCTGAAGCCGCTGCCGGCCGGGCTCTACTGCGAGCCCGGCGGGTTCTTCATCGACCCGGTGCGCGCCGGTCGATCGCGCGGTCATCACCCACGCCCATTCCGACCATGCCCGGCCCGGCCATGGCGCGGTGCTGGCGAGCCCGCAGACCCTGGCACTGATGCGCGCGCGGCTCGGCGAAGGGCGGCGCCGGCGACACCGCAGCAGCCGCTCGGCTGGGGCGAGCGGCTGACGCATGGGCGAGGTGACGCTCTGGCTGGAGCCGGCCGGCCATGTGCTGGGCTCGGCGCAGGTCGCGATGGAATGGCGCGGCAGCCGCGCCGTGGTGCAGCGGCGACTACAAGCGCACGCGCGATCCCACCACGCCGGCCTTCGTGCCCGATCGCCTGCGATGTGTTCGTCACCGAGGCGACCTTCGCGCTGCCGGTGTTCCGCCATCCGCCGCCGGCCGACGAGATCGGCCGCCTGCTCGGCGAGCGTCGCGCTGTTTCCCGAGCGCACGCACCTCGTCGGCTGCTACTCGCTGGGCAAGTGCCAGCGCCTTGCCGCCCTGCTGCGCGAGGCCGGGTGGGAGCGGCCGATCTTCCTGCACGGCGCCCACATCCCGCTCTGCGACGGCGTACGCGGCAGCTCGGCGTCGACCTCGGCGATCCGCTGGCGCCGGCGACCGGCGCGGCCAAGGCGGCGCTGGCGGGCGCGATCGTGCTCGCCCCGCCGGGCGCGGCGGCGGATCGCTGGGCGCGCCGGCTCGCCGATCCCGTGGTGTGCGCCGCCTCGGGCTGGATGCGGGTGCGCCAGCGCGCGCGGCAGGGCGGCGTCGAGTTGCCGCTGGTGATTTCCGACCACGCCGACTGGGACGAACTCAACGCCACCATCGACGAGGTCGGCGCCCCGGAAGTGTGGGTGACGCATGGGCGGGAGGAGGCGCTGATCTACGCGGCCGAGCAGCGCGGCGTGCGCGGCCGCGCGCTGCGGCTGCTCGGCTACGGCGAGGAGGACGAGGCGGCATGATCGCCTTCGCCGCCCTGCTCGAACGGCTGGTGTTCACGCCCGGCGCGCAACGGCAAGATCGCGCTGCTGCGCCGCTATTTCGCGACCGCAGCCGGACCCCGACCGCGGCATCGGCCTCGCCGCCGTCACCGGCGAGCTGAGCTTTCGCCGCCGCGAAGCCCGGCTTGATCCGCGAACTGGCCGCCGCACGCACCGATCCGGAATTGTTCGCCTGGTCCTACGACTATGTCGGCGACCTCGCGGAGACCGTCGCGCTGATGTGGCCCGAGGCGCCGGCACGCACGGCGCCGCCGCGCCTCGCCGAGGTCGTCGCACACGCTCGACGGCGCCGCGCGCACCGCGCTGCCGGCGATCGTCGCCGGCTGGCTCGACGCCTCCGACGCCTCGGTGCGGCTGGCGCTGCTCAAGCTGATCACCGGCGGGCTGCGGGTCGGCGTCTCCGCGCGGCTGGCGAAGATCGCGCTCGCCGAGCTGAGCGAGGGCCGCATCGCCGCCGACGACATCGAGGAGGTCTGGCACGGCCTTGCGCCGCCCTACGCTGCCGCTGTTCGCCTGGATCGAGGGGCGCGGCGCCGCGGCCCGACCCGGCGGACGCGCCGGTGTTCCGCCCGCCGATGCTGGCGCATCCGCTGGAGGCGGTGGACTTCTCGGGCCTCGATGCCGGCGCGGCTGCGCGCGGAATGGAAATGGGACGGCATCCGCGTGCAGCTCGTCGCGACCGCGGGCGGGCAGGCGGCTCTATTCGCGCGGCGCCGACGACATTTCCGGCGCCTTCCCCGAAATCGTCGAGGCGATGCAGTTCCATGGCGTGCTCGACGGCGAGCTGCTGGTGATGCGCGACGGCGAGGTGGCGCCGTTCGCCGATCTGCAGCAGCGGCTCAACCGCAAGCCGTCGGCGCGAAGATGCTGCGCGATTATCCGGCCGCCGTGCGGCTCTACGACATGCTGTTCGAGGCGGCGGAGGATCTGCGCGCCGCTGCCGTTCGACGCCCGGCGGCAGCGGCTGGAGGCATGGTTCGCGCGCACGCGCCCGGCGCGCATGGACCTCTCCGAGCTGATCGCGCTTCACCACGCTCGACGATCTCGCGGCCCTGCGCGACGGCGCGCGCGCCGCCGGCATCGAGGGGCTGATGCTCAAGCGCGGCGACGCGCCCTACGTGCCCGGCCGGCCGAAGGGCCTGTGGTGGAAGTGGAAGCGCGACCCGCTGACCATCGACGCGGTGCTGATGTACGCGCAGCGCGGCCACGGCAAGCGCAGCAGCTTCTACTCCGACTACACGTTCGGCCTGTGGCGCGACGGGCCGGCAGGCGAAGAGCTGGTGCCGGTCGGAAAAGCGTATTTCGGCTTCACCGATCAGGAGCTGGCGTGGATCGACCGCTGGGTGCGCAACCACACCATCGCCCGCTTCGGCCCGGTGCGCGAGGTGGAGAAGGCGCTGGTGCTGGAGGTGGCGTTCGACGCGGCGCAGCTCTCCACGCGCCACAAATCCGGCGTGGCGCTGCGCTTTCCCCGCATCGCCCGGCTGCGCACCGACAAGCCGGCCGAGGAAGCCGACCGGCTTGCAACGCTGCTGCGCACCGCTGCGCCTTGAGGCGGAGCCGTCGCCCGCGTAGCCTCCGCCGCAAGAAAGTCGCGGAGGCACAGGATGGCGCAGATCCCCGATCGCCCCGAATACAAGGGCGAGTTGTTCGAGCATGGGCTCGCCGTGCGGCGTGAGGTGCTGGGCGCGGACTACGTGGACCGCTCGCTGGAGAGTGCCGACGATTTCTACGCCGCGTTCCAGAAGGCCACGACCGAGATGGCGTGGGGCATGGTCTGGGCCCGCAAGCCGGGATTGCCGCACAAGACCCGCAGCATGCTCAACCTCGCGATGCTCGCCGCCCTCGGCAAATCGCATGAGCTCAGGCTGCACATCCGCGGCGCGCTGACCA
This sequence comes from uncultured Alphaproteobacteria bacterium, assembly GCA_963705035.1. Lineage (GTDB taxonomy): Bacteria > Pseudomonadota > Alphaproteobacteria > Acetobacterales > Acetobacteraceae > JAFKFJ01. Next base: position 59,264 of record CAVPIQ010000002.1, on the reverse strand, counting down.
ACGGCGTCACGCGCGAGGAGATCAAGGAGATCTTCATCCAGGTCTGCGGCTACTGCGGCATTCCCGCCGGCTTCGAGGCGTTCCGCACCGCCCGCGAGGTGTTCGCGGAGATCGACGCCGGCAAGAAAGGCCGAGCCCCTCACCCCGGCCCTCTCCCGCAAGCGGGAGAGGGAGAAGAAGAACGCCTCTCCCGCAAGCGGGAGAGCGAAAAGCGAGTGACGCGAAGCCGCGCCGAAAACCCCTCTCCCGCTCGCGGGAGAGGGAGGGGCCCAGCCGAAGGCTGGGAGGGTGAGGGTCCGGCCCCGCATACCGCGCAGCGAAGAAACGCGCATCTCGCCCCCACAATCCCGCACCACCATGCCGCGACGCAGCAGAGGAGCGGGCGATGAGCGCGCGCACGCAGGAGAGCCCTGGTCGTCGGTCAGTTCGGCGAGCGGGCTGCGGAACTATCTCGCCAGTCGCGGTCCACGCCCAGGGCGCGCGATCTCGCCGCGCTGGCCGCGCTCGCGCGCGGGCAGGGGCGGGCGCTCGATCTCGGCTGCGGCGGCGGGCATGTCGCCTATGCCGTGGCGCCGAGCGTCGGCGAAGTCGTCGCCTACGATCTTCTCCGAGCAGATGCTGACGGTCGTGGCCGAGGCGGCGAAGACGCGCGGCCTCGGCAACCTGCGCACCGCGCAGGGGCCGGCCGAGCGCCTGCCGTTCGACGATGCGAGCTTCGATCTCGTGCTCAGCCGCTATTCGGCGCATCACTGGCGCGATTTCGACGCCGGGCTGCGCGAGGCCGCGCGCGTGCTGAAGCCGGGCGGCGAGGCGGGGTTCGTCGATGTGGTCTCGCCCGGCAGCCCGCTGCTCGACACGTATCTGCAGACGGTCGAACTGCTGCGCGACACGTCGCACGTGCGCGACCGCTCGCGCGCGGAGTGGGAGGACGCGCTCGCCCGCGCGGGCTTCATCACGGGCGCCGCGACATCGTTCCGGGTGCGGCTCGCGTTCGGCGAGTGGGTCGCCCGCATGCGCACGCCGGAGGGGCTGGCCGGGGCGATCCGCGCGGTGCAGGCGGTGATGGCGGACGCGGTGCAGCGGCATTTCGCGATCGAGCCGGACGGCAGCTTCGTGATCGACGTCGCCCTGTTCACGGCGCGCCGGGCACCGGGGTGAGTCGGCGCCCCGGCGTCATTAATTCTTCCGAAACAAGCGCTTGCGACGCTGCGCCCGCCGGGAGGCGGACGTGGCGGCGCACCGGGCTGGGGGATTAACGAAAGATTTGAGAAACTTTCCCGGCCAAGCTACACCGTCTCGGTGTCGTCATTGTTATGGATGTGTCGTGCGCGTAGCCGGAACAATCGGGTTGGTTTTTGCCGGGGTGCTTGCGAGTGCGGGGGCCGCGAAGGCGGGGCCGCTCTCGGCCAGCGCGATCGCGTCCGGGTTCGGGGCGGTCGTGTTCGGCAATTTCAGCAGCACCTCGGATGTCGAGGGGCCGCTGGTGGTCGGCGGCAACATGTCCGGCGCATCGCACACCTTCAACAACAACCCGCGCAGCACGCCGCCGACCGGGTTCGGGGCGGTGAACGTGTATGGCAACGCCAGCGGCGGCACCTACCACGTCAATAACGGCGGCAACGTGTATGTGGGCGGCACCAACACCGCCCATTACAACTTCAATGGCGGCGGGATCGTACCTGGCGTCGGTGCCGAACACGATCAGCGACTTCGCCAGCGTCGGCACCGGCCCGCTGGGGCTTTCCGCGGTCCTGCAGGCGATGGCCGCGACCAGCACCATCGACGCGCACGACAACAACAACGTGCAGTTCAACGCGACGCCGGTGGGCGGCATCGCGGTGTTCGACGTGACGGCCGCCGCGCTGCAGGGCTATGCCGGGTTCAAGGTGAACCTGGACGGCGCCTCCACCGTCGTGATCAACGTCGATGCCAGCGGCACCGGCGGCCTGGTGAACCTGAACAACCACTTCAACAACGAGTTCCACCGACCGTCAGAACGTCATCTGGAACTTCTACGACGCCACCTCGGTCAGTTTCGGGACGCAGTGGGGCGGCCTGATGCTCGCGCCGGACGCCGCCGTCACCAACTCGACCGATATCGAGGGCGTGTCCTGGTCGCCGGCAGCTTCAATGGCCGCGGCGAGTTGCACGACTACGCGTTTCTCGGGACATCCCGGAACCGAAGGCGGTCCCCGAACCGGCGACGCTGGCGCTGTTCGGCCTCGGCCTCGGCAGCGTTCGGACTGCTGCGCCGCCGCCGCCGCTGAGCCTGCGCGGCGCTAGCCCCCGAACACCCTTCGGCCGGCCTTCCACGTCCCGACGACGCGCCCCTCCAGGGCGCGGCCGTCGAAGGGCGTGTTCGGCGCCCGGCCCGGGCAGGGCGCCCGCCACGACCTGCCATGCCCGCTCCGGGCTGAACAGGCAGAGATCCGCCGCCGCCCCCTTGCGCAGCGTGCCCGCCTCGATGCCGAGCAGGCGCGCGGGGGCGGCGGTCAGCAGCTCGATCGCGCGCGGCAGCGCCAGCGCGCCGCCATGCACCTGCGCCAGCGTCACCGCGAGCAGCGTCGCGAGCCCGGTGCCGCCCGCCGCGGCCTCGGCGAAGGGCAGCCGCTTGTCGTCCGCGTCGCAGGGGCGGTGGTCGGAGGCGATGGCGTCGATCGTGCCGTCGCCGAGCGCCGCCGCGACCGCCTGGCGGTCCGCCTCCGTCCGCAGCGGCGGCGAGAGCTTGGCGAAGGTCCGCCAGTCGCCGATCGCCGTCTCGTTGAGGTCGAAATAGGGCGGCGCGGTGTCGCACGTCACCGCCAGCCCGCGCGCCTTCGCAGCACGGATCAGCGCCAGCGCCTCCGCCGTCGAGACATGCGCGAAGTGCACCGCCCCGCCGGTCAGCTCGGCAAGCCGGATGTCGCGCGCGACCATCAGCGCCTCGGCCGCCGCCGGGATGGCCGGCAGGCCGAGCCGCGTGGCCAGTTCGCCCTGGGTCGCGGCGCCGCCTGCGGCCAGCGTGGGCTCTTCCGGATGCTGCACGATGCGCGCGCCGAACCCGCGCGCGTAGGTCAGCGCGAGGCGCATCAGCCGCGCCGGCCCGATCGCGCGCGCGCCGTCGGTGAAGCCGGCCGCTCCCGCCTCGCGCAGCAGGCCGAACTCGCACAGCTCCTCGCCCCGGCAGCCGCGCGTGGCGGCGCCGTAGGGCACGACGGTGATCGCGCCGGTCTCCTCGCCGCGCGCGCGCAGCAGGCGCACCAGCGCCGGATCGTCGATCGCCCGCGCACCATCGGGCAGCGCCGCGACCGTGGTGATGCCGCCGAACGACGCGGCGGCCGCGGCCGATGCGACGGTCTCCGCGATGCTCGCCGCCCGGCTCGCCGAGCGTCGCGCGCATGTCCACGAGCCCCGGGCACAGCACGGCGCCGGCGCCTGCGACGACGGCCACCCCGTCCGGCCGGCCGAGTCCGCTGCCCAGATCGGCAATTCGCCCGTCGCGCACCAGCAGGTCCGCATGCGGCAGATCGAGGCCCGCGCCCGGGTCGAGCAGCCGCACATCGGTGAACAGAACGTCGCTCATCCGTTGGCTGCCGCGTGCGCGAGCACGTCGAGCACCGCCATGCGCACCGCCACGCCCATCTCCACCTGCTCGCGGATCACGCTGTGCCGCGGATCATCGGCCACGGCGCTGGCGATTTCGACGCCGCGGTTCATCGGGCCGGGATGCATCACCAGCGCGTCGGGGCGCGCGTGCGCGAGCTTCTCGGCATCGAGTCCGTAGAAGCGGAAATATTCGCGCGCGCTCGGCACCAGGCCGCGCGCCATGCGCTCCTGCTGCAGGCGCAGCATCATCACCGCGTCGGCGCCGCGCAGCCCCGCCGCCATGTCGTGAAACACCTCGACGCCGAGCCGGTCGATCTGCGGCGGGATCAGCGTCGGCGGCCCGATCACGCGCACCCGGCTGCCCATGGTGGTGAGCAGGAAGATGTTGGAGCGGGCGACGCGGCTGTGCAGCACGTCGCCGCAGATCGCGATCGTCAGCCCCTCGAGCCCGCCGCGGTGGCGGCGGATGGTGAGCGCGTCGAGCAGCGCCTGGGTCGGATGCTCATGCGTGCCGTCGCCGGCGTTGATGACCGCGGCTTCGACCTTGCGCGCGAGCAGGGCCGGCGCGCCGGAGGAGGCGTGGCGCACCACCAGCAGGTCGCAGTTCATCGCGTTCAGCGTCGAGGCGGTATCGAGCAGCGTCTCGCCCTTGTTCACGCTGCTGGCGCTGACCTGCATGTTGATCACGTCGGCGCCCAGCCGCTTGCCGGCCAGCTCGAAACTCGTGCGCGTGCGCGTGGAGTCCTCGAAGAACAGGTTGATCAGCGTGCGCCCGCGCAGCCGGTCGCGCGGCGTTTTGCCGGACCGGTTGAGCAGCACGTAGCTCTCCGCCAGGTCCAGCAGCGCCGCGATCTGCGGCGGGTGCATGCCCTCGATCGCGAGCAGGTGTCGGTCGGTCGGCGGCAAGCGGCATCCCATCCTCTGCGAGTCGCGGCGCGAGGTTAGCACGGGCGTCGCCGCCACGCGCTTCCGTCGCGCCCACGCGACGGTTGACGCAGGTCAAAGCGCCAACCCGCGCCGCGCGCACCCTCACGGGCGCTCGCGGAAGAGGCAAATCATGACACATGGCGAATTACTCTACCTTCTGCTGGTGATCGCGGGGTTCGGCGGGTTCGCGGCCGGGCTCGCCTATTGCCAGCACCTGGAGAGCCGCGCGGAGCGGGACGGCTGGCACGCGCCTGGCACCGGCCATTAGCCTGCCCGGGTGCGTCGGACCCGCGTCCTGCCAGCCAGCGTAGCGCCGCGCCCGCTCCTCCGCCGTCATCTGCGGGGCGAAACGGCGTTCCAGCGCCCAGGTGCGGGCGAAGGCGGCGGGTTCCGGGCACAGTCCCGCGGCCAGCCCGGCGAGATAGGCGGCGCCGAGCGCGGTGGTCTCCACCGTCGCCGGGCGATCGACCGGGGCCGCGAGCAGGTCGGCGAGGAACTGCATCGCCCAGTCGTTGGCGGCGAGGCCGCCATCGACGCGCAGCACGCGCTCCGCGGCATGCGGGTGGTCAGCCTGCATCGCCTCCACCAGATCGCGGGTCTGGAATGCCACGCTCTCCAGCGCCGCCCGCGCCAGCGCCGCCGGTCCGGTCGCGCGCGTCAGGCCGAACAGCGCCCCGCGCGCCGCCGCATCCCAGTGCGGCGCGCCGAGGCCCACGAAGGCGGGGACGAAGTAGACCGAATGCTCGGGATCGGCCTGTGCCGCCAGTGCCGCGCTGGCGGCCGGCGCTCAATGCACGCCGAGGCCGCCGCCGGTGAGCCACTGCACCGCCGCGCCGGCGATGAAGATCGCGCCCTCCAGGGCATAAGTCCGCTGCCCGCGATGCTGGAGCGCGACCGTGGTGAGCAGCCGGTGCGCGCGATGGAACCGGCGCCTCGCCGGTGTGCAGAAGCAGGAAGGCGCCGGTGCCGTAGGTGGATCTTCACCATGCCGGGCGCGAAGCAGGCCTGGCCCGCCATCGCCGCCTGCTGGTCGCCGGCGAGGGCCGGGATCGGCGTTCGCTCGCGCCGAGCGCCGCGGTCGGTCGTGCCGAACGGCGCCGCGCTGTCGCGGATCTCCGGCAGCAGGCGGCGGGGATGCGGAACAGGTCCAGCAGCTCCGCGTCCCAGGCGCCGCGGGCGATGTCGTAGAGCAGCGTGCGGCTCGCGTTGGTGGCATCGGTCGCGTGCACCCGGCCGTCGGTGAGGCGCCAGAGCAGCCAGGTATCGACCGTGCCGAACGCGAGCTCGCCGCGCTCGGCGCGGCCGCGCGCGCCTCCGGGATCGTGTCGAGCAGCCAGGCGAGCTTGGTGGCGCAGAAATACGGGTCCAGCAGCAGGCCGGTGCGTTCGCGGATCAGCGCCTCGTGCCCAGCCTCGCGCAGGCCGCGGCACAGCGGCGGCGGTGCGCCGGTCCTGCCAGACGATCGCCCGGTGCAGCGGCCGCCCGGTCGCCCGGTCCCACAGCAGCGTGGTCTCGCGCTGGTTGGTGATGCCGATCGCCGCCACGTCGTCCGGCGCGCCGCCGGCCGCGGCCAGCGCCGCGCGCAGCACGGCGACGCTGTCCCGCACGAGATCCTCCGGGTCGTGCTCGACCCAGCCATCGGCGGGAAAATGCTGCGCGAGCGGCCGGCGCGCGACGCCCGCCGGAGCCAGGGCAGGGGGCCGGAAGGCGATCGCGCGGGTGGACGTCGTGCCCTGATCGAGCGCCAGGATCAGGGTGCCGGGCACGGGCGCCTTATGCGGGTCCGAGCTTGCCCAGCAGCCGCGCATGGGTGCGCAGACCGTGGCGGAAGCACGCCACTTCGAACTTCTCGTTCGGGCTGTGCACCTGGTCGTCGTCGAGCCCGAAGCCGAGCAGCACGCTGTCGAGCCCGAGCAGGCGTGCAGGCTCTCCACCACCGGGATCGACCCGCCGGAACCGATCAGCACCGCCGGGCGGCCATATTCCTCGGCCAGCGCGTCGCGCGCCGCCTGGACGAAGCGGCTGTCGCGCCGCACCTCGATCGCCCGGCCGGAGGCGTGCTCGATGAACTCCAGCTTGGCGTCGGACGGCACGTGCGTGGCGATGAAGTGCTTGAAGCCCGCCACGATCTTCGCCGGGTCCTGGCCGGGCACCAGCCGGAAGCTCACCTTGGCCCCGGCCTCGGCGGGAATGACCGTCTTCGACCCCGGCCCGGCATAGCCGCCCCAGATACCGTTGATGTCGCAGGTCGGCCGCGCCCAGCGGCGGTCCAGGCCCCCGCGGCCCGCCTCGCCGGCGGGGTGCTTCAGACCGATGGTGGCGAGGAACGCGGTCTCGTCGTAGCCGAGCGCCGCCCACTCCGCGCGCTGCTCGGCCGAGGGCTCCACGATGCCGTCGTAGAAACCGGGGATCGCGACCGCGCCGAGCGCGTCGTGCAGCGCGGCGAGGGCGGCGGTCAGCGCGTTGATCGGGTTCAGCGCGGCGCCGCCGTAGAGGCCCGAGTGCAGGTCCCGCTCCGCCGCGCGCAGCCGCACCTCCATGTAGACGAGGCCGCGCAGCCGGGTGGTGACCGCGGGCGTGTCGATCGACCAGGTGGCGGTGTCGCTGATCACCGCGACGTCGGCCTTCAGCGCCTCGCGGTTGGCGGTGAGGAAGGGGGCGAGGTTGGGGCTGCCGGTCTCCTCCTCGCCCTCGATCAGCACCGTGACGCCGACCGGCAGCCCGCCGGTCTCCTCCACCCAGGCGCGCAGCGCGCCGAGCCACATGGACGACTGGCCCTTGTCGTCCACGGCGCCGCGCGCCACCACGCGCTTGCCGTGCGGCCCATCCACTTCGACCGGCGCGAAGGGCGGGCTGTGCCAGAGGTCGAGCGGCTCGGGCGGCTGCACGTCGTAGTGGCCGTAAAACAACAGGTGGGGCGCGCCGTCGCCGGGACCGGGATGGTGGGCGAGCACCAGCGGCAGGCCCGCGGTCTCGCGGATCGCGGCCGAGAACCCGAGGGAGGCGAGTTCGGCGCGGGCGAATTCGGCGGCGGCGCGGCAGTCGCCGGCGTGGTCCGGCTGCGCGCTGATGCTGGGGATGCGCAGCCAGTCCAGCCACCGCGCCTGATAGGCCGGAAAATCGCGCTCGATCCGCGCCAGCACCCGCTCGGCTGCCGTCATCCCCGTTCTCCTCGGCGTCGCGCCGCCGGTATAGGCGGCTGCCAGCCGCGCGCCAACCGCGTGGCATCCGCAGGCCCGGAGGCGGTTGACGCCCTGGTGCTGGCGATTACGGTGCGGCCGGCGCCGGCCAGAGGAGACCTGCCGATTGCTGCGCACCGTGCTCTGCCATGCCGCCCCGCTCGCGCTGCTCGTCGGTTGCAGCCCGGTCGGCCCCAACTTCACCGGCGCCACCTCGCCGTGGAACCCGACCTCCTGGTTCGCCGGCCACCCCACGCCCCCGCCGAAGGAGGCGATGAGCCGCCCGGTCGCCGAGCCGGTCGACGCGCAGTGGTGGGCGCTGTTTCATGACCCGGAGCTGACCAGCCTGGAGCAGCGCGTCGCGGGTGCCAATCTCGACGTGCGCACGGCGAGCATCCGGCTGGCGGAGAGCCGCGCCGCGTTCGGCGTCGCGCGCGCCGACCTGTTCCCGAACCTCAACGGCAACGCCAACTACACCCGCCAGCGCATCGCCCGGCAGGGCGCGGTCGCGCTGTTTCCCACCACGGGTCAGTCGGGCAGCGGCTCGCCCGGCACCGCCGCCAACGGGCTCGGCGCCACCAACAACGCCGTGCCCAACAACGGCGCGATCTTCGATCCGTTCAACCTCTACCAATACGGCTTCGACGCCTCGTGGGAGATCGACTTCTGGGGCCGCGTGCGCCGCAACGTCGAGGCATCGAAAGCCTCGGTGCAGGCCTCCGCCGAGATCGAACGCGACACGCTGATCACCGCGCTCGGCGAGATGGCGCGCGACTACGTGCAGTTGCGCGGCACGCAGCGCAGCATCGAGATCACCGAGGAAAACCTGCGCACCGCGCAGGAGAGTTTGCGGCTGACGCGCGAGCGTGCTGCCGGCGGCATGACCACCGAGCTCGACGTCGCCAACGCGGCGGCGCAGGTGGACACGGTGGCGAGCCAGTTGCCGTCGCTGCGCGCGCAGGAAGCGCAGGTGATCAACGCGATCGCCTTCCTGCTCGGCCAGCCGCCGCGCAGCATGCAGACCGAGCTTGCGGTCGTGCATCCGATCCCGCCGGTGCCGCCGAAAGTGCCGGTGGGTCTGCCGTCGGAACTCGCGCGCCGCCGCCCCGACATCCGCGCGGCCGAGGCGCAGTTGCACCAGGCGACGGCGACGGTGGGCGTGGCGGTCGCCGATTTCTATCCCAGCGTCACGCTCTCCGCCAGCATGGCGCTGCAGTCGATCGCGACCAACTATCTCGGCTCCTGGTACAATGCCGGCACCTACGCGTTCGGCCCCTCGCTCACGCTGCCGATTTTCGAGGGCGGGCGGCTGCGGCGGACGCTGGAACTGCGCCAGCAGCAGCAGCAGGAAGCGGCGGTCGCGTATCAGCGCACGGTGTTGAACGCGCTGCATGAAGTGGACAACGCGCTCACCGCCTACGACGCCGAGCAGCAGCGGCGCAACCGGCTGGCGCAGGCGGTGGCGGAGAACCGGCGCGCGGTCAAACTCGCGCAGGAGCGCTATACGCAGGGGGTCTCGGACTTCCTGAACGTGCTGGACGCCGAGCGCAGCCTGCTCGCGACCCAGCAGCAACTCACCGACAGCACCACGGCGGTCTCGACCGATTTCGTGCAGATCTACAAGGCGCTCGGCGGCGGGTGGGAGAGTGCGCTGCCCGATGGCCCGGTGGTGCCGGAGGGGAGCGGCTCGGTGTTCAAGGGGATGTTGTAAAGCGACAGACGCGGCCGCGTGTGCTATTGGTCGCGCATGAGTGCGTCGCTGAAATCGCTGACCCTCGACGAATTCCTGGCTTGGGAGCGGGAACAGCCGCTGCGCTATGAGTTCGACGGGACCCAGCCGGTCGCCATGACGGGCGGCACGATCGCCGCCGACCGGATCGCCCGCCGGCTGCTCGCAGCGCTGGAGTTGCGCCTGCGCGCGCCGTGCGAGGCATTTGGCGAGAATGTGAAGGTGCTCGCACTCGGCCGCGTGCGCTATCCCGACGTGAAGGTCGCCTGCGGTGAATTCGACCCGGCTGGCGATCATGTCGACCCGGTCGTCGTGTTCGAGATCCTGTCACCGACGACGGAAATGACCGATCGTCGTGTCAAGCCCGCCGAATACGCCTCCATCGCCACCGTGCAGGCCTATGTGCTGCTCGCGCAGGACCGACCGCATGCGACCGTGCTGCGCCGTTCCGCCGGCTGGCGCGCGGAGACGATCGAAGGCGCGGGCGCGAGCCTGGCGCTGCCGGAGATCGGCGTCCTGATCCCGCTCGTGGAGCTGTTTCCAACGTCGGCCTGAGACGCGGCGGCCCGGCCGCGCGACACCGCCCGCATTTATCGCCCGCAATACGGAAAGACCGGCATGGACGACGATCAAGATCCCGGCGCGCCCGTCGACGCGTTCTTCGTTGCCGCCACCGCCAGCCTTCAGGAACGCCGGCCCCGCACGCTCAAGCATGGCGACACGTTCGGCGTGTTCGACCACTCGGGGAACGTGCTTGCCGGGCAGGGCGAGCCGGGCGGGCTCTATTTCCGTGACACGCGCCATCTCTCGCGGCTCGACCTGTTTCTCGACGGGCAGCGGCCGCTGCTGCTGTCCTCCGACGTGCGGCAGGACAACGCGACGCTGACCACCGACCTCACCAACCCCGATCTCTACGACGACGGCCGGATGACGCTGGAGCACGACCAGGTGCATATCCGGCGCAGCACGTTCCTCTACGACGCCGCCTGCCACCAGCGGCTCGCCGTGCGCTCCTACGCCGATGCGCCGCAGACCGTAACGCTGGAGCTGCGCTTCGCCGCCGACTTCGCCGATCTGTTCGAGGTGCGCGGCCAGCGCCGCCCGCGCCGCGGCAGCGTCCAGCCGCCGGCGATCGAGGCGGCCGGCGTGCGGCTCGCGTACACCGGCCTCGACGGGCGGCAGCGCACCACGCGATTGCGCTTCGATCCGGCGCCGACCCGCATCGAGCCCACGCACGCGTCGTTCGTGCTGCCGCTCGCGCCGGGCGAGCGCGTGGTGATCTATGTCGAGGCGCGCTGCACCGAACCGGTGGCACCGCTGCCCTCGCTGCCGGAGACGTTCTTCCTCGCCATGCGCGATGCGCGCCGCGCCCTGCTGCGCGGCGCCTCCCGCGCCGCCGCGATCGAGACCGCCGAACGACACGTTCAACGAGACCGTGCGCCGCTCGGTCGCCGATCTCTACATGCTGATCACCGACACCGAGCAGGGCGCCTACCCCTACGCCGGCGTGCCCTGGTTCAGCGCCGCGTTCGGGCGCGACGCGCTGCTGACCGCGCTGATGATGCTGTGGACCGACCCCGCCGTCGCCCGCGGCGTGCTGCGCTACCTCGCGGCGAACCAGTCCACCTGGACCGAGCCCGATGCCGATGCCGAGCCCGGAAAAATCCTGCACGAGGTGCGCCACGGCGAGATGGCGGAGCTGAAGGAGGTGCCGTTCCGCCGCTACTACGGCAGCGTCGATGCCACGCCGCTGTTCGTCATGCTCGCGGAAAACTACCTCCGCCGCACCGGCGATGTCGCGACGGTGCAGGCGCTGTGGCCGCAGATCGAGGCGGCGCTGACCTGGATCGACGTGCACGGCGACCGCGATCGCGACGGCTTCGTCGAATACCACCGCATGACGGAGAGCGGGCTCGCCAACCAGGGCTGGAAGGACAGCCACGATTTCGATCTTCCATGCCGACGGCCGGCTCGCCGAGGGGCCGATCGCGCTGATCGAGGTGCAGGGCTACGTCTATCAGGCGCGGCGGGGTGCGGCCGCGATCGCCGAGCGGCTGGGCGACGCGGCGCGGGCGAGCGCGCTGCGCGCCAGCGCGACCAGCCTGCGCGCGCGCATCGAGCAGGCATTCTGGTGCGAGGACATCGGCACCTATGCGCTGGCGCTGGACGGCGCGAAACAGCCCTGCCGGGTGCGCAGCTCCAATGCCGGCCACCTGCTGCTCACCGGCGTCGCCTCCGCCGCCCGGGCCGGGCGCGTGGCCGAGCAGCTCATGGGCAGCGGGTTCTTCTCCGGCTGGGGCGTGCGCACCATCGCCACGTCGGAGGCGCGGTACAACCCGATGTCCTATCACAACGGCTCGGTCTGGCCGCACGACAACGCGCTGATCGGGCTCGGCCTCGGCCGCTACGGGCGGCGGCGGGCGGCGGCGCAGATCCTCGGCGGGCTGTTCGACGCCGCGACCTATATCGACCTGCGCCGCCTGCCGGAGCTGTTCTGCGGCTTCCCCCGCCGGCGGTCGCAGGGACCGACCTTCTACCCCGTCGCCTGCGTGCCCCAGGCCTGGTCGGCGGCGGCCCCGCTCGGGCTGTTGCAGGCGAGCCTCGGCATCGGCTTCGACCCCGCGCGCCGCATCGTCACCTTCGACCGCCCGGTGATGCCGGCGTTCACCGACCGGATCATGCTCCACGGCCTCGCGGTGGGCGATGCGCGGCTCGACGTGCTGCTGCAGGGCGAGGGGGAGGCGGTCTCGGCGCGGGTGCTTTCGCGCAGCGGCGACATCCACGTGACGGTCACCACCTGACCCCGCAGCGCCGGCTTGACCGGCGCCGGGCGGGCTGGTGTGTTGCCGCCGCTCAGGGGGAGTTGGTCGCATGACCAGGATGCTGCTCGCCGCCGCGCTTGCCACCGCGCTTGCCACCGCGCTCGGGGCCACGCTGCCCGCCGGCGCCGCCCAGGCCAAGGACACGCTGACCGTGGGCATGGTGCTGGAGCCGCCGCACCTCGACCCCACCGCCGGCGCCGCCTCGGCAATCCGCGAGGTGACGTATGCCAACATCTACGAGGGGCTGACCCGCATCGACCGCCGAGGCGAGGTGCGGCCGGCGCTCGCGGAAAGCTGGACGATCTCGCCGGACGGCCTGACCTACACATTCCGGCTGCATCGGCGGTGTGAAATTCCACGACGGCACGCCGTTCGACTGCTCGATCGTGAAGTTCTCCTACGAGCGCGCCGTCGCCCCCGACAGCGTCAACGCGCAGAAGCAGCTGTTCGAGCCGATCGCCAGCACCGACCTGCCCCGACGCGCTGACCGCGGTGGTGAAGCTCAAGCGCCCGACCGGCGCTGTTCCTGTTCGACATGGCGCTGGGGCGATGCGGTGATGATCTCGCCGAAATCGGCGGCGACCAACAAGACCAACCCGGTCGGCACCGGCCCGTTCCGCTTCAAGCAGTGGGTCAAGGGCGACCGCGTCGAGATGGTGCGCAACCCCGACTACTGGGGCGCGCAGCCGAAGCTGACGGCGGTGACCTTCAAGTTCATCTCCGACCCGGCGGCCGCAACGGCCGCGGTGCTGGCCGGCGACATCGATGCCTTTCCGCTGTTCCCGGCACCGGAGGCGATCGACCAGTTCAAGAGCGACCCGCGCTTCGCCGTGCATCATCGGCACCACCGAGGGCAAGACGATCCTCGCGCTGAACAACGCCCGCAAGCCGTTCGACGACATCCGCGTGCGCCGCGCGCTCGCCTATGCCATCGACCGCAAGGCGCTGATCGACGGCGCGCAGTCGGGCTACGGCAAGCCGATCGGCTCGCACTACGTGCCGACCGATCCCGGCTATGTCGACCTCACCGGCGTCTATCCGTACGACCCGGCGAAGGCGAAGGCGCTGCTGGCCGAGGCCGGGGTGAAGCCGGGCACGGAGATCACCATCATGCTGCCGCCGCCGACCTATGCGCGGCGCGGCGGCGAGGTGATCGCGGCGATGCTGGAGCAGGTCGGCATCAAGGCGAAGCTGGTGCCGATCGAATGGGCGCAGTGGCTCGACCAGGTGTTCAAGCAGCAGCGACTTCGACGCCACCATCATCTCGCACACCGAGGCGCGCGACCTCGATATCTACGCGCGCGACAAATACTACTTCAACTACCACTCGCCCGACGTACAAGGCGCTGTACCAGAAGTTCGTCGAGGCGATCGACCCGAAGGCGCAGCTCGACCTGATCGGGCAGTTGCAGAAGAAGCTCGCCGACGACGAGCCCAACGTGTTCCTGTTCGCGCTGGCGAAGGTCGGCGTGTGCGAACGCGAAGCTGCGCGGCCTGTGGGAGAACGACCCGATCCCCGCGAACGTCGTCGCGGGCGTGAGCTGGGCGGAGTGATCGCGGAGGCCCTCACCCCGACCCTCTCCCGCAGCGGGAGAGGGGGCGACGCATGATCTTCCTTCCCCGCACGGGAAAGGCCGGCGGCGCACGATCTCCCTCTCCCGCTCGCGGGAGAGGGCCGGGGTGAGGGTGCGCCCACGCCCGTGAGCCCACATCCGTAGCCGCCCGCGCGTGACCGGCTATTTCCTGCGCCGCGCGCTGATCCTGCTCGCGACGCTGCTCGCGGCATCGCTGGTCGTGTTCATCGTGCTGCAAGTCCTGCCCGGCGATCCGGCCGCGCTCATGCTGGGCACCGGCGCGCGGGAGGATACGCTTGCTGCCCTGCGTCATCGCCTGGGCCTCGATGCGCCGCTGTGGCTGCGCTACCTGCGCTGGATCTTCGGCGTCCTGCGCGGCGATTTCGGCATCAGCTACACCTACAACGTGCCGGTGGCCGAGCTCGTCCGCCAGCGCATGCGCGTCAGCGTGCCGCTGGCGGTGCTGGCGATCCTGCTCTCGACCGCCATCGCGATCCCGGTCGGCGTGTTCGCCGCCGCGCGGCGCGGGCAGCGTGCGCGACGCGGCACTGATGGGCGCGGCGCAGGTCGGCGTCGCGATCCCGAATTTCTGGCTCGGCATCCTGCTGATCCTGCTGTTCGCGATCCGTCTGCCCTGGTTCCCCGCCAGCGGCTTTCCCGGCTGGGGCGAGGGCGCTTTGGCCCGGCCTGCGCGCGCTGCATCCTGCCCGCGCTCGCGCTCGCGCTGCCGCAGGCGGCGATCCTCGCGCGCGTCACGCGCGCGGCGGTGCTCGAGACGCTGGGCGAGGATTACGTGCGCACCGCGCGCGCCAAGGGCCTCACCGCGCACGCGGCGCTCTGGCGGCACGCGGTGCCGAACGCGCTGATCCCGGTGGTGACGCATCATCGGCCTGCAATTCTCCTTCCTGCTCGCCGGCACGGTCATCATCGAGAACGTGTTCACCCTGCCGGGGCTCGGCCGGCTGGTGTTCCAGGCGATCGCGCAGCGCGACCTGATCGTGGTGCAGGATCTCGTGGTGCTGCTGGCCGGCAGCGTGATCGTGGTGAATTTCCTGGTCGATCTCGCCTACCGCCGCCATCGACCCGCGCCAGCGCCGGCCCGGCGCATGAGGGCCGCATGAGCGGCGCCTGGCGCAGCCGCAACCTGCTGGCCGGCGGCGCGATCACCGCGCTGATGGTGCTCATCGCCCTGATCTCGCTGGTCTGGACGCCCTACGGGCCAACGCAGATCGACATCGTGCACCGGCTCGCCGCCGCCGAGCCTGGCGCATCCGCTCGGCACCGATCCGTTCGGCCGCGACGTGCTTTCGATGCTCATGGCCGGCGCGCAGAGCTCGCTCTCGGTCGCGCTGATCGCGGTCGTCGTCGGCGCCGGCATCGGCGTGCCGCTCGGCGCGTTCGCGGCGGCGCGCGGGGGCTGTGCCGGACGACGTGGTGATGCGCGCCTGCGACCTCGCCTTCGCGTTTCCCGCGCTGCTGACGGCGGTGATGATCACCGCGCTCGCCGGCCCGGGCGCGACGAACGCGATGCTCGCCATCGGCATCTTCAACATCCCGGTGTTCGCGCGCATCACGCGTGGCGCGGCGCGCGGCGTGTGGGCGCGCGAGTTCATCCTCGCCGCGCGCGCCGCCGGGCGGCATGACACCGCGATCACGCTGCTGCACGTGCTGCCCAACATCGCCGCGGTGCTGCTGGTGCAGGCGACGATCCAGTTCGCGCTGGCGATCGTCGCCGATGCCGGGCTCTCCTATGTCGGCCTCGGCACGCAGCCGCCGCAGCCGAGCTGGGGGCGGATGCTGAACGACGCGCAGACCTTCATCTGGCGCGCCCCGCTGCTCGCGGTGTTCCCCGGCCTCGCCATCACCTTCGCCGTGCTCGGCCTCAATCTCCTCGGCGACGGGCTGCGCGACCTGCTCGACCCGCGGGTGCGGCGCGCGCGCTGATGCTGGCGGTGGAAAACCTCTCGGTGCGCGCTGCCGATGTCGGGCGGCCGCGTGCCCGTGCTGTCGCGATGTCTCCTTCGCGCTCGGCCGCGGCGAGAGCGTGGGCCTGGTCGGCGAGAGCGGCAGCGGCAAGTCGATGACGGCGCTGGCGATCATGGGCCTGCTGCCGCCGGGCGCCGCGACCGCCGGGCGGGTGATGTTCGACGGCGCGCGACCTGCTCACCGCATCGGAGCGCGGACCTGTGCGCGATCCGGGGCCGGCGCATCGGCATGGTGTTCCAGGAGCCGATGACGGCGCTCAACCCGCTGATGTCGATCGGCGCGCAGATCGCGGAGCCGCTGCGGCTGCATCTGCGCCTGGGCCGGGCGGAGGCGGAGGCACGGGCGCGCCGGCTGCTCGCGCGCGTGGGCCTCGCGCAGATGGACCCGCGACCGCTATCCGCACCAGCTCTCCGGCGGCCAGCGGCAGCGGGTGGTGATCGCGACCGCGCTCGCCTGCGGCCCCGACCTGCTGATCGCCGACGAGCCCACCACCGCGCTCGATGTCACGGTGCAGGCGCAGGTGCTCGACCTGCTCGGCGAACTCGCGGCGGAGCAGGGGCTCGCGCTGCTGCTGATCACGCACGATCTCGGCGTGGTGAGCGCCACGGTCGCGCGGGTGATGGTGATGTATGCGGGGCGGGTGGTGGAGGCGGGCGCGACCGGCGCGGTGTTCGCGGCGATGGCGCATCCCTACACGCGCGCCCTGTTCGCCGCCTCGCCGCACGAAGCAACCGGGCGGCCCGCACCGATCCCGGGCCAGGTGCCCGACCCGCAGCATCGCCCGCCCGGCTGCGCCTTCGCCCCGCGCTGCCCGCGCGCGCAACCCGACTGCGTCGCGAGTGTTCCCCTGTTGAGCCCTCTCCCCTTCAAGGGGAGAGGGTTGGGTGAGGGGTCGGCCTGGGCGGCCGATGCTGCTTCGCCCCCACCCTCACCCCGGCCCTCTCCGGCAAGCGGGAGAGGGAGTCACGTCGCGGCGTGCTTCCACCCGCATCCCGCGCCATGACGGCGCTGCTCGAGGTCACCGGCCTCGTGCGCGACTACCCGCTGCCGCGCCGGCATCCGTTCGCGCGCGCGCCGCATCTGCGCGTGCTGCACGGCGTGGACCTCGCGGTGCCGGAGCGCGGATCGCTCGGCATCGTCGGTGAATCGGGCAGCGGCAAATCCACGCTCGCCCGCGCCGTGCTGGCGCTGGAGCGGCCGCAGGCGGGGCGGGTGGCGCTGCGCGGGCGCGACCTGTTCGCCCTGCGCGCGGCCGAGCTGCGCGCGGCGCGGCGCGACATCCAGCCGGTGTTCCAGGACCCCTACGGCTCGCTCGATCCGCGCCACTCGGTCGGGCGCATCGTGGCCGAGCCGATCGCCGCGCTCGAACCCCGCACCAGCGGCGCGGAGCGGCGCGAGCGGGTGGCGGCGATGCTGGATGCGGTCGGCCTTTCCCCGGCGGCGGCCGGCAGGTTCCCGCACGAGTTCTCCGGCGGCCAGCGCCAGCGGATCGCCATCGCCCGCGCGCTCGTCACCCGCCCGGCGCTGGTGGTGGCCGACGAGCCGGTCTCGGCGCTCGACGTGTCGGTGCAGGCGCAGGTGCTCGGACTGATGCTCGACCTGCAGGCGGCGTTCGGCCTCGCCTGGCTGTTCATCAGCCACGATCTCGGCGTGGTGCGCGTTATCACCGCGCGCGTCGCCGTGCTGTATCGCGGGCGCGTGGTGGAGGAGGGGCCGACCGGCGCGGTGTTCGATGCGCCGCGCCATCCCTACACCGCGGCGCTGATCGCCGCCGTGCCGCGCATCGGCCAAAAGCGGCGGGCCGCCCTGCCGGTGAACGGCGCTTCGGCGAACGATGCTCCCGCGCCGGCAGAGAGTTGTGCCTACGCACCGCGCTGCCCGTTCGCCGCACCGCGCTGCCGGACCGAGCGGCCGGCCCTCGGCCCCGCGGCCGAGCGCGGCGTCGCCTGCCACTTCCCGCTCGGTCGTTAGCGCGGCGACTCCAGCAGCGTGCGATCCAGCACCTTGCAGGTCGCGAGCACCTGGCCGAGCAGCAGCTCGCCAAACGCGGTGTGCGTCATGATCGTGGCGCCGCCGCCCTCATGCAGCGCCACCACATCGATCTCGCCGTAGCGGTTGGCGGCACAGCGCACCGCGGTCGGCACCCCCTCCAGCGCCAGGACATAGACGCCGTCGCCGCGGAATTTCTCCAGCGGCACGACCGCCAGCAGGTCGCCCGCATGCACCCCAATGGGCACGAGGTCGAGCGAGACGGGCACGAACCTGGGACGCAGCGGGGCGATCGCCATTACACGCTCGACATTCGTAACCGGTTACCACCGGTAGCAAAACGATTGTCGAACTGTAGCGCACGTTTTCGTGATCGCAAGCGCAAATGAAGTCATGCTCCGAAACGATCCCGCCAGGCGGGCTGGGCGCCCTTGTGGGGCAGGGCAGCGGCGCAGAACACGGCACGGCCGATCGCGCGGGCGAACACTGCCGCCGCCGCGTGGCCGAGGTCCGTCAGCTCCGACAACGGATCGCCCAGCGGCCGCCGGCCGGTCGCGGCGGCGAAAATCGTGTCGCCGTCGCCCGGCGCATGCGCCGGCAGCACCGCCCGTGCCAGCCCATCATGCGCCATGATCGCGAGTCGCTTCGCCTGTGCCTTGCTCAGCGTCGCATCGGTCGCGACCAGGCCGATCGTGGTGCCCGGCTGGGGGCGCGATTTCAGGCGCAGCGCGGTGTCGGCCGGCGTGAAGTGCGCCGGCCAGCCGAGGCCGCCGAACTCCGCCCCGACCTCGAACGGCGCCGCCCAGAAATGCCGCCCGTCGCCGATCGTTGCCGTGCCGAGCGCGTTGACCGCCGCGATCGCGCCGACGCGGTGCCCCGAGGCCGTGCGGGCGCTGGCGCTGCCGATCCCGCCCTTGACCGTCGCCGTGGTTGCCCCGGTGCCGGCGCCGACGCTGCCGAGCGCTCCCGCCGCCGCCCGCGCCGCGCGCGCCGCGGCGTAGCCGAGGTCGCGATAAGGCGGAAACCGGCCCCATCCCTTGTTGCCGCCGTTCGCGAGGTCGAACAGGATCGCCGTCGGCACCAGCGGCACCACCGCCCCGGCGACCTTGAGCCCGCGTCCGTCCTCGCGCAGCGCCGCCTGCACCCCGCCCGCCGCGTCGAGCCCGAAGGCCGAGCCGCCCGCGAGCACCACGGCGTCCACGCGCTCGATCGTCATGTCCGGCTCGAGCAGCCCCAGTTCCCGCCCGCCCGGCGCGCCGCCCTGGACCGACACCGAAACGACAATCGGCTCGGCGAAGACGATGGCAGTCACGCCGGACCCGAGTTCAAGATCCGTGGCATGGCCGATCAGGAGACCGTCCAGATCGGCGATGTGATTAACTAGTGGCATCTGAAATCATTCACCGCCGGCAATTTTCCGCTGCATTGCATACCTGCCACGCGTCACGCGTCCGTGATATGTTTAGTGTCCTATCGTGCTCGGCCGACCATATAGCTGGGCGCAGAGGCGATCGTCAGCGCATGTGGACGCGTGAATGCGACATCGCAACAGTCCGCCCGATCCGCCCCCGGTCAGCGACGAAGACTTCGCGGCGCTGTTGTTGCGGGCCCTCACGGTGATGGCGACCCGCAGCAAGCGGCGGCAGGCCGATCTGACCGCGGCCCTGCGCGGGGCGGGCCTGCCGGCCGAGCCCAGCCGGGTGCGCGCGGCGCTGCGGCGTGCTGCTCGCACAGGGCTGCGTCGAGAACCTCGTGCCGCTTTCCGACGGCGGCCTGTTGCTCTCGGTGACCCAATCCGCGCTCGACCACGCCGGGCCGGCGCCGCAATGGCTGCCGCTCAGCGAACTGGACGACGCCGCGGGCTGAACCTCAGCCGCCGACTCCGGCCAGGAATTGGCGCCAGGCGGCGAGCACCGGGGCGCGCGAGAACTCGGTCTCGAACCGCAACCGGCCCGCCCGCGCCATCGCCGCCGCCGCCGCGCGGTCGGACAGCAGTGCGCCGATCGCGGCCGCCAGCGCCGTGGGGTCTTCCAGCGGCACCACGCGCCCGTCCTCGCCGTCGCGCACCAGCTCGCGCGGCCCGGCGGCGGCGACCGCCACCAGCGGGCAGCCGGCCGACCACGCCTCGATCACCATGTTGCCCAGCGGCTCGATGCGCGAGGCGCAGACGAACACGTCGGCCGCCCGCAACAGCGCGCCCGCGTCTTCCCGCCAGCCGAGAAAGTGCACCCGCGCCGCCACGCCGACATGCGCCGCCAGCCGGCGCAGCGCGGTTTCCTCCGGCCCGTCGCCCGCGATCGCGAGCTGGGCGCCGGGGAGGCGGGCGAGGGCGCGGATGGCGGTGTCGAACCCCTTGTCGGTGTGCAGCCGCCCGAGGCCGAGCAGCAGCGGGCGGCCCGGCGGCAGGTTCGCGGCGGGCGGGGTCGCGGCGAAATCCTCGACGAAGTTGGGCAGGTAGTGGGTGCGCGCCGCCGGCCAGCCGTTCTCGCGCAGCCAGGCGACGATGCCGCGGGTGTTGCCGATCAGGTGGTCGCAATGGCGGTAGTGGCGCAGGTCGTAGTAGCCGCCGAGCCGGCCGGCGAGCACCCAGTCGCCGCGCGGCGTCAGCCCGCTCGCGCGGTTCATCCAGCTCACCACGACGCGGGGGCCGAAGCCCCGCAGCGCGGCGCGCAGACGCGGGCGGGTGAAGCAGGTCGAATGCGCCGCCGAAGCCCAGTTCCACCGGCGCGAGCCCGCTCGCCCGCAGCCGGGCGGCGCGCGCCGGGTTGCGGCGGATCACCGGCAGCACCTGCTCGCCCTCCGCGACGAGGCCAGCGCACAGCCGCTCGAAGAACAGCTCGGCCCCGCCGTTCGTCGCGCCGGCCATCACCTGCGCGACTCGCATCAGGCAGCCCGGGCGAGCCCGATCAGCCCGGCCGCCGCGGCCAGCGCCGCGGCCACGGAGAGGTCCTCCATGCGCGCCCCCGGCGCCACCGCGACCGCCGCGCGCGGGCCGGCGGGGGCGTATTCGGCGGCAGGCGTCGGGCCGAACAGCCCGAGCGTCGGCGCGCCCGCAGCGGCGGCGAGGTGCATCAGCCCGGAATCGTTGCCCACGAACAGCGCCGCCCGCGCCAGCACCGAAGCCGCCTCCGGCAGCGTCAGACCCGCCCGGCGAGGTCGATCGCCTCCGGCAGCGCCGCCAGCACCGGGGCGGCGAGGGCGCGTTCCTCCGCGCCCGGCCCGGCCAGCACGGCCACGCGCGCGCCGGCCATCGGCCCGGCGAGCAGGGCCCGCGTCAGCGCGACGAACCGCTCCGCGCGGCCAGACCTTCCCCCGCCAGTTCGCGGTCGGCCCGAGCGCCAGCACGGGCGCGCCCGGCGGCAGCAGCGCGGCGGCGCGGGCGCGATCCTCCGGCGCGGTCCAGGCGACCGGCAGCGGCGGCGGGTCGAGGCCGAGGATGGCGCCGAGCTGCGCGGTCTTGTGCCCCGGCCGCTTGCGCATCACCGCCCGCCGCCGCGCCGGCACCAGCCAGCCCAGCGCCGAGGCGCGGATATCCACCACCAGATCCCAGCGATGCCCGACCGCGCCCGCCCACAGCCCCAGCCAGTGCCGCCCGTACGGCCGCTTCTCCACCAGCACCAGCCGCTCCAGGCACGGCATGCGCAAGAACACGCCCTCCGCCACCGGCCCGCAGGCGACGGTGATCCGCGGATCCGGGTAGGTGCGGATCAGGTGGTCGAGCAGGCCGGTCGAGAGCACGGCATCGCCGATCCGGCTGGAGGTGACGAACAGGATACGCATGGCGCGCCGATAGCACGGACGTGACGTCCGCGCGCGGGGCGTGTAGAGCCCGGGCGATGTGCGGGATCGCCGGGGTGATGACGCGCGACGGCTCGGCGCCGGACGCGGCCGTGCTGCGCGCGCTGCAGGACGCGCTCGCCCATCGCGGGCCGGATGGGCGCGCGATCCTGGTGCGCGGCGACACCGGCCTCGTGCACCTGCGCCTCGCCATCGTCGATCTGACCACGGGCGACCAGCCGCTGTTCGCGCCGGGCGGCGCCGCGCTGGTCGCGAACGGCGAGATCTACAACGACCCCGACCTGCGCCGGGCGATGGCGGGCGCGCGGCTTCCGCACCCACTCGGACTGCGAGCCGGCCGCCTTCATCGCCGAGAGCGACGGGCTCCCCTTCGCCGACCGGCTGCGCGGCATGTACGCGATTGCGGTGCACGACGCCGTCGCGCGGCCGCCTGCTGCTGGCCCGCGACCCGTTCGGCATCAAGCCGCTCTACTACGTGCAGACCGAGACGCTGTTCGCCTTCGCCTCCGAGCCGCAGGCGCTGCTCGCCGCCGGCCTGGGGACGCGCGCGGCCGAGCGGCAGCGGCTCGCGGAACTGCTGCAGCTCAAGTTCACCACCGGCGCGGCGACGATCTTTCCCGGCATCTTCCGCCTGCTGCCCGGCGAGACGCTGCTGGTCGAGCGCGGCGCCATCGCCGCCCGCCGCCACCGCGCCGGCCCTGCCGGAAGGCGGCCCGGTGCCGATCGCGCGCGACGCCGCGCTGAAGCGGCTCGACGCCGTGCTGCTCGACAGCGTCGCCGCCCATCTGCGCGCCGACGTGCCGTACGGCCTGTTCCTCTCCGGCGGCATCGACTCGTCCGCGCTTGCTCGCCCTGATGCGGCGCGCGAGCGGCAGCCGGGTGCGCGCCCTGACCGTCGGCTGGGACGGCGGCGGCGAGGCCGATGAGAGCTTCGAGGCGGAGCGGCTCGCGCGCGTCATGGGCGCGGAGTGCGAGCGGCTGACCATGACCGAGGCCGATTTCTGGAGCCTCGCGCCGCGCATCGCCGCCGCCATCGACGATCCGACCGCCGATGCGGCGGTGCTGCCGAGCTGGATGCTCGGCCGCGCCGCGGCTGCGGGCGGGCTGAAGGTCACGCTGTGCGGCGAGGGGGCGGACGAGCTGTTCGGCGGCTACAGCCGCTACCGCAAGCGCCGCGCCCCCTGGCGCTGGCTCACCCGCAAGCCGCGCACGCGCGGCACGTTCGGCGGCGCCATCGCGGATGGCTGGCGCGACGGGATCGCGGCGGCCGAGGCCACCGCAGGCGCCGGCCGCTCGGCGTTGCAGGCGGCGCAGGCGGTGGATTGCGCGGAGTGGCTGCCCAACGACCTGCTGACGAAGCTCGACCGCACGCTGATGGTGCATGGGGTGGAGGGCCGCACCCCGTTCCTCGATCCGGTGGTCGCCGACTTCGCCTTCCGCCTGCCCGATGCGCAGAAGGCCGGCGCGCGGTTCGGCAAGCGTGCTGCTGCGCGACTGGCTGGCCGGCGCGTTTCCGGAGGCCGGCGCCTACGCGCGCAAGAAGGGGTTCAAGCCGCCGGTGGGCGCCTGGATGGCGCGCCGCGCGGACGTGCTCGGGGCGCTTGGTCGCGGACCACCCGGCGCTGGCCGGCGTGTTGCCCGCGCCGCGAATCCGCGCGGCCTTCGCCGAGGCCGAGCGCTCGGCGCAGCCGGCCTGGTCGCTGCTGTTCACGGCCCTTTGGCACGGCGCACACGTGCTGGCCGTCCCGCCCGAGGGCGATATCGGCGAGGTGCTGCGCGCCGCGTCGCGCGCCTAGCCGCGTTGCCGCCGGCGCACAGAACCCACCACCCCCGCCGGGCGTAGCATTGCCGTTGGAGTTGGGAGGAACGGCCCATGCGTAGCAGCAACCCGCTCGGCGTCGCCCGCATGCTGATCGAGCGCCACGGCCTGCGCGCCGCCGCGGTGGCGCAGGAATATGCGAACGAGGCCCAGCTTTCCGGCGAGACCGCGCAGCTCGACCACTGGCGCTCGGTGCAGGCGGCCATCGCGGAGCTGAAGCGGACCGGACGCTGCGCGCCGGCTGATGCCGGCGGCGCCTGGCGGCAGGCGCGTGGAAGGCGGGGCTCAGGCCTTGCCGGTCACGAAGGCGTTGAAGGTGATCAGCGTATAGGTGTCCTTCACGCCGGGCAGGGTCTGCAGCTTCTCGGTGACGAACAGGCCGACATCCTGCTCGGGCTCCAGATAGAACTTGGCCAGCAGGTCGTACTGGCCGGAGGTGGAGTGCAGCTCCGACAGCTCCTCGATGCCGTCGGCCGCCATCCGCGCGACCTGGTAGGCCTGCCCCATCTCGCATTTCACCATCACGAAGATCGCGCGCATCCGTGGCTCCTTGCCTCGACGCCGGCCGACAAGACGCTGGACCGGCGGCGGCACAAATATAATGATCCCGCCGGAAGGCGCACCCGGCCGTGCAACGCGGCGTGGCGCCACCGGGAGGCAACGGGATGAAAACCATGAAGACCTGCACCATCGTCGCCGCCGCGGCGGCGGGCTTGGCGCTCGGCGTGGCCACCGCGCACGCGCAGTCGGGCACCATCAGCAAGGCCGTCGGCGGCTACTCGTTCGAGGACGCGGCGAAGGAAGCGCCGACCACCAAGAAGAACGGCAAGCCGCTGACCTTCGCCATCGTCACCCACACCGCCGGCAACGGGTTCTTCGACCCGGCCTATGTCGGCGCCAAGGTCGCCGCCGATGCCTTCGGCATCAAGCTGATCATGCTCGGCTCGGAAGCGCCGGTCGACGACATCCCGCGCGAGATCGAGATCCTCAACCAGATCGCCAAGGATCCGACGATCGACGGCGTGATCATGACCACGCCGCAGGTCGGCGCCTACAACGACATCGTCAAGAAGCTGGAGAGTCGCGGCATCCTGGTCGCGACCATGAACTCCTACGATCCGCACGCTCTACGACCGCAACAACATCAGCCACACCGGCCAGGATGCCTCGGCGGCGGCGATCGGCGGCGACGCGCTGGTCGACTGCCTCGTCAAGCACAACATCAAGGGCGGCTCGATCCTGTTCCCGAGCCAGACCGCCGCCGGCAATGTCGAGGTCAACAACCGCGTCACCGCCGCCTTCCGCGCGGTGGTGAAGGGCCTGAAGGCCGCCGGCCGGCTGCAGGACTTCAAGGTCGATGCCGGGCCGGACAACATCGGCATCGACATCGGCATGAACAACCTCGCCAACGGCATCGTGACGCTGATCGAAAGCCGCAAGGACGTGGTCGGGCTGTTCGGCGCCAACGGCGCGGTCACGCCGGCGATCGGCGATGCCGTCGCCAGCTCAAGCTCAACGGCAAGGTCTGCGCCTACGGCTTCGATCTCGGTCCGCAGCAGCGGGAGCAGATCAAGACCGGCGCGCTGACGGGCGCGCTCGGCCAGCAGCCGTTCCTGCAGGGATTCTAGCCGGTGATGCAGCTCTATCTGCAGATCGACCGGCATATCAGCGCCGCCAATCTCGACACGCGCGCCCAGCTCGTCACCAAGGACAACGTCGACGAGGTCGGCAAGCGGTTCGAGAACTGAGCGGGCGCGTGCGTCCGCCGACCCTCACCCCGGCCCTCTCCCGCAAGCGGGAGAGGGAGCAGGGCAGGAACCCCTGCGAAAGAGCCCTCTCCCCCTCGGGGGAGAGGGTTGGGTGAGGGGGCGCACGCACCGCTCCTGCCGTTCGCATGACCGCGACCGCGCCGACGCGTCGCCACCCTCCCTGCTGTTCGGCGGCTGGGAGGTGGGGCTGCTCGTGTTCATGGCGCTGCTCTACCTCGCCGGGCTCTGGATCAATCCGCGCTTCTTCGGCTCGGCCGGCGCCCTGTTCGCGGTGCTGCGCGATGCCGCGCCCTACGGCGTGCTCGCCGTCGGCATGACGTTCGTCATCGTCAACAAGGAGCTCGACCTCTCGGTCGGTTCCACCCTCGGCCTCGCGGCGGCGGTGTTCGGCGTCACCTTCGCCTCCTCGCATCTCGATCTCGGGCCGGGCGCGGCGATCTTCTGGTGCCTCGTGCTCGGTCTCGTGATCGGCCTGATCAACGGCGTGCTGGTGACGGTGCTGGAGGTGCCGGCGTTCATCGCCACGCTGACCATGCTGTTCATCGGCCGCGGCCTCGTCCTCGGCCTGACCGGCGGCGACAACATCGGCTTCGCGATCAAGGCGGCGCAGTATCCGCGCCTGTTCGCGCTCGGCGAGACCAATGCGCTGGGCTTCAACAACCAGATCCTGATCTTCGCCGTCTTCGCCGCGATCGGCACGGTGGTGCTCGGCTACACGCGCATTGGCTGGTCGACCTACGCCACCGGCGGCAACGAGCAGGCGGCGCGCTATGCCGGCATCGCGACCGGCTGGGTGCGCATGCGCTCCTACCTGATCTCATCGCTCTGCGCCGCCGTCGCCGGGCTGATGCTGGCGCTGCAGGACAAGGGCGTCGACTTCCAGCTACGGGCTCGGCGCGGAGCTGATCGCCATCGCCTCGGTCATCGTCGGCGGCGCCGCGATCACCGGCGGGCGGGGGCGGATGCTCGGCTCCTGCATCGGCGTGATCTTCGTGGGCCTGATCGACAAGGTGCTGCGCGAGGGCGTGCCGATCACGCGCGTGATCGACGTCGGCGGCGAGAAGATCGAGGTTGCCGCTGTCGCGCAGTTGCCGCCGGGCGCGGTGCCGGCGGCACTCGGCTTCATCCTGATCGTGGCGGTGCTGATCGAGCCGTGGCTGGTGCGCCGGCGCGTGCTCCCCCGGCTATGGGCGCGGCTGCGCGGGCGGCCGGCGCCACCGGCGCCGGATCTCGGCGGCATCGCCACCGCCTCGGCGCAGACCCGCGGCAGCGTGGTACAGTCCGCGCGGTCTGCATGCGCGCGGCATCATGCGGTTTCTGTATCGGCGCGACGCGGCGGCGATCCTGCTGGCGGTGGCGCTGTGGCTGTTCGGCCTGTGGGCGCGGCCCGATTTCTGGGGCGGGCTCGACAACAGTTTCACCATCCTGCTGTCGTTTTCCGAGGTCGCGCTGCTCGCGGTCGGCCTCACCTTCGTGATGGCGAACGGCGACATCGACCTCTCGGTGGGCTCGGTGCTGGCACTCGCCGGCGCCGTCGCGGCGTTCCTGATGCATGAGATGGCGGCGTCGCCGTGGGTCGCCGTCATCGCGGCGCTCGCCGCGGGCACGCTGGCGGGCGTGCTCAACGCGTGGCTCACGACCCGCGTCGGGCTGCCGTCGTTCATCGCCACGCTCGGCATGTTCTACATGGCGCGCGGCATCGGCGCCACGATCGTCGCCGGGCGCCAGCTCTCGGGGTTTCCGGAATTGCTTCAACCTGATCGGGCGCAACCTGTTCGAGGTGCTGAACGCCTTCCACATGGCACCCGCCGGCGGGTTCGCGCTGGCGCTGGCCAAGGCGGTCAGCGTGCAGACGATCTTCGTCCTGGTGGTGGCGCTGATCGCGGGGATCGTGCTCGCCTACACGACCTATGGCCAGCGCGTGTACGCGGTCGGCGGCAACGAGCGTGCCGCCGGCCTATGCCGGCATCAACACGCGCGCGGTGCGGTTCTCGGCCCTCGTTCTGGCGTCGGTCTGCGCGTCCTGCGCCGGCGTCATCTACATCGCGTTCTACCGCAGCTTCAACCCGAGTGCCGGCCAGTTGCGCGAGCTGGACGCGATCGCCTCGGTGATCATCGGCGGCGGCTCGATCTTCGGCGGCTACGGCACGATGATCGGCTCGCTCGCGGGCGCCATGGTGATCACGCTGATCCGCACGCTGCTGTCGCTGCAGATCCGCTTCGCCGACGGCAGCGCCTTCGTCCTGCCGCAGCAGTGGCTGAACGTGTTCATCGGCATCATCCTGATCCTGGCGGTGATCACCGACATCTGGCTGCGCCAGAACAACATTTTGGGGCGCTGGTTCGGCGGCCGCCGTGCGCCGCCGGCCGCCCCGGCCGAAGCCGTCGCGGAGAGCCGGGCATGACCACGCCGATCGTCGAGATGCGCGACATCTGCAAGTCCTTCGGGCCGGTCCGCGCGCTGGTCAATGTCAACCTGCGGCTGATGCCGGGCGAGATCCTGGGGCTGGTCGGCGACAACTCGGCCGGCAAGTCGACGCTGATGAAGATCCTCACCGGCGCCTATCAGCGCGACAGCGGCAGCGTGCTGATCAACGGCGCGGAGGCGAATTTCCGCAGCCCGCACGAGAGCCGCAAGCTCGGCATCGAGATGATCTATCAGGACTTCGCGCTGTGCGGGAACATGGACGTCGGCCAGAACATCTTTCTCGGCCGCTGGCCGCGCCGGTTCGGCCTGTTCGTCGACCGCGCGCGGATGTATCGTGAGGCACAGGCGGATCTGTTGCGGCTGAAGGTCGACGTGAACTCGGTGTTTCAGAAGGTCGAGAGCCTGTCGGGCGGCCGGCAGCAATCGGTGGCGATCGCGCGCGCGATCTCGTTCGCGCCGAAGGTGGTGATCTTCGACGAGCCGACCGCCAATCTCTCGGTCACCGCGACTGAGCGGCTGCTGGAGACGATGACGGAACTGAAGCGGCAGGGCGTGGCGCAGATCATCATCTCGCACCGCCTGACCGACATCTTCGCGGTCGGCGACCGGGTGATGGTGCTCAAGCGCGGCCGCGGCGTCGGCGACCGCTACATCCGCCACAGCAGCGAGCGCGAGGTGCTGGAGCTGATCGTGGCCGGCACGCCGGAGAGCGCGCTGACCGCGGACGAGGCGACGCGCGGCGCACCGGCGCAGGAGATCACGGCATGACCACGCGGATCGGCGGGCACGTGCTGGCGCACGCGCTGGTCGCCCAGGGCATCACGCACGCATTCGCGGTGCCGGGCGAAAGCTATCTCGACGTGCTCGACGGGCTCTATGACGTGCGCGATCGTGTGCACCTGACCACCTGCCGGTTCGAGGCAGGGGCGGCGCACATGGCCGAAGCAGTCGGCAAGATCTCCGGCCGGCCGGCGGCGGCCTTCGTCACCCGCGGCCCGGGCGCCTGCCACGCCGCGATCGGCGTGCACGTGGCGATGCAGGATTCCACGCCGCATGCTGCTGTTCGTGGGCCAGATCCCGTTCGCCGAGACCGACCGCGAGAGCTTCCAGGAAGTCGACTACCGCCGGATGTTCCAGCCGCTCGCCAAGTGGGTGACGCAGATCGACGAGGCGGCGCGGATTCCCGAACTCGTCGCGCACGCCATCGATGTCGCGACCACCGGGCGGCCGGGGCCGGTGGTGATCGCGCTCTCCGAGGAGATGCAGAAGCACGCGGTGGATGTGCCGGACATCGGCCCGGCGGCGGTCGCGCGCCCGCACCCCGATCCGGCGGCGCTGGCGCGGCTGCGCACCATGCTGGCGGCGAGCCGCCGGCCGCTCGCGATCCTTGGCGGGCAGTGGAGTGCCACGGCGCGGGCTTCGCTGCGGGCGTTCCTGGTCGCGAACCAGGTGCCGGTGACGGTCGCGTTCCGCCGCCAGTCGCTCTACGACGGCACGCTCGACAATTTTGCCGGCGATCTCGGCGTTGGCGCCGACCCGGCGCTGGTGGCACGGGCACGCGAGGCCGATCTGGTGCTCGCCCTCGGCACGCGGCTCGGCGAGGCGGTGTCGCAGGGTTACACGCTGTTCGACCCGGCCGGCGCCACGCCGATCGTGCATGTGCATCCCGAAGCCTCCGAGATCGGCCGCGTGTTTCGCCCCGCCCTCGGCATCGCCTGCGATCTCGACGCGTTCGCCGCGGCGCTCGAGGCGTTGCCGCCGGTCGCGGTGCCGTGGCAGGACTGGACGCGCAGCCTGCGCGCGCAGCGGCTCGCCAGCGCGGCGGTGCCCGACTATCCCGGCGCCGCTGAACATCGCCGCCTGCCTGCACGAGTTGGAGGGGCTGCTGGCGCCGGACGCGGTGATGACCTGCGACGCCGGCAATTTCGCCACCTGGCCGCCGCGGTTCATGCATGTGCGCGCGGCGCAGGAATTCATCGGGCCCACCAACGGCGCGATGGGCTACGCGGTGCCGGCGGCGGTCGGTGCCGCGATCGCCTGGCCCGGCCGACAGGTGGTAGCCTTTGTCGGCGATGGCGGGTTCATGATGACCGGCCAAGAACTGGCGACCGCCATCCAGTACGGGGCGGCACCGATCGTGCTCGTGTTCAACAACGGCATGTACGGCACGATCCGGATGTATCAGGAACGCACCTATCCCGGCCGGGTCGTGGCCACGCCGCTGACCAACCCGGATTTCGCCCGCCTCATCGAAGCCTATGGCGGCCATGGCGAGGTGGTGAACGCGACGGCCGAATTCACGCCCGCCTTCCGCCGCGCCGCCGCGAGCGGCCGGCCCGCGGTGATCGAGTTGCGCACCGACCCCGAGCAGATCACCACCCGCGCCACGATCACCCAGTTGCGCGCGGCGGCCCGGAAATAGGGTTCAGCCGGCCAGCGGCAGGCGCTCGGCGATCACGAACGGCTCGTCGGGCGCCGGCTGCACGAACAGGCACAGATCCCCGACCCGCCGCGGCAGCGCCAGCGCGGCCGCGAAATGTGCCTCCGCGCGCGGTCGCCAGAGCGCGTGCTCGGCCTCGCTCAGCCGCCGGCTCAGCGTCATGTGGAAGAACCATGTCGCGAAGACGTACGGATAGCCCCAGCGCGCGATCCCGGCCCGCTCCGCTGCCGACCGAGCCGAGTGGCCGGTGCCGGGCCAGCTCCGCCGCGTCCGGCGGCGCCCGCAGATGATCGAGCCCGGCAACGGCGGCATCCGCCAGCGCCTGCAGCGCGGGGCTCGGCACTGTCTCCCGCAGGGCCAGGAATCCGTCCAGCGTCGGCCACCGCAAGCGGCGGCAGGGGGAAGGCGGGCACGCCGGCAGCCACCTCCGCCGCGGCGTCGCGCAGCGCCGCCCAGGTCGCGCCCTCGCGCAGCCGCATCGGCGGCTTCAGCGTGGCGTGAAACCCGTACGGGCCGCGCTCCGCGGTGATCTCGGCCAACCCGTCGAGCGCCACACGCGCGCAGTGATCCGCACGCGGGATCGCGGCCGAGCCACGCGGCGGCGGCGGCGCGCAGCGGGTCGTCCTCGGCCGGCGCGTAGTAGAGCGCGACCCGGCCCTCCGGCCCGATCACGCCACCCGCTCACCCGCGCGCCACACCTCGCGCACCACCGGCAGCCCCTCGAACACCCGCACCCGCACCAGATCGGCGCGCAGACCCAGGCTCGAGCCGGCCCCGGTCGGCGAGGCGGGCGAGGCGGGCAGGGCGGTCCGTCACCAGGGCGACGGCGCGCGGCAGGCCGATGCCCGCCGTCTCGACGCTGCGGAACGCCGCCTCCACCAGGCTCGCCGGCACGTAGTCCGAGGCCAGCGCGTCCACCGCGCCGGCCGCAACCAGCTCCGCGGCGGCAACGTTCCCCGAATGCGAGCCGCCGCGCACGATGTTCGGTGCGCCGGCGATCACGTCCATCCCGCGCGCCTTCGCCGCCGCGGCGGCGGCCATCGTCACCGGAAACTCGCTGATGCGGATGCCGTCGGCGAAGTTCTCCGCCACCTCCGCCTCGCTGCTGTCGTCGTGGCTCGCGAGCGCGAGCGGGCGCCCGGCGAGGCGTGCGAGCAGCGCCGCCCGGTTGGGGTCGCGCATCCGCGCCCGCTGCGCCTGCAACGCGCCGATCTGCGCCTCGATCATCGCCTCGCCGAGTCCCTCCTTGCGCCGCAGGGCACGGAAGCGCTCGACATCGCGCGTATTGGCCGTTGCCCGGGCAGTGGTCCATCAGGCTCACCATCCGCACGCGCGGGTGCGCCACCACCTGCTCGACCAGCGGCACGACATCCTCCGCCGGCAGCTCGCAGCGCAGGTGCAGGAAATGCTCGGCCTTGAGCAGCCCGGTGCCGGCCAGCACGTCGAGGTCGGCGACCCCGTCGCGGAACGTTCGCGCACGGCTGACATCGAAGCCGAGGTCGCCCACGCAGAGCGCATCGAGCACCGTGGTCACGCCCGCCGCGGCGCACTGCGCGTCATGCGCGAGCATGGCCGAGCGCGACGGCCAGCGGGCGTTCAGCCGCGGCTGCACCTGCCGCTCCAGGTTGTCGGTGTGCAGATCGACCACGCCCGGGATCAGGAAGTCACCGTCGAGGTCCAGCGCGCCCACCACGCGCGCCGCACCCGGCGCGATCTCGGCGATCACGCCGTCGCGCACCACGAGGCTGCCGGGGCAGGCCTGCCCGGGCAGCACCAGGATCGCGTTGGTCAGGGAGAAGCCGCTCATGCACCGATCCCTAGCACGCCCCGCCGGAGGTGGCATCCGGCAGGTCCGTGATGGGCACACAGTATTTGTGCAACGGATCGCAACGCGTCGCACAAGGCATTGATCGAACGTGGCTTACGAAAACTCCTGCTCCTCACGATGGCGCACCAGTTGCGACAGCGCGACGGCGAGCACCAGCCCGCCGCCATAGAACAGATTTTGGACGAATGTCTGAATGCCGAGAATGGTCAGGCCGGTGATGCCGATGACCAGAAAATAGACGGCGACCAGCGATCCCCAGGCGTTGAACCGGCCGGGCGAGATGCTGGTCGCGCCGAGGAACGCCGCCGCGAACCCCGGCAGCAGGAAGGTCAGGCCGGAGAGCGGGTCGGCAGCGCCGATGGTGCCCGCATACATGATGCCCGCGACTGCGCTCAGCATGCCCGAGGCGATCAGGCTGAGCAGCCGCACCCGCGATCGACCCGGATGCCTGAAAGCCGCGCCACCTCGCGCCCGCGGCCGACGAACAACAGCCGTCGTCCCGGCGTCGTGTATTCGAAGAAATACCAGATCAGCGCGCACAGCGCCAGAGCGTAGTAGAACGCCAGTGGAATGCCGAACAGCCGGCGCACCACCACCAAGTCGGTCAACGCGTCATCGAGCCCGCTGATCGTCATCGAACCGCTCATCCACAGCACGATGCCGTTGATGAACGTGCCGGTGCCGAGCGTGACGATCAGCGAGGGGATGCGGAAGTACAGGATGAACCAGGCGTTGATCACGCCGGTGACGAACCGCCGACCGCCACCGAGCCGCGAGAATCGCGATGTCAGAGCTGACGCCCATCTGCGCGTTCAGCACCGCCAGGATCATCGCCGACAGCGTCAGCATGCTGGCGACCGAGAGGTCGAAATCGCCGGCGGTGAGCGGGATGATCAGCGCCATCGTCAGCACGACCAGCACCGCCTGCGAGCCGAGCATGGTCGAGATGTTCGCCCAGGACAGGAACGCCTCCGGCCGGATCGCACCGAATACTCGCGCCGAGCAGCAGCAAAGCCGCCAGCAGCGCATAAGCTTCGAGGAAGCGCACCCAGTTGAACCTGCGCCAGGGCCGGGGTTCGCGCCTGCTGATGCATCCATGTCCCGCACTTGCGCTCATGTCGTGCCGAAACCTTGCGCCATCGCGAGCGTCCGCTTCCGAAGCCCCGACCGCGCCGCCGCGCAGGCACTGTTCGGCGATGTTGGCCTTGCTGATCGCGGTCGCCGGTCAGTTCCGCGACGACCGCGCCGCGCGCGAAGATCAGCACGCGGTCGCAGATCTGCTCAAGCTGCCCGTAGTCGGTGCTGGCCACGACGATCGCCACGCCCCGCGCGGCCGCCGCCGCCAGTGCGGCGAAGACATGCTGGCGCGCGCCGACGTCGACACCCTGCGTCGGCTCGTCGAGCATCAGCAGCCGCCGGTTCGGTCTGCAGCCACTTGGCGAGCAGCACCTTCTGCTGATTGCCGCCCGACAAGCGACGCGAGGGTCATCGCCGGATCGTTCGGCCGCACCTCGTAGTCCTGGCCCAAGTGCCAGCGCGCGCGCCGAAGATCGCCTGCCAGTCGAGCAACAGCGAACGGAACTCCGGCAACACCGGCAGCGAGATGTTGTCGGCGACCGACAACTGCCCGACGCCGGCCGCGCCGAGGCGGTCCGAGGCAGCAGCACGATGCCCGGCGGCGATCGGCTGCAGGCGGGCGACATGTCGCGCAGCGGCGCGTTCACCGATCGTGGGCAGTCAGCAGCGTCCCGACCGTCCGCAGCGCGCGCGCCGTAGACGAGATAGGGCAGGTCGTCGAACCCCGAGCCGATCAGCCCGGCAAGGCCAAGGATTTCGCCGCGCCGGATGTCCATCGAGACGCCGGTGAGCGCGCCCCCCCTGCACGTCGCGCATCGGCGCCGGCGACCGGTGCGTGCGACAGATCGTGCGGCTGGCGCGTGGAACATCTCGACCCTGCGCCCGACGATGAGTTCGACGAATGTCCTCGTGCGTCGCCTCCTTCGTCACCAGCGTGCCGGCAAGGCACCCATCGCGCAGCACCGTCGCACGGTCGGTGATCTGCATGATCTCGTCGACGTCGTGGGAGACGAATATAACCGCCGCGCCGTCGGCAACGATCGCGCGCACCAGCGCGAACAGCTGCTCCACGCCGCGATGCCGGCAGGAACGGTGTCGGTTCGTCCAGCACCAGGATGCCGGCGTGCGCGCGGCCGGGCAGACTGCACCGCCTCGAACGCGCGCACGATCGCCACCAGCGCGCGCTCGCACCTGCGGCAGGTCGGCGACGCGTGCGCCGGGGTCGATAGTGAGGCCGAAGCGGGCAAACGTTTCGCGGGCGCGCCGATACTCCTCGCGCCAGTTCACCCACCAGCGCGTGTGGCTGGCGATCGCTGCCGACGCGCAGGTTCTCCAGCACCGTCAGCGACGGACACCAGCCCCAGATGCTGGTGGACGAACGCCAGCCCGAGCCGCTCGGTCGCGCCTGCCGACAGCGGCAGCTTCACACCCTCGCCGTGGATCAGCAACTCCGCGCCGGGCTCGGGCGCATGAAAGCCGGCCAGGACCTTGATCAGCGTCGATTTGCCGGAGCCGTTCTGGCCCAGCAGGCCCAGCACTTCGCCCGGCAGCACATCGAGCGAGACGTCGTCGAGCGCGTGCGCGCCGCCGAAGCGCTTCGAGAAATGCCGCAGCGACGAGCGCCGGGGGCTGACCCGGCACGCGCGGCTTCGGCGGCGCAATGTTCACTTCAGCATCCAGAGCTTCTCGTATCCGGCGATGTGCTGGTCGCCGTAGCCGCGGTCGTAGTCGGCCGGCGTGCCGGCGTTCTTCGCGTTCGAGCTGTCGAAGATGTAGAACGGAACGTACAGTTCGTCGTAGGTCTTCAGGCCGCACAGCTTGCGCATGTAGCCGTCCAGGATGGAGCGCGCGATCCAGCCGATGCTCTCGCCGATGTCCATCTCGACCGTGCCCTTCTGCACGTCGTCGATCACGAAGGGCGTGCCGTTGAAGGTGGCGATCTTGACGCGTGTCCTTCTTGCCGGTGATCGCGATCGCCGGAACGACGAACTGCGACATGCTGTCATAGATCGGGATGACGTAGTTGATCGTGGGATCGGCGATCAGCGCGGATTGCACGCTTGGCTTGATCTTGGTCGACCACTCCGGCACCGGCGCGTTGATGTACGTGTATTTGCACTGCGGCCCGCAAACCTTTGGCCAGACGTGTCGGTGATGCCCTTGACGAAGGCGGGCGGTGGGCACGATCTCGTCGGAGCCGACGATGAGCGCGTTGACCTTGCCGCCGGTCTTGTAGCGTTACCCAGTCGGCAAGCAGTTCGCCGACCTTGTGATACGGGACGGCCATCGACTGATCGACACTCGGGGTCGGGCTTCTGGATCGTGTCGTAGAGGTGCGACGTGAAGATCTTCACGCCCGCCTTGTGCGCCTCGGCGATCTGCGGGCCGAGCACGGCGGGATTGACGCCGCCGAGCATGTCGATCGCGCTGTACTTGTTGTTGATGGCGAACTCCACGCCCTGCACCCACTGGGTCGGCCGGGCCTGGTTCTCCCACTCGGTCACTTCGAAGCCGAGCTGCTTGGCCACCGCCTTCATCGCCGTCGCGATGTTCTTCGTGAACGGATTGGCGCTGGAGACGGGGATGGTCAGGATCTTCTTCCCCTCCATGCACTTGCGCGCATCGAACGGCTGCGCCGGGCGGCGTGAAGGTCGGCAGCACGGAATGCGCCTGCCATGTCGGCCTTCGCCGCGTCGAGATCGGGTGTGGCGGCGCGTGCTCCAGGCCGGCGCAACAGGCCGCGGTGAGCCGGCGCCAAACAATGAGGCGAGAAGCACGTCGTCGGATGTTCATTGAAGCCCCCTGTCTCTGATTTGCGGCGGCAAGCTGTGCCGCCGGTGTCCGCTCGTCTTCCGTGCGGGCGCGCCGGCAATCACGCGTGCGCCGGCCGCCGCAGGTGCCAGTCCGTCATGCGCTGCCATGCCCGCCCCGCCCGCAGCAGCGCCGCCTCGTTGAACCACGCCGCCTCCAGCAGCACGCCGATGGGCAAGCCGCGCGCGGTCAGGCCGCACGGCAGCGACAGCCCCGGCAGGCCGGCGAGGCCGCCGCCATAGGTGAAGCGCGTGGCGTGGCGGGTGGCGTCGGCCAGGTGCGCGCCGTCCTCGATCAGCGGCGCGGCATAGGGCGTGGCCGGGAACAGCAGGATGTCCACCGCGGCAAACAGGCCGCGCAGCATGCGCCGCCACTCCTCGCGGAACCGCTCCGCGCGGGCATAGTCGACCGCGGTGAGCGACCGGCCCTTGCGACATCCGCTCGATACACCTGCGGCGAGATCGCGTCGCGTCGTGGTCCAGCGCCTCGGCGTGGAGCGTCGCAGGCATCGGCCAGGATGATGGTGGTCGCGTAATCGATGCGCGACATCCGGCGTCCGGACAGTTCGACCTCGATCACCGTGGCGCCCGCCTTGCCCAGTGCTGCGGCGACGTTCGCGCACCGCCGCGCCGATCTCCGGGTCAACGTCATCGAAGTAGAAGTTGCGCGGGACGCCGATGCGCAGGTCCGTGACATCGGCATCGCCCGTCAGCATCCGCGCGTCGAGCGGCGCGTCGACCGACGTGGGATCGGCTCGGCGTCGAACCCGGACATCGCGGCGAATATCCGCGCCACGTCATCAACGCTGCGCGCCATCGGGCCGATCGTGTCGAACGACGCGCTCACCGGCAGCGCACCGCGGTTGGGCACGCGCCCGTGGGTCGGCCGCAGTCCGGTGATGCCGCAAAACGCCGCCGGAACGCGCACCGAGCCGCCGGTGTCGGTGCCGAGCGCGCCCTCGCAGAGATCGAGCGCCACCGCCGCCGCCGAGCCGCCGCTCGATCCGCCGGGCACATGCAGCCGGTTCCAGGGGTTGCGCACCTGCCCCGCGATCATGTCGGTGGAGCGTACGCCGAAGCACAGCTCCATCAGCGCGGTCTTGCCGACAACGATGGCGCCGGCACGCGCGCAGCCGCTCGACCACCGGCGCGTCGGCGTTCGGCACGCGATCGGCGAACAAGGCCGACCCGCAGGACGTGCGCACGCCGGCGGTGTCGATGTTGTCCTTCACGCCGATCGAGCATGCCGTGCAGCAGGCCGAGCCAGACGTCCCTCGCGCCGCGCGGCATCCGCCGCTGCCGCGGCACGCATCTGCGCCGTCGCGGTCGAGCGTGACGAAGGCGTGGATGTCCGCGTTGAATTGGCGATGCGGTCCAGCGTCGCGCTGCAGCGCCGCCACGGCGGTCATGCAGAGAACTCCGTGTGATGCGCGTTCCACCAGTTCGGCGATGTCGATCCGGCGGGTAAACAGCACCTGCCCCTTGCCGAGCGCATGTTCGAAGAACTCGCGCAACGCATTGATGCGGCTGGCTTGGCCGATCAGGCGCGGATGCAGGCCGATCGACATCATCTTCGGATGCGTCTCCCCCTCGCGCCACAACTCGTCGAAGCCGCGCTTGAGATTGTCGAGGAAGTCCCATGGCCCGCCATATCCCGGCAGCAAGCCGAACTTGCCGTCGTTGTAGGTGAAGGAATACGGGACGATGAGGTGCGCGCTTGCCCTTCACCTGCACGTAGTAGGGAAGGTCGTCATTGTAGACATCGGAGTCGTAGATGAAACCGCCCTCCTGCACCAGCAACTCCCGCGTGCGCACGGAGGCGCCGTAACGGCAATACCAGCCGCGAGGCCGCTCGCCGCAGGTGGCTTCGATCGAGGCGATGGCGAGGCGGATATGATCGGCCTCCGCCTGCGTCGGACAGCGTCCATACTTCTTCCCAGCGCCAGCCGTGCGAACACGGTTCGTGCCCGGCCTGCTTGATCCAGGCGCCGACCTCGGGGTTCTGCTCCAGGGCGACCGCGGCGGCAAAGAACGTGACCGGCAGCTTGTATTCCGTCAGCAGCCGCTCCAGCCGCCAGATTCCGGCGCGTGAGCCGTATTCGAACACCAATTCCGCGGCGAGGTCGCGGTAGGCCGGGTCCATGCTGTAGATGACTTCGGTCAGCCCATCGTTGCGGCCGTCGCCGGCGGGATAGTGAGTATTCCGAGCCCTTCCTCATAGTTGATGACGAGGTTGATCGCGACACGGGCGTTGTCGGGCCAACGCGCGCGCGGGGCATGCCGGCCGTAGCCGACCATGTCGCGGCGCGGGCCGGGAACATCCTGAAAGGCGAAGGGCTGATGGGTCATCATCGCTCTCCTCTGGCGGCGGCAATCGTCTGCAGGTAGGTCGAGCACGTCATCGACCGGCATCGCGTCGCCGTACATCCGGTTCATGTCGAACAGATTGAGCTTGTGCGCGAGCGGCAGGCGGTCGAACACGGCCTCGTTCGGGAATGACGGTGAAGAAATTGTACTGCGCGCTGTCGGCCACCGTCGCGCGCACGCAGTTCGACGTGGCACCACCGACGACGATGCAGGTGTCGACATGCCGGTCGATCAGCAGCGAGAGCAGCGGCGTGCCGAAGAACGCGCTGCTCTTCTTCTTGTCGATCACGATCTCGCTCGGCAGCGGTGCCAGGTCCGGCACGATCTCCGCGCCATGCGTGCCGCGGAAGAACAGGTTCTCGCCACGGCCGATGCCGGCGCCGATCTTGCGATGGAACATGCCGACATCGTCGTTCACCGGATCGACGACGAAGCGGGTGAAGAAGACGGGAATGCCGGCCGCGCGCGACGCCGTCAGCAACCGCCGCATTTCATCCAGCGCCGCGAACGCGACTTCGCCGCAGGCCAGGGGATAGCTGGCGGCGTTGTCGGCCGCCCCGCGCCGGCCGCTCATGTAGTTCTGGGCGTCGATGACGAGCAGTGCGGGGCGGCTGCCGAACCCGGCGCGCTGTGCCCAGCGCCCGCGGGCGAGCACCTCGCGGTCGGTGGGCGTCAGCATCGCTTCGAAGTCCGCCATGGCCACGCGCACTGCCCCCGTTCAGATGACGCCCTTGTCCCGCAACGCCGCGATCCGCTCGGCCGGGAGATCGAGCAGCCCGCCCAGGATATCGTCCGTGCTGCTGCCGAGCGCGGGCCCGAGATGCTCGATGCGGCCGGGTGTGGCCGTCAGCCGCGGCACCACGTTCGGCACCACGATCTCGCCCGCGCGCGGGTCCTGGATCGTGCGCAAGTTCTCCCGCGCCTTGTAATGCGGGTCGGCGAAGATCTGATCGACCGACAGCACCGGCCCGCACGGCACCTGCGCCGACGCGCAGCGTTCGAGCGCCTCGGAAAGGTCGTGCCGCTGCGTCCAGGCGGTCACGAAGGCGTCGACTGCGTCGCGCTCGGCCTCGCGCTGGCGCGTCGTGCCCCATTTGCCGTCGCCCGCGACCTCCGGCGCGTCGGCCAGCGCCGCGAAGCGCGCGAAAATCTTGTCGTTGGTGCAGGCGATCGCGATCCAGCGCCCGTCGCGCGTGGGATAGTGGCTGTGCGGCACCGCGTTGACCGTGCCGGGCCCCATGCGCTCGCGGATCTTGCCGCGATAGGCGTAGGCCGGCGCCAGTTCATCGAGCACGCGGAAGATCGATTCATAGAGGCCGATATCGACCACCTGGCCGACGCCGGTTCGTTCCGCCACGCGCAGCGCGAACAGCGCGCCCATCGCGCCGAACATGCCGGACATGTAGTCGGGCAGCGTCGCGCTGCCCGGCGTCACCGGCGGCCGGTCCGGATAGCCGGCGAGATAGGAGAGGCCGCCGAAGGCATTGGCGATGCGCCCGAACCCCGGCCGGTCGCGGTACGGGCCGGTCTGGCCGTAGGCGGAGATGCGCACCATCACCAGCCGCGGATTGCAGGCGCTGAGCGTCTCCCAGCCCAGCCCCCAACCCTCCATGGTGCCGGGCTGGAAGTTCTCGACCAGCACGTCGGACACGCGCACGAGGTCCTTCAGGATCGCCGCACCCTCGGGCTTGCGCAGGTCGAGCGTGAGCGACTTCTTGTTCCGGCCTTCCGACATCCACGGCAGCGAGTCGCCGCCGTCGGTGGGCGTGCCGAACTTGCGCAACGGGCAACCGATGTTCGGGAGCTCCACCTTGATGACCTCGGCACCGAACTCGCCGAGAAATGTCGCACAGGTCGGCCCGGCGATGAAAGTGGCGCAATCGAGCACGCGCACGCCTTCCATCGGAGTTTGCGGCGGTGTGGTCATGGTTGCTCCCGGGCGGCAATGGCCTCT
Source organism: uncultured Alphaproteobacteria bacterium (assembly GCA_963705035.1). Taxonomy (GTDB): domain Bacteria; phylum Pseudomonadota; class Alphaproteobacteria; order Acetobacterales; family Acetobacteraceae; genus JAFKFJ01. Next base: position 19,183 of record CAVPIQ010000002.1, on the reverse strand, counting down.
GCGAGATCGATGATCGCCTGCGCCTTGACCGCGATCGGGTAGTCGACGAACACGCCATCGACCGCGATCGCGGCCGATCCCTCGGCCTCGGCGGCGGCGAAGGCGGCAATGATCTTGTGCGCGAACGCGACTTCCGCGGGTTGCGGGCCGAAGACGCGGTTGGCGATCGCGACCTGATCGGGGTGGATGCAGACTTTTCCGCCGTGCCCGAGCGCCGCGGCGGCGCGGCAGTCGGCCTCCAGTCCTTCTGCATCGCGCACGTTCAAATATGGCCCGTCGAGTGGCGCGGGCAGGCCGGCGGCGCGCGCGTCATAGACGATCTTGCCGCGGCCATAGGCCAGCGCTGCGGAGAGGTCGCCGCGAATGCTCGGCAGGGCGAGGTCGCGCCCGAGATCGCCCGAGCCGAAGGCGAGTGCGAGCGTGCGCGTCGAGGCACGGGCAATCTCCGCGCCGGCGGCGATGCCCACGCAGGTCTCGACCAGCGGGATCACCCGCACCGCGCCGCGCGGCATGTCCGCCGCCGCCTCCGCGGCATCCAGCATCACGTCCAGCCGCCGCAGGTCCACCGGAGCCTCGGTCTTGGGCAGCACGATCGCATCCAGCTCAGTGCAGACAACGGCCGCGACGTCCTCGGCGGTCAGTCCGGTGTCGAACGCATTGACGCGCACGCAGCGCAGCGGCCCGGCGATCTCGCGCAGCGCCGCGCGGGCGAGCGGGCGGGCCGCGGCCTTCTGCTCGCGCGCCACCGCGTCTTCCAGGTCGAGCACGACCGCATCGGCGCCGGAGCCGCCGAGCTTGCGCGTCTTGCGCGCCTCGTTCGCCGGCGCGAACAGCAGGCTGCGCAGCAGCAGGGGGACGCGCGCGTCATTGCCACGGGTCCATCACCATCCGCCCGAAGAACGATCGGCTCTCCATCAGCCGGTGCGCCGCCGCGGCCTCGGCCAGCGGAAAGCGTGCGTGGATCACCGGCCGCAGTTTCCCGGCGGCCATCAGCGCCATCACCTCGGCGAAGATCGCCCGCGTGGAGCGGCCGCAGCCATGCAGGCTCAGATGCTTTCGGAACAGCTCGATCATGTCGATCTCCACCCGCTCGCCGCCATGCGCGCCGACGCTGACGATACGTCCGCCGAGCGCCGCCGCGCCGATGGCGTCGTGCAGGCGCGCGCCGCCGACCATGTCGAAGGCGACGTCGACGCCCATGCCGTCGGTCAGGCGGTGCACCGCGGCGGGCACGTCGTCCGTGTTGTAGTTCACCACCGCATCGGCCCCGAGCGCGCGGGCGGCGGCGAATTTCTCCGCCGCGCCGGTGGTCGCGATCACGCGCGCGCCGGCCAGCTTCGCAATCTGCACACCCGCCGAGCCCACGCCGCTGCCGGCCGCGCTGACCAGTACGGTCTCACCGGCGCGCAGGCGGCCGACCTCGATCAGCGCCTCCCACGCGGTCGCGAACGGGATCGTGCCGGCGACCGCATCCTCGAAGCTCAGCGCATCGGGCACGCGCACCACGTGGTGCTGCGCGACCTTGGTGAACTGCGCGTAGCCGCCCCAGGTCGTGATGCCGAGGATCTCCGCCTTCAGGCAGATGTTCTCCGCGCCGCGCAGGCAGTTGCGGCAGGCGCCGCAGGCGAGCACGAAATGCGGCATCACCCGGTCGCCCACGCGCCACGCCGCGACTCCAGGCCCGACCTCGGCAACCGTGCCGGCGCAATCGACGCCCATGACATGCGGAAACGTCTGCGCCACCCCGAACAGGCCACGGCGCAGGTCGGTGTCGCAATGATTGAGTCCGGCGGCGTGGTTGCGGATGACGATTTCGCCGAATCCCGCGCGCGGCGGCGTCACGTCCTCCCACAGCAGCCGGTCGAAGTCGCCGTAGGCACGCAGGACGATCGCCTTCACCGGGCTCCTCGAGTGGTCAGGGCTTGCACCGAGGATAAGTACGGACTTAAGCCGAGTCGAACATTTTCTTGTGCCGCCGGCGACGCGGCCCGAACTTGCGATGCCAGGAGGAACGAGGCCGGGTGGACCGACCGCTTTCCGCAACGCGCTCGACGGCGGCGGCACGTCCCCGCTACGTCCAGGTCGCCCAGCGCCTGCGCGCGGCCATCGAGGCGGGCGATTTCCCCGTCGGCTCGCTGCTGCCCACCGAACTGCAGCTCGCGCTCCGCTATGGCGTGAGCCGGCAGACGATTCGCGGCGCGATCCAGCAGTTGCGCCAGCACGGCCTGCTCTCCACGCGCAAGCGTGTCGGCACCCGTGTCGCGGCGGCCGACCCGGCGCGGCTGTTCCGCTACGCGTTTCAGTCGGTCGGCGATCTCCTCGGCATGGCCGCGGAGACGGAGATGCTGGTCGATGGCCGGGACTGGGTGAGCGCCCGCGGGGCGCTGGCGGCGGAACTCGGTTGCCGTCCCGGCCTGCGCTGGCTCCGCCTGCGCTGCCGTCGCCGCCGGCCGGGGGAGGCGCGGCCGCTCTGCTGTGCCGACGTCTATGTCGATCAGCACCTCGCCCCCGCGGTCGCGACGCAGGACGTGTTCCGCTCGGCGCTGTTCATGCTGCTCGAGGAGACGCTGGGCGAGCCGGTGCGCGAGATCCGGCAGGAGATCCAGGCGACGATCCTCGACGAGGCGACCGCCGCGCGGGTCGAGGGGGTGCCGGGCGCGCCGGCCTTGCGCATCATTCGCCGCTACCTCGGCGCCGGCAACCGGCTGATCGAGGTTTCGGTGACCACGCTGCCCGCCGACCGCTTCGTCTATTCGCTGACGATCCAGCGCCAGCCGGCAACGGACCGGTAGGCGACGCGGGGCGGCACCGGGCCGAAGGGGAGGGGAGAGGATGGCGAAAATCGCGATCGTCGGCTGCGGCGCCATGGGCAGCGTCTACGCAGCGCTGATGGCCAGCGTCGGGCACGAGGTGTACGGCATCACGCTGTGGGAGGACCATGCCCGCGCGATGGCGCGCGACGGGCTCCGGCTGGAAGGGGCCAGCGGCGAGCACGTGGCACGCGTGCACGGGCGCACGACGACCGAGGGAATTGGCCCCTGCGACCTCGTCGTGATCGCGACCAAGGCGTACGACGTGGAGGCGGCTGCGCGTGCCGCGCTGCCGCTGCTCGGGCCGCAGACGCCGGTGCAGGCGATTCAGAACGGGCTCGGCTCCGACGCGCGAATCGCCGCCATCGTCGGCGCCGATCGGGTGGCGGTCGGCGTTGCCGGCGGCTTCGGCGCCTCGTTGCGCGGGCCGGGCCACGCGCATCACAACGGCATGGAGATGCTGCGCTTCGGCCCGTTTGCGAACCTGCCGTGGCCGCTGCTGGAAGAATCCGCGCGTCCCTGGGAATCGGCCGGGTTCAAGGTCCGGCTGTTCCACGACATCCGGCAGATGGTCTGGGAGAAGCTGATCCTGAACGTCGCCTTCTCCGGCACCGCGTGTCTCACCGGCCTCACCATCGGCGAGATCCTGGCGAGCGAGCTCGGCTGGTCGGTGGCCCGCGCCTGCGCGGAGGAAGCGGTGGCCGTGGCGCGCGCCGCCGGCATCACCCTCGATGTTGGCGAACCGATCGAGCATGTGCGCCGCCTGGGCGGCAAGATCGCGGGGGCGCGGCCCTCGGCGTTGCTCGATCACCTGGCGCAGCGGCGCAGCGAGATCGAAGCCATCAACGGCTCGATCCCCCGAGTCGGTCAGCCGCTCGGCGTGGCGGCGCCGGTGAATGCGGCCGTCGTCGCGCTGGTCAGGCTGCGCGAGGAGTTGTTCCCGGCCTGACCGGCGTCAGCGCATTGCGGGATCGCCCGCGAACGACTCCGACAGCAGCCGCGGCAGACGCTTCGACAGTTTCGCGGCACCGAACGAGTTCAGGTGGTTGAGATCGAACCAGTTCGCAGGGTCGGCGAGGATGTCGTCGACGTACAGCATCTGCCCTTGGCCGACGTAGAGCGACATGTCGTACGGCTGGCGCGGCTGGCCGAACACCGGCAGATACAGGAACTTGACCTGCACACCCTTCTCCCGCGCCAGTGTGAGGATCTTGTCCAGATAGTAGCGCGGGAGATGGTATTCGACGCTGTCCAGCTCCTCGCCGAGCATGTGCAGGCGCTTGTTCCGATCGAACGCGGCCGCTTCCTCGGCAAGCACCGTCGGGTCGATGCGCACGCGGCGCAGATGCGTGAGCGTCTTGCCGTGCACCTGCACCGAATCCGTGTTGTCGACGTCCGAGCCGTCATAGGCCGCCGGATCGAAATGCCGGCGCAAGCCGAACTCCTGCGGGAAGAGGGACTTGACCCCGAGCGTGAGCTGCCGCAGCGGCAGACGCACGATGTCGGTGAACCAGTTGAGGTTGACGAGCACCGGCGCCTCCAGCACGTCCGACACGTCCGCCCAGTAGGCGAACAGCGGATGCGGCTGGCGGCTCTCGTTCTCGGTGACCTCGAGCACCAGCGTCTTCACGTTCCGGTGCTCCAGCAGCTCGCGCACCAGGAGCCAGTGGAAATTCCGCCCATATTGCGGAATTGCGAGATTGGCCGCGTGCACGGGGCGGCCGCTCAGCCGGCTGAGCCCGGCGCTCACCACCGCACCGTTGACGCCGTTCATCGTGTGCGAGGTGCCGATGAAGGCGATGTCGATCGGCGTCGGGTCGAAGTGAATGCGCTCATAGATCCAGCCCAGCCGCGCGAAAGCGCCGACTCGGACATCCTGCGCCTGGATGTAGCGGTCGTGCGGGATCAGCAGCATCAGGCCGAGCGATGCGAGGGCGACCGCGAGCGCAGTGATGAAGAATCGCCGCACGCGTGCCTCAGAACGTGAAGTAGAGGAACAGGCCGGGATCGGGCAGCCGAGTTGCGCAGAGCGCCGCGATCACGCCGAGCGACGCCGCTGCGAACACCGGCCGTGTCCACACCGCCTCCCACCGCGCCGCACGGATCTGTCCGGTCTCCAGCAATGCGTGATAGCCGGTGAACTCGAGGATGCTCGGCATGAGCAGCGCCACCGCCGCCGCGACCGCGACCGCGACCCAGCCGAACGCCTGCAAGCCGAGGTCCGGCGCGCCCGCGCCGCTGACTCCGGGAACCATCCCGCCCAGGATCTGCAGCGCCGCGGCGACCGAGGGGGCGCGGAAGAACACCCAGCCCACCACGACTGCGACAAACGTCAGCGCCCAGCCGAGGAGCAAGCCCGTGCGGCCGCCAAGTTGCCCCGCGCCGAAGCCGAGCGCGCTGGCAAGATGGTTCAGGCACAGATAGGCACCGTGCAGCGCGCCCCAGATCACGAACGTCCAGCCCGCGCCGTGCCACAGGCCGCCCAGCAGCATCGTGGCAGCAGGTTGACGTAGCGGCGCGCCCGGCCGCGCCGATTGCCGCCCAGCGGCATGTAGACGTAGTCGCGCAGGAAGCGCGACAGCGTCATGTGCCAGCGACGCCAGAATTCGGTGATGCTGGTCGCCTTGTAGGGCGAGGCGAAGTTGACGGCAAGCGGATGCCGAACATGCAGCGCCGATTCCGATCGCCATGTCGGAGTAGCCGGAGAAATCGAAGTAGAGCTGGAACGTGTAGCCCAGCGCGCCGAGCCAGGCTTCCGGCAGACTCGGCGTGGCACCCGCCGGCAGCGAGCGAGAAGACCGCATCGGCGACGTCACGCCAGCGTGTCGGCGACCAGCACCTTCTTCGCGAGTCCCAGCACGAAGATCGCGAACCCCATCATCACCCAGCGCGAGTTGAGCGGCCCGCGGCCACTGCGCGCGAACTGCGGCAGCATCTCGGTATGCAGCGTGATCGGGCCCGCGATGAGATGCGGAAAGAACAGCACGAACAGCGCGTAATCGGTGAGACTTGCCGCTGCGGGCTGACCGCGATGGATTTCCGTGAGGTAGGCGATCTGCTGGAAGGTGAAGAAGCTGATCGCAAGCGGGATCGCGATGCGGGCGAAGGCAAACTCGTGATGCAACGCGAAGGCGACGTTCCCCAAAAGGAAGTTCGCGTATTTGAAGTAGATGAGCAGGCCCAGGTTGAGGCTGATGCCGAGCAGAAATATCCACCACGCGGCCTGTACGGTAGCGTACCATCGCGCGCCCGACGGCGTAGTTGCCGAGCACGGAGAGCAAGACCAGCGGCACGTAGCCGACATTCCACCAGCCATAGAAGACCAGCGAGCCCACGATAAGCAGGCCCTTCGCGCACATCTGCCACCCGTTCACGCGGCACCAATGGTAGCCCGCAAGCATGAGCGGCAAGAAAACGAACACGAAAGAAATCGAGCCGAACAGCATGTCGCCGCAATACTCCACGCCGCCCGCGCGCGCAACGCGCGTGAGCCGGCCGAATCTGCACGACGCAGCAGCGGTACAAGATCATCGCGAAAACATTCGCGCCGGCGCTTCGCCCTTGGCGTTCACCGCACGATCGTGCCGCGCACATATCATGATGATGGGACCGGCCGAGTAACATGTGGCTGATAAGGAACATTGCAGTTCGCCCCAGCCGACGCCGACGCGAACGCGTGGCGCGGCGGACCGCGCGAGAACACGGTCACCCGCCCCGATCAGAAGCGCGCGAGGCTCGCGCGTGTCCGCATCAGCGGGCGGCGCGATCGCCGTAGTAGGCGGCGCTGGCGATGACGCGCGCGGCGGCCCGGAAGGCGCGCTCCATCTCCGGTGAAAGTGCGGCGTCGTGCCGCCCGATGTTGATCAGGTTGTAGCCGCTGTTGCCGCCGGTGATGCTCCATGGGCACGGCGCGTAGCGCCCCATGCCGGTCGCCATCGGCACCAGGTCCTCGGGCTTGAATGGCCCGCTTTTGCCCGCGGTGGTGCCGACCTCGCCCGCATAGACCGGCCGCCCGCCGCCGGGACCGGCCTGCCACGCCGCGATCGCGCCGGCCGCTACGCTCCAGAGGTTCGGGGCGGTCGGGAAGAACAGCGGGTCGTAGGTGTGAAAGTCGTAGATCACGAGCATGTCGGAGAGCGGCACGAACGGGTCGCCGCCGCGCCGGCTGCCCAGCAGCCCGGTGCCCTCGTTATAGCCGTTCAGCGCCGTCCGCCCGCCGTAGTAGTTCCAGTTCGCCGGCCCGGACACGAGAACATAGCCCGGCAGCGCACGGCGCAGCGTGGCGAGCCAGCGCCGCATGATCGGGTCCCACGCCGCATTGCTGGCACCGCCGAATTCCTCCGCCGAGCCGATCGCGATTTGCGATTTGTCGAAACCTTGCGCCGCGACGATGCCGGCGGCCATGGCGAGATAGGCGTCGACGGCGCTGGCATTGTTCTGCGCGTCGCGCAGGTCGAAGACATCCATCAGGTTCAGGGTGACTTTCAGTCCGCCGTTGAGGGCGCCGCTGACCACCAGCATGAACTGCTGTACCTCGGCCGGCCCCAACTGCCGCGCGGCGCCGTTGAAGCCGTAGGGGATCTCGAAGTGGACGTGCGTGATGCCGAGTCCGGCGAGATAGGACCAGTAGGCGGAGCCGTTCGCGACCGGGGCGCCGCGGAAGCGCAGCTCCCGCCAATGCGTGCGCTCCACCGCGACTCCCATCTTCAGATCGGCCACGAACGCCTGTGCTTTGGCCAGATCCGCCGAAGCCCCGTGCGCGCTGCGCGGGTGCAGCGCCACCAGCAGCCCCACGACCAGCACCAGCATGAGCCCGCGGGCACGCAGCCGCGCGCAAGCGAAGCCCGCCATGTCAGGCGGCGATGAAGGCGAGGGGCGCGGCGCTCACCGCATGCGCGCGCGTGCCGCGCACCGGCACGGAGGGCCGGCTGCGGCGGTCGCTGTCATGGATGGCGATCGTGGCCATGGATCGTCCTCGGCGCTGCCTGCCGGCATCCTGCGGCAGAACGCCGCCGGACCGCCAGCGCGCCAGGGGTAAAAACCGGTGGCACCGGCCGGCGGACCGCATCAACCGCGAGTGAGCGGTGTGCGGGAAGGGCATTTCAGATCTGCAGGTCGCGCTTCGCCACGTCGCGGTCCTGCAACTCCTCCGCAGTGCGCTCGGCGACGATTTGGCCCTTGTCCATGACGTAGCAGCGATGGGCGAGCGCCAGGATCACGTCGAGATTCTGCTCGACGAACAGGATCGTGGTGCCGAGCTCGCGGTTCACCCGCAGCATCACCCGGGTGATGTCCTGCACGATCGAGGGCTGGATGCCCTCCGACGGCTCGTCGAGCAGCAACAGCCCCGGATTGCCGATCATCGCGCGGCCGATGGCGAGCTGCTGCTGCTGCCCCCCGCTCATCGTGCCGGCCTTCTGCTGGCGACGCTCGGCCAGGATGGGAAAGAACTCATAGACAATATCGTAGAGCTTGGTGTCGGTGCGGGCGCCGATCATCTCGCCCACGCGCAGGTTCTCTTCCACCGTCATGCGCGGGAACACCTCCCGGCCCTGGGGGATGTAGCCGAACCCGAGATGCGCGCGCGCCTCCGGCGGGCGGCCACCGATCTCATTGCCCTTGAACCGGATCGACCCGGACCAGACACGCAACTGCCCGATCAGGCAGCGCATCATCGTGGTCTTGCCGACGCCGTTGCGGCCGATCACGGCGACGATCTCGCCGCGCTGCACCGAAAGGTCAATGCCTTGCAGCACCGGCGTCGAGCCGTACCCGCTGCACAGCTCGGCGAGTTCCAGCAGCGTTTCAGTGGGCATGGCCGGTACTGCCGAGATAGATTTCCTGAACCGCCGTGTTGGCGGCAATCTCATCGATCGTGCCTTCGGCGAACACCCGGCCGAAATGCAGGACGGTGACGCTCTCGGCGATCTGCCGGACGAAGGTCATGTCGTGCTCCACCACCAGCACGGTCATGCCGTCACGCTTCAGCGCCAGCACCATCTCCCCCGTGCGGAAGGTTTCATCGGGCGACAGGCCGGCGGTCGGCTCGTCAAGAAAGAGCAGGGTGGGACGCAGGCTGATCGCCATCGCGATCTCCAGCCACTGCTTCTGCCCGTGGCCGAGCTGCCCGGCGGGCTTGGTCGCATCGGCCGAAAGCCCGACGAAATCCAGCAGCCGCTCCACCTCGCGCCGCGCCTCCGCACGCCCGAGGCGGTGCTGCAAGGCGATGGTGAGGTTCTGTGCCACGGGCAGCGCCGGGAAGATGCCCGGCACCTGCATCTTGATGCTGATGCCGGCATGGATGCGCGCGGCGGTGGAGAGATGGGTGAGTTCGCGGCCGCGAAAGCGGATGCTGCCCGCGGTCGGGCTGTGGCGGCCGACGATCAGCTTGAACAGCGTGCTCTTGCCCGCGCCGTTCGGCCCGATCAGGCAGTGCAGCGCGCCCTCGTCGACGCCGAAGTTGAGGTCGTCGATGACGGTGACGCCGCCGAACCGCTTGGTCAGTCCGTGCGTTTCGAGAAGCTTAGCCACGTTGCGCGCGCGCCTTCAACGCAGGGTCGGAGAGGGGTGGCGAGGGGCCGATGCGGCGGCGCAGCCGCGAGGCCATGTCCACCGCCCAGATCACATAGCCGCCGGGGGCGACCAGTACCGTCACGACCAGCAGCGCGCCGATCGCGACCAGCGCGTATTCCTGGCTCACGACGGTCAGCGCCTGGAACACGTAGAGCACGACGAAGCTGCCGACCAGCGTCGCGGTCAGGTCCTCGCGTCCGCCCACGGCCACCCAGATGATCGGCATCGCCGCCGCCGGCAGCGCCATCGAGGCGGGCACGATGAAGTTGCCCCAGGCGGTATAGAGCGCGCCGCTGAGCGAGGCGAGGAAGCCGCCGATGGTGAACGCGCCGAGCTGATAGCGACGGACGTCGTAGCCGAGCAGCTCCACCCGCTCGGGATTCTCGCGCGTCCCCACCAGCACGTTGCCGAAGCGCGAGTTCACCAGGACGCGCAGCGCCAGATAGGTGACCACGAGCAGGCCGAGCACGAGGTAATAGAAATTGGCGCCCTCGAAGCGGATGCGGTGGCCGTCGAACCAGTCGATGCTGAGCGAGGGGATGCGCGTCATCCCGTTGTATCCGTTCAGCCGCGCCCGCCCGATGCGCCACTGCGGTCCCGCGGTCTGGTTCATGAACGTGGCGAAGGCGAGCGTGACCGACAGCGTCACGATACCCACGAACACGCCGTTGATACCGCCATAGATCATGAAGTAGCCGAGCACCGCGGCGAACGCTGTGCCGATCGCCAGCGCACCGACAAGGGCCAGGAACGGATACGAGTGCGCGGCGCCGAGGTTGATCGCGATCACGCCGTAGGCGTAGCCGGCGAGCCCGAAGAACGCGGTCTGCCCGAAGCTGAGCATGCCGCCATAACCCCAGATCAGGCCGAGGCCGAGCGCCATGAACACCCACACGCCGAAATAGGCGGTGTTGGAGATGGCGAACTTCTGTGCGTACTGCGGATAGATCGCGGCGGCCACCACCACCGCGACGACGCCGAACCAGAACAGCTTGCCACGCCCGAGCGTCTGCGGGCCGTTGAACAGGGCGGGAATGTCGCGCAATGCCATGACGCCTGCCTCACGCCCGCCGGCGCATGAGCCAGCCGGAGAAGCCTTCCGGCAGCACGCGGATGACGATGCATACGGTGACGAGAAGCCCGATCAGCCCGAACACCTGCCCCCAGGCGGCGGTGCAGGCGGCGCGGATGATCGCGAGCACCGCCGACGCAGGCGCGGTGCCGGTCAGCACATCGGCGCCGCCCACGACGACGGTGACGAAGGATTCTACGACGAAGCTGCTCCCCATGGTCGGGCTCAGCGTGAGCGTCGGCGCATAGACGCCGCCCGCGAGCCCCGCGAGCGCCGCGCCAAGCCCGAAGGTCTGCGCATAGATGCGCTCGGTCGGCACGCCGAGCGCGCGTGCCATCGCGGGGTTCTGCATGGTCGCGCGCGCATGCACGCCGAACCGCGTCTTCATGAACAGCAGATAGAGCCCCACCAGCACGCCGATCGCGACCGCCAGCATCACCAGCCGATAGAGGGCGAAGGAGTAGTCGCCGAAGGCGATGCTGCCGAGCGGCGTGCCCACGCTCGTCCACGCCGAGCCGAGCACCAGCAGCGCGCCCTGCGTCGCGATCAGGCTCACGCCCCAGGTGACGACGAGCGAGTCGATCGGGCGGTTGTAGAAGCGGCGCACGATGGTGCGCTCGAGCGCGATGCCGAGCACGCCGGCGAAGAGCGCGCCGACCACGATCGCCAGCGGCAGCGGCAGGCCCCCCCGCACCAGGGCGGTGGTCACGTAGGCGCCGCAGGTGATGAACTCACCATGCGCCATGTTGATGATGCCCATCATGCCGAAGATGATGGCGAGGCCGCCCGCCGCGAGCACCAGGAAGGCGAAGACGTCGGCCACCTGATAGGCGAAGGCGAGGGCCTGGTAGACGAAAGCGGTCATGCGGTGTGCAGTCCCTCACCCCATCCCTCTCCCGCGCGCGGGAGAGGGGTTGCTACGCAAGCCGGGCGCGTCACTTGCTCGGCAGGTTGCTCGGCGTGTACTGCTCCTTCGGATCGTCCTTGGTCAGGTCGCAGCCGATCTGCCCGAGCCAGTACGGATCCACGCGCGGCCAGACCTTCTCCACCTTCACCGAGTGATCGGCGTTGACCGAGAGCAGCGTCATCTGGTGGCTCGCGTGCTGCGATTTCGGGTCGATGCAGATCTGGCCTTCGGGCGCGTCGATGCAGGCCTTGCCGGTGGCGATCTGGGCGCGGATCTTGTCGAGGTCGAAGGAGCCGGCCATCTCCGCCAGCTTCTTGTACATGTAGATGGCCGAGTACTCGTTCTCGCCCATGTCGTTGATGTAGGTCTCGTGCGGGTACTTGGCGTGCCAGCGGGCGACGAACGCCTTGGCGGCGGGGCGGTCGATCTCCTCGAACCAGTTCATCACCACGTGCATGCCCTGCATCGTCGGCGGCTTGAACCGCTTGTGCTCGAAGCCGAGGCCGATGGTGATGGAGCTGCCCATCGGGATATGCAGTCCCGCCGCCGCGGCCTGCTCATAGAACGCGGACTGCGCGTTGCCGACGACCAGCGTCATCAGCCAGTCAGGCTTCGCCTTCTGGATGTTCTGGATGGTCTGGCCGAACTGCGACACGCCGAGCGGGATCAGCTCGGCGCCGAGGATCTGCCCGCCCGCTTCGGTGACCAGCTTCCTCGTCCACTCGGTCGAGATCTGGCCGAAGTTGTAGTCGGCAGCGATGACGTAGACCTTCTTGCCGTACTTCTCCATCATGTAGGGAATGAGCGTGGAGAACTGCTGTTCCGGCACGCCGCCGGTGCCGATCATGTTGCCGTCGCAGACGCCGCCTTCGGTACTGCTGGGCATAGAACAGCAGGGCGTTGTCCTTGTCGATGATCGGCCGGATCGCCTCGCGCGAGGCGCTGGTGGCGGCGCCGAAGATCACCTGCACGCCGTCCTTCTCGATCAGGCGGCGCGCGAACTCCTGGAACTTCGCGTTGTCGAACTGCGGGTCGTACTCGATGATCTCCAGCTTGCGGCCGAGAATGCCGCCGGCCGCGTTGATCTCGTCGACCGCGAGATGCGCGCCGTGCACTTTCGGCATGGTGAAGATCGCGATGTCGCCGGAGTGATCCTCGAGCAATCCGATCTTCAGCGGCGGCTTGTCGTCGGCGAGCGCGGCGGCGGAGACGCCGAGCATGAGACTTGCGGCGGACGCGAGGGCAAGATTGCGCAATATTGACATGACGGTTCCTGTTCGCGACTGGGCAGCGGAGCAAATGTACGGACTTTAGGAACCGCAGAGCAAGCGATGTGCCACACCGGACCGCGCCATGCGCGCCGCTTGGCGCTCGGAAATGACACGCTTGCAATCACTTGCCGCGGGCAGTTGCTCAACACTTAGGCGTGATGGCTCACAACACACTGAACGCGCAACGAACCGGCACAATTCTCTGCAAAATCGAGCGTTGCTATACCGTGACGGTCGCGGTGCGCAACGTCGCCCGAACCGGGCCGGGCCGGCGGGAACGTTGCGGGAGCGGGGTAACGGAGCGCGCTGGCTCCCGGAGTAGGACTCGAACCTACGACCCAGCGGTTAACAGCCGGGTGCCGTCACAATTCAGGGGGCACCATGAGACTACATTCATGCCAGATTGAACGTTGAAACTACTTGCTTTTTGGTCGCCACGGGGCTATATGGCGCTCCATCGGGCAACTTGGTGAGACGCTCTAAGATGTTGCCCCGGGGATGCCCCGAGCGGAGCAAGCGGCTAGATGGCGAAGATTGCACTGACGGACCGTTTCATCGTGTCCCCAAAGCGCGTGCCAGTACACGGGCGGGTTGACTTTCCCGACGCGCTGGTGCCCGGCCTCGCACTGCGGGTGACGGCCTCGGGCCATCGGAGCTTTGTCCTGATTGCTCGGTATCCGGCCAACCCGAAGAACCCGACGCGCCGGGCGCTGGGCGATCTCGGGGAGATTACGCTGGACAAAGCCCGCCAGCGGGCTCGCGAGTGGCTGGATCTCATCCGAAAAGGGGTTGACCCGAAAGCCCACGAGGCCCGCCAGCGCGCCGAGACGCTCCGCCAGCAGAGCGCCACCTTCGGCCGCGTCGCTGAGGAGTTCCTAGCCCGACATGCGGCGACGCTGGCCCACGCGCTGCAGGCCCGGCGTATCGTCGAAGCTGAATTCGTCGCGCGCTGGCGCGATCGTCCAATCACCGACATTTTACCGGAGGAGTGCGCCGCCGCGATCCGCGCCATCGTTAGGCGTGGCGCGCCATATCAAGCATTCAACGCGCTCGGCTATTTGCGGCGCATCTACTCCTGGGCGATCGGCACCAACGAATTTAGCGTCAACACGTCGCCGTGCGACAGGCTCAGGCCCGCCGACCTGATCGGCAAGCGCGAGGCGCGAGACCGCATCCTCACCGATGTGGAGCTGCTCGCGGTCTGGCATGCGTGCGGCGGGCCGGTGACGGCCGCACATCTGAAGGAAGCCCGCCGCCGCGATGGCGCACGTAAGACCGGCGCCCCGCTAGGCTACCCTTACGGCCCGCTATTCAGGCTGATGATTTTGACCGGCCAGCGCGAGCGCGAAGTTGCAGACGTGCAGTGGTCAGAAGTCGATTTCGACAACGCGTTGTGGACGATACCCGCTAGCCGGATGAAGGGCGACCGCGCGCACATCGTGCCGCTCGCACCGGACGCACTGACCCTCCTCAAGTCGCTGCCGCGGTTCCAAGGTGACTTCGTGTTCACCACCACGGGCGGTACTAAGTCCGTCAACGGGTTCTCAAAGGCCAAGGCGCGGCTCGACGCGGCAAGCGGGGTCAGCGGATATGTCCTCCACGACCTTCGCCGAACCGTCCGGACGCACTTCAGCGCGTTGCCTGTGCAGGATCTGGTGCGTGAGGCTGTGATCGCGCATGCGCGGCCGGGGCTGCACAAGGTCTACGACCTCCACAGCTATGAAGCTGAGAAGAGGCAATGCCTCGAGCTGTGGGAGCAGCGGCTGCGCGGCATCGTGGTGCCGAAGGCGCCGGCGCAAGTCACCGACATCGAGGCTGAGCGGGCGCTATGGGCAGTCCCGTGAACGCAACGGACGGGACACCGATTCGGCTTCCCGAGTGGACCCCGTTGACGGTGGCGCGAATGATAGCGACTATCGCCGTGGCCCCTCTGCCCGAACCCCATTCCACCATCTTGGCACGGCTCGCGACCGACGCCCGCATGGGGACCGTTTGGGACGAGTTGATCAGTCGAAATCGGCCGACCCGGGAGTTCCTATACGCCGCCCGTCCCCCGCGGGAGCACCGTTGCGCACACCCGACGAAGCGCAAGCTGCCGCGCTGGCCGAAACGCTCTATTTTCTTCTGCGCTGCGCGGGACCGAGTTGCGGTCTCAAAGCCCGCCGAGAATTCAAGCGCGGCGCGATGAGATTGCTCAAGCGGCGTTGTTGTTGCGCCGCTTATCGAGCCAGCGTGCCGCGAGCAACCCTTATGATGCGTCAATGCGGGTTGATACCGCAGCGTTGCTTCGTGAGGCTGACAGGCTAGACGTAGATGCAAGCGCGCTACGGCCACCGACTGATCCATTGACAATCACCAATGACCGCGGCGATCGGGTGCAGCGGGGAGTTCAGATTGTGATCACTGCGTTCCTGTTGGAGCGGTTCGGTGCAAGGCTCGACCGGACAGCCGCGACGCTCGCCGCAGTTGCCCTCGGACTGCCGACAGTCAGCCCTCGTGTTGCGCGGTCCGCCTTTTCAAGCCGAATGCGCCCCTGAAGAAGCAGACTACGTCTGACCTCTGTGGCGCGCGATCTGCTCCCCTGCGACATCACGTAGCATCATGGGGGCACAATGAAGCTTTTGACGTATCCTCAACTAAAATCGAGCGCGGCATCGGCTATAGTCGAGTGCATCTCGGCCGGCTCGTGAAGGCCGGCCGGTTTCCGGCTCCGATTTCGCTTTCTGAAGCGCGAATTGCGTGGCTGGAGACGGAAATTGACGAGTGGATTGCGAGGCAGACCAAAGAACGAGATGCGCAGCGCCGTATGTCGACCTCGGCACTCGGGTAGAAGGTCGGTTGTGCTACTCGACTAGAATAACGCAGTCGCGGCAGAGCTGCATTGCGCTGCGCTCATTCACGCTCGCCGAACCGAGTCTGTTCAAGGACACATTTGTGAGAAAGCCCATTTCGGATGCCACTTCGATCAATGCTTCTGACGAGTTCAAGCAGCTTGCTTCCAAGCGGGCGGAACGAGATAAACATCCGCAAATCCGTGACGTAGCTATCTCGATCTTTGCCGAGATGGTCCAAGCTGATGGAACGATTTCTGGCCTCACGTTGATCGCGCCAGATGGAGTTGTCGAATTCCTCGATGCGAACGCTGTACGTCGCGGCGGTCGCGCATGAGTGCTACCTTCACCGCGACAGAGTGGGACCGGCTTACCAACAGCGATCGAGCTGCGATCCTGAGGGACTTAGACCGAAGTTTGCACTGAGAGATCGACGAGACTGAGGTATTCTCTGGGTTTTTGGAACTTGCCGTGGTGGCCTACTGGACACGTGGCATTGGGATGCCGAGCAATTCGAGCGCCTTGTTCTGAAGCGGCGTTGGCTTGGCGGTGAGCACGATGGTGGCGTTGGGCGCCTGGGGCGAGGCGACCAGGTTGAGTGTCATGGTGGCGAGATGGCTGATCAGGCCAGCGAAGCTGGTGACCGGCAGACCTTCATCGCTGCGTCGTCTGCCTCGCTTGCGCTTGGCAGCATCTGAGATGTTGGCAGCGGCGGCTGCCGAGACACGATCTTGCCGAGCCGCCTTGCGATCATGGTCGTGGAACAGGATTGGTCCCCAGGCCTCGCGCAGATGCCACTCGATATAATAGGCAAGCATGCACAGGAACACGTGGGCGCGGACGCGCGGCTCGATCCAATGGTGCACTGGACGGATCTGTAGGTCGATCGACTTCAGCGAGCGGAACGCCCGCTCGACGCGCGCCAGGTCCTTGTAGGCGCGGACGGCATCATCAGCGCTCATCGTCTCCGTCGGCAGGCTGGTGCGGATGACATAGAGACCATCAAGCCTGGCCTCGCGCGCAATGCCGTCGGGCTTGCGGCTGTAGGTGAAGCTGTGGTCGCTGATGTCCAGCGCAAAGTGCTTGGCCATCTTGTGAGCATCGACGACGGCGCCGACAGCGAGACCGATCTCGGCCTGGCCGCGCAGCGGCGCGTGGCGCCGGCGCACCCGGGCGGCGATGCGCGACAGATCACGCTCAGTGGCTGCCAGCAAATCCTCGCGCTTGCGGGCGCGTTCGCGCGCGAGGTCGGGATTGCGGCAGACGACGAGCCGCTCGCCGGGATAGTCGGGGGCGGTGATTTCGGCGAGATTGCGCTCGTCGAACAGCGACAGTTGCAATGCACCGCCCTCGGCCAAAGCCTGGATCTGCGGCGCCCGCAGGCTGGTGATCCAATCGAGCCCGGCCGGCTGGACGTCCTCGCGCAGCCGCGCCTGGGTGAGCATGCCGCGGTCACCGACCAGCACCACGTGCTTCAGCCCGAAGCGCTGTTTCAGCGTCTCCACTTGCGCCGGCACGGTGCTGGGATCGCCGGTGTCGCCGTCGAACACCTCGATGGTGATCGGTCGGCCATCGCGGTCGCACAGCAGGCCGTAGACGATCTGCAGCCGATCCGGTCGGTGATCGCGGCTGTAGCCGTGGCGGGCCAGCTCGCAGCAGCGGCCTTCCAGATAGGAAGAGCTCACGTCATACAGCACCAGCGTGCCGTCTTTCAGATGCCGCCGCGCCAGTGCGCGCTCGATGCGGTCCTGCTGGCCGCCCAGCCAGTCGAGGGCGGCGTAGAGCTCGCGCTCCTCGATCGTGCCCAGTTCGAGCACCCGGCCCAGGCTGGAACTGGCGGTCTCCGGCGAAAGCCCACGCAGCGTTGCCAGCTTCGAGCCGGGCGCGATGATCCGGCTGGCGATCATCGCCAGCGCCAAGTCGCGCTCGCGCGAGGCGGTGCGGCTGAGCAGGCGCGGCAGGTCGAGCTTGCGCATCATGCCGAGCACGGCGGCGACATGGCCGTGCGGCAGCGCGCGCTGGATCTCGAAGACCTCCTCGGGCTTGGCGACCACGCTGCCGCCGGCCAGCAGCACGCGCAGGCCGTCGATCACTGCCGGCGGCAACTGGCCCAGATTGGCCAGGGTCCGCTTCCTGACCCGCTTGCCCTCGCGATAGCTCTCGCGCAGCAGCACGGCTGCGGCGGAGCGGCCATTCCGAACCACGTCGATGAACATGGCCGAATCGAATCACACCAGACCGCGCCGATGCAAGCCTCTTGTATGGACACACCCTGCCGACCCGCGCGTCGCCTATATGAGGCAGAGTTTAGGAAGATACCCAAACCTCAGTGAAAACTTCAGCTTAGACGACAGGCAGGCTGGGCCTATTCAACAACCAGCGAAACCCACAGAGCAACGCGGACACGCATGCGGTCGCCTTGTGGTGTTCGGAACCGCAGATCTCGATACCGCGGTAGCTCGTTCCTACCTGCTAAAGGGGCTCATTTGCCCCGACGAGATGTCACTTTGGGTCGGTGCCCCCAAGTGCGGCAAAAGCTTTTTAATGCTTTACCTCGCTTACAGGCTCTCGCTTGGCCACAGTGTGTTCGGTCGGCGCGTGAATGAACCGGCGTCGGTTCTCTACGTGGCCGCTGAAGGGGAAGGCGGCATTGGAAATCGGATCGCCGCTTTGCGCCGCCAGTTCGGAGATTCGATTGAGTTTCACTTCATCGCGCAGCCTATCGATCTACTACATCCGTATGGCGATCTAACCGACATTGAGAGCGCCATTGCGACATTCAAAGCAAAGCTCGTAGTGATAGACACTCTGTCGCGCGCGATGGCCGGTGGCGATGAGAATGGACCCAGCGACATGGGCACGTTCATCAACAATATCGCCGCAGTCCGACACGCCACGAAGGCTCACATCGCGATCGTCCATCACGGCACCAAGGCGAGCAACGGCAGCAATCCGCGCGGTCACTCTTCGCTGGTTGGCGCAGCGGACGCGGTCGTGGAAGTTCAGAAGTTGGATCGTGGCTTGCGAACCGCACCGTTGTTCACGCGAAGGACGACCCCGACGGGATACACTTCACATTCAAACTCGATCGCGTTGAGTTAGGGACCGACGATGACGGCGACCCGATCGCCACATTGATCGTGGCCGAAACCGAGACTAAGCCGGCGCCAAACGCGGCCGCGCGCCTCAGCGCCAACGAGCAGATCGCACTCACCTGTCTGGACAAGGCGATGAAGGGCGGATGCATCCAGGCCGTAGTCGGCGATGTTCCTGAGGAGCGCCCGGTTGCTCGCGAGTCTGACTGGCGCGAGCGCTTCTATGCAGAGGGAAAGCCAGGTGATGTGCAGGAGACCAAACGTCAATCATTCACGCGCGCAAGAGATGGCTTGATCGCCAAGGCCCGTGTCGCTGCGCAGCATGACTTCGTCTGGCGCCCGGACACATGGGGATGAGCAACCGCTGCCCTTCAGCCCGCTCTCCCCCCTCAACACCCCCCCCCCTTCACCCTTCACCCCTTAAGGGGTGTGAAGGGTTTTGAAGGGGGGCGGTGGATGTTAGGTGAAGGGGTTTGTCGGGTTTTTGAAGGGCTTTTGAAGGGGCAGTGAAGGGACGTCTCCGTTCCGTCCGCGTCAGCCTGAAGGGTGATTTGCAGTGAGCGAAGTTATCAACATGTTTTCTCGCAGGCACGGTCTGCGGCGGTTCGTGATGGTGGGCACGCT
>CAVPIQ010000001.1:0-304576 GCA_963705035.1 uncultured Alphaproteobacteria bacterium | reverse complement strand
CGTAGGCAACAGTCATCAGATGCGCGGCTACAGGTAGCCATTGGCCAAGGTTCGAAACTGCGAAGGGGCTTACCCACTTCCAGAAGCAGCGACTGAAGTGCCATGGCGGGACGCAACCAGTACGTCAGAAAACCGCCACCAGCATAGAGAATCACGATCAGGATCAGCAAGCCCGTAGCGCCCGAATCGCTGATAGTGCGAGGCCCACGACGGCGGGAAGAGATGTTTCATGACGTGCGATCCGTCGAGTGGCGGAATCGGAATCAGGTTGAACGCGAGCGAGCAGCAGATTGAGTGCGATTGCCGTAGGAGCATCATGGCCTGCAGGATCGCCGAGACGCGTCGCGCGCCGGCGACCGCCCGCCCGATCAGGCCGACGGCACGATGAATAGCGACGACACGAGGGCGATGAGCAGATTCGACGAACACGCCGGCGAGCGAGACGATGATGTCGCCGCGCTGGTAGTTGCGATAGTTGCGCGGTTCACCGGCACCGGCTTCGCCCCGCCGAACATGATCGCCGCCTGCGCGAGAACGTGAGCATCGCCGGCAGGATGATCGTCATGACGGATCGATGTGCTTGATCGGATTCCACGTGAGCCGGCCCAGCATCAGCGCGGTGTGTGTCACCCTGCTTCAGTGCCGCGTAGCCGTGCGCGTACTCGTGCGCGATGACCGAGAACAGCAGCACCGGCACGAAGAGCAGGAAATCCTGAAATTGCAACGTCGGCTTGTGCGGAACTGAGTGGCTCGACGCTCGGCGCGTCTGGAGCGAGCGGCCGGTCGCGGAGGGCGATCGGGGCGAAAGGTAGTGATGGCGTCCGAGAGTGTCAAAGCGTTATCCCGCCTTGACTTTCGTCTCTTGAAGCTCTAGCTTCCAGCCTTCGCGAACTCCGCGAGAATCCACAGTCTTTTGGAGAGTCGTTTCGTGCCGAATATCGCATCCGCCAAGAAGAACATGCGTAAGTCGCGCGCGGCGACCGTGCGCAACCGTGCGCAGCGTTCCGCCCTGCGGACTGCGCTGAAGAAGGCCAAGGCCCCGGACGCCACCGCCGAGCAAAAGCTGGCCGCCACCAAGCTGCTCGATCGCGCGGCGCGCAAGGGACTGATCCACGCCAACAACGCGGCGCGTCACAAGAGCCAGTTTGAGCAAGGCCGACGATAGCGTCCTGACCCGACCGTCGAAAGAAAGCGAGGCCCGACGTCAGTCGGGCCTCTTTTCTCGTTTTGACGTCTACAGCGCGGCGAGCTCCGCGCCGCACCGCTCGCAGTACCACTCCGTCGGGTAGTTCATCGCGCCGCACTCGTGCACTTCGTCGCTGCGCATCTACTTCATTGCATTTCGTGTTGTTTTCCAGCATCAGTGCCGCCGCCTCCGCCTGATCGGCCTCGATCCGCCAGCCGTTCAGCTCGGCAAACGTCACCGCAGCAATGAACGCAATCCGCTTGTTGCCGTCATTGAATGCGTGGTTCTTCGCCAATGCGACACCGTAGCACGACGCGAGCGTGAACACGTCCGCGACTTCCTCGTAGGCATGGAGGTTCAGCGGGCGCGCCAACGCGCTCTCAAGCAGCCCCTTGTCGCGCAGACCCGCCAACCCGCCGTGATCGGCCAGGCTTTCGGCGTGCAGAAGTTCGACCGTCTGGCGCTCAAGCCACTCGATGGCGCTCACTGCGCCAGCACGCGCAGCGTATCGCGATACCGCCGCATCACGTCGCGCCCGGCGCGAAGCTGCTCCGCGACCTTCGGGTCGAGCGCCGTGAGGATCACGCCGTCCTTGCTTTCGATCACGTGCAGAAGGTCACCCTCACCGACCTTCAGCGCCGTGAGGAGCTCCTTCGGCAACACCACCCCCACCGAATTGCCGATCGCGCGCAGTTTGAGGGTCGCCATGGCCTGCACTCCCTTGTGAGCACGGATGTTATAACGCGGCGCGGCGGCGGCGGCCAACCGGGATTTTCCGTGCGGGCAGTGGCCCTCACCCCGACCCTCTCCCGCGAGCGGGAGAGGGGGCAGGTTCAGAGGATCACGCGGCGGAGGCCGCCCGCCTGCGCGAGGCGGCAGCGGCCCTCACCCCGACCCTCTCCCGCGAGCGGGAGAGGGGGCAGGTTCAGAGGATGAAGCGGCGGAGGCCGCCCTTCTGCGCGAGGCGGCAGCGGCCCTCACCCCGACCCTCTCCCGCGAGCGGGAGAGGGGGCAGGTTCAGAGGATGAAGCGGCTGAGGTCGCCTTTCTGCGCCAGCGGCGCCACCTTCTCCTGCACGTAGGCGGCGTCGACGACGATCTCCTGCCCGGCGCGGTCGCTCGCGGTGAAGCTGATTTCCTCCAGCAGCCGCTCCAGCACCGTGTGCAGCCGGCGGGCGCCGATGTTCTCCACCCGGTCGTTGATGTCGGCCGCGAGGTCGGCGAGCGCCTCGACCGCCTCGTCGGTCGAACCGCAACGTCACCCCCTCGGTGCCGATCAGCGCCTCATACTGCTTGACCAGGCAGTGCTCCGGCTCGGTCAGGATGCGGCGCAGGTCGGCGCGCGACAGCGAGGCCAGCTCCACGCGGATCGGCAGCCGCCCCTGCAACTCCGGCAGCAGGTCGGCGGGCTTCGCGAGATGGAACGCGCCGGAGGCGATGAACAGCACGTGGTCGGTCTTCACCGGCCCGTACTTCGTGTTCACCGTCGTGCCCTCGATCAGCGGCAGCAGGTCGCGCTGCACGCCCTCGCGCGAGACGTCGCCGCCGCGGAACCCGCCCTCCATGCGTGCGCGCGCGCGATCTTGTCGATCTCGTCGATGAAGACGATGCCGTTGTTCTCGGCGTGCGCGACCGCGTCCTTGGTCAGCCGCTCGTTGTCGAGCAGCTTGTCCGCCTCCTCCTGCTCCAGCAGCGCGGCGCGCGTCGGCGACCTTCATCTTGCGCGTGCTGCTTCGGCCGGCCGAACATGCCCTTCATCATCTCGCCGAGATTGATCATCTGGCCCGGCGGCATGCCGGGCATGTCGAGCTGGCCGATCGGCGCTCGCCCGGCGACTCGGTCGACGCTGACCTCGATCTCCTTGTCCTCGAGCTCGCCGATGCGCAGCATGCGGCGGAATTTCGAGCGCGTGTCGGCCGCCGCCTCCTCGCCGACCAGCGCGGTGATCAGCCGCTCCTCGGCGGCGGTCTCGGCCTTGGCCTGCACCTCCTTGCGGCGACGCGTCGCGCAGCATGTTGAGGCTGGCCTCGACGAGGTCGCGCACGATGCTCTCCACGTCGCGGCCGACATAGCCGACCTCGGTGAACTTGGTCGCCTCCACCTTCAGGAACGGCGCCTGCGCAAGCTTGGCCAGGCGGCGCGCGATCTCGGTCTTGCCGCACGCCGGTCGGGCCGATCATCAGGATGTTCTTCGGCACCACTTCCTCGCGCAGCCCTTCGGGCAGCTGCTGGCGGCGCCAGCGGTTGCGCAGCGCGATCGCGACGGCGCGCTTGGCGTCGTGCTGGCCGACGATGAAGCGGTCGAGCTCGCTGACGATCTCGCGCGGCGAATAGGTCGGGACTTCCATGCGGCATCCTTACGCGATCGTCTCGACGATCACGTTGTTGTTGGTGTAGACGCAGATGTCGGCGGCGATGTTCATGCGCGCGGCGGGCGATCTCCTCGGCGGTGAGGTCGGGCACGCTCATCAGCGCGCGCGCCGCGGCGAGGGCGTAGTTGCCGCCGGAGCCGATGGCGATCACGCCGTCCTCCGGCTCCAGCACGTCGCCGGTGCCGGTGAGCGTGAAGCTGCGCTCGCGTCGGCGACCGCCATCATCGCCTCCAGCCGGCGCAGGTAGCGGTCGGTGCGCCAGTCCTTGGCCAGTTCCACGCAGGCGCGCTCAAGCTGGTTCGGGAAGCGCTCCAGCTTGCCTTCCAGCCGTTCGAGCAGCGTGAAGGCGTCGGCGGTGGCGCCGGCGAAGCCGGCGAGCACGGACCCGCCGGCGCCGATGCGGCGCACCTTGCGCGCGTTGGCCTTGATGACGGTCTGGCCGAGGCTCGACCTGCCCGTCGCCGGCCATGGCGACGCTGCCGCCGCGGCGGACGCAGAGGATGGTGGTGCCGTGCCAGCCCGTTGGGTCGCCCGTTAGGCCGCCCATGGGGCCGCCCATGAAACCGTATGTCTGAGGATTCTGCATGACGCCCTAAAATGGCGCGCGCCGGCCGCGAAGCAAGGCGCATGTGCCCCCGGCACGGCTGGGGCGCGGCGGGTTTGCCGCCGCACGCGGTTTTCGCTAGTGCTGCCCCATGACGCGCACCGCGAGCCTCAGCCGGGCGACCAGCGAGACCGACATCCGGCTCACCCTCGCGCTCGACGGCAGCGGGCGGGCGGACATCGCGACCGGCGTGGGCTTCCTGGACCACATGCTGACGGCGCTGGCGCGGCACGCGCTGTTCGACCTGACCATCGCCGCCAAGGGCGATCTGCACATCGACGATCATCACACGGTCGAGGATGTCGGCATCGTGCTGGGCCGCGCGATCGCGACGGCGGTGGGGGAGAAGCGCGGCATCATGCGCTTCGGCCATGCGCTCGTGCCGATGGACGAGGCGCTGGCCGAGGCGGCGGTGGATTTCTCCGGCCGCCCGTTCCTCGCCTGGTCAGTGCCGTTCAGCCGGCCGAAGCTCGGCACCTTCGACACCGAACTGTTCGAGGAATTCTTCCGCGCGTTGGCGATCAACGCCGCGGTCACGTTGCATGTGACGTTGCGGGCGGGCACGAACGCGCATCACGCCGCCGAGGCGTGCTTCAAGGCGACGGCGCGGGCGCTGCGCATGGCGCTGGAACGCGACCCGCGCGTGGGCGACGCGGTGCCCTCGACCAAGGGCGCGCTGTGAGGATCTACACCGCCCACACCCACCCGACGCGCGCGCCGGTGCTGGTGCGCGAGGGGTTTTCCTGGGGGGCGGCCATCTTCGGCCCGCTGTGGCTGTTCTTCCATCGCGCCTGGCTCGCGGCCGTGCTGGTGCTGTGCGCCGAGGTGCTGCTGGGCCTGATCCCGCTGCCGCCGCTGCGCTTCGGGCTCGAACTGGCGCTGGCGTGGCTGCTCGGCCTGTTCGGCCAGGATCTGCGGCGCTGGTCGCTCGCGCGGCAGGGTTTCCTGCTCGCCCATGTCGTTGCGGGCGCCGATGCGGATGCGGCGCTGGCGCGGCTGCTGGACCGGCGCCCGGATCTGACCCAGCTGGCGCTGCGATGACGGTCGCGGTGATCGACTACGGCAGCGGCAACCTCGCCTCCGCCGCCCGCGCGCTGAGCGTCGCCGCGGAGCGCGAGGGCCTGAGCACGCACGTCGCCGTCACTGCCGACCCGCGCGCGGTGGCGCGCGCCGAGCGCATCGTGCTGCCGGGCCAGGGCGCCTTCGCCGACTGCGCGCGCGGGCTCGCCGCGATCCCTGGCCTGCGCGCCGCGGTGCTGGATTCGGTTGCCGGCGGCACGCCGTTCTTCGGCATCTGCGTCGGCATGCAGCTCATGGCCGTGCGCGGGCTGGAGCACGAGATCACGCCGGGCTTCGGCTGGATCGCCGGCGAGATCGCAGCGATGGCGGTGCCCGAGGCGCTGCGCCTGCCGCAGATGGGCTGGAACGAACTGCAATTCACCCCCGGCGCGCACCCGCTGCTTGCGGGTTTGGTTCCGGGCGATCATGCCTATTTCGTGCACAGCTACGCGCTGGCCGGCGGCGCCGCGCCGCAGGTGCTCGCCACCACCGACTATGGCGGCCCGGTGGTGGCGATGGTCGCCGCGGGCAACCGGGCCGGCACGCAGTTTCACGTCGAGAAGAGCCAGGAGGTTGGTTTGCGCATCCTCGGCAATTTCCTGCGCTGGACGCCCTGACATGCCGCACGTCCCGGTCGACACGGTGCCGGACGGCGACGCCGGCACGAGTCACAGTCTTTCGGTGGAGCGCCAGACCGAGTTCTCCGAGGACGAGCTGGCGGCGCTGTGCGAAGCGACCAATGCCGCGATCCTCGACGGCGGCGGCTTCGGCTGGGTGACCGCGCAGCCGCGCGCGGCGCTGGAGAGCTATTTCCGCGGCGTGGTGCTGGTGCCCGAACGGCAGCTGTTCGTCGGCCGGCTGGACGGCAGCATCGTGGGCTCGGTGCAGCTCGTGCGTCCCTCGCGCAACAACGAGGCGCAGGCGTTTGCGGCAACGCTTCAGCATTCCTTCATTGCCCCGTATGCACGAGGTCACGGGCTCGCCCGCATGATGACGACGCGGGTCGAGGAAACGGCGCGCGCGCTGGGCTATCACGTGCTCAATCTCGACGTGCGGGAATCACAGGAGGCGGCGATCGCCCTTTACGAGTCCATGGGCTACATCCGCTGGGGCGTGCATCCGCTGTATGCGCGCGTCGGCGGGCGCACGATCGTCGGCATCCACTATTTCAAGGTGCTGCAGCCGGGCGGGCGCATTGCCTGACCGCCGGCTGACGCTCTACCCGGCGATCGACCTCAAGGACGGCGCCTGCGTCCGGCTGCGGCGCGGCGTGATGACGGAGGCGACGGTCTATTCCGACGACCCGGGGGCGCAGGCGCGGGTGTGGGAGGCGGCGGGATGCCGCTGGCTGCACGTCGTCGATCTCGACGGCGCCTTCGCCGGGCACGCGGTGAACGCCGAGGCGGTGGGCGCGATCCTGGCCGCCGTGCGCATTCCGGTGCAGCTCGGCGGCGGCATTCGCGACCACGCGGGGATCGAGCGCTGGCTGGCGGCGGGGATCAGCCGGGTGATCCTCGGCAGCGTGGCGGCGAAGAATCCGGCGCTGGTGCGCGAGGCGTGCCGCGCCCATCCCGACCGCATCGCGATCGGCATCGACGCGCGCGAGGGGCGGGTGGCCACCGAGGGCTGGGCGGAGACGTCGAGCATGCGCGCGCTCGACCTCGCACTGCGCTTCGAGGAC
The DNA here is from genome assembly GCA_963705035.1 of uncultured Alphaproteobacteria bacterium. Taxonomy (GTDB): domain Bacteria; phylum Pseudomonadota; class Alphaproteobacteria; order Acetobacterales; family Acetobacteraceae; genus JAFKFJ01. The sequence goes on along the minus strand of CAVPIQ010000001.1, from coordinate 297,675 downwards.
GCGGGCGCGGCGGCGATCATCTACACCGATATTGGCCGCGACGGCATGCTGAGCGGGCTCAACCTCGAACAAACTCTCGACCTGGCGTTCCAGATTTCCACGCCGGTGATTGCCTCGGGCGGTGTTGCCGGGCTCGCGGATCTCGCCGCCCTCAAGCGCGCCGCCGAGCAGGCGGGCGAGGGGACGTTGATCGAGGGCGTCATTGTCGGCCGGGCGCTGTACGACGGGCGGATCGACCTTGCCGCCGCCTTGGCGCTGCTGGGCGGCTGATCTGCGGCGAGGACGCTTGCGCCGACACGGGCGGGTTCGTCATTGATGCGGCACGAGAGGGCCCGCCGTGCTGAAGCTGCGCGTCATTCCCTGCCTGGACGTGAAAGACGGTCGCGTCGTCAAGGGCGTGAACTTCGTGGCGCTGCGCGATGCCGGCGACCCGGTGGAGCAGGCCGCGGTCTATGACGCGGCCGGCGCCGACGAGCTGACCTTCCTCGACATCACCGCGAGCCACGAGAACCGCGACACCATCCTCGACGTGGTGGCGCGCACCGCCGCGCGCGTGTTCCTGCCGCTGACGGTGGGCGGCGGCATCCGCTCGGTGGGCGACATGCGCCGCCTGCTGCTCGCGGGCGCGGACAAGTGCAGCGTCAACTCCGCCGCCGTGGCGCGGCCGGAGCTGGTGTCCGAGGCGGCGGAGAAATTCGGCAGCCAGTGCGTGGTGGTCGCGGTGGACGCGAAGGCCGCCGGGCCGGACCGGTGGGAGGTGTTCACCCATGGCGGGCGGCACGGCACCGGGATCGACGCGATCGCATGGTGCCGGCGCGTGGCCGCCCTGGGCGCGGGCGAGATCCTGCTGACCAGCATGGACCGCGACGGCACCGGCGCCGGGTTCGACCTCGGCCTGCTCCGCGCCGCCTGCGGGGCGGTGCGGCTGCCGGTGGTGGCCTCGGGCGGCGTCGGCACGCTGCGCCATTTCGTCGAGGGGGCGCAGGCCGGGGCGACCGGGCTGCTCGCCGCCAGCGTGTTCCATTTCGGCACCTTCGGCATCGCGGAAGTGAAGGCCGCGCTGGCCGCCGCCGGCCTGCCGGTGCGCCTGCCGCGGCCCATGGCGGCCTGAGGCGCGGATGGCGAAGAAGGTCGGACCGAAGAAGAAGGCGGCCCCGAAGAAGCTGCCGAAGAAGCAGACGGCGCTGCGCGTGGCGCCGGTTCCGCTTCCCTCGCCGATGCCGGAAGCGCCCGGGCCGGCGGTGCTCGACCGGCTCTGGGGCGTGGTGAGCAGCCGCCGCGGCGCCGATCCGGATGTCAGCCACTCCGCCCGCCTGCTCGCCCGCGGCACCGACAAGGTCGCGCAGAAGTTCGGCGAGGAGGCGGTGGAGTGCCTGATCGAGGCGGTGGCGGGCAACCGAGCCGCGCTGATCACCGAGAGCGCCGACGTGCTCTATCACCTGATCGTGATGTGGGTGAACGCGGGCGTGCGCGCCGAAGAGGTCTGGGCGGAGCTGGAGCGGCGCGAGGGAATGAGCGGGATCGCCGAGAAGGCGGCGCGCCCGGTCGCCCGGCTGCCGATGCGCTTCGGCGTCAGGACGCGGAAAATTCCTTGAGCGGCGTGCGGCGCAGGATGTGCAGCATGAGCAGCATGGCCGGCAGCGAGGCCGCCATCGCCACCGCGTAGAACACCGGCCAGCCCAGCGCCGCCGCCAGGAACCCGGAGAGCCCGCCGACCGTGCGCAGCGCCAGCGGCGCGATCGAGGTGAGCAGCGCGAACTGCGTCGCCGCATGGGCGGGCGAGCAGAGGCCGGAGAGGTAGGCGAGGAACGCGGCATCGGCCACGCCCTCGGCGAAGGCTTCCAGCACCACGGTGCCGTAGAGCACCGCATGGTTGCCGGCGGAGAGCGCGAGCACGACGTAGCCGGCCATCGCCGCCATCTGGAAGAACCCGGTCAGGATCAGCGAGCGCGGCAGGCCGAGCCGGGCGACCGCGGCCGCGCCGGTCGCATAGCCGGCGATGGTGGCGACCAGCGAGAACGGTCCGATCGCGGCGGCGACGGCGGCGCGGTTGAAGCCGAGATCGTGGAAGAAGGGGGCCAGCATCACGCCCGCCATCGCCTCGCCGAGCTTGAACGTGGCGACGTAGCCGAGCACCGCCGCCGCCTGCGGCCGGCGCAGGAAATCGCGCAGCGGCTCGACCACCGCGCGGGTGAGGCGGCCGCGCACCCCCTCCGACGCGATGAGCGGCGGGCGAGGCGTGTCCGGCGGCTCGGGGGCCAGCAGTGTGACCAGCGGGCCGAGCGCCAGTGCCGCCGCCACCAGCGCGAGCGCGCCCTGCCAGCCGAGCGTGCCGGCCAGCGCGATCACCCCGGCGCCGGAAACCAGCATCGCCAGCCGATAGCCCCAGACATAGGCGGCGGTCGCGACCCCCTGCAGGCGCAGCGGAAAGGTCTCGATGCGCCAGGCGTCGATCACGATGTCCTGGCTCGCGGAGAGGAAGGCGACCACGGCGGCGGCGGCGACCGTGTGCAGCGGTGCCGCCGCGGGGTCCGACAGCGCCATCGCGAGGGCGGCGAGGGCGAGCGGCGGCTGGGCGGCGAGCAGCCAACCGCGCCGCCGCCCGAAGCGCGCCAGGCCGAAGGGCGCGCGCGCCTGGTCCATCACCGGCGCCCACAGGAACTTCAGCGTGTAGGAGAGGCCGATATTGGCGGTGAGCCCGGTGAGGCCGAGGGAGAGATGCGCCTCCGTCAGCCACTGCCGCAGGGTGAAGCCGGAGAGCGCCAGCGGCAGGCCGGAGAGCATGCCGAAGACGAACATGAGATAGAGGCGCCGATCGGCGAACAGCAACGCGCGCGGCGTGGCGGAGAGGGCGATCGGGTTTGGCAAGACCGGCTCGCGAGCGTTCGACACTGCCGCCTTATCATGGCCGGCCGCGCCGCCAACAGACCCAAGTCCTCCCGACCCCGGTCGCCCCTGCCGCCGCGGTGGGCGGCAGGGACGTGCGGGATCGGCGGCTCAGGTCCAGTGGATCGTGCTCGTGTCGAAGTTCTTGATCCCCTGCAGCAGCACGCCGTGCTGGCTGTCGCCGAAGCTCAGCAGGGTGTTGCCGCCGGAGACGCTGGTCGTGAGCGACCCCTTCAGCGCCGCGTCGATGTCGAGCACGTCGCCCTGGCTCGCCGAGAAGTTGGCGATGGTGCCGAGCCCGTCACCGTCGTGGAAGGCGAAGCTGTCCGCGCCGCTGCCGCCCCAGACCGTGGCGGTGCCGGTGCCGAAGGTGAAGTCGGCCGGACCGCTGCCGTCGAAGCGGATCTGGTCGCTGCCGGCGCCCGCCGTGAACTGCGCCGTCGCCGCACCGACGGTGTTGGCGACGGTGACGCCGTAGTTGCCGTCGCCGAGCGTGACGTCGGCGCTGCTCGCGCCGTCGATGGCCAGCGTGCCGTTGCTGGCGCCGCCGAGGTCCGCCGACACGCTGGCGAAGTTCTGCAGCGCGTAGGAGCCGCCGTCGGCATCGCTGAGCGTGATGCCGGTGACGCCGCTGCCCGCGGTGAAGGTGGTGACGCCGTCTGCCACCGACTCACCGACCGACCCGGCGAGGCCGGTGTCGGCCGCCGCGAAGGTCTGCGTGCCGCTGGCGATGATCGGCACCGCGGCGGAGTTCCCCGCGTTGTCGGTGGCGCTGACGCTGGGCCCGGATGGCGCGGTACTGACGCTGTCGAGCGCGACCATGGCCTTCGCCGATGTGTCGGTGATGGTGATCGGCGACGACCAGCCCTTGTCGGCCTGGGTGGTGGGGTCGTTGACGGCCACGATGTAGTCGCCGCTGTGCTGGAAGTGCGCGGTGAAGCTGCCGCTGCCGGACGCATCCAGCGGCACCTTGATCCAGTTCGTCTCGGCGACGTTCGCCTTCGTCATGACGAGCGCATAGATCGTGCTGAGACCGGGGTCCGAGACGGTGGCGGTGACGTTGACGCCCGCGCCGGGACTGGACTCCTGCACCGTGCCGGGGTTCGACACCGTGATCCACTTGCTTGGCGTTGCGGTCGGCGAGGGCGTGGGCGTCGGGGTTGGCGTGGGCGTGGGCGCCACTGTTCCGGTGGGCGTGTCGGTGATGGTGATCGGCGAGGTCCAGGCCTTGATGCTCTGCTTGCTGGGATCGTTGACGGCGAGAAGGTAGTCGCCGCTGTGCTCGAAATGCGCGGTGAAGGTGCCGTTGCCGTTGGCGTCGAGGCTGACGGTCTGCCAGTTCTCCTCGGCGACGTTCTTGGACGTCATGGTGAACTCGTAGATCTTGCTCAGGCCCGGTGCCGAGACGTGCTCGACCACGTCCACGCCCGCGCCGGGGCTCGACTCCTGCACCGTGCCGGGGTTGGACAGCGCGATCGTGCCCGGGGTCGCGGTGGGTGTGGGCGTGGGAGTCGGTGAGGGTGTGGGCGTCGGGGTCGGCGTCGGCGTGGGCGTCGACGATCCGGTGGGCGTGTCGGTGATGGTGATGGGCGAGGTCCAGGCCTTGATGCTCTGCTTGCTGGGATCGTTGACGGCGAGAAGGTAGTCGCCGCTGTGCTCGAAATGAGCGGTGAAGGTGCCGTTGCCGCTGGAGTCGAGGCTAACGGTCTGCCAGTTCTCCTCGGCGACGTTCTTCGACGTCATGGTGAATTCATAGATCTTGCTCAGGCCCGGCGCCGAGACATGCTCGACGACATCGACGCCTGCGCCGGGGCTCTTCTCCTGCACCGTGCCCGGGTTCGACAGGGTGATCTTGCCCGCGGTACCAGTCGGAGTCGGGGTGGGAGTGGGCGTCGGCGTCGGCGTGGGGGTCGGCGTCGGTGTGGGTGTCGAGCTGCTGGAGCCGCTGTTCCGGGTCGAATAGCTCATGCTGTAGAGATGCAGCGAGACGCTTGAACTGACCGCCTTGCTGCTGGCGGCGGTCACCTCGGCGCCGAAGGCCTCGTTCTGTCCGCCGTCGGCGTAGTCATTCGGGACGTGGGAGGTGGTCGAGAAGACTTTTGTCCCGTTGACGTAGAAGGTGAGCGAGCCCCGCTCCCAGTCCATCGCGACCGTCGTCTTCTTCGTCATATCGGCGTGGAACGAGTAGGTCTGGTATTGGTCGGAGTTGCCGCTGCCGGCCCAGTGGATCGTCGCGTAGCCGGTCTGCCGCGACGTGTCGCTCCAGTCCTCCATGAGGTCGATTTCCGGGCCCGGCCAGCCGTTGGTTGCCGGCCACAGGAGGATGCACGGCCCGATCCCCTCGCCGGAATTGAGCGAGAACGTTGCCTGGAACAGTCCGTAGCCGTAGGACGAGCCGGGGCCGTGGAAGTCGTTGGTTTGTATGCCAACATCCTTCCAGCCTTCGGACGAGCGGGACGTCAGCGTCAGTCCCCCGCTGCCGAAGCTGAAATCGCCCGAATTGCCCCAGACCTCCTGCCAAAGACTCTTGTTGATAGACGAATCGTTACCGAAATCGTCTTTCCACACCGTGGAATAGTTGGAGAGGTTGAGAGTTGTGGACGAACTCATTGACGGACTAACTCCCTAAGTGGTGATACACAGATACGTGATAGTGGAGTTGCAGCCGGTTTTACTCACCTTATGGGCGAATATGAAAGACGGTATACGCGCTGCGGTTTATGGTTTCATGCGAGTGTAATCTGCTGCTCACTCGAAACCGTTTCCGGATACTGGCATGACGCAGTCGCGCTGCGCCGCCCCAGGTTTCAGGGAGGGGCGTGGGTCAGGCGGCGACGCGCTGGTCGACGACGGCAGCCGCGTGACGGCGCGGCTTAAGCCTCATCGACCGGACGTTGTGGGTCCCGAGCTGGTTGCGATTGCCGCCGCTGCCGCCGCTTGCGGCGTTGTTCGTAGATCTGCAGCGGAGCGCATCATTGTGGCGGACGAAATCATCGACGCGTCCCGGGCGGGCGTTGCTCGCTCGGGCAGGCACGATCTCGCAATGGAAACCGTCGTCGATGGGATGCGCGGAATGGGTGTGGTCGGAAGGGGTGAAACTTTCATGCGAACGGCTCTCTCGGATGCGTGAGGCACGGGTGCGTGAGCACAGGCGTATCTCCCTCTTAACCTCCGCGCGCGCGCTTTCGGAACCGCAAATGCGACACCGGGGCCGCTCTTTAAGGAACGTGTAATGCTCCGGGCGATCGAGATAGTTTTGAAGTCTTGATGGTCTGCCGCCTCGATGCCGGCGAATTCTTGCCCTGCCGCACCGGTCATTACATTTTTGGCGCCTCATATCCCCCGGGTGTTCCCGTGCGTGCGTCCGGTGCGTGCGTCCCGGGGGTGCCGTGCTGGCGTGCCGGGCGTTGGACGTGCTGGGATGGGCGCGCGACCTGAGAAGACCGGCCGGGCGGTCGCGCGGCGATCCCAAGCGGCTGAAGCGGAGGAAGCATGCAGGCGGATGGCTCGGCGCAAGTGCGCGCCCTCGACACCCAGCTCACGGCCGACCCCAGCACGCTTGCCGGCGTGCCGGCCGCGCCCGCGGCCACGCTCGTGATCTTCGGGGCCGGCGGCGACCTGACCAAGCGGCTCTTGATGCCGGCCCTCTACAACCTTGCGGCGGCGAAGCTGCTGGATCCCGCCTTCATGGTGCTCGGCGTCGATCGCGTGGCCGGCGACGACGAGGTGTTTCGCGGCCACCAGGGCGAGGCGATCGACGCCTTCCTCGCCCAGCGCGGCAGCCATGCCGCGGCGCCGAAGTCGACGGCGTGGCCCTGGCTGCGCGAGCGGCTGTTCTACGTTCAGGGCGACCTGACCGACCCGCGCACGTACGAGGCGATCGGCTGGCGGCTGGAGGAGCGCGGGCGCAGCGGCGGGGCCGGTAGCAGTGCCGTGTTCTACCTCGCGGTCGCCGACCGCTTCTTCGGTCCGATCATCGATCATCTCGCTGAGGCGGAGCTGCTGAACGAGAGCGGCACCGCGTTCCGCCGCGTCGTCATCGAGAAGCCGTTCGGCCACGACCTCGCCTCGGCCGAGCGCGCTCAACGCGCGACATCCTGAAGGTCGCTCGACGAGCGGCAGATCTTTCGCATCGACCACTATCCTCGGCAAGGAGACGGTGCAGAACATCATGGTGTTCCGCTTCGCCAACGGCATCTTCGAGCCGCTCTGGAACCGCGACTACATCGACCACGTGCAGATCACCGTCGCCGAGACGGTCGGCGTCGAGACAGCGCGGCGGCTTCTACGACGCGACCGGCGCGCTGCGCGACATGGTGCCGAACCACCTGTTCCAGCTCCTCGCCATGATCGCGATGGAGCCGCCGAGCTCGCTTCGACGCCGACGCGCGTGCGCGACGAGAAGGCCAAGGTGCTGCGACGCCGTGCATCCATTCGCCGCCGAGGACGCAGCCGTGGCACGACGTGGTGCGCGGCCAGTACGGCGCCGGCACGGTCGGCGGCAAGCCGGTGCGCCGGCCTATCGCGAGGAGCCGGACGTGGCGCGCGAACTCGAGCACCGAGACCTATCGTCGCGATGAAGCTCGGCGATCGACAACTGGCGCTGGGCCGGCGTGCCGTTCTACCTGCGCACCGGCAAGCGCGCTGGCGACGCGCAGCACCGAGATCGCGATCCAGTTCAAGCAGGCGCCGCTCGCGCTGTTCCGCGACACGCCGGTCGAGCGGCTGCCGCCGAACGATCCTCATGCTGCACATCCAGCCGGAGGAAGGCGTCTCGCTGCGCTTCGGCGCCAAGGTGCCCGGGCCGGCGGTGCGGCTCGGCGGCGTCGACGATGGACTTCGACTACGCCGACTATTTTCCGGCGCGTGCCCAGCACCGGCTACGAGACGCTGCTCTACGACTGCATGATGGGCGACGCCACGCTGTTCCAGCGCGCCGACAACGTCGAGGCGGGCTGGCGCGGTGGTGCAGCCGGTGCTCGATGCCTGGGCGGCCGGGCACGGGGAACTCTTTTCCTATGCCGCCGGCAGCCCGGGCCCGGCGCAGGCGGACCGGCTGCTCGCGCGCGACGGGCGACGGTGGATGCGCCTGCCATGACGGTGCTGCGCATGACGGTGCTGCCATGACGGTGCTGGTGGTCATGGGCGTGTCGGGGAGCGGCAAGACCGCGTTCGCCGAGGCCCTGGCCGCCCGGCTCGGCTGGCCGTTCCAGGAGGGCGATGCGCTGCATCCGCCGGCGAATGTCGAGAAGATGCGCAGCGGCCGCCCGCTCGACGACGCGGATCGCTGGCCGTGGCTCGATCGCATCGCCGCCTGGATCGACGCGCGGCTGGCGGCGGGCGAGAACGGCATCGTCACCTGCTCGGCGCTGAAGCGCGCGTATCGGGCGCGCATCATCGGCGCGCGCGCGGGCGTGCGCCTGGTGTTCCTTACCGCCTTCCCGGCGCTGCTCGCGCAACGGGTCGCGGGGCGGAAGCACGCCTACATGCCGGCAAGCCTGCTCGCGAGCCAGCTCGCGACGCTGGAGCGGCCGGGGGCGGACGAGGACCCGATCGTCCTGCATGTCGACGCGCCGGTCGCGGCGCTGGTCGAGCAGGCCGTGACGGCGCTCGCGGCACCGCGCCCGGCCTGAGCGCGCGCGTCATGCCGCTGCGCGGGGCCTTCCGATGCGGTCTGGCGGCGATCGGCGCGCTTCTGCTCGGCGCCGCCGCGACCGTCGGGGGCTACGCGGCGTGGGTGCAGCACGACGGCAACGTCCACGCCGTTCATGACGGCGTGCTCTATCGCTCGGCCCAGCTCGACCCGGCGGATCTCGCGCGCGTCATTCGCGAGCACGGGATCAGGGCGATCCTCAACCTGCGTGGCGCCGATCCCGGCGCAGCGTGGTACGAGGACGAGACGGCGCTCGCGCGACGACAGGGCGTCGTGCATCTCGACGTCGCGCTGTCGGCCCGCCGGCCGGTCGATCCGCCGGAGATCGAAAGGATTCTCGCCCTCATCCGGGCCGCGCCCAAGCCGATCCTGGTCCATTGCAAGGCCGGCGCCGACCGGACCGGGCTGGTTGCGGCGGCCTTTCTGCTGCTGGTCGACGGCGACGACGCGCGCGCGGCCGGCGGGCAACTCGCGCTGCGCTACGGGCATTTTCCGTATCTCGGCAATGGCACGCGGGCGATGGACGAGAGTTTTGCGGCGCTCGTGCGCGAAGTCGGCGGGCGGGAGGCGCGAGCGCGATGGACGCCGTGATGGAGGTCGGGCGGATGCGGCTGATCGGCGCCGACATCACCACGCTCGACGTCGATGCGATCGTGAACGCGGCGAACCCGACGCTGCTCGGCGGCGGCGGCGTCGATGGCGCGATCCATCGCGCGGCAGGGCCGGAACTGCTCGCCGAATGCCGCACCCTGGGCGGCTGCCCGACCGGCGAGGCGCGGCTGACCCGCGGCTACCGCCTGCAAGCGCGCCACGTGATCCACACCGTCGGCCCGGTCTGGCGGGGCGGGGCGCGGGGCGAGCCGACGCTGCTCGCCGCCTGCTACGCGAACAGCCTGCGCGTCGCACGGGCACACGGGCTGCGCAGCATCGCCTTCCCGGCGATCAGTTGCGGCGCCTACGGCTACCCGCCGGAGCAGGCGACGGCGATTGCGGTCGGTGCCACAGTCGCCTTCCTCGCCGCCGAGCCGGTGCCGGAGCAGGTGATCTTCGTCGTGCTCGGGGCGCCGCTGCTGCGCGCCTATGCGGCCGCAATGCGGGCGCAGGGGGGTTGAGCCGGCGCGGCCGGGCGCACAGACTTCGGCCCCACGCAAGCCGAGAGCCGCCCGTGAGCCGTCCGCCGCCCGCCACCCGCACCGCGTTCCGCCGTTTCCTTCCGATCAGCACCCGCTGGATGGACAACGACGTTTACGCGCACATCAACAACGTCGTGTATTATTCCTGGTTCGACACGGCGGTGAACCGCTTCCTGATCGACAGTGGAACGCTGGACATCGCGGCGAGCCCGACCGTGGGGCTGGTGGTCGAGACCGGCTGCCGCTACCACGCCTCGATCAGCTATCCCGAGCAGGTAACGATCGGGCTCGCGGTCGTGCATCTCGGCCGCAGCTCGGTGCGCTATGCGCTCGGCGTGTTCCGCGAGGACGATGCGACCGCGGCGGCGGAGGGGCACTTCGTCCATGTCTATGTCGATCGCGCAACGCAGCGGCCGGTGCCGATCCCCGAAGCGACGCGCGCGGCGCTGGAGAGCATCCGCGCCGAGGGCTGAGGCGCCGCGATCAGGCGGCGCGCTCGCGCACCAGGTCCGCGAGCGCGATCGCGGCGGTGAGGCCGGGGATTTCGATGCCGAAGAGATTGATAAGGCCGGCGAGGCCGTGCGCCTCCGGCCCCTGCACGACGAAATCCTGCCGTCCCCCGCCGGGCGGCACGATCTTCGGCCGCACGCCGGCATAGCCGGGCTGCAGGGCGCCGTCCGGCAGCGCCGGCCAGTAGCGGCGGATCGCGGCATAGAAGGAGTCCGCCCGCGCCGGATCGACCGCGTATTCGGGCGTGTCGATCCATTCCACATCGGGGCCGAACCGCGCCTGGCCGCCGAGGTCGATCGTGAGGTGGACGCCGAGCCCGCCGGGCACCGGCACCGGATAGACGAGGCGGGAGAACGGGGCGCTGCCGGAGAGCGTGAAATAGCTGCCCTTGGCGTAGTAGGCCGTGGGCACCTGCCCGGCCGGCATGCCCGCGATCGCGCGGGCGAGCGCCGGGGCGTGCAGCCCCGCTGCGTTGATGACGCAGCTTGCGTGCAACGTCATCGGCTCCGCCCCGCCGACCTCGAGCGTGATCCCGTCCGCCGCCGCCCGGCCGCCGCTGACCGGGCTGTGGAAGACGAACAGCGCGCCGGCCGCCTCCGCCTCGCCCTGCAGGGTCAGCATGTAGGCGTGGCTGTCCACGATGCCGGTGGACGGCGAGACCAGGGCGGCGGTGCAGGCCAGCGCCGGCTCCATCGCGCGCGCCTCGGCGGCGGTCAGCAGGCGCAGGTCTTCGACCCCGTTCGCCGCCGCCCCCTGGCGGATCGCCTCCAGCCGCTCCGCCTCCGCGGCGTCGGTGGCGACGATCAGCTTGCCGCAGTTGCGGTGCGCCACCCCGCGGGTGCGGCAGAAATCATAGAGCATGTGCTTGCCCTGGACGCACAGCCGCGCCATCAGGCTGCCGCGCGGGTAGTAGATGCCGGCGTGGATCACCTCGCTGTTGCGGCTGGAGGTCTCGGTGCCGATCCCCTCCGCCGCCTCCAGCACCAGCACCTCGCGCCCGGCCTGCGCCAGCGCGCGCGCGACGGCGATGCCCACGACCCCGGCGCCGATGACGACGCATTCCACCCGTTCCATGCGCCGAGCGTGACCGGCAGCGGGCCCGGCGGCAAGCGTCCCGGCCGAATGACGGGCCGACTGGAATATCGTATCATACCGACAAAATATGGTTAGATAGGCTTTCCCTTCCGGCGCCGCTCCGCCGTCCCGACGAGGTTGTCCATGCCTTGCCGCGTCCTGTTCCTTGTCGCGACACTGCTGCTTGCCGTGACGCTGCCCGCGCGCGCCCAGTTCGGCGGCGGCCCGCCGGCGGTGGGCGTGACCGAGGCGAAGCTGCTGCCGGTGACCGAGACGAGCGAGTTCGTCGGCCGCGTGCAGGCGATCGAGAAGGTCGACCTGATCGCCCGGGTGACCGCGTACCTCGACCAGATTATTTCGTCGAGGGGACGGAGGTGCAGAAGGGCGACCTGCTCTATGTGCTTGAGCGCGGGCCGTTCGAGGCGGACGTGGCGGCCAAGCAGGCGACGGTGGCGCAGATCGAGGCGCTGCTGCGCAACGCCACCCTGACGCTGAACCGGGCGCGGGCGCTGCTCAACACGCCGGCGGGCCAGCGCGTGGCGGTCGACGATGCGCAGGCCCAGCAGGCGAGCCAGGCGGCGCAGTTGCTTGCCGCCCAGGCACAGCTCCGCGCCTCGCAGATCAGCCTCGCCTATACCGAGATCCGGGCGCCGATCACCGGGCGGATCAGCCGCACCAACGTGACCGTCGGCAACGTGGTCAGCCCCTCGTCCGGGGTGCTCGCGTCGATCTACAGTCAGGACCCGATCTACGTGCTGTTCCCGGTCTCGGTGCGCACCGCGCTCGAGCTGCGCAGGCGCTTTACCGGAAAGGGGCCGCTCGAGACGGTGAAGGTGAAGCTCCGGCTGGAAGACGGCACCATGTATGGCGAGACTGGACAGCTCGACTACGTCGATCCCTCGGTTTCCACCAACACCGACACGCTGATGTTGCGCGCCCGCATCACCAACCCGCTGCCGCCCGGGCGCAAGCCGACCGATCCCGGCGAACGGCTGCTGGTGGACGGGGAGTTCGTGACCGTGATCCTGGAGGGGGCCGAGCCGGTGATGGCGCTCGCCATTCCGCGCAGCGCGATCCTGACCGACCAGCAGGGCAACTACATCTATGTCGTGGACGCCGAGAAGCACGCGCAGCAGCGGCGGGTGCAGCTTGGCCAATCCACCGCGGGCACGGCAGTGATCCTGAGCGGGCTGCACGAGGGCGAGCAGGTGATCGTGGACGGGTTGCAGCGCGTCCGCCCGGGCGCGCCGGTGAACCCCGGTCCGCCGCCGGGCGCCGCGGCCAAGCCGCCCGGCGCACCGAGCGCGAAGAACTGAGATGATCTCCGCGATCTTCGTCGACCGGCCGCGGCTTGCGATCGTCATCGCGATCGTCATGACGCTGGCCGGGCTGATTGCGCTCACCCGCATCCCGGTGGCGCAGTACCCCGATATCGTGCCGCCGCAGGTGCGGGTGACGACGATCTATCCCGGCGCTTCGGCCGCGGTGGTGGAAGCCACCGTGGCGCAGCCGCTGGAGGCGCAGGTCAACGGCGTTGACCGCATGATCTACATGAAGTCGTACAGCGGCAACGACGGCAGCTATTCGCTGCAGGTCAGCTTTGAGCTCGGCACCGACCCCGACGTCGACGTGGTCAACGTCAACAACCGCGTGCAGACGGCGCTCTCGCGGCTGCCGGCGGAAGTGCAGCGGCAGGGGCTGACGGTGCAGAAGCGGAGCTCCTCGATCCTGGAGTTTCTGCAGTTCTACAGCGAGGGCGGCAAGCAGGACCCGCTCTATATCAGCAACTACATCACCATCAACGTGCTGGATAAGCTGGCGCGCGTGCCCGGCGTGGGCCAGGCGTTCGTGTTCGGCGCAATGGACTATTCCATGCGCATCTGGTTCGACACCGACCGGCTGGTGGCGCTGAACCTGATGCCCTCGGACATCATCGCCGCGATCCGGAGCCAGAACCAGCAGGGCGCGATCGGCCGCGTCGGCGCGCGGCCGACCACGGATGCGACCCAGTTCCAGATCAACCTGCAGACCAAGGGCCGGCTGATGACGCCGGAGGAATTCGGCCACATCATCGTTCGCGCCAACCCCGACGGCTCCGTCCTGCGCGTCTCCGACGTGGCGCATGTCGAGCTGGGCGCGGCGACGATGGACACGCTCAGCCGGCTGAACGGCAACCCGGCGATCACCATCGGCATCTTTCTCGCCCCCGGCGCCAACGCGGTTGCGACCGCGACGCGGGTGAACCGCACGCTCGACGAAGTGGCGCGCAACTTCCCGCCGGGGATGAAGAAGATCATCTTCTACGACAGCTCCACCTTTGTCTCCGATACGATCCGCGAGGTGATCCGCACCCTGGTCGAGTCGTTCGTGCTGGTCGTGCTGGTGGTCTTTCTCTTCCTCGGCAGCCTTCGCGCGACGATCATTCCCACGGTCGCGGTGCCGGTGAGCCTGATCGGCACCTTCGGCGTGCTGCTGGCGATGGGCTATTCGGCCAACACCGTCTCGCTGCTCGCGCTCGTGCTCGCCGTCGGCATCGTCGTGGACGATGCGATCGTGGTCGTGGAGAACGTCGAGCGGGTGATGGAGGAGGAGCCGCACCTGTCGCCGCGCGATGCGACCAAGAAGGCGATGGCGCAGATCACCGGCCCGATCATCGCGATCTCGCTGGTGCTGCTTTCGGTGTTCGTCCCGATCGCCTTCATCCCCGGCATTTCCGGCGAGCTGTTCCGCCAGTTCGCCGTCACCATCAGCGCGGCGATGGTGATCTCCGCCATCAACGCGTTGACGCTCTCGCCGGCGCTGTGCGGCGTGTTCCTGCGTCATACCGGCCGCCGGCGCGGCGTGATGGGGCTGATCCTGCGCGGCATCGACGGGGTACGCGACGGATATGCCGCGATCGTGCGCCGGCTGGTGCGCGTCGCCGTGGTGGCGGTCCTGCTGGTGGCGATTGCCGGCGGCGGCGTGTTCGCGCTGTCGCTGCGCACGCCCACCGGCTTCCTGCCGGAAGAGGACCAGGGCGCGTTCTTCGTCAACGTGCAGCTTCCCGACGCCGCCTCGGTGGCGCGCACGCGGGAGGTGACGGCGCGGGTGGAAAAACTGCTGCACCAGATCCCGCAGATCACCAATGTGCTGTCGATCGTCGGGTTCTCGCTGCTCGACAGCGGCGCGCAGAGCAACTCGGCGTTCATCGTCGTGAAGCTGAAGCCGTTCGCCGATCGCACCGCGGTCATGGACCGGGCGCAGGCGGTGATCGGGCGGGTATTCGGCGCGGTGCAGCAGATCCCCTCCGCCCGCATCTTCCCGTTCAACCTGCCGCCGATCATCGGCCTTTCGACCAGCGGCGGCTTCGAGTACCAGCTTGAGAACCTGGAGGGCCGCGATCCCGTCGAGATGGGCAGCGTGGCGATGGGGCTGATCGGCGCGGCCAACGCCGACAAGCGGCTGTCCACCTTGTTCACGACCTTCACCGCCTCGACGCCGAGCCTCTATCTCGACATCGACCGCGACAAGGCGCAGGCGCTCGGCGTCGACATCAACGACATCTTCACCGCCCTGCAGGCGACGCTCGGCGGCTACTACGTGAACGACTTCAACATGTTCGGCCGCACCTGGCAGGTGAACATCGAGGCCAGGGACGCCGACCGCAATGACCTGTCGGAGATCTGGCGCGTCTATGTGCGCAACAACAAGGGCACGATGGTGCCGCTGCGCTCGCTCGCCGAGGCCCGGTATGTGCTCGGGCCGCAGACGCTCGTTCGCTACAACAACTATCGCTCGCTGACCATCAACGGCAAGCCGGCGCCGGGTGTTTCCTCGGGCGACGCGCTCGCGGCGATGGCGCAGATCTCGCACCGGACACTGCCGCCGGGCTACGATTTCGAATGGACCGGCACCGCCTATCAGGAGATCCAGGCGAGCGGCCAGACCGGCACGCTGCTCGGGCTCGCGGTGCTGTTCGCCTATCTGTTCCTGGTGGCGCTCTACGAGAGCTGGGTCATTCCCGTGCCCGTTCTGCTCTCGGTCACCGTGGGCGGGCTCGGGGCGTTGATCGGGCTCATGCTGTTCGGATTGCCGCTCGATCTCTATGCGCAGATCGGCCTGGTCGTGCTGATCGCGCTCGCCGCCAAGAACGGCATCCTGATCGTGGAGTTCGCGAAGGAGCAGCGCGAGGCGGGCATGCCGATCCGCGAGGCCGCCGTGCTGGGCGCGCGCATGCGGTTCCGCGCCGTGATCATGACCTCGCTGGCCTTCGTCCTCGGGCTGGTGCCGCTGGTCTGGGCCAACGGCGCCGCCATGCTGAGCCGGCACGCGGTGGGCACGCCGGTGTTCGCGGGCATGATCGCGGCCACGTCGATCGGCATCTTCCTGATCCCGATGCTCTACGTAACGTTCCAGAGCATGCGCGAGGGCACCAAGCGCCGTCGCGCCCGCCGACGCGCCATGGCCGAAACCACGGCCGGAGAGTGAACGTCCCCCCTTGGCGTTTGTCCGCCGTATCGTAAATTGGCTCCGCCACCCGGAAAGGATCGTCCCATGGACGAAATTCGGCCTCGCTCAGCCTGTCCGGCGCGTGGAGGATCCGCGGCTGCTGCGGGGTGCGGGCACCTACACCGACGACATCTCGCCGCCCGGCACGGCGATCGGGGTGGTGCTGCGCAGCCCGCATGCCGCGGCGCGGATCACCGGCATCGACACCACGGCGGCCAAGGCGATCCCCGGCGTGCTCGCAGTATACACCGCGGCCGACCTGAAGGCTGACGACATCGGCTCGCTGCCTTGCGCGGTCTCGTTGAAGAATCGCGACGGCTCGGCGCAGGTCTCCCCGCCGCACCCGGTGCTGGCCGAGGGCGCGGTGCACCATGTCGGCGATCCGGTCGCCTTCGTCGTGGCCGAAGACCCGCGGCTGGCGCGCGACGCCGCTGAGGCGATCAGCGTCGACTACGACATCCTGCCCGCGATCACCGACCTCGCGACCGCGACCGAAGCCGCGGCGCCGCTGGTGTGGCCGGAGGCCAAGCAGAACGTCGTGTTCGACTGGGAGATCGGCAACAAGGAGCAGGCGGACGCCCTGTTCGCCAAGGCCGCGCACGTGACGCGCCTCACCATCGTCAACAACCGCATCGTCGTCGCCTCCATGGAGGCGCGCGCAGCCCTCGCCGAGTACGACGCCGAAGTCCGAGCGCTGGACGCTGCGCACCAACACGCAGGGCGGCTGGCTGCTGAAGGACCTGCTGGCCTCGGCGGTGTTCAAGGTGCCGGCCGAGCGGTTCCGCGTCATCACGCCCGATGTGGGCGGCGGCTTCGGGATGAAGATCTTCCTCTACGCCGAGCAGGTGCTCACCTGCTACGCGGCCCGCAAGCTGGGGCGCCCGGTGAAGTGGGCGTCGGAGCGGAGCGAGGCGTTCCTCGCCGACACGCAGGGGCGCGACAACATCACGCTCGGGCGAGCTCGCGATCGACGCGGACGGCAAGTTCCTGGCGCTGCGCACGCGCAACACCGCCAACATGGGCGCCTATCTGTCGACCTTCGCGCCCTACATCCCGACCGTCGCCGGCACCGGCGTGCTCGCCAGCGTCTACGGGTTCCAGGCGGTCTACGCCAACGTCATCGGCGTGTTCACCAACACCGTGCCGGTCGACGCCTATCGTGGCGCCGGGCGGCCGGAGAGCAACTACCTGGTCGAGCGCATGATCGACGCCGCCGCGCGCGAGCTGAAGATCGACCGCATCGAGCTGCGCCGGCGCAACATGGTCGGGCCGAGCGCGATGCCGCACACCACGCCGGTCGGCAAGGTCTACGACAGCGGCGATTTCCGCATCGTCCTCGACGCCGGCTTGAAGAACGCCGAGTGGGCGGGCTTCGCGGCGCGGCGCGCGGAGGCCGAGCGGCGCGGCAAGCGGCGCGGCATCGGGCTCTCCTACTACCTGGAGGCGACCGGCGGCGCGCCGACCGAGCGGGCGGAAATCCGCTTCGCCGATGACGGGTTCGTCGATGTCTTCGTCGGCACCCAGTCGACCGGCCAGGGCCATGAGACGGCCTATGTGCAACTCACCGTCGACCGGCTCGGCGTGCCGGGCGAGAAGGTCCGCGTGAAGCAGGGCGACACCGACACGATCCCGACCGGCGGCGGCACCGGCGGCGCGCGCAGCCTCTATTCCGAGGGCCAGGCGATCCTGGTGACCGCCGCGACCGTGATCGAGAAGGGCAAGAAGGCCGCCGCCGAGGCGCTGGAGGCGGCACCGGCCGACATCGTGTTCGAGCAGGGGCGGTTCTCGATCGTCGGCACCGACCGCGGCATGGACATCCTCACCCTTGCCGCCACGCAGCGCGGCACGTGCCGCCAAGGGCGAGGACGTGACGACGCTCGATGCCGCCGAGGTCGCCGAGATCAAGGCCCACACCTTCCCCAACGGCTGCCACATCGCCGAGGTCGAGATCGACCCGGAGACCGGCGTCGTCGCGCGTCGCGCGCTACTGCGTCACCGACGATGTCGGCCGCGCCATCAACCCGCTGGTCGTGCGCGGGCAGGTGCATGGCGGCGTCGCCCAGGGCATCGGCCAGGCGATGCTGGAGCGCACCGGCTATGACCGCGAGTTCGGGCCAGCTCCTCTCCGGCAGCTTCATGGACTATGCGCTGCCGCGCGCCGATGACCTGCCCGACATCAAGGTGGATCTGGTCGAGGTGCCCTGCGTGTCCAACCCGCTCGGCGTGAAGGGCGCGGGCGAGGCCGGCGCGGTCGGCAGCCCGCCGGCGGTGATCAACGCCATCATCGATGCGCTGAGCGGGGACGGGGTGACGCATATCGACATGCCGGCAACCCCCGAGGCGGTCTGGCGGGCCCTCGGCGCACGCAAGGCCGCCTGAGCGCGGAGCCGTCGGGGGCAACCGGTTACGTGGCGCCGCGTTGCTAGGCGCAGTCTTTGCAACACGGGAGGCCTCCGATGGCTGGCACCAGCAGCAGTGAAACCGTCGCGGAAGCGAAGGAGCAGATCCGTCAGCTTCGGGATCAGGTCGACACGCTGATGCGCGAGCGGGTGACGCCGGCGCTCTCCGACGCCGCCGGGCGCGCGCAAGACGCGGCGCGACATGCGCGCAAGGCGGCGGAGGATCAGGCGGAAGCGTTCTCCACCAAGGTGCGCGAGATGCCGATCACCGCCGTCGTGATCGCCATTGGCGCCGGATTCCTGATCGGTCGTCTCACCCGCTAGGCGATGCGCGCCCTGCGGCTCGCGCGCGTCGTCGCTGAGGCGGAGGCGCTGCGCTGGCGGCATTTGCTCCGCCGCCAGCGGACGCGCGTGGTGCTGGGGGCGATCGCCGGCATGTTCGGGCTGGCCTGTGTCGCGGCGCTGCATATCGCGGCCGGGCTGGCGCTGACGCGGGTGCTGGAGCCGCTTTACGCCGTGCTCGTCGTCGCGGGCGTGGACCTCGTGATCGCGGCGGCGCTGGGCGCGCTGGCGGCGCGCGATGTGCCCGGCGCGGTGGAGCGCGAGGCGCTGCAGCTGCGGGAGACGGCGCAGGCCGAGATCGTGGAGGCGGCGACGGCGACCCTGGTCCTCGCGCCCATGGTGCGTGCGCTCGGGGCGCGCAAGGCCTCCGGGCTTGCGCTCGCGGCCGTCCTGATCCGCTACCTCGCCCGCCGACGCTGACCGGGCGCGTGGCAGCGGCTATAGCAGCATCCCGATCACGTGAGGGGGCTGCCTGCATGACCGAGGAGAGCGTCGTCGCAACCCGCGAGGGCCGCATCGGCCGGCTGCTGCTCAACCGGCCGAAGGCGCTGAACGCGCTTGATCTCGGCATGATCCGCGCCCTCGCGACGGCGCTCGCGGGCTGGCGCGACGATCCCGCGGTGGAAGCGGTGGTGATCGACAGCGCGTCCGACCGCGCCTTCTGCGCCGGCGGCGACATCCGCGCGATCCGCGGCCACGCGCTGGCCGGCGAGTTCGAGGCGGTGGAGACGTTCTTTGCCGAGGAATACGCGCTGAACGGCGCCATCGCGGCGTTCCCGAAACCCTACATCGCGCTGATCGACGGCATCTGCATGGGCGGGGGCATCGGGGTCTCGGTGCACGGCCGGGTGCGGGTGGCGAGCGAGCACGCCGTGTTCGCGATGCCGGAGACGGCGATCGGCATGTTCCCCGACATCGGTGCGACCTTCGTGCTGCCGCGCCTGCCCGACGCGCTGGGCATGTTCCTGGGGCTGACCGGCACGCGGATGATGGGGGCGGATGCGGTGCATGCGGGTCTCGCCACGCATTTCGTCCCGCGGGCGCAGCTGCCGGCCCTGCGGGCGGCGCTGACCGAGCGCGGCGCGGCGGCGGTGGCCGGGCAGGCGGCGGTCGGCGAGGCGCTGCCGCCGTTCTCGCTCGCGCCGCACCTGCCGGCGATCGACCCGCTGCTTCGGCGCCG
This sequence comes from uncultured Alphaproteobacteria bacterium, assembly GCA_963705035.1. GTDB lineage: Bacteria > Pseudomonadota > Alphaproteobacteria > Acetobacterales > Acetobacteraceae > JAFKFJ01. Next base: position 278,010 of record CAVPIQ010000001.1, on the reverse strand, counting down.
ACGAGCGTGCCCGAAATCCTCCAGCGCCTGGCCGCGGAGGACACCGACTGGGCGCGCGAGACGCTGGCGACGCTGCGCGGCATGTCGCCCTCGGCGCTGTGCTGGTCGTTCGCCGTGATCCGGCGCGGTGCCGGGCTGTCGCTGCCCGAGGCGCTGGCGGCCGAGCTGCGCATGACCCGGCATGTGACGCGCCACCCCGATTTCGCCGAGGGGGTGCGGGCGATGGTGGTCGACAAGGACCGCCAGCCGCGCTGGACCCCGCCCGACGGTCGAGTCCGGTAGACCCCGCCGCGATCGCCGCCATGCTCGACTGAGGAGCCGTTGAGCCCGGCGCGGACGGGGAGTATTGAGCCGCCGGAGGGCCTGGGCCGGGTTTGCACAGCGGTAGTGCAGCGGTTTTGTAAACCGAAGGTCGGGGGTTCGAATCCCTCACCCGGCATTGCCTCAAGCCATTGTCGTAGGCTGATGTTCTGGTGCGTCGCGCGGCGCGGCTGCCAATGGTGTTGCTCGCTGCCGCCGTCATGTCGCCTTGGTCGGGGTCTGTTTTTCGCGCGCCAAGCCGGCGCTGTCGAGGAAGGGCTGCATCGGGGTCTTGCCGAAGCACCCTCGCCCCTCGTGCAGGCGCTGCGCTCCTTCAGTCCGGTCATCCGACGTACCGACCCGCAAGTGCGGTTGGCGCATGTGGAAATGGCCCCGTTGCGCTCCGGCGGTCCCGCGCGGATAGTTCGCGTTTCGCCGCAGGAAAGGACGCGCGATGCGTTTGGTCGGAAAGACTGCCCTCGTGACCGGCGCTCAGCAGGGGATCGGCGCGGCGACCGCCATCGCCCTCGCACGAGACGGCGCCGATGTCGCGATCAACTGGCTCGACAATCAGGCCGCCGCGAATGGCGTCGCCGATCAGGTGCGCGCCCTCGGCCGTCGCGCCGAACTGATCCACGGCGACGTCTCGACAGCCGCTGGCGCGCGCGCGATGGTCGCGGCGGCAATCGCTGCCCTCGGCAAACTCGATGTGCTGATCAACAATGCCGGCATCTATCCGCGCACGATGTTCCTCGACCTGACCGAGGCGATGTGGGACGCGACGCACGACGTGAACCTCAAGGGCACCGCCTTCGCGAGCCAGGCCGCGGCGCAGCACATGGTGGCGCGAAAGATCAGGGGCGCAATCGTGACGATCTCCTCGCTCTCGGCCGCCGGCTCGGTGAACGGTGTGCACTATTCGGCGACCAAGGGCGGCGTGATTTCGCTGACCCGCGCGATGGCGCTGGAGCTGACGCCGCTCGGCATCCGCGTGAACGGCATCGCGCCCGGCATCATCGACACCGCGCAGCCGCGCTACGGCATGACCGAGGACGAGATTGCCGCGATGGGCGTCGCCTCGCCCGTCGGCCGCGTCGGCAGGCCCGAGGAGATGGCGGCGATTGCGGTGTTCCTGGCCAGCGATGAAGCCAGCTACATCACCGGCGAGATCATCCAGGCCAACGGCGGCTTCTACATGGCCTGACGGTCGTTCAGCGCCCCAGAGAAAGCCTCCGGGGCGCTGCTCGGATCAGGGATCGGGAACGAACGCGGGCGTCAGTTCTCCGCCGAGCGTCAGCATCTTATCCTTCACATGAATGATGGTGACGGTCTTGTCGGGGATGGCTTTGCCCGGCGCGTAGCTGATCGTGCCAGTGATCCCGGGAAAGCCCTTCGTCGCCGCCAGCGCATCGCGGATCTTCGCAGGGTCGGTGGACCCGGCCCGCTTGATCGCGTCGGCCATCAGCCTGACGCCGTCATAGGCGAGCGCCACGAAGACGTTCTCCGGCTCGGTATGTACGCGGCCTTGTAGGCTGCCTTGAACGCCTTGATCGGCGCGGTGGTGTCCTCGCCCAGAAAGGAGTGCGTGGTGAAATAGACGTTGTTCGCACCCTCACCGCCGACGTCGAGCAGCAGCGGCGTGTCGTAGCCGTCACCGCCGAACACTGGCAGCTTCACGCCGGCCTGCCGAAGCTGCTTGACCACCAGGCCGATATCGTCCGGGTTGGCAGCAACGTAGAGGAAATCGGGCTTCGGTCTGCTCGCCTTGAGCTTGGTGATCTGCGCGGTAAAGCTCTTGTCGCCGGTCTTGTAGCTGTCCTTCGCGAGGATCTTGCCGCCACCGTGCTCGAACGCCTTGGTAAAATAGGCCGAGAGCAGCGTGGTGTATTCCGCCGAGGTGTCCGTCCACAGATACGCAGTCTTGAACTTCAAGGTTTTCAGCGCGTATTCGGCCCCGGCCCCCGGCCTGCACGTTGTCCCCGAAGCAGGCCAGGAACAGCTCCTTGCCGGCCTGCGATGGCAGCTTCGGCGAAGTGGCACCCGGCGTGATGAACGGGATGGCGGCCTTCTCGAACTGCGGCGCCCGCGGCCAGCACGGCGTCGGTGTCGTTCAGGCCGACGATCGCTACCCCACCTTGTCGGAGTTGATGAGCTGGCTGGTAACCGTGGTTATCGTGCTGGCGTCGGACTTGCCATCGTAGATCGCAAGGTCGAGCTGCTTGCCGAGCACGCCGCCGGCGGCGTTGATCTCCTTCGCCGCCAGCTTGGCGCCGTTCAGCGACGGGCCCGTCGAGCGAGGCCTGAGTTGCCGGTGACATTGTAAGATGATGCCGAGCTTGATTCAGTCATCGGCCGCATGAACCGGTGCAAACGGCAGCGGCAAAAGTCCGGCGGCGAATATGGCCGCCGCAACGAGATCTCTACGCTTCACTACCTGCTTCCTCCCCAGTTTTTCGCGGTGACGGTCGGCCTAGTTCCGGCTCGGCGCCTCCTTATCGAAGGCTCCGGGCGGGCGGATGCGCGCGGCCACAGGACGATCTCGCGGCCCCCCGGCGATCCCGGTCGGACGGTAGATCATGATGAGAATGAACACCAAGCCGAGTGCGACCTGGCTTGCACCGAACATCGGCGGCATCGTAACGCCGCCGATGCTCGAAACCGCGTTCGAGGGCGCGCAGCAACTCGAGTCATGAATGCCGATCACAACAACGCCGATCATCGCACCGCTCAGGCTGCCCATGCCGCCCAGCACGAGCATCGCGATCTGGTTGATCATCATAGGCGAAGTAGAAACTCGCCGGCGAGAACGAGCCGAGGTAGCGCGCGTAGAGCGAGCCACCGACGCCGGCAAAGAACGCGCCGACGACAAATGCGAGCAGCCGGGTTCGCAGCACGTCGATGCCGATGCCGCGGGCCGCAATCGCGTTGTCGCGCACCGCGCGCATCGCGCGGCCGATCGGCGAATAAATGATGCGCGCCAGCACCAGCAGCGTGATCACAAGCCAGCCCATCGCCCAAGGCAGCGTGGTATCCAGCGGCACGCCGGTGAAAGTGCGCGACCCGCGCGTGAACTCGTCGGCGTTGACCAGCACGCCGTTGACGATGATCAGGAAGCCCATGGTCGCCACCGAGACGAAATGCCCGGACAACCGCATCAGCGGCAAGCCGACGATCGCGGCCAACGCAGCGGTCACGAGGCCCGCAATCAGCGTTGCCGGCAGGAAATGCATGCCCCAGCCGCTGAGCCACGTCGGCAGGTCGGGCAGCAACGAGGCCGACTGTTCGGCCGTCAGCGACAAGATGCCGTTGACGTAGGCGGCCGTTGCGACGAAGCCGACATGGCCCAGCGAAAACACGCCGGTGAAGCCGTTGCAGAGCCCCAGCGAAGCGACCAGCACACCGTTCATGCAGATCAGCAACAGGATGCGGGTGAAATAGTCGCCCAGAAGATCGGGACCGAACACCGCGACGATCGCGGCCAGCACGATCGCCGCGACGACTGTCAGGCGGGTGCGAATGGTATTGCTCACAGCTTCACTTCGCGGTTCGGCTGCAGGATGCCGCCGGGACGGAACAGCAGGAAGACGATCAGCAGCGCGAAGACGATCGGATCCCGATACGGCGAAATCTCGTCCGGCAGGAAGGCGACGATCACCACTTCCAGCGCGCCAAGCAGGTAACCGCCGAACAGCGCGCCGCCGATGCTGCCAAAGCCGCCGATGATGGCGGCGACAAACGCCTTCAGCAGCGGCGTAAATCCCATCAGCGGCTGCACGACACCGGCCTGCGCCGCCCATAGCACGCCGGCAAGACCGGCATAGGCCGAAGCCAGCGCGAAAGCGGCCACGATCAGCCGGTTGACGTTCAGGCCGACGAGATGCGCGGCCCCCAGATCCTCCGCCGCCGCCCGCATGCCGAGCCCCGTCGTCGTGCGGGTCACGAACCAGCCGAGGAAGAGCAGCGAGACCACCGTAAGCGCCACGGTCATCACGTTGATGCTGGTAAAGGTCAGCGCGCCGTCACGGAACTCCCAGGATGTGTCGAGCCAGTCGGGCAGCGGGAAATTCTTCGGCGAACTGCCAAATACAAGGATGCCCAGATTCTCCAGGATGTATGTAACCGCGAGACTGGTCAGCAGCAGGGTCACGTCCGGCGCGCCGCGTACGGGGCGGTAGGCGATGCGCTCCATGATCGTGCCGCCCGCCGCTCCCGCCACCACGCCGATGCCGATGCCCCAGATGAACGGAATGCCGGCAAGACTGCTCAGCAGGGTGGAGAACGCGCCGACCATCATCATGTCGCCGTGCGCGAAGTTGGTGAGCCGCAGGATGCCGAAGACGATCGACAGCCCGACGGCAACCAGCGCGTACAGGCTGCCCAGGCTGATCGCGTTGATGCCCTGCTGGATAAGGTAGTCGGCGTAGTCCATCAGCGGGCCCCTAGATAGGCATCGGCCACACGCTCGCTGTCGCGCAGTTCCTCCGCGCGTCCCGACAGCCGTATTTCGCCGGTGCGGAGCACATAGGCGCGGTCGGCGATGTCGAGCGCGAGCGACAGGTTCTGCTCGACCAGCAACATCGTGACGCCCTGGCGCTTCAATTCGCCGAGCGTCCGAAAAATGTCGCGCACCAGCAACGGCGCAACGCCGAGCGACGGTTCGTCGAGTAGCAGCAACGAAGGCCGCGCCATCAGCGCACGGGCCAACGCCAGCTGCTGTTGCTCGCCGCCGGAGAGCGTGCCAGCGGTCTGGTTGCGTCGCGTGCGCAGAATCGGAAAAAGCGACAGCAGTCTTTCCCGATCTTCCGCGACGCCATCGGTATCCGCGCGCGATGCGGCGCCTAGCCGGAGATTCTCGGCAACCGTGAGCGAGGCGAAAACGCGCCGACCCTCCGGGCAATGTGCAACGCCGCTGCGCACGATCTTCGCCGGCGGCAGGCGCATGATGCTGCTGCCGCGCAAGCGGATGTCACCGCCACGCGGACGTACCAGGCCCGAGATCGCGCGCAATGTCGTGCTCTTGCCGGCACCGTTGGCGCCCAGCAACGCGACAACCTCGCCCTGGTCGACATGCAGCGACGCGCCCTTCAACGCGCGCACTGGTCCGTAGGAGACCGTCAGGTCGCTGATCGCGAGCAGCGGTTCGGCCGTGGCCTCGGCGCGCGTCTCCCGCGCTGCTTCAAGCGTGGCCAAGATACGCCTCCCGAACGGCGGGCGAGGCTTGCACTTCGGCGGGCGTGCCCTCGCTTATGACCGAGCCGGTGGCGAGCACCTGGATCCGCTCGCACAGATTCATGATCAGATCCATGTCATGCTCGACCACGATAACGGCGACCTGATAGCGGTCACGGATCGTCCGGATCAGCTGAAGCAACGCCGTCGTCTCGGTCGAATTGAGGCCGGCAGCCGGCTCGTCCAGCATCAGCAGGCGCGGCTTCGTGCCGAGCGCGCGCGCGATTTCGAGGCGCCGCTGGTCGCCGTATGGAAGATCGCCGGCAGCGCGGTCACGTTGCGGTGTCAATCCGACAAGGTCGATCAATTCTTCAGCGAGCCTGCGCACGGCCGCGGCCTGCCGGTGCAGACGCGGCGTGCCGAGCACGGCATCCAGCAGATTGACGCCGTGGCGCAGCTCGGCGGCCGCGGCGACGTTGTCGAATACCGAAAGGCTGGTGAACAGGCGCGAGCCCTGGAACGTTCGGGCAATGCCAAGTTCCGCGATGGCCGTGGCGCTTTTGCCGACGAGCGAGCGGCCCTGGAATTCGATCACGCCGGACGTGGGACGCGTGAACGCCGTCACGCAATTGAACATCGTGCTCTTGCCCGAGCCGTTCGGGCCGATCACGCCGACGATCTCCCCTGATTCCACCACAATGGAATGATCCTGAAGTGCGACGAGACCGCGAAAGGTCTTCGTGAGCGCGCGGGTCATGAGGAGTGGCGCAGCGGGCACTCGGACGTTCCATGCAGTATGGACCGCGGCAGGCTAACAAGCATGTTGCGCCGCAGCAACCCCATGTGGCCGGCATCTCGTCGGTCCCGCGCGAAGGCGGCGCGATCTGGCACAGCGAATGAGACGCGCTACACCTCGACCTTCCTGACGGCCCTGCGCTGGGTCATGTGTCCTCTAGACCGCGGGAAGCTGCGGCAAAGCACGGAGGGCGGCGCAGATGCTAGCCCGCAGACTTGCAAACCGAGGCTCGGGGGTTCGAATCCCTGACCCGGCATTGCCTCAAGCCATTGTCGCGACACGTCTTTCTGGGCCAGCCGCCGGGCCGCAGCGGCGGGCCTACCCCTCACGCGAAATGCCGGCTACGGTCCGGCGCGACCTCGTTCGAGGAACGTTGATGCGCCGATCCGTCATCGCGATGCCGTTTGTCGCGCTGCTCGCGACGACGGCGCGGGCTGATCCGCCGTCCTGCGCGGCGCTTGCGCAGCGCTGGGACACCACGCGGGCCGAGCTGGCCACGCAGCAGGTGAACGCGCTGTTGCTGGCGGCCGCCGACGCGGATTGCGCGCAGCTGATCGAGAGGCTGCTCGCCGGCGGCGCGTTGGTGGAGGGCAAGGACGCGTTCGACAACACCGCGTTGATCCACGCCGCGCGCGTGGCCAGCCTGGCGGCGATGCAGACGCTGCTGCGCCACGGCGCCGATATCAGCCATCGCAACCTGGCCGGCAGCACGGCGCTGTTCGCGGCGGCAGAGCGCGACCGCGGCAGCGCGGCGTTGCTGCTGCTCGATCGCGGCGCCGACCCGAACACGCCGGGCCGCTCCGGCGCAACCCCGCTCGCGGCGGCGGCGTTCAACGCGGACGACGCCCTGGTCGGCGCGCTGCTCGCGCACGGGGCCATGCCGGGGGCGCCCGACGACACGGGCAAGCCGCCGATCGTCTATGCCGCCGCGCGAGGTGCCCGCCCGATCGTGTTGCGCCTGCTGGACGCAGGGGTTGACGTCAATGCCCGCTATGCCAATGCGCTGAGCGTCCTGATGTGGGCGGCCGGCTACGCCGACGGTGCCGACGCGACGGAGGCGGCAGCTCTCGTCGCCGATCTGGTCGCTCGGGGCGCGCAGGTCAATGCGGCCGATGATCGCGGGCGTACGGCGCTGATGATCGCCGCCGAGCGCGGGCATGCCGCGGTCGTGAAGCTGCTGCTTGAGCGTGGTGCCGACGCGGGGCGCCGCGACAAGGCGGGCAAGAGCGCCGGGGATCTGGCCACGGACGAGGCGGTGCGCGCGGCGCTGGCTGAGGACTGAACCGCGCCTCACGCAGGCGCGCGCCGCCGCTATTGTCCGGCAAGGTAGCGGGCCACCGCCTCGATGTCGTCGTCCTTGTAGGTCTTCAGCAGCGCCGCCATCCACGGGTTGTTGGTGCGCTCGCCGTCACGGAAGGCCGCCATCGTCGCGCGCAGATAGGTGACGCTCTGCCCTGCGAGCCGCGGGTTCGTGCTGTCGCCCAGCCAGGTGCCGAGATGGCAGCCCTTGCAGCCGGCCGAGCCGCTGACCGTCTCCGCGTGCTCGGCGACGTCGTGCGGCGCGCGCGGCTGGCGCAGGTCGGGCCACGGCTTGTCGGCGAAATACGATGCCAGGTCCTTCATCTCCTGCTTGTCGAGCATCGCGGCGACCGGGCTCATCTGCGGATTGCGGCGGTTGCCGAGCTTGAAGTCGCGCAGCTGCAAATAGATGTAGCCGGCGTTCTGGCCCCACAGGATCGGCGTCTGCGGGTTCGCCGGCACGCCGGCCTCGCCGTGGCAGGCGGCACAGAGTGCGGCCTTCTCCGGCGCCTGTTGCGCCTGGACCGGGCCGCCCAGGGCCATCAGCAACGCGGCGACGGCCAGCAGAACTCCTGACGTGCTCATCGTCTCCCAGAACATCATTGGCGAAGCGAGGGGGATTGGCGCGAAGGGCGGGGCCGCGCCGGCCCCGCCCTTGCAGTGGCCACGATACCCGGTGTCGTCAGTCGAGGGTGAAGGCGATCACCGCGTTGCCGCGCTTGTAGTCGAGCTGCACGTTGCCGCCGGCCGCGACGACGATGTACTGCTTGCCGTCGATGCTGTAGGAGGCAGGCGGCGCGTTCACGCCGGCGCCAGCCTGGAACTGCCACAGCACGGCGCCGGTAGCGGCGCTATAGGCCTTGAACTGGCCGTTGCCCTCGCCGGTGAACACGAGCCCGCCCGCGGTCGCGAGCGCCCCGCCGATCATCGGCTGCGGCGTCTTGACCTGCCAGCGGATTTTTCCGGTGTTGTAGTCCACCGCTGTGACGTTGCCCCACTGCTCCTCGGTCGCGATCACCTTGAACGCGCCGCCGAGCCAGAGCTTCCCCGACGGATAGGCGGCACTCTCGACGAAGTAGTTCATCGGCTGGTGCAGGTTGATCGCATAGGCGAGACCGAGCTGCGGATCGGTCGCGATCGGCGACCACTCGACGCCGCCGTTGGCGCCGGGGAGCATCCGCGCACCGTCCTTGGCCGGCAGCACCCACATGTTCTCCTGCGGCACCATCGCCTCGGAGAAGCGGATCAGGCTGCAGTCCTTACGGTTGTTGACGTAGAGATGGCCGGTCTTGCCGGCGTGCAGCACGCCGGGAACCATGTTGCCGTCCTTGTCCTTCACGTCGACGAGGACCGTAGGACTGACGGCGTCCAGGTCCCACACGTCGTGCGCGATGTACTGGAAGTGACAGACGTATTTCCCGGTGTCGAGGTCCAGGGCCACCAGGCTGTCGGTGTAAAGGTTGTCGCCAGGGCGGATGGCGCCGTCGAGATCGGGCGAGGGATTGCCGACGACGAAGTAGATCCGGTTGGTCGCAAGATCGACCGACGGGTTCTGCCACACACCGCCGCCGAGGGTCTTGTACGGATCACCATTCTTGGCATAGGCCGCCTTCTCGGCGGCGATGTCGCGGTGCAGGTCGCGCCCCGTGGCATCGGTGGTCGCCCAGACGCCCTGGGAATTCTCCGGGATGGTGTTGAACGTCCACAACAGCTTGCCGGTCTTGGCGTCGAACGCCTTGACGAAGCCGCGGATGCCGTACTCGCCGCCGTTGGTGCCGATGAGGATCTTCCCGTTCACCGCGGTCGGCGCCATCGTCTCGCTGTAGCCGAGTTCGGGATCGGCGATCTCGGACTGCCAGACCATCTTGCCGGTCTTCTGCTCGAGCGCGACCAGCTTCGCGTCGAGCGTCGCGAAATAGATCATGTCGCCGTAGGCGGCGACGCCGCGATTGTTCGGGCCGCAGCAATACGTCGTCACCGGCCCCATCTTGTGCTTGTAGTGCCAGAGTTCCTCGCCGGAGCGGGCGTCGAGCGCATAGACATGGTTGAACGACGTGGTCACGAACATCACGCCGTTGATCACGATCGGCGTGGTCTCCATCGACTCCGTCACGTCGGTCTGGAACACCCATGCCGGATGCAGCCGCGCGACGTTGGAGACGTCGATCTGCGCGTTGGGGTAGAAGCGCGTCTGATGATAGTTGCCGTTGGTCGCGAGGAAGTTGTTGGCGTCGCCTTCGGCGCGGTTGAGCAGGTCTTGCGTCACGACGTTCATGTCGCCGAACTTTGTGGCGCTGCGCACCTCCTGCGCCCGGACGCCGCCGGCCAGCGCCAGCGTCACCGCGCCGGTCAGCAAGGCCAGTCTGCCAGCATTCGCCATTGATTTCCTCCCTGACGCGAAGCCGGCCGCGCCAATTCGCGGCAAACGTCGCGCTATCACGTTAGTTGTCAAAAGAATTGGTTGCAAGCGAGGATGCACCATTGGGCGCCTGACTTTCCGGCGCGTCGTTCGCCATCGAGCGCGGCGGCCGTCACACCCGCGGCGGCTCGGGCGATCGCGCTCGCGTGCTCTCCAGCAGCCGCGCCACGCGGCTCGCGAGAAGCTGCCCGCTGATCGGCTTGCGCAGCGCGGAGAAGGTGCCGCTGGTCGCCGCGCCGAGATCGAGCTCGAGCGCGCGCGCGGCGAACCCGGTGAGCAGGATTGCCGGCAGATCGGGGTAGCGGCGCTGCGCCTCGCGGATCAGCGCGACGCCGTCCATCCCGGGCATCGACAGGTCGGCCAGCACCAGCGCGATCGGCTCGCCGGACTCCAGCAGCGCCAGCGCCTCGGCGCCGGACTGCGCCGGCAGCACGGTGTAGCCGGCGGAATTCCAGCTCCTCGGCGAGGAATTCGCGGATCAGGTCTTCATCGTCCACGAGCAGGATGCGGGCGCGCTCGTCCGCGTCCTCGCGCGCTGCCGCCGGCTCACCGCACGGCGCCACGGCGTCCGCGTGGGCGGGTTCGGCGATCGGGAACCAGAGGCTGACGCTCGTGCCCAGGGCGGGTGCGCTTTCGATGTGCAGCCCGCCGCCGCTCTGCTCCGCAAATCCCTGGGCCATCGATAGCCCGAGGCCGGTGCCCATCCCCGGCGGCTTGGTGGTGAAGAACGGTTCCTGCGCTCGCGCGAGCGTCTGCGCATCCATGCCGCAGCCGGTGTCGGCGACCGAGAGCCGGACATAGGTTCCCGCCTTCAGCGACAGCGGATGGCGGGGGCCGTTGTCGTGCAGCAGTGTCTCGGCCGCCGCGGCGAGCGTCAGCGTGCCGGCGCCTTCCATGGCATCGCGCGCGTTCGTCGCAAGGTTGATCAGCACCGTCTCGAGCTGCCCCTTGTCGGCGAACAGGGTCGGCAGATCCGCCTCGGTCTCGACCTGCACCTCGATCCCCCGGCCAAGCGTGTGGGTGAGGATTTCGGCGATCCCGGCGAGCAGGGCCGCCGCATCGACCGGCTCGGCACGCAGGTCGCTGTGGCGTGCGAAGAGCAGCAGGCGCCGGGTGATCGCGGTGCCGCGCTCGGTGGCGCCGACCACGGCAACGGCGAGGCGGCGCACGCCCTCGGTGTCCTCCGCGCGCCGCGCGATCAGCGTGGCACCGCCATGCACCGCCTGCAGCACGTTGTTGAAGTCATGCGCGATGCCGCCGGCGAGCTGGCCCAGCGCGCTCAGTTTCTCGACCTGGCGCAGCCGCGCCTCGCTTTCGTGCAGCGCCGCCTCGGCGCGCTTGCGCGCCGTCACGTCGGTCAGCACGCACATGCTGCGCCACGTGCCGAGGGTCGCGTCACCCTCGGCGGTGCAGGAGAGCAGCACGTCGAGCACGGCGCCGGACTTGTGGATGAAGCGTCGCTCCAAATCGCGCTCGGTGCCCTCCGCATCCTCGCGCGTCGCCCATTCCGGTTCCTGGAAGTCGGTCACCAGCCGGCCGATCACCTCGTCGCGCGTGTAGCCCAGCATCTCCAGCCAATGGTCGCTGACGGCGACGATGCGCTTGGCGCGATCGTGCAAGTGCATGGCAGCGGGCGCGCGGGTGAAGAACTCCCGATAGCGCGCCTCGCTTTCGGCGAGCTGCCGGGCGGTCGCCACCTGCTCCCGCGCCTGCGCTTCCAGCGCGGCGTTGGCGCTGCCCAGGGCGGCCGGCGAGGGCAATGCCAGCGCCTTCGGAATCAGCGCCCATAGCATGAGGGCGGTCGTCACCGAGAGCGCCGCGGTGATCGCCTTGACGATCCCGGCGGGCCAATAGGCGGGCACCCAGAGCGTCAGCGCCCCCAGGGCGTGCGAGGTGCCGCAGGCCGTGATGAAGGCCGCGAACAGCCACAGTATCCACGAGAATGCGAGATCGGAGCGCCGGCGCGCGAAGACGCCGAGCGCAAGCGGGATCGAATAATAGGCGAGCGCGATCAGGATGTCGGAGACGGCGTGCAGCCAGATCAGTCCGGGCTGCCAGGCCAGGCAGAAGCCGTGCGGCGTCAGGCCGGAGGATGCGAAGATCTGGTCGAGGATCGCCTTCATCGGAAGACCCGATCGCCGGTCAAACGGCACGGACGCCGGCACGGTCCGCAGCGGATGCGAGGCATCGGGTGATCTCCACTATGCTTTTGGGCGAATCGAGACCGCGGGCAGCAGTGCTGCGAAGCGGTGGTGAACGGCGGCGTAGCATTCGCAGGCGGCGCGGGTGAGGCGTCGCGGTCGAGCACCATCGGGCCGCCGCGGCGCAGGCGCACCAGCCCCTCGGCCTGCAGCGCCAACAGGGCCTCGCCCACGGTCGCGCGGCGGACGCCGAGCATTTCGGCGAGAAACTCCTGCGTCAGTGGAAGCATGGTCCCGTCGCCCGCGGGCGCCGGCCCGGCGCGGTCGAGCGCCACCAGCAGCCAGCGCGCGAGCCGCGCGCGCACCGGATGCGCCGCGTTGCAGGCGGCCGATTGCAGCGCCATCGACATCGCCGCCTCCGCGTAGCGCGCCAGCAGATGCCGCAGGGCCGGCGAGGCGACCGCGGCGTCAACCAGGCGCGCGCTCGGCACCCGCGCCGCCATGCCGGGCATCTGCACGAGGGCACGGACGAAGGCATCCACCTCGTGGTCCGTGGCATCGACACCGATGCCGGCGGCGCCCTCCAGGCCAACCGTGACCGTCTCGGTGGCGCCCCCGTCGCGCAGCGGCATCACGAGCGAGATCATCGTCCCTTCATGCGGGAAGTACACATGCGTCGGCACTTCGCCGGGCTCGAACAGTACCTGGCCGCGAATGAGCTGCACTTCTTCAAGATCCGGGTTCAGGCGGGCGCGGTCGTTCGGCGGAAAGGCCCCAAGCAGGCGGTTGCCGTGAAGCCGCGCTTGCGCCGCAGCGGTGGCGCCGGGCGGTCGATGGGACAAAGGCACCGGATTCTCCTAGCAAATTGCAACCGCAGACAATTCGGTGGTCGGCGTCCCGCCATGTCAGCGCGTAGTGACTGTCGCAGGCCGCCAAGCAGTCGTCTGCACGCTAGGTGACAAAGGTTGGCGCTACTCGAAAGTTTTTCCGGGGCGGCCGGGTGCTACGGGGCAGCAGCCATGTCCGTGTGCACAGGAACCATTGCCGTCGTTTTGAGTTCTTCACGCGCGTCTTGGGCACTTGCGGCCCGCCCAAGGATGCCTGCGCGCATGGCGCGCTGACCGGGAATGGCGAGCATGTGGCGATACTGTCTGCCTGCGCTGTTGATCGCCGTGCCGGCTGCGGTGTCCGCACAACTGACCGCGCCGGGGGCCGGCAGCGCGCGGGAGTCGGGGCAGACCAGCACGCCGGACAGGGATCAGCGGGAGCATCCCGCGCAAGGACTTCACCCGGGCCCGGGCGGCGATGCGCATGACGGCAAGGGCGCCGCCCGCGCACCGGACCCCGAGCGGCCAGCCGGTGCTGAACCCGGCGCGCGATAGCACCCAGGCGGCCGCGACCCTGCTAGGCAGCCTCGCAATGGCGGTGGCACACTGGCCCGTCGTCACCGCTGTTTTCACGCAAGCGCCGGCCGTCGCGCCGGCGGGCATCGGCCGGGTTTGCACAGCGGTATTGCAGTGGTTTTGTAAACCGAAGGTGGGGGTTCAAACGCCTCACCCGGCATGCATGGCCTTCGTGCCGCATTCAGCTCACCTGCCGGTTGCGATCGAAGAGTGCGTTGGCGAGCGTCTCGATCCGGTCGCGCCAAGCCAGCTTCGCGCGCCACGCATCGGGAATGGCGCTCGCCCCGTAGAGCGCGCCGGCGAGCTGCCCGGCAACCGCGGTCACGCTGTCGGCGTCGTCGCCGAGATTGGCCGCGACGAGCACCGCGTCGCGGAAAGTGTCGGTCTGCCAGACCGACCACAGCGCCGCTTCCAGCGTGTGGACGACATAACCGCTCGAACGGATCTGATCGCGCGTCTTGTCCTTCCACTCGCCCGCCGAGATGAACAGCAGCTTGGGCGCGAGGCTCATCACGCGCGGCCGCGTCGCTCCCTCCTTGTCGGCCCCGCTCAGCGCGTCGAGCAGTTGCACGACGAAGAGGCGGCACGCATCCAGGCATTCCTGCGTGCCGTGCGTGGTGCGCGACTGTTTCTGCGCGAGGAACTCGGCGCGGTCCTCGTCGCCGGCGGCGAAGATCGCGAGCGGCGCGAGACGCGCGAGCGAGCCGTTGCCGGCCGCGTTCGCCTCCTCGCTGCCGGCGGCGGCGATGCCGGTCGCGGCGAACGCCTCGATCGCGGCGCGCGTGGTTGCGCCGATGTCGAAGCATTTCCCGGGCACCGTGTTCTCACCGCGCTCGAACCAGCCGCGCAGGCGCGTCATCAGGTCGGCCTGATCGACCGTGCCGGTCGCCAGCAACGACTCCGCGAAGCAGAGCGCCATGGTCGTGTCGTCGGTCCACTCGCCCGGCGCGAGCTTGAACGGGCCGCCGCCGATCATGTCGGTGAGCGGGGGAAAGCTGCCGCGCGGCTTGAACTCCACCGCCGCCCCGACCGCGTCGCCGATCGCGAGGCCGAGGAAGCAGCCCACCGCGCGATCCCGCGCCGCCGCCTCGTCGAGCGGCGGCCAATCCGGGCCGCGCAACGCCGCGACGCGGGGATCGGCCGGGGGCGGCCCCTGGTCCGGCCCGGGCGGGACGCCGCTGTTCACCTTGGCGATCAGCAGGTCCGACGCGCCCGGCAGCAGGTAGCTGTACTGCTCGACCTTGCGCGCCTCCGCCACCAGGTCGCCGCTCTCGTCCGCGGAGCCGCTCATCAGACCTCCTGCACCACCACGAAGATTTTGGTCGGGTCGGAACCATCGCGCGACAGCACCCTAAACTGCGTGCCCGGCACGAACAGCACCTCCGACTCCTTCGGATAGGCGGACATCGGCGCCACGTTGCGCCCGGTGTTGCCGTGCACCGATATCTGGTACTTGCCGGGGAAGTTGTAACCGACGCCCGTGCTCCAGAACGCCTTCACCGTGAAGACGTTGCCCGGCTGGTACTGCGCGTCCGCCCCCGGCCATTCGGACTCGCCGCGGCGGGTGACACCCCCGCCGTAGGGCGGCAGTTTCTGCACCGCCTTCGCCGCCTCGGCATTCTTGATCTCGGTGTTCGCCTTCTGCTTCCCCACGGGCGCCGAAGGCAGGCCGAGCAACAGGGCGTTCATCTCCTTAAAGTCGTTGCTCGTGTAAGTATACACGGCAACCATCTCACCCGGCGAAAGCTTGCTCGGATTGGCGCCAAAGGCGATGGTCGTGTTGACCGCGTCGAGAAGCCGTTCCTTGAACTGGGAGGGCGCGAGGGCCGTCTGCATCTGCGCTTCCGGAGAGGAGGGGTCGGCCTTGGTGAGATCGTCCACCTGCTTCATGAGCGGCGGTGCCAGGAGTTCGTTCTTGAACCGGTCGCTCAACGTCTTGTACGTGTTTCGTTGCAGGGCCCGAAGCCCGAAGAGCGCCGCCTGGGGATCGTTCGCCGCCTGCTTGATGAGCGCGTCGAGCGCGGCCTTGACTTCCGCTGCACCCTGCTCAAGCCAGTCGAGGCTGTCCTTCTTGGCCCGCAGGCTGTAGGCGTCGCAGGCGCCGGCGATGAGCGTGCGCTCGACCGCTGTCTCACCCCATTTTGCCCACGAAACGGCATTCCCCTTGAGGGTGTTGACGCGGGCGAGCAGGGCGGGCGCCTTTGCGAGTTCGCCGGTGATCTGATCCGGGCCTGCATTCGCGAGGTCGGTGCGCTCCTGCGTCAGCTCGGCATGCTGCTTGCGGAAGAGCTTCTGAAGCGGCGCGTCGACGATCTTCGGGAGCTCGGCCTGTGCCTCCGCCAGCGACTTGTCGATGTCGGCAAGTGCGCTTGCCCGCGCGGGGAGGATCTGCACGATCTGATTCGCCGTGGCGGTGAGCGCGTTGGCATCGTTTACGCAGGCGGCGAGGGCCTGTTCAGCGGCCTGCAGTAGCGGCGCATCAACCTGCGAGCTCAGCGTGATGCGCTCGTTCTGCACTCCCGCGAGCCGCCTGCCGAGCGGCTGGGCGAATGCCGGCTCGCTGATCTTGCCGATGGCTGTCGCCGCAGCGTTCGCGGCGTTGAGAGCCTCCTGTGCCCTCTGGGCGCGCCGGGCCGCATCGGCGAGGAAGCCGTCGACGGCGGGTTTTGCCGTCGCGGCGGCGGCGCGCGCGGAGTTCTTGACGGCCTCGAGTGCGTCGCATTTCCCCTGATTGTCGGGCCTGGAGAGCGCGGACTGCCGCGCCTGGTTCAGGGTATTCAGCTGTGCGGCCAGCCCGAGATGCTGCAGCCCAGCGCTGCTCAGGCGAGCAACTTGCGCGCGCAGCGCGTTCAGAGCATCCGCCACTTTGCCGTCGCGCGCACGAACCAGTTCGTCGGTGACGAACGTGCCCCCGGTGAGCACGCGCACAAAGCGCTGCACAGTGACGCTCATGCTGCCAAGCGCCCTCCGTGGCGGTAGGGTCGCGGCCTCATACTATTTGCCGAGGCCGTCGCGCAGGGCGTCCGCCATTTGTGCGAGCGCACTGCCGAGCGTGGCCCTGATGGAAACGGGGGTTCCGAACGGATTCGCGTCGCACACTTCGACGGCCTCGCTGCTCTCGAGGTGGCTCCGAAAGTCATCGATGATGCCGAGGGCCTTCGGGCCGAACTTGCGCATTGCTGCGGGTTCGGCCGCTCCGAGCTCGAATAGCGCCGCCTTGAGCGGCACGCGATGGTTGCCGGTCACAGCGTTAAGTCCGAACTCGGCGATTTCCTCGAGCGTGTCGTCGCCGCTTTTCCGCAGCGCCGCCTGCAAGGCCGCGATCTGAGCGTCCACCGTGTCGCTCGCCGCGTCCCACGCATCGCGGGCGGACCGCCAGCGCGCGGTTACCGCGCCGGTCACGCTGACCGGGTTCTGGCCACCCGCCCGTGGCACGGTGACGCCGAGGACCTGTTGGACCCACGCGGCCTTTGCGTCGTCGCCGCCGCTCATCGCATTATCACCATGAGGCAAATACGAAGTCCATTGCTCGACTTCCGCGTGCTTCGGCAGCCCGCCAATTCAATGTCACCGTGCCGACGGTGCGCACTGGCGGGCGCACGAGTATCGACGCTAGTATGGGTTCGGAACAGGTGCAACAAACACCGGTCGCTCGGCCGGTGAAGGGGGACGCCGGATGGACCTGCAACTGGCCGGACAGCGCGCGCTCATCACCGGCGGTTCCAAGGGGATTGGTCTGGCTGCGGCCGAAGTGCTGGCCGGCGGAGGGCTGCGATTTGATCCTCGTTGCCCGCGACCCTGCACGCCTCGACACCGCCGCGGCGGCGATCCGCACGCGATGGCAGGTGAGCGTGCGCACGATCGCCGCCGATCTCTCGCAGGAGGCGGCAGTGCGTCGTACCGCGGAGGCGGCGGGCGAGATCGACATTCTGGTCAACAATGCGGGAGCCATCCCGCCGGGCGACCTGCTCGCGGTCGATGATGAAACCTGGCGGCGCGCGTGGGACCTGAAGGTGTTCGGCTTCATCGGCTTCTGCCGCGCCGTCTATCCGGCGATGGCGGCGCGTCGCGCGGGCGTCATCGTCAACGTCATCGGTGCGGCCGGCGAGCAGTTTCCGCCCGGCTACATCGTGGGCGCGAGCGGCAATGCGGCGCTGATGGCGTTCACCCGCGCGCTGGGCCGGCGGGCGCCGGCGGACGGGCTGCGCGTGGTCGCGATCAATCCCGGCCCGGTGGAGACCGAGCGGCTCGTGCTGCTGCAGCGCGACCAGGCGGCGAAGACGCTGGGCGACCCGGAACGGTGGCGCGAACTGACTGCGACCATGCCGTTCGGGCGCGCGGCGTCGCCGGCGGAAATCGGCTATGCCGTCGCGTTCCTCGCCAGTCCCCGGTCCGGCTACACATCCGGCACCGTGCTGACGATCAACGGCGGCGGGTAGCGCCGCCGCCGCTCAGCCGTCGTCGTCGGGCGCCAGCACCGCGGGCGCGTTCTCGGCGAACCAGGCGCGCAGCCCGCTCTCGGCGTCGAACGGGTCGTCGAAGAACGCCATCAGGTCCGGCCGCTGCCGATACTGCCGGCGCAGTGCGCGGGGGATCGGCACGCCGTCTGAAAACCGGGCGTAGTGCCAATAATCCTTCGCGACCCCCGGCGCGGCGTGGTGGGCGAGGCGGCGCCCGTCCCAGCGCCACAGCTCGTGCGGCTCGTGCTGCGCGCCGGCATAGCGGTCGGTCATCACGTCGCCCACGCCGCCATGTTTCGTGAAATGATAGAACGCCAGCGGGTGGCCGTTCACCAGGATGTCGCCCTCGGGCGTGATGCGCAGCCGCCGGCGCGAGAGGTTCCAGCTCGCGACGTTCCAGCCCGGATCACGCACGATCCCGACGCGGTCGAACAGCACCGGCGCCAGGTCGCAGTAGCGCTGATCGGTGAACATTCCGGCCGCCGGCTCGTCGAAGCACGCCTCGTACAGCCGCGTGGTCCACCACGCGGCGAAGGCGCGGCCCGCCTCGTCGTTGCGCACGCCGAGGAAGCCGAGGTTGAACACGCCGTAGCGCAGCGCCGCCAGCTCGTTGTCGGCGATCGCCATCGGCGTCGTGTTCGGCGCGATCTGGTGCGGCGTGAACAGCACCGATGCTTCGTCCAGCATCTGCGGCAGGCGGTCGAGCGGATGAAAAACCGCGATGTCGGGATCGAAATACGCGACGCGCTCGGCGCCGGTGTCGAGCAGGTGGCATAGCATCGCGCCCTTCACCGCGGTGCAGGCTTCGACCAGCGTGTGCTTGAAAAGCCAGGCGCGGAAACGCGGAATGCCCAGCGCCTCGGCGTCGATCACGCGGTCGAACGGCGCCGTGTCGAGCGTGAAGTTTTCCGGCGCGCGGTCCACGAGCACCGCCCAGAGCGGCCAGCCGGGATGCGCCGCGCGCAGCGTCTCCGCCAGGATGCGCGCGCGCGGCAGGTAGCTGAGGCTGAGGCTCGTGAAGCAGATCATCCGGCGTCGAGCAGCGGCGAGCGCCAGTAGCGCAGCAGCGGCAGCACCCGCACGTCGAGGCGTCGTGCCCGGCCGACGAGCAGATGCGCGTCGCCGTCGGTCCATTGCCAGCCGGCTTCCGGCGCGTGCCAGCCGGCGATGCGGCGCGCATCGCCCGCCGCGACCGGCTCCCCGTCCAGCGTCAGCGCCGCGACGGCGACGCCGAGCCTGCGTTCGTCGCCCGCCAGATCGGGCTCCCACGCCGGCACCACGTGGCGCGAGCGCAGCCGCACGACGCGTCCGGGATCGGTCGAAGGCGGCAGGCGGAAGCGCCAGACTTCACCCGCGCGCGCAGGCGCGATGCGCGCGCCGGAGGCGTAGAGCGCGAGGTCGGGGTCGTCGGTCTCCGGCGCGGGCGCCGCGTCGTCGAGGGCCAGCGTCGCGGTGGAGCCGCAATGGCGCAGCGTCGCGCCGGACCGGCCCGCCGCGCGCCGCTCGCGCACGAACGCGGCCGCACGCGACCCGGCAAAGAAGCTCTCCACGGCTTCGGGGTTCGCGAACACGAGGCCGCGGCCGGTGGCGCGCACCAGCACCTCGACATGCCCGCTGCCGGCGAGCGCCAGCAGATCGGCGCCGGCCGCCAGCGCCTCATAGGCGACGTAGCCGAACGTCTCAGGCCAGGGCGAGAGCGCGAGCACGAGATCGATGCGCAACTCGGCGATCGCGCGCTGCATGCCGTTGGGGTCGGCGGCCGTGCTCTCGGCGACGATGGAGATCACGCCGTCCATGGGTTCCAGTGCATCGGGGCTGCCGAAATGGAACAGGCGATAGGCGGGGTTGCCGCGCAGCGCCTGCACCAGGTCGCGGAACAGGTCGAAGCCCTTGTGGTAGACCGCGTGGCCGACGAAGGCGACGCGCACCCGGCCGGTTGCCGCGACCGCGGTGCCGGGGCGCTCCTCCAGCCGCGCGTGCGGGTGGATGCGCACGGCGCGCAGCGGCAGTGCGCTCGCGCGCTGGAACAGCGACGCGGCATCCGCCGACGGCGCCGCGAGCAGAAACGGCACCGCCTCAAACAGCGTGCGCACGCGGGCGGCGTGCGCCGGCCGCGCGTCGCCATGAACGCACACGCGGCAGGCGAAACTCGTCGCCGGCGGGGCGGCGCAGAAGGCGATGTCGTTGCGCAGCAGGCGCGGGCTCGGGCAGGCGGCGCCGTAGTCGTGCGCCCAGAACACGGCATGCTCCGGCGCGAGCGCCGCGGACAGTGCCGCGATGGTCTCCGGCTGGGCGCCATGCAGCGAGTGCACGACGAGCAGCCGCCGCAGGTCCGCCGGCAGCGCGCGGAAGACCAGTGCAAGATCGTCGGCCGCGATCACGCCCGCGAACGTGCCGTCGAGCGTGGCGGCGAACGGCCGCGGCGCGTCGGGCGGCGCAAGGCCGAGCCGCGACCGGACCGGGGCGAGATGCAGGTACGCGGTGCGGTCGCCGTTGAACTTGCGCTGCTCGTCGGCGATCAGCAGTTGGGTGCCGCCCCGCGCCGCCGTGTAGCAATCGTGGCTGAACGCGACCACGAGTGCCCGCGCGGCCTCGCACGCCTCCGCCAGCCGCCGGCCGAGTGCCGCCCGGTCGAGGGTGGGGGCGTCCTCGGGCACCGTGCGGTGGCAGGGCTGCGCGTCCGGCGGCAGCATCGCGTCCAGCGTCGCCCGCCACGCGCCGCCCGGCTCGCGCGCCGGCCGCCCTTCGGTGCGGCCTCGAACCAAAAAATGCCAGAACGGGTTGAGCTCCGCCGCGCGCACGTCGGGGTTGGCGCGCAGATAGTAGTCGGTGCGGAACCACGGGGTTCGGATCGCGCCCCTCGCGCCAGCCGATCCGCCAGTAATGCTCCGCCGGCGCCATGCCGGCTGCGGCCACGTCAGGGTTGCGCGCGCGATAGAAAGCCGCGTCGACATGCGGCGCGATCAGCGCTAGCACCGGATCCAGTTCCGCCTGGACCGCCTGATCCATGCGCCGGCCGCCCCCGCCCAGCCTCCCGGCGCGATCTTAGGCGGGTCGTTGGAACGGCACAACCGACAGGCGAAAATTTGCGACTCTGCACACGTATGGCGCGAGATCAGCGCCGGCCGGCGGCGAAGCGCACGGCCTCCTCCGCCGCGCGGAACAGGGCGCGCGCCTTCTGCCGCGTCTCCTCGTACTCGGCCTCGGGGTCGCTGTCGGCGACGACGCCGGCGCCGGCCTGGACGTACATCGTGCCGTCCTTCACCACCGCCGTGCGCAGCGCGATGCAGGTGTCCATCGTGCCGTTGGCGGCGAAATAGCCGATGCAGCCGGCGTAGATGCCGCGCCGCATCGGCTCCAGCTCCTCGATGATCTCCATCGCCCGCACCTTCGGCGCGCCGGTCAGCGTGCCGGCCGGGAAGCCCGCCGACCAGCGCGTCGATCGCGTCCAGCCCGGGCGCGCAGCTTGCCCTGCACGTCGGACATGATGTGCATGACGTGGCTGAACCGCTCGATCGCGAAGCTCTCGGTCACGCGCACCGAGCCGAGTCTCGGCGACGCGGCCGACATCGTTGCGGCCGAGGTCGAGCAGCATCAGGTGCTCGGCGCGCTCCTTCGGGTCGGCCAGCAGCTCCTGCTCCAGCCGCTGGTCTTCCTCGTGCGTGGCGCCGCGGCGGCGGGTGCCGGCGAGCGGGCGGATGGTGACGATGCCGTCGCGCAGGCGCACCAGGATCTCGGGGCTGCTGCCCACGACCGAGAAGCCGCCGAAGTCGAGATAGAACAGGAACGGCGCCGGGTTGATCCGCCGCAGCGCGCGGTAGAGCGCGAAGCGGCGGCAGCGCGAACGGCACGGAGAAGCGCTGGCTCGGCACGATCTGGAACGCGTCGCCGGCGCGGATGTATTCCTTGGCCCGCTCCACCGCCGCCATGAACTCGGCCTTGGTGAAGTTGGACGCCGGCTGCGGCTGCGGCGGCAGCGCGACCGGCCGGGGCGGCGAGCGGCAGCGGGCGGGCCAGCGCCGCCTCCGCCTCCGCGAGCGTCGCCTGCGCGCCCTCCCACGCCTGCGCGGCCGTGACCCCGGCGCGCGGATAGACCGGGGCGGCGAGGGTGAGCAGGTCGGTCACGTTGTCGAAGATCGCGAACAGCGTCGGGCGCAGCAGCACCGCCTCGGGCAGGCCGATGCTGGTCGGCGTTCTTCGTCCGGCAGCCGCTCCATGCAGCGGACCATGTCGTAGCCGAGATAGCCGACCAGCCCGCCGGCCATCGGCGGCAGCCCCTCCGGCACCTCCAGCCGGCATTCCGCGACCAGCGCGCGCAGGCTCTCCAGCGGCGGGCGGGCGATCGGCCGCGAAGGCATAGGGTGCGGCGCGGGCGTCGCGGTTGATCTCCGCCTGCCCCGCGCGGGCAGCGCCAGATCAGGTCGGGGTTGAGCCCGATGATCGAATAGCGCCCGCGCGCGGCGCCGCCCTCGACGCTCTCCAGCAGGAACGCGTTCGGCTTCCCCTCGGCGAGCTTGAGGTAGGCGGCGACCGGGCGTCTCCAGGTCGGCGATCCCGCGCCGCCACACCAGTCGCCCGCGCCCCTGCTCGTAGTGCTCGCGGAATTCGGCGAAGCCGGGGGCGGGGTCATAGGTCATGGAGCAGCGGCTTTCATTCGCCGGGAGTGGCGAGATTGTCGACCACGTGCGGGTCGATGCGCGGCTCGGCGCGGTCGCGCACCGCGGAGGCGTAGATCTGTTGCACGTCGCTGCCGACCGCCCGGGCGAGCGCGTCGCGCACCTCCGCGTATCCGATCGGGTCTTTGCCGGGATCAGGCTCCTCGACCGCGGCAAGCACCGCGACGATGAAGCCCTCCGGCGTCTCGACCATGGTCGGCTCGCCCTTCTTCAGCGCGAACAGCGGTCCCACGAGCTGCGGCGGCACGCCGTCGTTGGTCCCCGCGCGGGTCGCGGGCGGCAGGCGGTGCACGGGCAGCTTGCCGGCGGCCTCGGCCAGCGTCTTGCCGTCCTTGACCGCGGTAAGGATGCCCGCCGCCACCACCTCCTGCTCGTGGCGGCGGGCATCGAGCGTCCAGTCCTTGCGCACCTCCGCCGCGACGTCCGCGAACGGGCGCGGCTTCGGCGGCTCGATGGCATCGACGGTGACCGCGAAGAACGACTGCGCGCCGTCGGGCGCGTTCGGCGCCTGGATCAGCTTGGGCGCCTCGCCCTGCTTGGCCTCGAACGCCGCCTTGACCAGCGCCTCGCGCAGCACCGCGGGCCCCGGGATCGGCGCCGGCGTGCCGGCGGGCGTCACGCCCTGCGCGTCGAGCGTGCCGGACACGGCGGCCACCCCGACATCGCCCGGCAGCGTCTCCAGCGTGCTGCCGGCGGAGAGCAGGTTGTCGAGCCGGTTGGCGCGGTCGTAGATCAGGTCGGCGGCCTTGTCGGCGACCACGCGGGCATGCAGCGCGTCGCGCGCCTGTTCAAATGTCTGCGCATGGCCGGGCGTGATCTTCGTCACCTTGAGCACGTGCCAGCCCAGCGCGCTCTTCACCGGCGCCGGTACCGTTCCCTCGGGGGCGGCGAACACCGCCGCGCCGAGCTCGGGGGCCGGGAACTCCCGCTGTGCGGCGTCGGTAAGCTCGACCGGGGTTGCCCCGACCTTGGCGGCCTCGGCCTGGATCGCGGCCCAGTCGGCCCCGGCGCGCCACGCCTTCGCCAGCCCCTCCGCCTTCGCCTCGTCCGGGGCGAGCAGCACTTCCACGCTGCGCCGCTCCGGCGTGTTGAACTCGCCCTTGTGCTGCTCCCACTCCGCCTTCAGGTCGTCCTCGCTGACCTGCACGTCCTTGGCGACCGTGTCCGGCGCGAGGACGATCGCCTTGATCTTGCGGTATTCGGGCGTGCTGTAGCGGTCCGGATGGTTGGCCCACCAGCGTTCGAGCTGCTTCTGGGTGGGCGCCGCCGGCTCCGGCGCGGCGGCGAGCGGCACGTCGACCGCGTCGGCGATCCGCTGCTCGTGCTGGAAGGCGAACACCTCGTGCGCCATGGTGCCGGACGCCGCCGCCCCGGCGGCGACGGCCTGCAAAAGCTGCTGCTGCATCAGGTCGCGGCGGAGCAGGTCGAGGAAATGCTGCTCGCTCATGCCGTTGTTGCGCAGCACCGCGTCCATCGTGGCGCGGTCGAACTTGCCGTCCTTGGTGTGGAATGCCGGCATGGCATAGACCGCCTCGCGCAGCGCCACGTCCGGCACCGCGAGGCGGAGGTCGCGCGCCTCGCCGTCCAGCGCCGCCTGCGTCACGAGCTGGCCCACGGTCTGCATCGCCACGGCGCGGCGCAGCTCGGCCGAGGGGTCGGCCTGGCCGGTCGTGCGGCTCGCCTGGGCCAGGGCGCGGCGGTACTCCTCCTGCAGCTCGGGCATGTCGATGTTGCGCCCGGCGACGCTCACCGGCGCGCCGCCGCCGCGGGCGAAATTGCGCGCCCAGTCGCCGATGCCCCACAGGACGAAGGCGCCCGCGAGCAGCAGGAAGAAGAGGCGGGCGGGCCAGGTATTGAGGCCGCGGCGGAAAGTGGCGAGCATCAGGACATCCGGGGGGTCGCGCGAGGCGCGCACCATAGGAAGCGAGTCCCGCCCCCGCAAGGCGAGCGGGGCAAGGAGAGCGACGCGATGCGGCAACTGATCGCCGGCAACTGGAAGATGAACGGGCTGTTCGCCGACGTAGCCCGGCTCGCCGGCCCGCTGCGCGCCGCGACCGGGCTCGGCTGCGACGTGCTGGTCTGCCCGCCGGCGACGCTGCTCGCCGCGATGGTGCAGGCGCTCGCCGGCTCGGCGGTCGCGGTCGGCGCGCAGGACTGCCACCCGGACGCACCGGGCGCACACACCGGCGACCTCGCCGCCGCCATGCTGCGCGACGCGGGGGCGAGCCACGTCATCCTGGGTCATTCGGAGCGGCGCGCCGCCCACGGCGAGACCGACGCCCTGGTCTGCGCGAAGGTGCTGGCCGCCCATGCCGCCGGGCTCGTCCCCATCGTCTGCGTAGGTGAGAGCGAGGCGGAGCGGCTGGCGGGGCGGGCCGAGGCGGTGGTGGCGGGGCAGCTCGCGGGCAGCCTGCCGGGGGGGTTCGCGGGCGTCATCGCCTACGAGCCGATCTGGGCCATCGGCAGTGGGCGCACCGCGGCGGAGGCCGATGTCGCCGCGATGCACGCGGTCATCGGCGCCCGGCTGCGCGCGCAGTTCGGCGCCGCGGCCGCGGCTATGCCGGTGCTCTATGGCGGCTCGGTGAAGCCGGAGAATGCCGCCGCACTGCTCGCCCTGCCCGGCGTGGACGGGGCGCTGGTCGGCGGGGCCAGCCTGAAGGCCGCGGATTTCCTCGCGATCGCCCGCGCCGCCCGGACGCTTTCAAATCCGGCCGGAGGGGGCTAGAAGGCGCCCGCCCCGACTGGAACGCCGATGACCTCCGTCCTGCTGCTGATCCATCTGTTCGTCACGATCGCGCTGATCGGCGTCGTGCTGATCCAGCGCAGCGAGGGCGGCGGGCTGGGCATCGGCGTCCTCGCAGGGCATGGGCGCGTTCATGACCGGGCGCGGCACCGCCAACCTGCTCACCCGCGCGACCGCCGTGCTGGCGCACGCTGTTCTTCGCCCTCTCGCTCGCCCTCGCGCTGCTGAACCGCGGCACGGGCGGGGTCGGGCGCTGCGATGCTCGACGCGCCGCCCGCTCCGATCTCGTGCGCCCGCCCGCGACATCCGCGCCCGGGAGCGCTGCCACTGCCGCGCCGGAGCCGGCCGCGCCGCCAAGCCGGCGGCGCCGGCGGTGCCGACAACTGACCGTCCGCCGCCCCCGCCGGCGGTACACGCTGCTTGCATGCCGCGGCGAGGCTCCCGTCGACCGCCACCCGCTATACTGACCGCCCATGACGCGGTTCGTGTTCATCACCGGCGGCGTGGTCTCCTCGCTTGGCAAAGGCATCGCATCGGCGGCGCTCGGCACGCTGCTGCAGGCGCGCGGCTATTCCGTGCGGCTGCGCAAGCTCGACCCCTATCTCAACGTCGATCCGGGCACGATGAGCCCGTATCAGCACGGCGAGGTCTACGTCACCGACGACGGCGCCGAGACCGACCTCGATCTCGGCCACTACGAGCGCTTCACCGGCGTCGCCGCCACGCGCGCCGACAACGCCACCACCGGGCGCATCTATTCCGAGGTGATCGCGCGCGAGCGGCGCGGCGACTATCTCGGCGCCACGGTGCAGGTGATCCCGCACATCACCGACGCCATCAAGGAAGCGATCACCCGCGGCGTGCTCGAGCGCGCGGCAACCCGGCCGATTTCGCGCTGATCGAGATCGGCGGCACGGTCGGCGACATCGAGAGCCTGCCGTTCCTCGAAGCGATCCGCCAGCTCGGCAACGAGCTCGGCGCCGAGCGGGCGATGTTCGTGCATCTGACGCTGGTGCCCTACATCCGCTCGGCCGGCGAGCTGAAGACCAAGCCCACGCAGCATTCGGTG
Organism: uncultured Alphaproteobacteria bacterium; assembly: GCA_963705035.1. Lineage (GTDB taxonomy): Bacteria > Pseudomonadota > Alphaproteobacteria > Acetobacterales > Acetobacteraceae > JAFKFJ01. The sequence goes on along the minus strand of CAVPIQ010000001.1, from coordinate 251,535 downwards.
AAGGAGCTGCTGAACGTCGGCATCCAGGCGAACCTGCTGCTCTGCCGCTGCCGACCGGCCGATCCCGGACAACGAGCGGCGCAAGATCGCGCTGTTCTGCAACGTGCGCCCGGAGGCGGTGATCGCGGCGCTCGACGTCGACACGATCTACGCCGTGCCGATGCGCTACCACGCCGAGGGGCTCGATCGGGAGGTGCTGCGCCATTTCGGCCTGCCGCATAGGCGGCGAGCCCGATCTGTCGCGCTGGCAGCGCATCGTCGACGCGGTGCGCGCGCCGGAGGGCGAGGTGCGCATCGCGGTCGTCGGCAAGTACACGAACCTGCTCGACAGCTACAAATCGCTCGCCGAGGCGCTGGCGCATGGCGGCATCGCCAACCGCGTGCAGCGTGTCGACTCGACTGGGTCGACAGCCAGATCTTCGAGCAGCCGGACACGGTGGCGCGGCTGGAAGGCGTGCACGGCATCCTCGTCCCCGGCGGCTTCGGCGAGCGCGGCACGCGAGGGCAAGATCGAGGCGGTGCGCTTCGCGCGCGAGCGCGGGGTGCCGTTCTTCGGCATCTGCTTCGGCATGCAGATGGCGGTGATCGAGAGCGCGCGCGCACCTCGCCGGACTGCCCGGCGCCTCCTCGACCGAGTTCGGGCCGTGCGACGAGCCGGTGGTCGGGCTGCTGACCGAATGGGCGCGCGGCAACGAGATCGAGCGGCGCGCCGCCGGCGGCGATCTCGGCGGCACCATGCGGCTCGGCGCCTATCCGGCGCTGCTGCGCCGGAGCAGCCTCGTGCGCGGCATCTACGGCGCGGCCGCAGATCAGCGAGCGGCACCGCCACCGCTACGAGGTCAACGTGCGCTATCGCGAGCGGCTGGAAGCGGCGGGGCTGCGCTTCTCCGGCATGTCGCCGGACGGCATTCTGCCGGAGATCGTCGAGCTGCCGCACGCATCCGTGGTTCGTCGGCGTGCAGTTCCATCCCGGAGCTGAAATCGAAGCCGCTCGAGCCGCATCCGCTGTTCCGCAGCTTCATCGCCGCCGCGGTGCGGCAGGCGCGGCTGGTGTGAGGTGGACCGCCCCCCGTCATGCCCTGGGCCTGTCCCGGGCATCCACGGCTTCACACGGGTGACCCACAACGGATTCTCTGTCGTCATGCCCGGGCTTGTCCCGGGCATCCACGCCTGCACGCCGGCGTCTTTTGTGCGAGGACCGCGTGGATGGCCGGGACAGGCCCGGCCATGACGAACGTGCTGGACAGCCCCCCCCCAGAACCGTCCGCGTCGGCGGCATCGAGATCGCCAACGACCGGCCGTTCGTGCTGATCGCCGGCCCGTGCCAGATCGAAAGCCTCGGCCACGCGCTGGAGGTGGCCGCCGCACTCGACGAGATCGCCGCCGCGACGGGCGTGCCGCGTGATCTACAAGAGCAGCTACGACAAGGCCAACCGCACCAGCGCCGGCGCCGCGCGCGGCGTCGGCATGGCGCGGGGCCTGGAGATCCTCGCGCAGGTGCGCGAGCGGTTCGGCATGCCGGTGCTGACCGACGTGCACGCGGCCGAGCAATGCGCGCCGGCCGCCGCAGGCGGTGGACGTGCTGCAGATCCCCGCCTTCCTCTGCCGGCAGACCGACCTTCTGGTCGCCGCCGGCGAGACCGGCCGCGCGATCAACGTGAAGAAGGGCCAGTTCCTGGCGCCGTGGGACATGCAGCACGTCGCGGCAGAAGATCGCCGCGACCGGCAACGACAGCATCCTGCTGTGCGAGCGCGGCGCCAGCTTCGGCTACAACACGCTGGTCTCCGACATGCGCGCGCTGCCGATCATGGCGCGCACCGGCTATCCGGTGGTGTTCGACGCCACGCATTCGGTGCAGCAGCCGGGCGGGCAGGGCGCCGCCTCGGGCGGCCAGCGGGAGTTCGCGCCGGTGCTGGCGCGCGCGGCGCTGGCGGTGGGCGTGGCGGCGGTGTTCATCGAGACCCATCCCGATCCCGACCACGCGCCGAGCGACGGGCCGAACATGATTGCGCTTGCCGACATGCCGGCGCTGATCGCGCGGCTCAAGCGCTTCGACGCGCTGGCGAAATCCGGCTGAGCCTGCCGGGCGCGGAACTCGTGTTCCGCGCGCGGAGGAAACCCGCGGCCGGTTCGGCGGTTCGCATCGCGGGATCGCTTGTTCCGAGACCGGTCATGCTCCGCCTTGCCGCCGCCGCCGCACTCGTCGTGCTCGCCTCGTCCGCGCATGCCCGCCCGCCGGCGGGCGGCGGCGACCCGGCCCTGGCGCCGTGGTTCGAGGATCTTCGCCAGCCCGGCACCGGCCGCTCCTGCTGCTCCATCGCCGACTGCCGGATGGTCGACGCCCGCATCGTGAAGGATCACTACGAGGCGTTCGTCGATGACCGGTGGATGGTGGTGCCACCGGAAACAATTTTGCGCCGCTACGACAACCCGACCGGCCATGCCGTGGTGTGCTGGACGCCGGCGCTCGGCATCATGTGCTTCGTCGAAGGCCCCGGCGTCTAGCGATCCGGCGTGTAGAGCGGTCTCTGGCGCCACGCGCGGGTTGGCGAGTTCCTGCAGCGCGCCTTTCGCGCGGCGCGGTAGAAGCAGGAGCGGCGCCCGGTGTGGCAGGCGACGCCGGTCTGATCGACCAGCAGCAGCAACGCATCGCCGTCGCAGTCGAGCCGGAGCTCCACCAGATGCTGCGTCTGTCCCGAGGTTTCGCCCTTGCGCCAGAGCGCGTCGCGGCTGCGGCTGAAATAGCAGACATGGCCGGTGGCCAGCGTCTCGGCGACGGCGGCGCGGTTCATCCAGGCGACCATCAGCACTTCGCCGGTGTCGAACTGCTGCGCGATCGCCGGCACCAGGCCCTGCGCGTCGAAGCGGATCGCGTCGAGCACGGTGTCGGTCATGCTCAGCCCGCAAACCCGCGCAGCACGGCAAGCCCGCGTTCGAGGTCGGCGATCAGGTCGGACGGCTGCTCCAGCCCGATATGCAGCCGCACCGCCTCGCCGCCGAAATCGCCGGCGCCGGCGCTGCGGGTGATGAAACCGCTGGTCGGCACCGCGAGACTCTCGAACCCGCCCCAGGACGAGCCGATGCCGAACAGCGCGAGGCTTTCCACCATCGCGTGCACCGCCGCGCGCGAGAAGGCGGGGCGGAACACGACGCCGAACAGGCTGCACGCGCCGGAGAAATCGCGCTGCCAGAACTCGTGGCCGGGGCACGAGGGCAGGGCCGGATGCAGCACCCGCGCCACCTCCTCGCGCCCCGCCAGCCAGCGCGCGACGATGAGGGCCGATTCCATCTGCCGGTCGAGCCGCACCGCCATGGTGCGCACGCCGCGCAGCGCCAGCCAGCAATCGTCCGGGCTCGCGTACTGGCCGAGTGCCAGGGTGGTGGTGCGCACGCGCTCCCAGTCCGCCTCGCGGTTCACCGTCACCGCGCCGAGCAGACGTCGGAGTGGCCGACGACGTATTTCGTCAGCGCCTGGATGGAGACATCGACGCCGTGCGCGAACGGCTGGAAGAAATGGATGCCCCAGGTGTTGTCCATCATCACCGTCGCACCCTGCGCATGCGCGGCGGCGGCGAGCGCCGGTGACGTCCTGCACCTCGAACGTGTGGCTGCCGGGGCTTTCGAGGTAGAGCACCGTCGTGTTCGGCCGCATCAGCGCGGTGAGCCCGGCGGCGTCGATCATCGGGTCGTAGAACGTGGTCGTGACGCCGAGCCGGCGCAGCATGCCCTCGGCGAAGACCGCGCCCCGGCCCGTAGACGGAATCCGGCATCAGCATGTGGTCGCCGGATTTCAGGTAGGCGAGCAGCGGGGTGGTGATGGCGGCGAGGCCGGAACAGACGATCTGGCAGCGCGTGCCGCCCTCGATCTCGGCGACCACGTCTTCCAGCGACCAGTGCGTGGGCGTGCCCATCACGCCGTACATCAGCCGCTGCTCCAGCCGCTGCCGGGGCGAGGAGCTGCGCGCCGCGATGTCGGGATAGAGCACGGTCGAGCCGCGATGCACCGCCGGATTGACGAAGCCATGACGCGCGTGCCGGCGCGCCCGGCATGGCTCAGGCGGGTGTGCCAGTCGAGGCTGGCATCTTCGGGCGGCGGCAGCGGGCTTTCGGGCATGCGCGGCGATCCTCGGAACGAGCGCCCTATGAAGCCCGCGCCGGGTCCGCTGGCAAGCCGCGGCGGCCGGGGATCAGGTCTCCACCGGCGTGTCGGCCCGTCCGCCCCATTCGGTCCACGATCCATCATAGACGGCACCCCGCGGCAGCCCGGCGCGGGCGAGGCCGAGGGTGAGCACGGTCGCGGTGACGCCGGAGCCGCAGCTCGTGATCACCGGCCGCGTGCCGTCCACGCCGGCCGCCGCGAAGCGTGCCCGCAGCGCCTCCGGCGGCAGCAGCGTGCCGTCCGGCGCCATGAGTTCGGTGAAGGGCAGGCTGGCCGCGCCCGGGATGTGGCCGCTGCGCAGCCCGGCGCGCGGCTCCGGCACCTGGGCGGCGAAGCGGGCGGCGCTGCGGGCGTCGAGCACCAGCTCGGCGCGGCTCTCCACGTTGCTCGCGCAGGTCGCCGAGGCCGCGCACGCGGCTGGCGCGGAAATCGGCATGGAACGTCGCGGGCGCGGGCGGCGCCGGCTCGCCCGACTCGACCGGCCGACCCTCGGCGCGCCATTTCGGCAGCCCGCCGTCGAGCACCGCCGCGCGGTCGTGCCCGAACAGCCCCATCAGCCACCAGCCGCGCCCGGCGGAGAAAATGCCGCGCTGGTCGTAGAACACGACGAGATCGTCGTTGCTCGACGCCGAGCGCGCCGACCAGCTTCTCGAACCGCCCGGCCGAGGGGATCATGTGCGGCAGGTCGGTGTCGGGATCGGCGATCTCGTCGATGTCGAAGAACCGCGCGCCGGGGATGTGCGCGGCCACGAACTCGGCGCGCGCGTTGCGGTTCTCGTTGGGCAGGTAGAGCGTCGCGTCGAACAGGCGCAGGCCCGGATCGGCGCGATGGGCTTCCAGCCACGCGGTGCTCACCAGCGGATCGGTCATGACGCTCCCCATTCTTGGCGCACCTGCTCGCGCTTCAGGCCGAACCAGAGCAGGGCGATGGTGGTGACGGAATTGACGAAGCGGCCGGCGACGGCCGCTTCGATCGCGGCGGCGGCGGGCCAGACGCGCAGGCGGATGTCCTCTTCCTCGTGCGCGAGGCCGAACGCGCCGGCGAGCCCCTCGGCGTCGGCTTGCGGCGCGGCGACCTCCGCCCACATAGAGCGCGACATGCTCGTCGCAGCCGCCGGGGGTGAGCAGGAAGTCGCCGATCGGCCGCAGGCGGCGGGGGCGCTGGCCCATCTCTTCCTGCGCCTCGCGCAGAATGGTGGCTTCCGGCCCCTCGTCGCCGTCGCAGAGCCCGGCGGGCAGTTCCACGAGCACCGGATCGACGCCGGCGGCGAGGGCGGGGAGGCGGAACTGCTCGATCAGCACCACCGCGTCGGCGCGCGGGTCGTAGGGCAGGAACGCCGCCGCCCGGCCGCGGCGCCACAGCTCCCACCGCCGCGGACCCGACATCGCGCCGTCGAAGCGGCGCTGGCGGAAGCGCACCACCTGCAGCGGGAAGCGGCCCTGCCAGACGGTCTCGGCCGAATCGATCGCGACATCGGGGTGCGCGGGCAGGGCGAGGGAGGGGGGCATGGCGGCGCACCCTATCCACGCACGCTCGTGCGATCCAGAGCCGGGCGATTTATAAGCGGCCCATGAGCGACGTTCCCACTCCGACCGGCCCGCTCGCGGGCCTGCGCGTGTTCGACCTCACCCGGGTGCTGGCGGGGCCGACCTGCGTGCAGATGCTGGCCGACCTCGGCGCCGAGGTGATCAAGATCGAGAAGCCGGGCAGCGGCGACGACACCCGCGGCTTCGCGCCGCCCTACCTGCCCGGCTCACGCGAGAGCGCCTATTTCGCCGGCGTCAACCGCAACAAGCGCTCCGTCACGCTCGACATCGCACAGCCGGAGGGGCAGGCGATCGCGCACCGGCTGCTCGCGCGACGTGCGACATCCTGGTGGAGAATTTCAAGGCCGGCGGCCTGGCGCGCTACGGGCTCGGCTACGAACAGGTGCAGGCGGCGAATCCCGGGCCTGATCTACTGCTCCATCACCGGCTTCGGGCAGACCGGCCCGTATGCCGCCGCGCCCCGGCTACGACAGCCTGATGCAGGCGATGGGCGGGGTGATGAGCCTGACCGGCGAGCCCGACGGGCATGCCGCAGAAGGTCGGCGTGCCGGTCGCCGACCTGTTCGCCGGGCTCTATGGCTGCATCGGCATCCTCGCGGCGCTGCGCCACCGCGAGCGCACCGGCGAGGGCCAGCACATCGACATCGGCATGCTCGACACGCACGTGGCATGGCTCGCCAACCAGGGCATGAACTACCTCGCCACCGGCGAGGACCCGCCGCGGCTGGGCAACCAGCATCCCAACATCGTGCCCTACCAGGTGTTCCCGACCGCCGACGGGCACGTCGTGCTGTCGGTCGGCAACGACGCCACGTTCCGCCGCTTCTGCGAGGCGTTCGACCTGACGGACCTGCTCGACGGACGCGCGCTTCGCGACCAACGCCGCGCGGGTGCGAGAACCGCCAGCTCGTCACCGACACGCTCGACCCCGGTGCTGCGCGGGCAGCCGACCGCGTGGTGGGTGGAGCGGCTGGAGGCGCTGTCGATCGGCTGCGGGCCGATCAACCGGCTGTCGGAGGTGTTCGCCGACCCGCAGGTGCAGGCGCGCGGCATGGTGGTGGAGATGCCGCACGCGGCGGCCGAGGGCGGGCAGGTGAAGCTGATCGCCAACCCGGTGCGGCTGTCGGCGACGCCGGCCGACTACCGCATCCCGCCGCCGCTGCTGGGCGAGCACACCGAGGCGGTGCTGGGCGGCTGCTCGGCATGGAGGCGGCGGAGGTCGCGGCGCTGCGCGAGAAGGGCGTGGTTTGACGCTGCGCGCCGGCGCGCCGGCGCTCGGCCGCCGCGCGCTGCTCGCCGGCCTGCTCGCCGGCTGCGCAACCCCCGCCGTCATCCTGCCGCCCGGTCCGGCAGAGACCGACATCGCCGTGGTTGGGCGTGGCTGGCACACTGATCTGTGCCTGTCCCGCGACGATCTGCACCCGCCGCTAGCTCGGTTTGCCGCCGCCCTGCCGGAAGCGCGCTTCCTGTCGTTCGGGTTCGGCGAGCGGCAATACCTGCTGACCGACGATCCCGGTTTCTTTGAGATGATCTCCGCGCTGTTGCCCAGCCGGTCCGCGCTGCTGATGACCGCGCTGCGCACGACGCCGGAGGAGGCGTTCGGCGCGGCGAACGTGGTATGGCTTGGCGTGAGCCGGTCGGCGGCCGCAAACGTCGCCGCGTTCATCTGGGAATCGCTGGAGCTGTCGCCGCAGGGCGCGCCGATCCGGCTGCGTGACGGACCCTATCCGGGCAGCGTCTTCTATGCCGGCAGCGGCACCTATGACGCGCTGACCACCTGCAACACCTGGACCGAGCAGGGATTGCGCCGCGCCGGGCTGCCGTTCAGCGGGCGCGACCTGTTCGCGAGCTCGGTCATGGCGCAGGCGCGCCGGGTGGAGGCCGCACAGGCGGGCACCCTTGTGTGCACTGCACAGCGCCCGTGTTGACAGGGCCGCCCCGGCACTTCAGCCTGCATCCATCCGAGGGGTGTCCCGCCAAGGGGCTGAGAGACCGCCAGGGCGCGCGAACGCGGCCGGCGCGGTGACCCTTAGAACCTGAACCGGGTCATGCCGGCGTAGGGACGGGAACGCGCTTGCATCGCTCCACCCGTCCTGCCCGGCAGGCCCGCGAGCGCGATGAGGAGCGCCATGAACGTCCAGTCAAGCACCGCCCGCCGTCACCACCGGCCCGATCGCCGGCTCGCGCAAGGTCTACACGAGCCCGGCCGGCTGTCCCGACATCCGTCGTGCCGTTCCGCGAGATCGCGCTGCATCCGTCCGCGCGCGAGCGACCGCTTCGCGCTCTACGACACCTCCGGCCCCTACACCGATCCCGCCGCGCACCATCGACCTCGAAGCCGGCCTGCCGCCGCTGCGCGAGCCGCCTGGATCGCCGCGCGCGGCTTCGACCGGATCGCCGCGCGCGCGGTGAAGCCCGAGGACAACGGCGACGTCGCCGGCGAGCGCCTGGTGCCGCAGTTCCCGGCCGACGCAGCCCGTGCGCGGCGGCAGGCCCGGCCAGCTCGTCACCCAGCTCGAATTCGCGCGCGCCGGCATCGTCACCGCGGAGATGATCTACGTCGCGCACCGCGAGAACCTGGGCCGCGCCAGAGGCGCTGGCGGGCGCCGACGATCGCGCGCCGACGGCGAGGATTTCGGCGCCGCACATCCCCGACTTCGTCACGCCGGAATTCGTGCGCGACGAGATCGCCGCGCGGCCGCGCCATCATCCCGGCCAACATCAACCATCCGGAGCTGGAGCCGGTGATCATCGGCCGCAACTTCCTGGTCAAGATCAACGCCAACATCGGCAACTCCGCCGTCACCTCCTGCGCCGCCGAGGAGGTGGAGAAGATGGTCTGGGCGATCCGCTGGGGCGCGCGACACGGTCATGGACCTCTCCACCGGCCGCAACATCCACAACATCCGCGGCTGGATCCTGCGCAATTGCGCCGGTGCCGATCGGCACCGTGCCGATCTACCAGGCGCTGGAGAAGGTCGACGGCGAGCCCGACAAGCTCGACTGGGAAGTGTTCAAGGACACGCTGATCGAGCAGGCCGAGCAGGGCGTCGACTACTTCACCATCCATGCCGGCGTGCGCCTCGCCTACGTGCCGCTGACCGCGAAGCGGGTCACCGGCATCGTCTCGCGCGGCGGCTCGATCATGGCGCGCTGGTGCCTCGCGCATCACCAGGAGAGCTTCCTCTACGAGCACTTCGACGACATCTGCGACATCATGCGCAGCTACGACGTGTCGTTCTCGCTGGGCGACGGCCTGCGGCCCGGCTCGATCGCCGACGCCAACGACGCCGCGCAGTTCGCCGAGCTGGAGACGCTGGGCGAGCTGACCAAGATCGCCTGGGACAAGGGCTGCCAGGTGATGATCGAGGGCCCCGGCCACGTGCCGATGCACAAGATCAAGGTCAACATGGACAAGCAGCTGCGCGAATGCGGCGAGGCGCCGTTCTACACGCTGGGCCCGCTGACCACCGACATCGCGCCCGGCTACGACCACATCACCTCGGCGATCGGCGCGGCGATGATCGGCTGGTTCGGCACCGCGATGCTCTGCTACGTGACGCCGAAGGAGCATCTCGGCCTGCCCAACCGCGACGACGTGAAGACCGGCGTGATCACCTACCGGATCGCCGCGCATGCCGCCGATCTCGCCAAGGGCCATCCGGCGGCGCGGCTGCGCGACGACGCGATCAGCCGCGCGCGCTTCGAGTTCCGCTGGGAGGACCAGTTCAACCTCGGCCTCGACCCCGACACCGCGCGCGCGTTCCACGACGAGACGCTGCCCAAGGACGCGCACAAGGTCGCGCATTTCTGCTCCATGTGCGGGCCGAAATTCTGCTCGATGAAGATCACCCAGGACCTGCGCGCGGAGGCCGAGCGGATGGCGGGGATGGAGCAGAAGAGCGAGGACGTTCGCGGCCAAGGGCAACGGCAGCTCTATCGTGCCCGGAGGGCGGCGGAGGCGAAGCCCGAGCTTGCGATGAGCGATCCGCAGCGCCGCGCTGGACGCGATCGGCGACTGCTCGCCGGACGCCGAGATCGACATCGGCGACGCGGCCCTGCACCTCGCGCGCATCGATGCGCCCGATGCCGACTGGCGAAGCGGCGCCGGGCGCATCTGTCGGCGCTCGCGCGCGACGCGGTGGCGCTCGGCGCGCGTCGATCGGACGGCGGCGATCTCGGCGGCCGCGGCGGACGGCGCTGGCGGGCGCTGCTGGCCGGGCGGCACGGCTATCGCGGCGATACGGAGACCTATGACGACCTCGCGAACGCCAACCTGATCCGCGTGATCGAGCGGCGGCGCGGCCTGCCGGTGGCGCTCGGCATCCTCTGGCTGCACGCCGCGCGCGCCGCCGGTGGGACGCGCACGGCGTCGATTTCCCGGCGCATTTCCTGGTCGCGCTCGACGGCGGCGGGCAGCAGGCGGTGCTGGACCTGTTCGGCGGCGGCACGCGGCTGGAGCGCGCGGTGCTGCGTCGCCTGCTGCAGCGGGTCGAGGGCGGCAGGCCGAGCTGCGCCCCGGCCTGCTGCGGCCGATGGCGACGCGCGCGGTGCTGCTGCGGCTGCAGAACAACATCCTGGTCCGCCGGCTGCGCGCGCAGGCGATCTGGCGGGCGCGCTCGCCTGCGCCGAGGACATGCTGCGCATCGCCCCGGACGACGCGGAGCTGTGGCGCGAGGCGGCGCTGCTGCATCCGCGGCTGGACCAGGTGAGCGCGGCGCTGCGCTGCTTCGAGCGGTTCGCGGCCACTCGCACCCCCCGAGGCGGCGGCGCGGGCGCGGGCGGCAATGGCCGAGTTGCGCACGCGCCTCAACTAGCCCATTTCCACCGGGCCGGGACGGGGAGAAAGCGATGCCGCGCGCGCTGACGAGTGGCGGTCCAGATGGACCCGATCGAGACCATCAACATCGATGCCGATTCGACGTTCGCGCTGATGCTGGCGGCCCAGGCGCGCGGGCACACGCTGTGGCACTACGAGGTGCGCCACCTGGCGCTCAGCGAGGGCGTGGCGAACGAGGGGGCGCGGCGCGAGGAACGGCTGCGCGCCACCGCAAGGCCGGTGAGCGTGCAGCGCGCGCGCGGCGCGCACTGGACGCTTCGGCGACGCCGCAACTGCTCGACCTCGCCACGATCGACGTGATCCTGATGCGCCAGGACCCGCCCTTCGACATGGCCTACATCACCGCGACGCATCTGCTGGAGCACGTGCACCGCGACGGACGCACGGGCCGCTGGTGGTCAACGATCCCGCGTCGGTGCGCAACGCGCCGGAAAAGCTGCTGGTCACGCATTTTCCCGACCTGATGCCGCCGACGCTGGTCACCTGGGACGTCGAGGCGATCCGCGGCTTTCGCGCCGACCACAAGGACATCGTGGTCAAGCCGCTGTTCGGCAACGGCGGCGCCGGCGTGTTCCTGATCCGCCACGACGACCCGAACCTGAACGCGCTGCTGGAGATGCACTTCGCCCGCTCGCGCGAGCCGCTGATGGTGCAGCGCTACGAGCCCGCGGTGCGGCAGGGCGACAAGCGCATCATCCTGATCGACGGCGAGCCGGCGGGCGCGCTCAACCGCGTGCCGGCCGCCGGGCGAGGCGCGCGCCAACATGCATGTCGGCGGCCGCGCGGAGCCGAGCGCGCTCACCGCGCGCGACCGCGAGATCTGCGCCGCGATCGGCCCGACGCTGCGCCGCCAGGGCCTGATCTTCGTCGGCATCGACGTGATCGGCGACTGGCTGACCGAGATCAACGTCACCTCGCCGACCGGCCTGCAGGAGATCGACCGCTTCGACGGCACCGATCTCGCCGGTCGGATCTGGGACGTGATCGAGGCGAAGCTCAGCGCGCCAGATCGAGCGCCGCCCGCGTAAGCTGCCCGTCGGGGCGGCGCAGCTCGTCCACGATCGTGAAATGGTCGGCGCCGGCGACCGGCAGCAGCGCGCCGGGCATGTGGGCGGTGGCGCGGAGCCGGTTGAGCGCGCGGCTGTCCTCGACCAGCGGCGGCAGCTCGGCGGTGCCGTAGGCGATCGCGAGCGGCTTCGGCACCGGCGGCAGGCGCAGCGGCGACAGCGTCGCAACCTCCTCGTCGGTCAGCCGCAGCGCCTCGTTCAGGTAGGTGTCGCGCAGCGGCCCGAGCTCGAACACGCTGGAGATCGCGAGCCCGGCGGCGACGCGCGGATGGTCGAGCGCCATCGCGGCGAGGTGCCCGCCCGCCGACCAGCCGGAGAGGATCACCGGCCCGGCCACGCCGTACGCGGCGCCGTTGGCGGCCAGCCAGTCGAGGGCGGCGTGCATTTCGGCGACGATGTCGGTGAGCGTCACCGCCGGTGCCAGGCTGTAGCCGGGCAGTGCGACGGACCAGCCATGCGCGCGCACGCCCTCGCCGACGATGGCGAAGCCGTGGCGCGTGTTGCGCTGCCAGTAGCCGCCGTGGATGAAGACGAGGCACGGCGCGGCGGGGTCGCCGGCGGGGAACAGGTCCCAGCAATTCGCCTCGCGCGGGCCATAGCGCAGGTCGAGCGTGCCGGGATGGGCCGCGCGCAGGGCGGCCGAGGCCGTGTTGCGCGCCTCGTTGTGCGCGGCGCTGTCGGCAACCGCCGCGCTGTTGTTGTAGCTCGCATCGCGCTCGGCGCGGCTCATCCGGCCCCAGTCCATCGGCTCCTGCTCTCCTGCGCGGCGGATCACGATAGCATGATTGAACGCTGCGCACGCCTCGCCTAACGTCACGCGCAGGCGCGGCGCGGGCCGCGCCCGCGGGAGGCAGGCCGATGGGCCATTATCGCGGCAACCCGGCGGCGATCCGCAGCCTCGTGCGCGAGGACGCGGTGCATCGCGACCTCTATCTCGACCCGGAAGTCTTCGCGCTCGAGATGGAGGAGCTGTGGGCGAAGACCTGGATCTATGCCGGGCATGCGAGCCAGGTTCCGAACCCGGGCGACTACTACACGTGCACGATCGGCGCCGAGCCGGTGGTGATGGTGCGCCACACCGACGCCAGCGTGCGGGTGCTGCGCAACCGCTGTGCCCACAAGGGCACGAAGGTCGTCGCCGCGACGTGCGGCAATGTCGGCCGGTTCTTCCGCTGCCCCTATCACGCCTGGAGCTATCGCACCGACGGCACGCTGGCTGCGGTGCCGCTGCGCGGCGGCTACGACGGCACCGGGTTCGCGACGTCCGAGGCGGTGCGCGGGATGGTGCCGGTGAACACGGTCAACTACCGCGGCTTCGTGTTCGCGAAACTCTCCGATGAAGGCCCAGGGTTTCACGAGTATTTCGGCGCCTCGCTGTCCTCGATCGACTACATGGTCGAGCGTTCACCGAGCGGCGAGATGGAGGTGGCGGGCGGCGTGCTGCGCTACATGCACGACTGCAACTGGAAGCTGTTCGTCGAGAACCTCAACGACACGATGCACCCGATGGCGGCGCACGCGTCCTCGGCCGGCACCGCCAAGGCGCTGTGGGCCGACCAGCCGGCCGAGGCGCCGAAGCCGATGGCGATCGAGCAGCTGGTTCCCTTCGCGCAGGGCTACGACTTCTTCGACAAGATGGGCGTGCGCGTGCTGCCGAACGGGCATTCGTGGTCGGGCGTGAATTTCTCGATCCATTCCAGCTACGGCGCGGTGCCGGAGTACGAGGCGGCGATGATCACCGCCTATGGCGAAGAAAAAGCGAAGGACGTTCTGGGCACGGTGCGGCACAATACCGTCTACTACCCGAGCCTGACCATCAAGGGCGCGATCCAGACCATCCGCGTGGCGCGGCCGCTGGCCGCCGACCGGACGCTGATCGAAAGCTGGTCGTTCCGGCTGAAGGACGCGCCGCCGCTGCTGTTCCGCCGCAACGTCACCTACACCCGGCTGATCAACTCGCCGATGTCGGTGGTCGGCCACGACGATCTGCAATGCTATCGGCTGATCCAGGAGGGGCTTGCCGCCGGCGGCAACGAATGGATCAGCCTGCATCGCGACTACCAGCCGCAGGAGGCGGAGCAGGGCGACATCACCGCCAACGGCACCAGCGAGATCTCCATGCGCAACCAGTATCGCGCCTGGGCGAAGTTCATGACGCTGGGGGCGCCATGACGGAGGCGGAGATCGCGCGGTTCCTCTATCACGAGGCGCGCCTGCTCGACGAGAAGCGCTGGGACGAATGGTATGCGCTGTTCACCGAGGACGCGCTCTACTGGGTACCACTCACGCGCGGCCAGCCGGACGGGATCGACCACACCTCGCTTGCCTACGAAGACCGGCTGCTGCTGCAACTGCGCATCGCGCGGCTGCGCAGCTTGCCGCCGTCGCAGCAGCCCGAGAGCTTCAGCCAGCATGTCCTGCAGGCGCCGGAGATCGAGATGGCCGACGATGCCATGGGGACGTGGCGCACGCGCACGCCATTCTGCTACGCCGAGTTGCGCGGCGACGCCATGCTGCTGCTCGCCGGCACCGCCGAGCACCATCTGGTCCGCGAGGCGGGCGCGACGAAGATCCGGCTCAAGCGCGTGAACCTCGTGAACTGCGACGCCGCGTTGCCGTCGATCCAGCTGTTTCTTTGAGCCCGCCGGCCTTGGCGCAGGGATACGACGACATCGTCGCGGTGGCCCCGACCACGGAGCCCTATGTGCGGCGCTCGGAGCACGGCGCGGCCTGGTTCATCGCCCGCGTGCTCGCCGCGATGCTTCGCCGCAGCGGGCTGGCGAAGAGCGCGATCGACGGGCTGTGCCTGTCCAGCTTCACGCTGTCGCCCGACACCGCGGTTGCCTTTACCCAGCACGCCGGCCTTTCGCCGCGCTACCTGGAATGGCTGCCGATGGGCGGGGCGTCGGGCGTGGTGGCGCTGCGGCGTGCGGCGCGCGCGGTGCAGGCGGGCGACGCGGAGATCGTGGCGTGCATTGCCGGCGACACCGCGAACGCCACGAGCTTTACCGATCTCATCGAGAATTTCAGCAGCTTCTCGCGCGACGCAGTCTATCCGTACGGCGCCGGCGGCCCGAATGCGAGCTTCGCGCTGATCACGGATGCCTACATGCAGCGCTTCGGGGCGACGCGCGCGGATTTCGGCCGGCTCTGCGTGGCGCAGCGGGCGAACGCGCAGCGCAATCCGCTGGCCCTGCTGCGGGAGAGGCTGACGCTCGAAGACTATCTCGCGGCGCGCCCGATCGCAGAGCCGCTGCATCTGTTCGATTGCGTCATGCCCTGCGCCGGCGCCGATGGATTTCTGGTCATGCACCGCGCGCGCGCCGAATCGCTGGGGCTGCGGGGCGTGCGCCTGCTGGGCGCGATCGAGCGCCACAATGCCTATCCCGACGATCCGGTGCAGATGCGCGGCGGCTGGGCCGTGGATCGCGAGGCGCTGTGGGCGCAGGCGGGGATCGGGCCGGAGGCGATCGATCTGGTGCAGGTCTATGACGACTATCCCGTCATCGCCTTCATGCAGCTCGAGGATCTGGGCTTTTGCGCCAAGGGCGAGGCGGCGGCGTTCGTGCGCGACCACGATCTGACGGTGGCGGGCGATTTTCCGGTGAACACCGGCGGCGGCCAGCTCTCGGCGGGCCAGGCAGGCGCGGCTGGCGGCTATCTCGGGCTCGTCGAGGCGATGCGCCAGCTTACCGGCGAGGCCGAGGGCCGCGCGGTGGCGGATGCCCGGCGCGCGCTGGTCAGCGGCTTCGGCATGATCAACTATGACCGCGGCCTGTGCACCGCCGCCTGCGTGCTCGGCGCCCCATGATTGCGGCGATGCGCGCCGCGGCGGCGGAAGGGAGGCTCGCACTGCAGCGCTGCGCTGCCTGTGGCCGCGCGCAGTACCCGCCGCGCGCGTTCTGCGCCGACTGCCTCTCGGACAGCATCGAATGGGAGGTAGTGCCATACGCGCCGGGAACGCTGCTCGCGCGCTGTCGCCTGCATCACAGTAACGCGCCGCGGTTTCGCCCGGCGCTGCCGCTGGACCTCGGCCTGGTGCGCCTCGATGCCGGGCCGGTCGCCGTCTGCTTCGTCGCCGGCACGCCCGCGATCGGAGCTGGGGTGACGGTGCGCGCGCGTCTCGATGCGACGGGGCATCCCGTGCTGGACGCAGCGTGATGCCGGCCGCGCTCGTCACCGGCGGCAGCAGCGGCATCGGGCTTGCGATCTGCCGCAAGCTGCTCGATGCCGGCTATGCCGTGGTCTCGCTGGACCGCAAGCCGCACCCGCTTGGCGACGCCCGGCTGCGGGCGATCGCGGTCGACCTTGCCGACACCGAAGCGACCGCGGCGGCGGCGCGCGACGCGCTGGCGGGCGGACCGATCACGACCCTGGTGCACAACGCCGGCGTGCTGCGCGAGGCGCGGCTGGAAGCCGTCACCATGGGCGATCTGGCGACGCTATCGCAGGTGCACGTGACCGCCGCCGTCGTTCTGGCGCAGGCGCTGCTGCCCGGCATGCGTGCGGCGCGGTTCGGGCGCGTCGTGCTCATCGCCTCGCGCGCCGTGCTGGGGCTCGCCGGGCGTACCGCTTATGCCGCGAGCAAGGCAGCGCTGCTCGGCCTCGCACGAAGCTGGGCGCTGGAACTCGGGCCGGACGGGATCACGGTGAACGTGGTGGCGCCCGGGCCGGTCGAGACCGACATGTTCTTCGCCGTGCTACCGCCGGGCGACCCGCGCATCGCCGCCCTCGCGCAAGGCATTCCGGTGCGCAGGCTCGGCCAGCCCGAGGATGTCGCCCGCGCCGTGCTTTTCTTCGCCGACCCGGCGAGCGGCTTCATCACCGGGCAGACGCTGTTCGTCTGCGGCGGCACCAGCGTCGGCAGCCTGCCCCTTTAGCCGCGCAACCCCGCCTCGCGTAGCAGCGGCAGGACCGCGGCGACGAAGGTGGGCAGTTCGCGCAGGTAGTCGACGAAGGACAGAGCAACACCGTCGAACCCGGCCTCCGCGATGCGGACCAACTCTTCAGCGATGCGCCGTGGCGAGCCGACCAGCGGATAGGTGCCGGCGCCGCCCACGAAGCGCTTGCGATGCAGGCGATAGGCAATGGGATCGTGCGAGTGGGAGAATTGCTGCTTGGTCGCCATGTAGCGGTCGGCGCCCTCGGTGTCCTCCATCGCGACCGCGTACCACTCGTAGTATTCCTCGGCCTCCGCGTCGGTCGGGCGGCAGACGACGTGGCATGTCGTGTAGACGCCGACGCTGCGCCCCGCGGCTTCGGCGCGGCGGCGCATGTCCGCGACCTCGCCGCGTCCATCGGCGATCTCGACGAAGGTGGTGAACAGAAAATCGGCGGCGTGCGCGGCGAAGTCGCGGCCGGCGGGGGAGAATGCCGCGTTCAGCGTGACCGGGCGCGGCCGCTGCAACGGCAGCGGACGGCCGGAGACGTTCTGGAGGTCGTAGAACCGGCCGTGGAAGTCGAACGGTGCCTCGCCGGCATGGATGCGGCTGAGGATCTCGAACCATTCGAGCCCCTGGGCATAGCGCGCCTCGATCATCGGCAGTCCGAACATGCGGAACTCGTCGGGGTTCCAGCCGCAGACGATGTTGAGGCCGGCGCGCCCGCCGCTCGCGTGGTCGACTGTCGCCAGCGCCTTCGCCGCGAACACCGGATGGACCATCGGCACGTGCACCGTCGCGAACAGCGCGATCGAGCGGGTGAGGCCGGCCAGCGCCGCGGCGAACGACAGCGTCTCGAACGACCAGTCGCGGCTGTTGGTGGCCCCGCCATAGCCCTTCCAGCGCGCGACGGGCAGGAAGAACTCCAGCCCGGCCGCGTCGGCGATCCGGGCGGTGGCGACGACGTCCGGCCACTCGGCGCGCCAGCGCGCCGGGGCGCGGGTCAGCGTCAGGCCGCCGTCGCAGTTGGCGGAAAAGACACCGAGCTTCAGCCGGTTGGGGCCGTGCATGGGATGCGGGACGGGGGGCATCGCGCGGCAAGCGTATCGCACCCATGGCGCGGGCGGCAAACTTGACAGGCAGATGCGCGGGCACTCAAATCGCGCGCCTTGTCGGCAGGATGAAATTCCATGCGCGCGCGCCTCCCGGCGGTCCTGGCGGCCGCTGCCATTTCCCTTGTCTTCGCGAATGCGGCGGCGGCGCAGATCAGGATCGGCGCGATCCTGAGCATCAGCGGCCCGGGCGCGGCGATGGGCGTGGGCTATCGCGCCGCCTTCGACTTCCTGCCCAAGGAGGTCGCGGGCCAGAAGATCGAATATATCGTGCGCGACGACGGCACCGATGCGCAGCGGGCGTTCACGATCGCGCAGAAGCTGATCACCGAAGACCACATCGATGCGCTGATCGGCCCGTCGCTCTACACCTCCGATCTCGCGGTCCAGCCGCTGGTCGAGCAGGCGCATGTGCCGATGATCGCAATGGCGCCGCTGGTACCGGACCCGGCGAAGGCGCCCTATTCGTTCGTCGTGGCACAGCCGCTGTCGCTCATGGTCGCTGTGGTGTTCAAGCACATGCAGGCGCACGGCGTGAAAAGCGTCGGCTTCATCGGTTTCGCGGACGGCTGGGGCGACCAGGTGCTGGCCGCCACGAAGACAGCGGCGCAGGCGAGCGGGATCAGGATCGTGGCCGACGAGCGCTACGCCCGCACCGACACGACCGTACAGGCGCAGGCGCTGCGGCTGATCGGCGCGCATCCCGACGCGGTGATGATGGGCAACTCGGCCACGCCGGCGACGCTGCCCGTCGTCGCGCTGCGCCGTCTCGGCTACAAAGGGCCGATCTACGGCAATCACGGCATCGTCTCGCCCGCCTTCATCCGCGTCGGCGGCGCGCCGGTGGAGGGCGTGATCGCCGACACGAGCCCGGTCGTGGTCTACGACCAGCTTGCGGCGGACAACCCGATCAAGCCGGTCGCGACCGCGTTCATGGGCGCCTACGTGAAGAAGCTCGGCGCCGCGAGCGTCAACCCCTTCGCCGGTTACACGTTCGACGCCATGCTGCTGCTGCAGCACGCGATTCCCGCGGCGCTCGAGCATGGCACGCCGGGCAGCGAGGCGTTTCGCGTCGCGCTGCGCGACGCGCTGGAGCACACGCACGAACTGGTGGGCGTCAGCGGCGTCTACTCGATGAGCCCGACCGACCACAACGGGCAGGACGCGCGCGCGGCGATGCTCGTGCAGGTGCAGCACGGCGAGTGGATCGCGATCCACTGACGGCGCGCCGGCGCGGCGCATGGACCTGTTCGTCTTCCTCGCGCTGTTGCAGGACGGTCTGACGACCGGCGCGATCTATCTGCTCCTCGCCGTCGGGCTGCTGATCGTCTTCTCCGTCACGCGCGTGATTTTCGTCCCCCAGGGCGACCTGCTGGCGCTGGCGACGCTGACGGTGGCGGCGCTCGAGGGCGGCGCGATCCCGGGCACGCTATGGGCGATGGACGCGCTCGCCGCCGCGGCGCTGATCGCCGACGTGGTCGCGCTGCGCGGGCTGCCGGCGCCGCGCGTGCTCGCGTGGCTTGTGCTGTATCCCGCGCTGGTGACGGCGGCGGCGCTGCTCGGTCCGCGCACAGCACCGGCCTTCGCGATCGCGCTCGGGCTGGCGATCGTGACGCCGCTCGGGCCGCTGATCTGGCGGCTGGTGTTCCGGCCGATGGGCGATGCGTCCGTGCTCACGCTGCTGATCGTCGCGATGGCGCTGCACTTCGTGCTGACCGGCGCCGGCATGGTTCTGTTCGGGCCGGATGGTGCGAGCGTGCAGCCGCTGAGCGCGGCCAGCTTCATGCTCGGCCCGCTCAGCGTCTCCGGCCAGTCGCTCTGCGTGCTGGCGACGCTGCGCCGTGCTGGTGGTCGGGCTGCGCTGGTTCTTCGGCGCGACGATCGAGGGCAAGGCGTTGCGCGCCGCCGCGTCCAACCGGCTGGGCGCGCGGCTGGTGGGGATCGACCAGGCGCGCAGCGGCGCGGTCGCGTTCGGCCTCGCCGCCTTCGTGGCCGCCGTCTCGGGCGTGCTGATCGGCGCGCTCACGCCGGTCGCCTACGACACCGGGTTCGAGATCGGGCTGAAGGGCTTCGTCGCGGCGATCGTCGGCGGCCTCGTCGCGTACCCCGCCGCGGCGGCGGGTGCGATTCTGGTCGGCGTGCTGGAGTTGCTCGGCAGTTTCTGGGCGAGCGCGTATCGCGACGTCATCGTCTTCGCGCTGCTGATCCCGGTCCTCGCATTCCTGTCGCTGCGCAGCGGGAGCGAGGAGGAGCGGGGATGATCCGCGCCGCGGCGGCGCTCGTCGCGTGCGTTGCCGTACCGTTCGTGCTGCCCGCGTTCTACGCCACGCTCGCCGGCTATGTCGGGCTCGCGGCCATCGTGTCGATCGGGCTCGTGCTGCTGACCGGGATCAGCGGCCAGACCTCGTTCGGGCAGGCGAGCTTCGTCGGCCTCGCCGCCTATGCGACCGCGATGCTCACCCGCGCCGGCGCCGCGCCGGTCAGCGGCCTGCTCGCGGGCCTCGCGCTGACCGGCGCGGTGGCGTGGCTGCTGGGGCTGATCACCGCACGGCTGTCGGGGCATTTCCTCGCGCTCTGCTCGGTCGCCTGGGGCATCAGCTTCTTCGCGCTGTTCGGCACGCTGCCGTTTCTGCACGGCTTCAACGGCATCGGCGACATCCCGCCGCTGCGCGTCGGTCCGCTCTCCGCCGCCGATCCGCCGGTGAACGTTGCGGTCATCTGGGTGTGCGTGGCGCTGGCGCTGCTGCTGGCCCGCAACCTGCTCGACAGCCGCATCGGCCGCGCGATCCGCACGCTGAACGGGGCGCGGAGCATGGCGGAGAGCGTGGGGATCGACGCCGTGCGTCTGGCGCGGGCGGTGTTCGTGCTTGCCGCCCTTGCTGCCGCGCTCGCCGGGTTTCTGTTCGCGCATTTCCAGCGCTTCATCAGCCCGACGCCGTTCAGCCTGACTGCGAGCATCGAATATCTGTTCATGGTGATCGTCGGTGGCGCGGAGTCGTTTGCCGGCGCACTGCTGGGCGCGTTCCTCGTCACCGTGCTGCGCGATCGGCTGAACGACTGGATTCCGCAACTCACCGGCTCCACCGGGAACTACGAGGCGCTGGCCTTCAGCCTCGTCGTGATCCTGCTCTTGCAGCGCGCGCCGCAGGGCCTGTGGCCGATGCTGCGCGCCCGCGTGCCACGCCGCGCCGTGCCGCCGATGCCGCGTGCGGCACCGGTGGTGGCGCCTCCCGCCGCCGCGGTGCCGGACGGCGCGGCGGACGCGCTCGTGGTCGGAACGGTGTGCCGCAATTTCGGCGGGCTTGCCGCCAATCGCGACGTGAGCTTCCGCGTGGGTGCGGGCGAGATCGTCGGCGCTGATCGGCCCGAACGGCGCCGGCAAGACGACGCTGTTCAACGTCATCAGCGGCGCGCTCGCGCCGAGTGCGCGGCGCAGTGCACCTGTTCGGCCGCCGCCTCGGCCGGCTGCCGGCGCGGCGCGTCGCGGCGCTCGGCCTCGCGCGCACCTTCCAGCACGTCAAGCTGCTGCCGCGCGTGAGCGTGCTGCGAGAACATCGCGATCGGCGCGCATCTCGCCGGCCGTGCCGGCGTGCTGCGCGCAATGCTGCGCCTCGATCGCGCCGAGGAGGCGCGGCTGCGATCGCTGCGCCGAAGCCGAGGCGGCGCGCGTCGGGCTCGGCGACCTGCTCGACATGCCGGCGGGCGACCTGCCGCTCGGCCAGCAGCGCGTGGTGGAGATCGCGCGCGCCCTGTGCCTGCGCCCGCGCCTGCTGCTGCTGGACGAGCCGGCGGCCGGCCTGCGGCTGCCAGGAGAAGCAAGCGCCTCGCCGCCCTGCTGCGCCAGCTGCGCGCGAGGGCATGGCGGTCCTGCTGGTCGAGCACGACATGGACTTCGTCATGCGGCTCGCCGATCGCGTGGTGGTGATGGATTTCGGCGCAGAAGATCGCGGAGGGCACGCCCGACGCGGTGCAGGCCGATCCGGCGGTGCTGGAAGCCTATCTCGGCAGCGCCGCATGACGCCGATGCGCCGCTGCTGCGCGTTGCCGATCTGCGCGCCGGCTATGGCCGCGTGCGAGGTGCTGCACGGCGTCGCGCTCGCCGTGCCGGCCGGGCAGATCGTCGCCATGATCGGCCCGAACGGCGCGGGCAAGACGACGCTGCTGGCCGCCGTGATGGGGCTGCTGCCGCGCGCAGGGCGACGTGCACTATCGATGGCGCGCCGGCGGGACCGGCGGAGGCGCTGGTGGCCGCCGGCGTCGCCCTGGTGCCGGAGACGCGGGCGCTGTTCTCCGACATGACGGTCGAAGACAACCTCCTGCTCGGCTTCTATCCGCGCCACCGCGCCGGTGCGCGCGACGCGGCCGCCGCGATGCGCGACGGTGTTCGCGATCTTTCCGCGCCTGGAGGAGCGGCGGCGCCAGCGTGCCGGCGACGCTCTCGGGCGGCGAGCGGCAGATGCTCGCGCTCGGCCGCGCCCTGATGGCGCGCCCGCGCCTGCTGCTGCTCGACGAGCCGAGCCTCGGTCTGGCGCCGCTGATCGTGCGCGACATCTTCCGCGTGCTGGCGCGGCTGCGCGAAGACGGGCTCGTCGATCCTGCTGGTCGAGCAGAATGCCCGCGCCGCGCTGGACATTTCCGACTATGGCTATGTGCTGGAGATGGGGGAGGTGGTGTTGGAGGGAGCGAGTGCGGCGCTGGCCGGCGATGCGCGCGTCATCGCCACGTATCTCGGCCGCGGCGGCGAGGCGGCGCATGGATGAGGCGGCGGCCGCGCGCCCCCTGGTGCGCGCCGCATCGGGCCTGACCGTCGCGGCGGCGTTCCGCATGCAGGCGCGGCTGCGCGGCGATGCGCCAGCACTGCAGGAGGGCACGCAGACGCGCAGCTATCGCGAGCTCGACGCGCGCGTGCGCGGCTGGCGCGCCTGCTCGCCGTGCGGGGTCGCGCGCGGCGACCGCGTCGCGATGCTCTCGGAGAACCGCGGCGAGTACCTCGAGCTGTTCCTCGCGGCCGCGCGGCTCGGCGCGATCGTCGCGTGCCAGAACTGGCGGCTCGCGCCCGCCGAGCTCGCGCACTGCCTCCGCCTCGTCGAGCCGACGCCTGGTCGTCGCCTCGCCGCGCCACGCGCCGACGCTGCCGCGCTTCGACGCACGCGGCGCCGCCACGCTGCTGCTCGGCGCGGCGTACGAGCAGCGCTCGCCGCCGCGATCCCGCCGCGCACTCGCGACGACGTCGACCCCGAGGACGCGCTCGTCATCCTCTACACGAGCGGCACCACCGGCCTGCCGAAGGGCGCCGTGATCAGCCACCGCGCGGAGATCGCCCGCAACCTCGTCGCGCGCGCCGAGTTCGGCATGCGCGGGCGGACGACACCTTCGTCGCGTGGTCGCCGCTCTACCACATGGGCGCCGCCGACCAGTCGCTCGGCGACGCTGATGTCGGGCGGCAAGGTGATCGTCGTCGACGGCTTCGAGCCCGCCGCGCCTCGCCGCGATCGTCGGCCGCGAGCGCTCGGCTGGCTGCTGCTCATGCCCGGCATGGTCGGCCGGCTTCGCCGAGAGCTGCGCCGCGCGCCGGCACGGCCGCGCGGCGTCAAGCGTGTGCGGCGTGATGGCCGACCTCGTGCCGCCGCGCCGAGCATCGCCGAGATCACCGGCCTGCTCGGCGCGCCCTACGCGAACACGTTCGGCGCCACCGAGACCGGCTGCCCCCCGTGCTCGTCGGCCTGATCCCGCTCGGCGTCGCGCCGCGCGGCTCTCCAAGCGAGCAGAGCCCGTTCTGCGAGTCCGCCTCGTCGATCGCCGACGACCGCGACGTCCCCGACGGCGCGCCGGGCGAGCTCGCGATGCGCGGCCCGACGCTGTTCAGCGGCTACTGGGCGCGCCGACGACGCCAACGCGCACGACTTCCGCGGCGGCTGGTTCCACATGGGCGACGTGTTCGTGCGCAACCCGGACGGCACGCTGGATTTCGTCGATCGCGTGAAGTACCTGATCAAGTCCGGCGGCGAGAACATCTACCCGGCCGAGATCGAGCGCGTGATCCTGCGCGATGCCCGCGCGTCGCCGACGCCGCCGTCGTGCGCGCGCCCGACGCGACGTGGGGCGAGGTGCCGGTCGCGTTCGTCGCGCGCCGCGACGCGGCGCTGACGCGCGACGCGGCTGCTGCGCCGCGTGCCGCGCCGAGCTCGCCGGCTACAAGCAGCCCAAGGACATCGTCTTCATCGCGCGAGGCGACTTCCCGCGCAGCGCGTCGCGGCAAGATCCAGCGTCACCTGCTGGAGCACCGGCTCGCCGCGAGCCGCTAGAACGAAGCCCAGGAGATCGGCTAGACTGCGGGCGCAGGCCTCGCCTTCGCCAAGCAGCTTGGGAGCAACGCCATGAAGCTCACCGACCAGCAGATCGCCCATTTCCACCGGGAGGGGTACCTTTTCCTGCCGGAGTTGTTCACGCCGGCGGAAGTCGCGGTGCTGCGGGAAGAGGCCGGGCGGATCTACGCCGAACAGCGGCCGGAGGTGTGGCGCGAGAAATCCGGCGCGCCGCGCACGGCTTTCGCCGCGCATCTCTACAACGAGGCGTTCCGCCTGCTGGGCGCCCATCCGCGCATGATCGAGCCGATCGAGCAGATCTTCGGCGAGAAGCTCTACATGCACCAGTTCAAGATCAACGCGAAATCCGCCTTCACCGGCGAGGTCTGGCAGTGGCACCAGGATTACGGCACCTGGGCGCGCGATGACGGCATGCCGGAGCCTCGGGCGATGAACATCGCCGTGTATCTCGACGAAGTCATGTCGATCAACGGCCCGTTGATGCTGGTGCCGCGCAGCCACACCGGCGGCACGCTGAGTCGCGACGCATGATCTGAAGACGACTTCGTATCCGCTGTGGGTGCTCGATGAGCCTACGGTGACGCAGCTGGTCGAGCAGGGCGGCATCGTCACGCCGGTCGGCAAGCCCGGCGGGCTGCTGATGTTCCACGGCAATCTCGTGCACGGCTCGGCCGGCAACATCACGCCGTATCCGCGCAAGATCGTGTATCTGACGCTGAACGCGGTCTCCAACTACATCCGTACGCCGACGCGGCCGGACTTCATCGCGCACCGCGATTTCACGCCGATCGAGCCGGTGCCGGACGACGCGCTGATCCGCTACGCGCGCGCCTACCCGGCGGCGGCGGAGTAGATCGCGCGGCCGCTCAGCCGCGCGGGTGCGTCGCCCGCCAGACTTCGACCAGCCGCGCGGTGTCCACGGACGTGTAGCGTTGGGTGGTCGACAGGCTGGCGTGGCCGAGCAGCTCCTGGATCGCGCGCAGATCGGCGCCGCCGGCCAGCAGATGCGTCGCGAACGAATGCCGCAGCGCGTGCGGCGTCGCGTGCTCCGGCAGGCCGGCGAGGCGGCGGAACTGCGCAGCGTGCGCTGCGCCACCGCGGGTCGAGCCGGCCGCCGCGGGCGCCGAGAAACAGCGGCGCCTCCGGCGTCGGCCGCGGATGCAGGCGCAGCCAGGCGGCCATCGCCTCGCGCGCCGCCGGCAGCACCGGCACCAGCCGCTCCTTCGCGCCCTTGCCGACCACCCGCAGCGGCGCCTCGGCGCCCGGCACGTCGGCAACATTCAGCGCCAGCGCCTCGGCGATCCGCAGCCCGCAGCCGTACAGCAGCGTGAACAGCGCCACGTCGCGGGCCTGCTGGGCGGCCGCGTCGCTCACTTCGCCGATGTCTTCCGCGGCGGCGCGCGCATGCTCGACGCTCAGCGCCCGCGGCAGCGGCCGGCGCGCCTTCGGGGTGGCCAGCAGCCGCACCTGGGCGTTGGCGACGCCGTGGTGCCGCGCCAGCCAGCGGAAGAAGCTGCGCACCGCCGAAAGATGCCGCGCCCGCGTGGCATTGCCGCGCGTCGGCCGCCTCCGCCGCGAGCCACGCCCGCAGGTCGCGCGCCTGCAAGGCGGCGAGGGCGGCAAGATCGGGTTCGCCGCCGAGATGGTTGGTGAGGAAGCCGAGGAAGCCGGCGAGGTCGGCGCCGTACGCCTCGACCGTCAGCGGCGAGGCGCGGCGCTCATGCGCGAGCCAGCGCAGAAATTCCTGGCGCGCGGCTTCGGCGGGCATGTCGGGGCGCGCCACGCGCCGAAGCCTCAGCGCCCGAGCGCCACCGCCACCGCGCGCCCGAGGAAGGCGAGCGGCCCGGTGCCCTGCGCCGGGTCGAGCGCTGCCTGCTCGCGCGCCACCAGGGCCAGCATCGCCGGCGGTCCCTCGCCGGGAATGCGCACCAGCGCCTCGTGGCGCCGCCAGCTCCGCGGCCTCGGCGTGCAGCGGTCGGCGCGTCGTCGGGCGATTCGCGGAACAGCACCGCGCGCCCGCCGAGCAGCCGCGCGAGCGTGCCCGCGGGCACCAGGCGCGCGCCGAAGAGCCGGTCCTCGGCGCAGAGCGATGCCGCGTCCACGGCCAGCAGCGGCGGAAACTCCAGCGCCACGCAGTCCGCCGGGTTGGCCGCGGCGATCAGCGCCAGCACCGCTTCCTGCACCC
Organism: uncultured Alphaproteobacteria bacterium; assembly: GCA_963705035.1. Taxonomy (GTDB): domain Bacteria; phylum Pseudomonadota; class Alphaproteobacteria; order Acetobacterales; family Acetobacteraceae; genus JAFKFJ01. Next base: position 225,417 of record CAVPIQ010000001.1, on the reverse strand, counting down.
GCGCCGCCAGCCCCGCCGCCGCGCGGCCGGCGGCCAGCACCCCGTCCGCCCGCTCCGCCATCGCCGCCGCATGCGCCCGCTCGGCGCGCAGCATCGCGGCCATGTGATCGGCGAGCCGCTCGCCATGCACCCGCTCGGGCGGCGCGAGCCAGCGGTAGAGCTCGGGCTGCTCGGCGAGGAAGCGCGGATGGGCGCGCAGCCACGCGGCGATCTCCGCCGCGACGAGCCCTTCCGCGGCACGGGGCGCCTGCCCCATCAGCGCGCGGCCGCCGGCTGCGCCTCGGCGACGATGTGCTGTCCGGTCTTCGCCCAGTCGGCGAGGAACTGCGCGAGGCCCTTCTCGGTCAGCGGATGGTTGAACAGGCCGCGCAGCACCGCCGGCGGCAACGTCGCCACGTGGGCGCCGAGCTTCGCCGCCTCGATCACATGCAGCGGGCTGCGCACGCTCGCCACCAGCACCTCGGTCTTGAGGTTCGGGTAGTTGCGGAAGATCGGCACGATGTCGCCGATCAGCTCCATCCCGATATGGCCGATATCGTCCAGCCGGCCGACGAAGGGGCTGACGAAGGTGGCGCCCGCCTTGGCGGCGAGCAGCGCCTGGGCGGCGGAGAAGCAGAGCGTGACGTTCACCATCGCGCCGTCGCCGGTGAGCGCCTTGCACGCGCGCAGCCCGTCGGGCGTCAGCGGCACCTTGATCGTGACGTTCTTGGCGATGCGGCGCAGCACCGCGGCCTCGCGCATGATCGCCGTCGAATTCCGTGGCCGCGACCTCGGCGCTGACCGGGCCGGGCACGACGTCGCAGATCTCGGCGATCACGTCGAGCATGTTGCGGCCCGACTTGGCGATCAGCGTCGGGTTGGTGGTGACGCCGTCGAGCAGGCCGCTTTCGGCCAGCGCGCGGATTTCCTTGGTGTCGGCGGTATCGACGAAGAATTTCATGGGCCTCGTCCCTGTTGGCGGGGCCTGTGCGGCCGGCCCGCGATCGGGCAGACCATACAGGATGGCGGCGGCGGACAGAAGGCGGGGGCCGACGGAACCGGCGACGGCGGGGCGGCGCGTGCCGGTGCTGCTGCCCTATCCGTTTCCCGGACCCGTTCGATTACGCGGTGCCGGCGGGGCTCGACCCGCGGCCCGGCGACATCGTGCTGGTCCCGCTGAACCGGCGCGAGGAGGTGGGCGTGGTGTGGGACGGCGCGCCCGACGCGGCGCTGCCGGCGGCCAAGCTCAAGCCGATCGAGGCGGTGCTGGAGGCGCCGCCGATGCGCGAGGATCTGCGCCGCCTCGTCGACTGGATCGCCGCCTACACGCTCGCGGCCGCCCGGCGACGTGCTGGCGATGGCGCTGCGCCTCAACGCCCTGCGCCCGCCGGCGGCGCCGGTCGGCTGGCGGCTGGCCGACGCCCCGCCGGCCGTGCGCATGACCCCGGCCGCGCGAGCGGGTGCTGGCGGCGCTGGCGGAGGGGCCGCGCGGCGCGGCCGGAGCTGATGCACGCCGCCGGGGTGTCGCGCGGCGGTCATCCGCGGCATGGCGGATGCCGGGCTGCTGCTGCCCGTGACCCTGCCGCCCCGCTCGCCATTCGCGCGGCCCGACCCCGCCTGCGCCGGCCCGCCGCTCTCCGCCGACCAGGAGACGGCCGCCGCCGCCCTGCGCGCGGCGGTCGCGGCGCGCGCGTTTTCGGTGACGCTGCTCGACGGCGTGACCGGGTCGGGCAAGACCGAGGTCTATCTGGAGGCCGTGGCCGAATGCCTCCGCCACGGCCGGCAGGCGCTGGTGCTGCTGCCGGAGATCGCGCTGTCGTCGCAGTGGCTGGAGCGGTTCGCGCGCCGCTTCGGCGTGGCGCCCGGCGGTGTGGCACTCCGACCTCTCCTCGCGCACCCGGCGCCTGACCTGGCGGGCGGTGGCGGCCGGCGAGGCGCGCCGGTGGTGGTGGGCGCGCGCTCGGCGCTGTTCCTGCCGTTCCCCGATCTCGGCCTGGTCGTCGTCGACGAGGAGCACGAGACCGCGTTCAAGCAGGAGGAGGGCGTGGTCTATCACGCCCGCGACATGGCGGTGGTGCGCGCCCGGCTGTGCGCCGCGCCGGCGGTGCTGGTCTCGGCGACGCCGAGCCTGGAGACGATGGCGAACGTCGAGGCCGGCCGCTACCGCCGCCTGACCCTGCCGGCGCGGCACGGCGGCGCGGCGACTGCCGCGCGTCGCGGCTGATCGACCTGCGCGACCGCCCCGCCCGAGCGCGGCCGCTTCCTTGCGCCGCCGCTGATCGCGGCGATCGAGGCGACGCTTGCGCGCGGCGAGCAGGCGATGCTGTTCCTCAACCGCCGCGGCTACGCGCCGCTGACGCTCTGCCGCCATTGCGGGCACCGGATGCAGTGCCCGAACTGCACCGCCTGGCTGGTGGAGCACCGCGTGCGCCAGGCGCTGCAATGCCACCATTGCGGCCACGCCGAGCCGATCCCGCCCGCCTGCCCGGCCTGCGGCGCGGAGGCGCAGCCTGGCCCCGGTCGGGCCGGGCGTGGAGCGCATCACCGAGGAGGCCGCCGCCCTGTTCCCGGCCGCGCGGCGGCTGGTGATGGCGAGCGACACGCATGCCCGGCCCGCACGCCGCCGCCGAGGCCGCGCGGGCGATCGCGGCGCGCGAGGTCGATCTGATCATCGGCACCCAGATCGTCGCCAAGGGCTGGCACTTCCCGCACCTGACGCTGGTCGGCGTGGTCGATGCCGATCTGGGGCTCGGCGGCGGCGACCTGCGCGCGGCGGAGCGGACCGTGCAGCTGCTGCACCAGGTCGCCGGCCGCGCCGGCCGCGCCGAGGCGCCGGGCACCGGTGCTGCTGCAGACCTTCGATCCCGAGCATCCGGTGATGCAGGCGCTGCTGGAAGGCGACCTCGCCGCGCTTCATGGCGCGCGAGGCCGGGCAGCGCCGGCCGGGCCACTGGCCGCCGTATCGGCCGGCTCGCGGCGCTGATCGTCAGCGCCGAGACGGCGGCGGCGGCGGACACCGCGGCCCGCGACCTCGGCGCGCGCGGCGCCGCACGGGCCGGGGATCGTCGTGCTGGGCCCGGCGCCGGCGCCGCTCGCGATCCTGCGCGGCCGCCACCGCCGGCGGCTGCTGCTGAAGACGCGGCGGGACATCGCGGTGCAGCCGTTGTTGCGCGAATGGCTCGAAAAGGTGCAACCCCGCGGTGCAGCCCGGATCGACGTCGACGTCGACCCGATGAGCTTCCTTTAGGTGCCGCCCGGCCCTAGGTGCCCGGATCAGCGCCGGGGTGTGCCGTGGAGGTCTCCTGCATGCGCGCCAGGACGCCGCTGCACCAGGAGGTACCCTGGCTCCAGAAAATATCCGCCAAGCCGTCGCTGCGGCCGCGCAGCGCGATCTCCGCCTCGCCGTACTTGCCCCGCAGCTCGTCGCCCTGCTTCGCGACCGCCTCGATGCGCGAGTTGGTGGGCTTGAGCCCGGCGGCGCTGTTGGCCACTGCGTAAACCATATTGGCACCGGCCGGCGTCACCTGCTCGACCGCGACCTTGACCGAGGCGGCCCACTCCGGACACATCGACCCGGACCAGGTGCCGGAGAGCATCGCGAGCGCCGGCGGGACCTCCGGCTCGGGCGGGGTGATCTGGATGTCGGGCGGCAGCTCCGCGGCGATCGTGCTGGTGGCTCGGCTTGCCGTGCATTTTCGCCTGGCTCGCGGGCCAGGGCGTCGCGTCCGCGGCGACGACGACGATGCGCGCCGTATCCATCGACGGGAAGCGGAAGTTCGCGCCCCACCAGTTGGTCACGGTGAACTCGTCCTGGCCGGTGAAGCCCGGCTTGGGGACATAATACTCGCCGACGCCCTTCACGTTGTCGTCCAGGCACTCCCAGGTCGCGTGATCGACCGGCACGTCGATCGGCCGGAACTCCAGGGTGCCGTTGGCGGGCGGCACTTGCACCCGCAGCTCCGGCTTGAGCCCGTCGCAGCGCGCCCAGCTGCGCACCCAGATCTGGTCGCCGGTCCGCATGCTCAGCGTGCGATCGACCGTCGGGGGCCCGCTGCACCCCGCGGTGCCCAACGCGAGCGTCGCGCAGGCGAGGGCCAGGATGCTGAGAATGCCGCGCTGCGTGCTCATCGTTGTCGCCGTTTCCCGTTTGTTGCGCGCGGAACCTACGTCACGCGCCATGGCGGCGGGGTCACATTCAAGGGCGCGGGATGCACAACTCCCGGCGCGGAAAGCGGCGCCCGGCGGGCCGGTCCGGCGGGCCCGCGTGTTGCGCCCCCGAAAACCCCATGCTAGACGCCCGCGCGCCGTGCAAGACAGGTGCGGCGGCGGTCCTTGTCAGGGCGGTGCCTGCCGGCGCTGCCCGCGCAGCATGGGTTTCATCCGGTGGCCTCTGGCGGCACGACAGTCTCATCCACGGGCGGCCTCACCGAGCGCTATGCCGCCGCGCTCTATTCCCTGGCCGAGGAGCGGCGCGCGCTCGATCGGACCGTCGAGGAGATGGACGCGCTCGGCCGGCTGATCGACGCCAGCCCCGACCTGCGCCGCCTGCTCGGCAGCCCGCTGATCGACGTCCACACCGGCCAGCGCGCGATGCGCGCGGTGCTCGCGGACGAGGGGTTTTCCGCGCTGGCGCAGGACTTCGCGGGCGTGGTGGTCGCCAACCGCCGCCAGCGGGAGCTGCGCAACATCCTGCGCGCCTTCGCGGCGCTGGTCGCCGAGAAGCGGGGCGTGGTGGTGGCCAACGTGACCTCCGCCCACCCGCTAACCGACCTGCAGCGCCAGCAGCTCCGCGCGCGCCTGATCGAGTCCGGCTACGGCAACGTCAACATCCTTGAGCAGGTGGACCCGAGCCTGCTCGGCGGCCTCGTCGTGCGCATCGGCGCCCGCCTCTATGACTCCAGCCTCAAGTCCCGCCTGCAGCGCCTGCAATACGCCATGAAGGGAGCCGCCTGATGGATATCCGCCCCGCCGAGATCTCGGAAATCCTCAAGCGGCAGATCGCGAATTTCGACACCGAGGCGAACGTCGCCGAGACCGGCCAGGTGCTGAGCGTGGGCGACGGCATCGCCCGCGTGTTCGGATTGCAGAACGTGATGGCGGGCGAGCTGGTGGCGTTTCCCGGCGCCGGCCTCAACGGCATGGCGCTGAACCTCGAGAGCGACAATGTCGGCGTGGTGGTGTTCGGCGACGACCGGGCGATCCGCGAGGGCGACAGCGTCAGCCGCACCGGCCGCATCGTGGACGTGCCGGTGGGCAAGGGGCTGCTCGGCCGCGTGGTGGACGGGCTCGGCCAGCCGATCGACGGCAAGGGCCCGATCGAGGGCGAGCGCCGCGTGGTCGAGGTGAAGGCGCCGGGGATCATTCCGCGCAAGTCGGTGCATGAGCCGATGCAGACCGGGCTCAAGGCCATCGACGCGCTGATCCCGATCGGCCGCGGCCAGCGCGAGCTCATCATCGGCGACCGCCAGACCGGCAAGACCGCCGTCATCATCGACAGCATCATCAACCAGAAGACGATCAACGCGGCCGGCGACGAGAAGCAGAAGCTGTACTGCATCTACGTCGCGGTCGGGCAGAAGCGCTCGACGGTGGCGCAGCTCGTGCGCACGCTCGAGGAAAACGGCGCGATGGAGTATTCCATCGTCGTCGCCGCGACCGCGAGCGATCCCGCGCCGATGCAGTTCCTCGCGCCCTACGCCGGCTGTTCCATGGGCGAGTATTTCCGCGACAACGGCATGCACGCGGTGATCTTCTACGACGACCTGTCCAAGCAGGCGGTCGCGTATCGCCAGATGTCGCTGCTGCTGCGCCGCCCGCCGGGCCGCGAGGCCTATCCCGGCGACGTGTTCTACCTGCATTCGCGCCTGCTGGAACGCGCCGCCAAGATGAACGACGCGCATGGCGCGGGCAGCCTGACCGCGCTGCCGGTGATCGAGACCCAGGCCGGCGACGTCTCGGCCTACATTCCGACCAACGTGATTTCCATCACCGACGGCCAGATCTTCCTGGAGACCGAGCTGTTCTTCAAGGGCATCCGCCCGGCGGTGAATGTCGGCATCTCGGTCTCGCGCGTCGGGTCCGCCGCGCAGATCAAGGCGATGAAGCAGGTCGCCGGGCGCATCAAGCTCGAACTCGCGCAGTACCGCGAGATGGCGGCGTTCGCCCAGTTCGCCTCCGACCTCGACGCCTCCACGCAGAAGCTGCTCGCCCGCGGCGCGCGGCTGACCGAGCTGTTGAAGCAGCACGCAGTTCGCCCCGATGCCGGTCGAGGAACAGGTGGTCGTGATCTTCGCCGGCGTGCGCGGCTATCTCGACGGGGTCGATGTGAACAAGGTGACCGAGTTCGAGCGCCGGCTGCTCGGCGAGGTGAAGGCGCGCGATCCGTCGATCCTGAACGCGATCCGCACCGACCGCGAGATCAAGCCGGAGACCGAGAAGAAGCTCGTCGGGCTTCCTCGACGGCTTTACCAAAGCGTTCGCCTGAGCGGAGCGGCCCACCGCCATGCCCAGCCTGAAGGCGCTGCGCACCCGGATCAACAGCGTCAAGTCGACGCAGAAGATCACGAGCGCGATGAAGATGGTCGCGGCGTCGAAGCTGCGGCGGGCGCAGACGCAGGCGGAGGCGGCGCGGCCCTATGCCGTGCGCATGGAGCGCATGCTGGCCTCGCTCGCCGCCGGCGCCGCGAGCAGCCCGACCGCGCCGCCGCTGCTGATCGGCACCGGCAAGGAGCAGGTGCATCTGCTGGTGCCGGTGACCGGCGACCGCGGGCTGGCCGGCGCGTTCAACAGCAGCGTCGCGCGCCTGACCCGCGAGCTGGCGCGCCGGCTGGAGGCGCAGGGCAAGACCGTCAAGATGCTGACGGTCGGCCGCAAGGGGCGCGACATCCTGCGCCGCGACTTCGCGAGCCGGATCGTCGGCGAGGTGAGCCTCGCGGGCAAGCGCACGGTCGGGTTCGCGGATGCACAGGAGATTGCGGCGCGCATCGTCGGCATGCTCGACGCGGGCGAGTTCGATGTCTGCACGCTGGTGTTCAACCGCTTCGCCTCCGTGATCTCGCAGGTGCCGACCGAGACGCGGCTGATCCCGACGCCGCTGCCGGCGCAGGAGGAAGCGGCGTCGGACGGGGCGCGCGCCGAGGTGGAGTTCGAGCCGGACGAAGAAACGATCCTCGCCGAGCTGCTGCCGCGCGCGCTGGCCATTCAGGTCTATCGCGCGATGCTGGAGAACGCCGCCGGATTCTACGGCGCGCAGATGACCGCGATGGACAACGCCACGCGCAACGCCGGTGACATGATCAAGCGGCTGACGCTGAACTACAACCGCGCGCGGCAGGCGAACATCACGAACGAACTGATCGAGATCATCTCCGGCGCCGAGGCCGTCTGACGATCGCGACGCAACGAGGGGGTTTGGGCATGGCCAGCAACATCGTCGGGCGCATCACGCAGGTCCTGGGGGCCGTGGTGGACGTGCAGTTCGACGGCGACCTGCCGTTCATCCAGAACGCGCTGAACACCACGCTGAACGACCGGCTGCTGGTGCTGGAAGTTGCCCAGGAGCTGGGCGAGCGCACGGTGCGCTGCATCGCCATGGACAGCACCGACGGCCTGGTGCGCGGGCAGGAAGTCACCGACACCGGCGGGCCGATCACCGTGCCAGTGGGGCCGGAGACGCTCGGGCGGATCATGAACGTGATCGGCGAGGCGGTGGACGAACGCGGGCCGGTGCACAGCAAGAAGCGCTACCCGATCCATCGCGACGCGCCGAGCTTCGAGGACCAGGCGGCGGCGGCAGAAATCCTCATCACCGGCATCAAGGTGGTCGATCTCCTCGCCCCCTACCTGAAGGGCGGCAAGGTCGGCCTGTTCGGCGGCGCCGGCGTCGGCAAGACGGTGCTGATCCAGGAGCTGATCAACAACATCGCCAAGGCGCATGGCGGCGTCTCGGTGTTCGCCGGCGTGGGCGAGCGCACGCGCGAGGGCAACGACCTCTATCACGAGATGATCGACGCCGGCGTGATCAAGCTCGGCGACAACACCACTGAAGGCTCCAAGGTGGCGCTGGTCTACGGCCAGATGAACGAGCCGCCGGGTGCCCGCGCGCGCGTTGGCCTCTCCGGCCTGTCGGTCGCGGAGTACTTCCGCGACGAGGAAGGGCAGGACGTGCTGTTCTTCGTGGATAACATCTTCCGCTTCACCCAGGCCGGCGCGGAAGTCTCCGCGCTGCTCGGCCGTATTCCCTCGGCGGTGGGCTATCAGCCGACCCTCGCGACCGACATGGGCGCGTTGCAGGAGCGCATCACCTCGACCAAGAAGGGCTCGATCACCTCGGTGCAGGCGATCTACGTGCCGGCCGACGACCTGACCGATCCCGCGCCGGCAACGTCGTTCGCGCACCTTGATGCAACGACGGTGCTGTCGCGCCAGATCGCCGAGCTCGGCATCTATCCCGCGGTCGATCCGCTGGACTCCACCTCGCGCTCGCTCGATCCGCGCATCGTCGGCGACGAGCACTACAACGTCGCGCGCGAGGTGCAGCGCGTGCTGCAAACCTACAAGTCGCTGCAGGACATCATCGCCATTCTCGGGATGGACGAGCTGTCGGAAGAGGACAAGCTGATCGTGGCGCGCGCGCGGAAGATCCAGCGCTTTTTGAGCCAGCCGTTCCACGTCGCGGAGGTGTTCACCGGCTTCCCCGGCGTGTTCGTGCCGGTAGCCGACACGATCCGCAGCTTCAAGGCGATCGTGGCCGGCGAATACGACCATCTGCCGGAGGCCGCGTTCTACATGGTCGGCACGATCGAGGACGCGGTGAAGAAAGGCGAAAGCATGAAGGCCACGGCCTGAGCGATGCGCTTCGAGCTGGAGATCGTCTCGCCTGAGAAGCTGCTGCTGGCGCGGCAGGTGGACATGGTCGTGCTGCCGGCCGCCGAGGGAGACCTCGGCGTGCTGGTGGAGCACGCGCCGATGATCGTGATGATGCGCGGCGGCCCGATCCGGCTCTATGAGGGCGAGCAGGTGACGGACACGCTGTTCGTCTCGGGCGGGTTCGCCGAGATCACGCCGAGTCGCGTGACGGTGCTGGCCGACGAGGTGACGCCGCTTGCGGAGGTTTCGCGCGCCGAGGGCGAGCGGCGGTTGGCGGCGGCGCAGGCGGCCTATGAGGCGACGGACAAGCTCGATGTGCCGGCGCTGGACCGGGCGATGAACCGGATTCAGGCCGCACAGGCGATGATCGAGTCGGCGCAGGCGCCCTGAGCCTGGATGCCCTGGGCGTCGATGTCCTGGGCCCTAAGGGTCTGACTCCGGCTTGATTTGCGGCGCCAAGGGCCGCATGCTCGCCGCAATGCAGTAGCGGGCACCCCCGCGGGCGGCATGCTCGGCGGACGGCATGCCGGGCCGCGGATGGTGCGCGCCGGCAAGAGCTTGGACTGACCGCAATGAAGCACTGGAAGATCGACGAGGTTGCCTGGGACCGGTTCGATCGTTCAAAGGTTGCGCCGGAACTGCTGCCGCTGGTCAAGGCGGCGGCGATGGTCGAGCGGAACGGCACCGACTACGCCGCCTATCTCAACGGCGTATTCCGTGACGATCCGGATTTCCGCCAGGCGGCGGACAACTGGGCCGAGGAGGAGGTGCAGCACGGCGATGCGCTCGGCCGCTGGGCGATGCTGGCCGATCCTTCCTGGGACTACGCCACCGCGTTCGCCCGCTATCGGACCGGGTTCACGATCGACGTTGCCGCCGACGCCTCGATTCGCGGTTCGCGCACGGGCGAGCTGATCGCGCGCTGCATGGTCGAGACCGGCACGTCCAGCTACTACACCGCGCTGGCCGAGGCGACCGAGGAGCCGGTGCTGCGCATCATCTGCAAGCAGATCGCCGCGGACGAGTTCCGCCACTTCAAGCTGTTCTACGACCACATGCGCCGCTACCTCGCGCGCGAGAACATCTCCTTCCTGCAGCGCCTGCGCATCGCCGCGGGGCGCATCTCCGAATCGGAGGACGATGAGCTGGCCTACGCCTTTCACTGCGGCAACGAGCCGGAGTCGGTCGTCTACGACCATGCGCGCTGCCTCGCCGCCTACATGGCGCCGGCGATGCGCTACTACCGGTTCCGCCATGTCGAGCGCGGCATGGGCATGATCTTCAAGGCGGTCGGGCTGCCGCCGCGCGGGCGGCTCTCGGATGTCTCGGCGAAGCTTGCGTGGCAGCTCATCCAGCGCAAGCAGCGCCGCTACGCCACGCGCATGCAGACGACGGCGCCGCTCGCGGCCGCCGCCTGAGCGGCCGGCATGGGCCGCCGTTACCTCGTCACCGGCGGCGCCGGGTTCGTCGGCAGCCACACCGTCGCGGCCCTCCTGGATCGCGGCGACGCGGTGGTGGTGCTGGACGACCTCAGCACCGGCCATCGCGCAGCGGTGCCGGACGGCGCGCGGCTCGTCGTCGGCGCGCTGGAAGACGCGGCGGGCGTCGATGCGCTGCTCGGCGAAGGCCCGTGGGACGCGGTGCTGCATTTCGCGGCGCTGTCGCTGGTCGGCGAGAGCATGCAGGCGCCGTATCGCTATCTCGCGACCAACCTGGACAACGGCGTGCGCCTGATCGCCGCCTGCGTGCGCCACAACGTCCAGCGCTTCGTGCTGTCCTCGACCGCCGCGCTGTTCGGCGCCGGCAGCGACGCGCCGATCGACGAGGACGCCACCGTCGATCCCGGCTCGCCCTATGGCGAGAGCAAGGCGATGCTGGAACGGGCGCTGCTCTGGGCCGAGCGCGTGCACGGACTTCGCAGCGCCAGCCTGCGCTATTTCAACGCCGCCGGTGCCGATCCCGCGGGGCGGCTGGGCGAGGACCACGCGCCGGAGACGCACCTCATCCCGCTGGTGATCGACGCGGCGCTCGGCCGGCGGCCCGAGCTGGCGGTGTTCGGCGACGACTATCCGACGCCCGACGGCACCTGCGTGCGCGACTATGTGCATGTGAGCGACCTCGCGGACGCGCATCTGCGCGCGCTGACGCGGCTCGATCAGGGCAGCGTGCGCTACAATCTCGGCAACGGGCGCGGCCATTCCGTGCTGCAGGTGATCGAGTCCGTCGAGCGGCTCTGCGGCCGGCGCGTGCCGCACCGCATCGCGCCGCGCCGGCCGGGCGATCCGCCGGTGCTGGTCGCCGCCAGCGGGCGCATCATGCGCGAGACCGGCTGGCAGCCGCGCTTCGCCGAACTCGACGGCATCGTCGGCACCGCGCTCGCCTGGCGCGAGGCGCATCCGCACGGCTATCGCACGCCGTCTCCCTGATCAAATCGCGCGCGCACGGCCGCGACGAACGCCGGCACGTCGAGCGCGATGTCGTCCAGTTGCGCGCGGTCGCGGCGGATGGCCGGCGCCACGTAGCTTGCGTAGTCGAGCCCGAGGCTGCCGGCGAGCACGTAGTAGGCAGCGGTGCCGTAGCAGTTCGGGAAAGATCTCCAGCACGCGCGCGTCGGCGGATGCGAAGGCGAGCAGCGCCAAGCCCGCGCCGTGCGGCGCGATGATGTGCGAGGCGGACGCGAAGGCGGTGACCTGCTCGGCGAACGTCATGTCGCCCGGGACGATCCGCGCGTATCCGAGTGCCGCAAGCTCCGCAGTCAGCGCTGCATCGTCGGCGACGCGCCGGCCCTCGCCGTCGTCACGCGCCACGTAGAGCTTGCGCCACTGCGGACGCTTCACGGCGTCGCGCGCAAGCCGGTCGCGCAGAAAGCGGGTGAGCCATGGCGCGCCCTTGTGCCCCGGATGCGGCGGGTCGCCGAGGTCGTCCGGCACCAGCAGCCGGCGCGGCCGCACCGCCTGCATGCGGCCGATCTCGAGAATCCGCGCGTCGGCGAAACCGCAGGCGGCGAGCGTCTCGCGCAGATAGGGCTTCGCCGGCAGCGCCGGCACCGCGACGAAGGTCTCGGCACGTGGCGCAACGCTCGCGAGGCAGGCGATGCGCGGCAGCCAGTCGAGCACCCAGTGGCTGAAATTCAGCGGCCGCACGTCGTCGGCGATCACCAGCAGCGGCCCAGGCACCGCGACCGCATCCGCTGCCAGGCGCCGCAGGTCGACATCGTAGTAGTGCAGCAACGGCGCGTAGCGGCTGCTGAAGTCCTTCAGCGCCACCGTCGCATCGGCGGTGAGCGCGAGCGGCATGTCGGCGAGGTGGCAGAAGACGCCGTCGGCGAGATCGAGCAGATTGCACGTCGGGCGAGAGCGCCTCGCGGCTCGCATGCGTGAAGCCGGGCGGCACGCGGTGATAGTGGACGGGGGGCCGCAGGTCGCGGGCACGGCCCGGAAAGACGAGGCGGCGGGCGTCCTCGCGCAGCGTTGCCGCCGCCCGCAGCGCGACCCCGCGATTGGTTTCCGCCGGCAGGATCTCGGCGATCGCGGTGGCGACGCGCCCGGCGGTGTCGGCCCAGGGATCCACCGCGCCGAGGCCCGCCGCGACGGCCAGCGCCATCAGCGCGTCGGGCTTTTCCGTCGCGGACGAGACGAGCATTCGCCGCTGTCCTCAGCCGTGGATCGCCTGCATGATGCGGGCGCTTGCCTCAGCATAATTGCGCGTGTTGTCGAAGCTGTCGATCACGCGGAATTCCTTCATCACGGCGATGCGGTCGGCGAGCGCGATCAGCTCCGGCATGTCGCTCGAAATCAGCAGCACCGCAGTGCCGTCGCGCGCGAGGCGCAGCAGCAGGTCGTGCAGGAACGCCTTGCTGCGGATGTCGATGCCGACCGTCGGCTCATCGACGATCAGGATCCGGCTCTTCGCCGCCAGCCATTTGGCGACGCTCACCTTCTGCTGGTTGCCGCCGGAGAGGTTCGCCACGCGCTGCGCGAGCGAGGGCGTGCGGATGTCGAGCGCGCGCACGAAGGGTGTTGCGGCGGCATCCTGCATGCGCCGGGTGAGGAAGCCGAGCAAGCGCGCCAGGCGGTGCCAGATCGCGGCGGCGATGTTGGTGGCGACGGAGAGCTGCAGGATGAGCCCCTCGCCCTTGCGGTCCTCGCTGACATAGCCGATGCCGAAGCGCCGCACCGCGGCGGTCACGTCGCGGATGCGCGCGCGCCGTCCCTGCACCAGCACCTCGCCGCCGGTGATCCGGGCGGCGCCGATCACCGCCCGCGCCAGCTCGCTGCGGCCGGCGCCGACCAGCCCGTAGAGGCCGAGGATCTCGCCGCCGTGCACGCGCGAGCGACACGTCGCGGTGGCCGAGGGCGGTGGCGACGCCGCGCAGCTCCAGCGCCGGCGCCGCCCCGAGCGACGCCGGCGGGGCGGCGGCGAAGACGGCTTCGTCGCGCCCGATCATGAGGCGCACGATGTCGGCGCGGGTCAAGCCCGGCGAGCGGCTGCGAGGCGCAGGCGTTGCGCCCGTCACGCAGCACGGTGACGTGGCTGCACAGCTCGAACACCTCCTCCAGCTTGTGGCTGACGAAGAGAATGGCGACCCCGTCCTGCGCGAGGCGCCGCAGCACGGCGAACAGCGCGCGCGTCTCATGCGGCGTGAGCGAGGAAGTCGGCTCGTCCAGCACCAGGAAGCGGCTTTCCAGCGACAGCGCCTTGGCGATCTCGACGAGCTGCATCTGCGCGACCGACAGGCGCGACGACCGTCGTGCGCGGGTCGATCTCCAGCCCGAGCAGCTCCAGCCATTTCGCCGTGGCATTCGCCGCCGCGGCGCCGCGTCGAACATGCCGAAGCGGCGCGGCGGGTTCTCCAGCGTGATGTTCTCGGCGATCGAGAAGCGCGTGATCAGGTTGCGCTCCTGGTGCACCGCGCCGATGCCGGCGCGCGATCGCCTCGCGCGGATTGCGGAACCGGACCGGCCGGCCATCGAGCCGCACCTCCCCCGCATCCGGCTGGTGCACGCCGGTCAGGATCTTGATCAGCGTGGACTTGCCGGCGCCGTTCTCGCCCAGCAGCGCGTGGATCTGGCCACGCCCGACGGTGAGGTTCACATGATCGAGTGCCTGCACGCCGACGAAGCCCTTGGTGGCATCGTGCACCTCGACGAAGGCGTCGCTCACGACAGGCGCACTGCCGGCGCGGTGCCGAGCCGCGCCTCGCGCAGCCGGTTCAGCCCGACCGCGCCGAGGATCAGCAGGCCGAGCAGCACCTGGACGTAGAACGGATCGACCGCCAGCATCACCAGCGCCTGGTTGATCAGCGCCACCACGAGCACGCCGAGACAGGTGCCGATGACCGGCAGATGGCCGCCGGTCAGCACGGCGCCGCCGATCACCGGCGCGGCGAAGGAGGCGATGAGCCACTCGTCGCCGATGCTCGGCGTCGCGTTCTGCAGGCGCGCCACCGAGAGCATGCCGGCCACCGCCGCCAGCACGCCGCTCAGCGTATGCGCCAGGATGACCACGCGCGAGGCCGAGATGCCCGACAGTTCCGCGGCGTGCGGATTGCCGCCATAGGCCAGCATTTGGCGTCCCAGCACCATGCGGCCGAAGAACACCGCAATGACGATCACGATCGGCAGCGCGACCAGCAGCATCTCCGGCAGCGGCCCCCAGCGGTCGGAGCCGAACGCCTTCACGGCCGCGGGGATGCCGTAGAACGGCTGCGCCTGGGTGATGCCCAGCGCCGATGCCCTTGAAGATCGAGAGCGTGGCGAGCGTGATGATGAAGCTGGTCAGGCCGCTGCGGTAGGTGAGCCAGCCGTTGACGAAGCCGCAGGCGACGCCGAGCAGCAGGCCGAACCCGATCGCGCGCGGCAGACCGGCAGATGCCACACCTCCATCACGCCGCCGAAGGCGACCGCCACCAGACAGCCGGTGGCGCCGAGCGCGAGGTTCATGTGGCCGATCGCGATCATCACGCCCTGACCGAGCGCGTACACGACGGTCAGGCAGAAGCTGACCAGGATGACGTTGATGTTGTATGGGTCAGGAACTCCGGCCGGACGATCGCCAGCGCCGCGCCGCCGACCAGCACCAGCACCAGCAGGCCGAGCCAGTCGGCGCGGAGCAGGCGCTCCGAGATTGTCATCGCCGCCGCCCCGCTTCGTCGCCGCTTGCGCCAGCGCCATGCCCGCGCGCGCCGCGCTCCAGCAGGATCGCCACCAGCAACACGAGGCCGAGCGCGGTCTGGATCCAGAACTCGCCGATCTGCAGCATGTAGAGCCCGCTGCTCGATCATTTCGACGAACACCGTGCCCAGCACCGCGCCGAGCACGGAAACCTCGCCGCCGGTCAGCAGCGTGCCGCCCAGCACCGGGGCGAGGAAGGCCGGCAGCAGCCAGTCCGCGCCGAGCGGCCCCGCCATCGAGGGCACGATCGCACCGTTGCGCAGGCTCGCCATCACGCCGGCGATCGCGCCGAGCGCACCGCACAGCGCATGGCACGCGACGAACAGCCGCTCCACCGGCAAGCCGGATAGCTTCGCTGCGACCGGGTTGGCGCCGGCGGCCAGCATTTCCCGCCCGAGCGCCGTGAAGCGGTACAGGTAGAACAGAGCAGTCCCACGACCAGCAGCACGATCGAGCAGCGGCGAGATCATGCCGAACAGGCGCAGCCGGCCGAAGCCGGTGAGCATCGGCGGCAGCGCGTTGAAGCCCGTTGGCGCCGCTCAGCAGCACCATGCTGCCGAAGAAGATGCTCATGGTGGCGAGCGTGACGACGAAGCTGTGCAGCCGCGTGGTGACGACGATCAGTCCGTTGACCGCGCCGAGCGCCGCGCCCGACGATCAGCCCGAGCAGCAGCGACGGCGCGATGCCGAGGCCGAGCATTCTGCAGCGCCCAGCCGACCGCCATCGCCGAACACACGCCGATCGCGCCGAGGGCAAGGTTCAGCCCGCCGGTGACGATCACCGCCATCATCGCGAGGCCGATCACGCCGTCGATGCCGATGCTGCGGCTAAGCGAATAGACGTTGATCCGGCTGGTGAAGCCGCTGGTGTAGCAGCGCGAAGGCGATGGCGAAGACCGCGATCGCGATGACGAGGCCAGCAACGTTGGAGCGCAGCGCGCCGCCGCAGCGCGGTCGGTGCGGACCGGCGGCGGCCCGCCGCGCATCTCGCCATTCCGTCACCTCCACTGCGTGCCGGTGCCGCTGGATCACGGGCACGTCAGGTATGTCGCCTTGAACGTCTTCATCAGCTCCGCGTCACCTTCTTCATCGCGTCCTGATAGTGCGGACGCCGCGGCGCCGGGAAGGCGGTGCCGCTGTCGATGAAGCGCTTGGTGTAGGCGTTGCTTCTTGAACGGCGCGTTGGGTTCACCTTGCAGCCGTGGCCGACGATCTCCTCCATCACATAGGAGCCGATATAGGCCTGGCCGTACGGGTTCTGCAGCATCGTGCCGTGGACGAACCCGTCGTTGATCGCCTCCAGCACCACCTGGTCATGGTCGATGCCGACCATCTTGATGCGCTTGTCGCCGATCCGGCGCAGCGCCGTCGCCGCCGAGACCGCGGGCAGCCAGGCGGTGGTGATGATGCCGTCGATCTCCTTGCCGCGGGCGGCCAGCAGCGCGTTGATCTTCTCGTCCGCCTCCTGCGGCGTGCGGTCGATGTCGGCGATCGTCTGCAGCAGCTTCATCGCGCCTTGGCTTTCGTCCACCGCCTGCTGCACCGCCTTCATGCGCAGCTCGGTGTTGGGATCGACGAGGTTGCCGGTGAAGTGGACGATGGTGCCCTTGCCGCCCATCGTCTTGATCAGTTCCTTGGTGCCCAGATAGGCGGAGTGGCCGACATCCGTGCCGAAGCAGAACAGCGCCGGCGTCGGGTCCTTGGTGCAGCCGGCGGTCGCGATCGAGGGAATGCCGGACGAGGCGAGGTCCTGCATCGGCCCGTTGGTGCCGACCGGATCGCCGGGGAAGATCAGGAAAGCGTTGTAGCCCTGGGCGGCAAAGTTCTCGATCAACTGGTTCTGCAGCCCGAGCTCCCACTTCGCCGGCACCTTGTAGTCGGCGGCGGCGAGGCCGAAGTCCTTCATCGCATCCTTGCCGCCCTGCTCCCAGTTGGCGAAGTAGGGGTGCGGCCCGCCCGGGACCAGCGCCACCTTCACGTCCTTCGCCAGCGCCGGCGCCGCCAGCAATGTCGCCGCGAACGCCGCGGCCAGCCAGTTTCTCGCGCGCATCATCGTCCGTCTCTCCCTCGCCCGCTTTCCAGGGCCCGGCGGACGTTCGACGCTCGGAGCAGGCGAGTCAATCGTTCCTCCGGCCTTGCCGGCGCCGCCCGCGCGCGGGATAGTCGTGCGTCCTTGGCATGGACCGCGCCCGCTTGCGGCCACCGGCGCCCCCCCGGCGTTCGAGAGTTGCCGTTCGAAAAGTTCGCGTTCGAAAAGTTGCGTTCGGAAGCATCCGCGTTCGGAAGCAATGGCGATGATCGACCCGGAAAAACTCGCAGCCTGGCGAGCACGCTTCTCCAACGACCGGCCGCACGAGACGCATGACCCCGCGTTCCGCAAGGCTGCCGCTCTCGGCTTTCGCGAGACCGGCCGCCGCCGGCTGCCCTATGCCGACGTGCCGACGCTGCTCGGCGCGCCGCACCGGCCGGAGGCGCCGGACCTGTCCGACTGGGGCGGGTTGCAGGTGGCGCTGGTCGGCGTGCCGATGGACCTCGCGGTCACCAACCGCGCCGGCGCGCGGCTCGGCCCGCGCGCGATGCGCAACGTCGAGCGCATCGGCCCGTTCCATCACGTGCTGAAACTCGCGCCCATGGCGGAGCTGCGGGCCGCCGACGTGGGCGACGTGCCGTTTCGCAGCCGCTTCAGCCTCGAACAGAGCCTGGAGGATATCGAGGCGTTCCACGCGCGCATGCACGCGGCCGGGGTGGTGCCGCTCTCGGCCGGCGGCGACCACTCGATCAGCTACCCGATCCTGCGCGCACTCGGCCGCGACCGGCCGCTCGGCATGGTGCATATCGACGCGCATTGCGACACCAGCGGCGTCTATGAGGGCAGCCGCTTCCACCACGGCGGCCCGTTCCGCCAGGCGGTGCTCGACGGCGTGCTCGACCCGGCGCGCACCATCCAGATCGGCATTCGTGGCGGCGGCGAATATCTCTGGGAGTTCTCGACCGAGACCGGCATGACGGTGATCCACGCCGAGGAGGTGGACGCGCTCGGCATCGAGGCGGTGATCGCCCGCGCGCGCGCCGTGGTCGGCGACGCGCCGTTCTATGTCTCCTTCGACGTGGACGGCATCGACCCCGCGTTCACGCCCGGCACCGGCACGCCCGAGGTGGGCGGCCTCACGCCGCGCGAGGCGCATGCGCATCCTGCGCGGGCTCGCCGGCCTGCGCGTGGTCGGCGGCGACGTCGTGGAAGTGGCGCCGCAATACGACGCGACGACCGTCACCGCGCAGATCGGCGCGCAGATGATGTTCGAGATTCTCGCGCTGCTCGCATTGGCGCCGCGCTAGAAGCGGCAGGGAGCGAAACCGATGACCCAGAACCCACTCACCTTCGACCGGCCGCTGCGCGGCCGCATCTACGACAGCATCGCCGAGACCATCGGCAACACGCCGCTGGTGCGCATCCCCCGCATCACGAGGGCGGAAGACATCCGCGCCGACATCTGCCTGAAACTCGAATTCTTCAACCCGATCGCGAGCGTGAAGGACCGCATCGGCGTGAGCGATGATCCTGGCCCTCGAGGAGGCGGGGAAGCTCGCGCCCGGCGGCACGATCATCGAGCCGACCTCCGGCAACACCGGCATCGGGCTCGCCTTCGCCGGCGGCGGCGCGCGGCTACCGGGTGGTCCTGACCATGCCGGAATTGGTCTCGGTCGAGCGGCGCAAGATGCTGCGCCATCTGGGCGCGGAGCTGGTGCTGACGCCGCGCGAGAAGGGCATGCGCGGCGCGATCGCGCGGGCGGAGGAACTGCTGGCGGAGACGCCCGGCGCGGTGATCCCGAACCAGTTCGGCAACCCCGCCAACCCGGCGATCCATCGCCGCACGACCGCCGAGGAGATCTGGTACGACACCGACGGCCAGGTGGACGCGATCATCTCCGGCGTCGGCACCGGCGGCACGCTCACCGGCTGCGCGCAGGCGCTGAAGCCGCGCCGGCCCGGCCTGCGCATGGTGGCGGTGGAGCCGGAGGCGAGCCCCGTGCTGTCCGGCGGCGGACCGGGGCTGCACCCGCTGCAGGGCATCGGCGCCGGCTTCATGCCGGCGATCATGGACGTGAGCCTCGCCGACGAGATCGTCCAGGTCTCGAACGACGAGAGCTTCGCATGGGCGCGCCGGCTCGCGCGGGAGGAGGGAATCCCCGTCGGCATCAGTTCCGGCGCGGCGCTGGCGGCGGCGCTGAAGGTGGCGCGGCGGGCGGAGATGGCGGGCAAGCTGATCGTGACGCATCATCCCCTCCTTCGCCGAGCGCTATGTCAGCACGCCGCTGTTCGAGAACGAGGCGTAGCGTCAGCCGCGCAGCAGCCGGGCGGCGGAGGTCGCGGCGAAATAGAGCATCAGCGCGCCGGTGAGCGCCTTCACGCCCACCTCCCACCAGCGGCCCTCCCACCAGCGGCGGGGGCGCGGCGGCGCAGCAGCACCACCGCGCCGGACCACAGCACGCCCCAGGTCAGCGCGCCCGCCAGCACGGCGGCGGCCACCGTCAGCAGGGCGACGGTGCCATGCCGCGCCAGCTCCGGCCGGCCGATCGCGGCGAGCCAGAACGCGACGTTCCACGGGCTGCTCAGCGCCATGCCCATGCCGAGCAGGAACCCGCGCGCGGCGGCTGTCGAAGCGCGCCGGCGCCGCCGCGCCGGCCGCCGCATCCGCAGGCCACGCCAGGCGCCGCGCAGGAACACGGCGGCGAGCGCGAGCAGCAGGCCGACGCTGACCACGCCCATCGCCAGCCGGATCGCCGGCAGCGTGAACAGCGCGCCGACGCCGAGCGAGACCAGCACCGCCCACAGCGCATCGCCGCTGCACGCGCCGAGCAGCAGGCCGAACCCGGCCCAAAAACCGCGCGCGAGGCAGCGGCGGGCGATCTCGGCGTTGATCGGCCCCGGCGGCCACGCGACCGACCAGCCGAGCAGGAAGCCGGTGCCGAGCAGCGCGGCAGCCCCCGCGCGGCGGGCGGCGGCGCCTTGCGCCGGCCATCGCCCGACCCTGGAAGCGCGGCGGCCGCTTGGCGGCGAACGCGGCCCGGCCCTCGCGGTAGTCGGCGCTGTCGAAGCACGCCGCAATCGCCGCCGCGACCCGCCGTGCCGGGTCTTCGCGCGGCGATCGCGAGCTTGGCCGCGCGGATCGAGAGCGGGGCGTTGGCGGCGATGGTGCGCGCGAGGCTCGCGACCGTCTCCGCGAGATGCCTCGTCCGCGACCACGCGGTTGACGAGGCCGATCCGCGCCGCCTCCGCCGCGTCGATGCGTTGCCCGCTGTAGAGCAGGAACTTCGCCTGCGCCGGCCCGACCACGTCCACCAGCGCCGCACCAGATCGGCGCCGTAGGCGACGCCGAGCCGGGCCGCCGGGATGCCGAACACCGCGCCCTCGGCGGCGATGCGCAGATCGGCGGCCAGCGCCAGCGCGACCCCGCCGCCGAGGCAGTAGCCGCGGATGCGCGCGATCACCGGGCCGCGGAAACGCCGCGAGCTTCGCATCCGCCCCGCCGCCGTCCGGCGCTCATATTCGCGCTGCGCCGCCGCGTCGGCGCGGTTCGTGTCGAACTCGCCGATATCCGCGCCCGAGACGAACGCCTTCTCGCCCGCGCCGGTCACCACCAGCACGCGGAGCGCTGGGTCCGCCGCGAACCAGTCCAGCGCCTCGCCAAACCCGGTCCACATCGCGATCGACATCGCGTTGTGCTTTTCGGGCTGGTTGAAGGTGAGCAGGCCGATGCCGTCTCCCGCTCTCGGCCAGGATCTTTCCGCCCGCGAACTCCATCAGATCACGCCCTCGCTTGTGCCAGTCGGCGACCGTTGGCGTCGCCGTAGCCGAGCTCGCGCAGCACCGCGTCGGTATCCCCGCCGGCCTCGGGCGAGGCGGTGCGGATCGTCTTCGGCACGCCTTCGAGGTTGAGCGGCGAGGCGACGAGGTGCTGCTGCGCCGAGGCGCGGATGTGCCACCTCGCTGCGCCAGTGCCGAGATGCTGCACCTGCGGATCGGCGAACACGTCGTCGATCCGGTTGACCGGGCCGCACGGGATGCCGGCGACCGCGAACAGCGCGATCCATTCGGCCGCCGGGCGGGTGCGCGTGATCTCGGCGATGGCGGCGTTGAGGCGCGGCGCGGTCGGCGCTGCGGCCCTGCTGGGTGCGCCACTCCGCGCGCTCGATCCATTCCGGGTGGCCGATCGCCTCGCAGAACCGCTGCCATTGCCGGCCGGAGCTGGCGGCGAGGTTGATCTGCCCGTCGCTGGCCGGGAACAGCGCCGGTGGGGATGCCGGTCGGGTGGTCGTTGCCCGCCTGCCCGGCCACCTCGCCGCGTCAGCAGCCAGCGCGCGGCCTGGAAGTCGAGCATGAACACCTGCGCCTCCAGCAGCGAGGTGTGCACCCAGCGGCCGACGCCGGTCGCCTCGCGCTCGAACAGCGCCACCATGATGCCCAGCGCCAGCAGGTTGCCGGCGGTGAGGTCGGCGATCGGGATGCCGACGCGCACCGGCCCCTGCCCGGGCAGGCCGGTGATCGACATGAGCCCGCCCAGCCCCTGCGCGATCTGGTCGACGCCGG
This sequence comes from uncultured Alphaproteobacteria bacterium, assembly GCA_963705035.1. Lineage (GTDB taxonomy): Bacteria > Pseudomonadota > Alphaproteobacteria > Acetobacterales > Acetobacteraceae > JAFKFJ01. Next base: position 203,808 of record CAVPIQ010000001.1, on the reverse strand, counting down.
CGCGCGCCGCATACGGCCCGTCCTGGCCGAAGCCGCTGATGCTGCCGTAGACGATGCGCGGATTGAGCGCGTGCAGCTCGGCCGGGCTGATGCGCAGCCGGTGCTTCACCGTCGGCGCGCATGTTCTCCACCACCACGTCGGCGCGCTTGGCGAGGCGGCAGGAACGCCTCGTGCCCCTCGGGCGATTTCAGGTCCAGGCGCATCGCCCGCTTGTTGCGGTGCAGGTTCTGGAAAGTCCGGCCCGTCGCGGTCGCCGGCGATGTCCTCGCCCCCGGTGGCCGGCGGCTCGATGCGGATGACCTGCGCGCCCCAGTCGGCGAGATGGCGCACGCAGGTCGGCCCCGCGCGCGCGAGCGTCAGGTCGAGCACGGTGATCCGGGCGAGGGGAAGCGGGTGCGTCGGCGCATGGCGCGACCCTAGCGCGCTCAGCCGACCGCCGCACGCCCGTCCGCCGCGCATCGCCTGCAATTGTATCGGTTGCGCTCCTCGCAGGTCATCGGCGTCGGCCGGGACGGCGACCCCGCGAACTTCGCCCTGTCCGCGGCGGTGAACCCGGCCGGAATGCCGCTCGCCTACCAGCCCGGCGCGCGTCATCGCCGGTGTCCAGGACGAGGTCACGCACCAGCTTCCGGTTGCCCTCGTTGGTAAATAGACCCAGTGGCCCAGGTTGCCGCTGGGATGAACATCGTTCTGGGCCGCCGCGTGATCGCGTAGGTTTGCGCCGTTGGCGTCGACCCTCCGACAGCCACGCCACCAGGCTCGGCTTGTCGAGCTGCAGGTCGAGCCAGCGCGGCTGCCCGCCGCAGGCCCTTGCGGCCGATGCACCATGGAGGCGATCGTGCTGTTGTTGCGCACCGGGTCGCAGGCCATCTCGCCGAGCCGCACCACTCGATCGCGCCCGCTCGCCGAGGCTGACCACGTCGCAGGACTCCGGCCAGGCTTTCTCCGCGCATCGACGCAATATTCCGCGCCGCCCAGCAGGATCACCCGCTCGATCGCGGACAGCGCGCCCTCCGGCAGCAGCGCGACCGCCTGGTTGGTGGTGCGGGTGCCGAGGCTGTGCGCGGACGCCGCAGCCTGGCCTTCCCGGCGAGATGGGCCAGCACCGTCGCCAGCGCCCGCGCCGCGGCGGGTGCGAGATCGAGGGCCGCGTATTTGTAGCCGTTGTCCCAGCACGCCGGCGAATACGCCCGCATCGTGCCCTCCGACGTCCAGCCGAAGCCGATCGCGCAATCGGCCAGCGGCCGCCGGCCTCGTCGCACTCGCCCACCAGCGGCAGCCAGCTCTGCGCGCGTCGAGCGGGGCGCGCCGCCGGATAATCACGCCGGGCGTGCCGTAGACCGAGTGGGAGGGTCGTCGTCGCCGCCGGCAATGGAGTCCGACGGATCGAACTGGAACCCGTGGACCATCACCGTGACCGCGGCGGTGGGGTCGGTGCGCCCGTCGAGCCACGCGTCGAGTGCCGCCGCGAGTGCGGGTGCGGGTCGGCCAGCCGTTGATCGCCGCGCCGGAACCCTTGCATCGGCGTCGGCGGATCGCCCGCGAAGAGCTGGTCGGTCGCATTGGCATAGGCGGCAGCGTCGGGATTGCCGGCATTGGCGGCAAACCAGCGCAAGCTCAGCATGGCGCGTCCCCTTCCCCGATCTTGCGCATGTTATAGCAGCGCGCAGATGGACCCCGTCGATCTTGCCCTCATCGTGGCGCTCGACTGCTCGGCGAGTGTGACTTTCGAGGAGTTCAACCTGATGGCCGGCGGCTGCGGGGCGGCGCTGCGCGACCCGGAGGTCCTTGCCGGCCTCACCGGCGGCGCGGCCGGCGCGAGTCTTGCGCCCTGCTGCTGTTCTCCAGCCCGGAGCGCAGGCCGTGTCGGTGTCCTGGACGCGCATCGCGACGCAGGCGGATCTCGAACAGTTCGCCGCGCGATGTCGAGAACACGCCGCGCCTCGTGATGCCCGGCACCACCGCGATCGGCTCGGCGCTGGCGGCGGCCGGGGCGCTGCTGCAGATCCTGCCGGTGCCGGCCGGCGGCGGGTGATCGACGTGGTCAGCGACGGCGGGGCCAATGACGGCCCGGCGCCGCAGCCGATCCGCGACCGGCTGGTGGATGCCGGCGTCACCATCAACGGGCTCTGCGTGCTGCACGAGGAGCCGGACCTGGTGGCGACGTTCACCGCGACGATCATCGGCGGCCCCGGCGCCTTCGCCGAGCAGTGCCAGGACTATGACGGGTTCGCCGACGCCATGCGGCGGAAGTTGCAGCGCGAGATCGCCTGAAGCTCAGCGTTCCAGCGCGAGGCGGGCGCCGAGACCGACGAACGCGGCTCCCACGATGCGGTCGATCCAGCGCCGCGCCCGGCCGAACGCGGCGGCGGCGGCAGGCGTGGTGAGGGCGAACACGACCACCGCGTACCAGGCCACGCTTTCCGCCGCCATGATGCCAACCGCGGCGAACCCCAGCGGCACGCTCGGGTGCGCCGGCATCGCGGCGGCGAACAGGCTGGCGGTGAACAGCGCCGCCTTCGGGTTGGCGAGGTTGGTCGCAAGCCCCGCCGCGAACGCGCCGCCGGCCGAAAGCCGGCGCGGCGGCGGCGCGGCCTCGGTCGCGGGGGCGAAACTGCCGAGCAGCAACCGCGCGCCCAGGTAGCATAGGTACGCGCCGCCGCCGAGCTTCAGCGCCAGATAGAGCCAGGGGGCGGCGGCGAACAGCGCGTGGATGCCGAAGAACCCGGCGAAGCCCCAGAGCGCGATGCCGCAGGTGATCCCGATCGCCGCATGCAGCCCCGCGCGCCGCGCGTGCCGCAGGGCGATGCGCGAGAGCAGCAGAAAATCCGGTCCCGGCACCACGCAGGCGGCGAACCAGATCAGGGCCACGGCGCCGAGGCTTGCGCTGGCGGTCATGGCGGCAGGATGGCGAGCCGCGATACTCGCCGCAACCTGCGGATGGCACGGACTGCCATGCGGCGCCATGTTGGTCCCATGAGCACCATCGAAGACAGCCGCTGGGATCTCGTCTGCCGCCGTCAGGCGGCCGAGTTTCTCTATGCCGTCACCACCATGGGCATCTATTGCCGCCCCGGCTGCCCCTCGCCGCGGCCGAAGCGCGAGCATGTGCGCTTCTTCCCCACGCCAGCCCAGGCGGAGGCGGAGGGGTTCCGCGCCTGCCGCCGCTGCGACCCGAAGGGCGAGCGCGCGGCACTCGGCCGGGCGGTGGTGGAGGCGGCGTGCGCCCAGATCGAGGAGGCGGAAACCATCCCCTCGCTGGAGGCGCTGGCGCAGCGCGCGGGCTATTCGCGGTTCCACTTCCTGCGCATGTTCCGTGACCACACCGGGCTCACGCCGCGCAGCTACGCCGAAGGCGTGCGCGCGCGGCGGCTGCAGGCCGCACTCGCGACCGGCGAGCGTGTGGCCGACGCCGTCGCCGGCAGCGGCTTCGGCTCGGAGAGCCGCGTCTACGAGGACCCGGCGAAGCTGCTGGGCATGACGCCGGGTGCCGCGCGGCGCGGCGGCGCGGGGGAGACCATCCGCACCGCGCTCGCCGACTCGCCGTTCGGCCGGCTGCTGGTCGGCGCGACGGAGCGCGGGGTCTGCTACATCGGGTTCGCCGAACCCGACGATGCGCTGCTCGGCGACCTGCGCGCCCGCTTCCCGCGCGCGGACCTCGTCACCGACGACGCCGGCCTGGCGAACGCGGTGCGCGCGGTGGTGGACTTCATGGAGGAGCCGCGCGCGGGCATCGCCCTGCCGGTCGACCTGCGCGGCACCGCCTTTCAGGTGCGGGTGTGGCGCGCCCTGCAAGCCGTTCCGCCCGGTCAGACGCGCAGCTACAGCGGCATCGCGACGGCGATCGGCGCGCCGCGGGCGGTGCGCGCCGTGGCGCGGGCCTGCGCCAGCAACAAGGTGTCGCTGGCGGTGCCGTGCCATCGCATCGTGGGCAGCGACGGCGCGCTGACCGGCTATCGCTGGGGCCTCGCCCGCAAGCGGACGCTGCTGGAGCGCGAGCGCGGCTAGGCGCGCGTCCTGCGGACCGCCGCCAGCGTGCCAATCGCCATTGTCAGCAGCGGCACGGAGAGCGGCTCGGGAACCGTTGGCGGCGTGCCTGCGGACGCGGTCAGGTCGATCTCGAGCGTCAGCTCATCCACCGCGACGGTCGCGCCGGCGGGGATCAGCGCGATCGAGGTTTCGAAGTCGCTCGCATCCGGCCCTGCGACGCCGCACACAGCTCCCAGGCCACCGTTCGTCGGGCCGGCATAGCCGCTCGAGTCGACGACGGTGAAGTTGGTGTTGCAGCCGTGCGTGTCGCTGATCATGGATGATGGATCGGACACCGAGGAATTGAAGCTGGCGTATTCCGTCGCGGTGTCATCGACACTCGCCCCGGCGCTCGGGCCGCCCGGATTGAAGGCGCTGAAGCTGCCGTCGATGACGACGTAGGACAGGTCGGTCGACGAAGTGTTCTCGATATACAGCGTCCCGACGGTCTTGATCTTGACGGTTGCGGTGCCGTTCGCCGTCGCCTCGGCCGAGGCGCTGGCGGCGCATCCGATTTCCGATCCGCCGGCGTCACAGGAGACATCGCCGCTCCCGCTTGCGTTGCCCGTGGCGGCGATGGTCTTCGTGGTGACGACGCCCGGTCCCCATGACAGGTTCAGGCTGTCGATGACGTCGGGCGCGTTGAAGTCGCTCACCGTGAAGGAGAAGCCGCTGTACTCGATGCCCGCCCACGCATGCGCCCAGGCAGCATGATCGGCACCGGCGGACGCGCCGAGCAGGGCGAGGAGGCCCGTGACCCAGAACCGTGTCGTCATTGCTTCCCCCGTTTGTGGCTTTCGGGGAAGGATACGAATTCGCGTCAAGCGAAGCAACGGTTATCCGGAATCTGCAATCAGTGCCTGTTCGGGCGCGCGCCCGCGACGATCGATCCTGGGCCCGGTTTGTGCCGCCTGATGCCCCCGGGATAGCCTCGCCGGCGGCTTCGCGCGCGGCGCAGGGAGGGTTCGGTTGGGCCAGATGATCGACGGGCGGTGGGTGCCCGAGGGCGCGCCCACGACGGCCGAGGATGGCGCCTTCGTCCGCGCCCCCACGCGGTTTCGCGACGCAATCGCGCCCGGCGGGCCGTTCCCGCCCGAGGCCGGGCGCTATCACCTCTACATCTCGCTCGCCTGCCCCTGGGCGCACCGCACCCGCATCTTCCGCCGCCTGAAAGGGCTGGAGGGCATGGTCGGGCTTTCCGTGGTGCACTGGCTGCTGGGCGAGGACGGTTGGACCTTCGCCCCGGGCGAGGGCGTGATCGCCGACCCGGTGATGGACGCGCGCTTCCTGCATGAGCTCTACGCGCGTGCCGATCCGCACTACACCGGCCGCGTCAGTGTCCCGGTGCTGTGGGACCGTGCGCGCGGGCGGATCGTCAGCAACGAGTCCGCCGACATCGTCCGTATGTTCAACAGCGCCTTCGACGCGCTCGGCGCGGCCCCAGGCGACTACTATCCGGAGGCGCTGCGCCCCGAGATCGACGCGGTCAACGCGCGCGTCTACGCGACCCTGAACAACGGCGTCTATCGCGCCGGCTTCGCCCGCACGCAGGCGGCGTATGACGCGGCCGTGGCGCCGCTGTTCGAGACGCTGGACTGGATGGAGGCGCGGCTGTCACGCCAGACGTGGCTGTGCGGCGAGCGGCTGACCGAGGCGGACTGGCGGGCCTTCACCACGCTCGTGCGCTTCGATGCCGTCTATCACGGCCACTTCAAGTGCAACATCCGCCGGCTCGTCGACTACCCGGCGCTGTGGGACTACACGCGGGCGCTCTATCAGGTGCCGGGGATCGCCGAGACGGTCGATTTCGACCACATCAAGCGACACTATTACATGAGCCACCGCTGGGTGAACCCGACCGGCATCGTGCCGATGGGTCCGGCGCTCGATTTCGCCGCCCCAGCAGCGCGCGGGCGCTGATCAGAGGCCGCGGTCGGCCGCTGCCAGCGCCTGTGCGAAGAGGCGCACGCGGCGGATGTCGCCGGCCGCGATCGCTTGGCGCCGCAGCATCTCGAGCTCGACGCGGGCGCGCGAGCCCTCCGCCGCCGCCTCGCGCGCAAGCTCGGCGGGATCCACATCGGGAAACGAAAACTCGACTTGAAAGCCGCGGCACGGCTCAGACTGGGGCCGGGACATCATCAGGACGGTCCTCCTGGCTCACGAACGCGACCTTGCTACCCATAATTGTAGGGCACGATTGTGACCTGCGTCATACATAGCGCCGAGAACCAGTAAATATTTCGTGAAGCGAACAGGATCGGCACCGCATCGCTGCGGCCGCGCGGCTCACCCGCCAATCCACACATCGAGCGTGCCCAGGGGCGGCGCGCGGCCGGGGCGGGCGGAGGCGTTCTGGACCCGGAACCGCACGCCCGCGCCGGCGAGCCAGTCGGCCAGGCGCCGCGCCGAGGCGGCGTCTTCGGGATGGAAGTAGCGGATTACCGGGTTCGACGGGGCATCGGGCGCCGAGCGCGTGTCGGCGTAGGTGAAGTCCGAGAACAGCAGGCGCTGGGCGATGTCGTTGGCGGCCTGCATGGCGGCGGCCGAGCCGCTCTGATAGCGCAGCGACACGCGCGGGCGCGGCCCGGGCGGCGGGGCTGGGGTTGCGTCGGCGAGCGTGTCCGTCGCCGGGGAGGATGGTTGCGCGGCCTGGGGTGAGCGCACGGCCGGTGGCGGCGGCCGGGCTGGCGGCGTCGCGAGGCGCTGCTGCGGCAGGGTGCGCACCGTCCGCTCCGCATCGGCCCAGCGGGCGTCCTCCTCGGCCTGCGCCTGCCGCGCCGCCTGGTCTCGCGCGGCCGCCTCCTGCGCCTGGCGGGCCTGCTCGGCGGCCTTCGCGGCGGCGTCGCGGGCGCGGGCCGCGTCCGCGATGCCCTGGCGGAGCTGGTCGGTCTGCCGGCGAAGGTCGTTGAGGACCGAGGTGGCGTCGCGCATCTGGTCCTGCAGGGCACGGAGCCCGTCGTTTGTCGCTGCCGTCTTGGGCAGCGCCTGGGTCGGGGCAGGGGCCAGGGCCGGGCCAGAGGTCGGGCCAGAGGTCGGGCCAGAGGTCGGGTCAGGGGCCGGGGCCGGCGTCGCCGCCGGCGTCGCCGCCGGCGGCGGCGGCGCGGTCGCGTCGGCGAGGGGCGTGGGTGCGGGGCCGGGGCGCCGATGGTGCAGCATCAGCGACACGGAGGCCAGCAGTGCCAGGCTGCCGAGCAGTCCCAGCAAAGTGTAGAGCGACAGACGCAGGGCCCGGCGCCAGTTGCGCGGTGGACGGTAATCGCCATCCCAACGCCGCTGGCGCCGGCTCGCGTTGCGCGAGAGGCGCCGTTCGTTTGCGATGAACATGCCCCCAAACTTAGCCCGGGCCAGCCGAGCCGGCGGAAACGCAGATGCGTGAGGGCCACGCCTCCGCAATTGTCCTTATAGCGTAATCGCGCCAGCGGCGAGTGCGCCCGCCGCCTCCACCACCGCGGCGAAGGCCGCGGCGGCCAACCGCGCCGAATGGCGGGCACGCAGCCAGCCATGCACGAGGCCGGGGTCGGCGCGGTAGCGCACTGGTCGCCCGGCCGCAAGGAGCGCGGCCGCATAGTCCTCGAGGTCCTGCAGCACCGGATCGTAGCCGGCGGCGAACAGCGCCGCGGGCGGCAGGCCCGTGAAGTCGGTGGCTTCCAGCGGTGCCAGCTCGGGGTTGCCGTTCGGGTCGGCGGTGCCGGCATAGAGGCGCAGGTAGTGGGCGCACTCGTGCGCCGTCAGCATCGGCGCGTCCGCCTCGCGGCGGCCCAGCACGCGCAGCGGATTTGCCGAGAGCCCGGCGTAGATCAGCAGCTGCCCCAGCGGCAGCGGTTCGCCGAGACGCCGCAGCCGGTGGCACAGCGCGGCGGCGATGTTGCCCCCGGCGCTGTCGCCGCCCACCACCACCGCGCGGCCCTCGGCGCAGAGCATGCCATAGGCTGCATGGACGTCGTCGAGCGCGGCCGGCCACGGATGGTCCGGGGCGAGGCGGTAGTTCACGGCGACGACCTCGAGTCCTGCCCCGGCGGCAAGGTCGGCGCAGATGTCGTCGTGGCTCTCCAGCCCGCCGACGACGAAGCCGCCGCCATGCACGAACAGCAACGCCGCCGTGTGTCGGATCGCCGCCGGGCGGTAGCGCCGCAGCGGCGGCGCCTCGTGCACGGTCAGGCCGGGCGGGCGCGGGGCGCGGAAGGCGGCGGCGAAGCGGTCGTAGAGAGCGCGGCTTTCCGCGAGGCTCGGTGCCGCCGTCGCGTCGGGAAACAGGCTGTCGCAGCGCGCAACATAGGCCCGGATCTCGGGGTCGAGCCAGCGCGCAAGGGTCGCGGCGTCCGGCATGGTGCAGCCTCCGTCTCTGCGGCCTGAATGGTCATTCACGTGTCACGAGCGTATATTAAGCGCGCCGCCCGCCGCGTGTCGGGCCGGTCGCGCAGATTCCACCTTGTGCCGGCGCATTTTAGTCCCATACTGCGTCCGCATGACGCATTTTTCCGCCGCCGACGCGCTGGATCCCCCGCTGGTTTCGATCGAGGATACCGGTCTCACGGTCCTGCGTCGGGCGATGACGGAGGAGTTCGTCGGGCGGTTCGCGGTCGTCTCCGCCTTCGGCGCGGATTCGGCGCTGCTGCTGGCGCTCGCGGCGGAGATCGACCCCGCCGTGCCGGTGCTGTTCCTGGAAACCGGGATGCACTTCCAGCAGACCCTGGACTATCGCGACGCGCTGGTCGCGCGACTCGGCCTGACCGACGTGCGCAGCATCCGTCCCGAGCCCGCCGCGGTGGCCGGACGTGACCCGCGCGGCGACCTGCATCTGTTCGTGCCCGACGATTGCTGCGCGCTGCGCAAGGTCGCCCCATTGGAGCGGGCGCTGGCGCCATTCGCCGCCTGGGCGACCGGCCGGCGGCGGCACCAGACGGTGACGCGCGCGGCGCTGCCGTTCGTGGAGCAGTCCGGCGGGCGGACCAAGATCAACCCGCTGGCGGACTGGAGTGCGGAGCGCGTCGCGGGGGAAATTGCCCGCCGCGGCCTGCCGCGCCACCCGCTGGTCGCGCAAGGGTTCGTCTCCATCGGCTGCGCCCCCTGCACCCGCGCAGTGCGGCCGGGCGAGGACGCGCGGGCCGGCCGCTGGGCGGGACTTGCCAAGGTCGAGTGCGGCATTCACGGCCCCGCTTTCGCCTGACGGCGTCCCCCGGGCGAGGATCAGCCGGCGGGCACCGGCGGACAATCGACATGCGAGTTGGCGCCGGTCTGATCGGCGATCAGCGCCTCGTAGCAGCCGGCGATGTTGAAGTTGCGCCCCGCCCCCCGCGTCGTCGCGTCGAGGATGCTGCCCACGCCGATATTGCCGAGCGTGATGTGCAGGCTCTCGTGAATGAGGATCTGGGCGCGCGCCGTGTCGTCGAAATCGGTCCAGAAGCTCTGGCACAGCGCCACCAGCGAATTGCCGGGGCAGGAGAAGGCGTCCGCGCCGTCGCAGGTGCCGGCCGCGCAGCCGATCAGCTTGAGCGGCCCGATGCCCGGGCAGTTGTAGCTCAGGCCCTGCCCCATCACGCGCGCGACCCCGGCGAAGCGGCGGGCGACGATGGCAAGCTCCTCGCTCAGCGCGATCTCCTGCGTCGGCCGCACGGCGCCGGTCAGCCGGTTGAGAAACCCGCTGCCGGCGGCGACGGGAAGGCCGAAATGATCCTCGAACGCCTGCAACGTCGCGGAGGGGTCGGCGGGGAGTCCGCCCTGCACCGTCTGCGCGTCGGCCGCGAGCCCTTGCGCCATCTGGTCGGCGAGGCCGATCGCGATACCATCGGCGGTCTCCAGCGCGGCGCGCGGATCGTCCGGCGCGCCGAACTGGTTGGCCGTGCAATGCACGCCGGCGACGCGCCGGGCGATCACGCCCGCATCCGGCACGCGCCGCGCCGCGCCGTCCTGCTGCACGGTGTGCGCAAGCTCGTGCGCCAGCAGCGTCCGGCCGCGGCCGCTCGCCGGCGCATACTGCCCGGTGCCGAACGCAATGTGGGCGCCGGTGGCATAGGCGAGCGCCCCGACGCTCTGTGCGGACTGCGCCGCCTGCGCGTCGGTGTGGACGCGGATATGGGAGAGGTCGCGGCCGAAGCGCGGCTCGAAGAAGGCGCGCGTGCCCGTGTCGAGCGGCTGGCCCGGCGTGCGGAGAACATCGTGCACCACGGCGGGCGCCTCACCGCCGCCGGCGGCGCGCGCGCCCGTCGCTTTGGTGTGCAGTGACTTCGATTCTTCCTCGCACGCGGCGCATTTGCGGCTGAGACGCAGCGGCGCGGCGCTCGGCGCGAGCGACGGTGCGGGCATGCGCATCACCTGCTCCGCGACGCGGTCCGCCTCATGTTCCAGCGGATCGTTGACGGCGCCGACGACGAGCTTCGCCTGAACGGCGCCGGGCCGCGGTGCCTGCGTCTGCTCGGGCGGAAAGAGCGCGAGGGTGAGAAAATTCCAACTGCCCGCCTGCGACTCCCGCGATGCGCCGCGCTCCGGCGGATGCGCGGCGGCGCGAGCGCGCGGGAGCGGCCCTGGCGGGTGTGCGGCGGGCTTGGTGCGGAGGCCAACGACCGGCGATGCGAACATGGCGGCCTTCTCTGATCGGGGCGCAGGGAGCGAAGCGGTGGCGCCGAGGCAAGCGACCGTGCTGATGTGCGTCGTGGCCGAGCTACGTGCCGCACCGCGACCACAAGGAATTTTGAACCGATCCCCTTGCGCGGTCCAGAATTTTCCGCCCGGCCAAAGGTCGCGGCGCAGGCGCCTGCCGCACCGGCATGCCTCGCCGCGTGTGCCGGTTCGCGCATGCAGCGCGCATCGGCATGGTTGCGGGTCATCTGCCCGACCGTTTATCGTCACGCCGGAACGGGAAGCCGCCTGCACCAACGCAGACGGCCCGGTGCCGAGCGGCGTTGCCCGCCGGCGTCCGCGCTTCGTGCGGGAGGGGCGACTTGCTGGGAACCACACCGATCGCAGCACTGCTTGACGATCATGCCGGACCGCCCTGCGTCCTCGACCGCGACACGCGGGTCGACGGCAATGTCAGCGCTTTCGAACTCGACGTCATCGCGGCGCTGGTGAAGTCGCAGCGGCCCGCCGTGCTGTTTGAAATCGGCACGTTCGACGGCCGGACCACGCTGAACATGGCCGCCAACGCACCCGAAGGGGCGACGGTCTATACGCTCGACCTGCCCGCCGAGGCGGTGGACGCGACGGCGTTCGCGCTCGAGCTGAACGAGCACATCTTCGTCAGGAAGCCGCGCTCCGGGGCGCGGTTCGCGGACGCGCAGACACCGTATAACATCGTCCAGTTCCTCGGCAATTCCGCGACCTTCGACTTCTCCGCCTTTCGTGGCCGCGTGGACTTCATGTTCATCGACGGGTCCCACGCGTACGAATACGTGCGCAGCGACACGCTGGCGGCGCTCGACGTGGTGCGTCCGGGCGGCATCATCATCTGGCACGACTACGTCCGCGCGGGCTTTACGCCGTTTCCCGGCGTGCCCCGTGCACTCAAGGAGTTCCATCTGACCGACAGCCGGTTTCGGCACCTGACCCAGATCGAGCATACGTCGATCATGTATCTGAAGGTGCCGCGCGGCAGCGCGTCGCCCGACTTCAAGTGCGCGCTGCTTGGCGACAGCACGCGGGCGGAGCACCTGCGCGGGCATCTCTCGGTGCATCCGCTGCAGGAGCCGGCGGCGGCGCTGGAGGCGGCGGCGGTGCTGCCCATCCGCGTGGTCGCGACCAACACCGGTGCCGCGACGTGGCTTGGGTCGGACGCGCCGGCCGGGCCGGTGCGCGTGGGCGCGCGCGTGCTGAGCCCCGAGGGCATCATGCTCGACAACGATTACTGGCGCAGCGAATTGCCGTTCCGCCGCGCGACATTCCCCGGCGAGAGCGTGGCGTTCGAGACCACGATCCCGCGGCCGGGGACTGCGGCGTGCATCCTCGACTTCGATCTCGTCGCGGAAGGCGTTGCGTGGTTCAATGTCGAGCCGGCGGCACGCATCCCGCTGCCCGCCCGCGTGCCATAGTCGCCCGCCGGCGGTTCGCCGGGCGAACCCAAGGGCGAGACATCATGAACCGACTGCAGAACAAGCGCGCGCTGATCACCGGCGGCACCAGCGGCATCGGGCTGGAGACCGCGCGGCTGTTCCTTGAAGAGGGCGCGCGTGTTGCGATCACTGGCAGCAGCGCGAAAACTGTGGCAGCGGCACGCGCCGAGCTTGGCGACGCGGTGCTCGCGGTCGAGTCCGACGCCGCCGGCGTGGCGGCGCAGAAGACACTGGCCGCGACGATCGGCGGTGCGTTCGGCGGGCTCGATGTGCTGGTCGTCAACGCCGGCGTTGCCGATATGGCCCCGATCGAGCAGTGGGATGAGGCGCGCTTCGACCGCTCGTTCGCAATCAATCTGAAGGGCCCGTTCTTTCTGATCCAGGCGCTGTTGCCGCTGTTTGCCAACCCGGCCTCGATCGTCCTCAACGCCTCGATCAATGCGCATATCGGCATGCCGAACACGAGTGTGTACGCGGCAACGAAGGCGGCAGTCGCCTCGCTCGCGCGCACCCTCTCGGGCGAGCTGATCGGGCGCGGCATCCGCCTCAATGCGGTCAGTCCCGGCCCGATCGCAACCCCGCTCTATGGCAAGTTCGGGCTGAGCGAGGCCGATCAGAAGGCGATGGCCGCCTCGCTCACGAGCCGGGTTCCGGCGGGACGGTTCGGCCAGCCGCGCGAGGTGGCGCAGACCATCCTGTTCTTCGCGTCCGATGAGGCCGCGTTCACGGTCGGCAGCGAACTCATCATCGACGGCGGGCTCGGGATCGCCTGAGACCGCCGGCCGTCGCCGGGCGCGGCGATACCGGCGTTGTTGAACATCGTGCGCGGCTCGGCAAGGTCGATCTGTACATATCGGGCGGCAATCCCTTCGTTGCCGAGTGCGGTCGCGGCATCCTCTCCCCGGTCCCGATCGCGGGCGCTGACCAGTATTTGAACGCCGGCTTTGCCGAGCTGGCGCGCGATCTCGAACCCGATGCCCTTGTTGGCGCTCGTGATGCGACAGATCCCGCGGTCGGTGGCGTCCATCGCGAACTTCTGCGGAGCCGTTGCGCTTGGCTTGGTCGGGTGCTAATTTATCTAAGCCGGTACAAGATGTTTCACGAGTTGATCGAGGATTTCGGCACCGACAGCCTCGCCGCCCGACAGCCGCGCCGCCCGACAGGCGGCGGCGCTGACCGAGGCGGAGGTGCCGCATCGGTTGGGAGGTGGGAGTTGCGCACATTCGTGCCACAGCGGAACCCTCCTCGACAGGCGGTATTGTCCGGCCTTGCTCCGTCGAGCCTGGCGAAACCTGGCGCGCGCAGTCGCGAGCAAACGGCCTCGCCTCGCCTCGATCACGATTTCAGTCGATTGCCCATCCACGCTCCCGGAATACGGCAGCGGGCGGACCATGCCGCCGATCGCGCGATGCCGCGACCGAGTGGAGGGCAGCCCATGCCGGCGGATCAGCTCGGCTTTTTCGAGTCCCGCTTTGGCGCGGACTTCAGCGACGTGCAAATCCATCAAGGCGCCCAGGCAGCCGAGGCTGCACGGTCGGTCGGCGCGCGCGCGTATGCGTTGGGACACGACATCGTTTTTGGCGAGGGGGAATATCATCCGGACACGCCATCGGGACGACATCTCGTCGCGCATGAACTGACCCATGTGCTACAGCAAGCCGGCAGTGGTCGGGCGCATGGCGGGCTTATGCGCAGCCCCGTGCAGATACAAAGATCCCCTTTGGAAAACTGCACCGACACGCAGGTTGAGACCATCAATGGTGCGCGCGACCAGGCTTTGCAGGATTTGGATGTTGCCATCACCGTGCTCGAACCAAGGCCGCTCTCGCAGCCCGCTCAAGACGCGATGTGGCTGACATTCCGGGACACTGACGCTCTGAAGGCCTTTATCGTGACGGAATACCTCCGCATGATCAAAGATCGTTTGCCGGTGCAGCAGATAGAATGCGAGCAGGAACCATATCATCGGGATGATTGCAAGGACGGCGCGGGAGCCGGCACTACTAACTCCGGCCTTGGTTATACCTATCTCTGCATGGGATACTGGGACAAGCACAGGGAAGACCGAGAGCGAACCCTCATCCACGAAGTAGCGCATCGTTTCATCTTTAGGGGAGGCGATCCTGGGTATTTCGATCCGATCTGCCAAGCCACCGGCCAAACAATGAGGCTCTCCATTGCCCAGCGGTTTGGGAATGCCGATAGCTATGCCTGCCTCGCCTATCTACTCGCCCGAGAAACGGCGGAAGCGCTCAGGAGCCGTGTGCTTCAGGAGAAGGGCAAATCACCGCCGATCACGGACAAAATCATTGCAACGGTTCCGTTCGGCACAAACTCCAATGAACCCGATGAGACCGCGCTGGTAACGATGGCTTCTCAGCTCGCCAGCCATCAGGAGAATTTGAATTCTGCCAAATATAACATTGGCTTTGATGGATACGCCAGCCGCACTGGTGACGACGACTATAATCAAATGCTGTCGGAGCAGCGTGCCGAAGCAGTCAAGGTCCGGCTCGAGTCGTTGCTGGGCTCGGCGCTAGGAAATCCTGAGTTCAAGTTTGCCCCGGCCCCCCAGACCACGGTCGAAGGTCACGGTGAGGAACGGGCACGGCAAGAAGGAAAACTCGAGAGCGACAACTCGCCGTCAGATCGGGTGGTCGATGTCGTGTTCGAAGATGCGATGTAGGTCGGCGAGACGATCTGGAGCGGCGAAACTCCGCCCCTCAGTGAGCCCCTTTGCCTTGTGCCCTGTCGCCGACCCTCGAGCGTGATGCCCCGGAAGCTGCGCCGGGGAGCTACCCCGGGCGCACGGTGGCGCGGTAGGCGTGCCAGGTGGCGTGCCCGGCGAGGGGCAGCGTGACCGCGAGGCCGACGAACCCGGCCGCCATTCCGACGACGCACAGCACCACGATGATCGCGGCCCAGACGGCCATCGCCGGCAGGTTCATGGCAACCGCGGTCCAGCTCGTTGCCACCGCCTCCACCATGCCGGCCGGGCGGTCGAGCAGCAGCGGCAGGGCGACCGCCGCGCCGGCAAAGGCCAGCGCCGCCATGACCGCGCCGATCACGACGCTGAGCGCCAGGAACGTCTGCCCGCCGGGCGTGAACAGCGTCGCGGCGAACAGCGCGTGCGGGTCCGGGCCGACCGCATCCTCGAAGCAGAGCGCGAACAGAAGCTGGGCCAGGCGCAGCCAGAGCAGGAGCAGCAGGAGCAGCGCGAGCCCGGCATAAAAGATCGGCCCGGCATTGGTCAGCCAGCCGCGCAGCGCGCGGCCGAGCGAGGGGCGGATGCCGTGTTCCAGGTCGCGGCTGATGACATACAGCCCGATCGCGAGCGCGGGGCCGATCAGGACGAAGCCGCTGGCGAGCGGGAAGAACAGGTAGATCATGTCGGCCGCGAACAGCGCCGCCGCCAGCGCCAGCCCCACGACGACAAAGATCAGGCCGTAGCCGAGGCTCGCCCAGCCGGCGGCGCGGAAGTCGCGCCAGCCCGCGGCGAGCCAGCCGAACGGCGCGGCGGTCGAGACGCGGCGGATGCGATCCGCGAACGGGCGCGCGGACCCCGGCGCGGCAGCCTCCGACTCGGACATTGCCCATGCTCCCAGCGTGATGTTTGCGGGAAGGCTCACCCGTTCCGGTCGGCGATTGCCTTGACCTGGATCAACCCGGCGCGCAGCCGCGCCCAGGCGGCCGGCGTGCCGGGCAGGCCGAAGCGGAGCCATGTCGGCGCGTGCGCGAAGCGGCGGACCAGAATCCCCCGCGCGCCGAGCCCCTCGAACAGTGCCGGGGCCCGCGGATGCGCGGCGAGGCGGAAGAACGCGGTGCCGCCGAGCACGTCGAGCCCCGCGGCGCGCAGCAGGGCGCCGAGCGCCTCGCCCTCGGCGGTCAGCCGCGCCCGCATCGCCGCCTGCCAGGCGGTGTCGACGAGGGCGGCGGTGCCGATCGCGATCGCCGGCCCGGACACCGCCCATGGCCCGAGGGCGGCGCGGATCGCCGCCGCGCGCGCCGGCTCGGCCAGCGCGAAGCCGAGGCGCAGCCCGGGCAGCCCGAAGAATTTTCCGAAGCTGCGCAGCACCACCACGCCCGGCAGCGGCAGGTGCGGCGCGAGGCTGAGGCCCGGGGGTTCCGCATCCGCGAACGCCTCGTCGATGACGGTGAGGGTGCGCCCGCCAGCGACCGCGCGCAGCGCCAGCGGGTCGTGGCGGCGGCCGTCCGGATTGTTCGGGTTGCACAGCACGGCGCCCTCGGCTTGCGCGAGCGCGTCGAGGATCCTCGGTCTCGGCGACCGCGGCACCGGCCGCGCGCCAGCACGCGGCATGCTCGGCATAGGTGGGGCCGAGCACCGCCACGCGGGCGAGCGGGACGAGGCGCGGCAGCAGGCCGATCAGTGCCTGGGTGCCGGGCGCCGCCACCGCCATCGCCGGGTCGGCGACGCCGTAGGCACGTGCCGCCGCCGCCTCCAGCGCCCCGGCGTCTTCCGGCTCCGGCAGGCGGGTGAAGGCTTCGTCCGGCAGCGCCGGGCGCGGATAGGGGTGGGGACTGATGCCGGTGGAGAGGTCCAGGAACGGCTCCGGCGCGGCCGGGAAGCGGCGCCGCGCCGCCGCCCGCCGCCCGCCGTGCTCGGCGCTCAGCCGGCCTTCCTGAGAAACACGTCGTAGAGGGCGATCAGCGTGCCCCCGATGACGATTGGCACCAGCAGCATCACCAGCGCCCAGAACCGGCTGAGCCCGCGCGGCATCTCGCCCTCGCCCGGGTAGAACGAGACCAGCTCGGTGTTGTAGAGCGGCGGGTAGTCGAGCCGGCGCGTGACCACCGGGCGCGTTTCGGGGTCCGGGTCGCGCACTTCCACGATCTGCCCGGCGAACAGGTCGCGCGAGAACGACATGCCCCGCATGCGCACCGCGATCGGCGCTGCGCCGTGCGGGCGCAGCAGGTCGAATTCCATCACGTGCAGGTCGCCGTAGGTGCAGGCCTCCGTGCTCCGGCGCAGGTTGCCCACGACGCCGACCACGTAGCCCGGCCGCGCCGACACGCCGCCGCCCTTCACTCGCCTGGGACGCATCACGCCCACCTCCGCACTGCTAGCCGCCGGGATAGGTGATCGCCAGCACTTCCACCGCCTCGACGCCGGCGGGCGTGTGCAGGCGTACCAAGTCGCCCACCCGGGCGCGCAGCAGCGCGCGGGCGACCGGCGAATAGAGACTGACCTCGCCGCGCGCGATGTCCGCCTCGTCGGCGCCGAGGATGGTGACGGTGCGTTCGCGGTCATGTGCATCGGCGTAAGTGACGGTGGCGCCGAAGAACACGCGGTCGCGCTGCGGCTGGCGCGCCGGATCGACCACCTCCGCGATCTCGAGCCGCTTGGCGAGGAAGCGGACGCGGCGGTCGATCTCGCGCAGCCGCTTCTTGCCGTAGAGGTAGTCGCCGTTCTCCGAGCGGTCGCCGTTGCCGGCGGCCCAGGCGACGACCTCCACCACCCGCGGCCGCTCGACGCGCAGCAGGTGGCGCAGCTCGGCCGTGAGCTTCGCGTGGCCCACGGGCGTCATGTAGTTGCGCGCCCCTTTCGGAATGGGCGCGGCCCCGATGTCGTCGTCGTCATCGGCGTCTGTGGGCACGGCAACGCTCCGTTGCGGGCGGCGAGACTATAGCGCGGTTGACGCGGCAGCGCGCGAGGCGGAGGGGTAGCGGATGTTCGCATTCTTCGAAAGCAAGCTGCGCCCGACCGCGGTCGAGCCGGAGCCGCCGGCGCCGCCCGCGCTCGACACGCCGGCGGCCCTGGTCCGCTTCTACTGGCATTTCGTGCGCCAGGCGCGGGGGCTGGTCGCAGCGCTGTTCTGCGCCGGGCTGCTGGTGGCCGCACTGGATACGCTGGTGCCGGTGTTCATCGGCCGCGTGGTGGGGCTGCTCGCGAACCGCACGCCGGCCACGCTGCTGCACGACACCTGGCCGAGCTTCGCCGTGATGGCCGTGGTGCTGCTGGTGCTGCGCCCGGCGGCGGTGGCGCTGCAGGCGCTGATCTCCAACCAGGCGCTGGCCGCGGGGATGGCCAACCTGATCCGCTGGCAGAGCCACTGGCATGTCGTGCGGCAGAGCTGGACGTTCTTCCAGAACGACTTCGCCGGCCGGGTCGCGAACCGGGTGATGCAGACCGGGCCGGCGCTGCGCGAAAGCATCGTGAGCGCGATCGGGGCCGTCTGGTACATCCTGGTCTACGGCAGCACCGCGGTCGCCCTGCTGCTGCGCACCGACTGGCGGCTGGCGCTGCCGATGCTGACGTGGTTCGCCGCGTATGTCGTGCTGCTGCGCATCTTCGTCCCCCGCCTGCGCGAGCGCTCGCGCGCGCTGAGCGAGGTGCGCTCGGGCCTCACCGGGCGGATCGTCGACAGCTACACCAACATTCTCACCGTCAAGCTGTTCGCGCGCGCGCGCGACGAGGATGCGTTCGTGCGCGAGGCGATCGACGAGCACACCGCGGCGTTCCAGGCGCAGCAGCGCCTGATCACGCGCTTCGCGGCCAGCCTCGTCAGCATGAACGCCTGCCTGGTCACCGGCACCGGCGCGGTCGCGCTGTGGCAGTGGAGCGCGGGGCGGATCGACGTGGGCGCGGTCGCGATGGCGCTGCCGCTCGCGCACCAGATCGCGCAGATGTCCGGCTGGGTGGCGCAGAACGTGACGGCGATCTTCGAGAATGTCGGCATCGTGCAGGACGGCATGCGCAGCATCGCGGTGCCGCGGCAGATGGGCGACCCGCCGGCCGCGGTGCCGCTGCGCGTGGCGCGCGGCGCGATCCGGTTCGAGCGCGTGCGCTTCGGCTACGGCACCGTGCGCGGCGTGCTGCACGACGTTTCGCTCGACGTGGCGGCGGGCGAGCGCGTGGGGCTGGTCGGCGCGTCCGGCGCGGGGAAGTCGACGCTCGTCAACCTGCTGCTGCGCTTCTACGCGCCGGAGGGCGGGCGCATCCTGATCGACGGGCAGGACATCGCGCGCGTGAAGCAGGAAAGCCTGCGCCGGCAGATCGCGGTGGTCACGCAGGACACCTCGCTGCTGCACCGCTCGATCGCCGACAACATCCGCTACGGCCGGCCGGAGGCGGACGACGCCGAGGTGGTGGCGGCGGCGCGGCAGGCCGCGGCGCTGGAGTTCATCGACGGGCTGGAGGACTGGGCCGGGCGGCGCGGCTACGCGGCGCATGTCGGCGAGCGCGGGGTGAAGCTCTCCGGCGGCCAGCGGCAGCGGGTGGCGATCGCGCGGGTGATCCTGAAGGACGCGCCGATCCTGATCCTCGACGAGGCGACCAGCGCGCTCGATTCCGAGGTGGAGGCGGCGATCCAGGACCAGCTCGAACGCCTGATGCGTGGACGCACGGTGATCGCGATCGCGCACCGGCTCTCGACGATCGCGCGGATGGACCGGCTGGTCGTGCTCGATCACGGCCGCGTGGTCGAGCAGGGCAGCCACGCGGCGCTGCTGGCCGCCGACGGCACCTACGCGCGCCTGTGGCGCCGCCAGTCGGGCGGGTTCATGGCGGACGCTGCCGCGTAGCGCCCGCTCACGCTTCCCGGAGCCACGGCGCTCCGGATTGCTGCCCCGAGGCCTCGGCCTAGTTCGCAGCCACGATGTTCTGGTTCAGGCGGAACAGGTTCTGCGGATCGTAGCGGCGCTTGGTCTCCACCAGACGGGCATAGTTCGGGCCGAAGGCACTGCGGATGCGGTCGGTTTCGTCGGCGGGGATGAAGTTCACATAGACCGAGCCCATCGCTTCGGGGGCGAGGGCGTCGAACAGGGCGCGTGCCCAGGCGACGCATTCGGCGTCCTGCCCGGGATCGCGCCAGCGCGTGTGGACATTCACGACGAATGCGACGTCACGGCGCGGAAACGCCGTCGCATCCGCCGGCACGCGGTTCATCTGCCCACCCACCTGCGCGACCATCAGATCGCATTCGTTCGACGGCAGGCGCTGTGCGGCGTGCACGAGCGCATCGAGCATTGCGTCGCTCAGTTCCTTGAAATCGTGGCTCTTCCAGTAATTGCGCGCGCCGGGCGCCAGCAGCGGATCGAACGCCGTCTGCCAGCCGACGAACGGGTGCGGGCCGACGAGATCAATGATCGGCTTGCCCAGGGCGCGGAAGGGTGCCGCCGCCGCTTCGCCGTCCGCGATCGGACCGGCGTAGCAGAGCGCGATGAGCAGCACGTCCTTGCCGTGCCATTCCGCCGGCACGAACGGCGCCGGCGGTGCCTTGGTAAGGATGAGCCACGCGGTCAGCGCGTCGGGCGCGGCGGCGGCGAGACGCCGGTACTCGCGCATCAGGCCCGGCGCTTCGGCGAGGGGATGCACGAGCAGCCCCGCGACCACCTGGCGGTCGAGCGGGTTGAGCTGAAACTCGAACGCCGTCACCACGCCGAAATTGCCGCTGCCGCCGCGCACGGCCCAGAACAGGTCGGGGTGCTGGGCGGCGTCGGCGCGGCGCAACATGCCGTCGGCGGTGACGATGTCCACGCCGAGCAGGTTGTCGATCGTGAGGCCGAACTTGCGGCTGGTCCAGCCGAAGCCGCCGCCGAGCGTAAGGCCGGCGATGCCGGTGGTGGAGTTCACGCCGACCGGGACCGCAAGGTCGAACGCCTGCGCTTCCTTGTCGACATCGCTGAGCAGGGCGCCGCCCTCGACGCGGGCGCGCCGCGCCGCCGGATCGACCTGCACCGAGCGCATGCGCGAGAGGTCGAGCATGATGCCGCCCTCGCACACCGCGCTGCCGGCGATGTTGTGCCCGCCGCCGCGCACCGCCAGGGCCGCGCCGTGGTCGCGGGCGAACGTGACGGCCTGCATGACGTCCGCCGCGCCCAGCGGCTGAATGATCATCGCGGGGCGGCGGTCGTGCATGGCGTTCCAGATGGTGCGCGCGGTGTCGTATCCCGCGTCGCCCGGCAGCAGCACGTTGCCGCGCAGGGCGCCCCGCAACCGTGCGATGTCGGCATCGCTGATCCGGACCGTTTCGCTGGCGAGGCCCAGCAGATGTGTGTCCATGGTCGTCCTCCCAC
This sequence comes from uncultured Alphaproteobacteria bacterium, assembly GCA_963705035.1. Classification (GTDB taxonomy): domain Bacteria; phylum Pseudomonadota; class Alphaproteobacteria; order Acetobacterales; family Acetobacteraceae; genus JAFKFJ01. The sequence goes on along the minus strand of CAVPIQ010000001.1, from coordinate 182,697 downwards.
TGCCTGCCGGCACGCGGCTGGGGGCGGCATCGTCGGGCGCACACGGCTTCGTGCGCCGGCCGGTCCCTGCCGCAGCGCCGACGCGGAGATTAAACGAGAGTTTAGAGTTTCGGTTCCCTGACCGGGACCCTCGCTCCGACCCGCGAGCGGCGCGGCGGCGGCGTGACCGACAACAAGGCGGCCAACGACTTCAGCGCTGCCGTCACGGCCCTCGGGCGCGTGGACCTGTCCGATGACATCGGCCCGGCGGTGGCATCGAGGCTGTCCGGCGACAACCGCTGGATCAACGCCCAGCGGGTCGAGATTTCCGGCGGCATCCTCGGCTGAGTCCGGTGGCCGGGGAGAACGGCCGCGCCGCAGATCGTCGTCATTCGCCGTCTGCCGGAACACGCCGCCGCCACGGCCTCGCCCAGCCGGGCGACGATCGCGGCGATGTCGTCCTCGGTCGCGATGTAGGGCGGCGCGATGATCACGTGGTTGCCGCGCACGCCGTCGATCGTGCCGCCCATCGGATAGATCGCCGAGCCCGCGCGCGAACGCCGCCGCCGCGACGCGCTCGTGCATCGCCAGCGCCGGGTCGAACGGCGGCTTGCGCGCGCGCGGTCGGCGACGAACTCGACCGCCCAGAACAGGCCGCGCCCGCGAATGTCGCCGACATGGCGGTGCTGGCCGAGGCGCTCGATCAGCGCCGCTTCGAGATGCGCGCCCATGGCGCGCACGTTCTGCCAGCAGCTCGTCCTCGCGGATCACCCGCTGCACCGCCAGCGCCGCCGCGCAGGCGACGGGATGCGCCTGGTAGGTGTGGCCGTGCAGGAAGCTGCCCGAGCCCGCCTGCAACGCCGCGAAAATGCGGCGCGCGAGCAGGATGCCGCCGATCGGCTGGTAGCCGCCGCCCAGGCCCTTGGCGACCACCTGGATGTCCGGCGCGATGCCCTCCTGCTCCCACGCGTGCAGCGTGCCGGTGCGGCCCATGCCGCACATGACCTCGTCGAGGATCAGCAGCGCGCCGTGGCGGTCGCAGATCTCGCGCACGCGCCGGAAATAGCCGGCCACCGCCGGCACGCAGCCGGCGGTGGCGCCGACCACCGTCTCGGCGCAGAACGCGATCACGCGGCCGGGGCCGAGGCGCTGGAACTCGGCCTCCAGCTCGTCGGCGAGGCGGGCGGCATAGGCGGCGTCGCGACTCGCCGTCGCGCCTGGAAGCGGTAGGCGAAGCAGGGCGCGACATGGCTGAACGCGGGCGACAGCAGCGGCGCGTAGGGCGCCCGGCGCATCGCGTTGCCGCCGGCGGCCAGCGCGCCCAGCGTGTTGCCGTGATAGCTCTGCCGCCGGGCGATGACGTGGGTGCGCTCCGGCTCGCCGATCTCGAGGAAATACTGCCGCGCGAGCTTCAGCGCCGCCTCCATCGCCTCCGAGCCGGAGGAGACGAAGAAGGCGTGGCTCAGCCCGCCCGGCTCGCCCTCGGTCAGCACGTTCGGCCAGCGCCTCGGCCGGCTCGCTGGAGAAGAACGAGGTATGCGCGTAAGCCAGCCGGGCGGCCTGCTCGGCGATTGCGGCGGTCACGCGGGCGTGGCCATGGCCGAGGCAGGCGACGGCAGCGCCCCCGGACCCGTCGATGATAGGCTGTCCGTCCGCGGCATGAAGAAAAATGCCCTCACCCCGGACCGCGAGTGGCGGGGGCGTGCCGAGGGAACGGTGCAGGAGGCGCGTCATGACAGGGTGGAGAAAGGGTTGCCCATTCTTGACACACCCGCAACCCAACGGTAGCAGTCCCGCGCCTTTCGGCGGGGCGACTTGCCGAGGAACGCGCGTATGAGCGGGGCAGAGGGTGGCGACGGCGGCGGCGAGGGCGAAAGCTTCGACGCGCGGCTGCGCGCGGCTCGCGAACGGCAGGGGCGGCCGTCCGGCGTGGAGACCAAACTCCACCTGGACAAGCTGCCAACGTCGGCCCTGGGCGTCGGGTTGCGGGTGGCGGTGGAGCTTGTCTCCGCCCTGGTCGTGGGCGTGGCCATCGGCTGGGCGCTCGACCACTTCCTGCACACGTCACCCGTGTTCCTCGCCCTGTTCGTGCTGCTCGGGGGCGCTGCCGGCGTGCTGAACGTCTGGCGTGTAATGGGGCCCAGTGGCGGGCCGTGACCTGGGCCGCCCGGCCCGAGTTGGAGCGAGGACGGAACTTTGGCGGCCGGCGGAACCATCGACGCACTCGGGCAGTTCACGCTGCATCCCGCCCTCGGCCATATCGGCGCGGCGGTGCATTTCAGCCAGTCCAACCTGTTCATGGTCATCGCCGGGGTGCTGGTGCTGGCTGCTGCTGTGGCTCGGCATGCGCCCGCGCGCGCTGGTGCCCGGCCGGCTGCAGGCCGCCGCCGAGCTATCCTACGAGACGCGTGATGTCGATGTGCGTGGAGACGATCGGCCCGGAGGGCCGGCGCTTCTTCCCGTTCATCTTCACGCTGTTCTTCTTCATCCTGCTCGGCAACCTGCTGGGCGTGTGGCCGTATTTCTTCACCTTCACCAGCCACATCGCGGTCACGCTGGCGATGGCGGTGTTCGTCGTCGTCATGGTGACGGTGGTGGCGCTGCGGCTGCACGGCTGGCACTTCTTCAGCTACTTCATGCCCAAGGGCGTGCCGATCGCGCTGGCGCCGCTGCTGATCCCGATCGAGATCCTCTCCTATCTCTCGCGCATCATCTCGCTCTCCGTGCGACTGTTCGCCAACATGATGGCCGGGCACGCGATGCTGGAGGTGTTCGGCGCATTCGTGGTGATGCTGGGCGGCGCCGGGCTGCTCGGCATCGTTCCGGCCGGCGTCTCGCTCGCGGTGAACGTGGCGCTGATCGGCTTCGAGATCCTGGTGGCGGCGTTGCAGGCCTACGTGTTCGCCATCCTCACCTGCATCTATCTGCACGACGCCGTCCACCTGCACTGAGGCAGCGGACGCAACGAAAGGGATTGAACTGATGGACCTCGCTTCTGCCAAGCAACTTGGTGCGGGCCTCGCCGTGATCGCGCTGGCCGGCGTGGGTGTGGGCATCGGCCACATCTTCGCCGCCCTGGTCAACAGCGTCGCGCGCAACCCGACGGCGCGCGACCGCGTGTTCGGCCTCGCGATCCTGGGCTTCGCGCTGACCGAGGCGGTGGCGCTCTACGCGCTGGTGATCGCGTTCATCATCCTGTTCGTCTGATCGCCGACGATGCGGCCGCTCCTGGCCCCGGCGTTCCTGGCCCTGACGCCCTTCCTGCTGCCCGCCGCGGCCGCGCGCGGCGGAGGGCATGCCGCAGCTCGACTTCGCCAACCCGCTGACGACGTAGCCAGGTGGTCTGGGGCGCCGTCATCTTCGTCATCCTCTACCTGCTGTATTCCCGCTGGGCGCTGCCGCAGGTGGCCGACGTGCTGCAGACGCGCGAGGCGAAGATCGAGGCGGATCTGGAGGCGGCGCGGGGCGCCAAGACGGCGGCGGACACGGCGATCGCCGAGCTGGTCCGCGCCGGGCACGAAGCGCATGCCGGCGCGCAGGCGCAGATCGCGGAGGCCCTGGCAGCCGCCAAGGCCGAGGCGGGGGCGCAGGCGGCGACCCTGAACGCCAAGCTGGAGACGCGAGATCGCGGCGGCCGAGCACCGGATCGGTGCGGCGCGCACGGCGGCGCTGGGCGCGGTCCAGCAGGTGGCGGTGGAGACGGCGCAGGCCGTCGTCGCCCGCCTCGTCGGCACCGGGATCGACGCCGGCGGCGGTCGAGCGGGCCGTGGCATCCACGCTCGCGGCGCGGCGCGCGCGCAGCCAGGAGGCGTAGATGGAAGAGCCGAGCTTCTTCGCCGAGCCGCGCACCTGGGTCGCGATCGCGTTCATCATTTTCTTCGTCCTGTTCGGACGCAAGCTATGGGGCGTGCTGGCGGGCATGCTCGATGCCCGCACCGCGGCCGTGCAGGCGCCGAGCTCGCCGAGGCGCAGCGGCTGCGGCAGGAGGCCGAGGCGATGCTCGCCGATGCCCGTGCCCGCCGCGAGGCGGCGCTGGCGGAGGCGAAGGCGCTGCTGGACGGGGCGAAGGCCGAAGCGGCGCGGGTGTCGCGCGCGGCGGCCGAGGAGGCCGAGGCGACGGCGCACCGGCGCGAGCGGATGGCGATGGACCGGATCGCGGCGGCCGAAAAGGCCGCGGTGGACGAGGTGCGCGTGACGGCGGCCGAGATCGCGACCGCGGCGAGCGAGCAGGCGATCCGCGAGGGGCTTTCCGCCGAGGCGGATGCGCGGCTGATCGACCACGCGATCGGCAACCTTCCGGCGGCGCTGGCGACGCGCCGGGCCGCCTGACCGGCGCCGCCCGCCCGCTCAAATGTCCTTGGCGTAGCGCAGCCCGTCGTACACGGCGGCGTGGATGTTCCGGCTGGCGACCGCATCGCCGATGCGGAACAGGCGGAATGCGCCCGCCGGGTTGCGCACCACCGCCTGCGGCCGCCCGGCCACCAGCGCCTCGTAGTCCACCGCGCCGAGATTGGACGATTGCGGCCGCAGCGCGTGGTACAGGTCGTCGGCCGGCAGCGTGCCGTGCTCGACGACCACCTGATCGACGACCCGCTCCTCGCTGCCGGCTGCCGTAGTCGCTGCCGATGGTCGCGACGAGCGCGTTGCCGTCGCGCCGGACCGCGACCAGCCGCGCATTGATGGTGACCCGCACGCCGAGCCGCTGAAAGGCGCGGGCATAGAGCGCATGGTTGAGCCCGCCCATCTCCGGCGCGAAGAACCGCTCCGGCGAGACCAGCTCGACCGCCGCCCCCGCCTCCGCCATCAGCTCGGCCGCCTGCATGCCGGGATGCGCCGCCGTTGTCGTCGAACACCAGCACCCGGCCGGCGGGCTTCGCCTGGCCTGAGAGCACGTCCCAGGAGGAGGTGACGAGATCGTTGCCGGCGTCCAGGACGGCGGTGTTCGGGCACCCCGCCGGTCGCGATGAACACGATGTCGGGCGCCTGCGCCAGCACCTCCGCCGCGTCGGCATAGGTGGCGAAGCGCATGTCGACGCCGAGCCGCTCCAGCTGCGCCACGCGCCAGTCGACGATGCCGATGAGCTCGCGCCGGCGCGGCGCGCGCACGGCGAGCAGGATCTGCCCGCCGGCCTTCTCGGTCGCCTCGAACAGCACGACCTCGTGACCGCGCTCGGCCGCCACCCGCGCCGCCTCCAGGCCCGCCGGCCCGGCGCCGACCACGACCACCTTGCGCCGCGGCCCGGCACTGCGCGGCACGACATGCGGCATCGTCGCCTCGCGCCCGGTGGCGGGGTTGTGGATGCAGAGCGCCTCGTTGCCCTCATAGATGCGGTCGAGGCAGTAGGTGGCGCCGACGCAGGGGCGGATCGCGTGCTCGCTCGCCCTCGCGCACCTTGCGCACGATGTGCGGGTCGGCGATCTGCGCGCGCGTCATGCCGACCATGTCGAGCTTGCCCGCCGCGATCGCGTGGCGGGCGGTGGCGACATCGTTGATCCGGGCGGCGTGGAACACCGGGAATTGCGGCGGCGGCGCGCACCTCGCCGGCGAAATCGAGATGCGGCGCCGAGCGCATGCCGGCGATCGGGATCACGTCGGCGAGGGCCGTGTCGGTGTCGATGTGGCCGCGGATGATGTTGAGGAAGTCGACGCGGCCCGAGGCCTTGAAGCGCTGCGCGATCTCCATCCCGTCGTCGCGCGAGAGCCCGCGCTCCCAGTCCTCGTCGGCCACCATGCGGATGCCGACGATGAAATCCGGGCCGACCGCGTCGCGCACCGCGTCGCAGCACGCGCATCGAGAAGCGCATGCGGTTGTCGAGGCTGCCGCCGTATTCGTCGTCGCGGTGGTTGGTGGCCGGCGACCAGAAGGCGTCGATGAGATGGCCGTAGGCCTCGATCTCGATGCCGTCGAGGCCGGCCGCCTGCACGCGCTGCGCGGCGGCGGCATAGTCGGCGACGACGCGCTCGATGTCCCAGTCCTCGATGGTCCTTGGGGAAGGCGCGGTGCGCCGGCTCGCGCACCGGCGAGGGCGACAGCACCGGCAGCCAGTCGGCCCGGTTCCAGGCGGTGCGGCGGCCGAGATGGGTGATCTGGATCATCACCGCGCTGCCGTGCTCGTGGCACTCGTCGGCTGAGGCGGCGCAGCCAGGGCACGATCTCGTCGCGCCAGAGCAGCAGGTTGCCGAACGCCGGCGGGCTGTCGCGCGAGACCACGGCCGAGCCCGCGGTCATCGTCAGCGCGATCCCGCCCTTCGCCTTCTCGACATGATAGAGCCGGTAGCGGTCCTTCGGCATGCCGTCGTCGGAATAGGACGGCTCGTGGCTGGTGCTCATCACGCGGTTGCGCAGCGTCAGGTGACGCAGCTGAAACGGCTGCAGCAGCGGATCGCGGTCGGCGGGGATGGTGGTCATGGGCAACTCAGGATGCGCGTGCTGTCGGGGTTATGGCGCCGTGCGCGCCGTTCGCCACGCAGGCTGCCGGCCGCCCGTTCCGGCGTCAACCGCAGCGAGGTTGCCCCGGGGGGCCGCAGAGGTTGACTTCGGTCATGCCCGCGCGGATCATCACATATCCGCAAGGCGCAGAGTGGCATGGCACCAGACATGCTTGAAACACGCTTGCCGACGGCCGGAAATGCAAAACGGGCCGGGCCTGCGCCGAAGTCAGCCGGACGCATGGGGAGGCACAGGCCAAGATGAGCGAGCTGGAATTCTGGCGCGATCAGCATGCCGCGGGGCGCATCTCGCGACGTGAGTTTCTCGGTCGCGCGGCCGCGCTCGGTGCCGGCGCCGCCATGGTTACTGCCATGGTCGCGAGCGTCGAGGCGCAGGCTGCCGACATGCCGCGCAAGGGCGGCACGCTGCGCCTCGGCCTCGCCGGCGGCAGCACCACCGACAGCCTCGACCCCGGCAGCTACACGGACTCCGTGATGATCGATGCCGGTCATGCCTTCTTCAACGCGCTGGTCGAATGGGGACAGGACGGCAAGCCGCACCCGGAACTCGCCGAGAGCTGGGAGGTCAAGCCGGGTGCCACCGAGTGGATCCTCAACATCCGCAAGGGCGTCACGTTCAGCAACGGCAAGACGCTGGATGCCGACGACATCGTCTATTCGCTGAACATGCACCGCGGCAAGACGAAGTCCGGCGCCGCCGGACCGTTCAAGGCGGTCGCCGACGTCAAGAAGCTCACGCCCAACCAGGTGCAGGTGACGCTGACCGGCGGTGACGCCGACTTTTCCTACGTGCTCACCGACTATCACGTGCTCATCGTGCCCAACGGGCATACCGACTGGACGAAGCCGATCGGCACCGGCGGATATGTGCTGGAGACGTTCGACCCCGGCGTGCGCGTCTCCGGCAAGCGCAACCCGAACTACTGGAAACCCGACCGCGCGCATGTTGATGCGTTCGACATCACGGTGATCAACGATTCCAGCGCCCGGCTGAACGCGCTGATGACCGGCCAGATCGACGCGATGAACCGGGTCGACGCGAAGTTCGTGGCCTTGGTGAAGAAGAACCCGAAGCTGGAGATCGTGCGCGCGTCCGGCGGGTGGCACGCCGTGATCTCGATGATGCATGACCGCCCGCCCTTCGACAATCACGAGCTGCGGCTCGCGCTGAAATACGGCATCGACCGCGAACGCATCATCAAGGCGCTGTTCTCGGGCTACGCGACGCCGGGCAACGACCACCCGATTCCCAGGACCGATCCCTACTGGAATTCCGAGCTGCCGCAGATCAAGTACGATCCGGACAAGGCGAAGTTCCACCTGAAGAAGTCGGGTCTGACGAACCCGCCGCTGGTGCTGCAATGCTCCGACGCGGCGTTCTCCGGCGCCGTGGACATGGCGCAGCTGTTTCAGGAGAGTGCGGCGAAGGCCGGGATCAAGATCGACCTCAAGAAGGAGCCTGCCGACGGGTTCTGGGACAATGTGTGGCTCAAGGGGCCGTGCGTGACCAGCTACTGGGCCGGGCGGGCGGCGGCGACGCAGATGCTCGCGGTCGCCTATGCGCCCGATGCGCCGTGGAACGAGAGCCACTACAAGAGCGAGAAGTTCGCCAAGCTGCTGGCCGAGGCGCGCGCCGAGACCGACGAGGCCAAGCGCAAGCCGATGATCTGGGAGATGCAGTCGCTGCTGTACCACGACGGCGCCACCATCGTCCCGGTGTTCCGCGACTGGCTGGACGCGCACAACAAGAACGTCGGCGGGCACACGCCGCATGGCGGCTTCGACATGAACAACGGCTGGATCGTGGAGCAGGCCTGGCTGAAGGCCTGATCCTTTGCTCCGGCTGATCGGCCAGCGGCTCGGCCTCGGGCTGCTCACGCTGGTAGCGGCGTCGGTGCTGATCTTCGCAGGCACGGAAGTGCTGCCGGGCGATCTCGCTTCGGCGATCCTGCAGAACACCGCGACGCCCGAGAGTCTGGCCGAGATCCGGCAGGAACTCGGGCTCAACCGGCCGGCCAGCGTGCGGTATCTGGAGTGGGCGTCCCACGCGGTGGTCGGCGACTTCGGCCGCTCGCTCGCGAGCCACCGCGACGTGGTGGAGGAGATCGCGCCGCGGCTGCGCAACACGCTGTTCCTTGCCAGCTACGCTGCCATCGTCGCGGTGCCGCTGGCGGTCGCGCTGGGGCTGATGGCGGCGATCTGGCAGGGCGGCGTGTATGACCGGGCGGTGAACTTCTTCACGCTGCTGACGATCTCGGTGCCCGAGTATCTCGTGGGCTACATCCTGATCAAGTATTTCTCGGTGCGGCTCGGCTGGTTCCCTTCGCTCGCCAACGTCACCCCAGATACGCCGATGCTGGCGCGCATCGTGGCTGACCTTCCTGCCGATGCTCACGCTGGTGCTGGTGGTGATCGCGCACATGCTGCGCATGACGCGCGCCTCCGTGCTGCAGATCATGGCGAGCCCGTATATCGAGATGGCGTTCCTCAAGGGACTGCCGAAATGGCGGGTCGTGGTCCGCCACGCGTTCCCGAATGCGCTCGCCCCCATCATCAGCGTCGTGGCCCTGGACCTCGCGTACCTGATCGTGGGCGTGGTGGTGGTGGAGGTGGTGTTCGTCTATCCCGGGCTCGGCCAGCTCATGGTGGATGCCGTATCCAAGCACGACGTGCCGGTGGTGCAGGCCTGCGGGCTGATCTTCGCCGCCGCGTTCATCCTGCTGAACATGGCGGCGGACGTGATGGCGATCCTGAGCAACCCGCGGCTGCGGCATCCGCGATGACGGTGCCGCGTCCGCCTGTTCGGCCATCGGCTGACGCTGCCGGCGCTGATCGGCCTCATCATCATTCTGGTCAACGTCGCCGCGGCGGTGGGCGCGCCGGTGATCGCCCCGTTCGATCAGTCCGACATCGTCGGCGACGCCTATGCCGACCCCGATTCGCAGCACGTGCTCGGGCTCGACAATCTCGGGCGGGACCTGTTCAGCCGCCTGATCTACGGCGCGCGCATGTCGATCGGGCTCGCGCTCGTCATCACCTGCCTCGGTTTCAGCATCGGCGTCATCGCCGGCTTTGCCGCAGCGGTACTGCGCGGCTGGGCCGATGTGCTGCTGTCGCGCGTCGTCGATCTGCTGCTGTCGATGCCGACGCTGATCTTCGCCTTCATCGTGCTGTCGGTGCTCGGCACGGCGCTGCCGGTGCTGGTCGTCACGATCGCGGTCCTCGACGCGCCGAAGGTGTTTCGCCTCAGCCGGGCACTGGCGATGAATATCGGCGCGCTGGAATATGTCGAAGTGGCGCGGCTGCGCGGCGAGGGCCTCTGGTGGGTGATCCGCCACGAGATCCTGCCGAACGCGGCGGCCCCGCTGATCGCCGAGTTCGGCCTGCGCTTCTCCTTCGCGTTCCTGTTCATCGCGGCGCTCAGCTTCCTCGGCATCGGCGTGCAGCCGCCGGCGGCCGACTGGGGCAGCATGGTCCGCGACTACCGCGACATGATCAACCTCGATGCGATGGCACCGCTCTATCCGGCCGGCGCCATCGCGATTCTCACCATCGGCGTGAGCTTCGTCGTGGACTGGATGCTGGCCATCCACTCCCGCGGGCAGGGAGAGGGCGCATGACCGGGCGGCGCATCGGCGAGGAGGTGCTGCAGGTGGCCGGGCTTGCGCGTCGTTGCGCGCGGCGAGCGCGGCGTCGGCACGGTGCTGGTGGATGATGTCGGCTTCGCGCTGCGCCGCGGCGAAGTCATCGGGCTGATCGGCGAAGTCGGGCGCGGGGAAGTCGACGGTCGGGCTTGCGATCCTGGGCTATACGCGGCCGGGCTGCGCGATCGAGGGCGGGCGCATCCTGTTCCAGGGCCGCGACATCCGCGCAGATGACGCCGCGCGAGCGGCGGGCGCTGCGCGGGCCGTCGATCGCCTATATCGCGCAGAGCGCGGCCGCGAGCTTCAACCCCGCGATGACGCTGTTCGAGCAGATCTGCGAGATCCCGGTGCGCCACGGCCTGATGGCGCCGGCAGCGGCGAAGGTGGAAGCAGTCCGGCTGTTCAGCGAGCTCGAACTGCCCGACCCGGAGCGGTTCGGCGACCGCTATCCGCATCAGGTCTCCGGCGGGCAGTTGCAGCGCGCGATGGCGGCGATGGCGATGGCGGCCAAGCCCGACATCCTCGTCTTCGACGAGCCGACCACGGCGCTCGACGTGACGACGCAGGTCGAAGTGCTGGCGGCGTTCCGCAAGCTGATCCGCGAGCACGGCACGGCCGGCGTCTACATCACCCACGATCTCGCCGTGGTCGCGCAGATCGCGGACCACATCATGGTGCTGCGCCACGGCAGGATGGTGGAGTTCGGCACCGCCGATCAAATTCTCCAGGCGCCGCGCGAGCCCTACACGCGCCGCCTGGTCGCCGAGCGGCTCGCCGCGCCATCGCTACCGCGCCGAGACGGCGGGCGGCGACGCGCCGCTGCTGGAGTTGCGCGACGTCGTCGCGAGCTATCAAGCGCTCGCTGCGCGTCATCGACGGCGTGAGTCTCGACGTGCGGCGCGGCGACACCGTCGCGGTCGTGGGCGAATCGGGCTCCGGCAAGAGCACGCTGGCGCGCGTCATCATCGGCCTGCTGCCGCGCGCAGTCGGGCGATATCCGCTTCCGTGGCGAGCCGCTGCCGCCGCGCCTGCGCGACCGCAGCCGCGACCAGCTCCGCCGCGTGCAGATGATCTACCAGATGCCCGACGTGGCGCTGAACCCGAGCCAGACGCTGTACGAGATCATCGGCCGCCCGGTGCGCTTCTACTTCGGCCGGCCACGGGCGCAGGTGCGCGCCCGGGTGCGCGAGCTGCTGGCGCTGATGGACCTGCCGGCGGACTTCATCGACCGCACGCCGCCCGAGCTCTCGGGCGGGCAGAAGCAGCGCGTCGGCATCGCGCGCGCGCTGGCCGCCGAGCCCGACCTCATCATCTGCGACGAGGTGACGAGCGCGCTCGACCAACTCGTCGGCGAGGACATTCTTGGCCTGCTGCGCCGGCTGCAGGACGAGCTTGGCGTGGCCTATCTGTTCATCACGCATGATCTCGGCACGGTGAAGCGGATCGCGAACAAGGTCGCGGTGATGCTGAAGGGCCGGCTGGTCGCGGCCGGCGACACCGCGCGCGTGTTCGCGCCGCCCTTCCACCCCTACACGGAATTGCTGCTCGCCTCGGTGCCGGAGATGCGGCGCGACTGGCTGGACGAGGCGCTCGTCGGCCGGCAGCGCACCGTCGCCGCGGTGCGCAGCGCGCAGATCGAACTCGCGCAGTAGGCGCCCGTGCACCTCTTGCACCGGCGGCCGTGACCCCGTAGGAGGGGCGCGGTCCGTTGGGCGCGTAGCTCAGTGGGAGAGCACTACCTTGACACGGTAGGGGCCGCTGGTTCAATCCCAGCCGCGCCCACCACGGGCCTCACTGCTTCAAGAATCCCCAGCGCGGCACGGCGGGCTCGGCCAGCGCCCATTGCCAGCCGCCGCGGTCGCGGCAGATGCTGGTGACGTACCAGGCGGCCGGCTTCGGCGGGTCGGCCACCGAGAAGACGATCTCACGGCACTCGGCCAGCGGATTGGCGATCAGCCGGACCACCTGCACCTCTCCGCTTTCGTTGCCGATCGGGATGGTGTGATGCACCACCCAGGGCGCGGCCCCGCCCTCCGGCAGCGCGCCGGCGACCGAGGCGATCGCGTCCTGTTCGGCATGCTGGCGGCTGCGGCCGACGCGCTTGAAGATCTCGTCGGCCGCAACCTGCACGCCGAGGGCGACGGCGAAGCCCACCGCCGGGCTCGCCGTCGCCGCGCCCGCCACGCCGCCGGTCGCGAGCCCGGTCAGCTGGGCCGCCTCGCGGCAGCCGCCGAGCAGCACGAGCAGCCCGAGCCAGGCCGCCGCCCTCATTCCTGCAACGCGCCCCAGCGTGTCGTCGCCGGCTCGGCGGTGGCCCAGTGCCAGTGCGTGCCGTCGCGGCAGACCGTGGCGGTGAAGAAGGCGCGCTCGACCTGTGTGCCGCTGCCGCTCTCGACCGAGAAGACGATCTCCTTGCAGAGGAACGTTTCGCCACCGATGATGCGGCTCACCACCACCGCCCCGTGCGCCGCCGCCTCGATCGGCACCGCGGAGGCGGCGTTCCACTGCCCCACCGCGCCTTCGGGCAGCGCCCCCGCGGCCTCGGCGATGCGGTCCTGCTGATAGGCGTGCACCCGCCGCTCGGCATACATCAGGCCGGCATTGGCGAGCGCCGTCACGCCGAGGCCGATCCCGGCGCCGACCGCCGCATTCTTGGACACTGCGCCGGCGATCCCTGCCCCGGCGAGGCCGGCCGCGTCGGCCGTCCCCTCCGTGAGCAGCGACCCGCAGCCGCCCAGCGGCGGTGCCGCGAGCAACAGGGCGATGAGGGCGCCGGCACGGGTGGGCGTCGGCACGGCCGCGCGTCCTCAGCCGCGCGCCGCCTCGCCACCGGCCGCCGCCGGCAGGTCGGCCAGGAACGGATTGCTGCGCCGCTCCTCCCCGATCGTGGAGCCGGGCCCGTGGCCGCACAGGAACCGCACCGCATCCCCGAGCGGCAGCAGTTTTTGCGCGATCGAGTCGAGCAGGGCCGCGTGGTCGCCGTAGGGGAAATCGGTGCGCCCGACGCTACCGCGGAACAGCACGTCGCCGACGACCGCGAGCCCCAGCGACGGCGCCGCGAACACCACATGCCCCGGCGTGTGGCCCGGACAATGCAGTACGTCGAAGGCGAACCCGCCGATCGCGACCTGTTCGCCCTCGGTGAGCCACCGATCGGGGGTCGCATTTTCCAGCCCGTCGAGTTCGAACATGCGGGCCTGGGCGGCGATGTTGTCGAGCAGGAAGCCGTCGCGCGCGTCCGGGCCGACGATCGGCGGGCGCGCGCCGCCCGCAGCCAGCGCGCGCTGCAACGCTGCCGCCCCGCCCGCGTGATCGAGATGGCCGTGCGTGAGCAGGATCGTTTCCACGACCACGTCATGCTTGCGCACGGCGTCGAGGATGCGCGGCACGTCGCCGCCCGGGTCGATCACCGCGCCGCGGTGCTGCTCATCCTCGAACAGCAGGGTGCAGTTCTGCTCGAACGGCGTGACCGGGATGATGACGGCTTTGAGCTTCGGCATGCGGGCGAGCCTCCGCGTGATTAACGCGCCAGCGTCCCGAAGGTGGCGCCGCGCAGCAACTGCTTCTGCAGGAAAAACGCAACCAGCACCACCGGGGCGAGGTAGATCACGCCGGCGGCCGCGAACAACCCCCAGTCGGTGCCGAAGTCCGCGCCGAGCACGCGCAGCATCGCCACCGGGATCGTGCGCGTGTCCACGCCGGTCAGCATCTCGCTGAACAGAAAATCATTCCAGGTGAACACGAAAGCGATGATGGCGGTCGCCGCCAGCCCGCCGCGCATCTGCGGCAGCGTGATGTGCCACAGGATGCGCAGGCGCGACGTGCCGTCGAGCCACGCCGCCTCCTCCGCCGCCGCCGGCAACTCCAGCATGAAGCTGCGCAGCATCCAGATCGCGAACGGCAGGTTGAAGGCGGTGTAGACGAGGATGATCCCGGTGTAGCTGCCGCCGAGCCCGATTCTGCTGAAGATGACATAGAGCGGGATGATGCTGGTCAGCGGCGGGATCATCCGCAGCACGAGCGTGTAGAACAGCAGATACTCCCGCCCGCGCATTGGCAGCCGCGCGAACGCATAGGCGGCGAACGCGCCGAGGACGAGTGCGAGCAGCACGCTCGATCCCGCGATTGCAACCGAGTTGAAGATGTAGCGCGCGAAGCCGGTCGCGAACACCTGCTTGCCGTCGGCCGTGACGCCGGTGAACAGGCTCACGAAATGTTCGAACGTCGGGTGGAACAGCAGCTTCGGCGGCACCGCAAGCGTGTCCTGGCGCGTCTTGATCGCGGCGAGCAGCATCCACAGCACGGGAAAGAAATATACGAGGCCCACCGCCGTGGCGGCGGCGGTGCGGCGCAATCCGGCCGGACGGAACAGCGGGTGCATGGCGGGCGACCTCGCGCGGCGGCGGCGCAGGGTGGCGCCGCGCCCGGGCTTCACGCAAGCGACAACTCGGGGCCGGGCCCCGGCGGGCGTTATGGCGCGACGGCACCGTTATCGGCGCGCGAGAATCCCGTTGCGCGGTGGGCGAGGGTGGGAATACGACTATGCCTGATCCAGGCGGATAACCGTAACAATCAGCCCGACGCGCCGCCGGCGCCGGGAAAAGGGGGGCGTCATTGATGCTGGCTTGCCGGCACCCGCGCGTCGCGATCGAGACGAAGCCTGTCGCGCCGACGCGGCGCCCCTTGCGCATGCGCGGCCGCCCGCCCGCCTAGGCACCGACCCGATGGATCTTGCCGTCAGCGACCTGCGCAAGCGCTTTGGCGCGGTCGAGGCCCTGCAGGGCATCACGCTGGAAGTGCACGCGGGCGAGTTCTTCGCGATCCTCGGCCCGTCGGGCGCGGGCAAGACCACGCTGCTGCGCACCATCGCCGGCATCGAGCAGCCCGACAGCGGGCGGGTGATGCTCGGCGGACGCGACGTGGCCGACGTGCCCGTGCGCGACCGCAACACGGCGATGGTGTTCCAGACCTTCGCGCTCTACCCGCATCTCTCCACCTTCGACAATCTCGCCTACCCGCTGCGCGAGGCGCGCGTGCCGGGCGCGGAGGTCAAGCGCCGCGTCGGCGAGGTGGCGGAGATGCTGCGCCTGACGCATACGCTGGCGCGCAAGCCCGCCACGCTCTCCGGCGGCGAGCAGCAGCGCTGCGCCATCGGGCGCGCGCTGATGCGCCGCCCGCAACTGCTGCTGCTCGACGAGCCGCTGACCAATCTCGACGCCAAGCTGCGCCACGACACGCGCGCGGAGTTCAAGCGCCTGCATCGCGAGCTGGGCAGCACCACGATCGTCTACGCCACGCCCGATCAGCTCGAGGCGCTGAGCATGGGCAGCCGCGTGGGGGTGCTGCGGCACGGGCGGATCGTGCAGATCGATGCGCCGGCGACGACTCTATACCAAGCCGGACGATGCGTTCGTGGCCTCGCTGGTGGGCGATCCGCCGATCAACCTGGTGCCCGGCACGCTGCGCGAGGGCGCCGGCGGGCGGCGCATCGAGCTGGCGTTCATGGGCCTGAACGCGCAGCCGTGGCGCGGCGCGCTCGCGGCGTTCGCCGCCGGCACGAAGCGTGAGGGTCGGGCTGCGGCCGCAGGCGATCTGGCCGGCGGCGGGCAGCGCGCAGGGACCGGGCTTCGGCGCGCGCGTGTTCCTCACCGAGCCGCTTGGCGACGTGACCATTCTCGATGTCATGGCACGCGGCGACACGCGGCTGCGCATCGTGCTGCCGCAGGAGCAGGCGTGGCGAATCGCGGTCGACGACACCATCGAGTGTGCCGTGGACATCGACCAGATCTGCCTGTTCGCGGAAGAGAGCGGCGTCGCGCTGCACCGCGACCAGGCTGAAACGGCGGGATGAGGCGCCGCCGAACGAAAGCGTCAAACAACGTCCAAGGGAGACAAGGATGAAACGTCTGAACATGGGCTTCGCGGCGCTCGCCACAGCGGCGGGCGCCGTGCTGGCGGGGGTGGCGGCACCCGCGCCGGCGGCCGCGAAAGATATCGTCATCAACATGGCCGCCCCCGACTGGCTGCCGACCCGCTTCATGCAGGACGAGTTCAACCGCACCTACAAGGCGAAGAGCGGGAACAACGTAAAGCTGGTGATCGACTTCATCCCCTGGCCCAGCTACTACCAGCGCGTTGCCGCCTCGCTCAGCTCGGGCGAGAAGAAATACCAGATGCTCGTCACCGACAGCCAGTGGCTGGGGGACTTCGTTGAGGGTGGGCATTACCTGAAGCTCAACAAGTACATCGAGACGACCCAGAACTCAAGGCGATGCTTGATGACATGCACCAGGTCATCAAGGACACGTCTTCGAGCTATCCGTACAAGAGCAACAACTACTACGGATTCCCGCAGTTCCCGGACAATCTGGTCACCTACTACCGCAAGGACCTGTTCTGCAACGACCGTGAACGCGATGCGTTCAAGGCCAAGTATCACAAGACGCTGCCCTGCTATTACGCGGAATGGCAGAACGTCGACTGGGATACGTGGGGCGAAATCGGCGAGTTCTTCCATCGCAAGAAGGGCGACAAGCTGGGCGACGGCGTGGCCGATGACGATTTCTACGGCATCGCCTTCCAGGCCGGCAAAGGCTACGATTTCTCTTCGATGCAGATCAATTCGCTGATCTGGCAGGCGGGTGGCGATATCTGGGATGAGACCAGCACCAAGCCGGCCGCCGGCGTCGTGAACTCGCCCATCGCCGTAAAGGCGCTCGAAAGATATCTCGATCTGCTGAAATGGGCGCCGCCGGTGGCGAAGACCGGCCAGATGGACATCTTCGTGTCCAGGACCTGTACATGCAGGGCAAGGTCGCGGCGATCGTCGACTGGGTCGGGCTCGCCGGGCCGGTCATCGACCCGAAGGTCTCGAAGGTCGCGGACAAGAGCTGGTTTGCCCAGCCGCCGGGCTGGCGCAAGCCGGACGGCTCGATCAACCGGTTCATGAACATCGGCGGCCAGCCCTTCGTGCTCACCACCTGGAATTCGCCGGAGGTGGTGCACGAGTTGCTGGAGATCGTGAAGTGGTGGCTCTCCAAGCCGGTGCAGATCAACTTCGTGAAGCACGGCGGCGAGAGCGGCATGCTGAGCGTGCTGCAGGATCCCGACTATCTGACCTGGGCGCCCTGGACGCGCGCCTTCTCCGACAACTACCAGTGGCAGAAGGACATCTGGCACATCCCCGAATTCTTCCCGATGCTGACCCAGCAGCAGGAGCAGTTCGACAAGGCGATCACCGGCCAGATCTCCGCCAAGCAGGCGCTCGATTCCGTCGCGGCGTTCCAGGACAAGCTCCTCAAGGAGGATGGCCGCATCAAGTAGCCGCAACCACATCCGATCGCATGAGGGGAGCCGCCCGCCGCGGCGCGGACGGCTCCCTGTCTTGAAGACGCTATGATACCTGAGGACGTTACGATGATTGTGCCGGCATGACGCCTCTGACGGAGACGCCGCCTGCGACGCTCAGTCCCGGTCGGACCCGGCCGAGCGCGCGCGGCTTCCTCGGGTGGCTGATGGCGCCGCAGCGGCGCGGCCCGTTGCTGATCGCGCCCGCGATCGCGACCCTCGTGATCGTCAACATCTTCCCGCTGATGTGGTCCTACGGGCTCAGCTTCTTTCACTACAACGCGAAGCGGATCGCGGTGCCGCCGCAGTGGCGGGGCTTCGGCAACTACGTCGACCTGCTCAGCGACTCCGACGTGTGGGGGCGGTTCCAGAACACCGCCGTCATCGTCATCGGCAGCGTGGCGGTCCAGCTCGTCGTCGGGTTCCTGCTGGCGCTGCTGTTCTCGCGCGAGTTTCCGCTGCGCCGCTACCTGCTGATGCTGGTGCTGGCGCCGATGATGCTCTCGCTGTCGGCGGTCGGCGTGTTCTTCAAGCTGTTCTACGAGCCCACGCTCGGCTTCATCCCCCGCGCTGGTGCAGGAGTTCACCGGGCCAGCCGTTCGTCATCCTCGACACGCCGGTCAAGGCGACACATCGCCATCATCTGCGCCGATGCCTGGATGTGGTCGCCGTTCGTGATGCTGCTGGTGCTCGCGGGCCTCGTCAGCGTGCCGAAATATCTCTACGAGGCGGCGGAGATCGACCGCGCCAGCGCCGTGGCGGCGCTTCCGCACCATCACCTTCCCCTATATCCGCAGCCTGCTGCTGCTGGCGCTGCTGTTCCGCACCATCGAGACGTTCAAGATCTTCGACGTCCCCTACGTGCTGACCGAAGGCGGGCCGGGCACGTCGACGGAGACCATCTCGGTCTATCTGTTCCGCGTCGCCTTCAACTACTTCCAGACCGGCCGCGCCTCGGCGCTCGGCTATATCGTGCTGTTCGGCGTGATCGTGCTGACCAGCCTCTATCTCTACGCAATCCAGGTCCGTCGCGAGCGGAGAGGTCAGCCGATGACGGTGCGCCGCACATGAGTTCCCGTGAAGTCCGCAGCATCGGCGTCGCCGGATGGGGCCGCACGCTCGGCGCCGCCGTGATCAGCCTGATCTACTTCTTCCCGGTGCTGTTCATCATCCTGGCCGCGTTCAAGACCCGCGCCGACGTGCTGGCGTGGCCGATCAAGTTCGTCTTCAAGCCCACGCTGAGCAACTTCGTCTCGGTCTTCTTCCGCGTCGCGGTCGAGGGCGGGCAGGCCGAGGCGACGGGCTTCGGCCTCTACTTCTTCAACTCGCTGTTCATCGGCGGCACCAGCGTGCTGCTGGCGCTGATCATCGGCACCGCCGCCGCCTACGGCTTCTCGCGCTTTCCGCTGCGCGGCAACGACACCTATCTGTTCATGATCCTGACGACGCGGATGATGCCGCC
This sequence comes from uncultured Alphaproteobacteria bacterium, assembly GCA_963705035.1. Classification (GTDB taxonomy): domain Bacteria; phylum Pseudomonadota; class Alphaproteobacteria; order Acetobacterales; family Acetobacteraceae; genus JAFKFJ01. The sequence goes on along the minus strand of CAVPIQ010000001.1, from coordinate 163,814 downwards.
GATCATCGCCATCATCCCGATCTTCGTGCTGTTCCACGTCTTCGGCCTGTCGGGCACCTATATCGGCATCATCGCGCTCTACACCGCCTTCAACCTGCCGTTCTCGATCTGGATGGTGAAGAGCTTCTTCGACGACCTCGACCGCGACATCGAGGATGCGGCACGGATGGACGGCAGCAGCGAGTGGCGCGTGTTCCGCAAGATCTGCCTGCCGCAGATCTATGCCGGCCTCGCCGCGACCTTCGTGTTCGCGATCATCCTCACCTGGAACGAGTTCGTGTTCGCGCTGCTGCTGACGGGCACCGCAGACGCGCACCGTGCCGGTGCAGATCGTGCGCACCATCGGCGGCGCGATCGGCGTGGACTGGGGCCTGCTCTCGGCGTTGGAGACACTGTTCATCATCCCCGTCGTGCTGGTCACCTTCGCGCTTGCAGAACCAGCTGCTGCGCGGCGTGACGTTTGGCACGATCCGACGCTGAAGGGCACCGTGTCGCAAGTCCAGTCCGATATCCGGCTCGCCGGTGTCACCAAGCGCTTCCAGACGCCTGGTGGCGGTCGACAGCGTCGATCTCGACCGTCGATGCCGGCGAGGTGTGTGCCTGCTCGGCCCTCGGGCTGCGGCAAGACCACGACGCTGCGCATGATCGCGGGGCTGGAAAATGCGACCAGCGGCGACATCCTGATCGCCGGCAAGCGCGTCAACGAACTGCCGGCGCGCGAGCGCAACGTCGCGATGACGTTCCAGTTCTACGCGCTCTACCCGTCGCTGACGGTGGAGGAGAACCTCGCCTATCCGCTGCATGCCGACGGGCTCGGCGCGCGCCGCAGATCGCCGCGCGCATCGCGCAGGTCGGCGCGCGTGCTCGACCTGGAAGGGATTCTCAAGCGCCGTCCGCACCAGCTCGGCGAAGGCGAGAAGCAGCGCGTCGCGGTCGGCCGCTCGATCGTGCGCCAGCCCACCTGCTTCCTGTTCGACGAGCCGCTGAGCCGGCTCGACATCCAGCTCCGCCAGCAGATGCGCACGCAGATCAAGGAGGTGCTGGAACGCCTCGACAAGCCGACGGTGATCGTGACCCACGACCAGATCGAGGCGCTGACCATGGCCGACCGCATCGCGGTGATGCGCGACGGGCGGATCGAGCAGGTGGCCACGCCCGCACGACCTGTTCGCCCGTACCCGACCAACATCTTCGTCGCCGGCTTCATCGGCACGCCGCAGATGAACCTGCTGCCGGCGACCTTGGAGGCGACGGCGGAGGAGGCGGACGCAACCGCGCGCGCCCGCTTCGCGTTGCTCGGCGAGCAATTCTCGGCCCCGGTCGAGGCGGCGGTGCGGCGCCTTGCGCCGGGGGCGAATGTCACGCTCGGCGTGCGCCCGCGCAGCTTCGAGCTGGCCCCCCCGGAGGCCGCCGACGTCGTGCACGCGAGCATCGATCTCATCGAGCCGATGGGCGCCGAAATGCTCGTCCATCTGCTGCGGCAGGGCAGGACCTGCGCTGCGTGCTGGCCCACACCGCGCGGGTGCAGCTCGGCCAGGAGGTCGGCGTGCGGTGCAAGCCGGACCAGCTTCACGTGTTCGACGAGGCGGGGAGCCTGGTGCGATGAGCAGCGGCGCGGCTTCAGCGGCCGTCAGGCGCGCACGCTGGAATATCCGATCGTCGGCGCGAGCATCCTGGCCCTGGTGCTGATCTTCCAGCCGTTCGCGCTCGGGCTGTTCAGCATCGGCGCCGCGGCGATCGTCGCTGTGGGCCTGCTGTTCAACCTCGTGCCGCTCTGCCAGCCCGGCGTGCGGGTCGCGCTCGCTGGTGGTGGCGCTGATCGTCATCATCGTCATTTTCGCCATCGTCACCGGCCTCGCGCTCGCTGCCGCCGAGCTGTACGCGTACTACATCTCGCCTGCCGACTGAGCGCCGCCCGAACGCCGCGTCGGGCGCAAGCAGGAAAGGGATTTACGTGCAGACCACATCGCTCGGCCGTACCGGCCTGAAAGTGTCGCGCCTCTGCCTCGGCTGCATGACCTACGGCTGCAAGCAGTGGCGCGACTGGGTGCTGGACGAGGAGGCGAGCCGGCCGTTCTTCCGCCGGCCTGGGAGGCCGGCATCAACTTCTTCGACACCGCCGACATCTATTCGCGCGGCGTGAGCGAGGAGATCCTCGGCCGCGCGCTGAACGACGCTCGGCGTCCCGCGCGAGCAGGTGGTGATCGCCACCAAGGTGTTCAACGCCGATGGGCGACGGTCGCCGAACGAGCGCGGCCTGTCGCGCAAGCACATCCTGCACGCGATCGACGCCAGCCTGAGGCGGCTGCAGCTCGACTACGTCGACCTCTACCAGATCCACCGCTTCGACCCGCACGACGCCGATCGAGGAGACGCTGGAGGCGCTGGACGACGTGGTGCGCGCCGGCAAGGCGCTGCACATCGGCGCCTCCTCGATGTTCGCCTGGCAGTTCGCGCAAGATGCTGCACGCCGCCGACCGCCGCGGCCTGGCCCGCTTCGTCACGATGCAGAACCACTACAACCTGGTCTACCGCGAGGAGGAGCGCGAGATGATCCCGCTCTGCCGCGACGAGGGCGATCGGCCTGATCCCCTGGAGCCCGCTGGCCCGCGGCTTCCTCGCCGGCAACCGCGCGACCGCGAGGATTACGGGCGAGACGACGCGCGCGAAGACCGACGACTTCGCCCACAGCATGTACTACGCCGACAGCGACTTCGCGGTGGTCGACCGGGTCGCGCGAGATCGCGCGCGAAGCGCGGCGTGTCGCAACGCGCAGGTGGCGCTGGCCTGGCTGCTGCACCAGCCGGGCGTGACCGCGCCGATCATCGGCGCCTCCAAGCCCGAGCATCTGGAAGACGCGCTGGCCGCGGTGGCGCTGCGGCTGGAGGCCGACGAACTGGCGTCCCTCGCCGAGCCCTACCGGCCGCACCCCGTGCTCGGCCACACGGCATAGGCGCGGCGTTGCCGGACCTGAACCGCAGCCACGATCCCGCCCGCCGGAGCTGGGTCGAGAGCGCCAACGCAGGCGGCGATTTCCCGCTGCAGAACCTGCCCTTCGGCGTCTTCCGCCGCGCCGGGGAGGCACCGCGCGGCGGCGTTGCCATCGGCGAGCGGATCCTCGACCTGCCGGTGGTGCTCGGAGCCGGGCTGCTCGACGGCGAGGCCGCCCTCGCGGCCCGCGCCGCCGCGGGGCCGGTGCTGAACCCGCTGCTGGCCCTCGCGCCCGTCGCCCGCTCGGCGCTGCGGCTGGCACTCGGCGACCTGCTGGACGCCGATGCGCCGCAGGGGCGCGCGGCGGCGGCGCGAGCGGCCGACATCCTGGTGCCGATGGCGGAGGCCGAGCTGGTGCCGCCGGTCGCGATCGGCGGCTTCACCGACTTCCTGGCCTCGATCCATCACACGCGCCGCATGGGCGCGGGCCGCCTGCCGCCCGCGTTCCTGCACCAGCCGCTCGCCTATGCCGGCCGCGCCAGTTCGATCGGCGTGAGCGGCGGCACGGTCCGCCGCCCGTGCGGACAGAGGCGCGACGCGGCGGGCGCCCTGCGCTTCGGGCCGGAGCCGTGGCTCGATTTCGAGCTGGAGGTGGGCGCCTTCGTGGCCGGCGGCAACGCGCTCGGCACGCCGATCCCGATCGCCGACGCGGCACGCCACCTGTTCGGCTGCTGCCTGCTCAACGACTGGTCGGCGCGCGCCATGCAGCGCTTCGAGACCATCCGCTCGGGCCGTTCACGGGCAAGAGCTTCGCCACCACGATCTCGCCCTGGATTGTCACGCCGGAGGCGCTGGCGCCGTTCCGCGTGCCGGCAGCGCCGCGCGGCCCGGACGAGGCGCCGGTGCCGCCGCATCTGGCGGCGCCGGAGGACCAGGCGGCGGGCGCGATCGCGATCGCGCTGGAGGCGCTGCTGCTCACCCCGCGCCTGCGCGCGGCGGGCGCGCCGCCGGTGCCGATCACCCGCACCGCGTTCGCCGACATGTACTGGACGCTCGCGCAGATGCTGGCGCAACACGCGAGCAACGGCTGCAACTTGCAGCCGGGCGACCTTTTCGCCAGCGGCACGACCTCGGGCGCGGAGGAGACGAGCTGCGCCTGCCTCGCCGAGCGGACGCAGGACGGCGCCGCCCCGCTGGCACTTCCCGATGGCGAGCAGCGCGCGTGGCTGGAGGACGGCGACGAGGTGATCCTGCGCGGCCGCGCCACGGCACCGGGCCGGGTGCCGATCGGCTTCGGCGAGTGCCGCGCGCGCGTGGCGCCGGCGCTCGCGTAAGGCTCAGCCGGGCGCGGCGAAGATCACGTCCGGCGCGGCCTCGGACTGGTGGAGCCGCTCCACGAGCGCTGCGCGCTGCTCGATGATCGCACGCTGATTGATCGAGCCCTTGTCGGTGACTTCGCCCGCGTCGAGCGAGAGCGGTTCGAGCAGCATCCGCACCCGCGCCACGCCGCTCGGAACTGCCGGTCGCCGCCTGCGCCAGCGCATCGAGGCGCTCCTGCAGCCATGCGCGACAGGCCGCGATCGCGCACGCGCCTCGGCGAGCGTCGCGCAGTCAGGCGCCACCGTCCGCCAGGCGTCGCCGTCGGCGACCAGCAGCGCGCCCGACCTCGTCGCGATCATGGCCGGTGATCACGGCATCCTGCACGCAGCGGCGCGCAGGCGGCGATGATGCGCGCGCGCAGCGGCCCGACGCTCACCCAGGTGCCGGTCGACAGCTTGAAGTCCTCGGCGATGCGGCCGTCGAACAGCAAGCCCGCGCGCCGGATCCGGCGGGTCGATCCAAGCGCACCGCGTCGCCGATGCGGTAGAAGCCTTCCTCGTCGAAGGCCTCGCGCGTCAGCTCGCGGCTGCGCGCCAGTAGCCCGGCGTGACGTTCGGGCCGCGCAAGCGCATCTCGAGCTTGCCGCCGGCCGGCACCAGCTTCACCTCGACGCCCGGGCACCGGCAGCGCCGATGTCGCCGGCGACGTTGCGCGTCGTGCCCGGTGCTGTAGACGCGACAGCGGCGCGGTCTCGGTCGCGCCCAGCCCGGTGCACCATCACGATGCGCTCGCCGCAGGCTCGCATGCGGCGAGCGCCGTCGCAGCCGTCCCACACCGGCTGCGACAGCGCCGCGCCGGCATAGAACAGCATGTTCACGCGGCTGAAGAAGGTCTGCGCGCAAGCGCGGCGTCGCTGCTCGCAGTGCGGCAGCATCGCCTCGTAGCCGCGCGGGCACGTTGAAGTAGACGGTGGGCGCGATCTCGCGCAGGTTGCGCAGCGTGCTCGGCATGCCCTCCGGCGTCGGGCTTGCCGTCGTCGATGTAGAGCGTGCCGCCGTTGTACAGCATCGAGGCCGACGTTGTGGTTGCCGCCGAAGGTGTGGTTCCAGGGCAGCCAGTCGACCAGCACCGGCGGCTCCTCGCGCGAGGAACGGCAGCACCTGGCAGCAGCATCTGCTGGTTGGCGCACAGCATGCGATGGGTGTTGATCACCGCCTTGGGCACGCCGGTCGAGCCCGACGTGAACAGCAACTTGGCGATCGTGTCCGGGCCGAGCGCGGCGCGCCGCGCCTCGACCGCCGGCGTTGGCGCGCATGCCGAGCAGCGCAGCGAACGGGGCGTCGTCGCGCGGTCGGCGGGCGCGCCTGCGCGCACACGATCTCGGCGCCGCCGGCCGCGGCGATGCGCAGCGCGCCGGCAAATCGCGCGCCGTCGGCGGCGTAGACGAGGCGGGGCGCGACGCGCCCGAGCACGTGGCGCAGCCGGCCGAAGTCACGCGACAGCAGCGAATAGGCGGGCGAGATCGGCGCGAACGGCACGCCGACATAGTGCGCGGCGAGCGTGATCAGTGCCTGCCCGATCTCGTTTTCCGACAGCACCGCGATCGGCGTTTCGGCATTCAGCCCGCGCGCCACCAGCGCCTGTGCGATGCACCGCACCCGCGCCAGCGTCGCGGCGTAGCTGATCCGCCGCCAGCCGCCGCTGTCGTCACGCTCGGCGAGAAACGTCCGCTCCGGCGCAACCGCGGCCCAGTGGATCAGCCGCTCGGTGATGAAACCGGGATAGGGGCCGAGCGGCTCGGTCGCGCGCAGCAGCGTCGCGCCGTCCGCGCGGCGTTCCACCGCCGTCTGCCATTGCCCGAGGCGCACCGGGCGGGCCGGCAACCTCGACATTTTTCCTTCCTCCCGCAGCCGGCCGCGCGTTCAGGCGCTGCGCTTGCTCCTGTCATAGGCCTCCAGGCCGGGCCTGAAACTCTTGTCGTCCAGGAACTGCTTCATACCCTGCTTTCGCCCCTCCGTCTTGTCGGCGAAGTAGAGCTGTTCCTGCTTGGCGGTCAGGTATTCCTCGGCCTGCTCCCACGGCATCTCGCGCACGCGCTTGAGCGCATCCTTCGCCACTTTCAGCACCGTCGGATTCTTTTCCAGCAGGCGGTCGGCGATCGCGCGCACGCGTGCCCGCAGCGCGTCGCGCGGCACCGCCTCGTTCGACCAGCCCCAGCGACGCCGCCTTGCGCCCGTCGAACACTTCCCCGGTCATGATGTAGTAGAGCGCCTCGCGCAGGCCCATCGTCGCCGCGACCGCCTTGGTGACGTTGCCGGCGGGGATGATGCCCCAGTTGATCTCGGAAAGCCCGAACTGCGCATCCTCTGCCGCGATGGCGAGATCGCAGGAGACGAGCGGCGTGAACGCGCCGCCGAAGCACCAGCCGTTGACCATCGCGATGGTCGGCTTCTCGAACCACATCAGCCGCCGCCACCAGCCATAGGCGTCGCGCCGCACCTTCAGCACCCGCGCGCGCGACTCGCCCTCCGCCTCGCGGAAATATTCCTTGAGGTCCATGCCGGCGGAGAAGGAGTTGCCGGCGCCGGTCAGCACCAGCACGCCGCACCGCGCATCGCCCTCCAGCGCCTCCAGCACCGCCAGCATGCGCGCGTTCAGCGCCGGGTTCATGGCGTTGCGCTTCTCCGGCCGGTTCAGCGTGACCCAGGCGACCTGGTTGTCGAACGCCACCTGCACCAGATCGTCGCCGTCCTTCGCCGCACCCGCCATGGATCGCACCTCCGCAAGCCTGCCCGGCCTTTAGCAGCGCGCCGCGATGGCGGCAATCGAATTCTTCGTACTGCGAAGTATTATGCACCCCCTTGAGCGCGTGGGCGCGTTGCGCAACACCGATGGCAGGACGCGGAGGATGCGCGATGGCGGGCCGGCGGACAGGCGCGGGACGGGCGCGGGGACGGGCGCGGGGACGGGGACGGGCAGGGCGGCGGACCCGGCGACGCCCCGCTCGAGATGGCGGGGCTTGAGGATGCCGTCGGGTTCGCGCTGCGCCGCGCGCAGCTCGCGGTGTTTGCCGACTACAGCGCGGCGGTGCAGGATCTCGGGGTCACCGCCGCGCAGTTCTCGGTGCTGCGCCTGGTGAACGCCAATCCGGGCGCGAAGCAGATGGCGATCGCCGGGGCGCTCGGCATCGAGGCGCCGCGCACCGCCTTCGTGCTCGACGAACTGGCGCGCCGCGGCCTGCTGGAGCGTCGTGCCTCGCCCACGGACCGGCGGGCGCACGCGCTGTTCCTCACGCAGGAGGGAAAGCAGCTGCACCGCATGCTGAGCCGGCGCGAGACGGCGCATGCCGCCCGCATGACCGCGCGCCTGCGCGGCGAGGATCGCGCGGCGCTGCTGCGCATGCTGCACAACCTGGCGACGCCGCTGTAGCGCGGCGCCGCTTCAGCCGGCCGCGGCCCAGCCGTCGCGGATCAGCGTGATGCCCTCGGTGTAGACCTGCTCGGGCGCGGGAAAGAAATCGCGCCACACGCGCGTCGCCGCCGCCAGCGCCGGCAGCGAGCGGCCGAACGCCTCGATGGTCAGCCAGCCGTCGTAGCTCACCGCCCGCAATGCCTTGAAATGCGCGGCGAACGGGACGTGCCCGCGCCCCGGCGTGCCGCGGTCGTTCTCGGAGATATGCACGTGGCGCAGCTTCGGCGCGGCCTGGAAGATGATCCCGACCGGATCCTTCTCCTCGATGTTGGCGTGATAAGTGTCGTGCATGACGCCGAAATTCGGGTGATCGACGCGCGCCGCGTGCGCCAGCGCATCGGCCATCGTGTTCACGATGTAGGCCTCGAACCGGTTCAGGTACTCCATCACCAGCGGCATGCCGAGCTTCGCGCAGTTCTCGGCGGCCTGCCCGGTGCACCTCCGCGAGCCGCCCGCGCTCGACGTCGGTCGGCGCCTCGCCGGTGAACAGGCCGAGCGGCTGGTGCACCGGCCCGCACAGGATCGGCGAGCCGAGGGCCGCCGCCCACTCCGCCGCCGCCGCCAGATGGTCCACCGCGGCCCGCCGGTGCGCCGGATTGTCGCTCAGCGGGTTGTGGTCGGCGTCGGGGATGATGGTGATCGCGGTGACGCTCAGGCCGAGGTCGCGGATCTGCCCGCCCAGGCGGCGGTAATGCGCGGTGTCGCCGCCGAACATCGGGATCTCCACCCCGTCATAGCCGGCCGCCTTCAGGGCGGCGATGTGGTGCAGATGGCTGTCGTCCACATGCGTGGTCCACAGCAGCAGATTGAAGCCGATCTTCATGGCCGCCCCCCGTGCGCTTCCTCGACCGCATCCAAACAGGCGGCGGCGGGCGCGCGCAACAGGGTCCGCGCGGACCCGCCGCCGCTCACGGCCGCAGCACCGCCAGCACCAGCTCGATCAGGATCAGCACGACGATCGCCACCTCCAGCAACTCCGCCCGGATGCCGGAGGCCTCGTCGTAGAGGGCGGCGTAGGTGTCACGGACGATGGCCAGCTTGCGGTGCACCGCCGCGGTCACCGTCGGCACGCGGAACAGGTCGAGCGCCGCGGCATAGACGCGTGCCAGATACACGTCCTCCGTCACCTGCAGCGCGTTGTCCACACGCTCGGTCAGTTCCGTCACCTCGGCGACCAGCGTGTAGAGCCGGCGCGCCAGATTCGGCGTAGCGCCGGGCGGCGAGCAGGTTCACGCCGCGCCGCGTCGCGCCCACCAGGTCGTACATGCGCGGCAGCTCGTCATCGAGCAGCTCGTCGTAGTAGCGCATCTCCAGCAGCTGCGCGTTGGCGACCTCGATCACGTCGGCCACGTCGCTCTCGCCGCGCGGATCGTAGATGAACGCGCGGTCCCAGGTCAGCACCACCAGATCGTCGGTGTAGTAGGAGAAGCGCGCCCGCAGCAGGTCGGCCCGCGCCCCCTCGGCCAGCGGGCGCGCCTCGCCCGGCGAGCAGGGGCACGAGATCGACGCGCGTCAGCAGCTCGGCGCCGGTCGGCCGGGCGTCGAAGGCCTGGACGCCGGCGATCAGGTAGTCCTCCTCCACCGTCGTGGCCGAGGGCCGCCGCAGCGCCGGACCCAGCGTCGCACGAAGCTGGTCGAGCAGGGCCTGCCATGGCCCCGGGTCGCCCGGCCCGCCGAGGGCGCGCTCGAGGGCATTCACGCGGTCCACGAATCCGTCCCACGACGTCCCCGCCACCGTCGCGCGCAGGGCGAGCGTGACCGCGCCGAACGCATAGAGCCGGGCCGTGACGTCGAACTCCGTCGGCCCGTCCCCGAGATCCAGCGCCACCGGATCGAGCGCCAGGCCGAGCGGGGGGTCGCCGAACGCGACCGCCTTGGGCGGTGTGGCGGCGAGCCGCGACCGCCGGCTGCGCCCGGCCCACAGCGCCTCCGCGCGCTTCAGGTCGATCGCGTAGGCGATGTCGAACAGGCGGAGCGCGGTGATGTGCCCGGCCTCGACGCGAAGCGCTTCCATCCGCCGCCTCTGGCCCGCCGCCCACGCGCGGTCAAGCGGTTGACCGGCGGCCGCGGGTGCCTAAGTCGCGGGGCAGAGGAGCAAGCGACATGACCGAGACCATCACCGGCAGCGACACCGTCACCCGCAGCGACGAGGAATGGCGCGCGATGCTGACGCCCGAACAATACCGGGTGCTGCGCCGCCACGGCACGGAGCGGGCCGGGACCAGCGCGCTCAATGCCGAGAAGCGGGCAGGGGTGTTCGTCTGCGCCGGCTGCGGCGCACCGCTCTATGACGCCGCGACGAAATTCGAGAGCGGCACCGGCTGGCCGAGCTTCGTGGCCCCCATCGACGGCGCCGTGGACACCGCGATCGACCGCAGCCTGTTCGCGACCCGGACGGAGGTGCACTGCGCGCGCTGCGGCGGCCATCTCGGGCATGTGTTCCCTGACGGGCCGGCCCCCACCGGGCAGCGCTACTGCATGAACGGGGTGGCGATGCGCTTCGAGCCGAAGGCCTGAGCGGTCAGCCGCGGGCGCTGGAGCGCAGCGGCAGGTCGCGCACCACGAGGCAGGTCAGGAAGCCCGCGAACGCGAGGGCGGCGCAGGCGACGAAAGTGGTGTGGAACGAGGCCACCAGCGCCGACTCGGCCGCCGCGCGCGTCGCCGGGTCCAGCGCCGTGTGCCCGCGCAGCGCCCCCAGGTCGAGGCGCGGCAGGCCGCGGGCCTCGCTGACCGCGACGAAGCGGGCGGTGAGCAGGGCGCCGACCAGGGTGCTGCCCAGCGCCGCGCCCATCGCGCGCAGCAGCAGCAGCGTGCCGGTGGCGATGCCCACATCGCGCCGCTCCGCCGCGTTCTGCACCATTACGAGGTTCACCGGCATGGTCACGCCGAGCCCGAAACCAACCACCGCCATGTCGATCACCGTGACGAGCGATCCGGCATGCGCCCCCAGCGTGGCGAGCAGCAGATAGCCGCCGGCGGACAGCGCCATGCCCGTGAGCACGATCCGCTTCGCGCGCCCCATCCGCCGGGCAATCTGTCCGCCGGTGTAGGCCCCGACCACGTTGGCGGCGAGGAACGGCACGATCAGGGTGCCGGACTCGGAGGCGTCGGCCCCGCGCAGGAGCTGAAAGAACAGCGGCAGCAGGAACGTGCCGCCGAACATCGCCGCCGCCGCCAGTGCGGCGATCACCACTCCGCCGGAGAACACGCCGCTGGCGAACAGGCGCGGCGGCAGCAGCGGGTCCGGCGCCACCCGCTCGCGCCAGATCAGCGCCGCCAGCAGCACGGCGGCGGCGAAGAGCAGCCAGACGGCCTCGCCCCGGGCGCTCATCGCCAGCAGCGCGCAGGTGATGCACCCGGTCAGCAGCGCGGCACCGGCATAGTCGATGCGCGCCGGCCGCGGGTGCACCTTCAGGATCTTCAAGGCGCGGCTGCTCAGCACGAAGGCGGCGATCCCGAGCGGGACGTTGATCCAGAAAATCCACCGCCAGGAAAGCTGATCGGTCATCCAGCCGCCCAGGATCGGCCCGGCGATGCTGGCCACGCCCCAGGTGCCGGCCATGTAGGCCTGGTATTTGCCCCGCTCGCGCGGCGCCACCACGTCCGCAATCGCCGCCTGCGCCATCGCCATCAGCCCGGCGCCGCCCAGGCCCTGCAGCGCCCGCGCCGCAATCAGCCCCCACAGGCTCTGCGCCATTGCGCACAGCACGGAGGCGAGCACGAACACGACGATCGCCGGCAGCAACAGCGCCCGGCGGCCGAAAATGTCGGAGAGGCGGCCGTAGATCGGCGTGGCCGCGGTCGCGGTCAGCAGATAGGCGGCGACGATCCAGGAGAGGTGGTTGAAGCCGGCGAGGTCGGCGGCGATCGCCGGCACTGCCGGCACCACGACGGTCTGGTCGATCGCGGCCAGTAGGATGCAGAGCAGGATGCCGGTGATGACGCGCAGGATCTGCCGGTGCGTGAAGTTCGGCAGCGCCTCGGCCGCCGTTGCGGCCTCAGGAGCGGGGGCGTCCATTCCTCCCCGCTTAGCGGAGAAGCCGGCGCCTCACCACCGCCGCCATGCGGCTGCTGCAATGCAGCATGCTCGCGTCTCAGCGATCCAGCGCCCGCCGCAGCCCCGGCGCCGCCCCCGCCAGCGCCGCCGCCGCGAAGCCCAGGAACAGCACGCCCGAGCAACGCACGATCAGCACCTCATGGCGCCGATACAGGCGCCGCACCCGCGCGGCCCCGGCGATCGCGACCAGCACGCAGTCGGCGACCAGAAACCCCGCGCAGGCCGCGGCCAGCAGCGGCGGCAGCGCGTGCCAGCCGAGCTCGCCCGCATGCCCGGCCAGCAGCGCCGTGAAGGTCGCGACCGCGACCGGATAGCCCTTCGGGTTGGTGAGCCCGAACGCGAGGCCGCGCAGCAGCTGGCCGCGGCGCGATCACCGCCGGCGCCGCCTCGGTCCGCCGCCGCGTCATCACCGCGCGCGCCCCGAGCCAGCCGAGATAGGCGCCGCAGACGAGCCCCAGCAGATCGAACACCACCGGCCCGATCGTGCGTGCCCCGATGATCGCGAGCAGGGCGAGCGTGGACCACAGCACGTCGCCCGCGAAATGGCCGAAGATGAAGCCCGCCCCGGCCCGCCGCCCCTGCGCCGCGCCAATGCCCAGCAGGGCGAGAAAGCCCGGCCCGGGCGTCAGCGTGTATGCGGCACCGGCGGCGAACGAGGCGAGCAGGAGCGAGGTCGGCATGCCGCGAGCCTCGCGCAGGCGCCGGCTTCGGGCAAGGCGCGTGACATTCGCCACCCCGCGAGCGACCCTGCCCGGACAGCGCGGGAGGCGACCCGATGGGACTGCTCTTCAAGGACCAGCTGCACGACGAGTTCGGCACCTGGCCGCTCGCCTACATCCCATATGGCGGCGCGGATTTCGGCGAGGTTCAGGCGGTCGGGCGCGCCGTTGGTGACGGCGACGACGGCGCCTTCCACGCCGCCTGGGTCGCCGCTGCCGAGCGCGTCGCCGCGGAAGCGGAGGCAACGCTCGCCGCCGGACGGCCGGGCAGCGCGCGCGAACTCTTTCTGCGCGCCAGCGCGTTCTATGCCGCGTCCTACCATCCGCTCTACGGCACGCCGGTCGATCCGCGCCTTATCGCCGCCTTCCGCAAGCAGACCGCGATGCTGGACAAGGGCCTCGCGCTCGCCGATCCGCCGGTTCTGCCGCTGCGCATCCCGTTCGCGGGCACCACGCTGCCCGCGTACCTGATCCCGGCCGTCGGCCACGCGCGGGACGTGCGGCCGCTGCTGATCTGCACCAACGGCTACGATGCCACGATCACCGACATGTATTTCGCGACCGCCGTGGCCGCGACGCGGCGCGGCTATCACGCGCTGCTGTTCGACGGTCCGGGCCAGGGCGAGATGCTGATCGAGCACAGCATGCCGCTGCGGCCGGACTGGGAAGTCGTGATCAACGCCGTGATGGACTTCGCGCTCGCGCAGCCGATCGTCGATCCGAAGCGCGTCGCGCTCAGCGGCTGGTAGCCTCGGCGGCTACCTCGCGCCGCGCGGCGCATCCGGCGAGCCGCGGCTTGCGGCCTGCATCGCCGATCCGGGATCGTGGGGCATCGCCGCCGGCTTTCGCGGGCTTGCCATCGAAGCTCGGCCTGCCTGCGGAAGCGGCCGCGCATCTGGGAACGATCGAGCAGGATCTGCTGGACCGCATCTGGCAGATGACGAACGCAGGACCGGCAAATGCGCTGGAAGATCGTGCAGCGTGGCTTCTGGGCGAACGGCGCCGCCGACTTCCGCGACTTCCTGCGCCGCATCGAGACCTTCACCATGGACGGCCGCGCCGAGCTGATCCGCTGCCCGACCCTGCTGACGATGGCGGAGAACGATCCCACTGGCCGCCGCCGCACCGGCATTTTTCGAAGCCCTGCGCTGCCCGAAGCAGCTCCTGCGCTTCACCGCCGCCGAGGGCGCCGGCGAGCACTGCGAGATGGGCAACCGCTCGCTGCTCAACCGGCGTGTCCTCGACTGGCTGGACGGAGTGTTGGGCACGCGTAGCCGGCGGCTACTTCGCCTGCGGAAACGGCTCCACGTAAAACGTCGTTGCCGCGGCCCAGATAGATCGCGCACCGGCCGGCGAGGGAGACGACGTACGCGACGCAGCCGGCCTGCATGATGCGCGCGCAGAAGGTGCGGTAGCCGATCTCGCCGGCCTGGATCGCCCGCAGCGCGGCCTGAATGCCTTCGCCCGAGAAGGCGTGCGCGACCGGCGTTGCGGGCATGTGCGGCGTGCGCACCACCTCGGACTCGCCGTCGGGCATGTAGTAGGTCTTCGCCCCGCGCTGAAGGTCGGCGTGATAGCGCTCGACGCCCACGCCCATCAGCTTGCCCACGACCTGCGGGAAGGTCAGGCGTTCGGCGTCGGATCCCTCCGTGCACTCGACGATCACGGCCTTGATGTTCGCGTCCATGGTCTTCTCCTCGGTTCTGCGTCTGCTTCAGTCGACCGGCACCCCGCGCATGCCCCGGCGGCGGACGATGCCGCGCATCGTCCGTTCGAGCGCCGTGCGCTCGGCGGGCGTGAGGTGGCCGAAGAACTCGGCGTCGTTCTGGTCCGCAAGCGCGGAAAGCGCCGGCACCAGCGCCCGCCCGGCCGGCGTCAGTGCCAGCACCTGAAAGCGCCGGTCGTCGGCATCCGTCTCGCGCACGATCAGCGCCTTCGCCACGAGGCGGTCGGCGAGTTTCGAGATCGCGCCCCTGGTCATGCCGATCCGCGCGGCGAGCGTGCTGGGTGCCACGCCGCCCGGCTGTTCGAACAGCTCGCGCAGCACGACCCACTCCGCCACGGTCACGCCATGCGCTAGCACCTTGCGGCTGAAGGCGTGAGAGACGTGGTTCGAGACGAAGCGCAGCCAGTAGCCCAGGTGCTCCTCCAGCGCGCTGACCTTCTTGCTCCGCCGCATCGGCGCCCTCATCAGTTGACAAGGAAACTATAGGCGGGAGGTTTCCTAGTCAACTGATTTTTGCCCCGACTGGCTGGATGCGCGTCCGCCGCCAGGTTGTGGGAGAACCCCCCTCTCCCGCTTGCGGGAGAGGGCCGGGGTGAGGGCTGCGGGCCAGTCAGTGCTGCGCCGCGGCCTCCGCGCCGATGCCGGTCATGGAGCGCACATACTGCTCCTCGAACCGCGCCTGTTCCGCCCTGGCACGCGCGCTCTTGTCCAGCCGCGACACCAGCCAGCACGCGAAGAAGGCGAGCGGCATCGAGAACAGGGCGGGCGAGTTGTACGGGAAGATCGCCGCCCCATGGCCAAGGACCATGACCCAGATGCTCTTGCTCAGCACCGTCAGCACCGTCGCCACGATCAGGCCGAGCCAGCCGCCGGCGACGGCGCCGCGCGTGGTCAGGCCGCGCCAGTACATCGACAGGATCAGCACCGGGAAATTGGAGCTCGCGGCGATCGCGAAGGCGAGGCCGACCATGAAGGCGACGTTGATCTTCTCGAACGCGATGCCGAGCACGATCGCCAGCACGCCGAGGGCGATGGTCGCGATGCGCGAAACCTGCATCTCCGTGCGCTGATCGACGCGCCCGTGGCGGAACACGCTCGCGTAGAGATCGTGGCTGAACGCCGAAGCCCCGGCCAGCGTCAGCCCGGACACCACCGCGAGGATGGTCGCGAAGGCGACGGCGGAGATGAAGCCGAGCAGCAGGTTGCCGCCCACCGCGTCGGCCAGCCACACGGCCGCCATGTTGCCGCCGCCGCGCAGCGCGCCGTTGGCGTCGAGATAGTGCGGATTGCCGAGCACCATCGTGATCGCGCCGAAGCCGATGATGAAGGTCAGGATGTAGAAATAGCCGATGAACGTGGTCGCCCAGAACACCGACTTCCGCGCCTCCTTCTGGTCGGCGACGGTGAAGAAGCGCATCAGGATGTGCGGCAGCCCGGCGGTGCCGAACATCAGCGCGAGCCCGAGCGAGATCGCCGACACGGGGTCCGCCACCATCGGTCCCGGCGCCAGGATCGCGGCATGCTTCGGATGCCGCGCGACCGCCGTCGTGAACAGCGCGGTGATGTCGAAGCCGAACGCGTGCAGCACCAGGAACGCGATCAGCGTCGCCCCGCCCAGCAGCAGACACGCCTTGGTGATCTGCACCCACGTCGTCGCCAGCATGCCGCCGAAGGTGACGTACAGGATCATCAGCACGCCGACGATGATCTCCGCATAGATGTAGTCGATGCCGAACAGCAGCTTGATGAGCTGCCCGGCGCCGACCATCTGCGCGATGAGGTAGAACGCGACCACGACGACGGTGCCGGTGGCGGCGAGCGAGCGCAGCGGCGTCTGGGCAAGCCGGTAGCTGACGACATCGGCGAACGTGAAGCGCCCGAGATTGCGCAGCCGCTCGGCCATCAGCGCCATGATGATCGGCCAGCCGACCAGAAACCCGATCGAGTAGATCAGACCGTCATAGCCGCTGGCATAGACGAGTGCGGAGATGCCGAGGAACGACGCGGCCGACATGTAGTCGCCGGCGATCGCGAGTCCGTTCTGCAACCCGGTGATGTTGCCGCCCGCGGTGTAGAACACCGCCGCGGTGCGCGTCCGCCGCGCCGCCCAGTAGGTGATGCCGAGCGTCACCGCCACGAAGGCGAGGAACATCGCGATCGCGGTGCGGTTCATGTGCTGCTTCTCGGTCGTGCCGACCACTTCGGCAGCCAGTGCCGGCGCCGCCAGCAGCAGCGCGGGCAGGGCGGCGAGCAGCCGCGCGGCACTCATTGCACGTCCTCGCGGATGCGCCGCGACAGCGCATCGAACGTCCCGTTGGCGCGCAGCACGTAGACGCCGGTGAGGACGATCGCGGACACGATCACCGCCAGCCCGATCGGGAAGGCGAGCGTCAGGCTGCCGCCGATATTGGTCGCGAGCAGGCCCTTGTCGAACGCGACCAGCAGGATGAAGCCGTAGTAGATCGCGAGCATGGCCACCGCGACGGTCCAGGAGAACGCGCGGCGCTTCGCCTCCAGCTCGATGAAGGCCGGGTGCCGGCGCACCTGCGCCGCAAACGCTTCCCCCTCCGCCGCTGTCCGCACCGCCGCGCGCGTGTCCGCCATCCTCGCTCTCCTCCTGCCCCCGGTCGCCGGGAAGCGCTGGGGCGGGTAGCCCTATCCTGACAGGCTTGTAATTGTCCTGGATCAATGTTCGTGCGCAGCCAGATGTGAACGCCCGGCGGCGGGGGCTCAGGGGAGGGTGCCGATGAGCGCGTTCACGACCGACGTCCGGCGCGCCTCCTCCGCCTGCTCGGCGCGGGTGAGCTGCACGATCATTTCCGTGGCGCGATCGGCCACCTTGCCCAGCGCGCGGGCGCGGTTGGTCCGCAGCCGCACCACGGCCGCCCCCCAGGTCAGCTTGCGCTCGGCGAGCAGGGCGAGGATCGCGTCGTTCTCGGCACGCGCCTCCATGATGATCGGCGCGAACGCGGGCAGCGAGCGCATTGCGGTTGCCAGTGCCGCGTCCGAGCAGGTGCGCAGCTCTTCGTTCCAGGCAAACAGCGCCGCGCGCTCAGCATCGGTGATCAGCCGCTGATCCGTCATCTGCGCCAGCGTGCTGCGGTCGATGTCGTCGAGCGGCATGTGCGCGGCAAGCAGCGCGTAGCGTGGCTTGGCGGCGATTTCGGCGCGGCAGGCATCGGCGGCGCGGCTGGCGGCGAGCACGGTCGGCGCGACCGTGTCCACGGGCGCCATGCCGGTCGTCACGGAGTGGCAGGCGGCGAGCGTGCTCAGCCCGGCTGCGCAGAGCATTCCACGCAAGGGTCTTTTGCGGCGCTGACGCTGCTTTCGTGGCGTCCGCATCAGGGCGCGGACGGTCACGGACCGCCGAGGACGGAAATGCCGAGCTTGGCCCCCGATGCACGGAGTTCGCCGTCGAGCGTCGCGAGCGGCAGCCCGCGGCGTTGCGCCAGTTCGAGATACGCGGCGTCATAGGCTGTGAGCCGGAATGTATCGGCAAGCTCGAGCGTCGCGGCCCAAGCACGTAGATCGGTTTCCGGATCGATCGCGATGTTGAGCCGCGCGAGATCGGCGAGCGCGGCGCGGCCGAATTCGGCGTCGATCCGCCTCCGCCGTGCCGCGATGGTTAAACTGTTCGCGACCTCCAGCCGCCAGAGCGAAGGCACGACCGCGCCGTTGTCGGCAACCTTGTCGAACACGTGTGCGACCGCCGGGACAGTCTCGTCGCTGTAGATCCACGCAAGCGTCACGGAGCAGTCGAGCACGAGGCTCACGGCCGGCCTTCGTCGCGAAACGATTTCCATTCGGTCCAGTCAAAACGGCCGAGCTTGCGCTGCTCGGCACGCTCACGGATGCGGCGAACCGCCGCGCGCGCCTCGTCGCGGCTGGGGGCCGCCCGTGGCGGCACGAGTTTGGCGACCGGCTTACCGTGGCGCGTGATCGTCACCTCTTCACCATGCTCGACGAGATCGAGCAGTTGGCCCAGCCGGTTTTTTGCCTCGAACGCGCCGATCTCTTTCATGGGTGCACCTTCGCGCGGCAGGTTGAGCTAGACTGAGCTAGCTCAGTTCGACAGACAAGGCCTGTCGAGAGTCCGAGGCGGCTTGCACTACGGTAGTAAAGGCGACCGAGCGCTCCAGGCTCACCCTGTTTATAGAGCAAGAAACATGCTGAGAGACCAAAGCAGGCGTCTACGACACAATGCGCGGCACAAACTACGATGCGCCGTCGGCCCCATCTGCGGCTGGTTTCCAACGAGTCCGCGAGGTGCATTCAGCAAAAGCGATTGGCGCCGCGTCTCCGCCCGCAGAGATGCGTAATACGGGCGGTAGGGGGCGTCGTGCGAGATGCGTCGAAGCTGAAAGGCCCTACCGCGCCTGCGCGCTCGCCTCCGAGCGCGTCGCTCCCACCCGTGCCGCCAGCGCGGCTGCCATGAACGTGTCGAGATCCCCGTCCAGCACCGCCTGCGGGTTGCCGGTCTCGACGCCGGTCCGCAGGTCCTTCACGAGCTGGAACGGCGCCAGCACGTAGGAACGGATCTGGTGCCCCCAGCCGATATCCGTCTTGGCGCTCTCCGCGGCACTCGCCGCCGCCTCGCGCTTCTGCAACTCCGCCTCGTACATGCGGGCGCGCAGCATCGCCATCGCGGTGGCGCGGTTGCGGTGCTGGCTGCGGTCGGTCTGGCACGCGACCACGATCCCGCTCGGGACATGCGTGATGCGGATGGCGCTCTCGGTCTTGTTCACGTGCTGGCCGCCGGCGCCGGAAGCGCGATAGGTGTCGACCTTCAGGTCGGCCTCGTTGATCTCGATCTCGATGCGGTCATCGACGACCGGATAGACCCAGACGCTGGCGAAGCTGGTCTGCCGCCGCGCCGCCGCGTCGAACGGGCTGATGCGCACCAGGCGGTGCACGCCGGCCTCGGTCTTCAGCCAGCCATAGGCGTTCGGGCCGCCGACCTGCAGCGTGGCGCTCTTGATCCCGGCCTGCTCGCCCGGGTTCTCGTCCAGCACCTGCACCTTGTAGCCGTGCTGCTCCGCCCAGCGCACATACATGCGCATCAGCATCTCGGCCCAGTCCTGCGCGTCGGTGCCGCCGGCGCCGGCGTTGATCTCGACGTAGCAGTCGTTCCCGTCCGCCTCGCCGGAAAGCAGGCTCTCGGTCTCGCGCCGCTTCGCCTCCTCGGCGAGCCGGCGCAGCGCCGCCACGCCGTCGGCCACCATCGCCGCGTCGCCCTCGGCCTCGGCGAGCGCGATCAGTTCGGCGGTGTCGGCGACCTCGCGCTGCAGCACCTGCACGCCCTCGATCGCACCGGCCAGCCGGTTGCGCTCGCGCATGATGCTCTGCGCCTGGGTGGCGTCGTTCCACAGCGCCGGATCCTCGGCGCGGTGGTTCAGCTCCTCCAGCCGGGCGGTTGCGGCATCCCAGTCAAAGATGCCTCCTCAGCAGCGCCAGCGATCGCTGGATCTGCTCGTTCAGGGCGTCGGATTCGGCGGACATGGGGCGCGCTCAATACAGGCCGGGCATGCCGCTGTCCACTCCCGGGGCTGCCGCCTGCGGGGAGGCGCTCGCGGCCGCAGGCCCGCCGCCGCCGAGCGGCGCCGACACGCCCGGCTCCTGCCCCGGCTTGAAGGCGTCCGTGACCGAGCCGAAATTGCTGTCCCAGGTGGCGACGGTCACGCCGGGCGGCGCGGGGAAGGTCAGCACCGGCCGGCCCTTCAGCGCCGCCGCCATGTAATCGTGCCAGATCGGGGCCGCGACCGCGCCGCCGGTCTCGTTGTTGCCCAGGCTCGCCGGGGTGTCGAAGCCGACCCAGACGACGGTGACCAGATCGGGCGTGAAGCCCGCGAACCAAGCGTCCTGGAAATCCTGCGAGGTGCCGGTCTTGCCCGCGATCTGCCGGTTGAGCCCGGCGCCCGCCGCGGTGCCGGTGCCGCGCTGCACGACGCCCTGCATCATCAGGTTGAGCTGAAAGACGCTGGCCGGGTCGGCGACCTGCGGGCGGTTGTCGGTCAGTTCCGGCGGCTTCGAGGGGTCGTCGCAAGCGTCGCAGCGCATCTCGGAGGGGTGCCAGACCACGTGCCCGTCGCGATCCTGCACCGTGTCGATCAGCGTCGGCACCACGGCCTTGCCGCCCGCGGCGAGCCCCGCATAGGCGCCCGCCTCGCGCAGCACGGTGGTCTCCACCGCGCCCAGGGCCGCCGGCAGCACTTTCGGCATGCTGTCCACCATGTGGAAGGCGATCGCGGTATCGCTCACGGCCTGCATGCCGAGCCGGTTGGCGAGCCGCACGGTGACGAGGTTGCGCGAGCGTTCAAGCGCCACGTGCAGCGACACCGGCCCCAGGAAATCGCCTTCGTAGTTGCCGGGCCGCCATTTGCCCTGGGCGCCGAGATCGACCACGAACGGCGCATCGAGGAAGCGCTGCGAGGGCGAAATCCCCTGTTCCAGCGCGGTGAGATAGACGAACGGCTTGAAGCTGGAGCCGGGCTGGCGGTTGGCCTGGGTGGCACGGTCGAACTGGCTCATGTCGAACGACCAGCCGCCGCACAGCGCCAGCACGCGCCCGGTGGCCGGGTCGAGGCTGACCAGCGCGCCCTCGACCTGCGGAATCTGGCGCAGCAGCAGCCGCTCCGGCCGCGCGGCGGTGCGGCCCGATGCGGCCTCGGCGGCGGCATGCTCGACCATCACGACGTCGCCGGGATGCACCACGTCGGTCACGCGCTTCGGCGTGGCACCAAGGCTGCCGTTCTGCGCCGGCCGCGCCCAGGCGATGTCGGCGAGTTGCATCGGCAGCACGTGCGGCGGCTCGCCCGCGCCGAACACGCCGAGCTTCGCTTCGGCGTCCCCCGCCTCCAGCACCACGGCGAGGCGCCAGTCGGACAGCATGCCCGGCGGGCGGGCGACGGCGGCGAGCTGGGTCGCCCAGTCGCCATGCAGCGGCGGCGCCGGAGTGAGACGGGTCACCGGTCCGCGCCAGCCGCCGCGCCGCTGGTCGTACCGCATCAGGCCGGCACGCAGCGCCTTGTCCGCCGCCGCCTGCAGGACCGGATCGAGACTCGTGCGCACCACCAGGCCGCCCTGGGTCGCCACGTCGGCGCCGAACTTCTCCACCAGTTGCCGGCGGACATCCTCGGCGAAATAGTCCCCGCCGCTCACGACCTCCAGCCGGTGGGCCGGCGCCGGCGTGATCGGCGTCGCCTTCGCCGCTGCCGCCTGGGCCGCGGTCACCACCCCGTCCTCGACCATCCGGTCGATCACCCAGTCGCGCCGCGCCCGCGCCGCCTCGGGGTAGCGAAACGGGTTGTAGTTGTTCGGCGCCTTCGGCAGCGCCGCCAGGAACGCCGCCTCGGGCAGGGTGAGCGCGTCGAGCGACTTGTTGAAATATGCCTCCGCCGCCGCCGCGACGCCGTAGGAGGACAGGCCGAGGTAGATCTCGTTCAGGTAGAGCTCAAGGATGCGCTCCTTGCTCAGCGTCTGCTCGATGCGCAGCGCGAGGATGACTTCCTTCACCTTGCGCGAGAGCGTGACCTCGTTGCCCAGCAGCATGTTCTTCGCGACCTGCTGGGTGATGGTCGAGGCGCCGACCGGGCGCCGCCCCTGGCCCATATGCATCAGGTCGGTGATCGCGGCGCGCGTCATCGCCACCGGATCGACCCCGCGATGGATGAAGAATTTCTGGTCCTCGGCGGAGACGAAGGCGTGCTTCACAAGGTCGGGAACGGCGGCGTAGGGGACGAAAATCCGCCGTTCCGTTGCGAGTTCGGCGAGCAGGTGCGAGTCGCCGGCGTAGATCCGGCTCATCACCGGCGGCTGGTATTCGCGCAGGCCGCGCACGTCGGGCAGCCCGGAAGCGAAATGGCGCCAGGCCAGCACCCCGGCGCCCACACCCACGCCCGCCGCCAGCACCGCGAGGCCCAGCAAGACGCCCAGCACGCGGCCGAAGAAGCGCCCGACGCCGCCACGGCGGCGCACCCGCGGCGGCGGCGGCGGGCGGCCGCCGGCGCGGCGGGCGGATCTCGCCGGCGGTCAAGGGTTCGTTCATGCGGCGGTGGTTACACCAACTTGCCGCGCCGGCGTAGCCGGGCCGGGCAGGCCAGGGTTGCCCGGTCAGTTGCCCTGTCAGCCCGCGAGCTGGGCGGTCGGGGCGCCGGCGAAATAGGCGTCGATCGCCTCCCGCAGCGCCGCCGCCACCTGCGCGCGATGCTTCGGCTTGCGCAGCGCCGCCTCGTCGGCCCGGTTCGACATGAACCCCATCTCGACCAGCACGCTCGGGATGTCGGCCGCCTGCAGCACCGCGAAATCGGCATGCCGCGACGGGTTCTGCAGCAGCGGCACGCTCCCGTCGAAGGCGCCCACCACGCTGCGCGCCATCCGCGCGGAGCCGAGCGCGTCTCCGCCCGCTCGAGCTCGCCAGGATGCGGGCGACCTCGGGCGAGGTGCCGCGGAACTCGGCGCCGCCGAGCGGTCTGCCGAATTCTCCCGCCGCGCCAGGGCGGCGCTCTGCGCGTCGGAGGCGCTGAGCGCGAGCGTGTAGACGCTGGCGCCGCGCACCGAATGGTCGGTCAGCGCATCGGCGTGCATGGAGACGAACAGCGCCGCCCCGCGCGCCTGCGCTCTTTTACGCGTTGCGCGAGCGGGATGAACACGTCGCGCGAGCGCGTCAGCTCCACGCGATAGCGCCGGCCGGCCTCGAGCTGGCGGCGCAGCTCGTTGGCCGAGGCGAGGGCGATATGCTTTTCATAGGTCCCGGAGACGCCGATCGCGCCGGGGTCCTTGCCGCCATGCCCGGGATCGAGCATGACCAGCGGCGCCGTGGCCGGCGCGGGCCTTGGGGTGTTTCGAATGGGCGCGCTTCGCCCAGGCCTGTGGCGGGCAGGCATAGCCAGGCCACCGCTCCGTGGCCCAGCAGCATGCGACGCGAGATCATGAGTTCCGTCCCTCCGCCGACCGCGCTGTGCGCCGGTTTTTCTAACCTGAAATCTCCGCGATTGCACGCTCGGCTTTGTTTCAGACCGATTCGCGCCTGGTCGTGGCAGGGGTGCGACGGTGCTGCTTGCGATGCCCCGCGCTTTCCGCCAAGTTCAGCATCAGCCGGCTCGGTGTGTTGTTGCGCCAAGGACGCGAGGGCGTCCGGCGCCCGCCGTTCCGTGCCAGGTCGCGCGATGCGCGCCGCAACTCGTCCGCCGCCCGGCGGGCGGACCGTTACCGACGACCGAGGGCGCCGCCTCCAGCGGAGGCACGAGACGCCCGCAGACTTTAGGGTTTTATGGCCGACGCATTCTTCATTCCGGCATTCCCGAGCCCAGCGCCGATTGCGGCGTGGGGGCGCGGGCCGGAAAGCCACGTCGTGCCTGATGCACTGCCGCTGCGGACGCCTCGCGCCCCTCTCCCGAAAATCCTGCCGCCCAGACCGCGCCCCGCGCCGGCCGGCGGCACACCGGAGTTGCAGGCTGAATGACAAAACGGATGCTGATCGACGCCACCCACGCGGAAGAGACCCGCGTGGTTGTGCTGGACGGGAATAGACTCGAAGATTTCGACGTAGAAACCGCAACCAGAAAGCAACTAAAGGGCAATATCTACCTGGCCAAGGTGGTCCGGGTAGAGCCCAGCCTGCAGGCCGCTTTCGTGGAATATGGCGGCGGGCGCCACGGGTTCCTCGCGTTCGGCGAGATCCACCCCGACTACTACCAGATCCCCGTTGCCGACCGGCAACGCCTGATCGAGGCGCAGGCGCAGGAGGCGCGCGAGGAAGCGGAGGCCGAGGACGCCGCGGCCGCCGCCGAGGTGCAACGCGCGCCCGCCCCGCTCCGTCGCCGAGCCGGCGATGATCGAGGCGCCGCCCGAGGCCGAGCCGGCCGAGGCGGGGTCGGAGTCCGAACCCGAGGCCGCGCCCGTCGCCGCCCAGGCCGCCGCGATCGCGGTCGAGGAGCGCAGCGCGGCGTTCACGGAGCCGACGGAGTCGGCCGAGGCCGAGACGTTCGAGCCGGGGGCATTCGACCCCGGGCCGTTCGAGCCCGGGCCGTTGGAGCCCGGATCGTTCGAGTCCTCATCGTTCGAGCCTGAGGCGGCGCCGACCCCTGCCGCCGCCCGACACGGTGGGCGGCGAGCCCGCCGAGGGTGAGGGGGCCGAGGAGGCGCGGGCGCGCCGCATCTCGCGCATCCTGCGCAACTACCGCATCCAGGAAGTGATCCGGCGGCGCCAGATCATGCTGGTGCAGGTGGTCAAGGAGGAGCGCGGCACGAAGGGCGCCGCGCTGACCACGTATATCTCGCTCGCCGGGCGGTTCTGCGTGCTGATGCCGAACTCCCCGCGCGGCGGCGGCATCTCGCGCAAGATCACTTCCGCCGCCGACCGCCGCCGGCTCAAGGAGATCACGTCGGAGCTCGAAATCCCGCAGGGCATGGGGCTGATCGTGCGCACCGCCGGCGCCAACCGCCCGAAGGCCGAGATCAAGCGCGACTGCGAGTACCTGATGCGGCTGTGGGACGACATTCGCGAGCACACGCTGCGCTCGGTGGCGCCCGCGCTGATCTACGAGGAAGCCTCGCTGATCAAGCGCGCGATCCGCGACGTCTATTCGCGCGACATCGACGAGGTGATCGTCGACGGCGAGGAGGGCTGGCGCGGCGCGCACGACTTCATGCGCATGCTGATGCCGACGCACGCGAAGAAGGTGCAGCTCTGGCGCGGCGAGGGCAACGGCCCGGCGCTGCCGCTGCTCGCGAAACACCAGGTCGAGGCGCAGCTCGACGCGATGCTGGCGCCGACGGTGCAGCTCCGCTCCGGCGGCTATCTGGTCATCAACCAGACCGAGGCGCTGGTCGCGATCGACGTCAACTCCGGCCGCTCGACGCGCGAGCGCGGCATCGAGGAGACGGCGCTGCGCACCAATCTCGAAGCCGCCGACGAAGTCGCGCGCCAGCTGCGGCTGCGCGATCTGGCGGGGCTGATCGTCATCGACTTCATCGACATGGAGGCGAGGAAGCACAACGGGATGGTCGAGAAGCGCCTGAAGGAGGCGCTGAAGACCGACCGCGCGCGGCTGCAGGTGGGCCATATCAGCCATTTCGGCCTGCTGGAAATGAGCCGCCAGCGCCTGCGCCCGTCGCTTGCCGAGACCAGCCTGAGCCCTGCCCGCATTGCGGCGGCACCGGCCATGTGCGCAGCGTCGAGAGCAGCGCCATCCATGTCCTGCGCGCGATCGAGGAAGAGGCGACGAAGGGTCGCGCCGGCGCGCTGCGCGTGCATGTGGCCGCGGCGGTGGCGCTCTACCTGCTCAACCACAAGCGCGACCGGCTGGGCGAGATCGAGGCGCGCTGGGGCGTGCGGGTGACGTTCGAGCCCGACAAGTCGCTGATCCCGCCGCAGATCCGCATCGACCGGCAGAAGCTGCCGGAGGGCGAGCGCGCCCCCGCGATGCCGGTGGCACCCGCCGCCCCCGCGCTGCCGGCGCCGGAGAGCGAAGCACCGGCGGAGGCCGAGGACGAAGAAGCGCCCGAGGCAGCGGAGGCCGAGCCCGAAGGCGAGGACGCGCATGCCGCCACCGGCGAGGATGCCGAACGCCGGCGCCGGCGCCGGCGCCGGCGGCGGGGCGGCCGACACGAGGCGGCGGCCACCGAGGCGCCCGCGGCGCCGGCCGAGGCGGAGCCTGTCGCGGCGTCGCCGATGGTCGATCCAGGGTCCGCCGAGCAGCCGCATGTCGAAGCACCCGAAACCGATGAGGAGGCCGAGGGTCGCGGCCGGCGCCGCGGGCGCCGCGGCGGGCGGCGGCGGCGGCGGTCCGAGCCGGCGGTCGCCGAGACCGGCGCCGAGACCGGCCCGACCGGCGCCGACATCGGCGCCGACGCCGGACCCGAAACCCGGGCTCACACCGGGACTTCCACCGCGGCCGAGCCCGTGGCGGAGGCGCCGGCACCCTATTCCGGCCCGACGCCAGCGGAGCCGTTCGGCGGCGGGGCGTTCGACCTGTTCGACATGCTGGAGCAGTACGAGTCGTCGCCGCCCGCGCCATCGCCACGCGCGCCATCGCCGGCCGCCGCCGCGCCCGAGCCGGTGCCCGAACCGGCGCCGGTTGCCGTCGCGGCCCCGGTGGAGCTGATGCCGGAATTCGCACCGCCACCGCCTTCCCCGAACCCGCGCCCGCACCGGCGCCCATGCCGACGCCGGAGCCGGCGCTCGCCGCCGCGCCGTTCGAGCCGGCGGCGGTGATGGAGCCGGAGCCCACGCGATCAAGCCGGTCATCGTCGGCGAGAACGCGCCGGAGGTGGAGCGCAAGCGCGGCTGGTGGCGACGCTGAGCGGAAATCCCGAGAATTCCGCCAAGCAGAAGCGCGGTTTGCGCAAGCGCGGCACGGTGCCATAAGAGGGGGCGATGCGACTGCTCCATCACCTCCCTCTCTCGCCCTATTGTCGCAAGATCCGCCTCGTCCTCGCGGAAAAGCGCCTGCCTTTCGAGCTGAAAGTGGAACGCGTCTGGGAACGCCGGCCGGAGTTCCTCGATCTCAATCCGGCGGCGACCGTTCCCGTTCTGATCGAGGAGAGCGGCCTCGCGGTTCCGGACTCCGGCGTGATCTGCGAGTACCTGGAGGAGGCCTATCCCGATACGTCGATGCTCGGCGAGACGCATGCCGAACGCGTGGAAGTGCGCCGGCTCGCCGCCTGGATCGACGGAAAGTTCGATGCCGACGTCACGCGCCCTTTGAACGGCGAGAAGTATTTCAAGCGCATCGCCGGGCGCGGCCATCCGGACGCGGCGTCGCTGCGCGCCGGGTACGCCGCATTGCGCGAGCACCTGGAGTATCTCGGCTGGCTTGCCGAGACGCGCAAATGGCTTGGCGGCGCGCATATCTCGCTCGCCGACCTCGCGGCGGCCGCGCATCTCTCGGTGCTCGACTACGCGGGCGACGTGGACTGGAGCGTGAGCCCGGCGGTGCGCGAGTGGTATGCGCGGATGAAGTCGCGCCCAAGCTTTCGCAGCCTGCTCGCCGACCGCGTGCCCGGCTTCGCGCCGCCGGCGCACTATGCTGATCTGGATTTTTAGCGGCGCGGCGCGCCCTCACCCGGCTCGCTTCGCTCGCCCCGTCGATCCGCTTCGCGGCTCGACCCGCAAGCGGGAGAGGGGAAAGGAGCGCGGCTTCTCGCTCACCCACGAGCGGGAGAGGGCGGGAAGCGTGGCATCTCCCTCTCCCGCTTGCGGGAGAGGGTCGGGGTGAGGGTCCGCGCATCGTCTAGTCGGCCGCCATCAGATTGACCGGCGCAACGCCGAGCATCGCCGCGACGATGCTGCGATGGCATTCCGTGTGGTCGCGCTCGAAGCACAGCAGGCAGGCCGGTTCGTCGGCCGCGATCGCGGCGGCCTGCGCCAGCTCCGCCTGCGCTTCCGCGCCCTGCATGTGCTTGCGGAAGATGCGGTGCATGGCGGCGACATCGCCGTGGCGCACGGCGTCGCGCCCGGCCTTCGGGGTGCCGAGCGCGCGCAGATGCGTGTAGCGCATGCCCTCCGCTTCGACCGAGGCACACAGCAGGCGTTTCGAGAATCCTGGCTTGCGCGACTGCGGCACCGCGCGCACGTCGATCAGGTGTTTCACGCCGGCGTCGCGCAGCGCCGCCAGCACCGCCGGCAGCGTGCTGCCCTGATAGCCGATGGTGAACAGCGCCCGCACAATCAGCGCCGGCATCAGCCGTCCGCGTCGAGCCAGTCCTCGATCAGCCGCCGCGCGATGCTGTCGCTGCGTGGAATCGAGAAACCGTGGCGCGCGCAATCGCAAATCTCGGCGCGCGTGAACCAGCGCGCGTCCTCGAGCTCATTCAGGTCGATCGCGATCGTCTCGGTGACCGCCTCGGCATAGAAGCCGAGCATCATCGAGGCGCGGGAACGGCCAGGGCTGGCTCGAATGATAGTGGACCGCCGCCACGCGCACGCCGGTTTCCTCGAACACCTCGCGCGCCACGGCCTCCTCCAGCGACTCGCCCGGCTCCACGAACCCCGCGAGCGTCGAATACATGTCCCGGATCGGGAAGCGCTGCGCGTGGCCGAGCAGCGCGCGGTCGCCGGAAACGCACGAGCATGATCACCGCCGGATCGGTGCGCGGGAAGTGCGAGGTCTCGCAGGCGGTGCAGCGCAGCACGTTGCCCGCGCTGACCGGCGCGCAGGGGGCGCCGCAGACGCCGCAGAAACGGTGCCGGCTGCGCCAGTGCATCATGCCGCGCGCATGCGCGAGGATCGCCGCGTCGTTCGGCGGCAGCAGCCCCGCCACCGCGCGCAGGTCGGTGAACGCACCGTGCGCCTGCGGCAGCAGCGGCAGCGGATCGTCCGCGGCACTGGCATCGACCGCAAACAGCGGCTTCTCGAAGTGCAGGCCGAGGAACACCCACGGCCCGCCCGCCATGCGCAGCGCCGAGGCCGCCTCGCCGGTCAGGAACACCGCCTCCGGCCGCCCGTCCGCGACGCCCTGCATGAGGTTGCGCGACCGCCAGACCGGCGCCCAGAGCGAGTCGGACGCGCCCACGGCGGCGCCGACCCAGGTCTCGTCGTCGCGCCGCTGCGACGCGCGATCCAGCGGGCTGCCGGCGTAAGGATTGAGGCGCGAGGCTTGGATGATCGGCACGCGCCGACCGTGCCACGCGGGGGCGCGGGCGGCAACCTTGCGGGGTTGGGCGCGCGGCGTGATAGGATGGCTGCGGGAGGTCGGCGGCGGACGGGCGCCTCGCCAACCCGGTCAGGTCCGGAAGGAAGCAGCCGCAACGAGTTTACGCCCGGGTCGTCCGTTCGGCCTCCCACTCCGCAACCAGAGGCCGCCGCGGCGGCCGGAAACCCCCGCGCCGCGCATGTCCGGCCTGTTCGACCAGGAGCCTGCTCCGCCGCCCCCCGCGCCGCCGCCGGCCGAAGGCCCCGGCCTGTTCGGCGAGCCGCCGGCGCCGGCCGCGATGCCGTACCGCGTGCTGGCGCGCAAATACCGGCCGCAGAGCTTCGCCGACCTGATCGGGCAGGAGGCGATGGTGCGCATCCTGCGCAACGCCTTCGCGCTCGACCGCGTGGCCCACGCCTTCATGCTCACTGGCGTGCGCGGCGTGGGCAAGACCACCACCGCACGCATCATCGCCCGCGCGCTGAACTGCATCGGCCCCGACGGCACCGGCGGCCCGACCGCCGATCCGTGCGGCGTCTGCGCCAACTGCACCGC
The DNA here is from genome assembly GCA_963705035.1 of uncultured Alphaproteobacteria bacterium. Classification (GTDB taxonomy): domain Bacteria; phylum Pseudomonadota; class Alphaproteobacteria; order Acetobacterales; family Acetobacteraceae; genus JAFKFJ01. The sequence goes on along the minus strand of CAVPIQ010000001.1, from coordinate 134,401 downwards.
GATCCTCGCTGACCGCCACCCCGACGTGCAGGAGATGGACGCCGCCTCGCGCACCGGCGTCGATGACGTGCGCGAGATCATCGAGGCGACGCGCTTCCGCCCGTTGCAGGCACGCAAGAAGGTGTTCATCGTGGACGAGGTCCACATGCTCTCACGCAACGCGTTCAACGCGCTGCTCAAGACCTTGGAGGAGCCGCCGCCGCACGTCGCCTTCATCTTCGCCACCACCGAATCGCGCAAGGTGCCGATCACGGTGCTCTCGCGCTGCCAGCGCTTCGACCTGCGCCGCGTGTCGGTGAGCGAACTCACGGCACGCTTCGCGCGCATTGCCGAACTTGAGGGCGTCACCATCGCCGCCGAGGCGCTGGCGCTGATCGCGCGCGCCGCCGACGGCTCGGTGCGCGACGGGCTGAGCCTGCTCGACCAGGCGATCGCGCAGGCGGCACCCGGCCAGCCGATCGGCGCCGACGCGGTCGCCGACATGCTCGGCCTCGCCGACCGTGAACTGGTCTTCGACCTGTGCGAGGCGGTGATGCAGGGCAAGCCGGCGGCGGCGCTGGCGATCGCCGACCGCGCGCATGAGCGGGGCGCCGATCTCGGTGTGCTGCTGCAGGATCTGCTCGACCTGGTGAACACGCTGACGCGGCTCAAGGTGATCCCGGCGCTGCGCGACAGTCCCGAATTGCCGGAGGCCGAGCGCACGCGCGGCGCGGCGCTGGCGGAGACGCTGCCGGTCCCGGTGCTCGCGCGCACCTGGCAGATGCTGCTGAAAGGCATCGGCGAGGTGGAGGCGGCACCTGATCGGCGCGCGGCGGCGGAGATGGTGCTGATCCGCCTCTGCTACGTCGCCGACCTGCCGCCGCCCGGCGATCTGGTGCGGCGACTGATGGACGAGGGGGCGGGGGGCGCCGGCGCGCCCGCGGGCAACGGCGGCGGCGGCAACGGCGGCGGCGGGGGCGGCGGCGCGCGCGCGGTCGCGGGCGGCGGGACGGTCGTCGCCGCGGCGCCGCGGCTTGCCGGCCTGCGCGATGTCGCGGGCCTGCTGGTCGCGCGGCGCGAGGCGATGCTGCACGCGCATCTCGTCCATTCCGTGCATCTGGTGCGCTTCGCCCCGCCGGTGATCGAGTTGCGCCAGAAGGAAGACGCGCCGCGCGACTTCGCCGCCCGCCTCGCCGCGGTGCTGCGCGAGGCGACCGGCACGCGCTGGACGATCGCGCTCTCGACCGACCCGGGCGAGCCGACGCTGGCCGCGCAGGGCGAGGCGGCGGACGTGGCGCGGCGGCATGCGGCGGCGGAACATCCACTGGTGCGCGCGATCCTCGACGCCTTCCCCGGCGCGCGGATCGAGGCGGTGCGGGATGACACGGTGGACTCCTACGGCCTGCCGCCGGACGAGGCGGCGCCTGCCGAGGAGGAGCCGGAGGAATGGGAGAGTTGAGATGAAGAACCTTGCCGGCCTCATGAAACAGGCCGCCCAGATGCAAAAGAAGATGGAGGAGATGCAGGCGCGCCTGGAGCAGATGGAGGTCGAGGGATCGGCCGGCGCCGGCCTCGTGCGCATCATGCTCAACGGCAAGGGCGAGATGCGGTCGGTGCATATCGACCCGAAACTCGCCGATCCGGCCGAGACGGAGATGCTGCAGGACCTGATCGTGGCCGCGCATACCGAGGCGCGGCGCAAGGTGGACGCCCAGGCCGCCGAGGCGATGCAGGAGGCGGCCGGCGGCCTCAACCTGCCGCCGGGGATGAAGCTGCCATTCTGACAGGCGGGTCTGATGGGCGGGCCTGAGGTCGAGCGACTCATCAGCCTGCTCGCGAAACTGCCGGGGCTCGGGCCGCGCAGCGCACGGCGCGCGGCGCTGCGGCTGCTGCGGGAGCCGGAGACGCGGTTGCTGCCGCTGGCCCAGGCGCTGGCCGAGGCGGCGCGCAGCGTGCGCACCTGCCGCGTCTGCGGCAATCTCGACAGCGTCGATCCGTGCAGCATCTGCGCCGATCCGCACCGCGACCGCGCCACCATCTGCGTGGTCGAGGGGGTGGGCGACCTGTGGGCGCTGGAGCGCGCGGGCGTCTATCGCGGGCTGTATCACGTGCTCGGCGGCACGCTCTCCGCGCTCGCCGGCACCGGGCCGGAAGACCTCGCCGTCGCGCCGCTGCTGGCGCGCCTCGAGGCGGGCGGCGTCGCCGAGGTGATCCTCGCACTGGGCGCGACCGTGGATGGTGCCACGACGGCGCACTGGCTTGCCGAGCGGCTCCAAACATTCGGGGGCGTGGTGACGCGGCTCGGGCAGGGCGTGCCGATCGGCGGGGCGCTGGAAGTGCTGGATGACGGCACCCTGGCGGTTGCGCTACGCAGCCGCCGAGCCTGAAACGATCCGAGGGGACGTGATGGATATGACCGCCACCGGCGCCGGCGCGATCAGCGCGCGGCTGGACCGGCTGCCTGCCACGCGGCAGGTCTGGACGCTGGTGGTGCTGCTGTCCGTCGGCGGCTGCTTCGAACTCTACGACCTGCTGATGACCGCCTATATCAGCCCCGGCCTGATCCGCGAGGGGATCTTCGCAGCGGGCGCCAAGGGATTTCTCGGGCTGCCGGATCAGGCGGCGTTCGCCTCGATCACCTTCGCGGGGCTGTTCTTCGGCACGATCCTGCTCGGCTCGATCGCCGACCGCTTCGGCCGGCGCCGGATCTTCACCCTCTCGCTGCTCTGGTACTCCGCGGCGACGCTGCTGATGGTCACGCGCTCGACGCGGCTCGGCGTCGACCTCTGGCGGTTCGCCGCCGGCGTCGGCATCGGCGTGGAACTGGTCACGATCGACACCTACATCGCCGAACTTGTGCCGGGGCGGCTGCGCGGCCGGGCGTTCGCGGTCAACCAGTCGGTGCAGTTCCTGTGCGTGCCGATCGCGGCCCTGCTCGGCTGGCTGCTGGTGCCGCTCGACCCGTTCGGCGTCGCCGGCTGGCGCTTCGTTGCAGGATTTCCCGCGCTCGCGGCGATTGTCGTATGGTTCATCCGCCTGCGCGTGCCGGAGAGCCCGCGCTGGCTGGCGCAGCACGGGCGGGTGGCCGAAGCGGATCGCATCGTGAGCGCGCTTGAGGCACAGGTGGCGGCGGAGGCGCAGGCGCCGCTGCCGCCCCCTGTGCCGAGCGAGGCGCCGAGCGCGCCTGCCACCGCGGCGGGCGAAGGACGGGGCAGCTTCGCGGACATCTGGCGCCCGCCCTACCGGCGCCGCACGATCATGATGATGGTGTTCAACTTCTGCCAGGCGATCGGCTTCTACGGCTTCGGCAACTGGGTGCCCGCGCTGCTTGCGGCGCAGGGTGCGGGGTTCACGAAAAGCCTCGAGTACAGCTTCATGATCGCGCTGGCGAGCCCGGTGGTGCCGCTGCTGTTCCTGGTGTTCGCCGACCGCACGGAGCGCAAGTGGCAGATCGTGGCGGCGGCCTGCGGCACCGCGAGCTTCGGGATGCTGTTCACGCTGTCGACGGCGCCTGCGTGGCTGGTCGCGTGCGGCATCGGCGTCACGCTCTCCAACAACCTGCTGTCCTACGCCTTCCACGCCTACCAGCCGGAGCTGTTCCCGACGCGCGTGCGCGCCCGCGCGGTGGGTTTCGTCTATTCGTTCAGCCGCCTCTCGACCGTGTTCAGCAGCTTCATGATCGCGTTCTTCCTGCAGAGTTTCGGCGCGTCCGGCGTGTTCGCGTTCATCGCCGCGGCGATGCTGATCGTGGTGGTCTCGATCGGCGTCTTCGGCCCGCGCACGCGGGGGCTAGCGCTGGAAGCGATCGCGCGCTGACGCGGCGAAGGCGGTTCAGCCCTCGGTCGCCTCGACCAGGGCCACATCCAGCAGCCGCTCGAGCACTTCCGGCTCCTGCGCGCCGGCGATCGCGTGCCGCCCGCCGATGACGAAGCAGGGCACGCCGTTGATGCCGAGCCGATGCGCCCGCAGGTTCTCGGCGTGGACCGCATCGGTCTCGGCGTCGCTGTAGAGGAAGCGCCGCACGCCGGCGGCGTCGAGCCCGCAGGCCTGCGCGACGCCGACCAGCACGGTCGCATCGCCGATGTCGCGCCCGTCGGTGAAATGGGCGGAGAACAGCGCCTCCACCATCTCGGCGGCGCGGCCATAGGCGGCGGCGAAGCGCACCAGCCGGTGCGCGTCGACCGAGGAGGGGGTGCGGCGGATGCGGTCGAAGCGGAACATCAGGCCCTCGCCGCGCCCGATTTCGGCGATCGAGGAATAGAGGCGGCGCGCCCGATCCTCGCCGCCGAACTTGCGCACCACGTAGTCGGCGCGTGGCATGCCGACGCGGGGCATGTCGGGGTTGAGCAGGAACGGCCGCCACGCGACCTCGAAGCCGAGATCCGGCCGCCGGCGCAGCAGGCGTTGCAGCCGCCGCAGCCCGAGGAAGCACCACGGGCAGACCAGGTCGTGCACCACCTCCACCGTCAGATGCGCCCGCGGCGGCGCCAGCACGTTCATCGTCCGTCCTCCGCAACGAGGAACGCCGTTCCGGGGGCCAGTATCGCGGCCCCCGCGGGCGGCGCGCAACGCATCATTTCCGGCGCAGCAGCCGCAGCAGCACGAACCCGTCGGCCGGCTGCGGCAGGGCCACGGAGTCCTTCGCCGCCCACAGCAGCACCTGCTGGTGCAGCGGGATATAGGCCCGGTCCCGCTGCAGGATCGCGCCGGCCGCCGCGATCGCCTGCTGCCTGGCCGCGGGATCGCCCTCGGCGGCGATGCGGTCGATGAGCGTGTCGAGCGCGGGGTTGGCGTAGCCGCCGAAATTGATCAGCCCCCGCGCACCATCGCGGCGCCCGGCGAGGTTCCACAGCACGTTGAGCGCGTCGTAGGTGTTGGGGGTCCAGCCGAGCAGGTAGAAGCTCGTATCGAAGTTGGGCGGCCCGATCTGGGCGAAGAAGCGTGCCTTGGGCTGGACGCGCAGCTGCACGCGGATGCCGACGCGCGCGAGCATGGCGACGATCGCGGTGCAGATCGCCTCGTCCATCATGTAGCGGTCGTTCGGGCAATCGAGGCGGACCGAGAACCCCTTGGGATAGCCGGCCTGCGCCAGCAGCGCGCGGGCGTGCGCGGGGTCGGCCGGCGGGCGGTGATCCAGGGCGGGTGTGTAGCCGTTCACGCCCGGCGCCCAGAGCAGCCCGGCCGGGCGGGCGTGGCCGCGCATCACTTTCGCCGCGATCGCCTGCTCGTCGATCGCCAGCATCACCGCCTCGCGCACCCGCGGGTCGCGGAACGGGTTGCCGCATCGCGTCGGAGCCGCGCAGCTGCTCGCGCCCTTGGTCCATGCCGAGGAAAATGGTGCGCAGCTCCGCCCGCTCCATCACCCGCAACCCCGGCGTGCGGGCGATGTAGTCCACGTCGTGCGGCGGCACGCCGGTGATGAAGTCCACCTCGCCCGAGACCAGGGCGGCGACCCGGGTGGTGGCGTTGCCGAGCACGACGAACTCCACGTCGGGCACGAGGTCCTGCGGATGGTCCCACCACAGCGGGTTGCGCTCCAGCACCGTGCGCCGGTCCGGCTCGCGCACGGCAACGCGGAACGGCCCGGTGCCGAGCGCGTGGCGGGTCGCGAAGTTCTCCGCCCGGTCGGCGAGCAGCGCCGGCCGCTCGGCCCCGTGCTGCTCGGCCCAAATATGAGGTAGGATATACCATGTAGTAAGTTCGCGCGGCAGGATCGGGTCCGGGGTCGCGGTCTCGAGATCGACCGTGCGGTCATCGACCCGCGTGGCGCCGACCACGCGCGAGACGGCGGCGCGCAGGAGCGACTCCGGCGCCTGCACGCGGCGGAGGGAGAAGACCACGTCGTCGGCGGTGAAGGGCGAACCGTCCTGCCACTTCACGCCGGGGCGCAGGTGGAAGCGCCAGCGCCGGGCTCGACCTGCTCCCAGGCGACGGCCAGCGCCGGCTCGATCGAGAGGTCGGGGGCGTGGCGGATCAGCGGCTCGTAGATGTTGCCGGTGAAGGAGAGCTGCGTCGACTCGTCGCGCGTGTACGGGTCGAGCGAGACGGTGTCGGCCTCGCCGGCCCAGCGGAAGGCCGCGGCGCCGGCCGGGACCGCGGCGAGCAGGGTGAGGGCGAGCGCGAGTTGGATCGTCCGCAGGGTGTTCACGATGCGTTAACGAAAGAATAACGCGCACGCTAAGGGCGAACCGGCCTTGCCCGCAAGCGCCGTGCACCGCCCGCTCAGGCGGCGCTGCCCTCCGCGACCGCGAAATCGGCCGCATTGTCGCGTGCCGCGCATAGCGCGGCGGCCAGGCCACGCAGCAGCGTCGCACGCCCCATGCTCGGCACGCCGGGCCGTCCCGCGGCCTGTTCCGGCAGGTAGGGCAGGTGCAGGAACCCGACCCGCAGCCCCGGATAGGCGGACGCGGCGAGGTGGCAGGCCCGATAGAAGATGTGGTTGCACAAAAACGTGCCCGCGCTCTGCGACACCTCCGCCGGCACCCCGGCGGCGCGGATGGCGGCGGTGATCGCCTTGATCGGCACGGTCGCGAAATAGGCCGCCGGCCCGCCCGGCACCACCGGCGCGTCGATGCGCCGGGCGCCGTCGTTGTCGGGTATCCTTGCATCGTCGACGTTGATTGCCACGCGCTCGACCGAAAATGGCGGCGCGCCCGCCGGCGAGCCCGGTTGCGATCAGTATGTCGGTCGGGCCGGCGGCGAGCGCCGCCGCCAGCGCGGGCGCGGCGGCGGCATAGCTCACCGGCAGCACGCGTGGCGCGCAGCGCGCACCCATCCGGCGGCGCGGCGGCGAGGGCCAGCACCGCCTCCTGCGAGGGGTTGATAGTTGCGTCATCGAACGGGGTGAAGCCGGTGAGCAGAATGCGGATCATGCGCCGAACTCTGCCGATTCGGCGCCGTCACATCCAGCCCTTGCCGCCGTCGCAGCGCCGGGGCACTGAGGGCGCATGGCGAGCGACGCGATCGTGATCGACCCGGAGGTGCAGGCGGCGCTCGCGGCGCGGCGGCCGGTGGTGGCGTTGGAGTCCACCATCATCACGCACGGCATGCCCTGGCCGGAGAACGCCGCCACCGCGCAGGCGGTGGAGGAGCTGATTCGCGCCGAGGGCGCGGTGCCGGCGACCATCGCGGTGCTGGACGGCGTGGTGCGCGTGGGGCTCGCGCCCGCCGAGCTCGCGGCGCTCGCCGCGCGGCCGGACGTGGAGAAGGCATCGCGCCGCGATCTGGCGCCGGTCGTCGCCCGCGGCGGGACGGCCGGGACGACGGTGGCGGCGACCCTGTTCCTCGCCGCCCGCGCCGGCATCGCGGTGTTCGCGACCGGCGGGATCGGCGGGGTGCATCGCGGCGCCGCGGCGACGTTCGACATCTCCGCCGACCTGGTCGAACTCGGCCGCAACCCGGTGGCACTGGTCTGCGCCGGGGCGAAGTCGATCCTCGACATCCCGAAGACGCTGGAGTTCCTGGAAACCCAGGGCGTGCCGGTGATCGCCTACGGCAGCGACATGTTTCCCGGCTTCTTCGCCCGCTCGAGCGGCGTGCCGGCGGAGCGCCGCTGCGACACGCCGGAGGCGCTGGCGGCGGTGATCGCCGCGCAGCGGCGCCTGGACCTGCCCGGCGGCATCCTGATCGGCAATCCGCTGCCGGCGGCGGCGGCGATGCCGGAGGCGGAGATGGAGGCGATCATCGCCCGCGCCTCCGCCGAGGCGGCGGCGCAGGGGGTGAGCGGCAAGGCGCTGACGCCGTTCCTGCTCGCGCGGCTGATCGCGCTGAGCGAGGGGCGCAGCCTGATCGCCAACCAGGCCCTGATCCGCGCCAACTCGACGCTCGCGGCCCGGGTGGCGGTGGCGCTCGCCGCGCTGGCAGGCGCCTTGCCCCGCACCGAAGCACGACGATAGGCTTCCCGGCATGGTTCGCCCGATTCTCTGCCTCGCGCTCGCCCTGATCGTCAGCGCATGCGCGCCGCCCTCGCAGCCGAAGCCGGTGCCGGTGGCGGAGGCGCGGGCGCGGCTGATCGGCCTGCCGCTCGCGCATATCCGGTCCTGCATGGGCGCGCCGCCGATCGCGATGGCGCGCGGTTCCATCGCGCTGTGGTCGTATCCCTCGGCGGTCTGGGACCCGCCGCCGCAGATCGTGACCGATCCCGGCTACACAACGTTCGACGTGACGCCCTTCGCCGGCGATCCGGACCCGAACGGCATCGCCATGAACGCGCCGCTGCCGCAGTCGCGCTGCGTGGTGAACTTCGTGTTCGACAGCGGCATCCTGCGCGCGATCACCTACAAGTCCTCGGGCGGCAAGTTGCTGACCGACCGGCGCGAGTGCACGCAACTGATCCACTCCTGCGTGGAGTAGGGACAGCGGCGGCGTGGCGGGAGCGCGCGCGCCGGCGGAGATCCTCGTCATCGGCGACGTGATGCGCGACGTGATCGTGCGCCCGCGCGGGCCACTCGTGCCGGGCAGCGACTGTCCCGCCGCGATCGCGCTGCATCCGGGCGGCTCCGGCGCCAATGCGGCCGCGTGGCTGGCGCGGTTCGGCGCGCGGGTCGCGCTGGCCGCCCGGGTCGGTGCGGCCGACCTCGCGGCGCAGGGTGCGGCGCTGGTCCGCGCCGGCGTTGTCCCCTGCCTCGCGGCCGACCCGGAGCGCCCGACCGGCACGCTGGTCGCGCTGATCGACGCCGCGGGCGAGCGCAGCTTCCTGACCGATCGCGGCGCGAACGCGGCCCTGGCCCGCGGCGACCTGCCCGATGCGCTGCTGCCGCGCCTGCGCCACCTGCACGTGGCCGGGTACGCGCTGTTCGCGCCGGGGCCGCGGGCGGCGGTGCTCGACTTCGCGGCCGCGGCGGCGGCGCAGGGCGTGCCGTGGAGCGTCGATGCGGCCTCGACCGGCTTCCTCGCCGGATGCGGGGCGGACGCGTTTCTCGCCTGGACCGGCACGGCGGCATTGTTCTTCGCCAACGAGGCGGAGGCGGCGCTGCTGGTTGGCGATGTCGGACCGGAGCGCCAGTTGCCGGCGCTCGGGGCGGCGCGCCGGATCGTGGTGCTCAAGCGCGGCGCCGCCGGCGCGATCGCCGCGGCGCCCGGTACGCCCCCGATCGCCCTGCCGGCATCGGCGGTCGAAATCGCCGATACGGTTGGCGCGGGCGATGCCTTCCTCGCCGGCTTCCTGGCCGCACGGCTCGGCGGCGCCACGCTCGCGGCATGCCTCGCCGCCGGCATTGCAGCGGGTGCGCGCGCGGCCGCGCAACCTGGCGGGCAGCCCTGAGCGGCTCCGGCTACGGCCCCTGCTACGGTTCTGGGACCGGCGCGGCCTCAGGCAGCAGCTTCTGTGCCCGCATCTCTGCCCATACCGCGGGCGGGATCGGCTGCACCATGGCGGCGGCGTTCTGGCGCACCTCCTCCGGCGTGCGCGGGCCGGGGATGACCGCGGCGACCGCTGGATGCGCAATCGGAAACTGTAGCGCCGCCGCCTTCAGGTCCACGCCATGGCGGCTGCAGACGGCGCCGAGCGCCTCCGCGCGCGCCCGCAGGTCGGGCGGCGCCTTCTCGTAGTTGAAGGTCGTGCCGCCGGCGAGCAGGCCGGAGTTGTACGGCCCGCCGATCACCACCTTCACGTCGCGCGCCTCGCAGGCCGGCAGCAGCGCGCCGAGGGCCGTGTGGTCGAGCAGCGTGTAGCGTCCGGCGACCAGGAACAGGTCGGGATCGGCCTGTTCCAGTGCCAGCAGGCAGGGATCGACCACGTTCACGCCCATCCCCCAGGCGCGGATCACGCCCTGCTCGCGCAGCTGGGTGAGCGCGACGGCGGCCCCCGCCATCGCCCGGTCGAACTCCTCCCGCCAGTTGTCGCCCAGCCAGTCCGGCGCGCAGTCATGGATGTAGACGATGTCGATGCGCGGCAGGCCGAGGCGCTGCAGGCTGTCCTCGATCGAGCGCATCGTGCCGTCGTAGCTGTAGTCGAGCCGGCGGCGGAAGCTGAGCCCGTGCTGGAAATTGTCGTCGAGCTCGGGGACCGAGGCCGCCGGCTCCAGCATCCGGCCGACCTTGGTCGAGAGCGTGTACTCGTCGCGCGGATGGTGGCGCAGCACCGCGCCGACGCGGCGCTCCGACAGCCCGGCGCCGTAATGGGGGGCGGTGTCGAAATGCCGGATGTCGCAGTCCCACGCCGCCTCGATCGTCGCCGTCGCGACCGGGTCCGGGATCGCGGTGAACAGGTTGCCGAGCGGGGCGCCGCCCATGCCGAGCGGCCCGTGGGGGATGAAGCGCTTGCTCATGGAGCCTCCGGGGGGATGACGCCCTTGGTGAGGACGATGTTGCCGTAGAACCGCCGTTCGCACGTGCGCACGACCGCGTAGGCCTGTTCGGCGGCGGCATAGAAGGCGTGGCGTTCGAGGGTGGCGGCGGGCTGATGGCCGGCGGCCCGCAGCGCCGCGTTCATGGCGGCGACCACCGGCGGCTCGGCGGCCGGATCGCCGACCACCTGCATCGTCTGCGCCGGCGCGGGCACGAAGCTGTCGAGGGGCAGCACGCGCAGCACGGCGGCCAGCGCCTGCACCACGTCCGCCCCGGCAAGGTCGAGCGTGCGCCGGCCCCGGGTTCCCGGATAGTTGGCATCCACGAGCACGATCGTGTCGCCGTGGCCCATGGACGCGAGCGCGTGCAGCAGGTCGGGCGTGAGCAAGGGGTCGAGGCCGATCAGCATTGCGTCTTCTCCCGGTGGGTCGGCGTTGCCCCACACTAGGCTGGCGGGACGCGGCTTGTCAGGCGGGGCAGCCAAACCTCCGGCCGAAGGATTTCCCCTCGCCGGCTATTCGCGCCGGCTTTTCGCCCGGCCTTGGCGCAGCTCTCCGCGGGGCGGGCTCGTTCCCCGGACCAGACAAAAATTGTTGCGGAGGCCTCACCGAGAGACTAGACGCTCTATCGCCGGCAGTATCGAAACAGTCGGTTCAAACCAGGGAGTGAAGAGTCATGAAGGGGACGCTCGCCGTGCTGTCGCTGACGCTCGCCGTTCTCGCCCCTGCTTTTGCCGCTGACGACGTCAAAACGATCGCTCAGCAGGCGGATGAGAGGTGGATCAACGCCTACAATACAAACGACGGCGCAGCGCTCACCAACCTTTATACCGCCGACGCAGTCTTGTTGCCCCAGGGCGTCCCGCAACCGATCATCGGCGCGGCCAACATCCGTCACTTCGTGGACGCAATGCTGCAACAGAAGCTCGAGAACCTGATGCTGCCGGTCGTCGAGGCAAGAATGCTCGACCCCAACACGCTGTATCAGGCCGGAACGTGGTCGGCCGACGTGGGCAACCAGCACATTGCCGGCACTTACCTGAGCATCCTGGTTCGCGACGGCGGTGAGTGGAAATATCGCGCCGACACCTGGAACCTCATGCCCCCGCCGAGTGCGGCGCCCGGCGCCGCCTCGGCAGCGTCGAGCAAATAGGAGAATCCGGCCCGGTTCCGGGGATCCACCGGGTTGCCAACAGGATCCCGCATCTTTTGGCATTGCTGCGGTGCAGCCGCCACCCGCGGCCGGCGGTGCGCGGCTGGCCGGGCCGGTGGGCGCGGTCGTTTGGGTCGCGGCGTGATTGATCGAGATCAACGCCACGGCAGATTCGCCCGGTCAGAACGTCTATCCTGCCGGACCGGAATGCGGTTCGAGGAGAACGGGCGATGGACCCGAGCGCGCGGCGCCTGATTGATCATCTCATCAGCAGCCACAACGTGATGACGTTGGCGACCTTGCGCCCGGACGGGTTTCCGCAGGCGACGACGGTCGGCTACGTGAACGACGGCCTGACGCTCTATGCGGGCGTCGGCAGCGACAGCCAGAAGCTGTTCAACATCATGTTCAGCAACAAGGTCTCGCTCACGATCGATCACGAGGACGCCGACTGGGGAAAGATCCAGGGCCTGTCGATGGGCGCCACCGCCGCGGTGGTGAGCGACCCGGCAGAGATCGAGCGCATCAATGCGCTGATGGTGGAGAAATTTCCCCAGCTTCAGCAGATGCCGCCGCCCGACCTCGACAGCTTCGTGTTCCTGCGCATCACGCCGCGCGTGATCTCGTTGCTCGACTACACGAAGGGCTTCGGCCACGCCGACCTGATCGACGTGTAGGCTGCTCCGCGCCGCCGCGGTTCGGCGCGGCGCTCAGGGCTTGCTGGCGGTGTGCGTGGTGTCGTCGATCACCGCGGCGCCGGTGAGGTACAGCGTGGTGTGGCCGAGATGGCGCGTGGTGGCGTTCATGCGCACCGGCAGGTCGGGCATGCCGGCGACGACCCGGCCGAGCCACATCGCGTCGTGGAGCGTGGCGTGCGCGCGCTCCGGATCGTCCCGCTCGAAGCCGGCAACCACCTGCCCGAGCACGTCGCAACGTTCGGCGGCGCCGCGAAACGACGAGCGGTCGGTGGGTGCCAGCACCTCGGTGCCGCGGCTTTGCAGCGTGACGGTCTGGATCTGCCGCCCGTCGAAGGTCGTCAGCTTGCCGCGGCAGCCGCCGCCGTTCGCCACCTGCCGGATCAGCAGCGCGCTGAGCGCCAGCGAGTCGATGCTCGGCTGCGCCAGGGTGGGCGGCGCCGGCTCATGCTCATGGTCGTCCTTCGGATCGAGTGCCAGCAGGTCCGGAAGGCCGTGTTGGAAGGCGATCTCGACATGTCGCGGCTCACCGCCGAACGTGCCGGCATTGTCGTAGAAGCGCGGCGCGATGCCCGCGCCGGCCCAGGTGCCCTCGCTCACGGTGCGCCAGCGGGCGTGGTAGAGGAAGCCGATCATGCCGGCGGTGTGCCCACTCATCGCGATGCGGTAGCCGTCGCCGCCGAGGGTGAGGTCGCTCGTGATCGAGAGCACGTGCAGCCCGGCGGCATAGCCCTCATAGGTGAGGCGGATCGTGACCGGCCCCGGCTCGGCACGCACAGCCCCGGGCTGCAGCAAGCCCGGCAGCAGCGACACGAGGAGCGCGGCCAGACGCGGCATCATGCTCCATACTTGGCCCGAATGGGGGTCGGCGCAACCGGCCTCGGCCGCTTGACAGCGCGGAAGCCGCCGACCTATGCGGTGCATGGACGCAGGGGCGCGGGTGCGTAGCTCAGCGGGAGAGCACCGCCTTCACACGGCGGGGGTCACAGGTTCAATCCCTGTCGCACCCACCAGGCGCTCCATGGCTTGCCGGGCAACGGCGGTCGCTCATGGAATTGCGGCGTTGCTGCAAGCAAAATGATTGCCGGAGCGGGCGGAACCGAGCGGGTCGGGATCGGTGCGGCAAGCGTTGCTCCCTATTGCCTGGACGCTGCCGATCGGGTTAGCGCGGCGGGGCGGGGGCAGCGAAACCTGGGATTGATAGCCCAACCACGCCGTTGAGCCGCGCGTCGGTGGTCTGCCGATGCATCGGGTCGCGCGCGACGTCATGAAATGGTCACGCAGCACACCATGGCATTCCGTTCGGCCGTGCGGTACGCCCCGGCGCGCTGTGCAAGTTGGCCGACGGGCAGATGGACAGATCGCGCCGCACCACGAGGCGGATCGGCTTGGCGCGCCGCTCACCCGGCTTTGCGCTGCTCGAAGTGCTCATCGCGTTCGCCATCGCCGCGTTGGCGCTCGGCGTATTCTGTCAGGCAGCTTTGGGCGGGTTGCGTGCCGCGCAGCAGGCCGGACGCTATGAGGTGGCACTGTCGCACGCGCGCTCGCGCCTGGCGGCGATCGGGCACGGCGTCGCGCTGACTGCGGGGACGCAGCAGGGCGATGATGGTGGCGGCTTCACTTGGCACGCCCAGATCGCGCCCGTGGCCTTCGCGCCGATCGCCCGCGGCGAGGAGGCCGCGACGCAACGCGGCCCACGGGTTGCGCTGTTATGCCGTGGGCATCGCGATCTCCTGGCACGACGGGCAGCGCGACCGCGACGTCCGGCTGACCACGCAGCGCGTTGGCGTGGCGCCACCGGCGACGCCATGAGGCCGCATAGCGATGGCGGCTTCACGTTGCTGGAGACGCTGGTCGCGCTCGCGGTGCTCGGCCTCCTGCTGGTGCTGCTTGTCGACGGCGTGCATCTGGGCCTGCAGGCCTGGACGGTTCAGGCGCGGGACTTGCGCGCCCATGGCGACCTCGACGCCATCGACCGCACGCTGCGCCGCCTCGTCGAGGACATGGACCCCGGCAGCACGACGGCGGCGCCGGATGTGCTCGGCAGCGAAAGCGGCTTGCGATTCACTGCAACGCTGCCGCAGGGCGCCGGGTCGGGTCCGTCCGAGGAAGCCGACATTCTGCTGGCCGTCGATGCCCGACATCGGCTGTTGCTGCGCTGGACGCCGCACCGGCACGAGCAGCATTTCGGTCCGCCGCCGCGACCGCAGGAGACCGCGTTGCTGACCGACGTGGATCGCCTGCTGCTGGCTTACTGGCCGCGCGCGGCGCCGTGGCGCTGGCGTGATCGCTGGAACGAGCCTGCGCTGCCCGGGCTCGTGCGCATTCGCATCGTCTTCTCCCAGGGAGAGGGGCGCCATTGGCCCGACATCGTCGTCGCGCCGCTGCGCGCGCCGCGCCCGGGCTGAGGTGCGTCGTGGCAGGGGTTGCGCACCGGGGCGCGTGCGGACCGAATCCCGATGATCAATGACCTTCTGATGTGGTGGCTGCAGCGCATGCGCGAGCTGCTGCCGCTGCGTCTGCGCCGCGCGGCCGACCGGCCGGCCGATGCGCTGATCGTCGATGTTCCCGCCCCGCCGGTACGGCAGCTTGCGCTCGTGTTGCGTCGCCGCGGGCGGGAGACTGCGCGCGGCCGGGTCGGCCTGGATGCGGCGGGCTTGGACGCAGTGCGCGTTGCGGCCGCGGCAGGGCGGGCGCCGCTGGTGCTGCGCGTGCCGGCAATGGCGCTGCTGGAACGGCGCATCGGCTTACCGCTGGCGGCGGAGCGGGCGCTGGGCTCGATGCTGCGCTACGAGATGGACCGTCTGACGCCGTTCACGGCCGAGCAGGTGTTCTTCTCCTGGCGCGTGGAATCGCGTGACGCGGTGCGCCGGCAATTGCATCTGCGACTGCTGTTGGTGCCGCGCGCGGCGCTGGCGCCGGTGCTGGACGCGCTGTCGCGGTCGGGACTTGCGCCGGTGTGGCTGGAAGCGCCAGACGCGACGGGCGCGCCGTGCTCGGTCCCGCTGAGGCCGCCGCCGGCGCCACGGCCGGCGCGCCGCGCGCTGGCGGTGGCAGCGGCCGCGTGCCTCGGGCTGGGCGCCGTCGCACTGCCGTTCATCCGGCAGGCGGAGCAGGCGGGGTCGCTGGCGCAGCGGATCGCGGCGTTGCAGCCGCAGGTCACGGAGGCGCAGGCGCTGCGGCGCAAGCTTTCGGCGCATGCGCCCGGCGGCGACGTCTTCGCGCGCGAGCAGGCACGCGTGGGCGACGCGTTGCAGGTGCTCGCGACGCTGACCGAGCTGCTGCCGGACGGGACGTATCTGAACGATCTGCGCCTGCGCGCGGGCCAGCTTGATCTGGACGGCGTATCGACCAACGCGGCCCAGCTCATCCCCGCGCTCGCGGCCAGCCCGCTGATCCGCAACGCCGCCTTTGCCGCGCCGGTGACGCGCATCGCGAACCCGCCCGCCGAGGTCATGGCAATCCACGCCGAGCTGGCACCGTGGACGGCACCATGACATGAGCTTGCCGACGGGCTGGCCCGGGCGGCTGCTTGCGCTCGGCATGACATTCCTCCTGCTGGCGGCGATTTGGCTCGTCGCCGTCGCGCCGCTGGTCGGCTGGTACGATGCGCGTGCCGACGCGCTGGCCGTGCAGCGGGAACGCGCGCGCCATATGGAGGCGCTTGCGGCGATGCTGCCGGCCCTGCGCCGCCACGCGGCGGCCGCGCCCCCTGACGCCGAACACGTCGCTCTGCTCGAGGGCGACAGCGACCCGGTGGCAGGCGCACGCCTGCAGGAGCGGATGCAGGCGATTGCCGCGGCAACCGGGCTGACGCCGTCCAGCATCGAGATGCTGCCGGCGGCGCAGGTGGGCGCGTATCGCCGCATCGGGCTGCGCCTGTCCGTCGCGGCGGACTGGGCGGTGCTGATCCGGTTGCTGCAGGGCATTCAACAGGCCACGCCGCGCATGCTCGTCGATGACCTCACGTTGCGTGCCGAGCACCCGGTCGCCCCGACGCCTGGACAGACGATCACTGCGGAGTTCACGGTGCTGGCCTTTCGTGCCGATCCACGACCGCGGCGATGAGCCGGCGATCGGGTGCCCCGGAGAGCGGGTTTGCGCTGCTGATCGTGCTGTTTGCGCTCGTGCTGCTGGCGCTGCTGGTCGGCGCGGTGGTGGCGGCCGGTCGCGGGGAAGCGCAGCTCGCCAGCAACCTGCGCGCCGGCGCGATCGCCGAGGCTGCCGCCGACGGGGCGGTGCAGCAGGCGATCTTCCACCTGCTCGACGCCTCGCGCGGACACTGGGCCGCCGACGGCGCCGTGCATCGCGTGCGGTTGGGTGGCGCGGCGGTCGATGTGCGGATCGAGAGCGAGGCGGGCAAGGTCAACCCCAACACCGCGCCCCCGTCCTTGCTGCAGGCGCTGCTGCAGGCCGTGGGCGTGGACAGCAGCCGCGCCACCGCCATCGCCGCGGCAATCATCGACTGGCGGTCGGGAGAATCACCAGGATCGGGCGCGCAGGCGACGGCTGCGTACCGCGCTGCGGGCCGCGACTACGGGCCGCCCGGCGAGCCGCTGCAAAGCCTCGATGAACTCGGTCGCGTCCTCGGCATGACGCCGGCGGTGCTGGAGCGTTTGCGCCCGCATCTGTCGCTCGACCTCGACCAGACGCCGGACCCGGCGACGGCCGATCCCGTGGTGGCGCAGGCCTTGGCTGCCGCCTCCGGCCAGTCGCCGCAGCCTGGGGTCAACGCCGATGTGAGCGTGGTGCGCATCACGGCCTCCGCCTCAGGCCCCGGCCACGCGCGGTTCGTGCGTCGCGCCGTGGTGCGCATCGATCCCGCGCAGCCTGATCAGCCGTTCCGGGTCATGGACTGGACGGCCATCGCCGCGGATGCTCCCGCGCACCGGCGCCGTCGCGCGCCGCGCCGCATGCGTTCGTTCGCTGCGTGAGCATGGCGAATTCGCAAACTTCAACTGCATTGTTTTCCGACACCAATGCGCAAACTTCGATTCGAGTTCCGATGAACTTCACCAAATGGTAACCGGCCCGACGTCGACGCCACGGCGCGCTTCGCCCGAACATGCGCGTGCTGACCGACCGGCCTGAACGACGCGTTCGCGGGCCGAGCCGGTGCTTCGCATGGATGTCACTCCTCGGGGGATTCTGCAGTGAATCACAAGTTATGGGCGCGCGCAGCCGTTACGGCTGCGACGATGGCCCCGGTTGTCGCCGGTCCTGCTGTTCCGGCGCTGGCGAACGGCCGCATGACGACGGCCACGCCGATCGAGCACGTCATCGTCATCATCGGCGAAAACCGCACATTCGATCATCTCTACGCCACCTATCAGCCGCGCAACCATGAGCATGTGAACAACCTGCTCTCCGAAGGCATCGTCAACGAAGATGGAACGCCTGGGCCCAACTTCGCCAAGGCGAAGCAGTACCAGGCGACTGTCACCGGCACGTTCAGCATTGCCCCGTCGCGGAAGACGCCCTATGCGAAACTGCCGCCGGCGATGACGGACGGCGCGCCGTCGAAGGCCTCCGACAGCAACCCGCCGCCCTTCGCGACCGACGGGGCGGTCGGCGAGGTGGAGGGGCAGATCCAGGACGGTCTGCGGCCGGCTGACTACCACTTGCTGACCACCGGCGCGTCCGGCCTGCCGTCGAGCTCGATCGACACGCGCATCGCGAATGCGGCGAGCCCGGCGAACGGTCCGTTCCCGATCAGCAGCGCCACGCTGCCGTACAACTCCTACACGGCCAGCCCGGTGCATCGCTTCTACCAGATGTGGCAGCAGACCGACTGCGCCGTCTCCCACATCTCGGCGCACAACCCGTCGGGCTGCCTGAATGACCTGTTCCCGTGGGTGGAAACGACGATCGGCGCCGGCAACAACGGCAATGCGCAGCCGGCCGGGTTCAACGACCAGACGACGGGCGAAGGCTCGACCTCGATGGGCTTCTACAATATGGCCCATGGCGACGTGCCGTACCTGAAGGAGCTGTCCGACAAATACTCGTTCAGCGACAACTTCCACCAGTCGATTGAGGGCGGCACGGGCGCCAACCACATCGCTCTCGGCACCGGCCTCGCGATCTACTACACCGACGGGCAGGGCAACGTCGCGACGCCGCCGGCGAACCAGATCGAAAACCCGAATCCGCAGGCCGGCACCAACAACTACTGGACGCAGGACGGCTATTCCGGCGGCAGCTACAGCAACTGCTCCGATCCGAACCAGCCGGGCGTTGCGCAGGTGCTGAGGTATCTGAAGGAGCTGCCGAGCCATCCGGCCTCCAAGTGCCAGCCGGGTGCGTACTACATCCTGAACAACTACAACCCCGGCTATCTCGGCGACGGCACCGTGAACACGTCCACGTTCACCATTCCGCCCTCGCCGGTGCGCACGATCGGCGACACGCTCAACGAGCGCGGCATCTCCTGGCGCTACTACGGTGCGGGCTGGAACAACTACGTCAAGAATCCCACCAGCGATGTCGGCAGCATCTACTGCAACATCTGCAATCCGTTTCAGTATGAAACGGCGATCATGACCAATGCCGCGCAGCGCAAAGAGCATCTGAAGGACGTGACGGACCTGATGTCGGACCTCGCGGCCGACACCTTGCCCGCGGTGTCCATCGTCAAGCCTGACGGGCTGCTCGATGGCCATCCCGCCTCGTCCAAGATGAGCCTGTTCGAGTCGTTCACCAAGAACATCATCGAGCACGTGCAGGCCAATCCGAAGCTGTGGGCGCATACCGCGGTCCTCATCACCTTCGACGAGGGCGGCGGGTACCTGGGACTCGGGCTACATCCAGCCGCTCGACTTCTTCGGTGACGGCACCCGCATCCCGGCGATCATGGTGTCGCCGTACTCCAGGGGCGGTCACGTGTCGCATGTCTACGGCGACCACGTGTCGTTCCTGAAGTTCGTCGAGCGCAACTGGCACCTTCCGCCGGTGTCGAAGACCGGGCGCGACAACCTGCCCAACCCGGTGAGCTTCGATGTCAATCCCTACGTGCCCGTCAACAGCCCCGCGATCGGCGACCTGATGGACATGTTCGATTTCCACCAGGGTCCGGACCAGGGTGACCACGACCACCATGGCGATAACGGTGGCGATCACCACCACGACGGTGATCGGGACTGAGCCTGCCTGCGACGCCACGGGGCTGCCCTCGCCGAGGGCAGCCCTGACGTTGTGCGCGCCGGTCTCTCACCGAGACCGGCGCCAATTCGCCTGACGAGGTGACTGTGCCCCAGGATGCGGCCGATCCCGGCTTGCCATCGCTCGAACTCAGCGCGCACCCGGAGTTCGTGAACGCGGGCAGCCTGCTCCGCCCGCTTGCCGTCACCGCGGCGTTCCAGGCCGTCCTGGCCGCGGTCTTTCTCGGTGCTGCGCTGTGGTCGCTGGCGCGGCCGAACGCCCCAGCGCCGCTGGCCAGGCTGACGCATGACGGCGTGCCCGGCCTTGTGGTTGCGGCCCTGTTGCTGTCGGTCGTGGGACTGCTCGCGAGCCTGCAGATGTGCCGGGCAAGGCATCAAAGTCTGCATTGGCGGCCCGGCAACGGCACCGGCCGCGGCGGCGCGGCGTTGGTCCCGGCCGGATTGCGCTGGCGCCTCCGCGGCTTGTCACGATTCCGACGCCCGCGCCGAGCACGTTTGCCGGTCAGCCGCGCCGCCGGCGGGCCGCAGGGCATCCTGATCCTGCTCGGCGCCGCGGCGGTCGTCATGGTCCTCTGGTACCTGCCGCCCTCGCGTCTCAGCACGCCGCCGATCGCCGCGCAGGCATGGCCGGTGATGGCGGGCGCGCTGCTCCTGCCGGCGTTTCTGTGCCATGCTGTGCCGGCGGGCGCTCGCCGCCGTGCCGGCGGGATACCTGCCGGAAGCCGGGCCGCTCGACGCGCTCCTGCGCCTGCCCGTCCTGACGTTCCTCCTGCTCAGCGTGCTCTGTGCCGCGACGGGATTCGGCTTCGGGTGGGGCGTCTGGGTGCGGTTCGCGCTTGCCGGCTTCCTGCTCGCCGTTGCTGCGGAACTCGCTGTGCGCACGCTGCGCATCTGGTTCCTGCCGCTGCCCGCACCGGAGCGCGCGCGGGCTGCGATCGGCAGTGGGCTCGCCGGGCTGCTCCGCCCCGGCGCGCTTGCACCGCGGGCATTGGCGCGGCGGTTGAAGCGCCAGGCCGGGCTCGACATCTCGCGAAGCTGGGCTCTCGCCTTCGTTCGCAGTGCCGCGCCGCCGGTGTTGCTGGGTCTGCTGCTGTTCTGCTGGGTGCTCAGCGGTGTCACGCGGATCGGACTGACCGAGCGCGGCTCTTACGAGGTGTTCGGCGCGCCGGCGGCGATGCTGCGCCCTGGCCTGCACCTGATCCTGCCCTGGCCGTTCGGTCGCGTGCGGCGCGTCGAGTTCGGGGTCGTGCATTCCATGGGCGTCACCGGCTCGGCCGATGCGACGGCCTCCCCGCCGGACGCCGCGACGGCGGACGGGCCGGCGCCCGCGACCGCGAACCGCCTGTGGAGCGACGCGCCCGCGGCCGACAGCACGTACATCATCGCCAGCAACGGCGGCGGACGGCAGAGTTTCGAGACCATCGATGTCGGCCTGCGGGTGCTCTATCAGGTCGGACTCGACGATGTGTCCGCACGGCGCGCCCTCTACGCGTCCGTGGCGCCGGCAGCGCTGGTGCGCATCGCATCGGGCCAGCTCCTCGCGCACTTCTTCGCCGCGCGGACGCTTGCCGACGCGCTCGGCGAGAACCGGGAGCGCCTCGCAACCGACCTGCAAGCCGAACTGCAGGCCGCGCTCGACCGGCTCCACAGCGGCGTGCAGATCGTCGCACTGGTGGTGGAGTCCATGCATCCCCCCGGCGGCGCCGCCGCGGCGTATCGCAGCGTGCAGGCAGCCGTGATCCACGCGGCGACGCAGATCGCGTATGAGCGCGGGCGCGCCAACAGCGCCGCCAGCGTGGCCCTGAGAGACGCGGAGGATGTGCGCAGCAAGGCGCAGGCGGTGGCCGCCGACCTGGTCAGCGCGGCAGAGGTGGATCGCTCGCAGAGCAAAGCCGACGACACCGCGTTCCGCACCACCGGCCAGGCGTTCCTGTTGGAGCGCTACTTCGCCAAGCTGACGACCGCCCTTGCCAGGTCGTCGCTGGAGATTGTCGATCAGCGCCTGGACCAGCGCGGCATGGCGATACTCGACCTGCGGCCGCCGCAGGGCGGACAGGCCGGCGAGGCACAGAATGGCACGCCCTGAGGACGACCGAATGCCGCAGCCGATGCACCCGCCACATCACACGACTGCCGAGGATGCCGCGGCCGACGCCCCCGAGGGCGAAGTGCGCACGCGCGGCAGGCTCGCCAGAGGGATCACGCGGTATGCGCTTGCGGCCCTGATCGTCGCCGGTGCGGTTGCGGTCTCCTCGCTGGTGACAGTCGGCGCCGGTCAGGCCGTGGTGGTGACGCGCCTCGGCAATCCGGAGCGCGTGCTCACGCATCAAGGGCTCGGCCTGAAGCTGCCGGCACCCGTCGAGGGCACGATCGACGTCGATCTGCGGCTGCATTCCACATCAAGCGGATTGCAGGATGTCGGAACCCGCGACGGACTGCGCGTCCTGCTGCAAGCCTTCCTGGTCTGGAGGGTGTCGGACGACCCCGCGCGCATCCTAAGGTTCCTGCGCGCCGCCGACAACAATCCGGACGAAGCCGCGCGGCAGCTGCGCAGCTTCATCGCCTCGGCCCTGCAGGTTACCGCCAGCAACTACGCCCTCGCCGACCTGGTCAACACCGATGCGAAGAAGGTCCGCCTCGCCGCCTTCGAGCAGCAGTTGCACGACAGTATCGCGGCCCAGGCGCTCGACATCTATGGCGTCGACATCCAGGAGGTTGGCGTCGAGCGGTTCAGCCTGCCTGCCGAGACGCTGGCCGCGACGGTTGCCCGCATGCGCGCCGAGCGCGAGATCGTCGCCGCCGAGCGCTCGGCGGAAGGGCTGCGCGTTGCGGCGAAGATCCGCTCGGACGCGGCGCGCAATTCGCGCGTCACCGCCGCGCAGGCGCGGGCCGAAGCGGCGGAGATCGAGGCCGCATCGCGACAGAAGGCGGCACGGATCTATGCCGAACTCCTACACCCGCGACCCGCAGCTTTACGTGCTGCTACGCTCGCTCGATACGATGGATGCGGTGATCGGCCCGCGCACGCACCTGGTGCTTCGCGCCGACGCGGCGCCCTTCAACGTCCTGGTCCAAGGCCCGGCGGCGCCCGCCACGCTGGACGCGTCGCAGATGGGGTCTCTCGCGGCACGATTGCGCGAGGCGGGCCAATGAGCGGCTCGTCCGCAGCGGCCGCGCCCTTCGCAGGCTCGGTGCGGCTTGGCTTCCGCATGATCTATGCGGCCGTGCTGCTGCTGGCGGTCGGGTGGGCGAGCAGCAACTTGCGGCAGATCGCGCCCGAGAACCGCGCGGTCGGTACTGCGGTTCGGGCGTGTCGATCGCGTGCGCAATGCCGGATTGCTGCTCGCATGGCCGCGGCCGATCGAGGAAGTTCGGCTGCTGCCCGCGCGGGACCGGCAGATCGCGCTCCCGATCGCCTTCCAGCGGACCAGCTTCCAATCCGACGAGACCGACGTGCAGTTCGCACCGAACGATGATGTGATCCATCTGCAGGGCGACCGTGACATCAACAATGCGGCGTATCTGCTGACCGGCGATGGGGCCGTCGTGCAGCTCGATGCGACGGTCTTCTTCGAGATTTCCGATCCGACCGCCTATCTGCTCGCCGGCGACCGCGTGCGGCCGGCATTGCAACGCCTGTTTCGGGAGAGTGTCGTCGCGTTCGCCGCTGCCCACAGCCTCGACGATTTCCTCGTCGCACGGCCGGAGCAGAGCACGGGCGAGGCGGCGGCGGCGCTGGCCGGGCGGCGGCGCGCGTTGCGCGGCGATCTGCAGACCTTGATCAACGCGCATTTGCGGGCATTGCGCGCGCTCGGGCAGGGGCTTGGGGTCGACGTCAGCCGGATCGACCTTGTCGCGCTGCTGCCGCCCGCCGCCAAGCCGGCGTTCGATGCGGTGCTGACTGCGGTGCAGACGGCCGACCAGGGCGCCGCAGCCGCCCGATCGGATGCGGCACGAATCACCCAGGAAGCCGAGCGCGAGCGTGACCGTGTGCTGACCGAGGCGACTGCCGCCGCCAGCGAGCGGGTGCGCGCGGCGAAGGCGGACACCGCCAGGGTCGCGGCGCTGGAATCGCAGGAGACCCCGGCGACGCGCGACGCCCTGCTGGCCGAAGCCTATCGCGAGCAGATCGGCGCGATCATGCGGAAAGCCGGCGAAGTCACCGCCGTGGACACGCGCGGCGGCCAACAATTGCTGCTGCCGGGACCGACACCATGAGCACCACGATCGCACTGAATGGCTCGCCGCCGTCCGTTGCAGCGGACGCAACGGAGGAGAACGAGGAACCCCGCCTGCTGAGCGCCGGTGAACGCTGGTCCCTGGGGCTGCGGCTGACGCTTTCGATGATCGCTGCCGGGCTGCTCGCGATCGCCTTGATCTGGCGGATGCTGCTGCCGGCGGAGGGATACCTTGCCGATCTCGTGGCAGGCGGCGCGGCGCTGCTGGTGGCGGTGCCGGTGTTCTCCGCGGCGTGGCGCAGCCTGCGCAACCCAAGCCTGAACGGCGTCAGCGACCAGCTTGTCGCGGTGGCGCTGATCGCCGCCTGGGCAACGGGCGACCTGATGACGGCGGCGCTGCTGCCGATCGTCATGCTGGTCGGCCATGTGCTGGAGGAACGCAGCCTGCTCGGCTCGCGCGAGGCGATCCATGCGCTCGGCCGGCTGGTGCAAAGCTCCGCGGTGCGCGTGCGCGCCGATGGCGGCCGGGAACGGATCGCGACGCAGCATCTGCGGATCGGCGACCGGATCGAACTGCATGCCGGCGACCGGCTGCCGATCGACGGCGTGATCGTCAGCGGTGCCGCCAGTATCGACACTTCCTCGCTCACCGGCGAATCGGTCCCGGTCGATGTCGCGGAAGGCGCGACAGTGCTGGCCGGCGCGATCAATCTCGATGGCGCGCTGCTGGTCGAAGTCACGCGCATCGGCGCGGAAACCACACTCGGCAAGATCGTCGGCCTGATGCGCGAGGCGGAGCAGGCCAAGCCGCCGCTCACGCGGCTGCTCGAAGCCTATGCCGGCCAGTACATGGTCCTGATCCTGCTGGTCGCGGCGGCGGTCTGGTTCGCCACGAACAGCACCGCCGCGATGCTGGCGGTGCTGGTTGCGTGCTGTCCATGCGCCCTCGTGCTTGCGGCGCCGGCGACGGCCGTGGCCGCCGTGGCGGTGGCCGCGCGGCACGGCATTCTGATCAAGAGTGCCGCCTTCCTCGAGCAGCTTGCCGAAGTGAATTCCGTTGTGCTCGACAAGACCGGCACCGTCACGCTGGGCGAGTTGATCGTGGTCGCCGTGCGCCCGGAACCGGGCGTGTCGGCGACGACGCTGGTGACGCTTGCCGCCAGCCTCGGTGCGCAGAGCAGCCATCCGGTGAGTCGCGCCGTCGCAGCGGGCGTGGCGGAGCACGACCGGCTCCCGCTGCACGATGTGCGCGAGGAGCGCGGGCTTGGCGTGCAGGCGCGAATGAACGGCGCCGTGGTCGCGCTCGGGCGGGTGGAGCTGCTGGCGAGCCTCGGCATTGCGACGAACGCGCCGCCCGACCACGACGGCCCGCTGGTCGGCGTATGCAGCAACGGCCATCTCCTGGGATGGCTGCTGCTGGCCGATGAGCCGCGCCCGGAATCGCGGGAGGCGGTGGCGGAGCTGCGGTCCCTGGGCCTGGCGCGGCAGGTGCTGCTGACGGGAGACAGGCTGTCGGTGGCGCAGCAGGTTGGCGCGCATCTCGGCATCACGGACATCTGCGCCGACGTGCTGCCGCAGCAGAAGATGCAGCGTGTGCTGGCCGAGCTGCGCGCGGGATACAAGCCGATGGTCGTCGGCGACGGCATCAACGACAGCCTGGCGCTGAAGGCGGGCGCGGTGGGGATCGCGATGGGCGCGCAGGCCGCGGACGTGGCCAGGGCATCCGCCGATCTCGTGCTGATGACCAGCGACCTGCGACGGCTCGCGACGTGCATTCGCCTCAGCCGCCGCTGCCGGCGCACCATTCATACCAACGTTGCGATCGGGCTGGGCTGGACGATGGTGTTGAGCGGTCTCGCCGCGGCCGGAATGCTGGGAGCGGAAGGCGCGCTCGCCGCGGCGGTGTTCCACAATCTCAGCACATTGCTGGGTATGGCGAATTCCGGCCGCCTGCTGCTGTTCGACGAGACGCAGCGGCACTGAGGTGGAGGACGTTCCCATGCCGCGGTTGCGTTCGTGGCTTGCGATTGGCGTGGCCGCGGCGGCGCTGGCTCGGCGCCAGTGTCGTCGAGGCCGTGCCGGGCGCCAGCGTGTCGCCCGATCCGGACATCTCCGCGCCCGCACCGTCGCCGCCTCACCACGACACGGATGGCCGCACCAGCAAGGACAAAACCGATGCCTGGGTGAACACCATCCTGGGCCGTCCACTCTTTGCGCCAAGCCGTCGGCCGCCGTCGGTCGTGTCGAGCCGGGGCGCGCCACCGGAGGGGCTGCCGCGCCTCGCCGGCATCATGCAATCGGGCGATACGACGGTCGTGATTTTCCAGCCGGCGAGCAGCAGCAAGCCGCTGGTTCTGACGCAAGGCGCCGAGATTGCTGGCTGGACGATCACCAGCGTTGGCGAATCCAGCGTCAGCCTCGCCAAAGACGGCGAGGTGCGCACGCTGCGCCCGAGCTTCGGCAATGCCGCTGCCGGGCAGGCCGCGATATTCCTGCGACCGATCCTGAGGACGAAGCGGATTGACCCGTTTCTTGCCTGGTGACAAGCGCTCAGGACTGCGGCACGGAGGCGAACAGCCGTGCGGCCGCCCGCCACACCGCTTCGCGATAGCGCTGGTTCAGCGCGGGCGTGTGCGAATGGTAGTTGCCGATCGCCTGCATCAGGTCGCCGCGGGTCTCGTTCAGTTGAAGCCGCATGATCACGCCCGCGGCGGCAATGTTGAAGCAGGCATCGTCGATCAGCCGCCGCCTGACCTCCGCCGGCGGCAGCCTGCTGCGGCGCGAGAGCGGCTCCAGCCATCGTGTGTTGACCTGCATCACGCCGAGATCCTCGGAACCATCGGCATTGCGGCTGACGCTGCCGACCTGGCCACCTTCGACCCGCTGGATCGACGGCAACACGCGCGGCGGCAGGTGATACGTGGCGGCGACGAGTGCCATGCACGCGAGGAACGGAATCGCCACGTCGCTGCCCTCCACCCGAATGCGCTCGCCGCGCTCGCCATTTTTTGCACGAAGCATGTCTGAAGGAAACCGCTTGATGGCTGCAAGTTCGGCACGGACGCACCGGCGCGGAACCGGCGAAGCCGGCTTCACGCTGCTGGAAATCCTCGTCGTCATCGCGATTCTCGGCCTGCTGATCGGCCTCGTGGCGCCGGCCGCGCTGCGCCAGCTCGGCGGCGCGCGGCTCTCGGTCGCGAAGCAGGCGATCGAGCGGCTCGGGTCGGTGCTCGATCTCTACAAGCTCGACGTCGGCAGCTATCCCAGCACCGAGCAGGGGCTGACGGCGCTGCGGGAGCGGCCGACGAGCGTGGACAACTGGAACGGCCCGTACCTGAAAGGCGACAAGCCGCCGCTCGATCCGTGGAACCATGCCTACGTGTATCGCGAGCCGTCGCAGCGTCAGGGCCACGACTACGATCTCTGCTCGGGCGGCCCCACCGGCGCGGCCGGTGAGCCGGGAGCCGCGGAGATGATCTGCAATCCGTGAGCGATCTGCGTCAGCGCAGCGTGCTGACGCTCACCCGGCCGGTCAGCCAATCCACGCTGACCAGAACATGCTGCGTTCCATCGCGCAGCTCGATCGTCCCGCCGGAGGCGCTGCCATCGGCGGCGAAGCGGATCGTACCGGGTGCACCGACGAGCGTGACCGTCAGCGATGGCGCCAATTGCAGCGGCGGGTCCTCGCCGATGCGCAGCGACCGCCGCGCCGGATTCACGCTTACCAGCACGCTGCGATCCGTCGCGATGGCGCGACCGCGCGCGGTACGCAGCGCCTGGGCGACGGTCAAAGCGGCGGCGCGCGCCTCCAAAGCGGGGTGTCGCCCAGAGTCGCGCGCCACGACAAGTGCCGCCATCAGCCCGAGCACGGCCAACACCACCAGCACTTCCAGCAGCGTGAACCCCGCGGCACCGGCGTGCGACCCGTCAGGTCGCGAGATCATTGAGGCTCAGCATCGCCAGCAGCAGCGCGGTGACGATGGCGGCGACCGCGGCGCCCATGACCAGCGTGATCGCCGGCACCAGCAGCGCGATCAGGCGCTGCACGCCCAGGCGCGTGTTCTCTTCGTGGATCTCCGCAGCACGCAGTGCCATCGCGCCGAGCTGCGCGGTCTCCTCACCCAGGCGCAGCAGATAGACGGTGCGCACCGGGAAGGTGCCCGCCGCTGCCAGCGAGGCAGACAGGCCGCTGCCGTTCCTGGCGCTCTCCGTTGCATTCGCCACCGCCGCGACGGCGGCACGATTGCCGAGCACGTCGCGGACCACCTCCAGCGCCGCGATCAGCGGCATGCCATTCATCAGCAGCGTGCCCAGCGTGCGTGAGAATCGCGCCGCCAGCGCCTCGCGCGTCAGTGCCCCGGCGATCGGAACGCGCAGGAGCAGCCGGTCTGCCCGCAGCCGCGTTGCCGGCCTTGTCAACGCTTGCCGCACCGCCAGCGCCAGCAGCACCAACGCCAGCAGGGCATAGAGGCCGTAGCGCGACACGATGTCGCCGAGGTCGATCAGGAGCTGCGTGGCCTGCGGCAGCGCGACGCCGTTCTGCTCGAACAGCGGCACGAATTCCGGCAGCACCTGCGTCAGCAGCAATGCGATGGCGCCGACGGCGGCGACGCTGAGCAGCGCCGGGTAGATCAGCGCGGACGTGACCTGGGCGTTCAGGCTGCGCTCGCGCTCCAGCAGCAGCGCCAGGCGCTCCAGCGCTTCGGCCAGCGCACCACCGGCTTCGCCGGCGCGCACCAGGCCGATGTAGAGCCGGCTGAAGCTGCGCGGCTGGCGCGCCAGCGCGCTTGCCAGCGAGGCGCCATCGCGCACCACTGCACGCACCTCGTCCATCACCCGCCGGATGCGCGCATTCGGCGCGGTATCGACGAGGAAGCGCAGCGCACGGTCGAGATCCTGCCCGGCGCTCAGCATGATCGTCAGTTCGCGGGTGATGTTCGCGGTATCCTGTCGCGTCAGATGGGTGCGCCGGCCGAGCGATAGTGTCGGCCGCCATGCCAGGGCGCCGCCATCCGGGCGCGCGTGCAGCGGAATGTGGCCAAGGCGCTGAATCGCCGCGATCGCCGCCGCCTCGCTCGCCGCGTCCACCACACCGTTGACCACGTCGCCGGCCGGCGAGATCGCGCTGTAGCGGAATCCCGGCATCAGCCGTCGTAGCGGATGCTGCGCATCACTTCCTCGATCGTGGTGACGCCGGCCACCGCGGCGTCGATCCCGGCATCGAACATCGTCGCCATCCCCCCGGCGACCGCGGCGCGCTCGATCTCGGTCTGGTCGGCACGCGCGAACACCAGGCGCTCGATCTCCGCATCCGGATGCAGGAACTCCGCGATCGCCAGCCGGCCGCGATAGCCGGTGTCGCGGCAATGCGGGCAGCCGACGGCGTGCCACAGCGTCACCGGGCGATGCGGCGTGCGGCGGGCAAGGTCCAGGCGCGCCACCAGTTCGGCCGGCGCCGCCGCCTCGCGCCGGCAGACCGGGCACAGCCGGCGCACCAGGCGCTGTGCCAGCACGCCGCGCAGCACCGCGGTGAGCAGATAATCCTCCAGCCCCATGTCGCGCAGCCGCGTGATCGTCGCCGCGGCGGAGTTGGTGTGCAGCGTGGAGAGCACGAGGTGGCCGGTCAGCGCCGCCTGCACGGCGATCTGCGCCGTCTCCAGGTCGCGGATCTCGCCCACCATGATCACGTCCGGGTCCTGGCGCAGGATCGAGCGCAGCAGGTTCGCGAAGGTCAGCCCGATCTGCGGTTTGACCTGGATCTGGTTGATGCCGGCGAGCTGGTACTCGATCGGGTCCTCGACCGTGACGATCTTGCGCGTCTCCGCGTTCAGCGCGAGCAGGCCGCTGTAGAGCGTCGTGGTCTTGCCGCTGCCGGTCGGGCCGGTGACCAGCACGATGCCGTTCGGCAGCTCCAGCGCGGCGCGCAGCCGCGCGATCACGGCCGGCGGCAGGCCGAGCTGCGCATAGTCGAAGGCAACCACGGTGCGGTCCAGCACGCGCAGCACCACCGTCTCGCCGTGCAGCGAGGGAATGGTGGAGACGCGGAAATCCACGTCCTGCCCACGCACCGGCAGCTTGATGCGGCCGTCCTGCGGCAGCCGGCGCTCGGCGATGTCGAGCTTCGCCATGATCTTGATGCGGGAGGTGATCGCCGGGGCCAGACGCACCGGCTGGATGCCGGCCTCCTGCAGCACGCCGTCATGGCGCTAGCCGCACGCGCAGGCGGTCCTCGAACGGCTCGATATGGATGTCGGAGGCCTGGGTCTCCACCGCGCGCGCGATGATCTGGTTGACCAGGCGGATCACCGGCGCCTCGCTCGCGAGATCCTTCAGCCGCTCGGCATCCTCCGCCGCCGGCGCCTCGGCGTCCGCTTCCGCGGCCGCGGCGTCCGGTGCGGCGCTGGCGGCATCGCCGTAGAGCCGCTCGATCGCCGCCTCGATCTCGATCGGCACGGCCACTTCCAGCGCCACCGGATGGCCGGTCGCGGCCGCGATGGCGGCGGGGATGAACGGGTCGAGCGGATCAGCGGCGGCGATCACGAGCCGTCCGTCCGCCAGCGCGACCGGCACGACGCGGCTCGCGCGCAGGAACCGCGTGGACAGGCGATCGGCAAACAGCTTCTCCTCCGGGATAGCGCGCAGGCTCGATCACCACGGCGCCGATCAGCGCGGCATAGGCTTCGGCCAGTCCCCGCTCGGTCAGCTGGCCGAGCTGGATCAGCACCGTATCCAGCCGCTGCCCGGTTTCCGCAGCGACACGGCGCGCGCGATCCAGACTGCGCTCGTCGCAAAGCCGGCGTTCGAGCAGCAGCGCCGCGAGCGCGTTGAGCGACGCGTCCAGGCTCGCGCCCGTTGCGGCGTGTTGTTCGCCCGCGCCAGTCGTGGCAAGCACCGCGCCGACGGCGGAGGGGACCGTGCCGGACTGGCTGCTGCCGCTGCTCGTCGCGCCGTTCGTCGGCAGCTTTCTCGGCGTGCTCATTCGCCGTCTGCCGGTCGGCGGCGCGGTAGGGTTTGCACGCTCCGCCTGCGAGCGCTGCGGTCGTGTCCTGCGGCCGGTCGAACTCGTGCCGCTGGCGAGCTTCCTCGTGCAGCGCGGCCGCTGCCGCGGCTGTGGCGAACGCATCGCGCCGTTTCATCCCGCGGTGGAACTCGCCGCGCTCGCGGTGGCGGGCGCAACGGTGATGGCCGGCATCGGCGGGCCGCAACTCTGGGCCGGCTGCGCGCTGGGATGGGCGCTGCTGGCGCTGGCCTGGATCGACTGGCAGCACATGATCCTGCCCGACGCGCTGACGCTGCCGCTGGTGCTCGGCCGGTGTCGCCGTGGCGCTGCTGATGCCGGATGCGGCGCTGCCGAGCGCGCCCGAGGCAGCCCTCGGCGCGGCGCTCGGCTATCTCGCCTTCCGCCTGGTGGCGATGCTGTACCGGCGATTGCGCGGCCGTGAGGGGCTTGGCGCGGGCGACGCCAAGTTGCTGGCGGCGGCGGGCGCGTGGCTTGGCGCACAGGCGCTGCCCGGCGTGGTGCTGCTGGCAGCCGTTTCCGCGCTGGCGCTCGCGCTGTTGGCATCCGCGCGGGGTGGGAGGCTCTCCGCCACGCTCGCGGTCCCGTTCGGCCCGCCGCTTGCCGTTGCGATCTGGCTGGCATGGCTGTTTCCGGGCCTCGTCGCCTGGCTCTGACGCCGTTCGGTCTCACGGCCCCAGCCGCAATTGCTGCCGCAGTCGCTGGCTCGGGTCCACCGAGCCCGACAGCGGCAGCGACTGCACGGCCTGCGGCACCCGCGCGGCATTGGGCAACTCGGCGCGCAGCGCCTCGGTCAACGCGCGGGCGTCGCGCTGGTCGTGCACGACATGCGGCGTGACCAGCACCAGCAGCTCCGTGCGGGTACGCTGGTTGTCTTGCGTCCCGGCCAGCAGCCCCAGCAGCGGCACGTCCTTCAGCCAGGGAATGCCCTGGTTGCCACGCGCGACGCTGTCCTGGATCAGCCCGGCCAGGCCCACCGTCTGCCCGTCCTGCACGACCACGCGCGAGGCCAGCCGGCGCTCATCGAACACCGGCGAGTTGATCCCGGTGGTCGGCGGGTTCGGGTTCACGTCGCTCACTTCCTGGGTGATGTCGAGCGTCACCAGCCCACCGCTGTTCACCCGCGGCGTGACATCCATGATGACGCCCGTGGGCTGGTAGTTGATCGAGTTGATGACTGCGGAATTGGCAATCGTGCTCTGCGAGCTGCTGGTCAGGTACGGCACCAGCGAGCCGACCTGCAGGCGCGCGGTCTGGTTGTCGAGCACCAGCAGCTCCGGCGAAGACAGGACATTCACCTGCGTCACGTTCTGCAGCGCCGAGATCGCGCCGCGGGCGGTCTGCGCGACCGAGCCGAGCACGAAACCGGGAAAGCTGCCGGCCACGGCGCCGCTCGCGGCCGTGCTCAGGGTCTGGTTGAGGTCGCCCTGCTTGAAGAAGAACTGCGTGCCGTACTGCAGCGCGTCGTTGAGCGTCACTTCCGCGATCACCGCGTCGATCCGCACTTGCAGCGGCAGGATGTCGATCTTGCGCAGCATCGCCTCGACGGTGCTTTCCTCCTGGGGCGTGGCATAGACCACCACGGCATTGTTCTGTTCGTTGGGAATGATGCGCATGGCGTTGAGATCGGCGCCGGCGCCGCCCTCCAGGCCGCCCAGCAGCGGATTGCCGGCCGGCGGGGCGTTCGCCTGCGGCCCCGGCGGCGGGCGCCCCGCCGCCGCTCTGCTCGCCGGCCGGCGCGACACCGCCGCCAAACCCCCCGGCGGCGCCGCTGCCGATGGTGCCGCCCGGCGCGCTGGCGCCCAGCGACCCGCTCGTCATCGCGCTACCTTGCCCGATCGCGGAACCGTAGGGCCGTGCCCCGCCGCCCGGCTGCGTGGCGCTCGAGGGTTGCGCGGTGACGTTGTTCGGCGTGAATGCCTGCTGCAACAGATAGGCCACGTCGTTGGCATGGCTGTTCTGGAGGTAGTAGACATGCCAACTGCGCTCGGAGAAGCGGTGCATTCGCTGCACCAGCGCGAACACGCGGCGTGCCTCATCCAGGTAGCGCGCATTGGATGCCGCCACCAGCACGGCATCCAGCTTCTCCAGCGGTACCATCCGCACCAGGCCGGCCAGCGCGCCGCCGCTTTGGCTGCGGAACAGGTCCTGCATTGCCGAGGCGAAGTCCTTTGCAGTCCCCGCCGGCACCGGCAGCAACGCGTAGGAGCTGCCGGCCAGCTCATTCACGTCGAAAGTCTGCGCCAGCTCGACCAGCGCCTCGCGCGTGTTCGGCTCGGCGCTGATCAGCAGCGCGTTGCGCCCCGGATCGGCGGATACGCGCGCACCGCTGCCCGCGAATGGCTGGATCAACCGCGCGAGCGCGTCGGCGGAGGCGAAGCGCAGCGTCACCACGGCGGTGCCGCCCGACGCGCCGGCGCTTGGCACGACGCGGTAGATGCCGTTGTTCAGCACCACCGCGGCCCCGTTCTCGCCCAGCAACACCTGCAACGTCGGCAGCAGTTGCGAACGCGGAATCGGATTTGCGGTGTGCAGCGTCGCCGTTCCCTTCACCGCGGGATCGATCGTGTAGGTCAGGTGCAGCATGGTTCCGAGCACCTGGGCCGCGACCTCGCGAATGTCGGTATCGACGAAGTCGAGCGAGACATCGCCGCCATCGGCACCGCCGAGCAGTGGCGGAGCCGTGCCGCGACCTGCGTTGGCTGCGGCCGCGGTGCCATAGGCGAACTGCGCCGGGGGCAGCGCCTCCGGCGTACCGACGCCGCCGTTCTGGCGCGGCGTCGCGGTGACGTTGCCGGAGACCTCCGGCAGCGGCGTCAGCGCGCCGAGGGTCGGCGCCGGCGGATGCGAGGTGCAGGCGGCAAGCGCGAGCGGAACCAGCAGGGTGAAGAGGCAGCCAGCAGCCGGACGGATCACCGCGCCGCCCCGCCGATCCGATGCAGCGTCCAGGCCGACCTGCACGCTTCGGCCCTGGTTGCAAATCCCTTGCTCGGCACCCAGCGTTCTCCAAGGCCGCATCCGGCGGGCCACGCAAACTCGTTCTTCCGGCCCGCCATCGGCATCGCCAGGTCTGGGAAAGTCCCGAATCGCCACGACGCTTCGGCTGGCAGGACGACCTCTCCCGGGCACAGCCCCGGGCGAAGCGGCGCAACCGCAAGCGCGCCTTATAGGCGCGGCCCGCGGAACTCGCGCCGAGAAGATCTCGTGACAAACGACCGGTGGATGGCGGGCGACAATGGTTCCCCAGGAGCGGTGATCCGCTCCCGCCCGCGCATCCGTGGGGTCATCCCCCTGGTATGACCGTCAGCCCTTGCGCGCAGTGTCCGTGCCGACGCGGCGCTGCGCGTGCCAGCACACGATGTGCTTCGCCGGAACCATGGCATCGAGCACCTTGAGTGCGGCCTGCGCGACCTCCGGCGTATCGAAGAACTCAACCACGAGCGGCAGATCGACATTGAGGCGCAGCAGATCGGCCGCATGCACTTCGCCGCTGTCGCCAAATCCGGCGATGCCGCGGAACACCACAACCCCCTGGACACGGTGCTGGTCGTGCAACAGGCTCAGCACCTCCTGCATCAGTGTCCTGCGCTTGCCGTGTTCGGCCTCGCGGAGGTAGATGCGCACAACCATCACGTCGTCCATCGTCGTCCTCCCCGCTTACAGATTCCGCGCGATATAGGCTCCTCCGAACGCCCCGAAGAATCCGATCCCAACTGAACGTGCGGGATACGGCACCGCTTCCTCAGCCGCCTGGGAACCACAGGGTGAGGCCGAGGATCGCCACCAGCAGCAGCCCGATCAGCGCGAGATAGAAGTTGAGGTGTCCCGACTGGAGCGGCCGGAGGCGCTCCGATGCGCGACGCACGAGGCGGATGGCCGGCGCGAACAGATACGGGCCGAACACCGGGGCGACCTCGTGGGTGAAAGCGAGGCGGGTGACGAAATACTCCCGCTCCCGCGACTCTCGCGTGGTCTGGACCCGCGGCCGATAGATGAAGCTGTAGAAGGTGCGCAGGGCGTTCGAGAAGGTCAGGGCCGTGGTGGCCGTGCGCTGCGGGTCCGGGTGCGATCCGCCGTACCAGACCGGCACGCGCCGCACAGCGTAGCGCCGCGCGGCGAGGATCAGCAGCGCCGCCGGCAGCAAGGCCAGCAGCGGCATGACGATGACCAGCAGGCTGGGCGAGATGAACGCGAATTTGGCGGTCAGCGGCACCAGCAGCAGCCCGTCATGCATCTGCTGCGGCGCGCTGCTGCCGAACTGCGCGGCGGTGGCCCCCGCAAGGGCGGAGAGCCAGACCGGCATGCCGGCCGCGAGCGCCAGCACCGCCGCGCCGAGCAGCCCCACGGCGGCCGTGGTGCGCGGCGGCGGCGCGGCGGCTATCCGGGCACCGCCGCCGAACAGCCCAATGCCGAGCACCTTCACGAAGGTCGCGAAGGCGACCGCTGCGGTCAGCGCCAGACCGGCACCGGCCAAGGCAAGCGTGAGGCGCCCGGCCAGATCGGCCAGATGGAAGCCCTGGAACAGCGTCTGGAACACATACCACTCGCTGACGAAGCCGGCCTGCGGCGGCATGGCCGCGAGGCTCATCCCGGCGAACAGTGCTCCCACCCCGAACACGAACGAGCTGCGCCGGGCAATCAGCGCGTGGCCGATCGCGTAGCCGCCGGTCGCCTGCGACACGCCGTCGGCGGTGAGGAACAGCGCGCCCTTGGCGAGGGCGTGCCCGGCCATGTGCAGCAGCGCCACTGTCCAGGCCAGCCCGGCGAGATCCGCCAGCATCCCGTCACGGAACAGCATCGACGCCCCGAGCGCGACGACCGCGATCGCCGCGTTCTCGGCGGAGGAGAAGCTCAGCAGCGTGCGCCAGTCTTCCTGCTGGAAGGCATAGAGGACCGCCAGGATGGCGCTGAGCACGCCGATTGCGACCACAAAGATGCCCAGGCCGTACAGGTGGTCCATCGGCAGCCAGGCCAGCAGGCCGCGGCTGAGGCCGAAGAACGCGGCGTTCAGCACCACGCCCGACATGATCGCGCCGGACGCGCCGCTGCCTGCGCCGTAGGCGCCGGGGAACCACTCGTAGAACGGCAGCAGGCCGAGCTTGGCGCCGAACCCGATCACCAGCAGCACGCCGATCAGGTCGTGCTGCCACACCGGCAGGCTCGCCGCGCCGCCCACGAAGCCGGCGAAGCCGAGGCCGTGCGCCGGCGTCGCCAGCAGCAGCACGGCGACCAGCAGGGCGATGGCGCCGGCCTCCAGCAGCCCGAGCATGA
Source organism: uncultured Alphaproteobacteria bacterium (assembly GCA_963705035.1). Taxonomy (GTDB): domain Bacteria; phylum Pseudomonadota; class Alphaproteobacteria; order Acetobacterales; family Acetobacteraceae; genus JAFKFJ01. Next base: position 98,661 of record CAVPIQ010000001.1, on the reverse strand, counting down.
ACAGCACCGGCATCCCCGGCGTGGCGCCGCGGCGCTCCCCCAGGATCATGGCCGCGCCGCCGAGGCTCATCAGTTCCCAGGACAGCAGGAAGAAGCCCGCGTGCTGCACGCCGAACACGCCGAGCGCGCCGAGCAGGCTGAGGGCGGCCCCGAAGCACCAGGGGCCGCGGGCGGCGCGCTCCGGCGTGCCGAGCCAGCATGCCAGGACCGCCGGCACCAGCCCGAAACCCAGCAGCCAGAGCGCCTCCGGCGGCAGGCGGAACAGGGTCGCCTCACCGGCCATGCGGAGCGGCAAGGAGGCCGTCGCGGTGGCGTCCGGCAGCGTGATCGCGGCGGCGGCGATGGCGGCGAGGCCGCCGGCGACAAGCGTCGCCTGCGCCAGCGCAACCCCACCGCGCACGAAAGCCAGGACGGCAGCGGCGATCCAGAGCAGCGCCGCGATGGCAAACAGGTCATTCGCCAAGGCGCCCTCCGCTCACCCGCTGCGGGTCGCGGCCGAGGAACATCAGCAGGGCCGCGATGATGGCGGCGGGATTGGGCGGGCAGCCGGGCAGGAAGACATCCACCGGCAGCACGCCGTCGAGGCCGTTGCCGCAGGCCGGGGCGCCGCCGGCGATGCCGCCGGAGACGGCGCAGGTGCCGACCGCCATGACCCAGCGCGGCTCCGGCATCGCCGCGTAGGTGGCGCGCAGCGGTTCCAGCATGGCGTGGGTGACCGGCCCGGTGACCAGCAGGAGGTCGGCGAACCGCGGCGAGGGCGTGAAGAAGATGCCGAGCCGATGCAGGTTGTAGAACGGATTGTTCAGGGCCTGCAGTTCGGACTCGCAGCCGTTGCAGGAGCCGGCATCGACGTGCCGGACATGCAGGCTGCGGCGAAATGGCCGGCGCTGGCGTGTGGTGCCGGCCGGCGCCGGAGCGGACGCCGGATCCTTCGACCAGACGAGATCGGCACGATCGGTGACGCCGAACGCCCAGTCGGAGGAGGTGCGCATGGCCCCGGTCGGGCAGGCTTCGGTGCAGAGCTGGCAGACCACGCAGCGTCCGTAGTCGACGCGCAGCCCCGCTTCCGGCTGCACCGTGATCGCCGCGGTCGGGCAGGCGTCGGCGCAGTCGCGGCAGCCGTCGCGGCATGATTCGGGATCGTAGCGCGGCATGCCGAGCACGCCGTCCTGGCCGTCCGGTGCGCCGCGGCGTGGCCAGGCGGTGCTGGCCTTCCCTTCCGCAAGCCCGATCAGGGTCCAGAGTGCCATTCGCTGCCCCTATCGTGCGCAGCCGGACACGGTGAGGCCGAAACTCGCCTCGTTGATTGCATAGTCCATCATGTTGGTGTCGTGGACGGTGGACGGGAACACGCGCCAGTTGGAGAAGGATGGCGACTTCACCTTCACCCGCGCGAGCCGCCCGGTCGCATCGAGGTGCACCGCATAGAACAGCGAGCCGCGTGGCGATTCGCTCCAGCCCAGCCCCTCGGCGCCGGGCACCGGTGCGCACGCGGCGCGCACCGGACCGTCCGGCAGCAGCAGCAGCACGCGCTGCATCAGCACGAAACTGGCGTCGATTTCCTCGATGCGCACGCGCTGGCGCGCATAAGCGTCGCCTTCCGCGCGCACCGGCACGGTCAGCGGCAGCTCGGCATAGGCGGCGTAGGTATGGTCGCGCCGCAGATCCCGGTCAAACCCGGATGCGCGCTGGATGGGTCCGGTGGCGCCCTGGTCGAAGGCAACCTGGTGCGGCAGGACGCCGGTCGTGATCAGCCGGTCGAGATGGCTTTCCGAGGCTTCCAGCCGCGCCGTGTAGCGCGCGACCGTCTCGCGCAGGCGCTCGAGTTCGGCGCCGAGCCAGTCGCCAGGTGCCGGATCGCGGCGCATCCCCCCGGGCGCCAGCAGGCCGCGCAGGAAGCGGCTGCCGGTGAGCCGCGCGTTGATCTGCTTCGCCCGCTCCTCCAGCAGCTTGCCCTCGGCATCGGCAACCTTGAGCGTGGTGGTGTTGGCGAGATGGCCGAGATAGTGGAGATGGTTGTAGAGACGCTCCAGCTCGGCCAGCAGCACCCGCAGCCATTGCGCGCGCACCGGCACCGTGCAGCCGCATGCCGCCTCGACCGCCTGACAATACGCCAGCGCGTGCGCAACCGAGCCGACGGCGGAGATGCGCTCGGCGAGCACGACGCCGGCGGCCGGGTCGCGCCCTTCGAAACGCTGTTCCATGCCACGGTGCTTGAAGAACAGGTGGGGTGCGTAGTGGATGATCTGCTCGCCGATATAGAGGAACGTGAACTCCGCCGATTTCGAGCACGTCGGCGCGCACCGGGCCGAACGGCAGCTGCTGCACCGGCCTCGGCATCCACGGCGGGGAGGTCGCGCCTGCCGTTGCCGCTCGCCGTGCCGGAGCCTTGCAGGACCAGCGGTAGCGGCTCCGGGTGCCCGGCGAAGCGCAGGCCATAGAGGTCCGATGCCTCCCGCTCGTACCAGCCCAGCAGCGGCCAGATCCTGGCTAGACTCGGCGGGTCGCCCTGCGGGCGGCATCGCCAGACGATGAAGCGTCGTGGCTCGGCCGTGTCCACGAGATAGCGGAGTTCCCGAACGCCATCGCCGGCGATGAGCGCGTACACCATCTGCATGCGCCCGCCGGCATGCAGCACGGCTTCCGCGCGCTCGTGCAGTTCGTCCTGCGCCACGTCCTGCAGTTCGGCGCCCTTCATGACGCTCGCGCCGCAAGCTCTACGGTGCCGCCCAGCGCATGCGCGACCGTGGCGAAGTAGTTCCACAGCGCGTCCGGCCACCACAGGCCAAGCACAAGCAGCGGCGCCAGGGCGCACCACATCGGCACCAGGCACCATTGGCTGATCATGCCGGGCGGCGTCTGCTCCGTGCCCGTCGGCTCGAAATACATGATCCGAAAATGATTGAGGAAGCCGATGAAGATCACGATCAGCAGCGCCGCCATGAGCAGCGCGGCCCACGCCGACGACGTGAGCATGCCGGCCCGCAGGATGGTCAGCTCGCTGGCGAACAGGCCGAATGGCGGCGCGCCGGTGATGGCGACCGCCCCGGCCAGCCACAGCACGCCGAATGTCGGGAAGCGGCGCGCGACCACGCGGATGCCGCCGATGCTCTTGGTGCCGTAGCAGCGCATCGCACTGCCGGCGCCGAAGAACATCAGCGACTTGTTCAGAGAGTGGTTGAGCATGTGATAGAGCGCGCCCGCGACCCCAAGCGGACCCCCGAAGCCGAAGCCGAGCGCGATGACGCCCATGTGCTCCACGCTGGAATAGGCCATCAACCGCTTGATGCCGCGCTGGCGCACGATGAACAGTGCTGCGACCAGCAGCGACACCGCGCCCAGCACCACCAGCACCGCGCGCGGCAATGGCCCGACCCCGGCGGCATCGACCACGGAGAGATACCGCACGATGCCGATCATCGCCGTGTTCAGCAGGGCACCCGACAGCAGCGCCGATACCGGCGCCGGGCCTTCGCTGTGCGCGTCCGGCAGCCAGGTGTGCATCGGCGCCAGACCGACCTTGGTACCGTAGCCGATCAAAACCAGCAGGAAGGCAAGCACGAGCAGCGCATGGTTGGCCTGCGGCGCCGCCTGACGCAGCGCCGCCCAGGTCATGGCGTAGCTGGGGCCGAGCACCAGCGATCCCGCCCAGTAGAACAGCACGGTGCCGAGCAGGGCGAGGCTGATGCCGCCGGAGACCACGATGATGTATTTCCACGCCGCCTCGATGCTCTCGGGCGCCCGCTCGAAGGCCACGAGGAAGGTGCTGACCAGCGTGGTCAGCTCGATCGCAATCCAGTAGACGCCGGCGCTGTTCATCATCGGTCCGACCAGCGTGGTCAGCGCAAACCCGGCGAACAGTGCGTAGAAGCGCGGCAGGCGCTCCGGCTCGTCCAGCAGCCGCATGTAGCCCACGGCATAGATGGAGGCGAGCAGGTAGACGATGGCGGCGCACAGGATCGACCAGGCGCCGAGGCCGTCGAGAATGACGTAGTCGCGCCAATAGACGTGCGGCCCGTCGCGAACAGCGGCAGGAAGTGCGAGTGCCGCCAGGAAGACGATGCCACCGGCGCCGAGGTTCAAACCCTCCGCCCAGCGCGGCGCGCCGCATGAGCAGAATCAGCACGATCGCCGCTGCCGGCGCCAGCGACGATCGCAAGCGCGAGCGCGCCGGCCATTCAACCCACCAGCCGCCGCAGCGCGAGGCTGCTGGTGGACCCGACATGCGTCTGCAGATACTGCACCAGCAGGCCGAAGCAGGCGACGACGATCAGCAGGTCGAACAGGATGACGATCTCGACCAGCAGCGGCATTCCCGGCACCAGGATCTGCGCGCCGAGGAAGATTCCGTTCTCCAGCACGAGCAGCCCGAGAATCTGGCTGATCGCCTCATGCCGCACCGCCAGCATGAGGAAACCGATCAGCTTCATGGACAGCATCACCGTCAGCGCCAGCACGACGATCGTTCCCGACAGCCCGAGCTCCGCCCCGATGCGCGCGGCGACCGTCAAGCGCGAAGACGACGGCAAGCGCGCCGATCACGAGGCTGGAACTCGCCTGGAGGATGACATGGACCTCCCGGGCGATGTTGAGCCGGTGGATGATGCGGAAGATCAGGTAGGGCAGGAACAGCCCGCGGAACAGGAAGGTCAGGATCGCGATCAGATACAGTTCCGGGTAGTTGCCATAGTAGCCGACGGCCGCGGACAGGGCCGCGATCAGCCATGACTCGGCCGCGAAGGCATAGAGGTAGTGCCGGAGCCAGCGCGAGCCGAGCATGACGAAGGCCAGCAGCAGGCTCGCAATCGCGATCAGGCTGAACAGCGAGGCGGCGAGCGGATCGAGATGCGCTGCGAGCATGCGCTCAGCCCAACTGGGTGCCGATGATGGCCAGCACCGCAAGAAGGAACGAGGCCGCCAGCGGCTCCTGGTAGCGGTAGAAGCGCAGCCGCGATTGCGTGGTGTCGACGAACACGACCACGCAGGCCACCAGCAGAACTTTGCCATCAGCGCGAGGATCGACCCGCCCACGCCCAATGCGGTTCCATGATACGAAAGCCCCCACGGCAGGGTCAGTACGTTGCAGAAGATCGTGTAGAGGATGAACTGCTTCATCATCGATCCCCAACGCAGCAAGGCGAGCAGGGGCCCGGAATATTCGAGGATGCGGCCTTCCTCGATCATGTAGACTTCGATATGCGTGTTCGAGTGGATGGGCAGCCGGTCGGTTTCGACCAGCAGCAGCACGAAGAAGGCCGCCACGAGGAACAGATGCGTCGGACTCCAGTAGACCGCGGGCTGTGCGATCAGCAGGTGATTGACGACGAACGGCAGCATCGCCTTGGCGAGCAGCGTGATGCCGACGAACACGAGGATGAGTGTCGGTTCCGCCAGGATTGCGACCATCACGGCGCGGCTGGATCCGATGCCCCCGTATGCGCTCGAGGTATCCAGCCCGGCCAGCGTGATCATGAATGAGCCGAGCGTAAGAATCAGGCCGCCGCCGAGAATATCGCCCATGTCGGAGAGTGGCAGCGGAAAGTTGGTCAGCACGGGAATCAGGATCGGCACGGTCAGCATGCAGGTGAACGCGACCAGCGGTGCCGACCAATACAGCCAGGACGCCGTCTCGGGGACGACGATCTGCTTGTGGAAGAGTTTCCACAGGTCGCGGTAGGGCTGGAAAATTCCCGGGCCCCGCGCGCGCTGCACCCGTTCCTCGAACTGCACGATGCAGCCCTGCAGCAAGGGAGCGAGGCCGACCGTGACGAGCACCTGGGCGATCTGCAGAAGGATGTCGCGCACGGTCACGAGACGGACCTGTCCGTTAAGCCTGCGACGCCAGCAGTAAAGTGCAGGACGCAGTCTGGTCCGCTGAGAGCCATCGCATCCCTCCGTTGTCCTTAACGGATCACGGAGGAGTTATCAGCCCCCAGGGCGGTTACAAGGCGGACTCCATCGCCTCCGCTCAGACTACGTAGGTGTCCGAACCCTTGTCAATCGACTCCGGCGGCGTGCAGTGCGGCCGTCGCGAGCGATATTGAGCCCGCCGCGCTTCCTCCGACCCTGGCCGATCAGGCCCCCGGCATGAGCGGCACGGCGGCTTTGCTCCGCGCTGCATCGCCCTCCGACGGCGGCGCCGGTACGATCGGCGGTGCGACGGGTTCGGCCATCGCGTTGCTGGCCGCCGCGGCGAGGACATGACGAAGTCGCTTGAGCGCCACCCTCAGATATCCCATGCGGTCGCCAGCGAGGGAGTTGGCGCCGAGCAGCTTCTCGATATGGCCGCGGGCCACGCCGGGGCGGAGGCGCGACATGCCAACCTCGCAGAGCTGGTCCAGAAGATTGATTGCCTGTGCCCAGTACCATGCGCGGGCCGTGGGACGTGGTTGCGGCCGAAGCGCACGTGCTCAACAGACGCGAAGCGAGCAGCGCAACCTCACGCTGGTTGCGCGGCGTATCCTCGGCCGTCGCCGCGACCGTGAAGCCGCAGAGCAGTTCCTCCGCCGCCATCGCTGCGGCCTGCGCCTGGTCGCGCGTGATGTGCAGGAACAGCCGGCGCTTCGCCGCTACGCGAATCAAGGGGCCAGCCTTCATCGAGCCACACATTCGTGTCGCCCGCATTGACCAGCGCAGGCCAGCGGATCGTGCCATCGAAAATGAGCGGATAGGTGCCGTCCGGGATCGGATAGAGCGCTGTGGTGGCCACTGAGATAAATCGAGATTCACACCAGCGTTGAGCAAGCTTATTGCGCTGAGTAGCTGATGTATCTCTCGGGCATTGTCTTCGGCTTCCTCTTCCGAAGCCGATGGGAATTGTACAAACATGAGTAACGCAAACGTGAGCAGAACGGGTGAGCGACCTGATGAACAGATCGATCGCTTCCGCGAGAAAGCCCGCGAACTCGAATGCGATGAAAACGAGGCCGCATTCACGGAGAAGCTGAAGATGATCGCGCGGCACAAGCCGAAGGCCGATCCCGTATCACCAGCAAAGCCAGCCCCACGTACGAAGACGAATTGACGGGCGCACGGCACACCCTATCGTTTGTCCGAGCGACACGGGGAAAGGAACTTATGAAGGGGATTGACCGCCGTTTTGTGCTCGGAGCGTTAGCCGCGCTGCCTGCATCGCAAATCATCTCCCCAGCGAAAGCACAAGCAATGCCGGTGACAGCGATCGACATCGCGTTGGAGCCAGACGCGACGATGATCCAGCATGCGAAGGCCGACAACGCCCGCCTGCTCAAGGAGTTCCCGAAAGGGTTTGCCCTTGATGCGACGCACCACCCACACGTCTCGGTGCTTCAGCAGTTCGTCCGCACGGCCGACCTCGACAAGGTTTACGCAGCAGCCGATGCCGTTCTGGCAAAAGAAAAGCCCACGAGTTGGAAGCTGAAGGCATTTAAGTATTACTACATCCCGGCCCCACCAGTCGGTCTTGCGGGAATTGTTGTCGAGCCGACAGACGGCTTGCTTCGGCTACAACAGAGAAATAATAGAGGCGGTTACCCCATTTGCGGAAAAGACCGGGACACCAGCGGCGTTTATGAGCACCGAGGACGGTCGCGATATCCAACACTCCCTGATCGAGTATGTGGCCAATTTCGTGCAGATTGCAGCAGGCAAGAATTTCAACCCGCATGTCACAATCGGTGTCGGCACCGAAGAGTATCTGAACAAGATGCTTGCCGAGCCGTTCCCGGCGTTCACATTCTCACCAGTGGGCGCGTCAGTTTATCAGCTTGGTACTTTTGGGACGGCTCGGAGGGAACTGAAGGTGTTGAAGTCATAATCCTGAGTTCTTGCCTTGCCAGGGTCGCGCTAGGCTTCCACCAGCGATCTGTGTCTGTCGCAAAGTGACATTCTCTATAGGAATGTGATCCTAGTGTTTGCAAAGCACCCATTCGCCTTCGGCGGCGCCCCGACCGAGAGGTGGCCGAGAACGTAGCGAAACGCTAAACGGTTTCCTCGTTGGCCAGCGCACGGGCCCGGTACGCAAGCACGGGCGGGGCCAGCGGAAGTCACGGTGAAGGACTTTGGACCATGCCCAGCTATCGCTCGCGCACGACGACCCACGGCCGGAACATGGCGGGCGCAAGGGGCCTGTGGCGCGCCACCGGAATGAAGGACAGCGATTTCGGCAAGCCGATCATCGCGGTCGCCAACTCCTTCACCCAGTTCGTCCCCGGCCATGTCCACCTGAAGGACCTGGGCCAGCTCGTCGCCCGCGAGATCGAGGCGGCGGGCGGCGTCGCCAAGGAATTCAACACCATTGCCATCGACGACGGCATCGCCATGGGCCATGCCGGAATGCTCTACAGCCTGCCGTCGCGCGAGCTGATCGCGGACAGCGTCGAATACATGGTCAACGCGCACTGCGCCGACGCTCTGGTCTGCATCTCCAACTGCGACAAGATCACGCCGGGGATGCTGATGGCGGCGCTGCGCCTCAACATCCCCGTCGTGTTCGTCTCCGGCGGGCCGATGGAGGCCGGCAAGGTCGTGCACCGCGGCACGCGGCGCGCGATCGACCTGATCGACGCCATGGTCGCCGCCGCCGACAGCAGCATGACCGACGCCGAGGTGCAGGTGATCGAGCGGTCGGCCTGCCCGACCTGCGGCTCCTGCTCGGGCATGTTCACCGCGAATTCCATGAACTGCCTGGTGGAGGCGCTTGGCTTGGCGCTGCCGGGCAACGGCACGGTGGTGGCGACGCACGCCGACCGCCGCGGTCTGTTCGTCGAGGCCGGACGCCTGATCGTGGATCTCGCCCGCCGCCATTACGAGGAGGATGACGCCTCCGCTCTGCCGCGCGCGATCGCCGGCTTCGCGGCTTTCGCGAATGCGATGACTCTCGATATCGCCATGGGCGGCTCGACCAATACGGTGCTGCACCTGCTGGCCGCGGCGCACGAGGGCGGGGTGGACTTCACCATGCGCGACATCGACCGGCTGTCGCGCCGCGTGCCCGTCCTTTGCAAGGTCGCCCCCTCCGTCCCCGACGTGCATGTTGAGGACGTGCATCGTGCGGGCGGCATCATGGGCATCCTGGGCGAACTCGACCGCGCCGGGCTGATCGATGCCAGTGTCCCGACCGTGCACACGCGCACGCTCGGCGAGGCGCTGGCACGCTGGGACGTGCAGCGGACCGACAGCCGCACGGCGCACGCGTTCTTCCGCGCTGCCCCCGGCGGCGTGCCGACGACGGAGGCGTTCAGCCAGTCCGTGCGGTGGGAAACGCTGGACCTTGACCGCGAGCGCGGCGTCATCCGCGACGCCGCGCACGCCTTCTCGAAGGATGGCGGCCTTGCCGTGCTGTATGGCAACCTGGCTGAGGATGGCTGCATCGTGAAGACGGCCGGCGTGGACGCGAGCAACCTGCTGTTCGCCGGTCCGGCCCGCATCTTCGAGAGCCAGGATGCCGCGGTCGAGGGCATCCTGGGCGGCCGGGTGGCGGCGGGCGACGTGGTGCTGATCCGCTACGAAGGCCCGAAGGGCGGCCCCGGCATGCAGGAGATGCTGTATCCGACCAGCTATCTGAAGTCGAAGGGTCTGGGGAAGCAGTGCGCCCTGGTCACCGATGGCCGCTTCTCCGGCGGCACGTCGGGCCTGTCGATCGGCCATGTCTCGCCGGAAGCGGCCGAGGGCGGGCTGATCGGGCTGGTGGAGGACGGGGACCGGATCGAGATCGACATCTCCGCCCGCGCCATCCGGCTTGCGGTCGCCGAGGAGGAGCTGCGGCGGCGGCGTGCAGCGATGCAGGCACGCGGGGCGCAGGCGTGGCAGCCGGTGAACCGCGACCGGCACGTCTCCGCCGCGCTGCGCGCCTATGCTGCCTTCACCACCAGCGCCGCCCGCGGCGCCGTGCGCGACGTTGAGCAGCGGGGCAGACCGGCGGTCGATCGCTGACCGCACGCCGGGTCACAGGGTCAATGGCTGTCGCACCCGCCCGGCGCGACACCCGGCAATCCGGCGAGGAGCCTCGGCAATTCGGCGAAGCGCTCGGCGCGGGCCGCGGCCCCGGCGGCCAGTTCCGGCGAGCCGTAGCCCCAGGCGGCGAAGACGTAGGGGATCGCGGCGGCGCTGGCCGCGCGCAGGTCGTTCACCCCGTCGCCGACCAGCACCGCCCGGCCCGGCGCGCCGCCCGCGGCGGCCAGTGTCGCCAGCACATGCGCGGGGTCGGGCTTGCGGGTGGGAAAACTGTCGCCGCCGCCGATTGCGGCGAAGTGCCGCGCCAGATCGAGCCTGTCGAGGAGTTGCCGGGCCAGCCGCTCCGGCTTGTTGGTGCAGACCGCGAGCCGCCAGCCCGCCGCCGCCAATCGTTCGAGTGTCGGGGCGACGCCCGGATACGGGCGCGTCGCGTCGGCCAGATGGGCAGCGTAGTCGGACATGAAATCGTCCAGCGCAGAAGCATCGCGCGGCCGCGCGCAGGCGGTGAAGGCGCGGTCGAGCAGCACCGCCACGCCGTCGCCCACCATCGCCCGCACCTCGGTCAGCCCGAGCGGCGGGAGCCCGCGCGCCGCCAGCACCCGGTTCAGGCAGGCAGCGAGGTCCGGCAGCGAATTGACGAGCGTGCCGTCCAGGTCGAGCAGCAGCGTGCGCGGCAAAGTCCGTAGCTCCCCGAAACGAAGTGTGATCGCACGGGCTTTGACACGCCGGCACCTCGGCCGCTACCCCGAAGTACCATGACCTCGACCGCGACCGCCGTCATCCTTGCCGCGGGGCTCGGGACCCGCATGAAGTCGGCGCTGCCCAAGGCGCTGCACCCGATCGCCGGGCGCCCGATGCTGCGCCATCTGCTGGCGAGCGTGGAGGCGGTGTTCGACCGGATCGTGGTGGTCGCCGGCCCCGACATGCCGCAGTTCGAAGCGGTCGCCGCGCCGCACCCGGTGGTGGTGCAGCACGAGCGGCTCGGCACCGCGCATGCGGCGTTGCAGGCCGCTTCGCAGTTCGGCGAGGGCGAGGTGGCGGTGCTCTATGCCGACAACCCGCTGATCAGCCCGGCGACGCTGCGCCGCCTGCTGGAACGGCGCAGCCGCGGCGACGCGGCCCTGGCCCTGCTCGCCATGCGCCCGGAAGACCCGGCGCGCTATGGCCGCGTCATCGGGCGCGACGGGTTCGTCGAGCGCGTGGTCGGAATGGGCGGATGCGACCGCCGAGGAGCGGGCCGAGGGGCTCTGCAACGCCGGCGTGCTCTGCGCCGCCGGCCCGCGCATGGCGGCATGGCTGCGCCAGGTGGGCCGGGACAACGCCAAGGGCGAATACTACCTCACCGACGTGGTCGGCCTCGCGCGCGGCGCGGGCGAGCGGGTGGCGGCCGTGGAGGCGCCCTTCGCCGAGCTGCGCGGCATCAACTCCCGCGCCGAGCTGGCGGCGGCGGAAGCCTCCGTGCAGCAGGCGCTGCGCGCGGCGGCGATGGACGCCGGGGCGACGCTGACGGCGCCCGAAACCGTGTTCTTCTGCGCCGATACGTGTCTTGCGCCGGACGTTACGATCGGCCCGCATGTGGTTTTCGGGCCGGGGGTCACGGTGGAGCAGGGCGCGGAGATCGTCGCCTTCTCCCACCTCACCGGCTGCCGCATCGGCGCGGGCGCCATCGTCGGCCCGTTCGCGCGCATCCGGCCGGGGACCGAGGTGGGCGCGCGCGCGCATGTCGGCAATTTCGTGGAGCTGAAGGCGACCGTGCTCGGCGAAGGGGCGAAGGCCAACCACCTGACCTATCTCGGCGATGCCGAGGTGGGTGCGAAGACGAATGTCGGCGCCGGCACGATCACCTGCAACTACGACGGCTTCGCGAAGCACCGTACACGCATCGGCAAGGGCGCGTTCATAGGCTCGGACGCGGTGCTGGTGGCGCCGGTGGCGATCGGCGACGGCGCGTTCATCGCCGCCGGCAGCGTGATCACCGAGGACGTGGCCGCCGACGCGATGGCGTTCGGCCGCGCCCGGCAGGCGGCGAAGCCCGGCCGCGCGGCGGCATTGCGGGCGGCGCGGAGCAAGGAGAGGACGAAACCCTGATGTGCGGCATCGTCGGCGTGATCGGCGGTGGGCCCGCCGCCCCCATCATTCTCGAAACGCTCCGCCGGCTCGAATATCGCGGCTACGACAGCGCCGGCATCGCGACCGTCGTGGACGGCGCGATCGCGCGGCGCCGCGCCTCCGGCAAGCTCGACAACCTCGCCGAGGCGCTGGAGCGGATGAAGCTGCCGGGCAGCACCGGCATCGGCCACACGCGCTGGGCGACGCATGGCGCGCCCACCGAGACCAACGCGCACCCGCACGCGACCGCGCGCGTGGCCGTGGTGCACAACGGCATCATCGAGAACCATGCCGAGCTGCGCGCCGAGCTGGAGCGCGCGGGGCAGGTGTTCGTCACCGAGACCGACACCGAGACGGTGGTGCAGCTCGTCGACCTGCTGCTGCAGCAGGGCAGCACGCCGGTGGAGGCGGCACGGGCGGCGCTCGCGCGGCTGCACGGCGCCTATGCGCTCGCCATGGTCTTCTCCGGCCACCCGGACCTGATGGTCGGCGCGCGCCACGGGCCGCCGCTGGCCGTGGGGTTCGGCGAGGACGAGATGTTCGTGGGCTCCGACGCGCTGGCACTGGCGCCGCTGACCGAGCGCATCGCCTACCTCGAAGATGGCGACTGGGCGGTGCTGACGCGCGCCGGGGCGGAATTCTTCGACGCCGCCGGCGCCCGGGTGGAGCGCCCGATCAAGCGCACCGCGCTGACCGGCGCCGCAGTCGGCAAGGGCAATTTCCGCCACTTCATGGAGAAGGAGCTGCACGAGCACCCTGCGGTGCTCGGCGACACGCTGCGGCGGATGATCAACCCGGGCACGCGCGCGGTGGCGCTGCCGGACCTGCCGTTCGATCTCGCGCGCCGTCTCGCGCATCACCATGAGCGCCTGCGGCTCGGCCTTCTACGCCGGGCTGGTCGGGCGGACGTGGCTGGAGACGCTGGCGCGGATTCCGACCGATGCCGATGTGGCGAGCGAGTTCCGCTACCGCGCCCCGCCCATGCCGCAAGGCGGGCTGGGGCTGCTGGTGAGCCAGTCGGGCGAGACCGCCGACACGCTCGCGGCGCTGCGCTACATGCGCGCGGAGGGCCAGTCCACGCTCGCGGTGCTGAACGTGCCGGAGAGCAGCATGGCGCGCGAGAGCGACGCGGTGCTCGACACGGTGGCGGGCCCGGAGATCGGGGTCGCGAGCACCAAGGCATTCACCGCGCAGCTTGCGGTGCTGGCCTGCTTCGCGCTGGCGGCGGGGCGCGCGCGCGGCACGCTGAGCGCCGCGCAGGAGGCGGCGGCGACCACGGCGCTGCTGGAGATCCCGGAGAAGGCGGCGGAGGTTCTGGACCACGACCAGCACATCCAGCGCCTCGCCGCGCGGATCGCCGAGGCGCGCGACGTGCTCTATCTCGGCCGCGGCGCCTGCTTCCCGATCGCCATGGAAGGGGCGCTGAAGCTCAAGGAGATCAGCTACATCCACGCCGAGGGCTATGCGGCGGGCGAGATGAAGCACGGGCCGATCGCGCTGATCGACCCGCGCGTGCCGGTGATCGCCATCGCGCCGTCCGGCCCGCTGTTCGAGAAGACCGCCTCCAACCTCCAGGAAGCCGCGGCGCGCGGCGGGCAGCTCGTCGTGTTCAGCGATGCGGCGGGGGCGGCCAAGCTGAAGGGGATCGCCGCCGAGACGGTGGTGCTCCCGGCCGTCGATCCGTTCGTGGCGCCGATCCTCTACGCGATCCCGGTGCAGTTGCTGGCCTACCACGTGGCCGTGCTCAAGGGCACGGACGTCGACCAGCCGCGCAACCTCGCGAAGTCGGTGACGGTGGAGTAGGCGGCCGCGCGCCGGCGGGCTGACACGGCGGCAAACCGGCCCTATCTGTGGCGGCGGATCGACAGGAGGAGACCGCCGCCATGCTGAACCCGGCCGCACCCTTGCCGCTGCACGACCCCAGCCTGTTCCGCCAGGCGAACTGCATCGACGGAAAATGGGTGGAGGCCGAGAGCGGCCGGACCATCGCCGTGACCAACCCGGCGACCGGCGAGACCGTCGGCACGGTGCCGGCCATGTCGGCGATGGAGACCCGCCGGGCGATCGAGGCCGCGCACCGCGCGCTGCCCGGCTGGCGCGCGATGACGGCGAAGGAGCGGGCGGCGATCCTGCGCAAGCTGTTCGACCTGATGCTGGCGAACCAGGAGGACCTCGCGGTCATCATGACCGCCGAGCAGGGCAAGCCGCTGGCCGAGAGCCGCGGCGAGATCGCCTATGCCGCGAGCTTCATCGAGTGGTTCGCCGAGGAGGGCAAGCGCGTCTACGGCGACGTGATCCCGCAGAACGCCCGCGGCCGGCGCATCATCGTGCAGAAGCAGCCGATCGGCGTGTTCGCCGCGATCACGCCGTGGAACTTCCCGACCGCGATGATCACGCGCAAGACCGGCCCCGGCTGGGCCGCCGGCTGCACCGGCGTGATCCGCCCGGCGAGTGCGACGCCGTTCTCGGCGCTGGCGATCGCGGTGCTGGCCGAGCGGGCGGGCATGCCGCCGGGCGTGTGCAACGTCGTCACCGGCCCGGCGGGCGAGACCGGGGCCGAGCTCACGTCCAACCCGCTGGTGCGCAAGCTGACCTTCACCGGCTCGACCGAGGTCGGCGCGAAGCTGCTGGCGCAGTGCGCGCCGACGGTCAAGAAGACCAGCATGGAGCTGGGCGGCAACGCGCCGTTCATCGTCTTCGACGACGCCGATCTCGACGCGGCGGTGGAGGGCGCGATGGCGAGCAAGTACCGCAACACCGGCCAGACCTGCGTCTGCGCCAACCGCATCCTGGTGCAGGACGGCGTGTACGACGCGTTCGTCGCCAAGCTCGCCGAGGCGGTCGCCAAGCTGAAGGTCGGCAACGGCATGGAGGAGGGCGTCACGCAGGGTCCGCTGATCAACGCCGAGGCGGTCGAGAAGGTCGAAGAGCACATCGCCGACGCCGTCAGCAAGGGCGCCCGTGTGGTCGCCGGCGGCAAGCGCCACGCGCTCGGCGGCACGTTCTTCGAGCCGACGGTTCTCGCCGACGTGCCGCGCGCGGCGGAGATCTTTCGCGAGGAGACCTTCGGCCCGGTGGCGCCGGTGTTTCGCTTCAAGACCGAGGCGGACGCGATCGCGCTCGCCAACGACACGGAGTTCGGCCTCGCGGCCTATTTCTACGCGCGCGATGTCGGCCGCGTCTTCCGCGTCGCCGAGGCGCTCGAATACGGCATCGTCGGCATCAACGAGGGCATCATCTCCACCGAGGTGGCGCCGTTCGGCGGCATGAAGTCCTCCGGCCTCGGCCGCGAGGGCTCGAAATACGGCATCGAGGACTATCTCGAGATCAAATACCTCGCGCTCGGCGGCATCGGTGCCTGACGCGGTGCCGTACGACTTCGACCTGTTCGTGATCGGCGGCGGCAGCGGCGGCGTGCGCTGCGCGCGCATCGCCGCCGGCCACGGCGCGCGCGTGGGCATCGCGGAGGCGAAAGCCTGGGGCGGCACCTGCGTGAATGTCGGCTGCGTGCCCAAGAAGCTGATGGTCATGGCGGCCGAATACGGGGCCATGCCGCGAGGAGGCGCGCGGCTTCGGCTGGCAGTTCGCGCCCGGCCGGCATGACTGGCAGGCGCTGATCGCCAACAAGAACGCCGAAATCGGGCGGCTCAACGGCATCTATTCGCGCCTGCTGGACGGCGCGGGCGTACAGCGCTTCGAGGCGTCGGCGACCTTCGTCGACGCGCACCGGCTCGATGTCGGCGGCCGGATCGTCAGCGCCGAACGCATCGTCATCGCGACCGGCGGCCGCCCGCGGCCGCCGGAGTTCCCCGGCCGCGAACACTGCATCGTCTCCGACGACGCGTTCTTCCTGCCCGAGCGGCCGCAGCGCGTGGTGCTGCTGGGCGGCGGCTACATCGCCGTCGAGTTCGCCGCCATCTTCGCGGGCCTGGGCAGCGAGGTGCATGTCGTGATGCGCCAACCGCTGCCGCTGCGCGGTTTCGACGACGATCTGCGCGAATCGCTGGCGGAGGCGATGACGCAGCAGGGCGTGCGGCTGCACGCGCGCTGCGGCGGCGTGCGCCGTGTAACCGCCGATGGCGGCGTGAAATGCGTGACGCTGGAAGACGGCACCGAGATCGAGGCCGACCTCGTATTCGCCGCCATCGGCCGCACGCCGAACACCGAAACCCTCGGGCTTGAGCGCGTCGGCGTGGAGATGAACGGGTTCGGCGCCGTCTGCATCGATACCGAACAGCGCACCAGCGCCGCGCATATCTACGCGATCGGCGACGTGACCGACCAGCTCAACCTCACGCCGGTCGCGACCGCCGAGGGGCATGCGCTCGCCGACCGGCTGTTCGGCCCGGGACCGCGCCAATGGGCCTTCGACAAGGTGGCAACGGCGGTTTTCTTCAGCCCGCCGCTCGCGACGGTCGGCCTGACCGAGACCGAGGCCGCGATGCGCGGGCCCGGCGGACATCTATGTCACGCGCTTCACCCCCATGCGCCACACGCTCAGCGGGCGGCCCGCGCGCACGATGATGAAGCTCGTCGTCGATCAGCAGACGCAGGTTGTGCTCGGGGCGCACATGCTGGGCGAGGATGCGCCGGAAATCATCCAGGGCCTGTCGATCGCCATCAACTGCGGCGCCACCAAGGCCGATTTCGACCGCACGCTCGGCATTCACCCGACCGCGGCGGAAGAGTTCGTCACGCTGCGGACCCGCACCCGCGTCGCCGAGGGGCCGCGCGAGCCGGAACGGGACGCGCAATCGCTGCCCGATGCGGAGATCGGGGCGGAGGCGATGGGGGCCGCGGAGATGGGGCTCGGCTGCTGAGGCCGCCGTTGCACCGTCCACGGCCCGCCCGTTAAGGTCGCGGCACCGCAGCAAGCGAGGTTGCCGCGTGGACGACAACGCCACTGCGCCGGAGACCGCGCCGGACCTCGCCGGCGCGACGCGGCAGGGCCGGAGCATGGGCGCACGGTTGCGCGCCTTCCTGCCGAGCCTGCTGGCCGCGCTGCTGGCAGTGGCCCTGGTGGTCGGGATCACCACGAACTGGGATCGCTGGACCGGTGCTGCCGGGCCGCAGTGGACCGATGACGCCTATCTGCAATCCGACCTGACGCCGCTCTCCGCGCAGGTTTCCGGGCGCATCGTCAGCGTCGCCGTGCAGGATTTCGCGCAGGTCAAGGCCGGCGACCTGCTGGTGCAGATCGACGACCTGCCGTATCGCGCGCAACTGCAACAGGCTGAGGCGAATGTCGGCGCGGCGCGCGCGGCGCTCGGCAACCTGAGCGCGCAGGAGCTTTTGCAGCAGGCCAACATCGCGGCGGCACAGGCCCAGATCGAGGGCTACCGGGCGACCGAGTTCCGCACTGCCTCCGAAGCGCGGCGGCAGCGCGCGTTGCTGGCCACGCATCTCGTCGGCACCGAGCAGGCGGTAGAACAGGCCGATGCCGCCTGGAAGCTCGCGCAGGCGCAGTTGATGCAGTCGATCGCGACCGCCGAGGGCGCGAAGCGGCAGCTCGACGTGTTCCGAGCGCAGATGGTGCAGGCCGAGGCCAATCTGAAGGCCGCAGAGGCGGCGCGCGATGTCGCCGCGATCAACCTTGGCTACACCCGCATCGCCGCGCCGACCGGCGGCATGGTCGGGCAGCGCCGCGTCTTTCCCGGCCAATATGTCGGCGTCGGCGCGCAGGTGATCTCCGTCGTGCCGCTGCCGCGCGTCTACGTGATCGCCAACTACAAGGAGACGCAGCTGACGCATCTGCGCAGCGGCCAGCCGGCCACGGTGCGGGTGGACACGTTCCCGGGCGCGGTGCTGCGCGGCCACGTCGTCGGCTGGTCGCCGGCAACCGGGGCGCAGTTCGCGCTGCTGCCGCCCGACAACGCGACCGGCAATTTCACCAAGGTCGTGCAGCGCGTGCCGGTGAAGATCGCGATCGACGACGACGCGCACCTGGGCACGGCGCTGCGGCCGGGGATGTCGGTCGAGGCGAGCATCGACACTTCCGCCGCGGTCGCCGCCGGCCCATGAGCGCCACGGCGGCGCTGCCGCAGCTCGGCTCTGCCCTCGCCCATGCGGCCGTGCCAGCGCCGCGCTGCGTCCGCCCGTTCGTCGGCATCGCGGCCGTGTTGCTGGGGGCGGTGATTTCCACGCTGTTCACCCGCATCACCACGTTCGGCCTCGCCGATGTGCGCGGCGCGGTGCATGCGGGGTTCGACGAGGGCGCCTGGATCACCACCGCCGCGACCGTGGGGCAGATGAGCGTGGGGCCGCTCGCCGCCTGGCTCGGCCTCGTGTTCGGCCCGCGCCGTGTCCTGCTGGTCTCGGCGAGCACGTTCGCCGTGATTTCGTTCCTCACGCCCTTCGCGCCGGACCTGCCGAGCATGCTCGCGGCACAGGCGCTGAGCGGCGTCGCCTCGGGCACGTTCATCCCGCTGACCATCAGCTTCGTGCTGCAAAGCCTGCCGCCCGCGCTGTGGCCGTACGGGATCGCCGCGTACGGGCTCAACCTGGAGATGTCGCTGAACGTGCCGGCGTCGCTGGAGGGCTGGTATATCGACCATCTCTCCTGGCACTGGATCTACTGGCAGGGCGCGATCCTGAGCGTGCCCATGCTGCTCTGCATCCGCGCCGGCATGCCGCGCGCGCCGGTGAACCGGGTGGCGCTGCGCGGGGCGGATTTCCCCGGCATGTTCTTCCTCTCGGCCGGCTTTTCCATGCTTTACGCCGCGCTCGATCAGGGCAACCGGCTGGACTGGCTCGGCTCCGGCCTCATCGTCGGCCTGCTCGCGGGCGGCGTGTTGCTGCTCGCGGCCTTCGTGCTGCGCGAGCTGACCTATCCGCAGCCCTGGATCCGCCTGGGCTTCCTGCTCAATCGCAATATCGCCCTGCTGGTGGTCATTCTCGTCCTCTACCGCTTCGTCATCCTCTCGACGAGCTACGTCATCCCGCAATACCTGACGACGGTGCAGGACTTCCGCTCGCTGCAGGTGGGATCGGTATTGCTGTGGATCGCGCTGCCGCAATTCATCATCGCGCCGATTATCGCGACCGCGCTGCGGGTGGTCGAGCCGCGCTATGTGCTGGCGATCGGGCTGTTCGCGATCGGCGTTGCGTGCCTGTGGGCGGCGGAGCTGACGTCGGCGTGGGCCACCGACGACTTCCTGCCCTCGCAGATCCTGCAGGCGTTCGGCCAGACCGCGGCGCTGATCGCGCTGGTGCTTTTCTTCGTCCGCCATCTCCGCCCGGCGGACGCGCTGACCTTCGGCGTGCTGTTGCAGACGGCGCGGCTGTTCGGTGGCGAGATGGGCACCGGCTTCATGCAGACGTTCCTGCGCGTGCGCGAGCAGCTGGCCTCCAACCTGATCGGCCTGCACGTGCAGGCGGGCTCGGTCGAGGTCAGTGCGCGCATCAAGGACCTCGCGCAGGCGCTGGCGGCGCGCACCGCCGGCATGGACCTCGCCCAGGACCGCGCGGCCGCGCTGCTCGCCGACGCGGTGCGCATCCAGGCCAGCGTCATCTCCTACATCGACGCCTTCAGCATCGTGGCCGTGGTCTGCGCGGGCATGCTGGTGCTGACTGCGCTGCTGCGCCCGGCGCCGACGCCGGCCTGACGAGCGGAACAGGAGCCGGCGGGGGCAAGAGGTAGCCAACCGCGACAATTCGCGGGATAAGGTCCGTTCGTCCGCCGGCAGCCCGCTGCCGCCGGCCGGCGCAGGAGCGCGTGAGCGATGACTTCGACCTGGACGCCCGAGACCTGGCGCAGCCGCCCGATCCGCCAGGTACCGGCCTACCCCGACCCGGAACGCCTCGCTTCGGTCGAGGCGAAGCTGCGCCGCTACCCGCCGCTGGTCTTTGCCGGCGAGGCGCGGCGGCTGAAGGCGGCGCTGGGGCAGGCGACCGAGGGGCGGGCCTTCGTGCTGCAGGGCGGCGACTGCGCCGAGAGCTTCGGCGACTTCACCGCCAACATCATCCGCGACACGTTCCGCGTGCTGCTGCAGATGGCGGTGGTGCTGACCTTCGGCGCCGGCGTGCCGGTGGTGAAGATGGGCCGCATGGCCGGGCAGTATCGCCAAGCCCCGCAGCTCTGACGTCGAGACCCAGGGCGAGGAGACGCTGCCCACCTATCGCGGCGACATCATCAACGGCGCCGCACTTCAGCCCGGAGGCGCGGGTGCCGGACCCCGGCGCGCATGGAGCAGGCGTATTTCCAGTCGGCCGGCACGCTGAACCTGCTGCGCGCCTTCGCCACCGGCGGCTATGCCGATCTGCACGAGATGCATCGCTGGAACCTGGGCTTCGTCGCGCGCTCGCCCCTCAACGCACGCTACCAGGACCTCGTCGCACCGCATCGACGAGACGCTGGGCTTCATGGCCGCCTGCGGCATGAACAGCGCGACCACGCCGCAGATCCGGGAGACCGACTTCTTCACCAGCCACGAGGCGCTGCTGCTGCCCTACGAGCAGGCGCTGACGCGCGTCGATTCCACCTCCGGCGAACTGGTACGCCTGCTCGGCGCATTTCCTCTGGATCGGCGACCGCACGCGCCAGCCGGATGGCGCGCATGTCGAGTTCCTGCGCGGGGTGAAGAACCCGATCGGGCTGAAGGTCGGGCCGACGACCACGGCCGACGACCTGCTGCGGCTGATCGAGGCTGCTCAATCCCGCCGACGAGCCCGGCCGGCTCACGCTGATCGCGCGCATGGGCGCGGACAAGGTCGAGCGCCTGCTGCCGCCGCTGCTGCGCGCCGTCCGGCGCGAGGGGCGGCGCGTGCTGTGGCTGTGCGACCCGATGCACGGCAACACCATCACCACCGCCGCGCGGCTGAAGACGCGCAGCTTCGATGCGATCCTGACCGAGGTGCGCGGGTTCTTCGACGCGCATGCGGCCGAGGGCAGCGGGCCGGCGGCGTGCATGTCGAGATGACCGGGCGCGACGTGACCGAATGCGTCGGCGGCGCCCACCGGCTCTCCGAGGCCGACCTGACGCGCAGCTACGAGACGTTCTGCGATCCGCGGCTGAATGCCGAGCAGTCGCTCGAACTCGCGTTCCTGGTCGCCGAGGAACTGAAGGCCCGGCGCCAGCCGACGACGGAAATGCCGGCGGTGGCGGCGCAGTAGCGATGTCCGCCGCGCCGGACGTCCGATCTCCTCCACGACATCGCCGCGCGCACCGACGTCTATTTCAACCGCACCCGCGAAGTGGTGACGCGCTTCGGCGACAAGCGCGTCATCTACGCGCTGTTCCTCCGCCGCCCGGTGATCTCCGCGCCGCGGCTGATGGTCGACTGGCTTGAGAGGGTGGCCGTCGCGCGGGGGACGAAGCTCGACATCGACGTGGTGCAGCCGGAGGGAAGCTGGACCGGCGCCGGCGAGCCGATCATCTATCTGAGCGGCAGCCTGGCACAGCTCTCCGACCTCGAAACCATCATGCTGCAGAAGCTCGGCCCCGCCTGCGTCGCCGCGCACAACGCCTATCACATGTGCCTCGCCCTGCCGCAGGTCGGGTTCCTGGCGATGGACGCCCGCCACTGCGCCGGGGCGGAGATGCAGGAGATGATGGCCTACGCGGCCGGCGTGGGCAGCGCGGCGGCGCAGCGCGAGGGTGCGAAGGGCTTCGTCGGCAACGCCAATGACGGCACCGCGCACTGGTTCGGCGCGACCGTCGGCCGGGGGACGATGCCGCACGCGCTGATCGGCTACGCCGGATCGACGGTTCGCGCCGCCGAGATGTTCCATGCCACGTTTCCCGACGAGGCGCTGACCGTGCTCGTCGACTATTTCGGCCGCGAAGTGTCGGACGGGCTCGCCGTCTGTCGGCGCTTTCCGCAACTGGCGGCGGCCGGGCGGCTGGCGGTGCGGCTCGATACCCATGGCGGGCGCTTTCTCGAGGGCCTCGATCCGGCGGAGAGCTACGCCGTGCTGGAACGCCGCACGCCCGCCGCCATCCGGCGCTATCGCAGCGAGACGGAGCTGCGCTACCTGGTCGGCACCGGCGTCTCGGCGGCCGCCATCTGGCGCATGCGCGAGGCGCTCGACAGCGCGGGGTTCGATGCGGTGCGCATCGTCGCGAGCTCCGGCTTCAACGTCGAGAAGTGCCGGGTGATGGCCGAGGCGCGGGCGCCGATCGACCTTGTCGGCACCGGCAGCTTCCTGCCCGAGTTGTGGAGCGAGACCTACGCGACCGCGGACATCGTGGAATACGACGGTGTTCCGATGGTCAAGGTCGGCCGCGAATTCCTGTTGCGCCGCAACGGCGAGCGTCAGCGCGGCGGTTGAGGCGGAAAAGAAAGCGCCGGACAGTTCCCTGTCCGGCGCCCGTTTCGGCTAGCGTTTCAGCTTGGTTCTGCGATCACTCGCAGGTGGCGGCCGCCGCGAGCTGCGAGGCCGGCGGGGCGCCGGTGGCGTTGCCGCGCGCCGCAAGCTGCGAGTTCGGGCGGGGCGCCGGAGTCGTTGCCACGAGCCGCGAGCTGCGAGTTGGGCGGGGCGCCGGAGGCGTTGCCGCGAGCCGCGAGCTGCGAGTCAGGCGGGGCGCCGGAGGCGTTGCCACGCGCCGCAAGCTGCGAGTCAGGCGGGGCGCCGGAGGCGTTGCCGCGAGCCGCGAGCTGCGAGTCGGGCGGGGCGCCGGAGGCGTTGCCACGCGCCGCAAGCTGCGAATTGGGCGGAGCGCCGGACGCATTGCCACGAGCCGCGAGCTGCGAGTCGGGCGGAGCGCCGGAGGCGTTGCCACGCGCCGCGAGCTGCGAATTGGGCGGAGCGCCGGAGGCGTTGCCGCGAGCCGCGAGCTGCGAAGCCGGCGGAGCGCCGGAGGCATTGCCGCGCGCTGCCTGCTGCGAGTCGGGCGGGGCGCCAGAGGCGTTGCCGCGCGCGGCCTGCTGCAGGGGCGAGCACGGCTTGAGGCCGCTGTTATCCTGTGCGTATGCGCCGACCGACAGCAGCAGCACGGCTGCGGCTGCACCGGCAGCGGCGGTGGTAAGCTTCATGGTCGCAATCTCCGTTGGGTTCTCGACGATGGGTCATACGTTCGAACGGGGCCAGTCGGTTTCAAGCCCCGGCACGCCTGCGGTGCCGCCGGCCGCCGGGCGACACCAACGAACCGTCGGGCGCGGCCTTCAGACGCGTCGCGGCTGCAGGACCAAGGTGCCGAAATGCACGTATCCCCGGCCGGCGCATCGCCGCTCCGGGAAACTGGCCGCCGTGGCTCAAGAGACATCTGAGGACCCTCCTGCAACCCGTTGACCGCGTGCGACCGCCCGCCCCCGTGACGACGCCGCACGATCGCGGAGACGTGAGCATAGCGCGTCGGCGCAGGCAACGCCGAACAGGACCTTGCGGCCAGCACGATCAGCCCGACAGAACGCGCAGCGCGACCCATTTCGGCCCCGGCCATTTCGAGTTCTTGTCGGCGGCGCGCTTCGGCAGAATGAGGAACATCGCGTAGCTTCGCCCCTCGCCGCGCGCGCGCTCGATTTCGCGGATCATCTCCTCCTCGTTGCTCACCGGCACGTCGCCCACCTGGATGATGACGTCGCCGATGCTCAGCCCCCGCCGCGCCGCATCCGTGTCCTGGGCGACGCCGCTGACCAGGACGCCGCGGGGCCCCCTGGGAAGCTCATTCTTGGCGCGCAGCGCATCGGTCAGCGGCTCGACGGTCAGGCCGAGATCGGGCGGCACGTTCCAGCGCGGCGCTGTCACGCGCGTCGGCGCGTCACGCTCCTCCCATTGCGTCTTGGGCCATTCCGCGAGCGTGATGGGCAGCTCCATCGGCTTGCCCTTGCGCAGGATGGTGACCGTGACCGGCGCGCCCGGCATGGTGGCGGCGATGGTGCGCAGCAGGGCGCGCTCGTCCGACGGGGTCTTGCCGTCGAAGCGGAGGATCACGTCGCCCACCTTGAGCCCGGCTTTGGCCGCCGGGCCGCCGTCGATCACCCAGGCGACGATCGAGGAGCGGGTATCATCCATGCCCAGTGCCGTCGCCATCTCCGGCGTCAGCTGCTGGACCTTCACGCCGAGCCAGGCGGGCCGCACCCAGCCGTAGTGCTGCAGGCGCTCGACCACGAAGCGGGCGTCGTTGGCCGGGATCGCGAAGCCGAGCCCGGCGGAGGCGGTGGTCGTCGAGATCAGCGCCGTGTTGACCCCGATCACCTCGCCCTTCATGTCGAACAGCGGCCCGCCCGAGTTGCCGTGGTTGATCGCGGCGTCGGTCTGGATGAAGTCGTCGTACGGCGTGTCCATGATGTTGCGGTTGAGCGCGCTGACGATGCCGGAGCTGACCGACATGCCGACGCCCAGCGGATTGCCGATCGCGAACACCGGATCGCCGATCTGCACCTTCTCGCTGTCGCCCCAGTGGACCGCGGCGAGCTTGCGCCCGACCGAGACTTTCAGCAGCGCGATGTCGACGATGCGGGCGGCGTTGAGGATCTCCGCCTTGGCGCGCGTGCCGTCGGAGAACGTCACGTAGATCTCGAAGGCGCCGTTCACGACGTGCCAGTTGGTGACGATGACGCCGTCGGGGTCGACGACGAAGCCGGACCCAGCCATCGTCATGACCCGGTAGGACTGGCTCGGCTGCGCGGCCGCCGCCGTCACCGACGACGTTTCGTCGACCACCTCGGCCTTGGCGGTGATGTTGACGACCATGGGCAGCAGGCTGCGGATCAGTCCGGCATGGTCCGTCATCACCAGCTCGTCGGCCGCCGCGCCGAGCGGCCATAGCAGGACCATCACCGCCGCCAGCCGGGTCAGCCCCCGCCCGCGCCGCCCCAGTTCCAGACACCAATGCATGGGTTCCTCCGCGCGCGTCCGCGCATTCCCCGCCAGATTACCCAACACCCCCATCGGGCCGCCACTGGCTTGGCGGCGGGGGTGCCCCAGCCTGCCCGACGCGCAGCCGGCGGCGTGTGCCGGACGGCACGCAATCTCCGCGAGAGCCCTCGGGCGTCGCTCCGCGGCGTCGGTGATGCACCGCGGCGTGAGCATCCGGGCCCGGCGCACGAGGATTTGACCGACCCGCGGCCCGGGCGAGCGGCGTCAGGTCCGGTATCCGGGCGGCCGCATGTCGGGACAGCCGCCTGCCCGGTGCGCCGTTCCGGCTCGGGTTAACCTGGATCCGTTGACCTGGATCAAGGGAAGGCTTGCCGCCCCGCCGCAATCGTCAAACCCTGCGCGGCAGCATCGTTGCAGGAGGACACAGTGCAATGGCGAGGACCGAAAGCGCACATGAGCGGCGCATCCGCGCCCGGGCGCTGCGAATGTGGCGCGCCGAGGGGGCGCCGAAGGGGCGCGAGGCCGAGTATCTGGAGCGGGCGCGCGAGTTGCAGGGGATCGAGGATCATCCGCAGGCCGGGCTGCTGCCGAATCCGGCGGCCGGGCATCCCGGCGACGGCCCGCCGGACACGCCCGTGGAGGAGGCGGAGATCATGGAGAACCTGGGCGAGTTCCCCGATCGTCTGACCGACCAGGGCGACCGGGTCGAGACGCCCCTGACGAGGGCCAAGGCGCGCCGGCTGCTGAGGGAGGGCTGAGCCGCCGCCCTCAGGCGGCGAGTTCGCGCACGGCGGCGGCGATCGACGCGTCGAGCAGCGCCGTCATCTCGTCGATCTCGGCGTCGGAGACGGTGAGCGGCGGCGCGAAGGCGGCGAAGTTCTCGCCGCAGCGCAGGAGCAGCCCCCGCTCCCGCGCAGCCCGCTCGATCGCCTTGCCGGGCCGCGCTCCCGGCGGAAACGGCGCCCTGGTGGCGCGGTCGCGGACCAGCTCGATGCCCTGCAGCAACCCAGCCCCGCGGACCTCGCCGATCAGGTCGTAGCGCGCGGCCATCTCTTCCAGGCGGGCGCGCAGGCGTTCCCCGCGGGCGCGCGCGTTGCCGACCAGGTCATGCGTGAGAATCTCGGTCAGCACGGCAATGCCGGCGGCGCACGCGATGGGATTGCCGCCGAACGTATGACCGTGGTGGAACTGCACGTTCTCGTCCGCCTCGCCGTAGAAGGCGCGGGCGACGCGGTCGCGGATCAGGATCGCCGCGAGCGGGGCGTAGCCGCCGCTCATCCCCTTGCCGCAGCAGGTGATGTCGGGGATCGCGCCGAAATGCTCGGACGCGAACATCGTGCCCAGTCTGCCGAAGCCGGTGATGATCTCGTCGTAGATCAGCAGCACGCCGAACTGGTCGCAGATCTGGCGCAGCCGCGGCAGATAGTCCGGCGGCGGCACGACGAACCCGGCCGAGGAGATCGAGATCGGCTCGACGATCACCGCGGCCACCGTCTGCGGATCTTCCGCCTCGATGGTGCGGCCGATCAGCTCGACGCAGGTGCGACCGCAGTTCGGATAGACCTGGTCGAACGGGCAACGGTAGCAGTACGGCGGATGGACGTGCAGGAAGCCGGTGCCGAGCGGCTCGAACGGCGCCTTGCGTTCCCGCCCGCCGCCGGCGGCGAGCGCGCCCATCGTGCCGCCGTGATACCCGCCGTAGCGGCCGATGATCTTGTAGCGATGCGGCGCGCCGTTCTGGCGATGGAACTGCCGCGCCAGCTTCATCGCGGCCTCGGTCGCCTCCGAGCCGCCGCTCAGCAGCTTCACCGCGCCGACCCCCGCCGGTGCCACGCGCAGCAGCAGCTCGGTCAGTTGCAGCGCCGCCGGGTTGGTGCCGTGCAGCGGCGGGGCGAAGGCGAGGCGCTCAAGCTGCGCGCCGATCGCCGCGATCACGGCGCGATTGCCGTGCCCGAGACTCGCCGTGAACACGCCGGACAGCGCGTCGATGAACGCGTGCCCGTCGGTGGTCTTCAGCCGGATGCCCTGGCCTTCCGCGAACACCAGCGGCGCCTTCGCGAACTCCTGCATCTGCATGAAGTCGAGGAACAGCGACGGGACGATGTTGTCGTAGCGCGTCATACCCTGGTCCGCCTCCGTCTTCGTGCCGGCAGATGCCGTAGCGACGCCGTTCTATGACAGTAACGACCGCCGTGCGCAAGAGCACCCGGGGTTACGATGCCGCCCGCGGCACGCGCGGATCGTCGGGCTCCAGCACGCAGGCATCGAGTTCGATGCCGGCCGGCGTGGGCTTGGCGAAGGTGTAGACGAACTGATCTTCGCGCACCGGGCCGAGATGTTTTTCGCGGTCGGGGAAGACGACGATCACGTTCCTGCCGAGCGCGATCAGCACGTGCCGTCGCGCCTGCACCGCGGCGAGCGCCCAGCGCTTGATCGTGCCGTAGTACGGCTCCTTGCGCCAGGCATCGGGGCGGCCGGGATCGACATGCACCACGATCCGCGTGCCCTGCCGATCCACCGCGACCACCAGCTTGCACCGCTCCGGATGCCAGCGTGCGTCGAGCGCCGGATCGAGCAGGTAGGCGCAGTGGAAGTCGCGGCATTCGTGGGGACGGTCGGCATAGATCGCGCACCCCTCGCCGATGCGGCAATGGGGGCACCAGGTGGCCGCGGGCTTGGCCAGGGCCGCAACCGGCACCAGCTTGCAGCAGAGCGTGCAACCGTCGCAGGCCCGGCCGGCGACCACCGCAGCGTCACTCACCCCGCATCTCTCCCCCGTTGCCGCCGTGCCGTCGCACCACCCATCCAGCACCGGCCGGAGGGCGTGGCAAGGGCGGGCGAGGGGACGTGGCGCGCGGCGTGAGGCCGGCGCCGGGACGCGCGGTTCAGCGCCGCGGCGTGCGGGGGAAGTCGCGCTCGAGCGCCTCGTGGATCGCTTCGAGGTCATCGGCATGCAGCGGGCAGAGGGCCAGGACCGCGGCCCGCACACTCTCGAAGATGCCGATTTCGTCGCCGGCCGAACCGTCGGGCAGCAGCCGCTCGACGACGGCCTTCACGCCGTTGCGGCTGATCGCAAACACCGGCACGTCGCTTGCGGGCGGCGTGACGAGGATCTGCTCGGTACCGACATTCTTGTCGAACTGTACGCGCCAGCCGCCGATGCCCGGCGCACGCTGGCTCCAGCCGTTCACGAATGCGATGTCGGCAGGATAGAACACCGATGTCACCAACGACAGCTTGGCAAACGCTGGCACCACTCACCTCGCGCGTTCAAGGCGACCACACATAAGACGCCTACAGGTTTATCGGACCTGAATCCAGCTTCTTTCACCCCCCGCCTCGACTTCGCCGGCGCCCGAGGCCATCTAGCGTGCCCGGAGCCCCGCATGTCACAGATTCTCACTCGCGCGCCCACGCCGGTCTTGTTCATTCCCGAGCGGCAGCCGATCCGTCCGAAGCGGCGACCGTTGCAGGTTGTCTCCGGCTACGCGCCGAACGGCGATCAGCCGGGCGCAATCCGCGACCTGGTGGCCGGCGTCGAGGCGGGTGAGCGCGACCAGGTTCTGCTCGGCGTCACCGGCTCGGGCAAGACCTTCACCATGGCGAAGGTGATCGAGTCGGTGCAGAAACCGACGCTGATCCTTGCGCCCAACAAGACGCTCGCAGCCCAGCTCTACGGCGAGATGAAGTCATTTTTTCCCGAGAATGCCGTAGAATATTTCGTCAGCTATTACGACTACTACCAGCCCGAAGCCTACGTGCCGCGCACCGACACCTATATCGAGAAGGATGCGCAGATCAACGAGCAGATCGACCGCATGCGCCACGCGGCGACGCAGTCGCTGCTGGAGCGCGGCGATGTGGTGATCGTCGCCTCGGTCTCCTGCATCTACGGCATCGGTTCGGTGGAGACCTATGCGAAGATGGTCGTGCGCCTGCAGACCGGCGGGCGGATCGACCGCGACGTGCTGGCGCGCGCGCTGGTGGAGCTGCAATACCGGCGCAACGACGCCGCGTTCCAGCGCGGCACGTTCCGCCTGCGTGGCGAGACCGTGGACATCTTCCCGAGCCATCAGGAAGATCGCGCCTGGCGCGTCTCATTGTTCGGCGACGAGATCGACGGCATCGCCGAGTTCGATCCGCTCACCGGCGAGGTCACGGCGAAGCTCGACAACGTCACCGTCTACGCCAACAGCCACTACGTCACGCCGCGCCCGACGCTCACGCAGGCGATCACGCATATCAAGGACGAGCTGCGCGGGCACCTGGACTGGCTCACGCGCGAGGGCAAGCTGCTGGAAGCCGAGCGGCTGCAGCAGCGCACGACGTTCGATCTCGAGATGATGGAAACCACGGGCTCCTGCAAAGGCATCGAGAACTACTCGCGCTATCTCTCGGGGCGCAATCCGGGCGAGCCGCCGCCGACGCTGTTCGAGTACCTGCCGGAGGACGCGCTGCTGATCGTCGATGAGAGCCACGTGACGGTGCCCCAGATCGGCGGCATGGAGCGCGGCGACCACGCGCGCAAGTCGATCCTCGCGGAGTTCGGCTTCCGCCTGCCGTCCTGCGTCGACAACCGCCCGCTGAAGTTCCAGGAGTGGGAGCGCTTTCGGCCGCCGACGCTGTTCGTGAGCGCAACCCCCGGGCCGTGGGAGCTGGAGCGCACCGGCGGCGTGTTCGTCGAGCAGGTGATCCGTCCCACCGGCCTGATCGACCCGGTGACGGAAGTGCGCCCGGTGGAGCGGCAGGTCGACGACCTGCTCGGCGAATGCCGCCGTGTCGCCGCGGCCGGGGCGCGCGCGCTCGTCACCGTGCTCACCAAGCGGATGGCGGAGGACCTGACGGAATATCTCGGCGAGCACGGCGTCAAGGTGCGGTACCTGCACTCGGACGTGGACACGCTGGAGCGCATCGAGATCATCCGCGACCTGCGGCTCGGCGTGTTCGACGTGCTGGTGGGCATCAACCTGCTGCGCGAGGGGCTCGACATTCCGGAATGCGCGCTGGTCGCGATCCTCGACGCCGACAAGGAGGGGTTTTTGCGCTCGCAGACCTCGCTCGTGCAGACCATCGGCCGCGCCGCGCGCAACATCGACGGGCGCGTGATCCTCTACGCCGACACGATGACCGCGAGCCTGCGCTTCGCGATCGAGGAGACCGAGCGGCGGCGGCAGAAGCAGCGTGCGTGGAACGAGGCGCACGGCATCACGCCGCAGTCGGTGAAGAAGGAGATCGGCCGCGTGCTCGAGAGCGTGTTCGAGCAGGACTACGTCACTGTCGCCCCGGTCGCCGACAGCAAGGTTGCCGAGTTCGTCGGCAAGGACCTGCGATCGAGCATCGCCGACCTGGAAGGTCGCATGCGCGCGGCGGCGGCGGACCTCGAGTTCGAGGAGGCGGCGCGGCTGCGCGACGAGATCCGTCGGCTGGAGGCGCTCGACCTCGGTCTCGAACCGCCGCCGGCCGCCTCGGCCTCGCTGCGGCCGCGGCGCGATCGCACGCCGGAGCCGCTGGGCCCGGGCGGCGGCGGATACGACCCGCGCAAGCGCCGCGGCGGCGGACGACGCGGGCGATAGCCTTCGCCTGCGCTGTGTTATAGAGGCGCGGGAACGCCGCGGGAGGAAGGCATGCGCCTGGGTTGGGTTGCGTTGGTGACGGGGGCGCTCCTGCTGGGGGCGTGCACCACGGAGCAGGAGCTGGTCAGCGACCGGGAGTTGCTGCTCTCCGCCGCCGGCTTCGCCTTTCGCCCGGCGAACACGCCGGAGCGGCAGCAGCAGCTGGCCAATCTGCCGCCGCGCCAGTTCACCTATCAGGAACGCAACGGCAAGGTCGTCTATCTCTACGGCGACGCCCAGGTACTGCAAATGCCTGTACATCGGCTCCGAGCAGAACTACCAAGCCTATCAGCAGATGGTGTTCCAGCGCCGGATTGCGCAGCAGAACATGCAGGCCGCGCAGATGATGAGCATGAACTCCTGGGACTGGGGGCCGTGGGGGCCGGGCTTCTGGTATCAGCGACTCAGCCCAGCAGCCGCCCGATCACGCGCGCGGTGTAGTCCACCACCGGGATGATGCGGCCGTAGTTGATGCGCGTCGGCCCGATCACGCCGATCGCGCCGACGATCCGCCCGCCGGTGTTGCGCGCCGGGGCGACCACCATGGCAACGCCGGTGGTGCCGAACAGCCCGCTCTCCGCGCCGATGAAGATCCGCACGCCCTCGCTCTGCTCGGCGAGTTCGAGCAGGCGCAGCAGCGTCTCCTGCCGCTCCAGCCGCTCGAACAGCCGCTGGATGGCGGCGAGGTTCTCGATCTGCGTCACGTCGGCGAGCAGGTTCGCCTGCCCGCGCACGATGAGCGAGCCGCCGCGCCCTTCGCCGACCCAGGTGGCGAGTCCGGTCTGCACGACCTCGGCCGCGAGCGCGTCGAGCTGCGAACGGTCGGCCGCCATCTCCTCCGCCACCGCCCGGCGCAAATCCGGCAGCGCCCGGCCCGCGAGCCGCGCGTTGAGGTAGTTGCCCGCCTGCTCCAGCGCCGAGGGCGGCAGGCCGGGCGGGATCTCCATCACCCGGTTCTCCACCTGCCCGTCGGCGGTCACCAGGATCACGAGCGCGCGGCCGGAGCCGAGCGGCACGAACTCGATGTGCCGCAGCGCGCCCTCGCCCTTCGGCGCAAGCACGAGCCCGGCCGCGGCCGAGAGCCCCGAGAGCATGCTGGACGCCTCGGCAAGCGTCGTCCTCCAGGCTGCGGCCCGCGGTCGCGAGCGCGGCGCCGATCGTCTCGCGATCCTCCGCGCCGAGTTCGCCGAATTGCAGCAGCCCGTCGACGAACAGGCGCAATCCCTGCTCGGTCGGCAGCCGCCCGGCCGAGGTGTGCGGCGCGAACAGCAGCCCCGCTTCGGTGAGATCGGCCATCACGTTGCGGATGGTCGCGGGCGAGAGATTGAGCGGCAGGCGGCGCGAGAGCGTGCGGCTGCCCACCGGCTCGCCGGTCTCCACGTACTGCTCCACGATCTCGCGCAGGATCGCGGCCGAGCGCGCGTCCAGTCCCGGCACGGTCGGCCGGGCGGCGGCGAAGCTGCGGGGCGGGGGCAGGGAATGGTCCATCTTCGTCCATCCACGGACGCAGAACGTGGGGCAGGCCGGCGGCCCGGATCAACGGCGCAGTCTTGCCGCACACAGTCTTGCGGATCGGGCGGAGCGACGCCATAGCGGGGCGCACACGCCAACAGAGAGAGGCATGCCCGCATGCGCCCATCCGGCCGCGCGCCCGACGCGCTGCGCGAGGTTTCGCTCACCCCGGGCTTCGCCCGCCACGCCGAGGGCTCCTGCCTCGCGCGCATGGGCGGGACGGAGGTGCTGTGCGCGGCGAGCGTGGAGGGGCGGGTGCCGCCGTTCCTGCGCAATTCCGGCCAGGGCTGGATCACCGCGGAATACGGCATGCTGCCCGCGCGCCACCCACACCCGCGGCGAGCGCGAGGCGGCGCGCGGCAAGCAGTCGGGCCGCACGCAGGAGATCCAGCGCCTGATCGGCCGCAGCCTGCGCGCGGTGGTCGATCGCGCCGCCCTCGGCGAGATGACGATCACGCTCGACTGCGACGTGCTCAACGCCGATGGCGGCACGCGCTGCGCCGCGATCACCGGCGCCTGGGTGGCCCTGGCACTCGCCCTGCGCCACCTGCAGCGCATGAATGTGCTCAAGGGCGCGCCGCTGGTGGGCCAGGTGGCGGCCGTCTCCTGCGGGATCGTGGGCGCGCAGCCGGTGCTCGACCTCGACTACGCCGAGGATTCGGCGGCCGAGGCCGACGCCAATTTCGTGCTGACCGCGTCCGGCGGCCTCGTGGAAGTGCAGGCGACGGCCGAGCGCGCGCCGTTCTCCGAGGCCGAGCTCAGCGCCCTGCTGGGGCTGGCGCGAAGCGGGGCGGAGCGGCTGTTCGCGCTGCAGCGCGCGGTGCTGGAGGCGTGACGGCGGTGCGCCGGCTCGCCGCCGGGGCGCGCCTCGTCATCGCCACGCACAACGGGGGCAAGCTGCGCGAGATCGCCGACCTGCTCGCCCCGCACGGCGTGCGGCGCGGTCTCGGCCGGCGCGCTGGGCTTGCCGGAACCGGACGAGACGGCGGCCGATTTCGTCGGCAACGCGCGGCTGAAGGCGCATGCCGCGGCTGCGGCCGCCGGGCTGCCGGCGCTCGCCGACAATTCCGGCCTCTGCGCGGCCGGGCTCGGCGGCGCGCCGGGCGGGGTCGTCTCGGCGCGCTGGGCGGGGCCGGAGAAGGATTTTTCGGCCGCCATGGCGCGGGTGCAGCGGGAGCTCGGCACGCACCCCGACCGGCGGGCCGCCTTCGTCTGCGCCCTTGCCCTGGCGTGGCCGGAAGGGGGCTGCGCGACGTTCTATGGCCGCGCCGAGGGCACGCTGACCTGGCCGGCCCGCGGATCGCGCGGGTTCGGCTACGATCCGATGTTCGTGCCCCTGGGCCGGACCGAGACGTTCGGCGAGATGGCGCCGGCCGCGAAGCATGCGCTCAGCCACCGCGCCCGCGCCTTCGCCCAGTTCGTCGCCGCCTGTCTCCCTTGAGCGCTCGTTGCGCGCCCAGCAGCGCCGCCGGCTTCGCTCGTTTTCGCGCGGTCGGACATCGGCCGCTCCTTCTCTGAGTTGCCTGTTTGTTCATGGGCACGATGGCGGGGCTTGCAACCGCCGGCGGTTCGCGGCGTCCTGGAGACAGTCGCGAACGAGGGGGGACATCGTGCGCAGGCTTGTGCGTGTTGCGGGGGTGACGGTGCTCCCGGTGCTTGGTCTGGCGTGCGTTGCGGCCGAGCCGGCGCCGCCGCCGCCGGTGCCGGATCAGGTCGTGTCGGTCCTTGGCCTGCCGGCCAAGGCGGACGGGGCGAAGGGCGGCGAGCCGGAGGAGGTCGGACGCATCGTGGACGTGCTCGTCGATGAGAAGGGCCATCCGCATGCCGCGGTGATCGACGTCGGCGGCTTTCTCGGCGTGGGCAACCGCAAGGTCGCGGTGCAGTGGGGCGCGCTGCATTTCGTGCTCGGCAAGACGCCCGCGGCGGTGCTCGACGTGCCGCCCGACCGGATCAAGGGCGCGCCGGCCTACGACCCGGCCAAGCCGCTCGAAGTGCTCACCCAGACCGGGGCGGAGGCCAAGCCCTGAGCCCCGGGGGGACGATGCCGCATGCGCCCGCGCCCTCGTCCCCGCCAGCGCCGGAGCCGGGGCTGCGCGCCCTCGACTGGCTCAACTTCTTCATCGCCAACCTGCAGACCGGCTTCGGCCCGTTCATCGCCGTCTATCTGACCGGCGACAAATGGACGCAGGGCGAGATCGGCGTCGCCCTCTCGGTGAACGCCGCGGTGACGATGCTGGCCCAGTTGCCGGCCGGCGCGTTCGTGGACTGGCTGCCGCAGAAACGGCTGGCCGCCGCGATCGGGCTGTGTGCGGTGGCGATCAGCGCGGTGCTGCTCGCGCTGTTTCCCACCAAGCTGCCGGTGATGCTGGCGCAGGCACTGCACGGGTTCTCGAGCTGCGTGCTGTTCCCCGCGGTAGCGGCGATCACACTCAACCGGGTGGGAAGGGCCGCCTATGCCGAGCGGCTGGGGCGCAACGCCCGGTTCGCGGCGATCGGCAGTGCCACCGGCGCGGCGATGATGGGGGCAGCCGGAACCTATCTCTTCAGCGGCTCCGTGTTCTGGCTTGCCGCGGCGTTGTGCCTGCCGGCGCTGCTCGCGGTGCAGAGGTTGCCGCCGCGCAACCCTTCCACGGACAGGGCGCTGGCCGCCGCCACCGGGCCGCCGGAGCAGGAGCGGGCGACCCTGCTGGTGCTGCTGGACCGCCGGCTGCTGGCCTTCGCCCTCTGCATGGTGCTGTTCCAGTTCGCCAACGCGGCGATGCTGCCGCTGGCCGGCACGGAAGTGACGCGCATGGCCGGCAGCGGCGCCAACCTCATCATCGCCGCCTGCCTGGTGGTGCCGCAGGCCGTGGTGGCCCTGTTCTCGCCCGGTGTGGGCCGCGCCGCGGAGCGCATCGGGCGGCGCCCGGTCCTGCTGCTCGGCTTTCTCGCCCTGCCTGCGCGCGGGCTGCTGTTCGCGACGGTGGCGAGCCCGCCGCTGATCGTCGCCGCGCAGGTGCTGGACGGGATTGGCGGCGCGGTTATCGGCGTGCTGGTGCCGCTGGTCGCGGCCGACATCACCCGCGGCACCGGCCGGTTCAATC
Organism: uncultured Alphaproteobacteria bacterium; assembly: GCA_963705035.1. Classification (GTDB taxonomy): domain Bacteria; phylum Pseudomonadota; class Alphaproteobacteria; order Acetobacterales; family Acetobacteraceae; genus JAFKFJ01. The sequence continues at coordinate 63,652 of CAVPIQ010000001.1, read as the reverse complement.
TCTGCATGGGCGCGATCGGGCTCGCGGTGGGGGTCGGCGCGACCCTCAGCACCACCGTCGCGGGCGGGCTCGCGAGCGAATATGGCAGCAGCGTCGCCTTCCTTGCCCTCGGCGTCGCCGGAGTGCTGGCGGTGTTTACGGTCCTGGCGGGGATGCCGGAGACCCGCCCGGTGCTCGCACGCCCATCGCCTGACGCATGAATGCCCGCTTGAGCGGCGCCAGCCGGTGCACCGCCGCGATGCCGAGATCGCGGGCGAGGCGCAGCGTGGCGCTGTGGTTGCTGAACAGCCGGTCGAGCACGTCGGTCGCCGCGAGCATCGCGAGATTGTCCGGCCGGCGCAGCGCCTGATAGCGGCGCAGCAGCGCCGGCGCCCCGGGATCCTCGCCGCGCCCCGCCGCCGCGATCAGAAGTTCCGCCAGCGCCGCGGCGTCGCGCAGGCCGAGATTGAGGCCCTGCCCGGCGATCGGGTGAATGCCGTGCGCCGCATCGCCGACCAGGGCGAGGCGGGTGTCGAAATAGCGATGCGCGTGCATCGCGCCGAGGCGGGTAGCTCCAGCGCCGCCCGAGCAGCCGCACCGCGCCGAGATGGTCGCCCAGGCGCCGGGCCAGCTCGCGCGTGAACGCCTCGTCCGGCAGCGCCAGCAGCCGCGCGGCGGTCGCCCGCCGCTCGGTCCAGACGATCGCTGACAGGTGCGGCGCCCCCGCGGTCGGCGCCATCGGCAGCTGCGCGAGCGGCCCCGCGGGCAGGAAATGCTCCAGCGCCACTGCATGGTGCGGCCGCTCATGGCCGACCGCGCAGACGAGGCCGGTCTGGCCGTAGTCGAAGCGGGTGAGCGGGATGCCCGCCGCCTGGCGCAGCGGGCTGTTGCGCCCCTCGGCCGCGACCACCAGCCGGCAGTGGATGTCCGGACCGCCGGCGATGCGCACCACCGCCCCCTCGGCGGTGCGCGTCACCGCGGGCGTGGCCGGGGCGAAGACACGGTGATCGCCGGCTCGGCCGCAAGCCGCGCGTTCAGCGCCATGCGCAGGCTCCGCGCCTCCACCATCCAGCCGAACGCCGCGGCGCCCGCTTCCTGCGCGCCGAAATGGAGGATACAGCGGCGAGGCGCGGCCGGCCCACCCGGCCGTCGGAGACGCGGATGGCGTGGATCGGCCCGGCGGGATAAGGCAGGTGGTCCCAGAGCCCGGCCGCCTCCAGCACGCCGCGCGAGCCGGCGGCGATCGCGTAGGCGCGGCCGTCGAAATCCGGGTGCTCCATCGGCGGCAGCGGCGCGCGGTCGACCACCGCGACGGGCAGGCCGGCCGCGGCCAGCCGGCAGGCGAGCACACCGCCCACCGGCCCCGCGCCGATCACGCACACCGCCGCTTCCACGCGCTCCACCATGCCCGCCGCTCACGCTGTGACGCGCCAAGGGACGCGCGGCTGGGCGGAATTGCAACCCGCTGCCTGCCGTTTGGGCATTTCGTGGCATCGGCGCCGCACTCCGGCCCCCGCACCTCTGGCACGGTTCTTGGATCGCTGCTCCGCACTGCGCCGCGAGCACTGTGCGAGCGGGGCGGACGGGGAGTTTTGGAGCAGGGGCTGCGACATGAAACTGATCATGGCCATCATCAAGCCCTTCAAGCTCGACGACGTGCGCGAAGCACTGACGCCGCTCGGCGTGCAGGGCCTGACCGTCAGCGAGGTGAAGGGGTTCGGGCGCCAGAAAGGCCAGACGGAAATCTACCGCGGGGCGGAATACCACGTGAACTTCCTGCCCAAGGTGAAGATCGAGGTCGCGGTGCCCGCCGACCTCGCCGAGCAGGTGGTCGAAGCGATCGTGAAGGCGGCCCATACCGGCAAGATCGGTGACGGCAAGATCTTCGTGATGGACCTCGAACGGGCGGTGCGCATCCGCACCGGCGAGACCGATGCGCAGGCGCTCTGAGCCGGTCCGCATCAGGAATAGTGGGGAACAATCGCAGAATGAAGAAGCTGATGCACCGCGCCAGCCTGGCGCGACGTTGGCGCGCTGGCATTGCTGCCGGTGATGCTCGCCTTCCCGGCATTCGCCGACGACCAGCCGGCCTCGACCGCCGCGCCAGCGGCGGCACGGCCGCGGCAGCCGCGGTCGACGAGCAAGCTCGACAGCGGCGACACCGCCTGGATGCTGGCCAGCACGGCGCTCGTGCTGATGATGACGATCCCGGGCCTCGCGCTGTTCTACGGCGGCATGGTGCGCAAGAAGAACATCCTTGCCACGCTCATGCAGGCCTTCACGATCTGCTGCCTGGTGACGATCACCTGGATGGTCGCCGGCTACAGCCTCGCCTTCACCAACGGCACGCCGTATATCGGCGATCTTTCGCGCTTCTTCCTCTCCGGCTTCGGCGCGAACTGGGACCAGGCGTTCGTGCTCGGCGGCACCGTCCCGACGACGATCCCCGAGAGCGTCTACATGATGTTCCAGATGACGTTCGCGATCATCACCCCGGCGCTGATCGCGGGCGCGTTCGCCGATCGCATGAAGTTCTCGGCGATGTGCCTGTTCATGGTGCTCTGGTCGCTGCTGCGTCTATTCGCCGATCGCGCACTGGGTGTGGAGCGCGACCGGCTGGCTCGGCGCGGGCGTGTTCGGCCTGCCGGGCGCGGCGGACTTCGCCGGCGGCACGGTCGTGCACATCAACGCCGGCATCGCGGGCCTCGTCGCCTGTCTCGTGCTCGGCAAGCGCGTCGGCTACGGCCACGAGAACATGGCGCCGTTCAACGTCGCCTACGCCGTGATCGGCGCCGCGCTGCTGTGGGTCGGCTGGTTCGGCTTCAATGCGGGTTCGGCGGTCGCGGCCAACGGCCGCGCCGGCATGGCGATGACGGTGACCCAGATCGCCACTGCCGCCGCGGCGCTTGCGTGGATGTTTGCCGAGTGGGGGGCCAAGGGCAAGCCGAGCGTGCTCGGTGCTGCCTCCGGCGCGGTCGCAGGCCTGGTCGCGATCACCCCCGCCTCGGGCTTCGTGCTGCCCGGCCCGGCGCTGATCATCGGCATCGCGGCCGGCGTGATCTGCTTCTGGGCCTCCACCAGCCTCAAGCACGCGCTGGGCTATGACGACAGCCTCGACACCTTCGGCGTGCACGGCATCGGCGGCATCGTCGGCGCGCTGCTGACCGGCGTGTTCGCCTTCGGTCCGTTCACCGCCACCAAGGATGCGCCGCAGGGCGTGAACATCGGCGGCATCGCGCAGTTCGAGGCACAGGTGATCGCGGTGGCCGCGACCCTGATCTGGAGTGGCGTGGTGAGCTTCATCCTGTTCAAGATCGTCGACGTCATCATCGGTCTGCGCGTGACCGAGGAAGAGGAGGTCGAAGGGCTCGACGTGGTGCTGCACGGCGAGCGCCTCGGCTAGCCGGCGTCCCTGCTGACTGGCCCCTCTCCCTCCGCGTGGAGGGAGAGGGGTTTTTGTTTTCGGCGCCAACGCCCTCGACAAATACGCGATGCTGCCGGCCAACTGACCAGCGATCTAAACGATCGCGCCTGACCCGAACTCCACGCAACCTAAACGAGTCGCGGTGGTGCCATATGGCCCAGACGCCCAAGCAGCGCGTCGGCACGGAGGCCCATAGTGCGATTTCCGGCAAATTCGTGACGATGGAGACGGCCCGTCGTCGCCCATCCACGACACAAGTCGAGCACTACGAGAAGCCTGCGACCCCGGGAGGAAGTAGGTGCTCCTTGTGATTGCGGCGGCGCCCTTCGGGCCGCCGCCCTCTTTCTCGGACGCCGCCCGATCTCGCCCCGATTGGGCAATGGGCAGCGCGGGGCTCCCCGGTCACCGCAATGCCGAGTCGCGGGTGTCTGGACGTTCTGGCCACCGCACTGAGCTTGGGTGTCACAAACCCGTGTTGCATGAGGGACTTCGGAACGGAGGGTTATCCACCGCTTTCTCAATGGTGGCGGCCTCAAATCACCGCGCGCGTGCGTTCGTGCCTTGACAGCCGGATTCGGTGTCGGCGAAGGATTCTGGGTTTGGACATGACCCGATGACGCAGCCCTCGTTCCTCGTCAACTCTGACCTTCGCGATCTAGCATCTCGGGGGCAATCAGTTGTGCTGCCCTTTGACGAAAGTGCCGTTCAGCCGGCCTCCGTCGATATGCGGCTAAGCGGCGAGCAATATCGGTATAATTGCAAGTCATACCGGCTTGGTGAGAAGCTGCCAGATGCCGAAGTTCAGCAGTCGCTGTTTGAAGAGCTCGAGGTGCCCCCGCTAGCAACCGTGTTCGTTGGCATTTCCGAAGAGATGAGATTCCAGACGACGCAGTGGGTTTTGTGTTTGCGCGAAGCAGTCTAACCCGGCTTGGTTTGAGGATTGCTCCTGTCTTCATGAATCCTGGGTATTCCGGGCGAATGCCACTGACGATCACGAATTCGGCGTCCTTCCCGATTACGCTTGTAAGTGGGGTGAGGGTTGCGCAGCTCGTAGTCGCCCGGCTTAGTGCTCGCCCGGCGCGAACGTACGTTGGCGAACATGCTAAATATTCACGAGAATCCGTTTCATCGACACGGATATTCGCCGACGAGGAGATCCAGGCCGCATTGAACAAGGTTCTAGAGCAGTACTCTATTCGCTAGGACATAAACTATTTCGGATATCCGGCAAGCTCTACTGGATCATCTTACGGAAACGTTGACATACGAGACCGCGCGAAAACTTGGTCTTTTTTCACCGCCTTCGGACCCGCAACTTGAGACCATCCGTGCTATGGCCCGCGATGGGGCAGAAAGTCTTCTGAAGAAATTTAGAGTCTCTGCTGCTTTGGTAACTGAGGTGAAATCCATCATAGTCAACGACGTACGAGAAGCGCTCCTAAAGCGCTCAAGTGTGTCAAGAATACTCGAAGGGTTGCTTAACATTCTTTCGGTTGCGCTTGGGCTGGTTATAGCTGCGAGCCAATTCTTCTTCATACCAGATAAAAACTTCAGCTGCCCTGTCTATTTACATATTGGCTCATACTTATCTTGGTAATCGCAATCTACCTCGGCATGCTCGAGTTGGGCCTATCTGGACCGTCGCTAGCGGGACCGGTCCCGTCGCCACGTATGCGACCCTACTCGATGACGACGAACCAGGGGGCGATCCGCCGGCTGTTTCCACGTTGACATCGACCAAACCGGGAACCTGCCGCCGCTGCCGGGCATCTATCCGGACTATGCCGCGCCGATCGTGCGCAACCCTGCCGTCGGCTGCGAACTCGTCATGCCGCGCTGGGGCATGCCGACCCCGCCGAAATTCCTCGCCGGCAAGTGCACTGATCCGAGTGTGACCAACATCCGCAACGCGGGCTCCGCTCACTGGCACCGATGGCTTGGCGTCGAAAGCCGCGGCCTGGTGCCGTTCATCAGCTTCGCCGAGCCTGACGACGGTACGTTTGGCTGTCGGGCGCCGGTGTGGTTCGTGCTCGACGAAGCTGCCCGCGTGCCGCTGCCCCGTTGATCCAGGTCAATGGCCGGCACGGTGCGGCGGCGGAAGGTCCGCGCGCCGGAGGTGCCGCGCCATGAACGACGTCGTCAACGACGTGATGAGTCCCGATGCGCTGGAAGGCCGCCTGCGCGCGATCGGCGACGCGCGCTATCACAATCGCCATCCGTTCCATCAGATGCTGCATGGCGGACGGCTGAATTTCGGGCAGGTGCAGGCCTGGGCGCTCAATCGCTACGTCTATCAGGCGGCGATCCCGCGCAAGGACGCGGCGCTGATGGCACGCCTCGACGATCGCGCGCTGCGGCGCGAATGGGTGCACCGCATCCACGATCATGACGGCGTGGGCGAGGACGAGGGCGGAATCGAGCGCTGGCTGAAGCTGACCGACGGCCTGCGGCTCGACCGCGCCTACGTGATCTCGCAGGCCGGCGCGCTGCCGGCCACGAAGTTCGCAGTCGAGGCCTATGTCCGCTTCGTCTACGAGCACCCGACGCTGGCGGCGGTCGCCTCCTCGCTGACCGAGCTGTTCGCGCCCGCGATTTATGCCGAGCGCATCGCCGGAATGCTGGAGCACTACGATTTCATCGGCGAAGCGCTGGTGGCGTATTTCCGCCGCCGGCTCAATCAGGCGCCGCGCGATGCCGGCTTCGCGCTCGACGTACGTGCGCGCGAACGCCCGCACGCGAGAGGCGCAGGCGGCGGTGCTGCGCGCGCTCACGTTCAAGACCGAGGTGCTCTGGGCGCAGCTCGACGCGCTCCATTTCGCCTATGTCGATCCGGGTTCGTGCCGCCGGGCGCGTTCCGCCCCGGCGCGTTCAGGCCAGCGCGTACTCGACCTCGGCCGTGTAGACCGACGCTTCCTTGCCGAGCTTCGAGCTGAACAGCGTGAAATGCTCGACCGGCACCGGCTCCGCGCGGAACAGGTTGTGCGCCTGGACGAAGCCGCCCAGCTTCGCCTCGGCCGCGTTGTCGAGCCGCGCCAGCGTCACGTGCGGCGCGAAGCGGCGGCGCTCCGGTTCCAGGCCGGCGCGTTGCAGGGCGGTCTCCACCTTGCTCTGCAGCAGGTCGAGCTGCGGATGCCGCTCGACCCCTGCCCACAGCGTTGTCTGCCGCCCGGCCTTGCTGAACACGCCGATGCCGGCGAGCGTGAGCGGAAAGCCGCGGGCGCGCAGGGCGGCGAGGGTGTGGTCGATCTCCTCGGCCTGATGCGCCGCCACCTCGCCGATGAAGCGCAGCGTGATGTGGTAGTTCTCGCTCGGCACCCAGCGCGCGCCGGGGATGCCGCCGGCGAGGCCGGCCAGCCGCTCGCGCAGCGACCAGGGCAGGTCGAGGCCGACGAACAGCCTCATCCCGCGCGCGCCGCGTCCAGCAGCGCCTCCACTTGCGGCAGCAGGCGCGCGACGATGCGCTGCACGCCCGCGGCGTTGGGATGGATGCCGTCGGGCTGGTTCAGCGCCGGGTTCGCGGCGACGCCCGCCAGGAAGAACGGGTCGTAGCGCAGGCCCGGCCGGCGGCCGAGCCGGTCGAACACGGCGCGGAACGCCCGGCCGTAGTCGGCGCCGAGATTGGGCGGCGCATACATGCCGCTCAGCAGCACCGGGATATGGCGCGCCGCCAGCGCATCGAGAATGGCGCTCAGATTCGCCTCCGTCGCCGCCGGGTCGAGCCCGCGCAGCCCGTCGTTGCCGCCGAGCTCCACGAGCGCCGCATCGGCCCCGTCGCCGAGCGCCCAGTCCAGCCGCGCCCGGCCGCCGGCGGTGGTGTCGCCCGAGACCGCGGCGTCGACGACGGTCACGGCGATGCCCTTGCCGCGCAGCGCGGCGGCAAGCCGTGCCTCGAATCCGTCGGCCTGGCGAGGCCGTAGCCCGCGGCGAGGCTGTCGCCGAGCACCAGCAGGCGCAGCGGGGCCGCCGCCGGCGCGCGGCCCGTGAGCAGGCCCATCAGCAGGAGCAGACCCAAGGCCGCCGCCGCATTCCGCATTCGGCGCGGCGGGCCATATCCTGGCGCGATGGACGTCATGGCGACACCTCTGGCCACGAACCGGGCGGACGGCCCTGCCGGCCCGCTCGTCGCGATCCGCGGCCTCGAATCTGACGGTGCCTGCGCCCGGCGGGGTGGTCAACATCCTGCGCGGGATCGACCTCGACCTCGCGGCGGGCGAGGCGGTGGCCGTGGTCGGGCCGTCCGGCTCGGGCAAGACGAGCCTGCTCATGCTGCTCGCCGGGCTCGAACGCGCCTCCTCCGGCAGCATCCGCCTCGCCGGCGAGGAGATCACGGCGGCTGGACGAGGACGCGCTGGCGCGGCTGCGGCGGGCGATGGTCGGCATCGTGTTCCAGGGCGTTTCACCTGATCGCGAGCATGACCGCGCTGGAGAACGTGGCGGTGCCGCTGGAACTCGGCGGGCGTGCCGGATGCGATGGCGCGGGCGGCGGCGAGCCTGGCGGCGGTCGGCCTCGGCCATCGGCTGCGCCACCTGCCCGGCGCAGCTTTCGGGCGGCGAGCAGCAGCGGGTGGCGCTGGCCCGCGCCTTCGCGCCCCGGCCCCGGCTGCTGCTGGCCGACGAGCCGACCGGCAACCTGGATGAGGCGACCGGGGCGGCGGTGATGGACCTGATGTTCGGCCTCTGCCGCGGAGGCGCGGCAGCACGCTGCTGCTGATCACGCACGACGCCGCGCTGGCGGCGCGCTGCGCGCGCGTCGTGCGGCTGGCCGACGGCCGCATCGCGTGACCGCTGGCGCTGCGGCTGGCGCGGCGGGAGCTGCGCGGCGGCGTGGCCGGGCTGCGCATCGTGCTGGCCTGCCTCGCCCTCGGCGTCGGCGCGATCGCCGCGGTCGGCACGCTGCGCGCCGGGCTGGAGCGCGGGCTGGCGGCCGAGGGGCGGACCCTGCTCGGCGGCGACCTGGAGGTCGAGAGCGGCGCGGCGCCGCTGCCGGACGCGCTGCGCGCCTGGCTGCGGGCGCGGGGGGCGCGGGTTTCGGATGCGGTGACGATGCGCTCGATGCTGATCGCGCCCTCCGGCACGCGCCTGCTGGTGGAGCTGAAGGCGGTCGATGGCGCCTGGCCGCTGGCCGGGACCGCGGCGACTCGATCCGCCGCATTGATCTTGGCGGCGGCGCTGGGCGCGGCGGGGCGGCGCGTTCGGCGCCGTCGCGGATCCGCTGGTCTTCCAGCGGCTCGGCGTGGCGCCGGGCGCCACGGTGCGGCTCGGCGACACCAACGTGGTGCTGCGGGCGCGGCTGCTGCGCGAGCCCGACCGGGTGGCGGGCGTGGCGTTCCTCGGGCCGCGGGTGCTGTCGCCACGGCGGCGCTGCCGGCGAGCGGGCTGTTGCAGCCGGGCAGCATCGCCGAGCACCGGCTGCGCGTCGTGCTGCCCGCCGGCATGACCGCGCCGGCAGCGGTGGCGGCGCTGCGTGCCGCGTTTCCCGGCACCGGCTGGCGCATCCGCGACCCCGGCCGAGGCGGCGCCGGGGATGGCGCGGTTCTTCGCCCAGACCGGCCAGTTCCTGACCCTGGTCGGGTCTGACCGCGCTGCTGGTCGGCGGCATCGGGGTCGCGAACGGCGTGCGGGCGTGGCTGGAGGCGCGGGCGCACGGCATCGCCACCCTGCGCTGCCTCGGCGCCTCGCCGCGCCTCGTGCTCGCGGTCTGCTTTCTGCAGGTGATGGCGCTGGCGCTGCTGGCGGTGATCGTGGGCGTGGTCGCGGGCGCGGCGCTGCCGGCGATGGCGGCGCCGCTGCTCGCCGGGCTGCTGCCGGTGGCCCCGCGGCTGGGTCCGTTCCCGGCGCCGCTCGGCCTCGCCGCGGCCTATGGCCTGCTCACCGCGGTCTGCTTCGCGCTGCCGCCGCTCGGGCGGGCGATGCGGCTTTCCGGCGCGGCCCTGTTGCGCGGTCCCGATGACGCCGCATCGGGCCGACCGCCGGCGGCGCTGCTCGGGCTCGCCGCCGCCGCCGCCGTGGCGCTGGTCGGCCTGGTGGTGGCGGCGAGCCCCGATCCGTGGTTCGCCCTCGGCTTCTGCGGCGCGGCCGGCGCGGGTCTCGCGCTGCTGTACGGCGGCGGCGCGGCGCTGATGGCGCTTGCGGCGCGACTGCCGGCGCCGCGCCGGGCCTGGGCGCGGCTCGGCCTCGCGAACCTCCACCGGCCCGGCGCGCCGACGCCGCTGCTGCTGGTCTCCATCGGACTGGGCCTCGCGACGCTGGCGGCGGTGGCGTTGGTCGAGGGCAATGTGCGCCGTGATCTCGCCGCCGGATTGCCGGCGCGGGCGCCGAGCCTGTTCCTGATCGACATCCAGGCGGCGCAGGCGGACGCCGTGCGCCGGATCGTGCAGGCGACGCCGGGCGTCGAAGACTTCACGGCGGTGCCGAGCCTGCGGGCGCGCATCGTGGCACTGAACGGCGTGCCGGCGGAGCGCGCCAGGGTCAGCCCCGACACTGCCTGGGCGCTGCGCGGCGATCGCGGCCTGACCTATGCCGCGACGGTGCCGGAGGGCTCGCGGCTGGTCGCCGGCGCGTGGTGGCCGCCCGGCTATGCCGGCCCCCCGCTGGTTTCGCTCGATGCCGGGCTGGCGCACGGCTGGGGCGTCGGCGTGGGCGACGCGGTGCGGGTGAGCGTGCTCGGCCGCGAGCTCGACCTGCGCGTGGCGAGCCTGCGCGAGATCGCCTGGGGCACGATCGGCCTCAATTTCACGCTGGTCGCGAGTCCCGGCCTGCTGGAGCGCGCGCCGCACACGGTGATCGCGAGCCTGCGCGCGCCGCCGGCGGCGACGGCGGCCGTGGTCCGGGCGGTGACCGACGCCTATCCCAACGTCTCCGCGATCGCGGTGGACGAGGTTCTGGCGGCAGTCGCGGAACTGCTGGGCAAGGTGGGCGCGGCGCTGGCGGCGAGCGGGTCGGTGGCGCTGGTGGCGGGCGTGCTGGTGCTGGCCGGCGCGGTCGCGGCAGGGCAGCGGCGGCGGGTGCGCGAGGCGGTGATCCTCAAGACGCTCGGTGCGACGCGCGCCCAGGTGCGCGCCGCGTGGCTGGTGGAGTTCGGCGTGCTCGGGCTCGCGGCCGGCGTGCTGGCGGCCGCGATCGGTGCCGCGGCGAGTTGGGGCGTGCTCCGCTTCGCCATGCACGCCGACTGGACGTTTCTGCCGGGGCGCCTCGCGCTCACCGTTGCCGGGTCGCTGGCGCTGATGCTCGCCGCCGGATATGTTGGCACGGAGGTGGCGCTGCGCGCGAAGGCGGCACCACACCTACGCAACGACTAGACGGGCGTGTAATCTGGGGACGGCCGCGCAAATCCGCCAGCGAACCAACGCCGATTTCGCTTGATCAGCCGGCCGCGCACTCCAAGATAGCGACGTACAGGGCACAGTGCCCAACAGGGGAACTTACGACGATGGCTCTCAGTCCCGAATACCGGACCTATCCCGGCGCCCGCGTCGAGCAGAGCGCGGCGGTCCTGGATGCGGGTCTGCGCGCATACATGCTGCGCGTCTACAACTGGATGACGTCCGGCCTCGTGCTCACCGGCATCGTGGCCTTCGCCATCGCCAACACCAACCTGATCAACGCCTTCTACCCGCTGGTCGAGACGCCGACCGGCATGCGCCACGTCGCGGGGCCGCTCGCCTGGATCGCGATGATCTCGCCGCTCGCCTTCGTCCTGGTGCTGAGCTTCGGCGTCAACCGGCTGTCGACGCGCGCGGTTCAGGGGCTCTACTGGGCGTTCTGCGTCGCGATGGGCGCGAGCCTGACCAACATCTTTCTGATCTACAGCGGCCAGAGCATCGTTCGCGTCTTCTTCATCACCGCCGCGACGTTCGGCGCGATGAGCCTGTGGGGCTACACGACGCGCACCGACCTGACGCGTTTCGGCAGCTTCCTGCTGATGGGCCTGATCGGCATCATCATCGCCGGCCTGGTGAACATCTTCATCGGTAGCGCCGGGCTGCAGTTCGCGATCAGCATCATCGGCGTGCTCGTCTTCGTGGGCCTCACCGCCTACGACACGCAGCGGATCAAGGCCGACTACGTCCAGTACTCCTACTCGTCCGGCTCTGAAGTCGCCGCGCGGCGCAGCGTCTACGACGCGCTGAGCCTGTTGCTGAACTTCATCAACCTGTTCATGCTGCTCCTGCAGCTGACCGGCAACCGCAGCAGCAGCAGCTAACCGGCTTCATCCGCCCAAGACGCGCGGGGCCGCGGCAGTGATGCCGCGGCCCCGTTGCTTTCTGCGCGCGTCCCACGTGCGTACCAGGTGCGCACCCCGGGAGCGCACCCCAGGTGCGCCCGGGGGGCGCGTCAGGTGATGGTCTTCAGAAAATTCGCGAGCTTGACCGCGGCCGTCGCCTTGTCGGTCTGGTCGAGGGCGCCGAGTTCGGCGGCGAGCCGGTCCATTGCCGCCTCGTAGATCTGGCGTTCCGAGAAGCTCTGGTCGGGCTGGCCGGCGTTGCGGTGCAGGTCGCGCACCACCTCGGCGATCGCGATCGGGTCGCCGGAGTTGATCTTCGCCTCGTATTCCTGCGCCCGGCGCGACCACATGGTGCGCTTGATGCGCGCGCGGCCCTTCAGCACGCCCATCGCCTCGTCGAACAGCTTGCGCGTGGCGAGCCTGCGCAGGCCGGCGCTGCGCGCCTTCGCCACCGGCACGCGCAGCGTCATCCGGTTCTCTTCGAAGGTGATGTGGATGAGCTGGAGCTTGTGCCCGGCGATCTCTTCCTCGGCGATGCGCTCCACCCGGCCGACGCCGTGCGTGGGATAGACGACGTAGTCGCCCTCCGCGAACGTCTCGTCCTTGTTGCTGGCGCGCGAGATCTGCGGCGGCCGGCCGCCGATCGGCGGCGCCGGGCGTGTCGCGGGCAGCGGCGCGGGCGCTGCGGCTGCTGGTGGGGGTGCCGCGGCCGGTGGGGCGGGTGCGCGCGGGGGTGCGGCCGGCGCCGGCGCTGCTGCCGCGCGAACCGGGGCCGGCGCCGGCGCCGGTGCTGGCGCGTCTGCCACCGCCGCAGGGGCGGCAACCTTGGCCTTCGCCGGAGGGACGGCGGCGGACGCCGCGGCCTTCTTCGGCGCTGGCTTCGGCGGCGCCGTCTTGGCGCCCTTCGGCCCAGCGGATTGCGTATCGGTGGCGGCAGCAGCAGCTTTCATCACGACCCTCGTACACGCGCGACGCGCGTGCCGGCCTGCGGCGCAAGGCACTTGGCGCGATGCTCGCTCCCGTGCCCCAGGCCACCCGGTCCGGCTAGACCCCTCGGAACAAATCGCCAGCCTTGCCCCGCGGACGAGGCCAGCGACACGCATACCTGTAACACAAGTCGGCCGCCGCGTCACCCCGCGCGCCATCATGCGAGGCAGGCGGGTGCCGCGTAGCCCCGCGGCGCGACGGCCAAGCGGTCAGGGCGAAACAGTCAGGGCGGAGCAGTCAGGGCGAAGCAGTCAGGGCCAAGGGGTCAGGGTGCGCCCGGCTCGGGGGAGAACAGCTTCGCCTTCTCGGGCTTGTCCTTCCACTCGTCGGCATCGGCCGGCGCCTCGCCCTTGCGGGTGATGTTCGGCCAGGTCGTCGAGTAGGTGCGGTTCAGCTCGAGCCACGCCGCCGCGCGATCGTCGCTATCCGGCACGATCGCCTCGACCGGGCATTCCGGCTCGCACACCCCGCAGTCGATGCACTCATCGGGGTGGATGACCAGCATGTTCTCGCCCACGTAAAAGCAGTCCACCGGACAGACTTCGACGCAGTCCATGTACTTGCAGCGAATGCAGCTTTCGGTGACCACGTAGGTCATCGCGCGGGCTCCTGGGCGTGGGCTAGGGTCGGCTCAAGGCGCGGGGTATGGCGCCGAACGCAGCGCACCGCAAGGGTCACACTGCGCTGCGGCATCGGGCTCGATCTCGCGGAACAGCAGCCTTGCGGCCGCCGCGGGGCCGCGCCGGGGTGCCAGCGCCAGCACCTCGATCACCCGCACCCGGCCGTGCAGGGGCAGCGTGACCACGTCGCCGGGGCGCAGCCGCGCATGCGGCTTGCCGGTCGGCATGCGGTTGATGCGCACGCTGCCCTCGGCCACCAGCGCGGCGCAATCCGCCCGGCCGCGCAGGAAGCGGGCGCACCACAGCCAGTGGTCGAGTCGCTGCCAGGGCTCCTCCGGCGGCACGCTCACCGGCGCAGGACCGCGAGGGCGGCGAACGGTCCGTCCTGCCGCGCAGCCGGCCGGACGATCCCCGCCGGCCGGCGCCGCAGCGGCAGCAGCATGACCGGCGTCGGCGGCCCGAACATCTCGCCAGGCAAGGGGGCCGCGGGCAGCAGGCGGAATCCCAGCGCGCGCAGCACCGCCGGCAGCATCGGCGCCTTCACGCCGAGCCGGTTGGCGAGGCCGGGCGGGATCGGCAGCGGCCGGCCGCCGCCGGCGCGGAGCAGCTCGCCGGTCACGCGCTCGGCGACATCCAGGCGCAGCAGCGCCGGGCCGGCGGCGAACCAGCCCGCGGCGGCGGCGAAGCCGGCCGGCCACTCCGCCGGCGCCGGCTGCGAAATGAGCGCGGGCAGCGGCAGGGCCGGCGTGGGCACGCCGCGCGCGATCGCCCACAGCGCGGCCCGCAGCGCCGCCTGCGGCGCTTTCAGCAGCGCCGGCATGAACACGCCGTGCCGCCCCGCCCGCACGCCCAGACGGCGCAGCGCCGCGCGCTGCTCGGGCGACAGCCCCGGCTCCGGCGCGCCGGTGAGCACCCCCATGCCGTCGGCGAGCCGGTGCAGGAGCCCGCGCAGGCCGGGTGCCGTCTCGGCGGCCGCGATCGCGGCGAACAGCGGCGCGAGGGTCGTGCCGCACCTCGGCCTCGACGAAGCGCTGCACGCGCTGCCGCACCGCCTCGCGCGCCGGGCCGTCCAGGAACTCGCTGTCGATCGGCTCCGCCTGCGGCCGCAGCGCGGAGAGGCCGGCGCGCAGGCGCGCAACCTCCGCCCCCTCCCACGCCACGCGCTGGTTGGGAAGCCAGGTGAAGGCCGTATCGGGGGCGGTGGCGAGCCGGGCGACGCGGCGCGGGATCTCCTGGCGCAGCGCCCGCCGCGCCGCCCGCAGCACCAGCCGCCGCTCCTCGCCGGCGGCCAGCGGGTCGGGGAGGAACGCGAAGCCCTCGACGCGGCCGACCGGATGCCCCTCCACCACCACGTCGCCGCGGCGGCTGACGGCGCTCAGCAGGTCCACCGCGGCGCCACCCTCGAGCCGCCGCCACAGATGCGCCGCCCGCCGGTCGACGAAGCGCGCGGTGAGGCGCTCATGCAGCGCGTCGGAGAGCAGGTCCTCCACCTCCCGCGCGCGCCCCTGCCAGTGCGCGGCATCGGCCACCCAGTCGGCGCGCGCGGCGATGTAGGTCCACACGCGCACGCCGGCGAGGCGCTGCATCAGCGTGTCGATATCGCCGTCGGATCGCGCCAGCGCGGCGATCTGCGCCGCGATCCAGTCGGTCGGCAGCGTGCCCTCGCGCGTCAGGTGGCGAAAGATGCGCGCGCAGAGCCCGGTGTGGCTGTCGTCGGCGAGCTTGCGGAAATCGGGGATCTGGCAGCTTTCCCACAGCAGCCGCACGCGATGCCGCCCCTGCGCGAGCGCCCGGATCTCGCCGTCGCGGGCGAGGGCGGCGAGGGTTTCGAGATCGGTCGCATCGTTGCCGCGCGCGAGGCCAGGGCGGGGCGGCGGCACGGCGAGCGCCGCCTGGAGCGCCTCGACGCTCGAAAAATCGAGGTCGCCGTTGCGCCAGAAGAGTTGCGTCAGCGGCTCGAAACTGTGGCTCTCCACGGCGCGCACCGTCTCGGGATCGAGCGGCGGGCAGTCGGCGGTGCTGCCGAAGGCGCCGTCGCGCATGCCGCGGCCGGCGCGCCCGGCGATCTGCGCGACCTCCGCCGCCGCCAGCCGGCGCGGGCGATGGCCGTCGAACTTCGTCAGCCCGGCGAAGGCGACGTGATCGACATCCATGTTGAGGCCCATGCCGATCGCATCGGTCGCGACCAGGAAGTCGACGTCCTTCTCCTGGTAGAGCGCCACCTGCGCGTTGCGGGTGCGCGGACTGAGGCGGCCCATCACCACCGCGCAACCGCCGCGGCGGCGGCGGATCAGCTCCGCGATGGCATAGACATCGGCGGCGCTGAACGCGACCACCGCGCTGCGCGGCGGCAGGCGGTTCAGCTTCAGCGGGCCGGCATAGGTCAGGCGGCTGAGCCGCGGCCGCGTCTCGATCTCGGCCTGCGGCACGAGTCGCTGCAGCAGCGGGCGGATGGTCTCGGCGCCGAGGAACATCGTCTCGACCAGGCCGCGCGCATGCAGCAGCCGGTCGGTGAAGACGTGGCCGCGATCGGGATCGGCGCAGAGCTGGATTTCGTCCACCGCGACGAATTCCGCGTCACGATCGAGCGGCATCGCCTCCGCGGTGCAGGCGAAATAGCGCGCCTCCGGCGGCACGATCTTCTCCTCGCCGGTGATGAGGGCCACGTGGCGCGCGCCCTTGGCGGCGACCATCCGGTCGTAGTTCTCACGCGCGAGCAGGCGCAGCGGGAACCCGATGATGCCGGAGGCGTGCGCCAGAAGCCGCGCGATCGCCAGGTGGGTCTTGCCCGTGTTCGTGGGGCCAAGCACGGCCCGCACACGGGGAGCGAATCCCGTCATGGCTGCGATGGTTGGGGCTCGCGGCGGGGAATGCAAGGGCGGAATGCGGGTGCCGCGAGACGTTGAAACCGGCGCGTCATCACTGCATATCGCGCAGCGCAGAGCAGGGGTGCGGCGATGGGCGAGACAACGCGGCAGGCGGAACGGCACGAATTCGGCGCGGAGGTGGGCCGGCTGCTCGACCTCGTGGTGCACTCGCTCTACTCGGAGCGGGAGATCTTCCTGCGCGAGCTGGTCGCCAACGCCGCCGACGCCATCGACCGCCGCCGGTTCGAGGCGCTGACCCACCCCGCGCTCGCGCTGCCCGAAGGCGCGCGGGTGCGCATCGAGCCGGACCAGGGCGGGCGGACGCTCACGATCAGCGATGACGGGATCGGCATGACCCGCGAGGAACTGGTCGCCAATCTCGGCACCATCGCCCGTTCCGGCACGCGCGCGTTCGGCGAGACGCTCGAACAGGCTAAGCCCGAGGAGCGGCCGAGCCTGATCGGCCAGTTCGGCGTCGGCTTCTATTCCGCCTTCATGGTCGCCGACCGCGTTGCGGTCACGTCGCGGCGCGCGGGATCGGAGGAAGGCTGGACCTGGGAGTCCGATGGGCGCGGCGGGTTCTCGATCGCGCCGGCGAGCCGTGCCACGCCCGGCACCGATGTCGTGCTGTCGATGAAGTCCGACGCCGCCGAATACCTCGATGCCTATCGGGTCGAGACGGTGGTGCGCAAATGGGCCGACCACGTGACCGTGCCGGTGATGGTTGTGCGCGACGGCAAGGAGCTGCCGGCGAGCGAGGGAACCGCACTTTGGCGCAAGCCGAAATCCGAAATCTCCGAACAGTCCTACACGGAGTTCTACCGCCATCTCGGCGCCGTGTTCGACAAGCCGTGGACGACGCTGCACTGGCGGACCGAAGGGGCGCTGGAGTTCTACGCCCTGCTCTTCATCCCGTCCGCGAAGCCGTTCGAGCCGCTGGAGCAGGAGCGGCAGAGCCGCGTGCACCTGCATGTCCGGCGGATGTTCATCACCGACCAGGCCGAGCTGCTGCCGCCCTGGCTGCGCTTCGTGAAAGGCGTCGTGGATACCGAGGATCTGCCGCTCAACGTCTCGCGCGAGATGCTGCAGGCGACGCCGGTGCTGGCGCGGATGCGCAAGGCGCTGACCAATCGCGTGCTGACGGAACTCAAGACGCGCAGCCAGGACGCGGAGAGCTACGCGACGTTCTGGCAGAATTTCGGCACGGTGCTGAAGGAGGGGGTGTACGACGACCCCGATCATCGCACCGACATCGCCGCACTGCTGCGCATGCATTCATCCGCGGCCGAGGGGCTGACCTCGCTCGCCGACTACGTCGCGCGCATGCCGGCGGAGCAGCCGGCGATCTACGTGCTGGCGGGCGATAGCGTCGAGACGTTGCGCCATTCTGCGCAGCTTGAGGGATTCGCGGCGCGGGGCATCGAAGTGCTGCTGCTCGGCGATCCGATCGACGCGTTCTGGCCGGAGCGGCTGACCGAGTTTTCGGGCAAGCCGGTGCGCAGTGCGGCGAAGTGGGATGCCGATCTCGAAAAACTGCCGCGCAAGGACACGGAGAACGCGGCGACGGCGCCCGATGTCGCGGCGCTTGCGCAGGCGCTGCGGGGTGCGCTGGGCGA
The DNA here is from genome assembly GCA_963705035.1 of uncultured Alphaproteobacteria bacterium. Taxonomy (GTDB): domain Bacteria; phylum Pseudomonadota; class Alphaproteobacteria; order Acetobacterales; family Acetobacteraceae; genus JAFKFJ01. The sequence continues at coordinate 45,935 of CAVPIQ010000001.1, read as the reverse complement.
TGCGGTCTCGGAGGTGCGCACGACCGAGCGGCTGGTGACGAGTGCGGCGGTCCTGGCGGCCGCGGCGAATGCGCCCGATCTGCACATGCAGCGCCTGCTGCGCCGCGCCGGGCGCGCCGGCCCGGCGGCGCCGCCGGTCCTGGAGATCAACCCGCACCATGCGCTGATCGCCGCGCTGGCGGCACGCCACGCGGCCGGCGCCGATCTCGCCGAGGCCGCAGGGCTCGTGCTCGATCTTGCCCGCATGCAGGACGGAGACCTGCCGCGCGATCCGGCGGCGTTTGCGCGCCGTATCGAGGCGGTTCTCGCCGAAACGCTGCGCTGAACAGGCAGGTCGCGTCCGTGAATTTGGACGCAGCTTAACGCATGCGACACTTGCTCGGCCGGTAGAAGCACATCATTTCTTTTGCAACGGGCGCCCCGCACTTGTATCCCGCGCCTTGGTTGCCCAAAGGGGGCGATGTTGGACGTGGCACTGCCGTGTGATCCGCCGGACGGATCGGCAAAGCCTCTATACGCGGTTCGCCCAGGCGAGCAGCGGAGCCTTTCTCGCCACGCTGCCGTCGGCGCAGAAGAACTGGTTGCGCGACTGCGGCTTCGCCGGCAAGGCCGGGGAGCTTGCGCTGCTGCCCGGTCCGGAAGGCGTTGCCGGCGGCGTGCTCGGCCTCGGCGAGGATCGTTCGCCGCACGGCTTCGGCGATCTGCCATTCCGCCTGCCGGCCGGAACGCGCTGGCAACTCGTTCCCGGCGACTACGAGGCCGAGGCGGCGGTGCTGGGGTTCTGCCTCGGCGCCTACCGGTTTCGCACCCTCCGCCCGCCCGTGCGCGAGCCGGCACGGCTCGCACTTCCGGCCCTGCCGGCGCGGGCCTTGCGCCTCGCGGGCGCGGCCTGGATGGCGCGCGATCTGATCAATACCCCGGCGAACCTGCTCGGCCCGGCCGAACTTGCGGATGCCGCGATCGCCCTGGCGCGTGCGCACGATGCGGAATGGTTCCGGGTGGCGGACGAGCAGCTCGGGCGGGAATACCCCGCCGTCGCCGCGGTCGGCGCCGGTGCGGCGCGCCCGCCCATGGTCGCGGGCTTCGCCTGGCGCGGCAGCGGCGCGACCGACGCGAGCCCGCTCATCAGCCTGTGCGGCAAGGGCGTGTGCTTCGATTCCGGCGGCTACGACATCAAGCCCGCCGAGGGCATGCTTCGCATGAAGAAGGACATGGCCGGGGGGGCGATCATGCTCGCGCTCGCGCGCGTGCTGATGGAGACGGATCTGCCGATTCGCCTGCGCGTGAGCCTCGGCTGCGTCGAGAACAGCATCTCCGGCAGCGCCATGCGCCCGCTCGATGTCATCCGCACGCGCCGGGGGATCGGCGTGGAGGTCGGCAACACCGACGCGGAAGGCCGGCTGGTGCTTGCCGATCTGCTGGCCGAGGCGTGCGAGCACCGCCCCGCGCTGGTGGTCGATTGCGCGACGTTGACCGGCGCCGCCCGCGCGGCGCTCGGGCCGGATCTGCCGGCGCTATTTTGCAACGATCGCGCCTGGGCCGGGCGTCTCGCCGCCGCCGCGGCGGCGATTCACGATCCGCTGTGGGAACTACCACTCTGGCAGGGTTATGACGCTTGGCTCGACAGCGGGATTGCAGAACTGAGTAACGTTTCAACCAAACCGTTTGCGGGCGCGATAGTTGCTGCCCTGTTCTTGCAACGCTTCGTTACCCCGGTGGCGCCGTGGGTACATCTGGACTGTTATGGCTGGAATGACACAACCCGGCCTGGAAGGCCGGAAGGCGGGGAAGCACAGGCATTTCGGGCACTCTTTCAGGCCATCGAAAATGAAATCCTGTCAATGTCAGACGACCGGAACACGCCGGTAACGTAATCGGGATTACCAAGGAACCTTTGCAGCGACGTAGCCTTTATCTTGATATGTCGCGGGACCGATTCGTAATCGTCGGTTTCGCCTCATGGACGACTTGTAGTTAAGAAGTTCCCGCTACCGGATAGAAAGGACTCGAAGACATGGCGAATGCCCCCTCTGCCGACCAGCTCGTTGCGATCCTGCGCGACACGATCGTGGCACTGGTGCGCCGGGACGGCCCCGATCTGTCGGCACGCCAACTCGGCGTTTTCCTCACCTGCTACCTGCAGGACGGTGCGCACACGGTGCGCGGCCTGGCTGCCGATCTGAACGTTTCCAAGCCGGCGATCACGCGCGCGCTGGACCGGCTGGGCGAGCTCGACCTCGCGCGGCGCAAGGTCGACCCGATGGACCGCCGCAGCGTGCTCGTGCAGCGCACCCTGAAGGGCACCGCGTTCCTGCGCGATCTGCGCGGCATCATGAGCGACGCGGTGACGTCGTCGAAGAAGGTGTCGGGCGGCGGCGAGAACAACGTCGCACGCAAGGCGATCGCCTGACGCTTACGGTAGCCTGACGCTTACGGTACCGGGAGGTCGGTGATCCGGCAGAGATCGGCGCGCCGCTTCTCCAGGGCCTTGCGATCGGCGAACACGACCCGCAGGTCGAACAGGCATTGCCCGGTGCGCGGCATGCGGATGATCGTTGCCGCGGCGGGCGGCAGGCCGCTGGGGCCGAGCCGGTTCTCGCCCCAGGCCGTCCTGCCGGATGCCTCGCGGCCGGCTTCGGTGACGAAAAGTTGCATGATCGGCCCGGCGCCGCGGTTGATCAGGCGGAACGACGGGTCGTCGGTCGGCTTGACGGGCGCGCCGACCGCGACGGCATCCGCCGTGCAGAGATTGAGCCCGCGTCGTTCCTCGCGCGATCCGTCGGCGAAGGCGGCGCGCAGGTCGAAGATGCAATTGCCCTCCGACTTGCGGTGCAGGCGTACGCTGGCGCCGGCCGGAACCGCCTCGGCGAGTCGGTTGCGGCCCCAGTTCGCATCGCCGGCCGGCGTTAAAAAGAGTTCACGCAGCGCCGCGCCCGAGCGGTTGACCAGCGTGAGCGAAATCTCTGCCGGCGGCTGGGCGTGCGCGGGCGGCGGCGCGGCGAGCGAGAGGCCGATTCCAAGCAGGGCGAGCGCGAAGCGCAGCGACATCAGGAGCTCCTCTACCACGGCCCGATCGCGGCGCGGCGCGCACGGGCGACGACATAGCCGGTCCAGAACAGTTGCGGGACCAGCAGGGCGAGCGGCAGCAGCGGCTTGAACGCCGGTGCCGCTTGGATGAAGGCCAGGCAGTCGAGTCCGCCGAGCGCCGCGAACCCCCAGTGCAGCACGGCGATGCGCCGCGCATCCATGCCCGCGCGCTGCGCCACCTGGTAGAGATGGCCGCGATGCGCCTGCGCCAGCGCTGCGCCGGCGAGCGCGCGGCGGACCAGCGTCAAGCGCGACGTCGAACAGCACGCCGTTGAGCAGGCACGGCACCAGCAGGAACGACATCTCCACCCGCTCGAACCGCGCCGCCGCGATGCCGAGCACCGCCAGCATGAAGCCGCAGAACTGGCTGCCGACATCGCCGAGAAAGATGCGCGCGCGGGGGAAGTTGAACGGCAGGAAGCCGGCCAGCCCGGCGGCCAGCAGCAGGGCGGCGAAATAGACGAACCAGCCGCCCTGCTGTTCCGCGATGCACGGCCAGGAACAGGCTCGCGACCAGCGCGGTGCCGGCCGCCAGCCCGTTCAGCCCGTCGATGAAATTCATCGCGTTGGTCGCGAACAGCACCCAGATCAGGGTGGCCGCCATGCCCAGCCAGCCGAGATCGACCGCCCCCAGATGCGGCAGGTTGAACACCTCGACATAGAGCCCGCTGCCGATCGCCGCCGCCGCTGCCAGCGCCTGCGCCGCGAGCTTCACGCGCGCCGGCCAGTCGCGCAGGTCATCGAGGAAGGCGACCACGGCGATCGCGAGCGGCGGCCAGGATCACGCCGCGGAAATACGGCTCGGCGAGCCGGGAGAAGTCGGCGTAGCCGTAGAGCACGGTGATGCCGAGCATGAAGCTGACCACCACCCCCACGCCGCCGCCCTTGGGGTGGGCCGTGCGTGGGAGGAGCGGGCGTTGGGCGTGTCCATCACCCGCGCCGAGATCATCGCCGCCACCACGAGCGCGGAGACCAGCGCGAGCGCGGCCGCGAAGGCGAGGTGGCGCAGGAAGGCGAGCAGCGTCATGGCGCCTGCTGCTTAGCCGCCGTCCGCCGGCCCGCCCAGCCCCCGTCGCCTGGGGCCCCTGACCCGGCGCGGAGGGCTGCGCTATAGGGGGGCATGGCCCGGCGCTCCAGCCTTCGCATTGCGGTCAACATGGCGATCGACGCGGTGCTCGCCGCGGCGGCGGTGGCGCTGGCGCGCTGGCTGGTGGCGCCGGGCGCCAATCCCGCCCTGCCGGTCTGGCCGCTGGCCTGGGGTGCCGCGGCGCTGCTGCTCGCCGGGCTGCCGTTCCGCCTGTCATTGCAATACTGGCGCTTCTCCGGCCCGTCCGACCTGCTCGGCGTGGGGGCTGCGAGCCTCGCCGCCGCGGCCCTGACCGCGCTTGGCATGCAGATGCTGCGCACCCCGCCGCCGGGGCCGAGTTTTCCCGTGGCGCATGCGCTGGTGCTGATGGTGCTGCTGGCCGCTCCGCGCGTTGCCTATCGCCTGTTCCACGAGGGCGCGAGCGGCGTTGCCGACGGGGCGCAGCCGGTGCTGCTGGTCGGCGCGGGCGAGGGGGCGGACCTGTTGCTGCGCGCGCTGGCCGGGGCGCGCGAGGCGCCGTATCGGCCGGTGGGCCTGCTCTCGCTCGGGCGCGCGCAGACCGGCCGGCGCATCCATGGCTGGCCGATCCTGGGGGGCCTGGAGGACGCCGAGGCGGTGCTCGCCACCCTGCGGGCCGAGCGGGCGCTGCCGGCGGCGCTGGTGATCACCGAGCCCGACCTGCCGGGACCGCTGCTCGCGCGCCTGATCGAGCTTGCCGAGCGGCACGGGCTGCGGGTGGCACAGGCGCCGCGGGCAACCGCGCTCGATCCGGCAGCGGGGCCGGGCGAGCGCGTGACGCTGCGGCCGGTGGCGATCGAGGACCTGCTCAACCGCCCGCAGGTGCCGCTCGATCGCGACGGCATGGCGCGGCTGATCCAGGGCCGGCGCGTGCTGGTGACCGGCGCGGGCGGCACGATCGGCGCCGAACTCGCCCGCCAGGTCGCCTCGCTGGGGCCGGCATCGCTGGCGCTGCTCGACAACGGCGAGTTCGCGCTGTGGCAGATCGACCTCGAACTCGCCGAGGGCCATCCGGACGTGCCGCGCCGCGCGGTGGTCGCCGATGTGCGCGACGGCGCGCGCATGCAGGCGCTGATGGAAGAGTTGCGGCCCGAACTCGTCTTTCACGCCGCGGCGCTGAAGCATGTGCCGATCGTGGAGGCCAACCCGGCCGAAGGGCTGCTGACCAATGCCGGCGGCACGCGCGTGGTGGCCGAGGCGGCGCGCGCGGCGGGGGCGCAGGCCATGGTGCTGATCTCCACCGACAAGGCGGTGAACCCGACCAGCGTGATGGGGGCGAGCAAGCGGCTCGGCGGAGATGTACTGCCAGGGCCTCGACATGGCGGCGCGGCCGCGCCGGTGCGGGCATGCGCTGCATCACCGTGCGCTTCGGCAACGTGCTCGGCAGCACCGGCTCCGTGGTGCCGCTGTTCCAGCGCCAGCTCGCCCGCGGCGGGCCGCTGACCGTGACGCACCCGGACATGCGGCGCTATTTCATGACGGTGCACGAGGCGGTGGGGCTGGTGCTGCAGGCGAGTGTCGCCGGCAGCGGCGATGCCGTGGATGCGGCGCTGCGCGAGGGCGGCATTTTTGTGCTCGACATGGGTGAGCCGGTGAAGATCGTGGATGTTGCGCGGCAGATGATCCGGCTGGCCGGATTGCGGCCGGAGATCGACGTGCCCATCCGCTTCACCGGCCTGCGGCCGGGCGAGAAACTGTTCGAGGAACTGTTTCACGGCCGCGAGCCGGCGGTCGCGATCGGCATTCCCGGCCTGCTGATGGCGACCCCGCGCACCGCCGATCCGGCAATTGTCGGCCGGGCGATCGACGAGATCACCACGGCGTGCCGCGGCTGGGCAGACCAAACTCGCGCTGGCGCTGACCGGGCGGATGATCCCGGAATTCGCCCACGCCCCCGAGGGCACCGGCGCGGCGGCGCGGCTGAGAGCATGAGCCGCATGCGTCCCTGCTGTTATCGACCTGAAGGCGCAGCAGGCGCGGATCGCGCCGGAACTGCGCCGCCGCCTCGACGCCGTGCTCGCGCACGGGCAGTACATCCTTGGCCCGGAGGTCGCGGAGCTTGAAGCGCGGCTGGCCGCGACTTCTGCGGCGCGGCGCACTGCGTGGGCGTCTCCTCCGGCACCGATGCGCTGCAGATCGCGCTGATGGCAGCGGGCGTGGGGCCGGGCGACGCCGTGTTCCTGCCCGCCTTCACCTACACCGCGACCGCCGAAGTGCCGCTGCTGCTGGGGGCGACGCCGGTCTTCGTCGATGTCGATGCGCGGACCTTTCAGATCGACCCCGCGCACCTCGCGGACCGCATCGCGGCCGTGCGCGCGACGGGGCGGTTGCGGCCCCGCGCGCTGATCGGCGTCGATCTGTTCGGCCAGCCCGCGGACTGGCCGGCGTTGTCGGCGCTGCGCGCAGCACGAGGACTTGTTCGTGCTCGATGACTGCGCGCAAAGTTTTGGCGCTAGCCTGCACGGCGCGCGCCTGGGCCGCGCCGCCGACGCGACGGCGGTGAGCTTCTTCCCGTCGAAGCCGCTGGGCGCGTACGGCGATGGCGGCGCGCTGCTGACCGACAGTGCCGAACGCGCCGCGCTCTATCGCAGCCTGCGCACGCACGGCGAGGGTACGACGCGCTACGAAGTGCTGCGCACCGGCATCAACGGCCGGCTCGACACGCTGCAGGCGGCGGTGCTGCTGGCGAAGCTCGATGTGTTCGAGGCGGAGCTGGCCGTGCGCGAGCGGGTTGCCGCGGCGTACGACGCGCGGCTCGGGAACGCGGTGCAGATCCCGGCGCGCGTGCCCGACAGCCGCAGCGCGTGGGCGATCTACGCGATCCTGCTCGCCGACGGCGCCGCCCGCGCGCGGATGCAGGAGGGGCTGCGCGCGGCCGGGGTGGCGAGCGCCATCTACTATCCGCGCCCGCTGCATCGGCAGCCGGCCTACCGTGCGGCGCATGACGGCAGCGCACTTCCGGTCGCCGAGGATCTCGCGGAGCGCATCCTGGCGCTGCCGATCCATCCCGATCTGTCGGAGGCTGACATCGCCGCAGGTGTGCGATGCCGTGCTCGCTGCCGTGTGACGCGCGGGTGGAGCGCCTATCCCCCGACCTCGACCCAGCCGCGCCGCTGCCCCGATGCGAGGATTGCATCGCAGATGAGGGCGATGCGATAGCCGTCGGCGAAGTTGGGTGATGCCTGCCGGCCTTCCGCGATCGCGCTGATCAGGCCGTGGCATTCGACGATCTTCACGTCGAGATAGCCGACGCCGAGTCCCGCCACCGGCCACAGCGCCTCGCCATGCGGGTGCGGCGGGCCGGTCATGATCGTGCGGAAGCCGCGCAGTTCCGGCGGATCGTCGGCGAAGAAGACCTGAAGCTCGTTCATGCGCTCGAAGTTGAAGATGATGCTGCCGGCGGTGCCGTGCAGCTCAAAGCCGAGGTAGTTGCCGCGCCCGTACGCGTTGCGGGTTGCGTCGATGGAGCCGACGGCGCCGCCGGCGAAGCGCAGCAGGAAGGTCGCCTCGTCATCGACATCGACGGGGCGCTTGGGTCCCTCGGGGCGCCGCTCGGCGCTGCCGAGCTTGTCGAACTCGCCGGTCTGTTCAGGCCGCTCGGCGATGTAGGTCTGCACGATGGCGTTCACCGCCTCGATCTCGCCCACGAGATAGCGGGCCATGTCGAGGATATGGCTGCCGATGTCGCCGATGGTGCCGCTGCCCGCCACGCTCTTCTGAAACCGCCAGGAGAGCGGCGTGGCCGGGTCGGCCGACCAGTCGGAGAGGTAGTGGCCGTGGAAGTTCAGCAGTTTGCCGATGCGCCCCTCCTCGATGAGCTTGCGCGCGAACACCACCGCCGGCGTGTGACGGTAGTTGAAGGCCACCATGTGCGTGAGCTTCTTGCCGGCGACGGCATCGAGCATGCGCTTCGCCTCCGGCGCGCTGCGCGCCAGCGGCTTCTCGCACATGATATGCTTGCCGGCAGCGGCGGCGGCGATCGCGATCTCCGCGTGGCTGTCGTTGGGCGTGCAGATATCGACGATGTCGATCTGCGGGTCCTGCACGACGGCGGCCCAGTCGGTGGAGAATTGCTCGAATCCAAAGCGGTCGCGGCCGGTGGAGGCCAGTGCCTCGGTGCGATCGACCACGATCTTGCGCACCGGCATCGCCGGCGGCGGCCAGTAGAAGGCCGGCAGCCCGGCATAGGCGAGGGCGTGCGCCTTGCCCATGAAGCCCGTGCCGATCATGGCGACGTTCAGCGTTCGCATTTTCGTTCCTCCCGATACGGTCTCGCGTCGTTGCGCGGGGCCAGTCCTGTGAGCGCAGCCTACTCGGCGCCCGGCGGCATCGCCAAGGGCTGCACGGTGGGCGCAGCGGAGGACGCCGGACCGATGTGGCTGCGGGCCGGACGCCTGCTCCATGTGACGCCTGCCCCCATTTTGAGCATGCGCGGTTGCGGGCTGAGCGCGGTGCGCAAAGGCTTCGCATGGACGTGCCGCACCGCGATGCGGCACGCGCCAACCACAGCGGCCCCGCACTTGCTCCAACGTGGGGTCCGGCCTGTATCGTCTGCGCAGTGCGATTTCCCCGGGGTGACCCGGACGATGAAGAGGGAGGAATTTCCGATGGCGTGGCTAAAAACCTCGATCATGGCGCGCAAGGGAGTGGCGAAGGGTCTCCCCGGCAAGGAGTACATGCTCACCGAGGCCGATCAGGGGGCGTATCACTACGTCTACGGTCCCTATGCCAAGCCGGTGCTGCGCGTCGATCCCGGCGCGGTGGTGGCGGTTGAAACGCACGACGCGTTCGAGGGAAAGATCACGTCGGAGAGCGACCGGCCCAGCGAGAAGCTGAACTTCCCCTATCTCAACCCGCAGAACGGGCCGATCTATGTGAACGGTGCCGAAAAGGGCGACTGCCTGGCGGTGTACATCAAGTCGATCGTCCCGCGCGGGCCGCAGCCGGCCGGAACCACCTGTCTCATTCCGGAGTTTGGCGGTCTCGTCGGCACCGGCGTCACCGCCATGCTCAATCCGGCGCTACCGGAGCGAGTGCGCAAGGTCGAAGTGACGCCGGAACGCGGGATCCGCTGGAGCGACCGGATCACGCTGCCCTATCAGCCCTTCATCGGCACAATCGGCACCTCGCCGGAGATCGAGGCGATCACCTCGCTGCAACCGGACCATCACGGCGGCAACATGGATCTGCCCGATGTCGGCGTCGACGCCGTGATCTATCTGCCGGTCAACACGGCCGGAGCGCTGCTGTATCTCGGCGACTGCCATGCGGCGCAGGGCGATGGAGAGTTGTGCGGCGTCGCGATCGAGCACCCCACGGTCACGACCGTGCAGGTCGACCTGCTGAAGGGCTGGACCCTCCGCTGGCCGCGGCTGGAGACCGCGAGCTTCTTCATGACCATCGGCTCGGCCCGTCCGATGGAGGACGCCGCGCGCATCGCGTACCGCGAACTTGTTCGCTGGATCGTCAGCGATTTCGGCTTCGACGAACTCGACGCGTATCTTCTGCTGACGCAGTGCGGCCGGGTCCGGCTCGCCAACATGGTCGATCCGAAATACACAATCGGCGCATCGGTGAGCAAAACCATCGTGACGTGACGCGAACCGTGCGCGGCGGGGCGGCACGCCGCCCCGCCGGCCGCATCATTGCTCGGCGAGGCCGCGCAGCAGCGTCCGCAACTGGTCGAGCTTTGCCTTCGGCATGCGTTTCTTGATCCGCGCCTCCTGCGAGGTGCTGATCTGGCTGAGGCGGCGCACCGCCGCCTTGCCGGCGGGGGCGAGGGCCACGAGCACGCGGCGACGGTCGAGCGCGTCCAGCAGGCGCAACACGAGTTCGTCGGCCACCATGCGGTCGATGATTTTGGTCAGCGTCGTGGGCTCGATCAACGCACGCACTGCGAGTTCACCCATCGCCAAGCGATCGTCTTCCGCCAGCACCTCCAGCACGCGCCAGCGATCCAGCGGCATCCCCTCCGCGCGGAGACGTTCCTGCAGCTCGTCCTCAAGCTGCTTGTTGACGCTTGCGATGATGTAGCCCAAGTGATCTTGGAGTTTCATTGTTGCCTGCCGCTTGCTCCCCGGGGGCTTCATTCTCCCGCGCGGCGATACCCCAAACGGCGTTAGCTGCCAACCGAAATTGATCGCGACGCAGGCAATTCGCGAGCGCATCAAGGCGATCGCAGCGAGGTCAAGCGTGCGACCGGCGCTCAGCGCGCCGCGACCACCTCGAGCTCCAGCCCGCGCGCCTCGGCGAGCAGGGCTTGCCCGGAACTTGTGAGCGCTACGCGGGGCACGATGCCGGCGGCGTGGCGCGCGGACAGGCGCGCGAAGCGGCGGCGCAGCGCCGCCGCGTCCGGGCGCCGGCCGGCACGCGCAAGCCGGGCGAGGAGATGCACGCCGTCATAGCAGGACCGCCCGAACACCGTGGCCGGTGGCACTCCCGCGCCGAAGCCTTCGCGGTAGCGTTCCGCGAACGCCTCCTGGCCCGGCGCCGCACCCGCAACATAGGTCGTCGCCACGTAGAGATTCTCGTGCGCGTCCGCGCCGCCGCCATACAGGACGGTCTCGTCGACCCCCATTTCGAGCCGCAGCAGGCGGGCCGACAGGCCTGCGGCCGCGAAGGCACGGTTGAAGCGCACGCTCTCGTCACCGAGGAACATGGTGAGCACGACGTCCGGGCGCGACCGCACGATCCGGGCGAACACCGGCGCGTAATTCTCGACGCCCAGCGTGAGAAGGTCAACGCCGACCACGCGCCCGCCATTGCCGGCGACGATCCGGCTCGCCGTTCCGACGGCGCATCGGGGCCACAGCCGGTCGTTTCCGAGCAGGAAGAAGCGCGACGCGCGGCGTCGCTCCATGAGCAGCGGGATCGCGTGGCCCAGGAGCTCCGCGTCGGTGCCGCCGATGGGCAGGACGCCGGCGTCGTGCGCGCCGCCCTCGTACATGGAAGTGTAGACGTAGGGAACGCGGCCGGCGATGCCGGAGGTGATGGCCATGCGGACATCGCTGGGGTGGCGCGCGACGATTGCGTCCACGCCTTCGACCTCGACCAGGTCGCGCGCCGCCGCCGCGGCCGCCGTCGCGGTCGCGCCGGCGTCGGCGACGACCAGTTCCACCGGCCGACCCAGCACGCCCCCCGCCGCGTTCAGCTCGGCGGCCGCCAGCATGGTGCAGGCGTCGCAGGTGAAGGCCCACAGGCCGCCTGGCCCCCGCCGCGTGACCATGAGCCCGATCTTCACCGCCCACGTCCCTGCGTGGCGGCGCCGAGACGCCAGCCGAGGACGCGCTGCCCAGGTGAACCGGCACCCCGCATTGCATTCAGCCGATCGGTTTCCCGGAATTCCATGCAAGCTGCGCGCCGGCAGGGGCGCTGTCCTGGCCAATCAGACCCCTCCCGCAATATCCGCGATCGCGATTTTCCATGTCGCGCACATTCTTTGGGCACTCGACATCAGCGGTGCCTGCGGGCTGTCCACGCGACGCCGGTGGTGCGGCGGATGCATGCAATCCGGGCAAGGCCGCTCGATCTGGCACCGCGCTTGCTACGTCTGCATGCGAGGCGCCTGCGTGACGATCACGAGCTTTGCGGGCGAACCTTCTTTGGTCAGCTTCAGCGGAGTTATCCGGAATGCGGTTTGCAGCGACGATGGGCTCTTGGCCATTGACCGGACTTGCCTGCGCGCTTGGACTGGCGTTCGCGTCGGTGCCCGGGCACGCCGAATCGGTGCTGCGCGTTGCCATGAGTGCCGCCGACATCCCCGATTGGACCGGTGCACCCGACCAGGGGTACGAGGGGTACCGGTTCGTCGGCTTCTCGCTCTACGACAGCCTGATCGAATGGGATCTGACAAGCTCGACCAAGGCGGCCGACATCCGCCCAGGCCTGGCCGAGAGCTGGGCGATCGATCCTGCCGATCACAAGACGATGGATCTTCAAGCTCCGCAAGGGCGTGAAGTTTCACGATGGCTGCGACTGGAACGCCGACTCGGCGGTCTGGAACTTCGGCCGCGTCATGGTCGCCGATTCGCCGCAGTACAACGTGCGCCACCATGCGATGCAGAGCTGGCTTATCACCAATATCGCCAGCATCGAGAAGATCGACGACTACACGATCGCGGCCCGGACCAAGATCGAAGATTCGCTCATCCCCTACGAGGTTGCCGGCTATTTCCAGGTATCGCAACTGCGCCGTGACCAAGGCGCACAACGACTACAACGTCTACGGCCAGCACCCGGCCGGCACCGGACCCTACAAGTTCGACAAGGTCGTGCCGCATGAGCGCCTGGAGCTGGTGAAGAACCCCGATTACTGGGACCACGCACGCATGCCCAAGCACGACCGTCTCGTGCTGCTGCCGATGCCCGAGGCATCGACGCGCGCCGCGGCCCTGCTCGCCGGTCAGGTTGACTTCATCGAGGCGCCGTCGCCGGACACGCTGCCGCGGCTGCGCGCAGCCGGCATGACCATCATCACCGTGCCCTATCCGCACAACTGGGACTACCAGCTGCGCTTCGACCGGCCGCCCTTCAACGACCTGCGCGTGCGGCAGGCCGCCAACTACGCGATCAACCGCGCCGAACTCGTGGAAATGCTGCAGGGCGTGGCGACCGCCGGCTACGGCAAGTTCATCGAGTCCCAGCCGTGGTACGGCCATCCGATCCAGTACACCTACAACCCCGAGAAGGCGAAGGCGCTGCTGAAGGCGGCCGGGTGCATGCCGTGCAAGTTCACGGTCGGCATCTCCACCTCCGGCTCCGGCCAGATGCAGCCGCTGCCAATGAACGAGCTGATCAAGGAGCAGCTTGACGCGGTGGGCTTTCAGGTGAAGCTGGCGCCGATGGACTGGAACTCGCTGATCGACGTGTTCATCGGCGGCTCGCACAAATATCCGCAATACGACGCGATCAACGTCAGCCTGTCCTCGATCGAGCCGGGCCAGGGCGTGCTCAAGAGCACGATGTCGCGCTACCAGCCGCCGAACGGATGGAACTGGGGCTACTTCCAGGATCCGGCCATCGACAAGCTCGGCGAGGAGGCGCTTTCCACCTTCGATCCCCCGAAGCGCGACGCGCTGATCGCCAAGCTTCACGAGACGGCCATCGCCGACGCGCAGGAGATCTTCATCGCGCACGACCTCAATCCGCGGGCGCTGTCGCCGAAGGTGCAAGGGTTTCGTGCAGGCGCAAAGCTGGTTTCAGGACCTGACGCCGATCACGATCGCCCCCTGATCCGCCCCCTGGTCCGGCGGCGATCCGAGACGCCGCCGGAAAGGAGCAATCACCATGTGGCTCTATGCGGCGCGCCGACTGCTGATGACGATCCCGATCGGGCTCGGCGTGACGGTGATCTGCTTCGCGCTGATCTATCTGGCCCCTGGCGATCCCGTGCAGAGCCTGCTGCCGCCGGATGCGACGGCGAAGGATGTGGCCGAGCTGAAGCACGCCTATGGGCTCGATAAGCCGATCCCGGTGCAGTATGTGATCTGGCTCGGCCATGCGCTCACCGGCAATCTCGGCCGGTCGATCCAGACCAACCAGCCGGTGCTGGACGAGGTCACGCGCGCGCTGGCCAACACGATCCCGATCGCGGTGATCTCCGTGATCCTCGCGTTCGTCATCGCGCTCGGCCTCGGCATCCTGGCCGCGACGCGCGTCGGAGGCGTTCTCGATCGGCTGGCGACCAGCGTGGCCGTGCTCGGCATCAGCGTGCCGAGTTCTGGCTCGGCGTGATTCTGGTGATCGCATTTGCGGTCGAGCTTGGCTGGCTGCCGGCGACGGGCATGGGGTCGAGCGGCTCGGAGCACTTCTCCTGGTTCAAATGGTCGGAGGCGAAGTACGCCGTCATGCCGATCATTGCATTGACCATGACGCCGCTCGGCATCCTCATGCGCACGACCCGCTCGTCCATCGCGGAAATGCTGGCGCTGGACTTCATCCAGACCTTGCGCGCGAAGGGGCTGGGCAACGCCGCGATCGTGGTCCATGCGATCCGCAACGCCCTGCCGCAGATCCTGGCCATGTTCGGGCTGCAGCTCGGCTACCTGATCGGCGGGTCGATTCTGGTCGAGACCGTATTCACCTGGCCCGGCACCGGCTTCCTGCTCAACAAGGCGATCCTGACCCGGGATATTCCGCTGCTGCAGGGAACGATCCTGGTTCTGGCGATGGCGTTCGTGCTCATCAATCTCGTCGTCGACCTGCTGCAGACGGCGGTCGATCCGCGGATCAAGCGCGCATGAGCGGGGCGCTCGTGCAGGCCCCGCCGGCTGCGGATACACGGACCGCAGCCGCGCCGGCGCGTGAGGCGGAGCCGGCCACGCGGGTCCGCGGCTACTGGGGCAACGTCTGGCAGCGCCTGCGCTACGACTACGCGACGCTGTTCTTTCTGGCTCGTCATCCTGCTGATCGTGGCCGTCGGCGGTGTTCGCGCCGCTGCTCGCGCCCTTCGACCCCAACAAGGCGAGCATGGCGCATCGGCTGAAGCCGCTGTTCTACCACGACAACTATCCTCGGCACCGACGAGCAGGGGCGCGATATCCTGTCGCGGCTCCTCTACGGCGGCCGCACGTCGCTGCTCATGGGCATCTCCCGGTGGTGGCGGCGACCTTCGTCGGCGGCCTGTTCGGCGTGGTCGCGGGCTATGCCGGCGGGCGGCTCGAACATGATCATCATGCGCAGCATGGACGTGTTCTTCGCCTTTCCCTCCGTCCTGCTGGCGGTTGCGATCTCCGGCAGCCTCGGCGGCGGCATGGTCAATCAGCTCATCACGCTGACGGTCGTGCTCACGCCGCCGCTGTGCCGCGTTGCAGAGACGGCGACGAGCCAGATCCGCAACATGGACTTCGTCGATGCGGCACGCGCGAGCGGCGCCTCGACCGTTTCGATCCTGCTCCACCACGTCCTCGTCAACGTGGTCTCGCCGGTGCTCGTCTATGCCTCGACCCTCGTCTCGGCCTCGATCCTGCTCGCGTCCGGCCTGTCGTTCCTCGGGCTGGGCGTGTCGCCGCCGACGCCGGACTGGGGGCTGATGCTTTCCACGCTGCGCGCAGGCGATCTATGTGCAGCCGATCGTCTGCGCCATGCCGGGCGTCGCGATCCTGCTCACCTCCATCGCCTTCAATCTCGTGAGCGACGGGCTGCGGCAGGCGATGGACGTGAAGGCGTGAGCAGGGAGGGCGCGGCATGAGCACGCAGGCGCAAGGCGCGGTGGCGCCGATGCTCGATCAGCCGGCCGATCGCGGCGGCCAGGCGCAGCCGATGCTGATCGCGCAGGGGTCTGCAAGCGCTACTTCCCGATCCGCGGCGGCCTGCTCAACCGCACGGTCGCCGAGGTGAAGGCGGTGGACGACGTCTCCTTCACCGTGCTCAAGGGCGAGACGCTGGGTGTCGTCGGCGAGTCCGGTTGCGGCAAGTCGACGCTGGCGCGGCTGCTGATGCATCTGCTCAGCCGCGATGCGGGCGAGCTGATTTTCGATGGCGACCCGGTCGGCGAGCCGAGCGGGACTGCTCGCTGCGCGACCTGCGCCGCAACATGCAGATGGTGTTCCAGGACAGCTATTCCTCGCTCAACCCGCGGCTGCCGGTCGAGGAGTCGATCGCCTATGCGCCGCGCGTGCACGGCATGGAGCGCGGCACAGGCGAAGCAGCATTGCGCGCGAACTGCTGCAGCGGGTCGGACTGCAGCCGGAGCATTTCGGCGGGCGCTATCCGCACGAACTCTCGGGCGGCCAGAAGCAGCGCGTCAACATCGCCCGCGCGCTCGCGCTGAGCCCGCGCATGCTGATCCTCGACGAGGCGGTCTCGGCGCTCGACAAGTCGGTGGAGGCGCAGGTGCTGAACCTGCTCGGCGAGCTCAAGCGGGAATTCAATCTGACCTACATCTTCATCTCGCACGACCTGCATGTGGTGCAATACATCTCCGACCGCGTGATGGTGATGTATCTCGGTCAGGTCGTGGAGTTCGGGCCGGTCGAGGCGATCTACGCGCCAGCCGCGTCACCCCTATACGGCGGCGCTGCTGGAATGCCGCCTCGATGGTCGATCCCGCCGACCGCATCGACACGCCGCCGCTGGTCGGCGATCCGCCGAACCCGATCAACCCGCCGTCCGGCTGCCGCTTCCGCACCGCGCTGCCCGTACGCCGAAGCCGTCTGCGAGGCGAAGTGCCCGCGCTGGGCGACCGCGCCTCGGCGCAGTGGAACGGGATGCCGCCGCGCATCTGGTCGCCTGTCACATGGCGCATCCCGGCTCCGGCCACAGCAAGGCGGCGCCGGCGCCGGTGGTGCATTGATGGACAGCGATCGGCGCCGACGCCCGCTCGTCGAAGTGCGCGACCTGCACGGTGAACTTCGTCAGCCGGGAGGCCACCGTCAGCGCCGTGAACGGCGTCTCGTTCGACGGTGATGCCGGGCGAGGTGCTGTGCATCATCGGCGAATCCGGTTCCGGCAAGATCGGTCACGATGCGCTCGCTGCTGCGGCTGCATCCGCCGCGGCGCGACGGTGATCAGCGGCCGTATCCGCGTCGGTGACCATGACATCCTGGCGCTCAGCGAGCGGGCCATGAACGAGGTCCGCGGCGCCGTGATCTCGATGATGTTCCAGGAGCCGATGACCGCGCTCGATCCGGTCTACACGCATCGGCGAGCAGATCGCCGAGACCGTGGTCCGCCATGAGGGCGGCTCGCGCACGTGCCGCGATGGCACGCGCGCTGGAACTGCTGCAACTGGTCAAGGTGCCCTCGCCGGAGCGGCGGCTGCGCGCCTATCCGCACGAACTGTCCGGCGGCCTGCGGCAGCGTGCCATGATCGCGCTCGCGCTCTCCTGCCGCCCGTCGCTGCTGCTCGCCGACGAGCCGACGACGGCGCTGGATGCCACGGTGCAGATCCAGGTGCTGATCATGCTGCGCCGGCCTGCAGCGAGAATTCGGCATGGGCGTGATCTTCGTCACCCACGATCTTGGCGTCGCGGCCCAGATCGCCGACAAGGTCGCGGTGATGTACGCCGGCCGCATCATCGAGTATCGGCAGCGTCGCCGACGTGCTGCTGCGCCCGGCGCATCCCTACACGCTCGGCCTGCTGTCCTCGACCGTGCACGGCCAGTCGCGCGATACCGAGATCGAGGCGATCCCCGGCAGCCCGCCCGATCTGCGCGCCCTGCCGCCCGGATGCAGCTTCGCGCCGCGCTGCAGCTTCGCCGCGCCGCCGTGCACGGCCGCGTTCCCGCCGACCGCGGCGGTGGGACTGGACCATACCGCCTCCTGCCTGCGGATCGAAGCCGTGCGCGGGACCGTGCCCGCGCATGCCCACGCCTGAGCAATGTGACCGCAACACGAGAGGAAACAGCATGCACAACATCGAAATTCCTGCCGCGCAGCTCGCTCGCGTCGCGCATTTCCGCGACCAGCGTCACATGTTCACTTCGCTCGATCCGCGCCGCACCGCGCATGTCGTGGTCGATCTGCAGAACGGCTTCATGGAGCCGGGCGCGCCGGTGGAGGTGGCGACGGCACGGGAGATCGTGCCGAACGTCAATCGCCATCAGCGCCGCGCTGCGCGCGGCCGGCGGCACCGTCGTCTACCTGCGCTTCAAGACCGATGCCGGGGCGCTGGCGAGCTGGACCGCGTTCTACGACTTCATGTTCAATCGCGCCCGACGCGATGAGATGGCGGAGACGTTCGGTCCCGATTGCCACCATTTCGCGCTCTGGCCGGCGCTCGACGTGCAGCCCGCCGACTGGATCGTCGACAAGACCCGCTACAGCGCCTTCGTGCCCGGCTGTCTGCGATCTGCACGAGCGGCTGCAGGCGGCCGGCATCGACACGCTGATCATCACCGGCACGCTCACCAATTGCTGCTGCGAGTTCGACCGCGCGGGACGCGATGCAGCGCGACTACCGCGTGATCTTCGTCAGCGACGGCAACGCGGCGCTGAACGACGCCGAGCACAACGCGACGCTCGGCAACATGGCGGCGCTGTTCGCCGACGTGATGTCGGCCGAACAGGTGGTGGCAGCGTGCGCCGCCGCTTCTCCCGCGCGTGCAGGCGGCCTGAGCCGTGGGGTTCGTAGGGCCGACTATCAGCGAACTGCAGGCCGCGGCGCAGCGCCTGGGGTTCGACACGCTGAGTGCCGAGAACGCGGCAGCATCCGTGCAGTCGCTGGACAAGGCGGTCGCCGCCTATCAGCGGCTGGACGCGATGCCCGACCCGGTCATGCCGGGCGCAGACACGACGCCGCGTTCGGCGGGCCGGGCACCCACACCGGCGGAGAACCCGCACGGCGCCTGGGCGTGGATGGGGCCGATCACCGGCTCCGGCAAGGGCCTGCTGGCCGGCAAGGCGGTGGGGGTGAAGGACAACACGCTGGTGCGCGGCATGCCGATGCGCAACGGCTCGCAGGTGCTGGACGGGTTCATCGCCGACTCCGACGCGACGGTCGTGACGCGAATCCTCGCCGCCGGCGGCACCATCGCCGGCAAGACCGTCTGCGAGAATCTCAGCTACTCCGGCCATAGCCACACGAGCTGGCCCAACCGCGTCGACAACCCGCGGGCGCCCGGCCACGCGGCCGGTGGGTCGTCGAGCGGCAGCGGCGCGGTGATCGCGGCGGGCGACGTGCCGATGGCGCTGGGCTGCGATCAGGGCGGCTCGATCCGCATCCCCGCCGCGTGGTGCGGGGTGGTCGGCCTGAAGCCGACGCACGGGCTGGTTCCCTACACCGGCATCTGCGCGCTGGAGGCGAGCATCGACCATGTCGGGCCGATGGGCGCGACCGTCGAGGACGTTGCCCGCCTGCTCACCGTGATCGCCGGGCCGGACGGGCTGGACCCCCGCCAGCCGGCGGCCCTGCCCGAAATCGACTATCTCGCCGCCTCGGGCGGCGGCCTGCGCGGGCTGAAGATCGGCGTGGTCGCGCAGGGCTTCGGCCGGCCGGAGAGCGACCCGGCCACCGACGCCGCGGTGCGCGACGCGCTCGCCCGCATGGCGGCCGCGGGCGCGGAGGTCGAGGACGTTTCGGTGCCGGCGCATGACGCGATGTTCGACATCTGGAACGCCGTCTGCCTCGAGGGCACCGCGGCGCTGATGTTCGGCGCCGGCACCGGCGGCTATGCGGAGGGCCACGTGTCGCTGCCGCTGCTGGACGCCTTCGCCCAGGGCTGGCGGGCGCACCCGGATCGGCTGAGCCCGTCGGCGGCGATGGCGCTGCTCATGGGCGATCACATGCAGCACCGCTACCACGGCCGCTATTTCGCCAAGGCCCAGGCGCTGCGGGCGGCGGTGCGGAACGCCTACACGCGGGCCTTCGGGCGCTGCGACCTGCTGGCGATGCCGACGATCCCGTTCCCGGCGCTGCCGATGCCGCCCACCCAGGCGACGTTCGAGGAGATGCTGACCGTCGCCCTGCCGATGATCGGCAACACCGCCCCGCTGAACGCGAGCGGCCATCCGGCGATCAGCGTGCCGGTGGCGATGCGCGAGGGCCGGCCGGTCGGGCTGATGCTGATCGGCCGGCATTTCCAGGACGCGGTGACGCTGCGCGGGGCGGCCGGCGTGGAGGCGCTCGGCGAATGGCAGACCTGGTGAGGCGGCCATGAGCGCAAGCGAGGACATCGAGGCGCGGCTGGCGGCGGCCGGCATCGCGGTGCCGGCGGACCTGAAGGCCGGCGTGGTCTCCGAGGCGCGCGACCTGTTGCGCATGGCCGCCCTGCTGCGCGGCCCGCGCAGCGCGGCGGCCGAACCGTTCAGCACCCGCTGGCCGGAGCCCACGGCATGAGCAAGCCACTGCACGCGCTGTCGATCGCCGAGGCAGGGCGCGCGCTGCGGGACGGAGCGCTGACCGCCGCCGCGCTGACCGAGCATGCGCTGGCACGGATCGACGCGCTGGACGACGCGCTCGACGCCTTCATCCTGGTCACGCCCGAACGTGCCCGCGCCGACGCCGCGCGCGCCGACGAGGATCTGCGCCGCGGCATCGACCGCGGGCCGCTGCACGGGATTCCGTACGGGCTGAAGGACATCTACGACACCGCCGGCATCCCCACGACCTGCCATTCGCATCTGCGGGCCGACGTGGTGCCGGAGGCCGACAGCGCGGTCGCGGCGCGGCTGGCGGAGGGCGG
The DNA here is from genome assembly GCA_963705035.1 of uncultured Alphaproteobacteria bacterium. GTDB lineage: Bacteria > Pseudomonadota > Alphaproteobacteria > Acetobacterales > Acetobacteraceae > JAFKFJ01. Next base: position 25,621 of record CAVPIQ010000001.1, on the reverse strand, counting down.
GGGCGTGCTGCTCGGCAAGCTCGCCACGCACGAGTTCGCCCTCGGCGGCCCGAGTTTCGACCTGCCATTCCCGCCGGCGCGCAACCCGTGGAACCCGGAGCACATGCCGGGCGGCTCCTCCTCCGGCTCCGCCGCGGCGGTGGCCGCCGGCATCCTGCGGATGGCGACGGGCTCCGACACCGGCGGGTCGATCCGCGGGCCCGCATGCTATTGCGGCATCGTCGGGCTGAAGCCGACCTATGGCCGCGTCTCGCGCCGCGGCGTGTTCCCGCTCTCCTACAGCCTCGATCATTGCGGTCCGCTCGCGAAGACGGTGGAGGATGCGGCGCTGACCATGCAGGTCATCGCCGGCCATGATCCGCTGGACCCGATGAGTGCGCGCGTGCCGGTGCCGGACTTCACGGCGGAGCTCGGCCGCGATCTGGCCGGCCTGCGCCTCGCCTATCCGCGCCGCTTCTTCGCCGACAACCCCGCGACCACTGCCGAGGCGCTCGCCGCGATCGACGCCGCGGCCGAGACCCTGGCGGGGCTCGGGGCGCAGGTCGAGCCGGTCGAGCTGCCGAGCTACAGCCTGTTCGAGGCCGCCGGGCGTGTGATCCTGATTGCGGAGGCCTACGCGATTCATGAGACGGACCTGAAGACCCGGCCGCGCGCCTATGGCCGCTACACCTACCAGCGCATCGCCGCCGGCGCCGTGCTGTCGGCGGCCGACCTGATGCAGGCGTTCCGGCTGCGCATGGAGCTGTCGGCGGCGGTGAACGCCGTGCTGGCGCGCCACGACGGCATCATCGCCGCGACCGGGGTCAGCACCGCCCCACGCTTCGACAGCTTCGGCCCCGACGCCTCGCGCTGGGCCGGGATGCTGACGATCCCGTTCAACGTCACCGGCCACCCTGCGCTTGCCCTGCCGATCGGCTTCGCGGCCGATGGATTGCCGCTCGGCATGCAGATCGTCGGCCGGTTGTTCGACGAGCCAACGGTGCTACGCATCGGCGCCGCCTACGAGGCGGCGACCGGATGGCACGAGGCCGTGCCGGCACTCGCTGCCTCCTGACCCGCGGGGATCTCATGGACCTGCATTTCCGCCCGATCGCCGAGCTCGCGGCCGACATCCGCGCGCGACGCCTTTCGCCCGTCGAGCTCACGCGGCACATGCTCGCGCGCATCGAGCGGCTCGATGCCGGCCTGCGCAGCTTCACCACCGTTACGGCTGAGCGGGCGCTGGCCGAGGCGCAGCGGGCGGAGGAGGAGATCGGCCGCGGGTTCTGGCGCGGCCCCCTGCACGGCATCCCGATCGCGGTGAAGGACCTGTGCTACACCGCAGGCATTCCGACGACGGCCGGAATGGCGATCCTGGCCGATTTCCTGCCGGACTACGACGCGACCGTGGTGACGCGGCTCGGTGCCGCCGGCGCCGTTCTGCTCGGCAAGCTGCATATGACCGAGGGCGCCACGCTGGAACACCACCCCGCGCTGCCGCAGCCGGTCAATCCGTGGCAGGCACGGCTCTGGACCGGCGTGTCATCCTCCGGGTCGGGCGTGGCGACGGCGGCGGGGTTGTGCTTCGGCAGCCTCGGATCGGACACCGGCGGGTCGATCCGCTTTCCCTCGGCCGCCAATGCGCTGACCGGCGTGAAGCCGACCTGGGGACGGGTGAGCCGCCACGGCATCTGCGACCTCGCGCCGTCGTACGACACGATCGGGCCGATGGCACGCTCGGCGGCCGATGCGGCCATCCTGCTGCGCGTGATCGCCGGTTTCGACGCCGAGGACGCGACGACACTGGCCGCGCCGGTGCCCGACTACGTGAGCGAGCTCGCCGACCAGTCCGGCGCGCGCGGGCTGCGCGTCGGCATCGACCCGGCGTTCATCCGGCTCGGCACCAGCGCCGAGGTGGTTGCATGCGTCGAAGCGGCCGCTGCTGCCTTCGCGGCGCTGGGGGCGGAGGTGCAGGCGATCGTCTGGCCGGACCCGCGGCCGCTGTTCGCGCACCTGATCGACCTGCAGCTCGCGGAACTCGCGGTCGTCCACGAGCCGTGGTTCCCGGCGCAGGCCGAGCGCTACGGGCCGTGGATCCGCGCGGGGATCGAGCGCGGCAGGGCGGCCAGCCCGCTTGCCCTGGCGCGCGGCACGATCGAGCGCGACAAGTTCCGCGGCCGGCTGTTCCGGCTGTTCGAGCACGTGGACATGGTGCTGAGCCCGGTCTTCGTGACGGGCACGCCGACGTGGGAGGAAGTGCGCGCGATGATCGCGGACGACTTCGAGACGTTCATGCGCTTCACCGCGCCGCTGAATGCGGCCGGCAGCCCGACCGTGACGCTGCCCTGCGGCTTCACGTCCGATGGGCGCCCGGTCGGGTTTCAACTGATCGGGCCGCATCTGTCGGAGGCGCGGCTGCTGCGTGCCGCGCACGCCTATCAGCAGGCGACCGACTGGCACACGCGGCGGCCGCCGGTCGGCTGAACCGACCGGCCGCCGGCCGCTGCGCTATGCGAGATCGGGGTGGCGCGTGTGGTGGTCGGTGATGCTCTGGAAGGCGTGCCCGGCACGCAGCAGCAGCGCTTCCGACAGGTGCTTGCCGACGAGTTGAAAGCCGATCGGCGCACCGCGCTTGTCGAACCCGCCGGCGAGCGTGATCGTCGGCATGCCGGTGAAATCGAACTCGGCCGTGAAGCGCAGCAGGTCGGTGATGTCGCCCTTCGCCATCTCGATCCATTCCGCCGCCCCCGGCGTCGGGCGCTTCATCACCGGGATCAGCAGCACGTCGATGTCCTCGAACGCCGCGGCCACCTGGCCCTTGAACTTGCCGCGCGTGATCTGCGCCTTGCCCAGATCCATGGCGCTCACCTGGGCGGCGCTGTCGATGAACCCGGCGAGGCCCGGACCATACTCGGCGGCACGGCTGGGGTAGGTCGCCTCATGCGCGATCGCGGTTTCCACCGAGCAGAGCTGCGTCCACGCGCGGGCGGCCTCGTCGATCGACGGAAACTCCACCGGGACAAGGCGTGCCCCGAGTTCCGAGAGTGCCTCCTTCGCCGCATTGAGCGCTGCCAGCACCTCGGGGTCGAGTCCGTCGAAGGCATAGCCCTGGGCGATGCCGATGCGCAGGCCGCGGATGCCGCCCGCGAGCTCGCCGAGATAGTCGGGCACCGGGGCGAGCAGCGCCGTGGGATCGTTCGGATCGGCCCCGCGATGGCCGCGAGCACCGCTGCACAATCCGCGGCCGTGCGCGTCATTGGCCCGATGTGATCGAGCGATTCCGAAAGATGGCAGATGCCGTATCGGCTCACGCGGCCCCAGGTCGGCTTGAGCCCGGTCAGACCGCAGGCGGCGGAGGGGAAGCGGATCGAGCCGCCGGTGTCGGAGCCGAGCGAGGCATAGCACAGCCCCGCCGCCGTCGCGGCGCCGGAGCCGCTGGACGAGGCTCCGGTCCAGACGCCCTCGTTCCAGGGATTGACCGGCGTTCGCATCTTCGGGTGGTGCGTCGCGAACGCGCCCTCGGTCATCGAAAGCTTGCCGAGCAGGATGGCGCCGGCGCGCTCCAGCCGCTCGACCACCGTCGCATTGAACGGCGGCACGAAATCCTTGTGGATGTACATGCCCGCAGAGGTCGGCGCGAAGTCGGTGTAGCAGAGATCCTTCACCGCGATCGGCACGCCGTGCAACGGCCCGCGCCAAAGCCCGCGCGCGATCTCCTCCCCTGCCGCGCGCGCCCGTGCGATGGCGCGGTCGGCCAGGACCGTCGTGTAGGCTTTCAGCGCCGTGTCGTGACGGTCGAGGCGTGCAAGGAGCGCTTCGGTGACCGCGAGCGGCGTGATTGCACCGGCCTTGATCTGCGCCGAGAGCGCCAGAAGACTCTGATAATGCAACGGCTCGGCCGACATGCGCATGGCTCCTTCGCGGTTCACGACGGCATTCGCCCCGCGGAACGCCATCAATTTGGATTAATGCAACGCGAAGTAACGGCGTGCAAGGCAGGATCGGCACGCTGCATGCGATCGCATTGCTGTGGCGCGGAACAGATCGCGCGTCGGCGGAACACCGCACACGCCGCCTGCAGTCCAAGCCGCAGATGTCGCCCATCGACCGCCGCAATGCGCGCGACGACGCCGGCGTCGTTCGGGAGCGGAGAGGCGGCCGCGTAGATGCCGGGGAGGTCCGACAGTGTCGTCGTCGCGTCCTCGCTCACCGTTTCGAGCCACGCACCGGCCCGGCATGTGGCGAGCACGAGCGAACCATGCGCCTGAAATTCCGCGCGGCGTCCGCGGCCGCGCGGCGGCGCGGCAAGGTCGATCCGCTCCGCCGCCAGCAGTGCGCCATCCGGTCCCTGCACCGCGAGCGTCGATGCCAAACGGCGGAACGGGTAACCCGCGGCCCCGGGATCGTGCAGAACGAACCCGTCGGCGAGCAGCGCCGTTGCCCCCTTCGCGATCTGCACGCACACGCGCTGCTCAAGACTTGCATCGGGGAACAGGATGCGAAGCTCGGGGAGATACTCGATCGTGCCGCCCGGCTCGACCTGAAGCAGCACCTCGTCGCGCGACGAGAGGCCGGCGGCGGCACGGTAGATCGGCGTCGCCCCTTGCGTCACGATCCGCACGGCGGCCCCCGCGCCGACATGGATGCGCTGGCTGAGCCGGTCTTCGGCCTGAATGGCGCCGCTGACGGTCTGCACGATCAGCATGAGCATGTGCGCCGGCCCGGCCTCAGCGTGGAACCCGCGCGAAAGCGTGTAGGGCCACCGGAATTTGCGCCGGTCGAGCCAGGTTCCGCGCACCGGGTGATGGCGGAACGCGATGTCGAGCTGAGGCGACGCAGTGGTCACGCCGCTCATTGGCGGAACAGGACGTCCCGCTCCAGTTGCTGCACGATCGCATCGACGCCCTCGCCGGTGCGGCAATTCGTGGTCAGCACCGCCCGCCCCGCGCGCACCGCGCGCGCCTCCGCCAACATGCGCGGGAGATCGACGCCGACATGGGGCGCGAGATCGACCTTGTTGATGACGAGCAGGTCCGCACGGATCACGCCCGGTCCGCGCTTGCGCGGAATGTCGCCGCCGCCGGCGACGTCGATCACGAACATCCAGAAATCGGTGAGGTCGCGCGAGAAGGTCGAGGCCAAATTGTCGCCGCCGCTTTCCAGCAGGATCAGCTCCACGCCGGGGAACTGTCGTTCCAGCGCGGCGGCGGCCTCGATGTTCAGCGTCGGGTCCTCGCGGATGACGGTGTGCGGGCACGCCCCGGCCTCCACCGCCGCGACGCGCGCCGGGTCGATCAACCCCGAGCGCCGCACGCGCTCCGCATCCTCGGCGGTGACGAGATCGTTGGTGATCACCGCGAGATCGACGCCACGCCGCATCAGCGCGGGGATCAGCCGTTCGACGAGGGCGGTCTTGCCCGATCCGACCGGGCCGCCGATTCCCACCGCGCGCCGCGCGGCCGGCGTGCTCACGGCGTTCACCGCACCATGTAGCGGCGCGCAAGCGGCACGCGCGTCGGCGGCTCGGCCATCAACAGGCGACCGTCGGCGCGCACCTCGAATGTCTGCGGATCGACCTCGATATGCGGCATCGCGGTGTTGCGGATCATGTCCGACTTGCGCAGGCCGCGCACGCTCTTGATCTGCACCATCGGCTTGACGAGCCCGAGCTTGTCCCGCACGCCGGCCTCGATCGCGAGACGCGAGGCGAACACGACGCCCAGATTCTGCGGCGCCGATCCCAGCGCGCCCCACATCTTGCGTTGCACGATCGGCTGCGACAGCGGCATGGACCCGTTGCCGTCGCCCATCGCCGCCCAGGCGACGAAGCCGCTCTTCAGCACCATCCACGGCTTGATGCCGAACGATGCCCGCGGCCACAGCACGAGGTCGGCGAGCTTGCCGGGCGCGATGGAGCCGACATGCGCGTCGATGCCGACGGCGATCGCCGGGTTGATCGTGAGCTTCGCGACGTAGCGCTTGATGCGCTCATTGTCGGCGCGCGCCGTCATCTCCTCCGGCATGCGGCCGACGCGGTCCTTCATGACGCTGGCGAGCTGCCAGCACTTCGCGACGTTCTCCGCGAGCCGCCCCATGCCCTGCGTGTCGGTGCCGAAGATCGAGATCGCGCCCATGTCGTGCAGGAAATCCTCGGCGAGCATGGATTGCGCACGGATGCGCGCCTCGGCGAACGCCACGTCCTCAGGCGCGTTGTAGTTGAGCTGGTGGCAGATCATCGTCATCGGCACGCCCTCCTCCAGCCCGTACGCGGTGAACGGGTTGGTGGGGTTGGTCGATGAGGGAATCACGTTCGGATAGGAATTGACCTTCAGGAGGTCGGGCGCGTGGCCGCCGCCGGCGCCCTCCACGTGATACATGTGGATCGTCCGGCCCGCGATGGCCGCGAGCGTATCCTCGCAATAGCCGAACTCGTTGATCGAGTCGGTGTGCAGGTGGACGGCGAAATCGTTGCGGTCGGCGGCGATCAGCGAGCCGTCGATGACCGCGGGCGAGGCGCCGAAATCCTCATGCACCTTCACCGCCATCGCGCCGGCCGCGACCGATTCCTCGACCGCCGCCGGGTCGGAGCCGCCTTTGCCGAACAGCGCGTAGTTCAACGGCGAGTGCTCGGTGCCTTGCAGGAACCGCGCGAAGGTCGTGGTGCTGCCGCTGCCGACTTCGAACACCGGCCCGGGGCTGCCGCCGATCAGAGTCGTGGTGCCGCCGGCAAGCGCATGCTCGGACTGTTCCGGCGACTGGATATGCGCGTGGCACTCGATCGCGCCCGCGGTCACGATGAAGGCGGCGCCGGAGATGCCGGTCGTCGTGTGGCCGACCAGCAGGTCGGGATGCACGCCCGGCATCACGTCGGGGTTGCCCGCCTTGCCCACGCCGACGATGCGGCCGTCGCGGATGCCGATATCGCCTTTCACGATGCCGAGCTCGGCGTCGATGATCGTCGCGTTCTGAATGACGAAGTCGAGGGCGCGGTCGGAGTACCGGGCGCGCGCGTTGATCCCTTCGCTGTCGCGCAGCGTCTTGCCGGCGCCCACGACCAGCTCGTGACCGGGCACGGTGTAATCGTGCTCGATCTCGGCGAGCAGGCTGGTGTCACCCAGCCGCACCAGGTCGCCCTTGGTCGGCCCGTACAGCTCCGCGTAGGCCCGGCGACTGATTGCCACCATGATCCGCCCCTATGCCCCGAGATAGCCGCGCGTCCGCGCCAGCGCGAGCGCCGCATCGCGCGCGCCGGCCGCGTCGAGCGGCCCGTTTGCCAGCCCGGCCTGCCCCACGACGACGCGCAGGCCCTGGATCGGCACCAGTCGGACCGATTTCGCGATGCCCGGCTCGAACCGCACCCCGCCGCCGGCGGGCACGTCGAGCTTGTGGCCCCAGGCGGCGGCGCGGTCGAAGCGCAACGCCCGATTCGCCTCGAAGAAATGGGCGTGACTGCGCACCTGGATGTCGCGGTCGCCGGTGTTCAGCACTTCGACCTCGACCGCATCGGCGCCACCCGAGGAGCTCGATGTCTTCGTCGGGCGCAATGATCTCGCCCGGCACGACATGGTCGGCGGCCAGCGCCGTGTCCTCGCCCGGCCGGATCGGATCGAAGATCGCGATCAGCTTCGTGCCTTCGGCAAAGCCGGCCTCGATGCAGATCAGCGGGATCATCTCGGCGACTCCGGGCATGACGTCGTCAGTGCTCAGCAGCCGTCCCGCAAGGTCGCGGATCTCGTCATAGGGCATGTCGCGGCGCGCGGCCGTCAGGACTTCGTCGCAGATGAACGCAACCGCCTCCGGCCGGCTCAGCCGGATGCCGGCGGCGCGGTAGCGGCGTGCCAGCTCCGCGGTGGTGAAGATGGTCAGCCGGTCCATCTCGGTCGGCGTCAGGTTCATCGGCACTCTCCGGCCGTCATGTCGCGAACATCCTTAGATCGCGACGGTGATTGCGCATGACGGCGATATCGGCAAGCGGCGTGAAGCTTGCCGGCAATTCCGCCGATGGGGCAGGGGAGGCGAGCAGGTCCGCGAGCGTCTCGCGCAGCGCCGCCGTGGTCCGCAGCGCCTCGATATGGCCGATGACGCCGAGACGAACCGCCGCGCTGCAGAAACTGCCGATCACCGACCAGCCGCTCACCAGCTCGGCCATCGCGCACGTCATGCCGGCCGCCCGGTAGACGATTCCCTGCACGACGGCGAGATGCCCCAGGCGCAGGTCTTCCGCCGCCAGCGCCTGATAGGCGGTCGCCACGGGCAGGCCGAGGCGAGCGCACACGCCGAGCAGCGCACGGCCGGCGCGCCGCGATCCTGCCCGCATCGGGGCGGAGAATGTGACGGCCTCGGCGAGGCGGTCGGCCGCAACCTGCGTCGCCGCGTCATCGGCGGCGTGTGCGCGCGCGAGCAGCACGCGATCCATGCTGTGCCAGCGCAGTGCGAGCTGTTGCGCGACGACGTCGGCCACGTCGTCGGCATCCGCGACAAGCCCGTCCGCGACGAGCCCTTCGAGGCCCCACGAGAATGCAAACCCACCCGCCGGGAACGCGCTGTCGCCGAATTGCAGTGCAAGCAGGAGCGCCGCGGCATCAGCCATCGCCGCCATCCTCGATCAGCCCGGCGGCAAGCAACGGCGCAACGCGTGCGCGATAGTCGGCAAGCGGCGCGTCCAGCAGCACCAGAAGCATATCGCCGTCGAAGCGCACCCGCCAGTGCAGATTGCCGGCATGCCAGCCCAGCTGCAGCGCCGCTTCAGCGTCGCGGGCCCGCAGCCGCCAGATTCTTGCCGCCCCGACGCGCAGCACGATCGCGCGTGCCGGTTCCAGCAGCAGCACGGCGCCGTCACAGAGATCGTCGGCGCGATCCACGCTGATCGCGCAATCGGTGCCCTTGTCGGAGGTCAGGCGGATCCGGCGCCGGCCGAGATCCGCCTCCTCCATTGTCACCCGCTCGAGCGCCCCGGCGTGCTCCAGCGCATGCAGCCGCCCATGCAGCTCCGGGTCGCCGGCGCGTCCGACAATGCCATGCAGGCGCAGCATTGGTCCGCTATGGCTCGACCACGATCGGCGTCAGGTCCTGAAACCAGCTCTGCGCCTGCACGAAGCCCTTCAGCTTCGGCGACAGCGCGCGCGGATTGAGGTCGTGCACGATGAACACCTCATAGGCATCCGCCACCAACTTTTCATGCATCTTCGCGATGATGGCATTGCGCTTCGCAACATCGAATTCACTGAGCGCCGCTTCGCCGAGCTTGTCAACGTCCGGGTCGGAGAAATAGCCCCAATTCAGGCCGTTCGGCGGCCAGTACCGGGTCATGCCGTTCTTCATGATGCCCTGCTCGGGCTCGATCGAGGAAAGGCTGAAGTTGATTGCGTCCAGCGTCGGGTTCCTCCCGGCGCCAGAGAAGTAGACATCGATCAGCGAGTTCCAGTCCATCGGCTTGAGCGTGACCTTAAACCCGACCGCCTCAAGCTGTTCTTTGACAAGTTCGTTCATCGGCAGCGGTTGCATCTGACCCGAGCCGGAGGTCGAAATGCCGACGGTGAAGGCGCATGGCAGGCAGCCCGCCTCCTTCAGCAGGGCCTTGGCCTTCTCCGGGTTGTATTCGTACTTGATCGGGTGGCCGTAATACGGCTGCGACTCGATGAACTTGCCGTAGCCGGGCGTTGCGACGCCCTGCAGCATGTCCACCATCTCGGCCCGGTTGATCGCGTAGTTGGCGGCCTGACGGACGCGGATATCCTTGAACGGCGGGCGATCGACCCGCAGCTGATAGTCCCAGTTGTGCGGGTACGGCACCAGGAAGATCTGCATGCCGGCGGCCTTCAGCTTCGGAATGGAATCCGGAGACGGCGCTTCGATGAAACTCACTTGGCCGGAGAGCAGCGCGGCTGCCCGCGTGGTGGCCTCCGGCATCGGCAGCAGCACCAGGCGATCCTGCTTGGGAATGCGCTTCTTGTCCCAGTAGTCGGGGTTCTTCACCAACTCCAGCCGCTCGTGCGGAACGAGCCTGTCGAATTTGTAGGGCTCGGTTCCTGACGGGGCTTTTGCAAATTCCGTGTAGTCGTTATGGAGCTTGCTCACGGCGCAATTCGAGATCTGATAGTAGACGGCAATCTCGTAGGGGAGAAGCGAGTTCGACCATCTTGGTCGTCAGCGCCACGGTGTCGTCGTCGATCTTCTCGAAGGTGGCGACGTTGATGACCGTCCAGCTCTGCATGGCGTGATGCCGTGCGTTGTATTGCGGCGCCGTGGAATCCATGACGCGCCGGAAGTTCCAGACGGCAGAGTCCGCGTTCCAGGGGCAGCCGTCGTGGAACTTGACCCCCTTCCGCAGATGGAAGATCCAGCGCTTCGGGTCCTTCGGATCGACCTCCCAGCTCTCGGCAAGCCCCGGGCGGATGTCGGCGGCAACGTCAGAGCGCGAGAGATCCCACCCTACCATGGAGTCGTAGAGCGAGAAGCCGACGAAGCGGTATCCTTCGTATCCCTGGTCGGGCGCGCCGGTCCAATCGGGGATGTCGCCCGCGGTCATCGCGACACGCAGCACGGATTCCGCGTGCGCCGTCGCCATCGTCGGGAGACCGAGCGCGATCCCGAGGCCCGCTGCCCACCATGTTGCCCGCAGCCGTGCGCCTATCGGCATCCGTGCACCCTCATGCCATGATATCAGTTCGAACGTGGCAGCGCGGATCGTGCCGCCGGGCGGCCACGATGCAAGCCGGGTGCCATATATTCGCAATCGCGATAGTCCATACGGCGAGGATCGGGGAACCAGCGCCGGCGGGCGAGGGGTGATCGACGGCGTACAGTTCGCAGGCGTTCGCCCAGAAAATGAGCGCGCGGCCTTCCTGTCATGCGCCGCCGGGCCGGGCAGCGGCGGCGTGGCCGCGAACGGACCGTTGCACGCCCAATGACATGGCGGGGTTGCGTCGCCGGAAGCGGTTGGCGGCGGCCGCGTCTGCCGCCCATGTCTTGTCAGCGCCGAGGTCTTGTCCCATTATGGAACGAGCATACCAAAACGCAATTCGCTTGGACACGCTTCCCGCCCACGCTCGGTGGGCCGCGGAGAGGTGAGCGAGGTGCGTGCTTCGTAGCGGCCGGCACCGCCTGGACCTCGCTCCTGACGCTTGCGTCCGACACCTTTGTACTGTTGACTGAAGGGAATCCTGATGATCCGCTTCTATTTCCATCCCACACCCAACCCCGCGAAGATCGCGCTGCTTCTGGAAGAGGCGGGCCTGCACTACGAGACGATCCCGGTCGACACGAGCAAGGGCGAGCAACACCTTCCTGCCTTCCGAGCGATCAACCCGAACGGCAAGGTGCCCGCGATCGTCGACACGGACGGACCGGGCGGGAAGGCGGTCCGGGTGTTCGATTCCACCGCCATCCTCCTCTACCTCGGCGAAAAGACCGGCAAGTTTCTCGGAGCACCGGAAGACCGCGCGGAGCTGCTTTCGTGGCTACTCTTCATCGCCTCCGGTCTGGGGCCGTTCTCGGGGCAGGCCGTGCATTTCCAGTTCGCTGCGCCCGACGGTATCGTCTACGCCGTGAACCGCTACCGGCGCGAAGCGGAACGGCATTATCAGGTGCTGAACGACCATCTGGCCGGGCGCGAGTACATCGTCGGCGACACGTTCACGATCGCCGACATGTCGGCCTGGGGCTGGCTCGATCGGGCCGCGCGCGTGCTGAAGGGGGCAGACGACCCGCTCGCCGCCTATCCTGAGCTGAAGCGGCTGTTCCAGACCGTCGACGGCCGGCCGGCCGTCGCGCGGGCGCGGGCTGTCGGCGCGGACCACGCATTCAAGAAGGTCAACGACGACGAGACCAAGCGGGCCCTGTTCCCGTCCAACTATCCCCCGGCGGCGTGAGGAGGCGTGCCACGCGCGCCGACGTCGATCCGCTGTGCTGATCGCATTCTCCTGAAGGTGTCGCACTGAACATGACGAACGCCCCCGAATACGCCCCGCCGAAGGTCTGGACCTGGAACAAGCCCAGCGGCGGCCACTTCGCGAACATCAACCGCCCGATCGCCGGGCCGACGCACGACGAGGAACTGCCGGTCGGTCGTCACCCCCTGCAGCTCTACTCGCTCGCCACGCCGAACGGCCAGAAGATCACGATCATGCTGGAAGAGCTGCTGGCACTTGGCCGCAGCGGCGCCGAATACGACGCCTGGCTGATCAGGATCGGCGACGGCGATCAGTTCGGCAGTGGTTTCGTGGCGGTGAATCCGAACTCCAAGATACCGGCGCTCATGGACCGCAGCGGTCCGACGCCGATCCGCGTGTTCGAATCCGGGGCGATCCTGCTCTATCTTGCCGAGAAATTCGCCGCGTTCCTGCCCACCGACGTCGCCGCGCGCGCCGAGTGCCTGTCATGGCTGTTCTGGCAGATGGGCAGTGCGCCGTATCTCGGCGGCGGCTTCGGGCACTTCTACACCTACGCGCCAACCAGAATCGAGTATGCGATCGATCGCTTCGCGATGGAGGTGAAGCGCCAGCTCGACGTGCTCGACCGCCGTCTGGCCGAGCATGAGTACGTTGCCGGCAGCAGCTACACGATCGCCGACATGGCGATCTTCCCCTGGTATGGCGGGCTTGCGAAAGGCTGGCTCTACGGGGCCGCGGAGTTCTTGAGCGTGCAGGACTATCGGCACGTCCAGCGCTGGGCCGACACGCTGCTCGCGCGGTCGGCCGTGCGGCGCGGCCGCATGGTCAACCGCATCTCCGGCGAGCGGTCGAGCCAGTTGCACGAGCGGCACGATGCCGGCGACTTTGAGACGAAAACGCAGGACAAGCTCGCCGCGGAGACGTGAGCCTGCGCGCGCGCCCCCTGCCGGCCCCGGCCGGCATCGAGATGGGTTGAGCGCCGCTCACCCCCAGTTCAAGGTCAGGCCGATGTCGCCCGGCTTGCCACCGGGGAAATCCAGCACTTCGGCGTTGAGGCCGAAGCCAAGCGGGTGCAACTGCTCCTCCCAGAAATGGAACAGGTCCGCAGCCTCGCCCCGCAGCGTCGTGCCCCAGCCGGGCTGCGCGGTATTGATGTGTCGTCCTCCGTCGGTGCAGACGCCGCTGGGAAAGCGCAGCGCGAGATAGCGGTGCTCGCCGCGCTCGGCCGCGTGACGCATGCCGCTGACGACGCTCTGCAGTTGCGCCGGGTCAAGGTGGCGGCCGATCGACGCCTTGGTCTGACCGTCGCGGGCGACGATGGAGCGGGCCTTGGCATCGCGGATTGTCGATTGCTTGGCCGCATTGAAGGTGTCTTCGAGCTGCCGCAGCGTCGCTGCCGTGTCCATAGCCCATTCTCCTGGTCGGCGTGCAGGCGGCCCGGGGTGGCGCCACCATCGTCAGAAGCCGAATGCGGACCGCAGCACGGTCACAGCGACCACCGCCGCCAGCCCGACCGCTGCAACGATCCAGGCCCGTGGCGCGATCCGCGCCGCGTTCCCGCCCGGCGCGAACGCGGTGGCGGCAGACAGCCTGGGCGGCAGTTTGGCGACCAGGCGGCCGGCGATTGCAGTGGCGGCCGGCAGCGGCCACGGACTCGCCGGTACCGCGGCAATCGCCCGCCCCAGACGTTCGACAGCAGCCTCGACCGGCATGGTGGCCAGCCGCGCGGCCTCGCGCCATGGATCCTCGCCCTGCCGCGCCAGCAGCGAGACGACACTCAGCCGCTGTCCGTTGGCCTCGATGCCGACCTCGGAAAACAGGAAGGGGTTCAGGTTGGAGCCACTGAGCGAGAAGATGTCCGCTGTGGACATGTCATGTGCCTCCGCGGGATGACCCAGCGCCCGGCTGGCGTCGCGACACGCACGCCGAGCCTGGCCGGAAGCCGGCCATCGGCAGCTTCCCGAACGCTATGTGGCCTTCTCCGGCGCGAGAACCTGTGAGCACGCATCGGCCAGCGCAGGGTCGGGGGCGGTGGCGCCCGGCATGGTGGCCCACCCGTCGTCGGATACCATGCTGCGGCGCGTGTAGGACGATTCTTCGTTGCGCAGCTTCACGAGCTTCGTCGGGTCGGTGTCCTGCTGCGCCTTGGCCACGCAGAACGGCACCAGCGCCGCCACCACGGCGGCATCCGCGTGTTCCTGAGCCGATTGTTGCGCGGAACCCGCCGTGTGCCAGCCCAGTTGTCCGAAGCCGACGACCGCGAGGGCAGCCGCGCCGAGCACGGCCCCCCAGCATCCGGGCTTGACCCAGGGCGGCACTTGCATCGACATGTTCATGGATGTGACCTCTCGTGGGAGACATCGTCCCACTCGATTCGGCACGTCACGTTGAACGATCACATGGCCCGGCCACGCGCCGATTGCATCGTACCGACGGAAAAGTGTCCGCCCGCAGTCAGCACCAGAGTTGCGCAAGCGACGCCGGGCGTCATGCCATGCAACCCAACCCGCCTTCCGGCGCGTATGTTCCGAACGTATGCGCGCCCGCCCGCCCACGTCCGTGGTGTTGAACGAGTTGCTGGGGGAGGCGCCCGCCGAGCGGGTCACGCTCGGTTGGCTCATGGGCCGGCTGGGCGAGCGTTCCTTCGGGCTTGTGTTGCTGATCCTCGGCCTCCTCGGCCTTGTGCCGGGGGCATCGGCGTTCGTCGGAGTGCTCCTGGCCGTGCCCGCGCTGCAGATGATCCTGGCACGCCCCGGCCCCATCTTCCCCCGCCGCGTCGCCGACCGCCCGTTCCCCTCGCGGCGGGTCGCCCGCGTGGTGCAACGGGCCGTGCCGGTGCTGCGCTACCTGGAGAAGTTCGTCGCCCCGCGCTGGCCCACGCCGTTCAAGGCAACGAAACGGGTGGTCGGCGTCGTGGTCTTGCTGCTGGGCATGGGACTGCTGGCGCCTGTTCCGCTGAGCAATGTTCCGCCTGCCCTTCTGATCGTTCTGGTCGCTTTCGGCTACTTGGAGGAGGACGGGGTGCTGCTCTGCGCCGGACTCGCAGCGTCCCTGCTCCTGTTCACGGTCGTCGCGTTGGCCATTTGGCGGGCTGCGCGCGTGACCGGCTGGGCGTGGGGCCTGCCGTAGCAACAGGCAACCGCCTACCGGTTATTCCGATCCGAAGCAGTCCGTGTATCGCTATGCTGGCGTGATGGACAACCGACGGGAGGCCCGCATGTGCTTCGCCCCGCCCCATTCCGGCTACATCGGGGCCGGTGCAGCGCGGCTCCCGGACGTGGCCTGAAATGCCCAGCGCGCTCGCCGGTCTTTCGATTCTCGTCCCGGAAAGCCGCGAACTCGACCTGTTCGCGACCATGCTGGAAGCCGAAGGCGCGACCGCCGTGCGCTGCCCGCTGGTGCAGATCCTCGATCTGGACGAAACCGCCGACGCCGAGGCCTGGATCGAGCGGCTCGTCGCCGGAGCCTTTCATGACGTGATCTGGCTGACCGGCGAGGGGCTGCGCCGGCTCCTGACCATCGCCGCGCGCAGCGGCGGGCGTGGTGCGTTTGTCGAGGCAATCGCGCGCGTGCGCGGCATCACCCGCGGGCCCAAGCCGGCGCGGGCGTTGCGCGAGCTGGGGATCGCGCCCGGCCTCGCGGCACCCATGCCGACGACGCAGGGCGTGCTCGCCGCGCTCGCGGACGAAGACATTGCCGGTCGCCCGATCGGGGTGCAGCTCTATCCCGGCGACGGCGGCTTGCCGCTGCTCGCCGCGCTGCGCGCGCGGGGCGCCGTCGTGTTTCCGGTGACGCCCTACCGCTACGCGTCCCAGACCGAAACCGAACAGGTCACAGCGGCGATCCAGGCGCTGGCCGAAGGGCGCATCGGGATGATCGCCTTCACGAGCTCGCCGCAGGTGGAACGGCTGGTCGACGTGGCGCGCGCAACCGGCCTCGAAGCAACCTTGCTTGCCGCCTTGGCACGCAGCGACGCCGTCGCTGCGATCGGGCCTGTGGTCGAGGAGGCCTTGCGCCAGCACGGCATTGTCCGCGTGATCCGCCCCGAGGCGAGCTTCCATCTCAAGCCGCTGGTGCGCGCTATCGCTGCCGCCTGGAGCGCGCGGCGCGCATAGTTCGCCCTCGGCGACGGCGAAGCACCGTTCGCTCAGCCGCCGGAGAGACCGACGGCAGGTTGCGCCGCCTTGGGCTGCCAACCCGCCAGCAAGCAGAACGCAACGACGTGCGTGATCGCCAGCACCGGCACATAGATGATCGGGATCGCATAGGCGGCGCCCAGTTGCCCCGCGATCGCCGGAAGGCCGACCGCGATGGCGTGGTAGTAGTCAAGGATGAGGTCGGTCGCCCCCACGAGATTGAAGGCGACGACAAACAGCCAGAAGAGTGGGCGAACTCTTGCCGTGAGCAGCGCCAGGATGGCCAGCATTCCGGCTGCGAAATCGCCGTAGGCCGCGAACACGGCGAAGCCGGCGGGCAGAGCCGGCCCGACAACGCCCGGAAGGATGAAGACAAGCCCGAAGAAGCGGAAGCTGTGCAGCGTGGCGATGGCACGGTGCGCATCGACGCGGCCCATCGACCTGAGCCTGGGCAGCAGATAGGTGCCGAAACACAGCAGCCACGCGACATAGCCAAGAACGAGATGGAGCTGGAACAGGGTTTGCGGCGACATCTGGCCCCCGATCAGGCGTCGATCGCCGCGGCTTCGAACACCGCGGTCAGGATGCCGAGCCCGCCTTCCATCAGGTTCCGCCCCAGATTGGCAGCAAACGTCGCGAAGTCCGCTCCCATCACCACGCCGAGATTCGGCGAAGGCGGCGGCCCCGAGGCGCGCAACTGGGCAATCCAGGCCTTGGCAGCCTCGGTGTCGTCCTGCCATGTCAGCGCGCGGAACCCGGCGGGCTCGATCGCCTCGCGGGTCGCAGCGGCGGTCAGCAGAAAGCTCGTTGCCGGCGTGCGCGCCCACGGCACCGGAAAGTGCGGTTCGCCGTTGTTCAACACGACATCGAAGGTCGCAAACCGGCCGCCTGTCTTCAGCACCCGGCGTATTTCGCGGTAGAGCCGCGCCCGGTCGGCAATGTTCATCGCCACGTGCTGCAGCAACGCGACGTCGAAGCGGCCGTCGTCAAAGGGCAGCGCCAGCGCGCTGGCGGCCTGGAACGACACTTGCCCGCTCTGTCCCGTGCGTTCGGTCAGATACCGCGCGGCGTCTACGAAGGGCTCGCTGAGATCGACGCCCACAACCCGGCAGCCATACGTCGCGGCCAGGAAGCGCGCCGGCCCCCCGACGCCCGCGCCGACATCCAGCACCGACGTCTCCGCGCTAATCCCGGCCAACCGCGCAAGGTCGGCGGTCGCAGCGAGCCCACGGGTGTGGAATTGGTCGAGGGCGCCCAATTGCTGCGGCGTGAGCCGCAGATCCGCCGGCCCGAGCGCCGCGAGCGCGGTCCTCAGCCGTTCGGTCAGGCCGGTCGCGCGGTAGTGGTCGCGCACACCGTCAAGGTCATCCCGTCCCGACATCGGCGCGGCTCCTGATTTGCAAGCCCGATGTAGGGCCGCTTTCGGCGAGCGACTATTCGCGATAATGTCGACAGGCTATGAAGCAGAACTTCACGGTGAGGCAGGGCGCGCTCGACGGCGTGGAAGCGTTCCTGTGCGTCGCGCAGCATCGCAATTTTCGCCGCGCGGCCGCCGACCTCGGGGTCACACCATCGGCGGTCAGCCAGGCGGTCCGTGCGCTCGAGGCGCGGGTCGGCGCGGCACTCTTCATCCGCACCACCCGCAGTGTCGGCCTGACCGAAGCCGGCGAACGCTTCCTGTCGCGTGCAAAGCCCGCCTTCGAGGAACTCGTCGCTGCAAGCGAGGCCGCGCGCGAACTCGGACAGCGGCCAGCCGGGCTGTTGCGCCTCTCCGTGCCGCGTGCGGTGGTGCCGATCCTGCTCGAGCCGCTGATGGCGTCCTTCTGCCGCGCCTATCCCGAGATCGAAGTGGAGATCGCGGCAAGCGACGAACTGATCGACCTCGCGGCCGCGGGCTTCGACGCCGGCATTCGGCTGGGTCAGTTCATCGCCGCCGACATGATCGCGGTCCCACTGACACCGCCGTTTCGCCTCGTCATTGTCGGCAGCCCCGCTTATCTCGCCCGGCGCGAGCGCCCCGAGCGGCCGGACGATCTGCGCCAACACGCATGCCTGCGACTGCGCCGCTCGAATGGCGCGCTCGCACCATGGTCGCTCGACGACAACGGCCGTGCGATCGAGATCGCCGTGTCGGGTCCGCTGATCGCCAACGACTTCCCCACCATGCTCGGCGCGACCGTCGAAGGCCTGGGTCTTGCGCAAGTGCCCGGGCCGATCGCCTCCGGCCCGGTGACCGCGGGAAAGCTCGTCCGCGTGCTGGAACCGTTCGCACCGACGGTACCGGGTGTGTTTCTCTACTATCCCGGCCACCGCCAAATACTGCCGAAGCTGCGTGCGTTCATCGATCACATGAAGAAGCGCCCGCAGGCCGGTAACAAAGTCGAAACGCACAACGATGGCAGATTGCCACGTGCTATGAAAAAGCGCTGACGTCGCTCGGCGCAGCCCCGCAGAGGCAACCTCGAAGCAGTGGCAACGCCGACGCTAGGATCCGCCTGAGGTCGGCGCGCTTGCGTGGTCCACATCCATCTCCAATGCTCGACGGGCCGTGCCTCGTCGGCGCCCGACAAGTTTCAGCCAAGGCGCGGCGTGGAACGCGCTCATCAGCACGTACATCGGCACCATTCCGCTCAACGGCGACGCACCATGCGCGGCCGAGCACATCATGTCCGCACCTCCGCCGGACATGCCGGTCAGAAGCGCCATGAGGGCGAAGGTGGGGGCGGCCGCAAGGCCGAGCGCCGCTGCGTAGCTGCGGCGCTCGGCTTCGTCTCGGGTTGGGTTCATCAGGCCGCCGGCGCGTAGCTGTCGTGGTGACGCCACCAGACGCCCTGTTCGTTGCGCCCGTTGGGGGCGCGGTCGAGCCACTGATACATCCCCCAGAGTCCGTCCAATCCCCGGGCATAGGTCGAATAGGTATGATAGACGGCGCCGTCTTCGAGGACGAACGCGCTGAGACCCGGCCGCTCCCGCACATACGCGGCAGGCTCCGCGCCAGCCAGGGTGGCATTCTCGATAACGACCGGCGGAAGCGCCGTTGCCGTTATCGCGTGACCACCGCGACGGTAGTTGTATTCGCTGCCGCCCGTGCGCTGTTGTTCCTCGGTGATGGAAACGTTGAAGTCGAAGTTGAACGCGCCATCCTGCGAAGACGCCCAGGGAAAAGTCCAGCCCATGCGCTGCTTGAACGCCTGCAGCTTCGAGAGCGGCGCGCGGGACGCCGCCCACAGCATCACGTCGTGGTTGGCAAGGTGCACGGCGATGCCGTTGAAGCCGTCGGCGATCGAAGAGCAGGAAATGCAGCCTGCGTTATAGTCCGGCCCGAACATGAAGTGATAGACGAGAAGCTGCGAGCGTCCGCGAAAGAGGTCGGCAAGCGAGGCTGTCCCTTCGTCGGTATCGAACCGGTAGTCCCTGTCGATGCGGACCCAGGGCAGATCCTGGCGCCGCCGCACGAGCTCATCGCCCTGCCGCGTCAGCGCCTTCTCCGCGTCGAGCAGCTCGAGCCGCGCCGCAAGCCACTGCTCACGTGTTCCAGTCTTGTGTGTGGACATCTTCATTCATCCTCATTTGCGCGCCGGCTGTTGCCGCGTGCTGGTTGATCGTCGTGGGTTAGACTAGGACTGGACCGGGGCGCCCCTGGGAGTGACAAGTGTGACGGGATTGCGATGGACTCGCTGATCACGGCCGCAGCCCGAGCGCTCGCGATGGGCGATCCCCTCGGCGCGCTGAACCGGGTCGCGCTCCGCGACGATGCGCCAGCGCTCGCGCTTCGCGGTGTTGCCATGGCACAGCTTGGCGATCTCGACCGCGCGAGAACGCTGGTGCGGCGCGCGGCGCGCGCCTTCGGTCCAAGAGAGGCGGTCGCGCGGGCGCGGTGCGTCGTCGCGGAGGCGGAGATTGCGCTCGCCGCGCGCGACCTCGCGTGGCCGACGAAAGCCCTCACCGCGGCGTCGGCGACCCTGGCGGCGCACGGCGACTGGGCGAACGCCGCCCATGCACGCTACCTCGAAATTCGGCGCTTGCTTCTGATCGGGCATCTCGACGAGGCCGAACACAGGCTGGCGCAGCTCGATCTTTCGGCCCTGACGCCCGCGCTGCGGACCATCCATGAGCTTGCGGTCGCCGGAATTTCCATGCGGCGTGTCCGCGCCAAGGCAGCACACGCGGCACTTGCCCGCGCCGAGGAAGCCGCGCGCTGGGCACGCATTCCGGCGCTCGCGACAGAGGTGGAACAGGCACTCGCCAGCCTCGATTCGCCCGCGGCGCGGCTGATTGCGCGTGGGCAGGAGCGGCCGCTGCTGCTGGAGGAGGTCGAGGCGCTGCTTGCGTCGACGGCGCTTGTGATCGACGCCTGCCGCAATCTCGTGCGTGAACGGAATACGCTGGTGCCGCTCGCAAGGCGCCCGGTGCTGTTCGCGCTCGCGCGCGCGCTCGGCGAGGCGTGGCCCGGAGACGTGCCGCGGGACGTGCTGCTTGCCCGCGCGTTCGGCGCCAAGCACGTCGACGAATCCCACCGCGCGCGCCTGCGGGTGGAGATCGGGCGGCTCCGCAGGCTGCTGCGCACCGTCGCGCGCGTGAGCGCGACGAAACAGGGTTTCGCGCTCGTCGCCGCGCAGCGCGCGCAAGGTCATCGTGCTGGCTCGGCCGGTCGAGGAAGAGCACGCGGCCGTGCTTGCCTTCCTTGCCGATGGCGGGTCGTGGTCGAGCTCCGCGCTGGCACTCGCGCTCGGCACAAGCCAGCGCACGGTACAGCGGGCGCTCGACGCGCTTGCCGCCGCCGGCAAGGTGCAGGCCCTCGGCCAAGGCCGGGCGCGGCGCTGGATGACCCCGCCGCTGCCGGGATTCGCGACGACGCTGTTACTCCCGGCGCCGCTCCCGGGCCGCTAGGATAGGCGCATGAAGCGATCAAAAGCCGATATCCTCCGCGAATACGGGCCCTTTCCCGGTGTCGATCAGGTCGGCGGGGTGGGCTTCGACGGTGCCCATGTGTGGCTCGCGGCCGGCGATCGGCTGACTTCGCTCGATCCGGCGAGCGGGGAGACGCTGCGCTCGATCGACGTCCCCGCGCATGCCGGCACGGCTTTCGACGGCAAGCATCTCTTTCAGATCTCGGAGAGCCGCATCCAGAAGATCGACCCGGCCACCGGCCGCGTGCTCGCCACGATTCCGGCGCCGGGCGGCGGCGGCGATTCGGGGCTGGCCTGGGCCGAAGGCACCCTCTGGGTGGGCCAGTATCGCGAACGGAAGATCCACCAGATCGACCCGGAGACCGGCGCGATCCTGCGCACCCTCGACGCCAACCGCTTCGTCACCGGCGTCACCTGGGTCGATGGCGAGCTGTGGCACGGCACCTGGGAAGGCGAAGAAAGCGAGCTGCGGCGCATCGATCCGCGAACCGGCGAGGTGCAGGAGCGGATCGAGATGCCGCGTGGCGTCGCAGTATCAGGGCTCGACTCCAACGGCAGCGATCAGTTCTTTTGCGGTGGCGGAAACAGCGGCAAGATGAGGGCCGTTCGCCGACCCAGCCGACGGTCCAGGGCCGCGTGAGGCTCGCCGCCACCGACGCGGTGGCAACCTCATCGCAGGTATTCTACGGCACGGCGTTCTCCGACTCCCACGCATCTGTCTTCGGCCGTCATCAGCAGACTTGCAATTCGAGACACACCATTCGCTCTCAATCTTCATGGTTCTGCTGGCGCATAGCGAATAGCGCGCGGCCTTTGACACTTGTCATGATGCGACGGCTTGCGTGGCGCATCCCTTGAGACCAATCCTTCCGCGAATTCCGCAAACGCTCGAGATCGGCCCGGACCTCGGGTACGCCCAGCGCATTCCCAAATGGAATAAGCTATATCGCTCCGACGGGTCTGCCACGATCCGCCTGGAATGGCCATAACGACCCCAAGCAAACCCCAGGCCCATCCCGTAACGGTCGAACGGCAACAAGGAGCAAACCCATGTCCCGGTTCGAAAGCTATAGGAACGCGTTCCCGAACGCTCGCCTGACACGCTCGGACAGCGGCGTGCTCGAAGTCCGCTTCCACACCGATGGCGGCAAGCTGGTCTTCAATGGCCACACGCATGAGCAGTTCGTCGATCTGTTCCACCAGATCGGCTCGGATCCGCGACAATCGCGTGGTCATCCTGACCGGCTCGGGCGACGCCTTCATGGATGCAATCAGCCCCGAGGGCTTCGATTTCTTCTCGCCGCGCGGCTACGACAAGATCTTCCGTGAGGGCAGGAAGGTGCTCATGAACATCCTCGATATCGAGGTGCCGATGATCACCGCCCTCAACGGGCCGGTGCTGCTGCACAGCGAATATGCGCTGCTGACCGACATCATCCTCGCCACGCCCGAAACGGTGTTCCAGGACAAGCCGCATCTTCGAGTTCGGCATCGTGCCGGGCGACGGCATGCACGTGCTCTGGCCCGAAGTGATCGGCTCCGTCCGCGGTCGCTATTTCCTGCTGACACGCCAGGTTCTGGACGCTGAGACCGCCAAGGCATGGGGGGTGGTCAACGAGATCGTGCCGGTGGACAGGCTGCTCGCTCGCGCCCACGAAATCGCCGACGCCATCGCGGCACTTCCACCGCTGACCGCCAGCTATACGCGCATCGCCACAACGCAGAAGCTGCGCAGGCTCGTCGACGAGGGCGTCGGCTACGGCCTCGCGCTCGAAGGCATCAGCGCCGCCGAAGTGGCACGCGCAATGGCGGCCAAAGCCTGACCGCCGCCAGCCCGGCGGACGGGAACGCTCTGAATCCACCCAAGCCAGCGCCGTTCTACCTTTCACGGTAGAGGGCGGAGAAATGCTCGAGCAAGTGCATGACGCTCTTTGGGTCGCTGAAGGAGAGATTGTCAGCTTCTTTGGCATTGCCTATCCGACGCGTTCGGTCATCGCCCGATTGGAGAACGGCGATCTATGGGTATGGTCGCCAGTCAAGCTGACCGCGGATCTGCGCACCGAAGTGGATCGGCTGGGCTCTGTTCGCCACCTCGTGAGCCCCAACAAACTCCATCACCTCTATCTGCAGGAGTGGAAGGCGGCCTATCCCGAGGCAGCGTTATGGGGGCCGCAATCGACAATCAAGAAACGCTCCGACCTCTCGTTCCGCGAAGCGCTGAAGGACAGCCCGCCGCCCGAATGGCTTCCCGATATCGACCAGGCATGGTTCCGCGGCTCGTTCGCCATGGACGAGATTGTCTTTCTTCACCGCCCCTCCGCCACCGCAATCGTCGCCGATCTGATCCAGACGTTCAGCGATCACTTTCTCCGAGAACATTGGGGTTGGTGGCGCTTCCTGGCGCGCCTCGATGGCCTCACCCAGGACCAGGCCTGCGCGCCGCTCGAATGGCGATTATCGTTTATCAACCGCGCACCGGCGCGCCGGGCGCGCGACAAGGTGCTGAGCTGGAATTGTCAGCGCGTCATTGTGGCTCACGGCGAGTGGCCGCGCGCGAATGGGAATGCCTTTCTTGCAAAGTCATTTCGCTGGCTCGGCGCTTGATCGGATAACATCGTTCAATGCGCACACCGACGACAGGCCATGTGCCAGCGTCGGTGTTTTGTGGACAATTAATCCGCGCGACCCTCGTCCAGCGACCCACGGCATTCAAAATCTATTACCCACAATTTCTTGCGTGGGGAAGGTTCTTTGTGGTCCTGGGCTCTCCCCGCGTATCCGCATCTACTCCCCGTCACTCCCACTCGATTGTTCTGAGGCATGATAACGCATTGATTTAACTACGTCAAATCTTTTCCACCCACGGCGAAGAACCGTCTCAGCAGATCCGTCAAAAATATTTCGCTCTTGATTTCAAAGGGAAATTTGGGCAAATCCAAATCCGCTCGGTTTCAGCGACTATCGGCGTCGATTGGTCGATTTTCGACATCGTTCAGCTGCGCCTTCACGATTAGCCCCGTCGGCAAAAAGACCGTCACGGCTAGCAAGAGCCTGAACAATACGCCAGGCGCCTTTCGTTAGCACGCACTTCCTCTCACGTTCCGGCAAGTTCGGTCTCATCAGCCTGGTCGAAAAAAGACCGTCAACCTCGATCGAGGCACCGACCGGTCACGGCCATACGGCAGACGTCAGTCTGGCTCATCGTAACGACGAAGGAGTGAAGATGAGCCAGAAATCCGCGAAGCCAACCGTCCTCCGTCGGAACGGTTGGTAGGACATCCGTCGGGCGACCCGCAAGCAGTATTCGGCGGAAGAGAAGATCCGCATTGTGCTGGATGGCCTGCGCGGCGAAGCCAGCATCGCTGAGCTGTGCCGCCGTGAAGGCATCGCCGAGAGCCTGTACTACAGCTGGTCGAAGGAGTTCCTGGAGGCCGGTAAACGCCGCCTGGCGGGCGACACGGCGCGAGCGGCGACCAGCGACGAGGTGAAGGTCCTGCGTCAGGAAGCGCGCACGCTGAAGGAGGTTGTCGCCGAGCAGGCACTCGAACTGCGGCTGCTGAAAAAAAGTATGATCGCGGATGGGGGAGACCCGAATGAGATACTCGTCGTCGAGAAGTTCGAGATCATCCGGACTGGTCGAGCAATCTCATTTGCCGGTTCGACGCACGCTGGAGCAATCGGCGTACCACGTGCCACCTTCTATCGCTGGTATGATCTTTACGCGAGCGGCGGTCCGGAAGCACTGGCTGATCGGCCTTCCGCGGCCGAGAGGCTCTGGAACCGCATCCCGGATGCGGTGCGGTCGCGGATCGTCCAACTGGCGTTGGCAAGAGCCAGAGCTTTCACCGCGCGAGATCGCCGTGCGCTTCACCGACCAGGAAAACTATTTTGTGTCAGAGGCTTCGGTCTATCGCCTGCTCAAGGCGCATGACCTGATCACCAGCCCGGCGTTCATTGTCATCAAAGCCGCCGATGAGTTCCACACCAAAACCACCGCGCCCAACCAGCTTTGGCAGACCGACTTTACCTACCTGAAGGTCATCGGCTGGGGATGGTTCTACCTTTCGACCATCCTCGATGACGTCTCGCGCTACATCGTCGCCTGGAAGCTCTGCAGCACGATGACAGCCGGCGACGTCACCAGCACGCTGGAGAAAGCCCTCGCCGCTGCAGGCTGCAGCCAGATGCGCGTCCGACACAAACCCCGCCTGCTTATCGGCGGTCCAGCTATATCGTGGCTGGGCTCGCTGAATGGCTCGACGCGCAAAAGATCGAGCATCTCCGCGGTGTCAATGCCGCCTGAATTCTCCTCAAAAGCGCCGAAGTAAAAATCCCCAGTTTCGCCGGTCAGTGCCCAGGGAGCGTGGTGCCATTTTTCGGTGGACGGCCGCGGCGGCGTGGCGTTGGTGCAGGTGTCGGCGGTGCGATGACGGCCTTGGAGCGGACATGCTCGGGCATCAGTTCGGCGTGCTGGCGGAGGCGGTAGCTTGATCCCTCGATCTGCACCACGACGGCGTGATGGAGCAGGCGATCAAGTAGCGCGGTTGCGACAACGGGATCGCCGAAAACTTCGCCCCATTCGGCAAAGCCGCGGTTGGAGGTGAGGATCATGGCGCCGCGCTCGTAGCGTGCGTTGACAAGCTGGAAGAACAGGTTGCCGCCACCCGGGATGACAGGCAGATAGCCGATTTCGTCTACAATGAGC